>CAJTDE010000028.1 GCA_910574835.1 Clostridia bacterium | reverse complement strand
GGATATGAATCGGCAGGACACCATCACCAATCATTCCATCCAATCATGGATGATGATATATAAATATAAAAATATATCGGGAGATATATTGACAAATTTCAAATATTGAGATAGGAGGAACAGAAAAATGAACAAAAATACAAAAGTGGCCATAACAGCCTGTTCCAATGCGCAGCCGCAAACATACCGCGAAAAACTAAACAAGCTGCAAGCCACCCTATCAGATCTCGGCCTAATCCCTATCTTCGGGGACTGCATCTACGAAAAAGAATCCGTCTTCAGCGGCACAGGAAAAGAACGCGCCGAAAGCCTGATGAACTTTTACCGGAACCCGGAGATCCGGGCGGTTTTTGACATCTCCGGCGGCGACATTGCCAATGAGATTCTTCCCTTTCTGGACTACGATGTGATAGCCAAAAGCAATGCCGTATTCTGGGGCTACAGCGATCTGACAACAATCATAAATGCAATCTATACAAAAACAAAAAAGCCGTCCGTACTTTACCAGGTGCGGAATCTTATCTCCCCGAATGCACAGGAGCAGGCGGCCAATTTTTTTGCAAGCATATTCGAGGAAAAACCGGACTTGTTTTCCTTCCGTTACAGTATGATACAAAAGAACTCCATGCAGGGCATTGTCGTGGGCGGAAATATCCGCTGCCTTTTGAAGCTGGCAGGCACCCCTTACTGGCCGGACATGAATGGAAAAATCCTGCTTTTGGAAAGTCTCGGCGGCCTTGTTCCCCAGATGACGGCCTATCTGAATCAGTTAAAGCAAATAGGCGTATTCGAACAGATAAACGGAATCCTTCTGGGAACCTTTACAAAGATGGAAGAGGAAAAAGCCCTCCCCTCCATGACAGAGCTGGTAAAGCGGTATGCAGGAAAAGAACTGCCCATTGCCAAGACAAACGAGATCGGCCACAGCGCCAATGCAAAGGCAATTGTGATAGGAAAGGAAATGAATTTCACAAAATTTTCATAATTCCATTATTGACAATCCAACATTTGGGTATTAATATATAGCGTGATATATATTTAATGTATACCGCGCTATATATTTTTGCGCCCAGGATTATGCGTCAAGCCAATAAAGAATACAAAACATTTTACTTCCGAACTTTATAGCAATAAGCTCCAAGAACAGGATACCATATTCATTAACTTTTCAAAGATACACTCCATCAAAAAAGGAGGTGACAGCCTTATGCAAAGAGAGCTGAATACAATTAACAAACAGCTCAAAATGATTCATAAAACCTTTGAGGAAAGAAGAAATAAGCATCTGCTGAAATACAATCTCACCTCATCCCAGCAGGAAATCCTTTTTTATCTGGGTTTCCACGAAGGAGAGCCGATTCATCAGCGGGAGATTGAAAAATGGTTTCACTTAAAAAATCCAACCGTCACAGGGATTTTAAACCGTTTGGAGGAGAAAGGCTTTATTGTACGGAAAACAAAAGAAGACGACAAGCGCTTCCGTATCATAGAGCTGACGGAAAAAAGCCGCTGTCTGATGCAGGAGATGCGCGAAGAAATGCACCAGATGGACGACAAAATCTACGGCTGCATGACAGAGGAGGAGCGCAGACAGTTCTCCGAACTGCTGGAGCGGATATTAAAAAGTTTGTCAGAACTGGAATAAGATTACGGAACTTTACCCTTTAGTGCCGTCGCGCAGCGACTTATAATAGGAGGTTTATATGCTCAAAACACTAAAAAAATACATCGGCGAATACAAAAATATAGCAATATCAGCTCCTGTTTTCATAATCGTGGAGGTCATTCTGGAAATGATCATCCCCCGTCTGATGGCAAGCATCATCGACGACGGTCTCGGTACAGGAAATATGAGCTACGTGGTAAAGGTAGGACTGGTTATGCTGGCCGTATCCTTTGCCTCCCTGTTCTGCGGAGCTATGGCAGCGAAGCAGGCTTCTATCGCCTCCACCGGCTTTGCAAAAAATCTGCGGGAAGCCATGTACGGCCAGATACAGGAGTTTTCCTTCTCCAACATTGACCGCTTCTCCACAGCCGGCTTGGTCACAAGACTGACCACAGACGTAACCAACGTACAGAATGCATTTCAGATGATTATGCGTATGTTCACCCGGGCGCCCATCACACTGATAACGGCAATGACGATGGCATTTCTCATCAACGCGCGCCTGGCCCTGGTATTCTTAGGCGCACTTATTTTCCTGGGCTGCGTGATTATCTTCCTTATGGGAAAGGTAGGCCCCTACTTCCGGGAAATGTTTGAAAAATACGACGGACTCAATGCCAGCGTACAGGAAAACCTGACAAGTATCCGCGTGGTAAAAGCTTACGTCCGCGAGGATCACGAGACGGAAAAATTCAAAAAAGCCTCCCACGCCCTGTACCTCTGCTCCATCCGTGCGGAGAAGGTCATGGTCAGCATGATGCCTATCATGCAGTTTACAGTGTATACCTGTATCATTCTGCTCTCCTGGCTGGGTGCAAAGACCATTGTGGTAGGCGGCATGACAACCGGCGATCTGATGAGCATGTTCACTTACACCATGAACATTCTCATGAGCCTGATGATGATTGCAATGGTCACGGTAATGATCTCTATGGCAAAATCCTCCGCCGAGCGTATCTGCGGCGTCCTGGAGGAAAAGAGTGATCTGACCAGCAAAGAGGACGGGAAAGCGCAAAAAGAAGTAAAGGACGGCTCCATCGCCTTTGAAGACGTCTGCTTCAGCTATCACGGAGATAAGGAAAATCTCCACCTGTCCCACGTAAATCTGGAAATTCGTTCCGGTGAGACCATCGGAATCTTAGGCGGAACCGGAAGCGCCAAGTCTACCCTGGTGCAGCTCATTCCCAGGCTCTACGATGTGACAGGCGGGCGTGTAAA
This sequence comes from Clostridia bacterium, assembly GCA_910574835.1. Lineage (GTDB taxonomy): Bacteria > Bacillota > Clostridia > Lachnospirales > Lachnospiraceae > Laedolimicola. The sequence continues at coordinate 58,637 of CAJTDE010000028.1, read as the reverse complement.
GGTAGGCGGACTGGATGTCCGGGAGTACGATTTGGAAGCGCTGCGAAACGAGGTTTCAATGGTGCTTCAGAAAAATGTCCTGTTTTCCGGCACCATCAAGGAAAATCTCCGGTGGGGCGATAAGGAGGCATCGGATGAGGAGCTTATCCGTGTCTGTAAGCTGGCCTGTGCGCATGAATTTATTGAAAAATTCCCCAAGCAGTACGACACTTACATCGAGCAGGGCGGTACGAATGTATCCGGCGGACAGAAGCAGCGTCTCTGTATCGCCAGGGCATTGCTGAAAAAACCGAAGGTCTTGATTCTGGACGATTCCACCAGTGCGGTAGACACTCACACCGACGCCATGATCCGCAAAGCATTCCGGGAGGAAATTCCCGATACCACCAAGCTGATCATTGCCCAGCGTGTATCCTCCGTGCAGGATGCGGATAAAATTATCGTATTAAATGACGGGCAGATTGACGGCATCGGCACTCATGAGGAGCTTATGGAAAGCAATGCCATTTACCGCGAGGTATATGAATCTCAGCAGAAGGGAGGAGATGCAGATGAGCAGTAATCAGGCGAGAGGCCCAAGAGGTCCTATGGGACATGGAAAAGGAATGAAAAAAGGCCCCAAGGCCAAGAATCCCGGGCGCACATTGAAGCGCCTCTTTGATCTGGTAGTAAAGGCATACCCCGTTCACTGTATCTTTGTGGTTGTGGGAATTGTGGTGGGCGTGCTGGCCAATGTTCGGGGAAATCTGTTTTTGCAGACCCTGATAGACGGCTATATAACACCACTGATTGGCTCCGATACACCGGATTTTACCCCTCTTTTAAAGGCATTGTCCATGATGGCCCTTATTTATCTGACGGGAGCGGCTTCTACCTATCTCTATAACCGTCTGATGATTACGGTAGCCCAGGGCAGCCTTACGAGAATCCGAAATGATTTGTTTTCTCATATGGAAACCTTGTCCATCCCTTATTTTGATACTCATTCCCACGGGGACATTATGAGTATATACACCAATGACACGGATACCCTGCGGCAGCTTATCAGCCAGAGTATTCCTCAGCTTTTATCCTCCGGCATCACCATTGTCAGTGTATTTATTTCTATGGTAAGCCTAAGCCCTCACCTGACGCTTCTGGTTGTAGTGATGATTGTGATTATGACCCAGGTGATTAAGCATATCGGCGGAAGGTCCGGCGCTTATTTTGTGGCGCAGCAGAAGGATTTGGGAGCGGTCAACGGCTATATTGAGGAAATGATGGAGGGGCAGAAGGTAGTAAAAGTATTCTGCCACGAGGAGGAAGCCAAGCGGAAGTTTAAGGAGCTGAACGATCAGCTGTTTGAAAGCGCAAGCAATGCCAATATTTACGCCAGTGTTTTAATGCCTGTAATGGCAAATATCGGAAATATCAGCTATGTTCTGACTACAATGGTGGGCGCGCTTCTGGCAATCGGCGGCGTGGGCGGTCTGACTTTAGGCGGTCTGGCCTCGTTCCTGCAGCTGAACCGGAGCTTTACCCAGCCGATCACCCAGGTGGCCCAGCAGTTTAACTCCATTATTATGGCGCTGGCCGGAGCGGAACGTATCTTTGAGTTGATGGATGAGCCTTCCGAGCAGGACAGTGGCTATGTGACGCTGGTCAATGCCCGTTATGAAAACGGGGAGCTTGTGGAGGTTCCCGAGCGTACCGGCGTTTGGGCCTGGAAGCATCCTCATCACGACGGAACTCTTACCTATACGGAGGTGAAGGGGGATGTGGTTATGGACGGCGTGGACTTTGGTTATACGGAGGAAAAAATGGTGCTCCACGATATCAAGCTCTTTGCAAAGCCCGGCCAGAAGGTGGCATTTGTGGGAGCCACGGGAGCAGGCAAGACAACCATAACCAATCTGATTAATCGTTTTTATGATATACAGGATGGAAAAATACGGTATGACGGGATTAATATCAATAAGATCCGCAAGTCGGATCTGCGCCGCTCCCTTGGTATGGTGCTTCAGGACAGTCATTTGTTCACAGGCACTGTGGCGGACAATATCCGTTATGGAAAACTGGATGCCACGGATATGGAGGTGAAGGGCGCGGCTATGCTGGCCGGAGCGGATACCTTTATCCGTCATCTGCCCCAGGGCTATGACACGATGATTTCCGGCGACGGAGCCAATTTGTCACAGGGGCAGCGTCAGCTTCTGACGATAGCGAGGGCGGCCATTGCCGATCCGCCGGTTTTGATTCTTGACGAGGCCACCTCCAGTATTGATACTCGGACGGAGGTTATTGTTCAGAGGGGTATGGACAGTCTGATGACGGGCAGGACGGTGTTTGTGATTGCCCACAGGCTTTCTACGGTGCAAAATTCCGATGTGATTATGGTTCTGGAGCAGGGGCGGATTATTGAGCGCGGAACGCATGAAGATTTGATTGCGGAACGCGGGAAGTATTACCAGCTTTATACGGGAGCTTTTGAGTTGTCTTAAAAATTTGAAAAATTACTGCAAAAACATTTTCTGTTTTTGAATAAAAGTCTTGTAAATGGCTCATAATGGTAGCAAAGAGCAAGAAAGGAGACTTTTATTATGAAAATGTTCAGAAAGTACACGGCCGGGGCGCTGCTTTTGGTAATGATTCTGGTGACCGCGGCTTGTGGAAATTCCGACAACAACGCTGCGGATACACCGGGGAATGACACAACGAATGAGGGAACGACGAATGGGACCAATGGGACTACAAACGGTACGACCAATGGTACAACGAACGGGACTAACAACGGTACGACCAATGGGACGACCGATGGTACTGTCAATGACGGAACTACGAACGGTACCAACGGCGACGGGGTTGTGGATGATCTTGGTGATGATGTAATGGATGGCGTGGATGATGTTGTGAACGGTGTTGAGGATGCGGTGGACGATGTGACCGGGAACGGGAATACGACAACCAATGGCGGGACTGTGAATCCTTAGGTGAAGATTGAGTTTTTAATCTGGCGGAGGGCTCTTTGGCTTTCCGCCGGATTTTTGTGGGGTGGGTTTTGGGAAAAAGGTTGGGAAAAATACATAAATGTTTGGTTGCAGGTGGGGGAGAAATGAGGTATACTATCGTAAATGGCAAAATATGTGTGGTGTTTTTGATTGCTGTTTTTGAAGCGGTGTCTTTTGCACAGGAGTTTTGTGAGGGATATTGCGGGATTAGATTAAGAGTATAGAGGGGATTGAATTATGAACTTTATTACGGTGAAAGAGTTGTATAAGAACAGTGAGGCTTATCTGGATAAGGCGATTGAGGCTGTGGGATGGGTGAGGAGTAACCGGGGGTCTAAGGCTTTTGGGTTTTTGGTGATTAATGACGGGTCTTATTTTAATACGCTGCAGGTGGTTTATCATGATACGATGGAGAATTTTGCGGAGATCTCTAAGCTGAATGTGGGAGCGGCAGTGATTGTGAAGGGGAAGCTGGTGGCTACGCCGGAGGCGAAGCAGCCCTTTGAGATTCAGGCGGATTCGGTGATGGTGGAGGGTGACTCTGCGCCGGATTATCCTTTGCAGAAGAAGCGTCATTCTTTTGAGTATTTGAGGACAATCTCGCATCTAAGGCCGCGGACGAATACGTTTCAGGCGGTGTTCCGGGTGAGATCGCTGGTTGCTTATGCGATTCATCGGTTTTTTCAGGAGCAGGGGTTTGTGTATGTGCATACGCCGCTGATTACGGGAAGTGACTGTGAGGGCGCCGGGGAGATGTTCCGGGTGACCACGCTTGATCCGAAGAATCCGCCGCTGACGGATGAGGGGGCTGTGGATTACAGCCGGGATTTCTTTGGGAAGGAGACGAATCTTACGGTGAGCGGGCAGCTGAACGGGGAGACGTATGCCTGTGCTTTTCGGAATATTTATACGTTTGGTCCTACCTTTCGGGCGGAAAATTCCAATACGACACGCCATGCGGCGGAGTTCTGGATGATTGAGCCGGAGATGGCCTTTGCGGATCTGGATGATAATATGGAGATTGCGGAGGCTATGCTGAAGTATGTGATTCAGTATGTGCTGGATGAGGCTCCGGAGGAGATGGATTTCTTTAATCAGTTTGTGGACAAGGGGCTTCTGGAACGGCTGAAGGGTGTGATGAACTCGGAGTTCGGGCGTGTGACTTATACGGAGGCTGTTGAGATTCTGGAGAAGAATAATGATAAGTTTGATTATAAGGTGAGCTGGGGATGTGACCTGCAGACGGAGCATGAGCGGTATCTGACGGAAGAGGTGTTTAAGCGGCCGGTGTTTGTGACGGACTACCCGAAGGAGATTAAGGCTTTTTATATGAAGCAGAATGAGGATGGGAAGACTGTGGCGGCTATGGATTGTCTGGTTCCCGGGATTGGCGAGATCATTGGAGGGAGCCAGAGAGAGGATGATTATGAGAAGCTTGTGACCAGGATGCGGGAGCTTGAGCTTAATGAGGCGGATTATGGGTTCTATCTGGATCTCAGGAAATATGGCTCTGTGCGTCACTCCGGGTTTGGACTTGGGTTTGAGCGGTGCGTGATGTATTTGACGGGGATGGGGAATATCCGGGATGTGATTCCGTTCCCGCGGACAGTGAATAACTGCGAATTGTAAAGGAACAGTAAGTGATGTAAGGATAAGCCGCAGTCAAGGGGGATTTAAGAACTTGGCTGCGGCTTGTTGCTTTTATTGTCGTTTGTCCTATGTCTGACATATAAGGAGATTACAAAATATACAATTGTTTTAGAGGGAATATCCGGAAGTCGGCGGAAAAGATGCGTAATTGGGATGAAATGCAAAATTATATCCCTATGGGGCGGATTGCCTTTCTTTTTGGGGTATGCTATACTTATGCAGGACAAATTTAAGAGAAAAGCGAGAGAAAGAAAATGAGCGACAAGCATACTCATATAGCAGAGGACGGAACCGTATACGAACATGTGCATGAACACGGACATACGGAGAAACATACCCACATGCATACCCACACCCATCAAAATACAAAGGCCGTATTAAATCGCCTCTCCCGGGCCATCGGGCATATGGAGTCCGTGAAGCGCATGGTGGAGGAGGGCCGGGACTGCAGCGAGGTTTTGGTGCAGCTCTCCGCAGTGAAGGCCGCTATCAACAATACGGCTAAGGTGATCTTAAAGGATCACATTGAGCATTGTCTTGTGGACGCGGTGGAGTGTGGAGATCATGAGGCGATTGAGGAATTAACAAGTGCGATTGATCGGTTTATGAAGTAATAGAAAGAGTAAGTAGAGAAGGGCTGCCTTAATTGCAATAAGACAGCCCTTTTGGTTGGCATTATTCTTTTCCGTTCCAACAGTAAGTGCAAAGCTTTTCCGCAGGAAGGCCGGTTGACTCAATCATATCATCCAGCCGATTGTAGCGCAGAGAAGTAAAGTTTAGCTGACAGCGGATTTCTTCCAGCATTTGTTCATATTTTTCTGATTCCGGATCGGCATATTCCTGAAGAATTTCCTCTGTTACGGAGCCTCCTTCCAATTTTTCAATCACTCTTCTGGCGATGAGATCCATCTCAGAAGAGGAACGAGAGAAGTTCAGATATTTACATCCGTAAAGAATAGGCGGACAGGCCGGGCGGATATGAACCTCTTTTGCACCGCTCTGATATAAAAATTCCGTTGTCTCCCCAAGCTGTGTACCCCGAACAATAGAATCGTCAATTAGCAGCAGGCTTTTTCCTTCGATCAATTCATGAACGGGAAGAAGCTTCATTTTGGCAATCAGGTTCCGCTTACTCTGAATCGTAGGCATGAAGGAGCGGGGCCAGGTCGGGGTATATTTGATAAAGGGCCGGGTAAAGGGGATTCCGGAGGCATTGGAATAGCCTACCGCATGGGCAATTCCGGAATCAGGGACGCCGGCTACCGTATCCGGCTTTACATTGTCTCTTTGTGCCATTTTAGCTCCGCAGTTGTAACGCATCTGTTCTACGCTCAGACCCTGATAGGAGCTGGCGGGATATCCGTAGTATACCCAGAGAAAGGTACAAATCTTCATGTCCTTTCCGGGTTGAATCAATGTCTTAACACCGTCCGGTGTGAGGATTACAACTTCACCGGGGCCTAATTCTTTGACGCTTGAATATCCCAGATTTAAGAAAGCAAAGTCTTCGAAAGATACACAATAAGCATCCTCCTTCTGACCAATGACAACCGGTGTTCGGCCCATTTTATCACGAGCGGCATATATCCCCAGGGGTGTCATAATCAAAAAGGTCATAGAACCGTCTATGATCTCCTGGGCATATTGGATGCCTTCAATCAGATTGAGCTTTTGATTGATAATAGCGGCGACCAATTCCGTAGGATTGATATCACCGCCGCTCATTTCCAGAAAATGAGCATTTCCTTTGTCAAAAATCAGATCTGTGATTTCCTTTGTGTTATTAATTCTGCCTACTGTTGTGATAGCAAAGGTGCCGTGATGGGAGCGGACGATAAGAGGCTGAGGTTCATAGTCGGAGATACAGCCGATTCCCAGATAGCCCGCCATCTCCCGCATATCTTTATCAAATTTTGTTCGAAATGGTGTGTTCTCGATGTTATGGATGGCACGGTCAAAGCCTTTTTCCGCTCCGTATACGGCCATGCCGCCCCGTCTGGTACCGAGATGAGAATGATAATCTACTCCAAAGAATAAGTCAAATAAACAGTCGCTTTTGGAAGCAACACCAAAAAATCCACCCATACAATCCTCCTATTAAAAGTCGTTGCGCGACAGCACTAAAGGGTAAAGCTGCTTCGGAACACCTGTGATGAGAGAACTTTCATTCGAAAGGGCACTCATGAAAGTTTCTTTCGTGCGCCTTTACGGCTTTACCGGCCGGCAGAAATTATTTTTCAAAAGTACTTGACATTTCTTAGCCGGATTAGTCTAAGTTCCGTAATATCCAATAAACAACGTATCACAGAATGGAATGGAAGTCCAGAAGGTTTTTAGAAAAAAATATAATTCCGGATTGATGAATTTTCCAATTTGTAGTATACTAGCTATAACCGTTAAAATTTCATGAAAAGTGAGGATGATAACAATGGCTTTAGTAACAACAACAGAGATGTTTAAGAAGGCATATGAAGGCGGCTATGCAATCGGCGCTTTCAATGTGAACAACATGGAAATCGTACAGGCTATCACAGAAGCAGCCGGCGAGCTTAATTCGCCTATTATCCTGCAGGTATCCGCAGGGGCCAGAAAGTATGCAAACCATACTTATCTGACCAAGTTAGTTGAGGCAGCGATCATTGAGAATCCGAACATCCCGATTGCTCTGCATCTGGATCACGGCGCAGACTTTGAGATCTGCAAGTCCTGTGTGGACGGCGGCTTTTCTTCCGTTATGATTGATGCTTCCAAGTATTCTTTTGAGGAGAATATTGAGATTACAAAGAAGGTTGTTGAGTACGCACATGCTCACAATGTAGTAGTAGAGGCTGAACTTGGCAAGCTGGCAGGTATTGAGGATGATGTGAATGTATCGGATGAGGATTCCTCCTATACACAGCCGGATGAAGTAGAAGAGTTCGTAACCAAGACCGGTGTGGATTCTCTTGCAATTGCTATTGGTACAAGCCACGGCGCATTCAAGTTTAAGCCGGGTACAAAGCCCCAGCTTCGTTTTGATATTCTTCACGAGATTGAGCAGAGAATCCCGGGCTTCCCGATTGTTCTTCATGGTGCATCCTCCGTTCCTCAGGAGTATGTAAAGATTATCAACGAGAACGGCGGAGCCTTGAAGGATGCTATCGGCGTTCCGGAGGATCAGCTGCGTGAGGCTGCAAGATCTGCTGTCTGCAAGATCAACATTGACTCCGACCTTCGTCTTGGTCTGACCGCAGGTATTCGTCAGGTTATGCAGGAGCATCCGGATTACTTTGATCCGAGACAGTATCTGACTGTTGCACGTGCTAACGTGAAGGCTGTTGTAGCTCATAAGATCCAGAATGTATTGGGCAGTGCAGGCAAGGCTTAAGTGAAAGCAAGACAAATGAAGTAAGAATGGGGGACTGTCGCAAAGATGGTCCTCTTTTTATACCGCAGGGAATATAGTTTGACATGGGAATAGAAGAATAAGACGATTCCGTATTTGAGTGAGAGTGGAAAGCATGGAGAGAATCAGAGCCGGATTGCGGCGTTTGGGAAAAGATTTGTACAATCTGCGGTACGCTGTCCTGGGAATTGCGATATATTATGTGACAGTCCATATACTGTTTGGGCAGTTCTGCCCTATGATGATTGCATTGCATCTGCCTTGTCCGGGGTGCGGCATGACTCGGGCTTTGATGCTTGTTTTGACGGGACACTTGCAGGAAGCATGGAGGCTCCAGCCATTGGTATTTGGATGGATCTTTCTTGCCATATTATTTGCAGTCAATCGTTATATACTGGACAGAAAACCGAAGATATTGACCTTTCTGCCGGTGATACTTCTTTTGGGAGCTATTTTATTGTATCTGCTCCGCATCAAAACCGGCTTCCCCATAGAACTGAAATGGCAGCCATAGGGCGTCGCTGTGCTGCCGGATGCGGAGCGAAGGGTAACTATATGAGAAATGTATGGAAAAAGTTGCGAAATAAGGGGAAAAGTGATACACTGAAACAGAGCATTTAAGATTAAGCATGAGGAGGAAAGAGTTATGGATGATATGTATAATAATTCCGAAAATCAGGAGCAGAACACTTACGGCGGCAATCAGTATCAGCCGGCGCAGCCCAGTATTCAGACGCAGCTTCAATACCAGTATCAGTCTCAGGATGAGTTAGAAGAGCCTATGAGCATGGGCGAGTGGATGATTGCAATGCTTGTGATGATGATTCCCTGTGTGGATATTGTCATGATGTTTGTATGGGCCTTCAGTAAAACGGAGAAGAGAAGCAAGTCCAATTATTTTAAAGCTGCTCTGATTTTTTATGCAATCAGATTGGTTTTTGTGTTCGTAATGCTTATTATTTTCGGCACAGCTATCATAGCGGCTGTTGACAGTGCAGGCTATTACTATTAAAGAATAAAAAGAAAGCGGTGTGAGGAAGGCGGACGTTTCCTGACACCGTTTTTTAATATTAATATCCTTGGCGGCCTCTGGCACACTGAGGGAAAAAGTATAAGAAATCTATGTTGTCTCCCATCGTCCGCTGGCGCCGCACGGAAGAATCAGTCCGGAAGATGTTACCGGAAGGCCGATTTCCTGAGAATCCACAGTTCCCCTGAATTGTTTTAAGGCAGTAGCCAGCATGTAAGTCAGCACGGCAGGGGCTAACCCTGTTGTATAAGAGTTGACAAGAAAGAACAAAGGCTTACTGCTTAAAAGCTGGCTGCATAGCTGAATCAGGGGGAAGATAGCGTCTTCTATCTTCCAGATCTCCCCCTTGGGTCCCCGCCCATAGGAAGGAGGGTCCATTATAATTGCATCATAGCGGTTTTGACGCCGGATTTCGCGTTCCGCAAACTTTACACAATCGTCCACAATCCAACGAATAGGAGCAGCTTCCAATCCGGAGGAGCGGGCGTTTTCCTTGGCCCAGCCTACCATGCCTTTAGAGGCGTCTACGTGTGTGACGGACGCGCCGGCTTTTGCAGCGGCTAAGGTAGCGCCTCCTGTGTATGCAAAGAGGTTCAGGACTTTGACAGGGCGTCCGGCGGAACGTATCTTTGTGCTAAACCAGTCCCAGTTAGCAGCCTGTTCCGGAAACAAGCCTGTGTGCTTGAAGCTGAAAGGCTTTAATTGGAAGGTAAGGGATTCGGGTGTATCCGGCTTATATTGGATGCTCCATTGCTGGGGCAGATTGAAAAACTCCCATTCGCCGCCGCCCTTTTTACTTCTGTGGTAATGGCCGTTCTTTTGCTTCCAGCCCTTATGAGAGCGCGGGGTATTCCAGATAACCTGGGGATCGGGCCGAACTAACAGATAGTTGCCCCATTGCTCTAGTTTTTCTCTTCCGGATGTATCCAGAATTTTATAATCCTTCCAATTATCAGCTATCCACATATCATATACCTCTCTGACGCTCGTCAAATCATGCGATGTAATGTTGTTGCAATCAGTAAACTCCCATATTATACTAGGAACAAGAGAAAGCGTCAAGACGGAGGCGGCAATGGCGAAGCAAAAAAAACAGCTGACAAAAAAGAAGATTGTAACGGCAGCCTGGAAGCTGTTCTACAGGCAGGGCTATGATGACACCACTGTGGATGAGATTATCCGGGAGGCGGGGACTTCTAAGGGGACCTTTTATCACTACTTTGACGGAAAGGACGCCCTGTTAAGCTCTCTGTCCTATCTCTTTGACGATAAGTACGAAGAACTTCTGCCGCAGCTTGAACCGGAGACGGACAGTTTTGATAAGCTGATTTATCTGAACCAGGAATTGTTTGGCATGATTGAAACCAGCGTGTCCAGAGAATTGCTTGCCTCTCTATACTCCTCTCAGCTGATTACAAGAGGAGAGAAGCATCTGCTGGATCAAAATCGCCTGTACTACCGGCTGCTCAATGAGATTGTCTCGGAAGGGCAGAAAAAAGGTGAGCTGACCTCCGATATGTCCTCCTATGAGATTACAAAGCTTTATGCTCTCTGTGAGCGGGCGTTGCTTTATGATTGGTGCATTTGCAATGGGGAATACGCTTTAAAGGCTTACGGCGCCCGTGTGATGCCGATGCTGCTGGATAAGATCCGACAAAAAGGGAAATCGGAGGATTGAGTCTATTTGTCCTTTGTGGAGCAGATAATTCTTGAATTGTCCAATACATCCAGATAATGTTCATAATCTGTCTTAAAAAGATTCAGATAAATCATATCAATCAGGCAGAGCTGGGAACAGCGCATGGTCATGGTTTCCAGGCGCGTTTGGCTCATGCGGTTCACGGTGCGCAGAATAATATCGGAATAATCATAGAGCTTATTTTTTACGGCTCTGGTCATAGATATCACAGGGACGTGATAGGCTTGGGCGATTTTGGCTGCCTGAAGAATCTCAGGCGTTTCCCCGGACTCAGATATAAGGATCACCAAATCCTTCGATGTATAACAGGCGATTGTGGAGTAAATGGCGTGATTATTGCTGCTGCTGGAAGCCACTACACCAATCGTAGTAAGCTGAGTGGCAAAATACTTGGCAAATAGATTCGAATTTCCGATGCCGTGGATGAGGATGCGGCGTGCTTCTTTAATGCGCTGAATGGTTTCTTCAATAACAGCGTCGCTGTTTTGTGCGTAGGTCAGATCAATGATCTCCTGATATTGCTTTGTGATTTTAAAATTGGTTGCCTTGGTAGATTCATTCACGGCAATATCTTCTATGGAGGCGGCAGAGGCAGGGGAGTGTACCAAATCTACCTGAAGCTCCCGAAAGCTGTGATACCCCAATTTTTTTGAAAAACGAATAATGGTAGACTGGCCGATATTTAACTGTTCGGCCAGTTCATAAGATGTCATAATTCTTCCTTCCTTGGAAGAGTCTTCTAAATAATCCGCAATTTTCTTTTCTGCTTTTGTAAGCTTGTCAGAAACGGCGCGCAGTCTTGCGTTGTACATGAGAAATCTCCTTAAATAGTTAAAATATTTTGACTCAATAATTCTATAAAATTCCTATAAAAAGCTGGAAAATGGTTCATTTGGTAATTATTGTAACATAGAAATTTGCAGGAATCAATGTGATTGCATTTGAAAAAGTTTCTGATTTAGCAAAAGAAAGGGTGTATTGGGAGGAAATGTTTATTCATTTTTACAGCTGTTTTGTTTTTTGCAATATAATGGTTGACAAATTCATAAAATTGATCAATAATATAAATTATAAATTCATGAATTTATTGTAAACGGAAAAGTTGAGACAGGAAGGAGAAAAAGTGGAGAATAAGGTATTTAACTATGTGGAAACCCTGCTTGCAAAAGTAAAAGAATCTGAGCAGGAGAATATTGAGGCTGCGGCAAGGCTCTTTGCGGAAAGTATTATCAGCGGAGGTATTATTCAGGCATTTGGAGCGGGACATTCCAATGCGGGAGCGCTGGAGCTGACCCACCGGGCAGGAGGTTTTATCCCTACTAAGAATATTAAGGAGCCGGCAGGAGGCGCCTATGAGGTAGTGGAGGGAGTGGGAGCTGCGTTTATGAAAAAGGTAGATGTGAGAGAAAACGATGTAGTAGTAGTTATCTCCAATTCAGGACGCAATCCCCTGCCTATAGAGATTGCCCTGGGAAGTAAGGAAAAGGGAGCGAAGATAGTGGCTGTTACTTCTTTGGAAGCCTCCAGGGGGCTGTCCGGCAGGCATAGCAGCGGATTGAGGTTGTTTGAGGTTGCCGATGTGGTTCTGGACAATAAGATTCCCACAGGAGATTCTTGTCTGGATGTAGAGGGTGTGGATACCAAGGTATGCGGAATGTCTACCATCACCACAGCCATTCTGATGCAGGCCGTAACCTACCGGGCGGCGCAGATAATGGTATCCCGCGGATATCAGCCGCCGGTTTACAAGTCTCAGAATATTGACGGAGGCCGGGAATACAACGAAAGGCTGGAGAAGCAGTACTTAGAAAGGCTTTACCGGATCTGAGAAAATGGGGTATATAGACTATATAGAATGTCATTAGGAGGGATTATATGAATCTATTTCAGGCGATACTGATAGCGCTATTTGGATATTTGTCTTCAAATTACAGCCCTTGGGTCTTTGGACAGCTGGGCGGCTGGTATACAATGGGCAGGCCGCTGGTTTCGGGCTTCATCATAGGAATCATATTGGGGGATATACAAACGGGTATTTTGATGGGAGCTGCGGTGCAGACACTTTATATCGGGCTTGTAACACCAGGCTTATCTATGCCGGCAGATTTGAATTTTGCAGCGTGGATGGGAATACCGCTTGCTATGGTAGCAGGGGCGGATACGGAGTATGCCTTGGGATTGGCTGTTCCGTTAAGCTTTTTGGGAGTATCCCTGGTTTATGTAGTTGCCTCAGTGAACGTATTCTGGGTCAGAAAGCAGGAACAATGGATTTCGGAGGGGAAGATTCAAAAGGCGGCGAATGTACCTGTTTACGCGTCAAGTGTACAATTTTTAGCTCGTTTTGTACCTATTTTTTTAGCTTGTTATTTTGGACAGGAGTTTATTACGAATCTGGTTGCGGCGATTCCTACATGGCTGGGAGATGCGTTCGTATCCTTTGGCAAGGTGCTGCCGGCGGTTGGCTTTGCTATGCTGCTTCGGTTTGTTTTAAAGAAAAATATGGAGTTGTTATATTTTTTAGTAGGCTTTTTGATGATCAAGGTTCTTGGAATGCCGATTATAGCAGCAACGATAGCAGCCTGCTTTTTGGGATTCCTGGATATTCGTTATGGAGCGTCCGGCAGAGGCAACGGGGAAATGGAGGTAGAAGAGGATGAATGAGACGACTGTAAAATCAAAGCTGTCCCGCAAAGATGTTTTTTGGTCTTATGTATACTGGATGATGTTTGCGCTGTCCTGCCAGAATATGGAACGCATGGAGGCCCCGGCTTTTGCAGGCGTAATGGGGAAAATGGCGGATAAGCTCTATAATAAAATAGAAGACAAACAGGCATTGATGCTGCGGCATACACAGTTCTATAATACACAGCCTATGGTGGGCGCGATGGTAACGGGGATTGCTCTTGGTATGGAAGAGGAGCGGGCCTGCGGAAAAGAAGTTCCGGATGAATTGATTCAGAGTGTGAAGACAAGTTTGATGGGACCATTTGCAGGAATAGGCGATTCTCTGTTTATCGGAACTCTGACACCAATCCTTTTGAGCATAGGTCTTGGGCTGGTGGGAGAGAATGGCAGTGCTGCAGGACCGCTGTTTTATGCCGCAGCGTGGCTGGTGATTATGATTCCGTTTACCTGGCTTACATATAAATGGGGGTACAAGTCGGGAATAACAGCAGTTCAGACAATCTATGAAAGTGGTATTATGGATAAGGCGGTGCGTTTTGCAAATATCCTGGGCCTTGTAATTGTAGGCTGTATTACCGGACAGTATGTCTCCTTTGGAATTGGATGGACCTATACTTCCGGCGAGATGACGATGAATATTCAGGGAATTCTAGATGGAATATTTCCGGGAGCGCTTCCGCTTCTCATTACGATTGCCTGCTGGTACCTGATGGATAAGAAGAAGATCTCTATGGGAAAAATAATGATTGGATTATTTGTCATTTGCCTGGCGGGCAAATTCCTGGGAATCATTGCTTAAAGGGGAAAGACTATGAAGGAGAAGCGGAAAAAATTAATAGAAGATCTTTTAGGAGGACTTGTCGTATCTTGTCAGGCGTTCTCACATGAACCATTATACGGTGTAGATGTTATGGTGAAGCTGGCAATTGCCGCCCGGCAGGGCGGTGCCAGTGCAATCCGCGCAAGCTGGCCGGAAAATGTAAGTGCGATTCGCAGACATGTAGATTTGCCGATATTCGGAATTAATAAGATTATGCCGGAGCATTACGATAAAATGCGGGATGTAATCATAACGCCTACACTGGAGGCCGCGCAGGCAGTCTATTATGCTGGGGCGGATATTATAGCAGTGGACGCTACACTTAGAGGCGGCCGTACCCAAAAGGATATCTCAGAGCTTATAAGGCAGATAAAGGATAGCCTGGATGTACTTGTTATGGGTGAGGTAAGCACCCTGGAAGAAGGGCTTTTGGCGGAGGACGGCGGGGCGGATATTGTGTCAACTACGATTGCGGGCTATACCCATTACAGCAGAAAATCAACAGAGCCGGATTACGAATTGATTGAAGAGTTGGTGAAGAGCGTGAAGCTTCCGGTCAATGTTGAGGGACGGTTCCACAGACCGGAGCAGGTGAAACGGGCATTTGACTGCGGAGCATGGACGGTAACAGTCGGCAGTGCGATTACCCGGCCGCATTTTATTACGGAGCAATTTGTAAAAGGGATGAAATAAATGAGAAAAGAAATCGTGAATGTGCGTATTGATGAAAGGCTGATTCATGGCCAGATCGCGGCAGCCTGGACCGGGCATCTAAAGATAGATCGGCTTATGGTCATAGACCAGGCGGCGGCCAAGACGGAAATCCAGAAGATTGCATTAAAAATGGCTTGCCCTCAGGGTATTAAGCTTTCCATACTTTCGCCGAAGAAGGCGGTGGAGAACATAAACAGCGGAAAGTATGAAAAGGAACGTGTATTCATTGTGGTAAAGGGTACGCAGACCTTAAAGGAGATTGTAGAGGAAGGCTTGGAGCTGGATTTGGTGAACGTAGGAAATATGTCCGGAAAAACGAATACAAGATTTGTAAAGAAGGCTGTAAATGTTACACCGGAAGATGAAAAGATTTTTCAAGATTTAAGTGAGAAAATCCGTTTTACATCTCAATTGGTGCCTGCGGACACGGAATTGAACTTTATGGACTTATTGATGGGCTGACATGCCGGGAGAAGGATATGAGAGGAATTGTATTAATTAGCCACGGTCGTTTTGCGGAAGGGATAAAGGAATCTCTTGAAATGCTTTGCGGTGAGTGCCCCCAGGTATCGGCAGTATGCCTGGGCAGCTCGGATAATACGGATGAGTTTGCGCACAGACTGCGGAAGGCATATAAGGAGGCACGGCAGTATGGAGATCCGCTTGTGTTTTGCGATGTAATGGGAGGTACCCCTTGTAATCTGGCCCTGCAGCAGCTGACGGAGGAGTGTGGAGCCGCACTTATATCCGGGATGAATCTTCCTATGTTAATGACAGCGGCCCTTGAGGAAGCAGATGCGGAGCGGCTATTGAAAGAAGGAAAAAATGGGATAGCGGATGTTCTGGCACAGATGGAGCGGCGGTTCGTAGAATGTGAGGAGGAGTAAAAGGCATCTTTTAAATATTATACAAAATTTTTGGCGCCTCCCATGTAATAATAGAATATATAATAGATAGTATAATAAAAATCTCTTGATAAATCAAGGGATTTTTCCATTTGTAAAGAATAACGTATAGACTTTAGTCTAGTTTTTAGTCTAACTCTGGTATATTCTGAAAAGTACTGTTATAATCGAACATAGCGATTGGAGCTATAAGAAGATGGAGGAGTGTTAGCAATGAGTTCAACAGTTTGGATTATTGCCGCATTTGCGGCGTACATGATAATGATGATAGCGATTGGCGCCGTCTATATGAAGAAAACCAATAACTCAGAGGATTACTTCCTTGGAGGAAGAGGATTGGGCGGCTGGGTGGCGGCTCTGTCGGCTCAGGCTTCCGATATGAGCGGCTGGCTCCTGATGGGGCTTCCGGGAGCGGTTTATGCCTATGGTACAGGTCAAGCCTGGATTGCCATTGGCCTTTTGACGGGAACTATCCTGAATTGGGTCTTTGTCTCCGGGAAGCTGCGCCGTTATACGATTCGGGCCAATAATTCCCTGACCCTGCCGGCATATTTTGAGAATCGTTTTCATGACAAAAAGAGGATTCTGCTGATGATATCTTCGGTTGTAATTGTCATCTTTTTCCTGGTCTACACGGCGTCTGCGCTGGCAGCAGGCGGAAAGCTGTTCCATCTGGTATTCGGCCTGGACTACAGGATTGCGCTGACGATTGGAGCGGCAGTTATCCTGCTGTATACCTTTATGGGGGGATTTATGGCTGTCTGCGTCACGGATTTTATCCAGGGAATGTTGATGCTGGTAGGTATACTTGCAGTTCCGATTGCAGCTCTGTTCCTGGTGGGGAGCGGCAATTTGACCTCTCTTTTGGATACCAGCGGCGTGGCAGGCGGTTCGGAATCCTTTTTGAATCTGATGCACAGCGGCGGTAAGGCTTATACGGGAATGGAGATTTTCTCTCAGTTTGCATGGTGTTTTGGTTATTTCGGAATGCCTCACATCCTGGTGCGTTTTATGGCGGTGCGGGATGAGAAGGAGATTCGGAAATCGCGTTGGATTGCCATTATCTGGTGTACCTTGTCTCTTGCCTTTGCCTGCGCTCTCGGCGTGATTGGCCGGGCCTACCTCTATCCTGTAGTTCTGGGAATGGACGGTGCAGGCTCTGCGGAGAACGTATTTATTGAAATGATTACCAAAGTCTTTACACAAGATTTGGCATTGCCTTTTGTCGGAGGTCTGTTCCTTTGCGGTATTCTGGCAGCGATTATGTCCACGGCAGATTCTCAGCTTTTGGTTACGGCCTCTGCCGTGTCTGAGGACTTATATCACCAAGTGCTGAATCCTGAGGCGGATTCCAAGAAGGTGCTGGGGATCAGCCGTGTTACGGTGCTTGCGGTAGCTGTGCTGGCATATATAATTGCGCTTGACCCGGACAGCAGTATTATGGGATTGGTATCAAATGCATGGGCAGGTTTTGGAGCGGCTTTCGGACCGCTGGTGATTCTTTCTCTTTATTGGAAGCGCACCAATCTGCCGGGCGCTGTTGCCGGAATTGTTTCCGGTGCCCTGACCGTTCTGGTGTGGGACTATCTGCCGCTGGTGAATGGTCAGACTTTAGGAGCAGCTACCGGACTTTATTCTCTGGCAGTTGGCTTTGTGATCAGTCTGGCGCTTATTGTCGGAGTAAGCCTTGCGACAAAGGCTCCTTCGGAGGAAATATTAAAAGAATTTGCGGATGTGCGGTCGGGAAATGTGGATGGGTAAAAAAGACGGCAGTAGGAATATCTGAATCCTGTGCGTTTCCGCTCCGTGAATCTACACGGAAATCGAATATTGGGATGAAAGTAAAGGGTAAAGGCCACGCGGTTTGCTGCGCGGTCTTTACCCTTAAAAAAGCCTTTTTTTAGATTGAAAGAGAAGGTTTACAATTCTGCGAATTAAGGTTGTCTGTTTTATACAAAGAAAAAAGAACCATATTTTGAAGCTGATAATGAAATAAACAAAAAAAGTTTCCAAAATGCGAAATTTCACTATTTATTTTGGAATTAAATGTATAATATTCCCATGCATTAAGACATTACCTCTTGAGTGAGGGAGATGTCTGGAAAAGGAGGGAAGTGCATGTATTACATTTTATCTTCACATGGCCAGTATGCGGCGGCATGCAAGGCTAGCTGTGAAATGATTACAGGAGATGCTCCGCTGTTCCGGGTGGTATCATTTACAGATGATATGACTAAGGAAGCAGTGGAAGAAGCATACCGTGATATTCTGAAAAAGGATGGAGCGGACGAGTGCGGCGGCATCATTACCGACCTGCTGGGAGGAACTCCCTACAATGCGGCGGCGCCTGTAATTCATGACTATCCAAAGCTTGCACTGGTGGCAGGAATGAATCTTGGTATGTTGATTTCCCTGAATACAGGGGATTCTCTGAGCGATGCGGTAAAGGCGGCTCAGGAATCTGTCGTACTTCAGGGGGGAGAGGGTAAGACGGAGGAAGAAAAGAAGCCTGCTCCTGCAGCACCTATGGAGGCGGCGGAGGAGAACGGAATTGTGCACCTGCGTCTGGATGAAAGACTGATTCATGGTCAGGTTGCAACCTTCTGGTCACGTTCCTTAAGCGTTACCCGCATTATGGTGATCGGAGACGAGATTGTACAGGATGCCATCGGACGTGAGGCATTAAAGGCAACGGTTCCTGTGGGCGTGAAGCTGAGTATTCTGACCGTTGACAGCGCATGCAAAAAGCTGAATGCCGGCAATTATGTGGGACAGAGAGTTTTCGTAGTTGTAAACAAGCCGGAGACGATTCTACGGATGATTGAGAACGGCGTCAGACTTAAAGAAGTAAATATTGGGAATATGGGCAAGAAGGAAGGGCGTGAGACTGTTAAGAAGTCCGTTTACTGTACGCCTGACGAGAAAGCAAAGATTTTATCCATAGAGAAAAAGGGTATCCCTGTATATGCGCAGATGGTTCCCAATGATGAAAAGAAGAAATTCAGTGATTTTATTAATTAATCAGTAATATCCCCGAGATACATAGAACGATTTGCGGACGCAAGGCACTGCGGCCGGAAATTGTTCTCGGAAAAGATGTGTCGAGAGGGATATTACGGGACTTAAAATTTAGGAGGAGATATAGTATGCAAATACAATTTTGGCAGATTTTATTATTAACATTCCTCGCATTCTTTGGCATCTGTGAAAATCTGATGACCAATATCTGCGCAGGACAGCCGGTTATTATCGGAACCATTGCCGGCATTATTATGGGTGACATGACCACGGGACTTGTGGTAGGCGCGACCCTGCAGCTTTTGATGCTGGGGATCGGTACATACGGCGGAGCTTCCATTCCGGACTATATGACAGGTTCTATCGTAGGTACCGTGTTTGCGATTACATCCGGCCAGGGCGCTGAGTTCGGTATTGCGCTGGCAGTTCCGGTAGGACTTTTGATGGTACAGCTGGATATTCTTGCCCGCTTCAGCAACGTGTTCTTCCAGAACAGAATTGAAAAGGCTGTTGACAAGTTGGATTTCAAAGCAATTGCACGTAATACTTGGATGGGAGCGCTTCCCTGGGGCCTTTCCAGAGCAATTCCGGTATTCCTGATGCTGATTTTCGGAAGTGACCTGGTAGACTTGATTATTAAGTATCTGCCCGATTGGCTGATGGGCGGTCTGTCTGTTGCCGGCGGTCTGCTTCCGGCAGTAGGTATTGCTATTCTGCTGCGTTATCTGCCTACAAAGGATTATATATCATATCTGATGATTGGCTTCTTCCTGGCTGCATATCTGGCAGTTCCAATGGTAGGCGTCGCGATTATCGGTCTTGCATTAGCAATTATTTCTTTCAAGCAGAGTGGAGCACAGAGTCAGAATGTAGTAGCTGTTAATGGGAATAGTGGTCAGGAGGATTTGGTAGATGGAGAATTTGAAGATTAATCAACAGGTAATTACGGATGAAGATATAAAGAAGGTTAGCTGGCGGTGGATTATGGCATCCCAGATCACCTGGAACTATGAAAAAATGATGGCTCCCGGTTATTTCTACGCGATGCTGCCGGTATTGAGAAAATTATATACAAAAGAAGATGAATTGAAGGACATGATGCACAATCATCTCCAGTTCTTCAATACGACCCCTCATATGGGCGGATTTATTCTTGGTATTGATATGGCTACCGAGGAATCTGAGGGAATTAAGGGAAAAGAAGCTGTTAACGGTATTAAGACCGGTTTGATGGGACCCTTCGCCGGCGTTGGCGATACCATCGTAGGCGTGCTGATTGGAACAATCTTCGGTTCTATCGCTGCTTACATGGGCGTAAACGGCAATCCCACCGGTGTTGTGCTGTGGATGGTTGTACAGGCGCTTCTTATGGTTGGACGTTATTTTACCGTTGGCATGAGCTATAAGCAGGGCATGAAGATGGTTACTTCTACCAGAGACAGGCTGAACGCCATTACTCAGGCTGCTACGCTTCTTGGTATTACCGTAGTCGGCGCTTTGATAGCTTCGGTAATTCGAGTGAATGTAGCTGCAAGCTTCGTGTCCGGAGAGGTTACGGTTGCAGGTCAGGATGTTCTGGATCAGATTATGCCCAAGTTGCTTCCGGTGCTTTTGGTAGCAGGCGTGTATACGCTGCTGGGCAAGAAAAATATGACATCAACAAAAGCCATCTTGATTGTAATGGTTGTTTCCATTATACTGTATGCAATTGGATTCTTGGCATAAACAAGGTTTGAATTAAAAATTAAATAGAAAATTAAGAAATGAACAGAGAGTGTCGGGAAATAAGACAGCTTATTTCCCGGCATATTGATTAGGGAGGGCTAATTATGGCATTTGAGTATTTTGAGAAAGCGCGTGAGATTATGCAGAAGCTGGAGGATACCCAGCAGGAAAATATTCACGCGGCAGCTATGTTGATTTCGGAAGCAATTCGCAGCGGCGGAATCCTTCAGGCATTTGGAAGCGGACATTCTTATGCGGGTGCGATTGAGGTATGCGGACGGGCCGGAGGACTGATTCCCAGCAAAGTGATCCGCGATAAGGCGGAGGGAATGTATGAAAGTGTGGAAGGCAATGCTCCGTTCCTTATGCGTACCATTGATATTCAGCCGAATGATGTGGTGATCTTGATTTCCAACTCGGGAAGAAATCCTATGTCTATTGAGATGGCACAAATTATTAAGGAAAAAGGCGTGAAGCTTATTGTTGTAACGGCCCTTGAGGTGTCCAAGAGTTCTACTTCCCGTCATTCTTCCGGAAAGCTTCTGTATGAGTTTGCGGATGTAGTGCTTGACAATCAGTCTCAATTCGGCGATGCGGCACTGGATTTGGAGGGGCTTGACAGCCGCGTTTGCGGAACCTCTTCCTTTAGTACCTGCCTGCTTCTGCAGCAGACCATTTATGAAGCCTTAAAGGATATGCTGGAGAAGGGCTATGAGCCGCCTGTATTCAAGAGCGCTAATATTGACGGCGGCCGTGAGTTCAATGCTGTTCTGGAGCAGAAGTATGCTTCCAGGATTTGGCACTTATAGGAGCGGTCTGATGAAGAAGTATTGTCTGGAAGTCTGTGCGGACAGTGTGGCATCGGCATTAGAGGCGCAGAAGGGCGGTGCGGACAGGATTGAGCTTTGCAGCAACCTGATCATCGGAGGAGTATCGCCTGGAAAAGCGCTGTTTCAGCTGGTGAAGAAGTATACGGATCTGAAGGTCCGGGTACTGCTTCGACCGCGCTATGGTGATTATTGTTATAATGATTATGAATTTGAGCAGCTGCAAGAAGACGTTCAGATGTATAGCGAGCTTGGAGCGGACGGTATCGTGATTGGGATGCTGCGTCCGGACGGCAATCTGGATGTGGGGCGGATGGGCGAGCTGACAGCTCTTGCGGGAAGCGCGGATGTTGCGCTGCACCGCGCCTTTGATAATTGCCGCGATCCTTACCGGGCTTTGGAGGAAGCGGTTTCTCTGGGGATGAAGACGATTCTGACCGGAGGGCAGGAGGTTATGGCCTGGGACGGTCGGGAGATCTTGGCCAAGCTTCAGGAGAAAAGTGCCGGAAGGATTGAGATTTTGGCAGGAGGCGGCATTGGAGAGGATGTCATTCGAAGGCTGCTGCCTGTGACGGGAATTGCTTCCTATCATATGTCGGGAAAGCGGGCTGTGGAAAGCGCTATGAGTTATCGGCCGGAGGGCGCCAGTATGGGTCAGCCTGGGCGGGATGACTATTCTGTCTGGCAGACGGACAGCGAGAAGGTGGCTGCGGCAGCTGATGCATTGAAAGAACTTACACGAGATTAAAGAGTAACGAAGGCAGCGGATATTAAGTGAAAAGGAGACTTAATATTCGCTGTGCTATTATATGGAGGCAGGTGTATACTGATAGAAACATAGGAAACTGATAAGAGGTATTTCGGAAATTATGGGAGGGGCGATATGTATATTGTTGTCTACCGGCTGACAAATTTATTGAATAATACCCAATATAATTCCACCACCATGCATATCTGCAGAAAGCTTCTTGAAATTGTTGCGGATTTGGACAGAATGTCCATTGAACAGGTGGCGGACAAATGCAATGTGTCCAAATCCACGCTTTCCAAATTTGTGAAAACCTTGGGGTTTGAAAACTATAAGGATTTTCGGGAAAATGCAATTCGTGAAAAGGACGCATCATTTTATACGGGGAATGCCGGCCTTGAAATGGAAAAATATATAGAGAAATACCGCATGGATAATTTTTTGAAGCTTCTGTCCAAGGATGTGGAGCAGTTTATGCAGGGAATTGACATGCAGCAGGTGCGAAGGCTGGTTAAGGCTCTTTATGAAGCTCCGAGAGTGGCGGCTTTTGGAATGGTATATTCCGAGACGGTTGCTATGGACTTTGTATTTCAGATGGCTGAACTGCGTAAAACAGTGGAGACGCGCATCCATGATCTCCAGCAGGAAGAATATTTCCGGATGGCGGATGCGGATACGCTTATTATTATCTTTTCGAATACGGGACAATATATTTACCGGAACGGAATGAAAGCCACAAATAGCTCCAGAAGCTTTGTCCGAAAGACAAAAGCAAGGACGGCGCTGATTACTTCAAATAAGGAGGCTTTAAGGGAGCCTTATATTGATTATCCGGTGCTGTTTTCCTTTACGTCAGTGGTTCAGAACCAGGTTTTTATGGAACGGCTGATGAACAATGTGATTATAGATGAGTATAAGAGCTATAAGCGGAGGATGGAGCGCTAGAAATTGATTTCTACCGACCGGTAAAGCCGCAAAGGCGCATGAGAGAAACTTTTATGAGACTCTTTCGAATAAAAGTTTCTCTCATCACGGGTGTGTCAAAGCGGCTTTACCCTTTAGTGCCATCGCGCAGCGATTTGAATGAGGAGGAATAGGAATGCCTTTTTATAAAACAAGAGATACTTTAGGTGATGCAAAATGGTTTGTGAATGATCGATTCGGGATGTTTATTCATTTTGGGCTGTATTCTCTGGCGGCGCGCCATGAATGGCTTATGACAAACGAATGCATGACGGCGCAAGAATATCAGCGCTATTTTGAATGTTTCTCACCGGATATGTTTGAACCGGCCGAGTGGGCAAGGAAAGCCAGAAAAGCCGGGATGCGCTATGCCGTTATGACGGCGAAGCATCATGACGGATTTTGCCTGTTTGATTCGCAATACACGGAATATAAGGTGACGAATACGCCCTACGGCCGTGACATTATTCGGGAATATGCAGAAGCCTTTCGGGCGGAAGGAATTAGGGTGGGGTTATACTATTCCCTGATTGATTGGAATCATCCCGATTTTACCATAGATGTTCACCATCCCCGGAGAAATGATCCGCAGGAGGTGATAGAGGCGTACAACCAAACGTGTGATATGCATCGCTATACGGAGTACATGCAAAAGCAGGTGAAGGAGCTTTTGACCAACTATGGGAAAATTGACATTATGTGGTTTGACTTTTCTTATGACAATGAACGCCATATGATTCCGGAAAAGCCTTATCTGAGAGGCAAGGGAAAGGATGATTGGGAAGCGGAACAGCTTTTAAAGACTGTCCGCGATTTGCAGCCGGATATTCTTATTGATAACCGCACCGGGGTTGAGGCGGATATCTGGACTCCGGAGCAGCATCAGCCCACGGAATGGGCGACACATCCGGTAACGGGAGAAAAATTAGTATGGGAGGCATGTCAGACGTTTTCCGGTTCCTGGGGATATCACCGCGACGAACAGACCTGGAAATCGCCGGAAATGCTGATAGGGATGCTGATTCATACGGTTTCTCTGGGAGGGAACCTGATTATGAACGTAGGGCCTACCGGAAGAGGATATTTTGATGAAAGAGCGGAGCGGGCGTTGGAGACTTATGAGAAGTGGATGAAATACAACAGCCGTTCTATTTATGGCTGTACGCAGGCGGAGGAAGACTGGGAATCGCCGAGGGGCTGCTGCCTTACGCAGAGTCAGGACGGAAAGCGGCTGTATATTCATTTGCTGGAGTATCCCTTTGCTTATCTGGAGCTGAGGGGAATGGCGGGAAAAGTGAAGTATGCACAGTTTTTGCATGATTACAGCGAGGTTCAGATGATAGAAGGAGATGTTCCTTATATGAATACAAGCATTTCGTATGGGGAAAAACTGCTTTTGTTAAAACTGCCGCCGGTAAAGCCCAATGTGATAGTTCCGGTTATTGAATTGATTTTAAAATAATGCTTAAGAGATAGAAGGTATACAGGAAGCGAAGGGGGAGGCAAACGAGGGGGGATTTAACTTATAGAAAATGAATTATGCATTATTTACAAAAATGATTGTGAAAGTTTGTGCAATTTGTAAGAAAATTTTCCGCACTTTTTTAAAAAAATCCCTTGCAATTCCCCGAAACTTCCTGTATAATCACAAATGTTGTGACATTGATAGCTGTGAAGCGTGAGGTTGCTGCCCCTACAGGCAGGTTTTTCCGTGGAGCGAATGTCAAGTTAGGAAACTGGCGACAAGTCACTGTACAAGATAACAGTCCACGTCAAGCTGCGGCATCAATAAAGCACCTGATGTCAAAAAGCATGGCAGAAAAGTGGAAACAACGTGTGATTTTCCGTTTACGAACAGGATACACACGGGAGAGTGTACAGTCACCGCTTGTCGTACTGGTCTTAAAAGTACGAAAAGGAGGCGACTTTTTTTATGGCAACTCAGGTAATGAGAATCACATTGAAGGCGTATGACCATCAGCTGGTGGATGCATCCGCAAAGAAGATCATCGAAACTGTAAAAAAGAACGGAGCACAGGTAAGCGGACCGGTACCCCTTCCCACTAAGAAAGAGGTAGTTACCATTCTGCGGGCGGTACACAAGTACAAAGACTCCAGAGAGCAGTTCGAGCAGAGGA
The DNA here is from genome assembly GCA_910574835.1 of Clostridia bacterium. GTDB lineage: Bacteria > Bacillota > Clostridia > Lachnospirales > Lachnospiraceae > Laedolimicola. The sequence goes on along the minus strand of CAJTDE010000028.1, from coordinate 33,343 downwards.
CTCATAAGAGACTCATTGATATCATTACACCGACCCAGAAGACAGTAGACGCACTGTCCAGACTGGAGATGCCGGCAGGCGTGTACATCGATATTAAGATGAAATCAAAGTAATCCTTCAGCTAGAATGAACGTTTCCTCTGTCTGCCTGTTTTTGGCATAGAGGGACACCTGAAAGGTGCAAGTGCGTTCCGCTGTAGAGAAATAAGGAGGAAGAGAAATGAAGAAAGCAATTTTGGCAACCAAAGTTGGAATGACACAGATTTTCAACGAAGACGGCGTGCTGACACCGGTTACCGTACTTCAGGCAGGGCCCTGCGTGGTAACACAGGTAAAGACAGCAGAGAATGACGGCTACAGCGCCGTACAGGTAGGCTTTGTTGACAAGAGAGAAAAGCTGGTGAACAAGCCCTTAAAGGGTCACTTCGAGAAGGCCGGCGTTTCTTATAAAAGATATGTAAGAGAGCTGAAGCTTGAGGATGCGGAAAGCTACACACTGGCACAGGAGATTAAAGCAGACATCTTCGAGGCAGGAGACAAGGTAGACGCAACCGCCATTTCCAAAGGTAAGGGCTTCCAGGGCGCCATCAAGAGACACGGACAGCACAGAGGACCCATGACCCACGGTTCCAAGTTCCATCGTCATCAGGGTTCCAACGGCGCATGTTCCGATCCCAGCAAGGTGTTCAAGGGAAAAGGAATGCCCGGACAGATGGGCCACAAGAGAGTGACCGTTCAGAACCTTGAGATTGTTCGCGTAGATGCGGAGAACAACCTGCTTCTGGTAAAGGGCGCGGTTCCCGGACCCAGAAAATCTTTAGTTACAATTAAAGAGACAGTAAAGGTTAGCAAATAATCTTTAGCGGAAAGGAGGACTTACAGATGGCAACAGTATCTGTTTACAATATGGAAGGTAAGGAAGTTGGCACAATGGACTTAAACGATGCTGTATTCGGTGTGGAAGTAAACGAGCACCTGGTACACATGGCTGTTGTGGCACAGCTTGCAAATAAGCGTCAGGGAACGCAGAAGGCAAAGACCCGCTCCGAAGTATCCGGCGGCGGAAGAAAGCCCTGGAGACAAAAAGGAACCGGTCATGCAAGACAGGGTTCAACGAGAGCGCCCCAGTGGACGGGCGGCGGAGTGGTATTCGCTCCCACACCGAGAGATTACACCATTCGTCTGAACAAGAAGGAGAAGAGACTGGCACTCAAGTCCGCTCTGACCTCCAGAGTTCAGGAGAAGAAGCTCATTGTAGTAGACGAGCTGAAATTTGACGAGATTAAGACAAAGAACTTCAAAAACGTTCTGGATAACCTGAAAACCACCAAGGCGCTTGTAGTTCTGAATGACAATGACAAGAACGTGGTAATGTCCGCAAGAAACATCCCGGATGTAAAGACAGCTCTGACAAATACCATCAACGTATTTGACATTCTGAAATACAGCACGGTTATCGTAACCAAGGACGCAGTAGCAACAATCGAGGAGGTGTACGCATAATGGCAGATTTAAAGTATTATGATGTCATCCGGAAGCCAATCATCACTGAGAAGAGTATGGCTGCTATGGGCGAAAAGAAATATACTTTCCTGGTTCACACGGACGCAACAAAGTCTCAGGTAAAAGAAGCCGTTGAGAAGATGTTCGCAGGAACCAAGGTAAAGAGCGTAAACACAATGAACCTGGACGGCAAGAAGAAGAGACGGGGCATGGTAGTAGGCAAGACCGCCAAGACCAAGAAAGCCATCGTACAGCTTACCGCCGAGAGCGCAGATATCGAGATTTTCGAGGGACTGTAAGCACCGGATGCGAAGGTCCGACGGCAAATATATGCAGCAAAGCATGACAATAAACGCAGAAACGAAAGGAGTGAACTGTAATGGGAATTAAAACATATAACCCATATACACCTTCCAGAAGACATATGACAGGTTCCGACTTCTCGGAGATCACCAAGAAGGAGCCGGAGAAGGCGCTGCTTGTTTCCTTAAACAAGAACGCCGGTCGTAACAATCAGGGTAAAATTACCGTAAGACACCGCGGAGGCGGTTCCAGAAGAAAATACAGACTCGTTGATTTCAAGAGAAGAAAAGACGGAGTACCGGCAACTGTTATCGGAATTGAGTACGATCCCAACCGTACCGCTAACATCGCACTTATCTGCTACGCAGACGGCGAGAAGGCATACATCCTTGCACCCCAGGGCTTAAAGGATGGCATGAAGGTTATGAACGGACCTGAGGCAGAGGTGAGAATCGGCAACTGCCTGCCCTTATCCGAGATTCCCGTAGGTACTCAGATTCATAATATTGAGCTTCATCCCGGCAAGGGCGGCCAGATGGTTCGTTCCGCAGGAAACAGCGCACAGCTTATGGCAAAGGAAGGAAAGTACGCAACCTTACGTCTTCCCTCCGGCGAGATGAGAATGGTTTCCTTAAACTGCCGCGCAACCATCGGTGTTGTAGGAAATGCGGAGCATAACCTGATTAACATCGGTAAGGCCGGCCGTAAGCGTCACATGGGCATCCGTCCCACCGTCCGCGGTTCTGTTATGAACCCCAACGACCATCCGCACGGTGGTGGAGAAGGAAAGACCGGTATCGGTCGTCCGGGTCCCAGTACACCGTGGGGCAAGCCTGCTCTTGGTCTGAAGACAAGAAAGAAGAACAAGCAGTCTAACAAGTTAATTGTAAGAAGAAGAGACGGTAAAACATTCAAGTAAGGAGGAAAAACCATGGCTCGCTCATTAAAAAAAGGACCATTTGCAGACGAAAGCTTACTGAAAAAAGTAAATGCGATGAACGAAACAGGTGAAAAGACCGTGATCAAGACCTGGTCCCGTCGTTCCACCATCTTTCCGCAGATGGTTGGTCATACAATCGCAGTTCATGACGGAAGAAGGCATGTTCCGGTATACATCACAGAGGATATGGTAGGACATAAGCTCGGAGAGTTCGTTCCCACCAGAACCTACCGTGGACATGGCAAAGACGAGAAGAAATCCAAACGTTAATCGCAACTACTTTTTGAAAGGAGACTCATCCAATGGCTAAGGGACATAGAAGTCAGATAAAGAGAGAGAGAAATGCCCAGAAGGATACAAGGCCGTCAGCCAAGCTGTCCTACGCTCGCGTATCCGTTCAGAAGGCATGCTTCGTATTAGATGCCATTCGTGGCAAGGATGTACAGACAGCACTTGGTATTGTTATGTACAATCCGAGATATGCTTCCACACTGATTGAGAAGCTGTTAAAATCAGCAATTGCAAATGCTGAGAACAACAATGGAATGAACCGGGATAACCTTTACGTGGCGGAGTGCTACGCCAACAAAGGACCTACAATGAAGAGAATCAGACCGAGAGCACAGGGCCGGGCTTACAGAATCGAGAAGAGAATGAGCCACATCACAATTGTGCTTGATGAGAAATAGGAGGTAAAGCATGGGACAGAAAGTTAATCCGCACGGCCTCAGAGTCGGCGTTATTAAAGATTGGGATTCCAGATGGTATGCAGAAGATTCCTTCGCTGATTATCTTGTAGAGGACTACAACATCCGTAAATTCCTGAAGAAGAAATTATACAATGCAGGCGTGTCCAAGATTGAGATTGAGCGCGCTTCTGACAGAGTAAAGGTTATCATCTACACCGCAAAGCCGGGCGTAGTTATCGGCAAGGGCGGTTCCGAGATTGAGAAGGTAAAAGCAGAGCTTGCAGGCTATACTGACAAGAAGCTTATCGTAGACATCAAGGAGATCAAGAGACCGGATCGTGATGCACAGTTAGTAGCCGAGAACATCGCGCTGCAGCTTGAGAATCGTGTATCCTTCCGTCGTGCCATGAAGTCCACCATGCAGAGAAGCATGAAGGCTGGCGCAAAGGGAATCAAGACAGCAGTAGCAGGTCGTGTAGGCGGAGCCGATATGGCCCGTACAGAGTTCTACAGCGAGGGCACCATTCCGCTGCAGACCTTAAGAGCAGATATTGACTATGGATTCGCAGAGGCAGATACCACCTACGGCAAGATTGGCGTAAAGGTATGGATCTACAAGGGCGAAGTACTTCCTGCGAAGGGAAACAAGGAAGGGAGCGATAAATAATGTTAATGCCGAAGAGAGTAAAGCGTCGTAAGCAGTTCCGCGGCTCAATGGCAGGTAAAGCCTTAAGAGGCAATAAGATTACCATGGGCGAGTTCGGAATCGTCGCTACGGAACCCTGTTGGATTAAATCAAATCAGATAGAGGCAGCCCGTATTGCCATGACACGTTACATGAAGCGTGGCGGTAAGGTTTGGATCAAGATTTTCCCGGATAAACCGGTAACAGCAAAGCCGGCTGAGACCCGTATGGGTTCCGGTAAAGGAACTCTGGAGTACTGGGTAGCCGTTGTAAAACCAGGTCGAGTAATGTTCGAAGTCGCTGGTGTACCTGAAGAAACAGCCAGAGAAGCGCTCCGTCTTGCAATGCACAAGCTGCCCTGCAAGTGTAAGATCGTTTCTAAAGCAGACTTAGAAGGCGGTGATAACAGTGAAAATTAATAAGTATGTAGAAGAATTAAAGGCAAAATCTGCTGCGGAATTAAATGAAGAATTAGTAGCTGCGAAAAAGGAACTGTTCAACCTGAGATTCCAGAACGCGACAAATCAGTTGGAGAACACAAGCAGAATCAAAGAGGTTCGCAAGAACATCGCCAGAATCCAGACTGTTATCGCACAGAAGGCGAATGCATAAAATTGCGGAAGGAGAATTGTCGTGGAAAGAAATTTGAGAAAAACCCGTACAGGTAAAGTAGTGAGCGACAAGATGGATAAAACCATTGTTGTAGCCGTAGAAGATCACGTAAAGCATCCCCTTTACAAAAAGATCGTAAAAAATACCTACAAGCTGAAGGCACATGACGAGAACAATGAGTGCCATATCGGTGACACGGTAAAGGTTATGGAGACAAGACCTCTGTCCAAGGATAAGAGATGGAGACTCGTTGAGATCATAGAGAAAGCGAAATAATATAATACCCTTCGGGTATACCTGTATGCTAGAAAACAAGCAAAAAACAAGGTAAGGAGGTTATCAGCATGGTACAGCAGGAAACCAGACTGAGAGTTGCTGACAATACCGGCGCAAAGGAACTTCTTTGCATCCGCGTGTTGGGCGGTTCAACCAGAAGATATGCAAATATCGGTGATATCATTGTTGCCAGCGTTAAAGATGCAACACCAGGCGGAGTTGTTAAAAAGGGTGACGTGGTAAAGGCCGTAGTGGTTCGTACAGTAAAGGGCGCTCGTCGGAAAGACGGTTCTTATATCAGATTTGACGAAAATGCAGCAGTAATTATCAAGGATGACAAGAACCCCAGGGGAACACGTATTTTTGGACCAGTAGCAAGAGAGCTTCGTGAAAAACAGTTTATGAAGATTGTTTCACTTGCTCCGGAAGTATTATAGGAGGGTGTCAGATGTCAACAGTTAAGATTAAGAAGGGCGACACCGTAAAGGTGATTGCCGGTGCAGATAAGGATAAAGAGGGCAAAGTAATTGCCGTCAATCATAAAAAGAACACCGTCATTGTAGAGGGTGTGAACATCATCACAAAGCACACAAAGCCTTCCGTTGCAAACCAGAACGGCGGAATCATCCACCAGGAGGCCCCCATTGCCATTTCAAACGTAATGTACAGTCTGAAGGGCAAGGCTACCAGAATCGGCTTCAAGATGGATGGAGACAAGAAAGTACGCTATGCGAAAGCAACTGGCGAAGTGATTGACTAATTAGGGAAGGAGGTTGCAGAAGTTGAGTAGATTAAAAGAAATGTATACGAATGAAATCGTAGACGCAATGATGAAAAAGTTTGGATACAAGAACATCATGGAAGTGCCGAAGCTTGACAAGATTGTGGTAAACATGGGCGTTGGCGAGGCCAAGGACAATGCAAAGGTCCTGGAATCCGCAGTTAAGGACATGGAGACCATCACAGGCCAGAAGGCTGTTCTTACAAGAGCAAAGAACTCCGTTGCAAACTTCAAGATCAGAGAAGGTATGGCAATCGGATGCAAGGTAACCCTCCGCGGCGAGAAGATGTACGAGTTTGCGGATCGTCTGATTAACCTGGCACTGCCTCGTGTACGTGACTTCCGTGGAATCAATCCGGATGCATTTGATGGAAGAGGAAATTACGCCCTTGGTATCAAGGAGCAGCTGATTTTCCCTGAAATTGAGTATGACAAGGTAGATAAGGTGAGAGGTATGGACGTTATTTTCGTAACGACCGCCAAGACCGACGAAGAAGCTCGTGAATTACTGACATTATTCAACATGCCGTTTAGAAAACAGTAATATAGGAGGGAAATTTCATGGCTAAGACAGCAATGAAGATTAAGCAGCAGCGGAAACAGAAATTCGCAGTAAGAGAATACAACCGCTGCAGAATTTGCGGCCGTCCGCACGCATATCTGAGAAAATACGGAATCTGCAGAATCTGCTTCCGTGAGTTAGCATATAAAGGACAGATCCCTGGCGTTAAGAAGGCAAGCTGGTAAAGGAGGCAAATATCAATGGCATTGACAACGAATGATCCCATTGCGGATATGCTTACAAGGATTCGTAATGCGAATACCGCAAAACATGATACAGTTGACGTTCCCGCTTCCAAGATGAAGATTGCGATTGCAAACATCCTGGTAGACGAGGGATACATTGCAAAGTATGACCTTGTAGAGGACGGAAACTTTAAGACCATCCGTATCACCTTGAAGTATGGAAAGGATAAGAACGAGAAGATTATCTCCGGTCTTAAGAGAATTTCCAAGCCGGGTCTGCGGGTATATGCGAATAAGGAAGAGCTGCCCAAGGTACTTGGAGGGCTTGGAATTGCAATTATTTCCACCAACAAGGGCGTTATCACCGACAAGGAAGCCCGTGCCCAGGGCGTTGGCGGAGAGGTACTGGCTTTCATCTGGTAAGACAGGCCGAAAGCAACTGAAAACAGAGAGAACAGAGCATTCTCTCCGAAAATTTAAGTTATTAGGAGGTAAATAGGTATGTCACGAATCGGAAGACTGCCGATAGCCATTCCTGCAGGCGTCACAGTAGACATCGCAGAGGGCAACAAAGTGACCGTAAAAGGTCCGAAGGGAACTCTTGAGAGAGTATTACCCGAAGAAATGGAAATCAAGTTAGAGGAAGGTCAGGTAGCAGTTACAAGACCTAACGATTTAAAGAGAATGAAATCCTTACATGGCCTGACAAGAACCCTGATTCATAACATGGTAGTTGGCGTAAGCGAAGGTTATGAGAAGGTTCTGGAGGTGAACGGTGTCGGCTACCGTGCTGCCAAGTCCGGCAACAAGCTGACATTGTCCCTGGGATACTCTCATCCGGTAGAGATGATTGATCCGGAGGGCCTGGAGTCTGTAGTAGACGGTAACAAGATAACCGTAAAGGGAATCGACAAAGAAAAGGTTGGCCAATACGCAGCGGAAATCAGAGATAAGAGAAGACCGGAACCTTACAAGGGCAAGGGTATCAAGTATGCTGATGAAGTGATCAGACGTAAAGTTGGTAAGACCGGTAAGAAATAAGTAAGGAGAGTATAAGAATGGTTAGCAAAAAGACAAGAAGCGTAGTTCGCCAGAATAAACATAGAAAAATACGTAATCATATCAGCGGAACTGCTGAAAGACCGCGTCTGGCTGTGTTTAGAAGTAATAATCATATGTATGCTCAAATTATTGACGATACGGTCGGCAATACTCTTGTTGCAGCCTCCACTCTGGAAAAGGACGTGAAGGCGGAGCTTGAGAAGACGAACAACGTTGATGCGGCAGCATACCTGGGAAAAGTAATTGCCAAGAAAGCCCTTGATAAAGGTATTAAGGTAGTTGTCTTTGACAGAGGCGGCTTTATATATCAGGGTAAGATTCAGGCATTGGCAGATGCAGCCCGCGAGGCTGGATTGGAATTCTAGGAAAGGAAGGAAAAGACACATGAGACATGAGATTATTGATCCGAGCCAGTTGGAATTAACGGATAAAGTAGTGTCAATCAAGCGTGTAAGCAAGACTGTCAAGGGCGGTCGTACCATGCGTTTCACAGCTTTGGTAGTTGTGGGAGACGGCAACGGCCATGTCGGAGCAGGTCTTGGAAAGGCCACCGAGATTCCGGAAGCAATCCGCAAGGGCAAAGAGGATGCCATGAAGAAGCTGATCACGGTAGCGATTGACGAGAACAATAGTATCACACATGATTTTATCGGAAAGTTCGGCAGCGCATCCGTACTGCTCAAGAGAGCGCCGGAAGGTACCGGTGTTATCGCAGGAGGTCCGGCACGTAACGTACTGGAGCTTGCCGGCATCAAGAATATCCGTACAAAGTCCTTAGGTTCCAACAACAAGCAGAACGTTGTTCTGGCAACCATCGCAGGACTGAAGGCTCTGAAGACTCCGGAGGAAGTTGCGAAGAATCGCGGCAAATCTGTTGAAGAGATTACGAACTAGGAGGAAACAGACATGGCAGATAAATTAAAAATTACCTTAGTGAAATCTCCGATTGGTGCTGTTCCCAAGCAGAAGGCAACGGTTGAGGCCCTGGGTCTTAGAAAGCTTCACAAGACCGTTGAGATGCCGGATAACGAGGCAGTCAGAGGGATGATTTGGCACGTTAAGCACTTGGTAAAAGTAGAAGAGGTTTAGATCATATATAATCAGCAACAATCCGGCCAGTACCCGGAAGGATTTACAGGCACATCTTTTTGTGACTGGAAATACTTCCAGACTGATTGCGTACTGGAAGGAGTGTTGCGGAACTTTGAATCAGCAGCAATCCGGCCAGTACCCGGAAGGATTTACAGGCACATCTTTTTGTGACTGGAAATTCTTCCAGACTAATTGCGTACTGGAAGGAGTGTTGCGGAACTTTGAATAAGTAGGAGGTGTCATGATGGACTTATCAAACTTACAGTATGCTGAAGGCTCCAAGCAGAGCAGCAACTTCAGAAGAGGCCGTGGACACGGCTCAGGAAATGGTAAGACAGCCGGTAAGGGACACAAGGGACAGAAAGCGCGTTCCGGTGCACCGAGACCGGGCTTTGAGGGCGGCCAGATGCCCTTATACAGAAGACTTCCGAAGAGAGGATTTACAAACCGCAATTCCAAAGTAATCATTGGAATCAATGTAAGTGCTCTTGAGGTATTTGAAAACGACGCAGTAGTTTCGGTAGAGACACTGTTAGAGCAGGGCATTGTTAAGAATCCCCGTGATGGCGTTAAGATCCTTGGTAACGGAGAACTGACAAAGAAGCTGACTGTTCAGGCGAATGCTTTCTCAGAGGGCGCAAAAGCCAAAATTGAGGCTCTTGGTGGAAAAGCTGAGGTGATCTAATGTTTAAAACATTACAGAACGCATTTAAAATCAAGGAGATCCGGCAGAAGCTTGTGTTTACCTTCCTGATGATTATTGTCATCAGGTTAGGCTCGCAGCTTCCCGTTCCGGGTGTCAACAGAACCTTCCTTGCCCAGTGGCTGGCCCAGAATACAGGAGATGCATTCAATCTCATTGATTCCTTTACCGGCGACTCTCTGGCAAGCATGTCATTATTTGCGTTAGGTATCAACCCTTATATTACATCCTCCATTATTATGCAGCTTCTTACCATTGCAATTCCAAAGCTGGAAGAGATGCAAAAAGACGGAGAGGATGGAAGAAAGAAAATCCAGAATATCACCCGCTATGTGACGATTGCACTGGCATTGATCGAAGGATCAGCCATGACCATCGGTTTCAGCGGACAAGGACTTCTGGAGAATCCCACCTGGTACAATATAGCAGTCGTGGTAATTACACTGACGGCAGGAAGTGCATTTCTTATGTGGATCGGTGAGCGCATCACACAGAACGGTGTGGGCAACGGTATCTCCATTGTGCTTCTGGTGAATATTGTATCCCGTATACCGGATGACTTTTACCGCCTGTACACCATGTTCATTCAGAACAGAAGCGTGGCCAAGGGCGTTCTTGCAGGAGTGATTATTCTGGCGGTTATTCTGGTAACAGTAGTATTTGTTATTGTTCTGCAGGATGGGGAGAGAAGAATCCCCGTTCAGTACAGCAAGAAGCTTCAGGGCAGAAAGGTTGTGGGCGGACAGAGCACTCACATCCCCATGAAAGTGAATACTGCCGGAGTGATTCCGGTCATCTTCGCTTCCTCTCTGATGTCCTTCCCCGGCGTCATTGCCTCTTTGATTGGCAAGGGTGGCGGAACGGGAATGGGAAGCAAAATTTTGAGAGCCTTAAGCTCCGGAAGCTGGTGCAATCCCAAGGAGCCGGTTTACAGCCTGGGTCTCCTGCTCTATATCGTACTGGTTGTATTCTTTGCATATTTCTACACATCCATCACCTTTAACCCGATGGAGATTGCGGACAATATGAAGAAGCAGGGCGGCTTTGTACCGGGTATTCGTCCCGGCCGGCCCACAACCGAGTATCTGACAAAGATTTTAAATTATATTGTTTTCATTGGTGCAATCGGCCTTATTATTGTATGCGTGATTCCGATTTTCTTTAACGGAGTATTCGGAGCCAATGTGTCCTTCGGTGGAACCTCCATCATCATCATCGTTGGTGTTGTGCTGGAGACCTTGAAGCAGATTGAATCACAGATGGCAGTGCGCTATTACAAGGGCTTTTTGAACGATTAGGAAAAACCTTTCTAGCCTGTGCGGAAGCTTCCGCGCAGGCTATCGAAGGTTATAGTAAAAGGAGCACATAGTGCCGTCGCGCAGCGACTATAAATAGGAGGAACGTGATGAAGGTTATTATGTTGGGGGCCCCGGGTGCAGGAAAAGGCACACAGGCAAAGAAAATAGCTGACAAATATCAGATTCCCCATATTTCCACGGGCGATATTTTCAGAGCAAATATAAAAAACGGGACAGAGCTTGGAACAAAGGCCAAGGCTTATATGGATCAGGGTCTTCTGGTTCCGGATGAGCTGACCCTGGAGCTGATTATGGACCGTTTCAGGGAGCCGGATTGCAAGAACGGATATGTTCTGGACGGCTTCCCCAGAACCATTCCTCAGGCGGAGGCTCTTACGAGAGCTCTGGAGGAACAGGGCGAGAGCATTGACTATGCGGTGAATGTGGAGGTGCCGGATGAGAATATTATCAGCCGCATGTCCGGACGGCGGGCCTGCCTCTCCTGCGGCGCAACCTATCACATCGTACATATTCCCACAAAGGTAGAAGGAGTATGTGATCGCTGCGGCGAGAAACTGGTTCTTCGGGACGACGACAAGCCGGAGACCGTAGAGAAGCGCCTCGGCGTTTACCACAGCCAGACACAGCCTTTGATCGAGTACTATACCAACCAGGGAAAACTGGCGGAGGTAGACGGTACACAGGAGATGGATGCTGTGTTTGAGGCTATTATTAAGATATTAGGAGCATAGAATTTGAAAGTAAAAACATCAAATTCTGGCTGAATGACGCAGTAAATGCGTCAAGAAAGAGGAAAGCATGTCAGTAAGTATTAAATCTGCCAGAGAAATTGAACTGATGCGGACAGCCGGAAAGCTTCTGGAGGAGGTTCACAATGAGCTTGCGGATTTTGTGAAGCCGGGAATCTCCACTTTGGACATTGATCGATACGGAGAACGGCTGATCCGGAATCGGGGATGTATTCCGAATTTTCTGAATTACAACGGATATCCGGCTTCTATCTGCGTTTCGGTAAATGACGAGGTGGTCCACGGGATTCCCTGTCAGGAGAGAATACTGGAGGAAGGGGATATTGTAAGCCTGGACGCCGGCCTTATTTACAAGGGCTACCATTCCGACGCAGCCAGGACACATGCGGTAGGAAAGATAAGCCCGGAGGCGGAGCAGCTTATCAGAGCCACAAAGCAGAGCTTTTTCGAAGGAATCAAGTACGCCAGAGCAGGCTGTCACCTTCACGAGATTTCCAATGCCATCAATGACTATATTGACACCTTTGGCTATGGAGTGGTGCAGGATCTAGTCGGTCACGGGATTGGGACGAAGCTCCATGAGGACCCGCAAATTCCCAACTTTCATCAAAGGCGGCGGGGTGTGAAGTTGATGCCGGGAATGACTCTGGCCATTGAACCCATGATCAACGCAGGAACCTGGCAGGTATCCTGGCTGGATGACGACTGGACGGTAGTGACCGATGACGGTTCCCTTTCCGCACATTACGAGAATACGGTTCTGATTACAGACGGAGAACCGGAGATTCTGACATTGTCACTGTGAGGCGCGCCTATGGATAACATTGTACCGGGCATGATGGCCCGATCCCAAGCCGGCCACGATAAGGGAAGTCTGTATTTTATTGTGAGGACAGAGGGCGAATACGTATATCTGACCGACGGAGTCAGAAGGACTCTTGCCAAGCCGAAGAAGAAGAAATACAGGCATATTCAAATCATAAAGCAGGTGCCGGAGGACTGGAATCCGGACCGGATAAGCGATGACAACGTAAAGCGGATGCTGAAGGAATATGAGAAGAAGTCCGCAAATCTAAATCTGATCAAAGTGGAGGAAAAAGATGTCTAAAGCAGATGTAATCGAAATTGAAGGAACCGTAGTGGAGAAACTGCCCAACGCCATGTTTCAGGTAGAGCTTGAGAACGGCCACCAGGTGCTGGCTCATATCAGTGGAAAGCTCCGCATGAACTTTATCCGGATTCTTCCCGGGGATAAGGTGACGATTGAGATGTCTCCTTATGATTTGTCTAAGGGGAGGATTATTTGGAGGGATAAATAAACTGAAAGAGTTCACAGTTTTAGGGGCCTGTGCATAGATGCATAGGCTTCTTTAATGAAATTTCCGTAATTTGTTAAAAAAGTACTTGCATTTTGATTTTACAGGTGCTATACTATTTGGCGTATGGTCTCAAAGGGATTATTGCGCCTGTTTTTATGCGCTTTTTTAGAGGTCCAAGGAGAGACCGGAAACAAGAAATGCCTTGTTTTCCGGCAATGAAAGCCTTCAAAACCCAGGAGGTCTTTGATGCAGGGAGAACGAAAGATGTGAAAGGAGGATTTTTACGATGAAAGTAAGATCATCTGTAAAGCCTATTTGCGAAAAGTGCAAAATCATCAAAAGAAAAGGCAGTATCAGAGTAATTTGCGAGAATCCAAAGCACAAACAGCGCCAGGGATAATTCAGCAAACAGTGATTCCCTGTGAAGAAATATATTTGTGCGGCTGAGCATCGGCTGCCTGAACAGGAGTTTCCTTATTATAGGCATCCATGTTATTTACAATATATCTGACCAGGATTATTCACAATGATATTGCTTAAAACGGAGAAATGCGTGAAGCGGAGTATCTGAAAGGCCGGGTCTTTATCCGGCTGGATATGGAATCCCATATCCCATTTAGGAAAGTGTCAGCGGGCACCTATTAAAAAACGCCCGGAACTAATTGTTTAGTATGGAGGAATAATCAAATGGCTCGTATTTCTGGTGTAGACTTACCAAGAGAAAAACGTGTGGAGATCGGTTTGACTTATGTGTACGGAATCGGCCGTGCCAGCGCAAACAAGATCCTGGAAGCAGCGAAAGTAAACCCGGATACCCGTGTAAGAGATCTGACTGACGACGAGGTTCGCAGAATCAGCGCCGTAATCGATGCGGATTATCAGGTAGAGGGTGACTTAAGACGTGAGATTGCTATGAACATCAAGCGTCTGCAGGAGATTGGATGCTACAGAGGCATCCGTCATCGTAAGGGACTTCCGGTACGTGGTCAGAAGACCAAGACCAACGCAAGAACAAGAAAAGGTCCGAAGAGAACAGTAGCAAACAAGAAGAAGTAATGATACTTTATAAAAAAAGAAAGTAGGTTAGTTTAAAATGGCGAAAGTTACAAAGAAAGTGACAAAAAAGCGCGTAAAGAAAAACGTTGAACGCGGACAGGCACACATTCAGTCATCTTTTAACAATACAATTGTTACCCTGACAGATACTGAAGGAAATGCTTTATCATGGGCAAGTGCCGGTGGTCTGGGATTTAGAGGTTCAAGGAAATCTACTCCGTATGCGGCACAGATGGCTGCAGAGACAGCAACCAAGGCAGCATTAGTACATGGACTTAAGACAGTAGACGTTATGGTAAAGGGACCGGGTTCCGGCCGTGAGGCAGCAATCCGCGCACTTCAGGCATGCGGCCTGGAGGTAACCAGTATCCGCGACGTGACTCCGGTACCGCACAACGGATGTCGCCCGCCCAAACGTAGAAGAGTCTAATTAGGAGGTACAGAGTAATGGCAGTCAATCGAGTTCCGGTTCTGAAAAGATGTCGTTCCCTTGGTCTGGAGCCGACAGTTTTAGGAATTGATAAAAAATCTACAAGAGAGTTAAGAAGAGCGAACAGAAAGATGTCCGAGTACGGACTTCAGCTTCGCGAAAAGCAGAAAGCAAAATTTATCTACGGCGTTCTGGAGAAGCCCTTCCGCAATTACTATGAGAAGGCCGACAGAATGAAGGGCATGACCGGTGAAAACCTGATGGTTATGCTGGAGAGCAGACTTGACAACGTGGTATTCCGTCTGGCTATGGCAAGAACCAGAAGAGAAGCACGTCAGATCGTAGATCACAAGCATGTACTGGTAAACGGAAAGCAGGTTAACATTCCGTCCTATCAGGTAAAACCAGGTGATGTAATCGAAATCAAGGAGAAATGCAGAGGATCTCAGAGATACAAGGATATCGTGGAAGCTACCGGCGGAAGACTGATTCCGGAGTGGCTGGAATCTGACCTGGAGGCATTAAAGGGAACCGTAAAAGAGCTTCCTTCCAGAGATGCGATTGATGTACCGGTAGATGAGATGCTTATCGTCGAGTTGTATTCTAAGTAATCAGGAGTATAACACGTAGCATAACGCCACCCAACTAAAATAAAAAGGAGGGGCCTTTTAGTGTTCGATTTTAACAAACCGAAAATTGAGATTGCAGAGATTTCAAATGACAAAAAATATGGGAAATTTGTAGTTGAGCCGCTTGAGAGAGGTTATGGTACGACACTTGGCAATTCGCTGAGAAGAATTATGCTTTCTTCTCTGCCGGGCGCAGCAGTAAGCCAGGTAAAGATCGAGGGTGTTCTTCATGAATTCAGTTCCATTCCGGGAGTGAAGGAAGACGTAACTGAGATCATTATGAATATCAAGAATCTGGCTATCCGCAACACAAGCGAGTCCAGCGAAGCGAAGATCGCTTACATTGAGTTTGACGGCGAGGGCATTGTGACGGCAGCCGACATTCAGGCAGATCCCGATATTGAAATTCTCAATCCCGACCTGGTGATCGCCCATTTGAACGGCGGTGCGGACAGCAAATTATACATGGAGCTTACCATTACAAAAGGCAGAGGTTATGTGAGCGCAGAGAAGAATAAAAATCCGGATCTTCCCATCGGAGTGATTGCGATTGATTCTATCTATACTCCCGTAGAGCGTGTTAATATGACCGTTCAGGATACCCGTGTAGGCCAGGTTACTGACTTTGACAAGCTGACTCTGGATGTGTACACCAATGGTACGCTGGTTCCCGACGAGGCAGTCAGTCTGGCGGCAAAGGTTTTAAGCGAGCATTTAAGCCTGTTTATTGACTTGTCCGAGAATGCCAAGACCGCAGAGATCATGGTAGAGAAAGAGGACAATGAGAAGGAAAAGGTTCTTGAGATGAGCATTGACGAGCTGGAGCTTTCCGTTCGTTCCTTCAACTGTCTCAAGAGAGCAGGCATCAATACCGTAGAGGAGCTTTGCAACCGCACCTCCGAGGATATGATGAAGGTCCGCAACCTGGGCCGCAAGTCCTTGGAAGAGGTTCTTGCAAAGCTGAAAGAGCTTGGATTGCAGTTAAATCCAAGCGACGAATAGTCGCTTGGATGCTACTTCCCGGACTTGCTTCGGGAAGGTTCCGCTGTTTCAAGCGATGAGTAATGGAATTAAGCCCTCTCCAATAAGACCGAAGAAGCATGGAGATGTGGTTCCACGAATGGAGGAAATGAAAAATGGCAAAGTATAGAAAACTCAGCAGAACTTCCAGCCAGAGAAAGGCATTACTGAGAAATCAGGTAACAGCTCTTCTGCAGCATGGAAGAATCATCACCACCGAGGCAAAGGCGAAAGAGGTTCGCAAGATTGCCGAGGGCCTGATTGCACTTGCAGTAAAGGAAAAGGATAACTATGAGACCGTAACCGTAACCGCCAAGGTTCCGCGTAAGGACAAAGACGGTAAACGTGTTAAGGAAGTTGTAGACGGCAAGAAGGTTACGTTATTTGATGAAGTAGAGAAGACCATCAAGAAGGATCAGCCTTCCAGACTTCATGCAAGACGTCAGATGCTGAAGGTTCTTTATCCGGTAAAAGAGGTTCCGGAGAAGGCCGCAGGAAGAAAGAGAAATACCAAGCAGGTTGATATGGTTGCAAAATTGTTTGATGAGATTGCACCCAAGTATGTAAACCGCAACGGTGGTTATACAAGAATCGTAAAGATTGGCCAGCGTAAAGGTGACGCTGCTATGGAAGTAGTATTGGAGCTTGTATAAACAGCAGAATCAGATTATTAAAGAAGCCTGTCCGGCACGTTTCGTCCGGGCCGGCTTTTTTGATAAAAACATTCTTGCACTTTAACAGGGTAAATAGTAGAATAGAAAAGAATGTAACAGAAAGGAAGCGGGAGTATGATATCAGAAGAGTGTTATGAGCTTGGAAGCAAAAGCTCTATTATACGCGAGATTTTTTCCTATGGCTTGAAACGCAAAGCAGAGGTAGGAGCGGACAAGGTTTATGATTTTAGCTTAGGCAATCCAAGTATCCCTGCGCCGGAATCCGTAAAAAAGGCGATTCTGGAGCTTATGGAGCAGCCCCCGGAGGAGGTTCATGCCTACTCTCCCGCACCGGGAGATGCACGTGTTCGAGGAGTGATAGCGGAATCCTTGAACCGGCGTTTTGAAGAAAGCTTTACTGCGGAGAATATCTTTATGACCTGCGGCGCTGCGGCTTCCCTTAATATCTGCATCAAAGCGCTTGGAAATCCCGGGGATACGTTCATCACCTTTGCCCCCTTTTTCCCGGAATATCGCTGCTGGGTGGAGGGAATCGGGGCGGAGCTTGAAGTAATTCCTCCCCATCTGCCGGATTTTCAGATAGATTTGGCCGCTTTGGAAAAGGCAATTACACCTAAGACAAAGGGCGTCATCGTCAATTCGCCCAACAATCCTTCCGGAGTGGTCTATACGGAAGAGGTGTTGAAGGGACTTGCCGGGATTCTAAAGAAAAAGTCCGAGGCGTACGGCGCACCCATTTATCTGATTACGGATGAGCCATACCGTGAGATAGTATATGGCAGTGTGACGGTGCCTTATCTTACAAAGTATTATGACAACACTTTGGTCTGCTATTCTTACAGCAAATCCCTGTCGCTGCCGGGAGAGCGTATCGGCTATATTGTAATTCCCGGACGCCTCACGGAATACAAGAAGATATCCCCTGCCATTGCGGGAGCGGCCCGGGTACTGGGCTTTGTATGTGCGCCGGCTCTGTTTCAGCAGGTGGCGGCAAAGTGTGTGGAGGATACGGGAGATATTGAAGCTTACAGAAGCAACCGGGACTTGTTGCTGGAGGGGTTAACCAGGCTCGGCTACCGCTGCGTTCCGCCTCAGGGCGCATTCTATCTCTTTGTCGAGGCATTGGAGGAGGATGCAAATGCTTTCTGCGAGCGGGCAAAAAAGTATGATTTGCTCTTAGTCCCAAGCGATGACTTCGGCTGGCCGGGTTATGTACGGATTGCTTACTGCGTGGCGGAGAAAACCATTGTCAACGCAATGCCGGCTTTTGAAAAGCTGATGGAGGAATACCGGTAACATTCAGCGGATATGCTTTTTAGCTGTTTTTGCGGACAACCAGCGACGCAAAAATATTTTCGATAAAGATACAAGGGAGAAAAATATGCTTTTTAATTCATTGCAATTCGGCCTTTTTTTTCCGATAGTGGTTCTGCTCTACTTGATTATGCCAAGGAAAATGCGCTGTCCGTGGCTTTTACTTGCCAGCTATTTTTTCTACATGGGCTGGAATCCCAAGTATGCGGTACTCATTCTGACTTCTACGGTGATTACATGGCTGAGCGGACTTCTCATGGACAAGTCTTCGCAGAAGCGAAAGAAGCTTATAGTTGCAGCCAGCTTTGTGTCGAATCTTTCTATTCTGTTTCTGTTTAAGTATTTTGACTTTATGCTGGCAAATGTGAATAAAGCGCTTAGTCTGCTGCGGCTTACGGCAGTGGAAAAGCCCTTTGACGTACTGCTGCCGGTGGGGATTTCCTTCTACACCTTCCAGGCATTGAGTTATACTGTGGATGTGTACAGGGGGACGATGAAGCCGGAACGGAATTTTCTGCGGTATGCGCTGTTTGTGTCATTTTTTCCTCAGCTTGTGGCGGGACCTATTGAACGCTCCGAGAACCTTTTGACACAGATTCAGGATCTTCCGCGAAAAAAGCTGTGGAATTATGATCGAATTGCCGGTGGGTTGATTCTGATGCTCTGGGGACTGTTTCAGAAAATGGTAATTGCGGATCGGATAGCGGTGTTGGCGGATGAGATTTTCAATAATTACCAGATGCACGAGTGGTTTGGACTGAGTGTGGGGGCGATTGCCTTTGCGCTGCAGATTTATTGTGATTTTGCCAGTTATTCCACCATTGCTATCGGTGCGGCTCAGGTAATGGATTTCCGCTTGATGGAGAATTTTGATACGCCTTATTTTGCAAAAAGCATTCCGGAATTTTGGAGGAGATGGCATATTTCCCTCAGCACCTGGTTTCGGGATTACCTGTATATTCCTCTGGGGGGAAGCCGCTGCTCTAAGTGGAAGCGGTATCGGAATCTCATGATTACTTTCTTAGTCAGCGGTTTGTGGCATGGAGCAGGCTGGACTTATGTGGCCTGGGGCGGTATTCACGGTTTGTATCAGGTGATAGGCTATGAGCTGAAGGGCCTGCGCAATTGGGCAGACAGGAAGCTTCGGACAAAGACGGACTGCTTAAGCTACAAGCTTGGGCAGGTGATGATTACTTTTTTACTTACGGATTTTGCCTGGATTTTTTTCCGATCCAATTCTTTAGGGGACGCCTTTGCCTATATAGGACGTATGTTTACAAGGCTGGATTTCTGGTCGCTGTTCAATGGGGAGCTTTATGAGCTGGGTCTAACCCGGCCGGAAATCAATATTTTGCTTTTGGGGCTGCTGTTACTGTTTTTGGTGGATTTGATCCGCTATTTTTATAAGGAACGGCTGGATGAATTTTTGAGCGGTCAGAATCTTTGGTTCCGTTGGGGCGTGCTGCTGTTTTTGATAGCGGCAGTTGCAGTATTCGGCATTTATGGACCGGAATATGATGCAAAGCAGTTTATTTATTTTCAGTTTTAACAGGAGGCGGCAATGAAAAAAAATTTGGTAAAGGCTACTGCCTTTCTGCTACTGTCTGTGCTGCTTTTAGCCCGGTTAAATGGGATCTTCCGGCTGAAAAGAGCGGACGGGATTCGGCCGATGGAGATTTTTTATGAGCA
The DNA here is from genome assembly GCA_910574835.1 of Clostridia bacterium. Taxonomy (GTDB): domain Bacteria; phylum Bacillota; class Clostridia; order Lachnospirales; family Lachnospiraceae; genus Laedolimicola. The sequence goes on along the minus strand of CAJTDE010000028.1, from coordinate 13,752 downwards.
GGAGAAAGACAGTGTTGATGTGATATTCTACGGCAGCAGCCATGTGTATTCCGATATTAATCCCGCTGTTTTATGGAGGGAGCAGGGAGTTACTTCCTTTGATTTGGCCGGAACCCTGCAGCCAATGTGGAATACTTACTACTATATGAAGGAAAGCTTGAAATATCAGCGTCCGAAGGTAATGGTGGTGGAGCTTGTCCGGACTATCGAGGAGCGGGAGTATATCGAGGAGGCCCGGGTTATGACCAATACCTTCGGTATGCGCCTGTCCGGGGAAAAATGCGAAGCGATCCGGGTAAGTACGCCGCCGGATAAGCAGTTAGCATATTTACTGGGATATCCTGCTTACCATTCCAGATATGCGGAGCTTTCCGAGGAAGATTTTATGTCTTTTTCGGATACGGCCGAGGGAGAGGCTTATAAGGGCTTTTATCCTCTTTTTGATACAAAGGAATTTGAGCAGTTTAACGATATCAGCGGGATTACGGACAGCCGGGAGCTGGCGCCAAAGACCGAGGAATATCTGCGGAAAATCATTGCCCTTGCCAAAGAGGAAGGGATTCCGCTGGTGCTTATGGTTTCCCCCTATCAGATTGACTTTGCGGAGGAGCAGAGGTTCTTTAACCGGTGCGGGGAAATAGCGGAAGAAAACGGGATACCGTTTTTGGATTTTAACCGGATGTATGAAGAACTGGAGCTTGATCCGAAAGAGGATATGGCGGAGGCTTCTCATTTGAACCACAGAGGATCTACGAAGCTTAGTGCCTGGCTGGCGGATTGGCTTCAGGAGAAATACAATCTTCCGGACAGGCGCGGGGAAGCCTCCTGTGAGAGCTGGGAGCAGAATGCCTTAAGGTGGGAGCAGCTCTGCGCCAATCAGGCGCTGCGGGAGGAAACGGGGTGGTACGATTTTCTTGAACTGCTTGTTCAAAATCCCAATTATACTTCTGTGATTTCTCTGAATGGAGCTTATGACAGCGGGGAGCAGCCTGTGGCAGAGGTGTTGACGGAGGCCGGTGTGCCCTTGGAGGTCGTAGAGCAGGGAGGAGTTTGGATACATGGCCCTCGGGGAGAAGATAGCTATCCCGGACAGACGGATATGCGGTATCATATGGAGCTGCATGGATCGGATCTGCTGATAAGGCGGGGACAGACAGGAATGCAGATGATTTTTGACGGTAAGGATTGCTATAAAGTGGCGAATGGATTGAATATATTTGTTTATGATGAGTTAAATGAGGAGCTTGTGATTGCGGCCGGATTTGATGCGGAGCGGGGATATGATTGTGTATGGTGAAAAGAAACGCCAATGAAGAGTGTTGGATAATAAGATCATAAGCTTTAAGAAAAAGGGGACTGCAAAAAAGCCAATAGGCTTATATTGACAGTCCCCCTTTTACATCAGAGCGTGGGAGTGCAGTTCCAGCATATCCGCATCTATCTTCCGATCATAATCCCCTGTCAGAATATGTTCCATCTCATGCTGATAAGCCTGCATCCGCCGTTCAAAGGTAAGCCGTGCATTCAGCACAACCGTATAGGTATTATCCGCATTTGAGATAGTATAGCCTGCAATGGCGACTGGCAGATCATATTCCAGTGTATTAACATCCGGTGTCATCTGGATTCCCCCTTACACGATCAATCATTTGTTTTACAAAGTCAATGTCTTCCTTCTTCACCTTGCGGGAAGCATCGAAAAGGACCTTGTATTCCGGGTTTTCGAACAGGAACTGTGCCATATCCCGGGCATCATCATTCAGATAATACCGCGCCTCCCCGTTGGCGGGAGAACCGTTTGTTCTGCCCAGCAAATAGTCCATATTCACATGAAAGAAATCAGCAATTTTCTCCAGCGTTTCAAAATCCGGTTCTCGGGCGCCTGTTTCGTACATTCCTATGGTGCTTCGGGAGATGCCTAATTTCTCTGCAGTTTCTGTTTGAGTCATGCCGCTGGCTATTCGAAGTTCTTTAAAAATATTTTGAAAGCTTCCCATACGATCCCTCCTTACAGATTTATAGTATCACAAAACGTGACTTTAGTAAAGCACAAATGACACGAAATGTGATTGACAGATAAAGAGGAGCATGGTATATTTAAATAGTCACATATCGTGACTAAAAATAGGAGGTGGGAATATATATGGTTAAAATATGTCTGATATAAAAAAATTTTCAATTAAATGTCACGAAATGAGACAAAATGAGCAAATCTACACAAAAGAAAATTCAGCAAAGGAATATTGCGGAAATGAAACAGGGAGGAAATAAGATGAAGATTACAAGAGATTTTTTTGCAAATTATATCTATCTGGAAAGCCGAATCAAATCAATCAGGCGACGGCTGCGTTATTTTGAGACACACCCCCTTACAACAGAGCATGGAATTGTAAAAGGCTCCATGAATCGCTTCCCTTATACGGAATGTCATTTTGTTGTTTCGGGAGTCAGTTCCAAATCAAAGGAGGAACGGGAGAATGCGGTAAACCGGCTGGTGACGGATTTGAAGCGCAATGAACGGGTATTTGAGGACATGAAGCTGGATATCGAACTGTTTCTGGAAAATACGGAGGTTCTTACAATGGGCGAGCAGACAGTCCTGCGTTTAAAATATGTAGACTGCTTCACGGACGAGCAGATCGGCCAGGAGCTGGGCTATGATCGAAGCACCATTTCCAGGAAAATTGATAAAATTATAAAAAAGTGTGATGTTGCACACCATTCACAATACTAATGTGGTAATATGATATCAGTGAAAAGTGTAATTCACAAACAGAGAGGCATCGGCGGAGAAAATTCCGCCGATGCCTCTTTGCCGCAAAAAAAGAAAGGCAGGGGATGCATTATTGATTGAGGTAAGATGCGGAGGCTGCGGACGGCTTCTGGGAAGATTTCATGGCAAAGGCCATGTAAAATGTCCGAAGGCACTGTGCGGAGGGATGAATGTATTTGACACGGAAAGAGAAGAATACGGCTTTATCCCAAAGGAACCCGGCACAAGAGAAAAAAAGAAAAGGAGGTGATTCCGATGGCAGGATTTCACTGGGAAGAATTTTACCGGATTTTTAAAGAAAAGCTGGAGAAAATGACAGACTGCGTAGTGGAACCGTATGTACCTTCCGGAGAAAACAGATTTCCCTGCGTGGAGGCAAGGCTCATTGAGAACCCCGGTAGCGGTTATGATCTGGAAGGAGGCGAAGGGGCCTGCAGTCCGTTGATTGAAGTGCGCGTGTACTGCGGCAGCACGCTGGGGGATACCGCATGCTGCAGGGTCAGCGAGGCGGCAAGAAAGCTGATGCTTTCCTACGGCTTCCAGTGCAGGAACGGACCGGGAAAGGCAGAAGAACAAAGCCCGGGCGTTGTACGCTGGGCCGGACGCTATCAGCGGATATTTGGGAACAGCGAGGAACTGGAGCAGTACGAATGAATGAACCCGGGAAACCGGTTCAGATAGTAACCATTCACGGAGCATAATCGCTCCTATTTTTATACGCAGAAAAATGCGTGCGAAGAAAGAGAGGAAAAAAATTATGACAGAAGCAGCAACAAAGGCAGTAAGTACAATTGGTACAATCCTGGAGGTAAGCGAGAACGGAACAGATTGGGAAAAGCTGTGCAAGATCAAAACCTACCCGGCGTTGGGCGGCGCCCCGGAGCAGCTGGAGACAACGGATCTGGAGGATGAAGTACAGACCTTCGTTCCTGGCGTGCAGACGATGGAGGCGATGGAGTTTACGGCGAATTATACGCTGGAGGCTTACACGGCAGTAAAGGCCAAGTCCATGAAGGCGCTGCATTACCGCCTGAAGATGGGCAAGGACGGCAAAGACGGAGTGGCTGCCTGGGACGGACAGCACGCGGTGTACGTAAGCGAGGGCGAAGTAAATGGAATCCGTCAGATGACGATTTCCGTATCGCCTTCTACCAAGATCGAGATTACAGGAGTAGAAGCCGCATAAGGCGGGGAGGCGGCTTTTATGCCGCCTTCCAATCCATGAAAAAACAATTCGGACATCCGAATCACGGACCCCTTTTAGACATTTTTAGAGGAAAAAAGAAAAGCAAAAGCAGGAGGTTTATAAAAATGACAATGGTAAAAATCAATCAGAAGAGCTATGAGGTCCCGGAACTGACATTTCGTCACTCCCGGCTGATGGAGCAGATGGGACTGCCGGTAGAAGGAATGATGAGCAGGAACTATCTATTTTCAGCAGTGTCGGCATTTACGGCGATTGTAGCCAAGTGTGAGCCGGAGCAGGCGGATCATCTGGTGGAGCAGCATATATTGGGCGGCGGGAAGCTTGAGGATATTTACAAGGCATATGCAAAGGCAGTACAGGAAAGCAGTTTTTTCAAGAAGCTCCTGCATCTGGAAGGGCAGGAGAACAAGGAAGCGAAGGAGACGACGGCAGAAACGGAACCGGCAAAAGCGGAGGAAGAGAGCCGGTAACCTTTTCAAGTCTGATTGACAAGGTCTGGATGCCGGCGGCAATCCGGTTTGGCATCTCGATGGACGTATTCTGGGAATTGAATCCAAAATACATGTATATGTATCAGGAAGAATATCTGCGGGAAAAGGAGGAACAGGTCCGGATGCTCGATGCGGCGGCTTACTATCAGGGCTTATATGTCCGGATGGCAATCGCGTCCTGTTTTTCCAAAAGAGGGAAATACCCCAACAGACCCCTGTCTATGGAACCGAAGGAAGAACCCATGTCAGGGGAAGAAAAGTTCCGGCTCTGGGCATTGGAATTTAACAAAAGGTTTGAGGAAAGATAACAATGTGCCTTTACCTTTATTTGCGAAGCTGTTATAATGGAACAATGAAAGGCGGTGTAGGTATGGCAGTTATTGAATGTCCCATGTGCGGAAGGCAGATTGCCGATAAGGTGGAGGAGTGTCCCGGCTGCGGGTACTCGCTGAGGTATCTGATGGCGGAGGAAGAGCAGGAGAGTCAGGAGGCGCCGAAGATTCAGGAGGATACCCGCACGGAATTGGAAAAGCTGGTAGACGAGATCTGTGCCAGAAATGATAATATGTATGTTGCCATAAAGGAATTGCGGCAGGCAACAGGGATGGATTTAGGAAGCGCTGATGATATAATTCGAAAGAAGTACAAGGGAGTAACAAGACAGGAGGAAAGGAAACGCTCAAAACAGAAACGTGGGCGCTTTCATTTATAATGAATGATAAAACACTTGCCATATCGGCAGGTGTTTTTCTTATGCCCGAACGTCTCCGAACGTCAGTGCAGAGACGAAAGGAGAGTGATGTTTGTGGCAGCAGATGTGAAGCATATAAAAGCGCAGATAGACATATCGGCGGCAAAAGCAAATGCGGAACTGAGCAAATTGGCGAATAAATTGGAAAAGATATCTGCTTCCATTTCTGAGATAAATCAAAAAGGCTTGGAGGGATTTACAAACAGTGTTGAAAAAATGGGACAGACCATGCAGATACTGGGGAATATTGACACTTCTGGATTGGCTCATTTTGCAGACAGTGTTCAAAGACTTTCCAGTATGAATTTTGCAGGTATTGGTGAACTGTCGTCTGCTTTAACGGATTCCGCGAACGTATCGGGAAATGTTGCCTCGCTGACGGAGGCATTTGGCGGATTGGAGGCCGGATTCGCGGCGCTGAACGGTATCGGAGATATTGTAACAAGATTTACTGATTTTAAGGGCAGCTTAGAAGAGATGAAAAAGGCTCTTGAATCGCTGTTCGGCACAGAAACCGTGGGGATAGTGACAGACCTGGTGAAAAACTTAATAAGCCCGTTGACAGCACATATAGGGGAGTTTATCTCTTATGTTTCCATAGGGGCAGGGAGCATCGGCGAATCATTTTCAGTGGCATTTGGCATCAGTGCAGGAGCGGCGGCGACGATAGTGGCAGCAATCGTTGCTGCCGTACTTGTTATCGTTGATCTGTGGAATACCAGCGAACAATTCAGAAATGCGGTTTGTTCGGCCTTTACCACAGTTAAGGATACTCTGCTGGGTGCGTTTGAGAAAATCCAGGGGGCAATATTACCTCTCTGGGAAAGTATCAAAGGGTTTGGAGCAGCTTTGTACGATTTTTATGAATCCAGCGGTTTAAAAGGGATTGTGGAAGCTCTGGCAACATTCACAGTGATACTAGCGGAAATAGTAGGTGCGGGAATGATTGAACTGCTGTGCGGCGATATTGTAGGTCTGATGCAGACGATACAAGGACTTATGGACATAGCGAGCGGTTTGGTGGGAGTTATTACAGGCATTCTTACACTTGATCCGGAAAAGATGATGGAAGGATTTTCTCTGATTGGAGAAGGGCTTCTTGAAGTGCTCGGCGGAATAAAGGAAGCTCTCTTCGGAGGCTTTGAAGAAATATGGGCATTAATAAGTGAAAAATTACTGGAATGGTGGAACGGAAGCGCACTGCCGTTTTTCCAAAGCATCCCTGAGAAATTCGGAGAACTGGTGGAGAGCATCGGCGTCTTTTTATCTGAGCTTCCTGGAAAGCTTGGTTACTGGCTGGGAGAGACCCTGGGCAGCTTTGTCGTGTGGGTTATGGAGCTAAACGAGTATTTAGCGGAACAGATTGGAAAGCTGATAGAAGATATCGTGACATGGTTTTCCGAGCTTCCGGGTAAAATCTATGATACGATTATTTTAGTCATAGAGAAGCTGGGAGAATGGAAAGAAGAGATCCTTCAATTTGTCACGGAAAAGGTGCCGGAAATTGCCGATAAAATATTAGAATTTTTTGAAGCTCTGCCCGAAAAGTTTCTCAAGCTGGGGTCGGATATTATTGCCGGACTCTGGAAGGGGATTCAAGATATGTGGGAGGATGTAAAAAAGGGAATCGGGGACTTCTGTTCGGGCTTTGTTGATGGCTTTCGGGATGCTTTGGATATTCACAGCCCCAGCAAAGCTATGGCTGAGATAGGAGACTATGCAATATTAGGCTTGCTTGAGCCGTTTTCAGATTCTGAGATTATCATAGAGCAGCTAAGCTTATTTGCCCAGACGCTGATGAACATTTTCAGAGAGCAGCTAAGCCCGGAAAACTTTGCCCTGATTGCCGAAGCCGCACTCCTGGCATTTATGGAAACGTTCCGGCTGGGCTTTGAAAATATGCTGCTGGCTTCCGGGGAAAGCATACAGCTTTTGAGCATGTCCGTGGTAAATGCACTCATAATGATGAACCAGCAGATAGGGCTGATTTTAACGGCGATTACCATGCTGATGATGCAGAAGTGGACGCTGATGCTGAACCAGACACGTCTTATGTGGCTGCAGATAAATCAGGCGATTATGCAAAATCTTATTTTGTTAAATACAAATGTAACGGCCGGAATGACAGCTGTTAACATCGGATGGACGGCCAGATGGAGTCAATTCGTATCTGCGGTCCGTTCCGCCTGTACCGAAGTACAATCGGCGGTATCTGCTTTGAACAACAGTGTACAGGGAATGTGCAGCTCAATGATGTCTGCGATTCGCTCCGTAAAAGCGGCCGCATCCTCTATGGCAAGTGTATCCGTCCGTACACATACGGTCAGAGGCTTTGCATCCGGAGGTTATCCGGAGACCGGCGAGCTGTTTCTGGCACGTGAAAACGGAATGAACGAGATGGTAGGACGCATTGGAAATCACTCGGCGGTTGCCAATAACGATCAGATTGTGGAAGCAATCCGCGGAGCCGTTATGCAGGGGATTCACGCAGGCGGACAAAATACCCTTTTGCGGGAACAGAACGCATTGCTTCGGGCTATTCTGGAAAAAGACACGGATATATCCCTGGACGGCCGTTCACTGGTTGACGGAATAGACAGGACAAGAAGGAGAATGGGTCTGAGCTTTCAGCCGGCATAAGCAGGCGGCAAATTTAGAAAACATATCAACCAAAGGAGCATTTCCGTAAAAGGAAGTGCTCTTTTATCAATGGAAAAGAGGTGATGTCAGATGTCAGCATTTCTGATAGTCAATGGAGTGCGTTTCCCCACACCAAAGCGGGGATTTAAAATAACAGTACTGACCAATGTGGACTCCGGTGTAAACGCATTGGGGGCAGTTGTCGGGCAGGTAATCGGAAGAAATCAGTATAAACTGGACAGTATGCAGTGGGAGGGCCTGGATGCGGCGGTCTGGGAGCGAATGCTGAAAGCGCTGGAACCGTTTTTTATACCGGTGACCTTTGAAGATCCGCAGACCAGAGAGCGAAGGACCATTACCATGTATCCCGGCAGCAGATCCGGAGAACCCTATTGGCTGGACAGGGATAAAAAAATAAAGCAATATCGTAACTGTCAACTGAATCTGGTAGATTGTGGGTGGGAATAATGCAGAAAGTAAGTAAAGCGTATAAGGAGGCAATGAAGCGCCCTCTCCGAAACAGGGCTTATATTCATATTTCCATAGGCGTAATCAATCAGGACGCACAGAAAACAGCTTATACGGAGATACCGGAGAATAGCTTTACCGGGTATTCAAGTCCTGCAAAGCCGTTTAATAATTATGAAATAGACAGTATTTATGCTACGGCGGAGCAGGGCTTTGCAAAAACGGACGGCAGTATGGTATTTCTTCCGAGAGATATCCGAGAAGTTGTTATGAACAATGGTCTTGTGACGGAAAGCCTGCTGGGAAGCATTGAGATACGCTTTGGAATGACAGATCTGGATATCAAGGGGCTGACCATAGATTTCGGAGAAGCCTATCCGACGGCATTTATCATTGAAAGCGATTCGGGCGTCCGGGAATATGCAGGAAATACGTCGGCTTTATGGAGTACGGAGGATGTATTTACAGGCGTTTCGTTTTTAAAAATAATACCTCTGTCTATGGTAAACGGGCAGGGGCGGCTGAGGATTTATAAATTCCTGTGCGGCGTGGGAAATGTATTTACCAATAAGGATGTAAAAAGCTATTCCTTTAAGGACAGCGTTTCTCCCATTTCAGATTGCATACCGAGCCAGGATATGTCCTTGACCGTGTACAATTATTCTCTCCGGTACAATATCGACAATCCGGAGAGCGCTATTCACTTTATGGAGCTTGGACAGGAAATCCATGTGTCCTTTGGATACGATGTCACCGGAAAGGGGGATATTGAATGGCTTGGAAGCAATGAGGTTTATCTGAAATCCTGGGATGCGGATGACAAGCAGGCAAAATTCACGGCTACGGACCCTTTTGATAATATGAAGGGCGTCTATTATAGAGGAAAATACCGTAAGGAGGGCATGACGGCCTATGCATTGGCGCTGGATATTCTGGAAGATATGGGGCTGCAGGAAAATGAGTACTCCGTTGACCCGTATCTGAGAGATATTCTGATTTACAATCCCATGCCGGCAGTTTCCCATGTCCAGGCATTGCAGATGCTGTCAAATGCCTGCCGGTGCGTGCTGTTCCAAAGCAGGAATAAAAAAATCCAAATAAAATCGTCCTTTCTGCCGGATATGGAAGCCAGTGCGGATATGCAGGCCGTTCACAGTCATGTGGAAAATGTGCTGAAAAACGGAGGCAGGACAACTTATGCGATAGCATTCCGGGATTTTGCCAAAACAGACGGTTCCATGATATTTCTGCCCAGAGACAGGGATGAGATTTTGAATGATACGGGTTATATCAGTGACGCCGTGTGTGATGAAAACGGAGAGTTCCGGGAGAATCCGATTATCACGATTGTCATGGAAAGCGCTTTTACCTGCTATGGATTGGGCTTTTGTTTTTGTTCGGCCGCACCGGAAGATTTTATCATTCGTACATACAATGATGAAAAGCTTATATGTGCATTTGAGGTGACAGGGAACAAAGAGGCGGAATGTATTTTGAATCAGAGCTTTGAAGATTTTGACAGGATGGAGATTGAATTTACAAAGGGATATCCCGATTCGCGGGTGGTTTTGGATAAGATGGAGTTCGGTGATGTTACGGATTATTTTTTGGAATATGATCGGGACTTGACGGCAACGCCAAAGGGAAGGAAGCAGGAGCAGCTCAAATCTTTATCGGTGGTGCGCACGATTTACAGTGAGAGTACAAAAGAGCCGGGACAGATTTATAGTGAAGAAATGGTAATTTCTCCGCAAAATAATGAAAGGATTGTGTATTTTAACAAAGCCTCCTACGGACTTTCTGCGGAATTTGCTATGGAAAGGGAAGGAGGAGAGGTGACATATGGAGATACGCTTCCTGACGGGACTAAGATCAGGATTGCGGAAAGCTCGGATTTTTATGCGAAGTTATTTTTTGACCATGTGACGGCGGAACAGATGGTTCAGGTGGTGGTGAACGGGAAGGAGTATCAGACGAATGAGAGCCGCCATACGGTTTTGCACAATACGACCGGTGAAGAAGTGGAGTGGAAAAATGAATTGATTAGTACGGTGGGGCAGGCTGAAGAGCTGGAAGAATGGCTGGCGGAGTATTACCAGGCTCCTGTTGAATATGATGTGTCTTACCGGGGGGACCCCAGAGTGGATGCAAATGATTTATTTTTCCTGGAGCTTCGGAGCAGGGAGCGGGCTATGATTCGCTGCTGTCAGAATGAGCTGAAATACAACGGCGCATGGAGTGGAAAAATGAAAGCTAGGAAGGTGGTGAGTACATGAGCTGGCAAGAGCCAAAAACAGATTGGACCGCTGATGACAGGTTTGATGCGCCGCATTACAACCGAATCAAGAATAATTTGCTGTTTCTTCATGAGATGGCCGAGGCGCTTTATCATCCGTTTGAGATCGGGGATATGGGGGCGGATAAAGATTATTCAAGCTTTTATTATGCGGATGAAATCAATATGCTGTCGGATAATCTGGAGCAGATACATTCCAATATTTATCCGGTGACAATCGGGGAAAAGACGGTGTATGTGCAGAATCAGGCGTTTATCGGGTATGAGGATTTGAACCGGATAGAATCAGCGGCTTTGAGAATCTATACATTGCTGAAAGAACAGAAGGAAAATAAACCCAGGCTGTCATTTCGTCTGGGAAACAGGAAGCATCTTGGGGGAAGGATGGATTTGGCTATCGGATAAAGTGATGGCGTCTTAGAGAGTGTTTTTCTGTGATAAGGAAGAGAAGTAAATTGAAGAAGTACCGTAAGGTATATTTTTTGCCTGAAAAAGACGGGCGGATGAAAGAAAGGAGCGAAATGCTAATGTCAGAATTATTAACAAATTTTAAGGATGATATTCTTGCCGAATCTATGGAGGGAAGACGGCGTTATCAGATGATTACTAATGAGGATGGGACAGTGTCCTTTGTCGATGTGACGGAGTATGAGCAGATAGGAAGTGAATTTGGACAGGCGGAGGTTAATGCGATTCATAGGGAGATAAACAGGAAGTTTGATTCGGGAGATGTGGTTGATCCGCTTGCGGCGGAGGAGGCTGGGTTTGCGGCGGATGCGAAGCTGACGGGGGATGCGTTACGAGAGGTAAGTGTGAATTTGAATAAAGTGCGGGTATATGTGGGCAGCGACGGAAAAATCCATTTTGTTAATTCAGCAGGTGCAGATTCAGCGCTCCCTTTTAAACGGGATTTCCAGGTCACTGTAACAACAAGCTCAAAATTATACCAGGCGAATAATCTAAGTTTAATATGGGGAACAGCAACAACTGTTGGTATATACACATATAAAAATGGTACAGGGACTTTTAAAGTTACATCATCGCAAAAGGCTGATGCATACCCTAAAAGTAGTGATAGTTCTTCTACAACATCATGGCACGCATCTGCACCAACAATAACTTTCTCAAATTTTAAGTTTTTATAATTTAGGCCGTACGTTTCCACATATATACTGTCAAATATGGTGGCATGTTATTATGTGGACTATCGCCACCAGAAGTGCCTGTATTTTGGTTAGTATAACAGAAATGAACACCACTGGTACTTGAATTAACGCCGCCTCCATATTTTGCACCATAAGAATGACTATGCGAAGGCATTTCTGCCATTGTAAGTTTGTGAGCAGCCTCACCTCCTGTAGTCCCAGCCGAATATCCCCCACCAGCCGCAAGCAAAAAGCGTCCGGTTATCTGCTGCCAAGTCCCACCAAATAGCAAAGCTGGGTTTGTGGCATCAACTGATATATAAATACTCCCAACCGGATGCAATTTCACACTTAGGGCTCAAAAGGCTATAGCAAAAATGCAAAAACAAATTACTATTACAAACATAGAGCACAGAAATGCTCTTTTAATTAAAAAAGGAGAAAATAAATGAACTGGAATAAATTAAAAATGATTATTTTAGCCACTTGCGGAACAGGAGGCAGTTTTATCATCAATGGACTATTAGGAGGCTGGACAGAAGATTTGGCAACTTTACTTATTTTTATGGGAATTGATTTTGCAATGGGGCTAATGATTGCGGCCATTTGGCAGCAAAGCGAAAAATCCGAAAGCGGAGCCCTTAACAGCATATCCGCATGGAAGGGCTTATGCAGAAAAGGCTGTTCCTTATTAGTAATCATGGTTGCATATCGCTTAGATGTGACATTGCAGGTAAATTACATTAAAACAGCAGTTATTATTGCCTTTATTGTAAATGAAGGAATTTCTATTGTAGAAAACTATGGAATCATGGGAGGGCCAATGCCAAGCATATTAAGGACAGCCTTGGAAATATTACAAGAAAAATCAGACAAGGCAGAAGCAGACAGGGGGAATCGCATTTGAACAAAAAAGTAATTGACGTATCCTCATATCAGGGAGATATTGATTGGAGAAAAGTAAAAGCCTCAGGAATACACGGCGTGATTTTGAAAGTGATACGCAAAGATCTTACTCCGGACAGGCAGTTTGAGAATTACTGGGCAGGCTGTGTAAAGGCAGCTCTTCCAATTATAGGAGTATATAATTATTCTTATGCAACAACCGCAGCAAAAGCAAGAACAGATGCACGGAAAGTAATCGAAGTTTTGGGAAAAAGGAAAATAAAGGTTTGGCTTGATCTGGAGGACACTTGTCAGGATGGACTTGGAGTCACTTTATTGGAAATCATAAACTCATACCAAAAAGAACTCAAACCTGCCGGGTTGGAATTTGGTGTATACACAGGACTGTCATTTTATAACAGAAATTTGAAACCTTATGAAAATCAGATATCCAACAGCTTTTGGATTGCAAGGTATCCATCCGGAAGCATAATGGACATGTCAGCAAATCCGCCGTCAAATAAGAGACCTGTGCTTAGGCAGACATTGGAGGGATGGCAATATACCTCCAAGGGACGAATAAATGGGATCGGCGGAAATGTGGATATAAACTTATGGTACGGCGAATTAGGAAAAAGTATTACTGATGTGGAAGAAAATCCTTATCCGGTTCCCAAAAAAATAATACGGCTTAAAACACCTCAAGTGTATGGAGATGATGTAAAATGGGTTCAATATCATTTAATCCGCCTGGGATTTCTTACATATAAAAACAGCAGAGGAAAAAGTAATATCGACGGTTTTTTTGGAAAGGATACAAATGCGGCCTTAAAAGCAGCGCAGACATATTTCGGCATAGCAGCAGATGGAATTGTCGGCCCCATAACAACGTACATTTTAAAGAACAATTAACATCAGATATTTCTATGAATATAACATTCTAAAAAATATAACCCTGCAACAGACTATGAAAGTTTAACTATTTGTGTTAAAATCTCGTTTTTGACACTTTAAGAATCAAGTAAGTGCCACAATCCCTTATAAATACTGGGACGGTGGCACTTTATGCTGTATGCATGAAATATAGTAATGTTTT
>CAJTDE010000027.1 GCA_910574835.1 Clostridia bacterium | reverse complement strand
ACATAAACCCCGTCCGCCTCTTCAAACAGCACCGGGACTTCCTTTTTTCCCCGTATATGACCCTTTTTATGTTCTTCCACCAGTTGTGCCTCTTCTTCACACACTTTTTCTCCCAGGGCCTGTATTACGTTCCATACGCCCATTGCACTGATTGTCTGCCCCGTCATTTCGCTGACTTTTGCCGCACACTCCCGGTAAGACAGTTCGGTGACCCCTTTTACCAGCAGTTGAGCCATGTTTGTGGAAATCAGGCCGACGTGGTCAAGCTGCAGGGTTTCGTCCAGCAGGTATACAAAATGCCGGGAGCCATCTTCTTGTGTCACTTCACAGACCGCCCTCCGGTAAGTCACTTCCCCATACACGGTCTTGATTGTGGTTTGGCGGTAACCCTTGTGGCGGTACTTTTTCTTATCCCGTTCCTCCATCAGCATCCGGTCATACCGTTCCAGGAACTCGGTTGTGAACTGCCGGCCGATTTCACATACCCATGAAAAAATATTTTTCTCTAATGTCTTGAATGTTACACCGTTTTCCATTATCATAGAATTCATCATACAGTCCCTTATCTTTGTTTATTCGCAAACTCAATCATAAGCGAAATCTGTATGATTGGGAAGAGGTTTCGATCTCTTCCCTTTATTTTTGCCAATGATAATTATACTCTAAGCTCTTACAGCATAAAAGGCTACTGCAAAATAAGGAAACCGATGCAATAACAACCGCTGCCCTAATTTTGCAATAGCCTCAGGAAAAGCTTAATATTCTCTACCGTAAACAAGTGCATGTCTCCGCCTTTGCGCCGGAAGCAGACACCCTTCTTATCATAACATAGTAAGACGTAATCACAAAGACCGCACTGAACAGCCAAGCCGTAGTTTCAGCAAAAAACAGACCATATTCTCCCATTACCTTCGGAAGAAACAAGGCAACCGACACACGGCCCGCACACTCTAAAAGTCCCCCAATCATAGGGATAACCGTATTCCCTATGCCCTGAATAGCCGAACGGTATACATGCAGCGCATAAAGAATCAGCAGGGTTACACTCATAATCGTAAGATACTCATAGGCCAAATCAAGCACTCTGGGCGCATTGGCATCCGATGATGAAATAAACATCAGCAGGAGATATCTTCCAAACAGCAGCATTCCTATGGAAATAACAATAGAAAATGCAGCCGCAAGCTTCATGGAGCTTCTCATTCCCATGCGTATCCGTTCCGGATTCCGTGCGCCCCAATTCTGTCCCATATAGGTAGCCGTTGCAAAGCCGAATGAAATAGCGGAACATTCCAGGAGTCCATACAGCTTATTCGTCGCTGTAAAAGCCGCAATAAACAATGAGCCAAAGCCATTGATCACAAATTGAAGGATAATCCCGCCAATCACAATGGCAACATGGGACAGCGCCAGAGGCATTCCCAGCTTTAAAAGCCGCCGCATCACCGAGGTATCAAGCTCCCAGTCCTTACGCTTCACAGACACCGCCGGAATCCTGCTTATCATATATAAGCAATAAGAAAATGCGACAAACTGGGAAAAGATCGTGGCTATGGCAGCTCCTACAATTCCCCATTTGAATCCCATTACCAAAAGAAGATCCAGACCAATATTCAGAACTGCCGCAATAATCATTCCTATAAGCGGCGTTTTTCCGTCACCAAAAGCGCGCAGAACAGCAGAAGCCATGCTATATGCCATTACGATCAGCGTACCCAGATACATCACGGTCACATAGGAATGTGCACCGTCAAAGATATCCGCCGGCGTTTTCAGCAAATAAAGCAGAGGCTTGGCAAACATCGGAAACAGTATGGAAACCAAAGCGCCAATTACAAGGCACAAAACCGCCGACATGGTAATGGACTTTCTGATGCTTTTCTCATTTCCCTCCCCAATATTCTGCGTAATCAGAACCGCAAAGCCCTGTGTCAGAAACTGTACCGGCCAAAGCACCAGCCAATAGATCCAGTCCGTTGCCCCAAGGGAAGCCAAAGCGTCCAATCCCACGCCCTGACCTACAATCACCGTATCCGTAATCATATAGAGCTGCTGCCCCAGATTACCCAGGATCAATGGCAACGCAAAGGAAAAAATCAATTTTGTCGGATTCCCCTGTGTCATATCCGTCACTCTGCTTTTACTTGCCTTTCTGCCGAGCGTTTGCTTTTTCATTAACAGAAGCCTCATATTATCTCTCCTTCACTTCTTGACATCCACGAACGAAACAAATATAATAATAATTGCAAAATTTACATTTGTATATAACTAAAATCCTAAATTTTATAACAATAGTTTCAAGTGCGGAGGGCCTATGCAGAAAATCCCGGTTAAAACCGACAAACATTTAAGAGAGTTGATCGACTATAAAGATATTTCCTTTCCGCTGGAAACATGGGCTGATATTTATACCACCTTTCCGGATTACACATTAAACTGCCACTGGCATAATTCTTTTGAATTTGGAACGCTGGTAAAGGGGGAACTGGATTTTTATACGGATGAGACTTGCCTGAAGCTTAAAAAGGGAGACTGCATCTTTGTCAATTCCAATGTACTCCATATGGCAAAACAGACAAACCTCCAAGAGCCTGCCACGATGATCGGCGTAGGGTTCCCTGCGTCCCTCTTTCCCGGCGGGAGTATTTTCCACAAATACTTTCAGCCTGTTATGAAAATGTCCCTCCAGGGCTTTCGGATAGAGGCTTCCAATCTTCACGGTATGAAAATTTCTCAGCTGCTGGGGGATATCTGTGAAATGTGGGATGAAACATACGGTTATGAGCTTCACTGCCTAAGCCTTTTAAGTCAGCTTTGGCTGGAAAATCTGGCCTATATTTCCGAAAAGAATCACACCTTTGTCATCAGAGAGACTCCGCTCCATCATGGCGTTATGGTGAAACAGATGATTTCCTATATCCAGGAACATTTTGCAGATAATATAACGATTCAGGCTCTTACGGAACACGCCCACGTCAGCCGCAGCGAGTGTTTCCGCTCCTTCCGGCGCTATACGGGGAAAAAACCGATGGAATACATCAACGAATACCGTCTGCTTCAGGCAGCCGGCCTGTTGCGGGATACCAATCTTTCGATTTCCGAAGTCGGCAGCTCCTGCGGATTTGGAAGCTCCAGTTACTTTGGGAAGCTTTTCCGGAAGAAATACGGGGTTACTCCTCTGGAATACCGAAAAGAGAGCAGCATAAAGTCAAAAATTCCGCAGGAATAAGACAGCAGACATTCCTCACCGTTCTCACCGTTTATGCCTGCCGCCTTATCCGATACCATGCTTAAGTCCGTCTACCTGGGATTCCCCATAAAAAACAGCGCCATTGTCCCGGGGCCGGAATGTGCTCCGATGGTGGGGCCTACGTGATTGATCAGAAAGCTTTCCACGCCGAAGCGCTCCCGGACCAGCTTTTCCACATACCGGGCATCCTCCAGGCAGTCGCCGTGGCTGATAAATACCTCCGGATTCTCAAAGCCCTTGATCTGTTCTCCCATACGATCAACCAGGGCGGACAGGGATTTCTTTCTTCCGCGGACCTTGCCGACCGGTATGAGATGGCCTTCATTGTCCACATGGAGAATAGGCTTAATGTTGATCATAGTTCCCACAATAGCCGTGGCCTTGGATACGCGGCCGCCCCGCTGAAGGTGAAAGAGATCGTCTACCGTAAAATTATGGCACAGGTTCAGCTTGTTCTCCTCTACCCAGGCTGCCACCTCCTCCAGAGATTTCCCGGACTCTTTCAGCTGTACCGCCTTGTGTACCAGAAGACCCTGTCCCAGAGAAGCGCTCAGAGAATCCAGAACAATCACCTTTCTCTCCGGAAAGCGTCCCTCCTCCTTAAGCTCCTCTGCGGCAACTCTTCCGCTGTTGTACGTTCCGCTTAATCCTGACGAAAATGCAATATAAAGAACGTCCTTCCCCTGTTCCATACAGGCGGCAAAAGCTTCCCTGGCCTGCTCGGGATTGACCTGGGAGGTAGTGGGCATGGAACCGCCGCGCATTCGGCTGTAAAACTCTTCTACCTCAAGAGGATGTGTTCTGTCGTAAGTTTCCCCGTCTATGATATAGCTCAGAGACAAAATCTCCAGGTTATGCTCCCGAATATAGTCTTCGGGAAGGTCCGCATTGATGTCTGTCATAATTACGTAAGTGTTCATCTTAGTCCTCCATTCTAATCTAGTTGCTGCACGACAGCACTAAAGGGTTCCGTAATATCCCGCATCCTAATAATTCCCCAATATTTTCATATTTAATGCCTCTTCTCTGATTCCGCGAAGAGCGTTTTTCACGGCGCTGTCGTTTAAGTTGCCTTCAAAATCCACGAAGAAATGATACTCCCAGTTCTTTTCCGCAATGGGCCGTGACTCTATCCGGCACATATTGAGATTGTTGAATATAAAATGCGACAGTACATTGTAAAGGCAGCCGCTCTCGTGGCTGACCTCAAAGCAGATGCTCACCTTTCCTGCGTTCCTGCAGAAAATCCGCTGATTCGTTACAATCAGAAAACGAGTGGAGTTCTGACCGCTGAAATTGATATTCTCCTTCAGCACCTTCAGTCCATGCTGCTTTCCGGCCAGAGTGCTTGCAATGGCCGCCTGGGTTTTATCCCCGTCCTCCGCCACCTTCTGAGCCGCTACCGCTGTGTTGAGAAGGCTGATCTGCTGCCACCGGCGGTTTTCATCCAGATATTTTGCGCACTGCATCAGGCCCTGGGGATGGGAATACACCGTTTGTATATCCGAAAGCTTTGCCTCCTGTGTTCCAAGGAGCGCATGACGGATGGTCATTACCTGCTCTCCCACAATGTAATTGTCAAACTCCTGGAGAAGATCATAGTTGTCGTTTACAATGCCTGCGGAAGAATTTTCAATGGGCAACACCGCATAGTCCGCCATCCCCTCGGCAATTGCCTCCATCGCGTCGCGCCACCGCTCCACATGGAAGTGGTTCACATCCTCCCCGAAAAATTCAAACATGGCCTGCTGCGCATAAGCTCCCTCCACGCCCTGGTAGACGACCCGGACATTCTTTTTCTCAAGCTCATCCACCATCACAAAGGGCAGACGGCCGATAGCCTGCTGCTCCATCCGCTGATACTGGAGCTTCCGGCTCATGGCCATAATCTGGTTGTACAGCTCTTCCACGCCGTGGCTGTTAAACTCATTGCAGGTCATGGACTTGACAGCCTGAATTTTCAGCTTTTCGCGCTCTTTATCCAGGATCTTTTTCCCCACGGCTACCTTATATTCCGCCACCTCTTCCGAGACGGCCATCCGCTGTTCAAAAAGCTTAACCATCTGTGCGTCAATTTCGTCAATCTCCTGTCTCAGCTCTGCCAGATCTCTCATGTTGTCTTCCTTTCTTTACAAAAATGATATCCGATTTATTGACATTCCTTTTTCCTGACCGCGCGGATAAGCTCGCCAAGATAAGACAGGGAACCGAAGGCCAGAACCATTCCGTCCTCCCCTGCGTAGCTTCTCGCTTTTTCCACTGCCTCCGGAATATCCGCAGCCGCTTCTACCCGGGGATTGTACGGCCGCACCGCCTCCGCAAGCTTTTTTGCAGGCAGCGCCCTTTGATTGTCCGGCGTCATAACCGTCACAATCCGCTCCGCCTCGGGCGCCAGGCGGCTCATCATGTAATCATACTCCTTGTCCCCAAGGACGCCGATAATAAATATCTTCCGTTTTTCCGGCACATAAAGATTCAGTGTTTCCAATAGCCGATCCGCCGCGTCCCGGTTGTGCGCTCCGTCTGCCATAAACAGCGGATGCTCGTCCACTACGGTAAAGCGGCCGATCCATTGGGTCTGCTCCAGTCCTTTTCGCAAAGCCCCCTCCGAAGCAGGATATCCGACTTGGCCCAACGCATCGATTACCTCAACTGCTGCGGCCGCATTTTCAAGCTGACAGCTTCCCAGGATTCCCGGCCGGAGCTTTGTTCTGTCTTTATAGGTGAAGCTCTGCTCCGCAAAGCTTATCTTTTTATCTCTGAGATCCGTTTCCCTTACCTCCCGGTAAGAAGCCTGTTTTTCCCGGCAGGCTTCCTCAAGAACCTTGCGCACCTGAGGCTTTTGGGACGTGCTTACCACTATGGTATCGGGCTTGATAATTCCCGATTTGATTTTTGCGATCTCCTCCAGAGTATTTCCCAAAAATCCCATATGATCCATACTGATAGACGCAAATGCGGATACCAGGGTGGTTTTTACCACGTTTGTCGCATCCGTCAGGCCACCCATACCGGTTTCCAGCACTACGATGTCGCAGTTCATTTCTTTAAAATAGAGAAATGCCAGAGCTGTCTCCACCTCAAAGGCGGTGGGATGAGCAAGCCCCTCCGAGAGCATCTCCTGTCCTGCATGGTAGATCCGCTCCGCCAGTCTTGCCACAGCTTCCTCCGGTATATAGACTTCATTTACCTGGATTCGCTCACGGTATTCAAAAATCGTGGGGGAAATGTACCTTCCCACCTTGTAGCCGGCTTCCTTCAATATAGTCGATACGTAGGCCAGAATGGAACCCTTGCCGTTGGTTCCTGCTATATGGACAAACTTCAAATCATCCTGCGGATTTCCGAGACGGCCCAGCAGCTCCGTCACCGTATCCAGGCCCAGGATATAGCCGTATTTTGATGTGTCATCTATAAATGCTCTTGCTTCCTTGTATGTCATGATTTCCTCTTTCCAATCTGCTGTTAACTGCTGTCTGACGGTCGGCAGCAGGCCGAATTGTTTATTATCTGCTTTGTAAAGGGCTGTAATCTCCGCATCGGCCGGATGAATTTGGGAATTTTATCTGTAAATTCTTCCAATCTGCCGCATCCCAAGTATATTACATCCTTCACATGATTTCAATAGAATTTCTTTCGGCTTTTCGGCGCATACTATCCTTATGAAAAATAAATTTATTGTCTGCGGACTTATCGGCTGGTGCCTGGAAATCTTCTGGACAGGGCTCAAATCTCTTCAGAGGAGACAGATGAAGCTTGAGGGCCATTCCTCTATCTGGATGTTTCCCATCTATGGGATGGCCGCTTTTCTGGCTCCTGTCTCCCGTTGGATTCGAAAAAAAGGGACGCTGTTTCGGGGGAGCGTCTATGCCTGTGCTATTTTCCTTGGGGAGTTCATCACCGGAAGTCTGCTGAAAAAACGCGGTATGTGCCCCTGGGACTACAGCAGGGCACGGTGGAATATTGACGGTGTGATACGGCTTGACTATGCGCCGGTATGGTTTCTGACCGGGCTGCTGTATGAACGGCTGTTCCGGCGGATGCAGCCGGACGCCGGTTCATCTGCGGACACCCGCCCGTAAATGAAAAGATGCCGCAAAATAAGGCCGCAGCTTTTTCCCATATCAGCTGACCGGGTACTTGACTGGATATTGGTGCTTGATTAGGTTTGATATGGAAATGGCTGCCGGCTTATTTTGCGGTATTTTTTATGGCGCATGTTCTGTTATCTTTAGTGTGTCTTCTCCAAAGCTTTGTAAAAATGCTTTGCAGTATATTTTTTGTTACTGCTTCCTGTCAAATTGGTATTCCGTGATATTCTTAAAGTCATTATTTAAAACGTAGTAAACCCGATTCTCTTTCACCGAATATACAAAAGAAACCCGTGTCGCCCAAAGTCCTTCTTGACTTACTGCGTTTAATACATGGAATGCATCCGTGACGGAAAAATTATCATTCTGTTTCTTTAGCTGCTCATCAGCCCTCTCAAATCTGTCGTCCCCAAATACAATATAGGGTCTGGTTATTTCGGGATTCAAAACCGAATAGTTGGTAATCAGCGAATACTTTGTTTTCTCCAGGCGGTATCCTATCCCTGGCTCAATAATAAGAACATGTCCGTCTTTATCAGAAAGCATAGCCTGCATTGTGGCGTCTTTTGCATATACAATTTTCTTGCTCCGTACCATATGGAGCGCATCGTCAAATAGAATTTCGCCTTTAATATAGCTTTCTGTTAAATCAGCAATTGTAATACATGTCTCATCGCCGCAATATTCACCATTCTTATTTCCGTTCACATAAAGCAAGGTCCCGACATTCCCGTTTCTATTGATTCCATGAAATGAGTGATATCTATTATCCGGCATTTTAATTCCGATATAAAACCTGTCCTTTTCTGCAATTACCTTATGCGTCCATACGGAAAGATCAATGTCAAAATTAAATCCGACAATGGTATCGCCACCGTTATAAACAAATCTCGTACACATATTTAAACCTCCATAAGCTCCTTGATACATCCCGACCGTATTGCCCCTATATGTTGGGAGATCTTTTCTTTTGGCCAGTTCCACCATTTGATATGAAGTAAATCAGAAATCGTATCTTCATCAAACCGTTTTTTAATTGGCTTCGCCGGAATACCTCCTGCAATGGTATATGGGGGCACGTCTTTTGTGACAACGGCTTGAGTACCAATGATTGCTCCGTCGCCAATTGTAACTCCTGCTAAGATAACAGCTTCAAAGCCAATCCATACGTCATTGCCGATTATAATGCCGCCCTTATTATCCCAACTTTCCGCCACATTCTGTTTTTCCAGCCCCCATTCTTCAAAAAACAAAGGAAAAGGGTAGGTACTTAGGGACGCTAACGTGTGATTGGCGCTATTGAAAAGGAATTTTACTCCGCAGGCAATGGAACAAAATTTTCCGATTATAAGCTTGTCATGATTGATGGGATAATGATATAATACATTATTTTTTTCAAACTCCCCAGGGTCATTTACAAAATCGTTATACATCGTATAATCGCCAACTTCAATATTGGGCTTTGTAATCACATTTTTAAGATAAACAGTCTGCTTGTCTCCTGTGCGCGGATATATTTTCTTTGAATCAGCCATTTTCAATTCCTCCTGCCTGTCACGTATAACATAATTTTATTCCTCTGCCTCGATGTTTTCAATACACCAAACATTACAGACGTAAAGTGTAAAAAGAGAGCCGCTTTTTCATTAAGCAGCTCCCTGTCATTATTTTTGATATATTATTTTTCTAACGGCATAAACCGAAAGCCGGTAATAATCAGCAAGCTCCTCCATAGATACACCCTGCTTATATTCTGAAATAATCTTTTTATTACGGTCTTCAAGCTCTTTTCGGTAGCCGGATACTTCTCCCCAAGCTTTGTGCTGCTCGGCTTTTGCAGGAATTATAGAGATAACCTGCCTGTATATACTTTTGCAATTCTTCAACCAAGCAAACAGGGAGAATTTCATTTGCATTCATATATTTCATTTGCGGCTTCCTCCTTGATTGATTTAGTCAAGCAGCAAAGCCAGCAATATATATCAGCGACTAATGATTACTCCATGCAAGTGTCGCTTATACTGGCTTTGCATGGAGACAGGCTTTATTCTTTCTTTTTTTGTTTATACACATAAATCTCACCACCAAAATGTCTTTGTATTGAAAGTATAACACTATGTTTTGAGCAGTTCAAGCAAATAAAGAAGCGTTTGCTGCCCATCTTCATCCCTTCTTAAGATTTTCTCCCCAAATTTTAAAGAACTTTTAGAGCTTTTTCTGATATAGTTAAAAAAATGTGGTAAACTGTCATTAGATACCACCCCCAGCGGAATCGCGAATCGGATGCAGAACCAAAATCAGAAAGGAATCACTACATATTATGGAAGCAAAAATATTAGTCGTAGACGACGAAAAAGAAATCGCCGATCTCATAGAACTCTACCTCTCCAACGAATCCTACGAGGTTCACAAATTTTACAACGGCAAAGAAGTCCTCTCCTACCTGGAGCATGACACCCCGGATCTCGCCATCTTAGACGTCATGCTGCCGGACATGAGCGGCTTCTCCATCTGCCAGAAAATCCGGGAAACCCAAAACTTTCCCATTATTATGTTGACCGCAAAAGACGAAGAGATCGACAAAATCACCGGCCTTACCCTGGGCGCGGACGACTACATCACCAAGCCCTTCCGCCCCCTGGAGCTTATCGCCCGCGTAAAAGCCCAGCTCCGCCGCTTCACCAAATACAACAACCTCCCGGCCCAGGAGGAGGACCCTGACACCATCGCTATCTCCGGCCTAACCATCAACAAGCGCGATCACACCTGCACCCTGAACGAAAAGCCCCTGGCCCTCACCCCTACCGAGTTCTCCATCCTCTGGAGCCTCTGCAAAAACCGCGGCGAGGTAGTAAGCTCCGACCGGCTTTTCTTCGACGTATGGGGCGAAAAATACTACAGCAGCAATAACAACACCATCATGGTACACATCCGGCATCTGCGGGAAAAAATGAACGATTCCAGCGAAAAACCAAAATACATCAAAACCGTTTGGGGAGTGGGGTATAAAATTGAGTAAAAAAACAGCACGAAAGAGTAATTACTATCAGTTTGAACGGAAAATGATGCGGAAAATGTTCTCCCTCATTCTCATTTCTATCGGAATGGTTCTTTTCTTAAGAGAACTGATACGGGGACGCTTCGGTGAGGCCGTTGTCACCTTCCTGGCCAGCAAATTCCGCCTGGACTACTTGGATGCCCTGTATATCTACAAGACCACCTTCCGGGAAAATCTGGACATAATCATCTGCATCGCCATTATCATAGCTCTGATCGCCGTTTTCCGCTATTCCGTCCATTGGGTCACCGGCTATTTCAATGAGATCTCCGCCGGCTGCGACGCTCTTCTGGACGAATCACGGGAGCTTATCACCCTCTCGCCGGAAATGAGCTTTCTGGAGCTTAAGCTCAACGAATGTAAAAATGTCCTGGAAAAACGGGAGCGTGACGCTCGTCAGGCCGAACAGCGGAAAAACGATCTGGTGGTCTACCTGGCCCACGATATCCGCACGCCCTTAACCTCCGTTATCGGCTATCTGGATCTTATGAACGAAGCCCCGGAGCTTTCTGCAGAACAGCGTGCCAAATACCTTTCCATTACCTTAGATAAGTCTTACCGCCTGGAGCAGCTCATCAATGAATTTTTTGAAATCACCCGCTTCAACCTCCAGTCCATCCCCCTAAACCGGGAAAATCTGCATCTTTCCTATATGCTGCAACAGATGGTGGAGGAATTTTATCCTATACTGTCCCCAGCGGGAAAGACTGCTCATGTGCATGTGCCGGAGGACTTAGTACTGCCCGGCGATCCTGACAAGCTTGCCCGCGTGTTCAACAACATCCTGAAAAATGCTGCCGCTTACAGCTACCCGGACACAGTTATTGAAATACGCGCATGGCAGGAGGGAAGTCAGGTCCGCATCACCTTTACCAACCAGGGTCCGGTGATTCCTCCGGAAAATCTGCGCTCCATCTTCGAAAAATTTTTCCGCCTGGACAGCGCCCGTTCCACCGGTACGGGAGGCGCCGGCCTGGGACTTGCCATAGCTAAGGAGATCGTCACGGCCCACCAAGGCGCCATTTCCGCCGCCAGCAGCGAGGAAGGAACCGTATTCTCCATCTCACTGCCTGCATTGGAAAAAGAGCCGTCACCCACAAACTAAATTTAAGAAGCAAAACAACATGGACTGCGCATAAAGTATCGGAAAGATGCACAAAATTCCTTCCATACTTTTGGAAAATCCATTTAATAACCAATGAAACAAAGGCTCGATTCCGAACTTTAACGCACCCCGGACTCGAGCCTAAAATAATCTATATAATCTTTGTATCTATCCCCCAACATACAACCATTGAAACAGCATATTCCTGCTCAGTCACAGTCCGCATAATTTCTTTAAAAATTAATATTTTATTCCATCATTCTTAAGCTTACCGACAGAGAATCTACAGGTTTTTCATCCGCAGGTCTGATACCATACAGGTATCAATCAAAGCAACCAACAGCTTCACAGCATAGGCCCAGGTGCAGCGAACAGGGGAAAAACACACCCTGCCCAATCATGACAATACTGTCACTAAAAAGTCATGGTCCTGTCACCCGAAAGCACTATTCTGAAAATGGGCTTTACCAAAAGAGAAAGGATGTTCATATTATGGAAAATAAAACAGTAATTGCAATCATATTCGGCGGCTGCTCCACGGAGTACGAGGTTTCCCTCCAATCCGCCTATTCTGTCATTTCACATATCAGTCAGGAAAAATACCAGGTCCACATGATCGGCATTACCCGCGAAGGCGCCTGGCTCTACTACCAGGACGACCTGGACCGGATTCCGGCGGACACCTGGGCCTCCGCCGACTGTTTCCCGGCCATGATCTCCCCCAACCGGACGGATCACGGCCTTTACCTGATGCGCGGCGGCGAAATTGAGCTGATCCGCCTGGACGCCGTCTTTCCCGTCCTTCACGGAAAAAACGGCGAGGACGGTACGGTTCAGGGCTTGTGCGAGCTGGCGGGCATCCCCGTGGTTGGCTGCGGCATGAAAAGCTCCGTCCTCGGCATGGACAAGCACCTTGCCCACACCCTGGTAAATCTGGACGGCATCGAGGTTCCAAAGTCCGTGCTCTTCCGGCGGATGCCCACAGAGGCGGAGCAGTTTTCCATGACGGAGCACCTGACCTACCCCCTCTTTGTAAAACCCGTAAAAGCCGGCTCCTCCTTTGGCATTACCAAGATCGAAACCCCCGGCAATCTGGAGGAGGCCATCACTCTGGCTTTTTCCCACGACGACTGCGTGATTGTGGAGGAAGCCATCCCCGGCTTCGAAGTCGGCTGCGCCGTTCTGGGAAATAACGAACTGATTTTAGGTCAGCCTGATGAAATCGAGCTTTCCGACGGCTTCTTCGACTATACGGAAAAATATACCTTAAAGACCTCCCGGATTCACATGCCCGCCCGGATAGCCCCGGAAACGGCGGAGCGCATCCGGGAAACGGCAGGACGCATTTACCGCATCTTATCCTGTAAGGGCTTTGCAAGAGTAGATCTCTTCCTCACCCCCGACGGACGGCTGGTATTCAACGAGGTGAATACAATCCCCGGCTTCACCTCCCACAGCCGCTATCCCAATATGCTAAAGGGCATCGGCATGACCTTCGAGGAGATCGTGGATGCTCTCATCCGTCTGGCGGTAGAGCCATGAAAGCGGTAACACTTCACCGGGAACAGGTCTATTCGGGGAACCTGATTCTGGTAAACGCCCAATATCCCTTGCAGCAGAGCACCCCGCCGGAGCAGATCCGGCCCCTGGAGCATCCCCGGGTATATTCGGAAAATAAAACAGCGCCGCCGCATGCTCAAGAATCTTTTGAGCATACGGCCGCACTTCCGTCTTCCTGCGTTTCCTTGGAACGAAAAACCGCCCTGGTTCTGGAAACATTATTTACCACCATAGGAAGCGGCTCTTCCTTAATTCCGGTCAGCGGCTTCCGCACCCGCCGGGAGCAGGAGGAAATCTACGCCTCCTCCTTAGCCGAGCACGGAAAAGATTTTACCGAAAGCTATGTAGCTTCTCCCGGCTGTAGCGAACACGAAACAGGTCTGGCAATTGATCTGGCCCTCAACCGGGACCCCATCGACTTTCTGCGCCCTTATTTCCCAAGGGACGGTATCTGCGGACGGTTCCGCAGCAAAGCGGCTTCCTACGGCTTTGTGGAGCGGTATCAGGAAGGAAAAGAAGCGCTGACAGGAATCGCGCCGGAGCCCTGGCACTTTCGGTATGTGGGCCTCCCCCACGCCACCATTATGAACACCCACGGCTTCTGTCTGGAGGAATATCTGGACTATCTGAAAGATTTTCCCTATGAAGGCCGCCACCTGGAGGTTCATGTGGAAAATAAGAGCTTTGAGCTTTTTTACAAAAAGGCCGAAGACGATTTGACCGAACTGACGCTCCCCGGATACCTGCCCTTCCAGGTATCCGGCGATAACCGGGAAGGCTTCGTCTTCACCCTTTGGAGGTAAACATGACGCAAAAATACTATTACCCCGCAATCGACCGCTTCAAGCTTCTGGCTGCCTTTCTGGTCATTGCCATTCACACCTCGCCTCTCACCTCCATAAGCCCGGAGGCAGACTATATCCTGGCCCGGGTTCTGGCCCGGGTAGCCGTTCCCTTCTTTTTCATGGTAACGGGATATTTTGTTCTGCCGAAGGCTTTGGAAGACGGGGCATACGGACTGGCCTACTTAAAGCGCATCGGCCTCATTTATCTGATATCAATGGCGCTCTATCTTCCTGTGGGAATTTATGCCGGACACTTCAAGGGCGCAGGCGTCATTTCCATCCTGAAAATGATTTTCCTGGACGGAACCTTTTACCACCTATGGTATCTCCCCGCCCTGATCCTGGGCTTTGCCGTCCTGCTTCCGCTGCTGCGCGCCCTGCCTCTGCCGGCTGCCGGCACAGTCTGCGGACTGCTCTATCTCATAGGACTGTTCGGTGACAGCTATTACGGCCTGATTGGGGAAGAATCCTTTGTGTATTCCATTTACCAGGGATTATTTCACCTCTTTGAATACACCCGGAACGGACTGTTCTACACGCCAGTCTTTCTTTTCCTGGGCTATACGCTCACACAGAGACGGCCGTCCTTTGCCCTGGCAACAGGGGCCCTGGGCGGTTCCTTCGGACTGCTTCTAGGAGAAGGGATTGTTCTGAAACTGGCGGAAGCACAGCGGCATGACAGCATGTATATTTTCCTGCTGCCGGTGATGTATTTTCTGTTCTCCGCTCTGTTAGAGGACTGCACCGAAGAACAGCAGAAAACCTTCCCCAAGGATCTGCCGCTGTTCATCTACCTCCTTCACCCGCTTTTTATCATTCTTGTGAGAGGCGGCGCAAAGGTGACAAAACTGACATTTTTTGTAGATAACAGCCTGGCACACTATACGGCAACAGCCGTCTCCACCTTTGCGGGAGCGCTTATTTTAACAAAGCTTTTAGAAATGCTGAAAAGGCAGACCGGTTTCCGAAAAAAGTCCGTTCCTCGTTCCGGAAACAGAAATGCCAGTACCCGCAGAAGAAATGCTGAGAGAACATCTTATGAGACAGAGTAATCCCTCTGCATGCTTTTGCAAACCATACCTTTTATATAAAAAACCATCTGACTGCCTATAAGAAAGAGGGGAAAATTATTTATGATCACAAAAATCAACCAAGACGCCATGATCGTCCGTCTGCTTCCGGAGCGAAGAGCCTGGAAAGAAATTCACTACGAAAATCTGAAATACAACGTAGAAACCCTGCAAAGCCTGCTTCCAAAAGGCTGTGAATTTATGGCCGTCGTAAAAGCAAACGCCTACGGCCACGGAGCCGTACCAACCGCCTCCTACTTAAATCACTTAGGCATCCGCGCCTTCGCCGTCGCTACGGTTCAGGAGGGCGTAGAACTGCGCCTGCACGGAATCAAGGGAGAAATCCTGGTACTGGGCTACACCTCCCCTCACCAAGTCCATCTGCTCACCACCTACGATCTCATCCAAACCGCCGTCGACTGCGCCCACGCCCATGCCCTCAACGAAGCCGCCTACTACCCGATAAAAATCCACATCAAGCTGGACACCGGTATGCACCGCTTAGGGGAACGTTCCGATCACATCCAGGAGCTAACCTCCATTTTCGCCTGCGAAAAACTGCAAATCCTGGGTACATTCTCCCACCTCTGTGTGGCAGACAGTCAGAAAATGGAAGACATCCTCTTTACCAAGCTCCAAATCTCCGCCTTCTTCAAAACCATAGAACAACTAAAAGAACAGGGCCTAAATCCCGGCAAGCTCCACCTCCAAAGCAGCTACGGCGTCCTAAACTACCCGGATCTGCCCTTAGACTACGCCCGTTTCGGCATCGCCATGTACGGCTGCTACAGCACCCCCGACCCTGACCTAATGAACCGTCTCCCCCTGCGCCCGGTTCTCTCCCTCCACGCCCGAATCTCCGTCATAAAGGACCTTAAAGCAGGCGAAACCGTCAGCTACGGCCGCAACTTCCGCACCGAAGCCCCCATGCGCATCGCCGCCGTCACCATCGGCTACGCCGACGGCCTCCCCCGCAGCCTGTCCAACCAACAGATCCCCGTCCTGCTCCACGGCCGAAAAACCCACATCATCGGCAACATCTGCATGGACCAACTGCTCATAGACATCACCCAGATCCCAACCGCCCGTCCCGGCGACATCGTAACCCTCCTAGGAACCGACGGCCCACACACCCTCCGCCCCGAACCCCTGGCCGAAGCCGCCGGAACCATCACCAACGAACTACTAAGCCGCCTAAACCTCCGCGAAGAATAACCCACATACACATACACCCCCACCTCCAACCCCAGAGTAACAGCCGCAAAGCCCTCCCCTTTTTCCGATATCCGGTGTCCGGCTGTTCGCGAACAGGCGGTCTGATATGGACGGACATTGTAAGCCATCAAAACGCCACCGAAACGTCAAAGCAATGTCCGTACAGAGCAGACAGTCTGTACGCGAACCGTCCGAACCGTTGTAATAAGGAGGGACCCGCAAGGCGGGAGGATTCCTTATTGCTGGGGATATGGAAAAAGGGGAGGGCTTTGCGGCTGTTACTCGTCCGTCTGCTCCTCGTCCGTCTACCCCTTATTTCCGATTCTTCCTCAACTTCTCCTCACAATACTTACACCGATAAATCTCCTTCTCCTCATTCGTCAAAATAAACACATGATCCAGTTCCTGCTCAATAGAAGTAATACACCGCGGATTCCTGCACCGAACAATATTCCGAATCTCCTTCGGCAGCGTCAGCGCCATCTTCTCCACAATCTCCTCATCTTTCACAATATTCACCGTAATATTATGATCAATAAACCCCAAAACCTCCAAATCTATGTAATCAATCGGACACTCAATCTTCATAATGTCCTTCTTCCCCATCTTCCCGCTCCGGGCATTCTTAATAATCGCCACCGTACAATCCAGCTTATCCAAATTCAGATACTTATAAATCTCCATACTCTTCCCGGCCTGAATATGGTCCAGAACAAACCCTTCCGCAATCCGCCCAACATTCAAAATACTTGCCATTACACATTCACCTCCAACAGCGTAAGAATCAAAGCCATCCTCACATAAACCCCGAACTGCACCTGCCTGAAATAAGCAGCCCTTGGATCATTATCCACCTCTACGGAAATCTCATTTACTCTGGGAAGGGGATGCATCACCAGCATATCCGGCCCGGCCAGCGCCATCTTCGCCTTATCCAGAATATAAAAATCCTTCAACCGCACATAATCCTCTTCATTAAAAAACCGTTCCCTTTGAACCCGGGTCATATACAAAAGATCAAGGCTTCCAATCACATCCTCCAGGCGCTCCACCTCCTTATAAGACACGCCCTTCTCATCCAATACATCCTCCCGGATATACCCCGGAATCCTCAGCTCCTCCGGCGAAATAAACACAAAGGAAATATTCTCATACCGCACCAATGCATTGATCAAGGAGTGCACCGTCCGTCCAAACTTCAAATCACCGCACAAACCAATCGTCAAGTGGTCCAAACGGCCCTTGAGGGATCGAATCGTCATTAAATCGGTAAGTGTCTGGGTGGGATGCTGATGTCCGCCGTCGCCGGCATTGATTACTGGAATGGAAGAAACTGCTGAAGCCACCACGGGAGCTCCCTCCTTGGGATGCCGCATGGCACAAATATCAGCGTAACAAGAAATCATACGAATTGTGTCGGAAACGCTTTCTCCCTTTGACGCCGAGCTGGACGCCGCACTGGAGAAACCAAGTACCTGACCGCCTAAATGGATCATAGCCGATTCAAAGCTTAACCTTGTTCTGGTACTCGGTTCATAGAACAGGGTCGCCAGAACCTTTCCGTCACAGGCGTGTGCATATTTTGCCGGATTTTTCTCAATGTCCCTGGCCAAGTCAAGCAATCGGCCAAGCTCCTCCACGGAAAAATCCAAGGGGCTCATCAAATGTCTCATAATACCTCCATCATTTTCCGGAAAACCTCTTCGCGTTCTCATAACGCCGACGGTTTCCACCGGGTGAAAATACATCTGTCAAGTACGGTCTCATCTCTTACTGCGAGGCCATACCGGTTGCTGAATAACCGCCGCTCATTCCATACAATCGGCAGCGCTGAATATTCCTGTACTATGTTACATCAAACCTGAGTGGATTTCAATAAAATTATTTTGCAAAAAGCAACTTTTTCATATATAGTAATAAGAAAGGGAATCCCTGTGCGGATCAAGGAAACACCCTTCGGGTATACCTATATGCACAAAAATATGTGCGGATTAAGGAAAGGAGAAATACGTATGGAATTTAAAGAGAAAAAAAGATGGGTTTTCTTCGGACTGCCCCTGACCTTCACCACCTATACAATCAAACCGGAAGTCCTGACTATCAATGAAGGTTTCCTGAACCATAAGGAAAATGACTGCTACATGTACAAAATTCAGGATGTCACCCTCAATTCCAGTCTGTTTGAGCGAATCTTCGGCCTGGGAACCATCGTGTGCAGCACCGGCGACATTACCCACCCAAGGCTTGAACTTCTGCATATCAAAAATGCCCGGGCCGTAAAGGACTTCATTCTGGAGCAGTCAGAGGAACAGCGCTTAAAACGCCGGACACTGAACACCCAGAACATCGGAGCCGCCCCGGAATTTGACCTTGAGGATGACGACGAATAATGTGTAAGCCCTTCCATTCATACAGCCAGGCGTCCGGAAGTACAAAAAGTATTTTCAGACGCCTGAATCTATATAAAACGATCCCGGTACATCAAAAATGAAATAACGGACCCTTCTCCTGCCCGTATCTCCGATGTACCGGAAAAGTATTATTTTATCTTGTGCAGTAATTCTTTCCCGGATATGCCGGGCTCGGTCATATGAACCGGATCCAGGATTTCATTTAATTCCTGTTCCGATAACAGGTTTTCCTCAAGAATCAGGCTGCGCACGGATTCGCCGGTTTTAATCGCCCGTTTTGCAATTTCAGCGGCCTTCTGATACCCCACATGGGGACAAATTGCGGTAATAATGCCGACGCTGTTTTCCACAAGATAACGGCATCTGTTTTCATTCGCAGTAATTCCCGTCACGCAGTTGTCAACAAAGGTCTGAACCGCATAAGCCAGCGTGTCTATGGACTGAAACATGCAGTAAAATATAATCGGTTCAAAGGCATTAAGCTCCAGCTGCCCGCCCTCTGCCGCCATAGTAATCGTCACATCATTTCCGATAACATAAAAAGCCACCTGATTCACTACCTCCGGAATCACCGGATTGACCTTTCCGGGCATAATGGAAGAACCGTTCTGCTTGGCCGGAAGATTGATTTCACCAAAGCCTGCTCTGGGGCCCGAAGACATCAGGCGCAAATCGTTGGCAATCTTGGACAGAGTTACCGCACAGGCTTTGACAGAGCCGGAGACAGATACAAAGGAATCCAGATTCTGAGTGGCGTCAATCAAATCAAAGGCCTGAATAAATTCCATATCTGAGACGTTGCTCACATTGGGAACAATGCGTTTTAAGTAAGCTTCGTCCGCATTGATTCCGGTGCCCACGGCAGTACCGCCCATGTTCAGGGAACGCATCTCGTCCATAGATTTATCCATACGGCAGATATCCCGCATAATGGCGGCGGAATAGGCCTTGAATTCTTGTCCCAGACGGATGGGAACGGCGTCCTGCATCTGGGTCCGCCCCATTTTTATGATATGGTCGAATTCCTCCGCTTTTCTTTCCAGGGCCCTGTGAAGCCGCAAAAGCTCCCTTTTCAGATTGCCGAGAAGCCGCAGCGAGGTCATTTTGCCGGCAGTAGGAATCACATCATTTGTTGATTGTCCGCAATTGACGTCATCATTGGGGTGAACGAGCGTGTAGTCTCCCTTTTTACCGCCCAGGATCTCGATAGCCCGATTGGCGATTACTTCATTTGCATTCATATTCAGGGAAGTGCCCGCGCCGCCCTGGATCGGATCTACAATGAAATCCCGATGAAACTTTCCGGCCAGAATTTCTTCGCAGGCAAGCACAATAGCCCTCGCCTTGGCCTTATCCAGAATCCCGATCTCGCAGTTTGTGATGGCGGCAGCCTTCTTAATGTATGCCATGCTGTTGATAAATTCCGGATGCATGGCCAGGCCGGTAATATGGAAGTTCTCGGCGGCACGCAGGGATTGGACGCCGTAATATACACTTTCCGGAATATCCTTGGAACCGATTGAATCTTCCTCTATCCGATAATCCTTCGCCTTTGTTATATTATCCATAGTGTTTCGTTATTCTCCGATAAAATTAAGGAATTTGGCAATACGTTCATTTTCTTTTCTTACGGTTGAGAAAAACTCTTCCGCAGTAACATCCGCTTCCATAGAACCCTTGTCCATAAAAATGATGCGGCTTGCAGCATGCTTCGCAAACTGCATTTCATGGGTGACGCACAGCATACAGACGCCTTCCGCTGCAAGATTCTCCAATATTTTCAGAACCTCGCTTGTCATTTCCGGATCAAGGGCGGAGGTTATTTCATCCAAAAGCAGCGCCTTGGGATTCATCATAAGCGCCCGGGCAATGGCGATTCTTTGCTGCTCGCCGCCGGAAAGCTCATTGTGCAGAGCCTTTGCCTTTGATTCCAGACCCACCTTTTTGAGATAATAAATCGCTTTTTCTTCGGCCTTAGCTTTGTCCATTTTCAGCAGCTTGACAGGACTCATAGTCAGGTTCTGCATTACATTCAGATGCGGAAACAGTACGGTGCGCTGAAACACCATTCCGCAGTCCAGACGGATATCACGGAGATTCTTTTTTTCTTTTACGGAACGTCCGTTTACCAGAATATCTCCCTCATCTACCGTTTCCAACCCATTGATGCAGCGAAGCAGCGTACTTTTTCCCGTCCCGCTGGGGCCTAAAAGAACCGTAACGCCCTCTTGGTTAAATTCTACGTTAAAGTTTTTTAATACGGTCAGAGTTCCAAAGCTTTTTGTAACATTTTTTACTTCAATCATTGCCATTTCTTTTCCCACCTTCCCGGTTATATCATGAATCAGAGATTCATAATTGTCATTCGTCGTTCGTTGAATATACAAGCATATTCCCCTCACTAACACTCATTACCCTAATAGTTAAACGACAGCTTCTTTTCCAAATCTCTGGCCAGTTTTGACAGGGGACTGGAAAGAATGTAATAAATCAGGAATACAATTCCATAGATCATAAATGGTTTCAAGGTCCGCAGAGCCAGATTCTGTCCAAGCTTGGTCAGATCCATAATTCCAATCAACGCCACCAGAGAAGAGCACTGAAGCTGGCTGATATACAGGGTTATGGCCTGCGGAATCAAAAGCCGGAAGGCCTGTCTGGCAATCACATGAATGAAAGTGGAGGCAGAGCTGTGCCCCAATGCCAGTCCCGCTTCCCATTGTCCCTGAGGAACCGCAGAGATGGAATTGTGTACCAGTACCGCCATGAAAGCAGCCGTATTCAGAGATATGGCCAATATAGCGGCCGGATAGGGGTCAAGCATAATGCTGCTGACCATAGGAAGGCCGTAATAAATCAAAAACAGCTGTGTAACAAGCGGGGAATTGCGCAAAGGCTCAATGAGAATCAGCGGCAGTGCGGAGACTGCCTTGTTCTTGGAACACCGTACAATTCCAAGGGCAATTCCCAGAATACTCCCAATCAGCAGGGATACAATTGTAATATACAGGGTGACGCCTGCCGCCCGAAGGAACTGCATGGCATCATTACCCGTCAGGTTTGCATAATCGTAAAATGACATATTCGTTCCTCCTACAGCACAATGTGTATCTTCTTATCTACTAATTTCGCAAGAAAAGAGATAATGTATGTAAAGATACAGTAGCAAAGTAAAATTAACAGATAAATCTCAAATGGTCTGGAGGTTCTTCCAACAATAATCTTAGCTGCCCCCATAGTCTCCACCACTGTGATGGAGAAGCACACGGACGAGGTGAGCACCAGATTGATGAAATTGTTTACCAGAGATTTGAAAGCAAGCCGGAAGGCAATGGGCAGAACGAACAGTTGAAGCGTCTGCACTTTTCCATACCCCAGAGCTGCCGCACACTCATAGTATTCTTTTTTTACGGCCATAAGACCGGAACGGATGATCTCGCAGTTCTGGGCGCTTGTGTTGATTCCCAGGGCAATGATTGCCGTAGGGATCGGCCCCGTCTGGATTCCCAGTACCGGAAGGCCATAGTAAAAGAAGAATAGCTGTACAAGAAAAGGGGTGTTGCGCAAAATATCAACAAATATTGTGGCTGTGCCCTTTATCAGCTTGTTGTGGGACTGGCGGCAAAGAGCCAAAACCGTACCCAACAAAAAGCCAATGATCAGACATCCGAAGACAATCAGCAAGGTGGTTTTCATCCCGTCAATCAGCATGTCCCCATACCTGTTCAGAAAGTTAAAATTTAGTTTATACATGTGCATCACCCCTTTTCGGTTTGCTGGCTCATTACCAGATGTAATCTAACTCGGCCGGCTCTGTTCCCCACCACTTCTCATAGGTTTCCGCCTGCCATCCAGAACTAATCTGCCACGATACGAACATATCCAGGTAACGGACGAATTCCATGTCTCCCTTGCGGCATACAACGCAGATGGGATCTGAGGTATAAAGACCTTCCTGAGCCTCTAGCTTATCATTCTGGGAAGCAGCATAGTCTACTACGGTGTTGTCTTCAAAGGAAGCGTCTGCTTTGCCCTGCTCCAGCTGCAGAACGGAATCCGTAAAGTTATCTACATAGAGAATATTTGCATTGGGTGCATACTGTGTTACAAGAGCCTCGCCGGTAGAGCCCCGGTTAACGGACACATTGATGCTTGGATCGTTGAGATCTTCAATGGTATGCAGATTGGATCCTGCCGCAGTAATCATTTTAACACCGCAGCGCAGATACGGCATCGTAAAGTCAACCGTCTGAGCACGCTCCAGATTGCCGGTGGTATTGGCAAAGAGTACGTCCACACGGCCGGAGGTCAGAGCCGGAAGGCGTGTTTCCGCATCCACATTCTGAATTTCAACCTCTACCCCAAGGACTTCTCCCAGGCGGTTTGCCCAGTCTACGTCATAGCCCATAGGGGTGCCGCTGTCATCCGTAAAGCCTATAGGGGCTCCGTTTAAGGAACAGCCGATTACTATCTTGCCGTCTGCCAGAATTTTGTCCAATGTGGGGCTGCCGCTTCCGGATTGCGCCGCAGCGCCGCCTGCCGCGTCAGAACCGGCGGATTTGGAACCGCATCCTATCATCAGTCCTGCTGCCATACTAACCGTTAACAGGGCAGCCATAAGCTTCTTCGTCATTTGTTTCATCATTCTTTTTCCTCCTATTAAAAGTCGCTGCGCGACGGCACTAAAGAGTAAAGTCGCTTCGACACACCTGTAATGAGAGCAACTTTCATTCGAAAGGGCACTCATGAAAGTTCCTCTCGTGCGCCTTTGCGACTTTACTTTAGTCGCTGCGCGACGGCACTAAAGAGTAAAGTCGCTTCGACACACCTGTAATGAGAGCAACTTTCATTCGAAAGGGCACTCATGAAAGTTCCTCTCGTGCGCCTTTGCGACTTTACTTTAGTCACTGCGCGACGGCACTAAAGAGTAAAGTCGCTTCGACACACCTGTAATGAGAGCAACTTTCATTCGAAAGGACACTCATAAAAGTTCCTCTCGTGCGCCTTTGCGACTTTACTTTAGTCGCTGCGCGACGGCACTAAAGGGTAAAGTCACTTCGGCGCACCTGTAATGAGAGAAACTTTTATTCGAAAGGGCACTCATAAAAGTTCCTCTCGTGCGCCTTTGCGACTTTACTTTTAGTCGCTTCGACACAGTTGTAAATACTGCTGTTTTTCAGTTACTTTTCTACCATAAACGGAATCCCAGAGATTTTCTTGGGACCGTCTTCCGTAATCAGGTATCCTTCTTCCAATCGCATGCCGCCTACCACTTCATCCTCAAACAACGGAATATCTACGGAAATGACCATATTTTTTTCTATTACCGTTGTACTGGAAGGACCTAATATGGGAGGCTCAAATTCAATCACGCCCACGCTGTGAAGCCCGGAGTACATAAAGTTCTTTTCGTATCCCGCTTCCGCCATGATTTTTCGTCCCATAGCCTCCACTTCGCTTCCCACATTACCGGGAAGCAGATTTTTTCCGCAGGTTTCCTGGGCGCGAATCATAGCTTCCACAGCCGTCTTTATCTCGGGCCTGGGATTCCCTAACAGAACCGTGCGGGCAATGGCTCCATGATAGCCCTCATATCTGGGCGCCAGGGTAATGATAACCGCATCATTTTCTTCAATGGTTCTGGTTGTGGTTCTGGCCAGAATATGCTTTACATTGGGACCGGAGGCAATAATCGGGTCAATTCCATAACACTCCGCCCCGGCTCTTCGCATAACATACTCCGCTTCTGCGGCAAGCTCCCGCTCAGTGATACCAGGCTTTAACGCATCAATCGCAGCCTTCATTCCAAGCTCGGCAATCTCATAGGCCTTGCGGATAACGGCAATCTCGCTTTCGGATTTTATGCCTCTCATGGGCTCAATCAGCTTATCGGCTTCTATGATCTCGGCAGTAGAACAGGCCTTGAGCATCGCTTCATAGATTGCTGCGCCCATATGTACCTTCGGGGCAAATCCTACCTTTTTAGGATCGCCCGGAATGTATTTCCTGATGACGTCTTTCAGAGGAACCACAACGCTAAAGGGATAATCCTCGTCCTCGGCAGAAAATTCGCTTAAAACGATAATATCCTTTATGGCGGAACGCTCCGTCGCGTAGCCGTCCGTCTCCGGACCGACTAACAGCAGCGGATCCCGATCAGGCAGGAAGAGTATCAGGACGGGCTCAAAATGAGTCTGAAGATCCGCATAATATCTGGCATAAGCGTTTCCGTATGTTGCCCTTTCGTCGCTATAGGTTAAAATCATATCCAGTCCATGCGTTTTCATAATCCTTTGAACCTTTTCCCAACGCGCAGGATATTCTTCTCTTGGAATTTTTACAAATTTTTGTTCCATTCGATTTCTTATCTCCTTCATGCTTATCGATAGATTATAGGGAATAATCAGGCAAAGGCCGGACTATTCGGTTTCATGTGACAGCCTGAATACAGCCTTGCGAAAGCCCACCTCCTCCCTGTTGTCATTCAGGATAATATCGGAATAAGCTTCCTTTATTTTTGAAATAATTTCGGGATCGTCATAGCCGAGTTCTTCAAAAACCTGAAGTACGGCAGCGGCAAATTCATCATGGCTCCCATCCATGATTTTTACTGCAATTCCAAGTCCGAGGGAACGGATTCCCACGGCATAGACGCCCAGGGCGCCGCTTTTCCCCACCAGATCGGGGCTTGATGCAAGAATTGAACAGATAATGTCCTTTCCCGCAATCATATTGGGATACCGGTGTAGGATGTCCATATTGTGCTCCACAGCCCGGCGAAGAGCCGCATCCTTAATAAGCTCAGGCTGTGAAAGCCGCAGATAGGAGGCGGCAATTGCGTGAAAGGGAACCGCATAAACCGGAACTCCGCAGCCGTCCACACCAATCCGGATGTCCGGCACCGGTACATCGGTCATCTGAGCGATGACACTCAAAATCTCTTTTTGAGTCCGGCTCTCCCTCTTCCAGTAATCCGTTACAGGCTCACCCAATTCCCGTGCAAGGAGCATCATCCCAAGATGCTTTCCGGAGCAGTTGTGATAGATTTTACGCATAGGCATATGCTCTTTTATCAGCTGCTCTTTTCGCTCTGCCCGATTGGGGTAGGTGGGAAGCATAACCATCTGCTCTTCTTTTAACTCTGTTTTTGCAAGAATGGATTCCAATATTCGGACATGCTCCTCATCTGCCCAATGGGAGCCTGAAAATATGGCTGTTTCTTCTTCTGTCAGTCCATATTTTTTATCCAGTCCATGAAGCAGAACGGGGAGTGATTGTATGGGCTTGGATGCGCTCCGGTAAAAGCAGAGCCAGTCCGTGTCCCCTGCGGAGGCCAAAATTCCCTGACTGTTTACCACGCATACCGTTCCGTAATGAATACATTCCAATATTCCTTCCCTGTATTCGTTAAATAAAACCTGTGTATTCATTGACAGCTTCCTTTCCTCAATTTAGACTTATTTTTTGTATAAGGATTTAACAAAGATGTACGAAAAAGCAAAATATTACTACAAAAACAAACGCTTTTTTCTTGTATTTTTTTACAAAATATAGTACAATAATGGCCTACAAGAAACAATCGTTAATGATTTTGTATATTTATTTATACTTTTTTAAGTTTTTGTTGTATGTTTTCGATAATTATATTCCTGTTTTCCGAAGTTGTCATCATGAGATCTTGATTGAAAATATCACAATCTTGGTTTTAACTCCCCGGTGAAAATTGAAGAGCGGAATCCGAACATGAATGCAAAAGGAGGTCGAATTATGGCAGAACAGTTACAGTCACAGGGGAAAAATCTTGTCAGCTTTCCGCAATTTCAGCATGACGGGGAAACCCAGGTAAAATCAGATTTTATTCAGTATAATCTGGATGTCTCCACAGATTCCAGGTGGTTTATCGCCAACACACATCCTATGGCCAGGATACGCCTGCCTTATGTGCAGGAGCTGGGGGAGTTTGTCACCGGACAGAATTATATGACCACCCGGACTCATCTGCCCTCTTTTCTCCTGAAAATCACATTAGACGGAGAAGGATTTCTCCGATATAACAATCAGGAATATTACACCCAAAAGGGCGAGTTCTTTTTGATTGACTGCAGGCAGCCGCACTATTATTCCACGTCTCCCAGGTCAGATTTCTGGAACGTGATATGGATTCATTTTTGGGGAGGCGACGCGCAGGAATATTATAAATGCTTTTTGGAGGCCAATCACGGCTCTCCCAAAAGCGTATTGCGGATACCGGAATCTGTTGAACTGATCCGAAATCTGATTCGTGATTACAGTGCGGAATTTTATACGGATTATCAGACGGACATAAAGGCCTCCGCCCAGATCAGCACGCTTTTGTCCAATTGCGTTCTGTCTGTGCTGGAGCACGAGGATAAGCTTTTGCTGCAGACGCCGCCTAAATTTGTTTTTGAAGTGCGGAACTATATTGCCGAGCACTATCAGGAACGGATTACCCTGGATTTTCTTGCGGAAAAATTTTATGTAAACAAGTTTTATCTCCACAAGCAGTTTCATTTGTATCTGCATACAACCCCCAGGGAATTTCAGAAAAACCTGCGCATTAATAAGGCGAAGGAATTTCTCAGGGTGTCTACTCTGTCAATAGGTGATATTGCCGAAGCTCTTGGATTTGATACGCCCAGCTATTTTATTTCTTCCTTCCGAAAGGCCGAGGGGAAGACGCCTCTGCAGTTTCGGCATGAATGGGGCGCTTAAGAAAGGGATTGCCAGTAAAATGAGATTGTGCTAGAATAAATAACCGTAAGTAAGGTAAATGTTCGCGGCTGACAATGCCGAAAGGCGTCAGGTGAGGAAAGTCCGGGCTCCATAGGGCAGGATGCCGGATAACGTCCGGTGGAGGCGACTCCAAGGATAGTGCAACAGAAATATACCGCCAGGCAACTGGTAAGGGTGGAAGGGCAGTTTAAGAGACTACCGCCCGTCTGGTAACAGACGGGGCATATGTAAACCCCATCCGGAGCAAGACCGAAACGAAACATAAGCCGGCCCGGCTGTTTCAGGTAGGTCGCTTGACTCTGCTGGCGACGGCAGAGCTAGATAGATGAACATTCACGACATAACCCGGCTTACCGCCTTGCTTACATTAAGATAAAGATACCCCTTAACAACATCTGACGAATACAAGGGGAGGAATTCCTATGACAAAACAAGAATTTCAGCAGCGCATTGCCGAAGGCCCGCTGATTCTGGACGGGGCCACCGGCTCCAATCTCCTGAAGGCAGGCATGCCCCGGGGAATCTGCTCGGAAAAGTGGATTGCCGAGCACCCGGAACCGCTGATTCAATTACAAAAAGCTTATATTGAAGCCGGTTCCCACATTGTTTACGCCCCTACCTTCCTGGCCAACCCTATAAGCCTCGGAAGCCACGAGCTTGCCCATGAGACAAGGCTGCTGAACCATGATTTGGTGCGTATTTCGAAGGAAGCGGCTGCCGGGAAGGCTCTGGTTGCCGGTGATATCAGCACCACCGGAAAATTAATGGAGCCTATGGGCGAGATGCCCTACAATATCCTTTTTGAAGCCTATAAAGAGCAGATCTCCTGTCTGGCTGAAGCCGGTGTGGATCTTCTGACAGCGGAAACTATGATGGCGGCCGATGAAACTATGGTGATTCTGGACGCTGCTTCGGAGGTCTGCGATCTTCCCGTTCTCTGCAGTCTGACCATAGAATCCGACGGAAGCCTGTTCTTTGGCGGCAATATCTATGACGCCCTGGAAACCCTGGAGGCTGTAGGCGCAGACGCCGTCGGCTGCAACTGCTCCGTGGGTCCGGATCAGCTGGAAGCCGTGATTGCCGGAATCCGGGAGCGCGTC
Source organism: Clostridia bacterium (assembly GCA_910574835.1). Taxonomy (GTDB): domain Bacteria; phylum Bacillota; class Clostridia; order Lachnospirales; family Lachnospiraceae; genus Laedolimicola. Next base: position 37,041 of record CAJTDE010000027.1, on the reverse strand, counting down.
TCTATCCCCGTGATTGCCAAGCCCAATGCAGGGATGCCGAAGATCACGGTGACAGGGGAGGCCGTTTACAGTATGGGGCCGGAAGAATTTGCCCTCCATATGGAAACGCTGCACAAGGCCGGCGCTTCCCTCTTGGGCGGCTGCTGCGGTACGGACCCTGAATATATCCGTATGCTCTGTAAGAAGCTTTCCAGTTCTTAGCATTGCATTGAAGCCATCTGCTTTTCTCTCACTCATATTATATGTGCATGAAAAGACTAGTAGTCCGTACCGGAAATATGCACAAAGATTTCCGATACAGACTACTGGCAGAGGCACCCTTATCATCAGATACTTAGCTTAAAAAACCAGACACGGCTTTCAAGTACAAAGCCTGTCTGGTTTTCTTATGTAATCATTTCATTATTTTACAAAAAGCTTCTCTTCGCCGGACCTCTATTCCGCCTTTTCCCCGATCCTTCCAAAAACCAAATCATAGCCGTCATTCCCATAGTTCAAGGAACGGTTCACCCGGCTGATGGTGGCTGTGGAGGCGCCTGTCTTTTCCGCTATCTCCAGATAGGTTTTCTGCTCCCGGAGCATCTTGGCTACCTCGAAGCGCTGTGACAGGGACAGCAATTCATTGATGGTGCAGACATCCTCAAAAAAGGTGTAGCACTCTTCCTTATTCTCCAGGCTTAGTATAGCCTCAAACAAAAAATCGACGGCTTCGGTCTTAATCTTCTTATTCACGGCTCTCTCCTTCTATACAAATCTAAGCTTATGGCGCCGATTCCTTTCCCGGCCCGTTACCATAACTTTATATAGATATTTTAGCACAGTAAAATCTTGAAGTCCACTGTTTTCCCTATTATTTTCGGCCGCAGTTCACGTATCGTTTCAGCTCCTCCATTGACCGGTTGACTACCAGCCTTTCCGGAAAATTCAATTCCTCCAGAAGCTGCAATGCCTCGTCATGGCGTCCCACATCCGTGTCCACATGGGCGTCGCTTCCGATGACAATGGGCGTCTCGTACTCCATACAGAGCTTCAGCATTTCCATATCGAGTCCCCTGGCATTTTTTCTGGAACCGCCCGGGCGGAGGGAGCTGTTGTTAAGCTCTAAGAGTACGCCGTATTCCTTTGCCGCCTGGACAAGCGCCCGGTAATCTACGGGATAGCGGGGATCATCGGGATGGCCTAAGATATTGACATAGGGATTCTTCATGGCGTTTACACAAGCCTCCGTATGAAATTCTCTGCTTCCGGGGCTGATGCAGGGAATGTGAAGGCTTGCTATAGCAATGTCCATCTGCTTTAACGCACGAAGCTCCAGGTCTATGGTTCCCTGCTCGTCCAGAATGTTAAGCTCCACCCCCATCAAAAGCTCCACCTCGTATGCGCTGCGGTCTACCACACGCAGATTTTGAAAATAAATGGTCTGGCAGCTTCCCCACAATCTGGGGGCATGCTCCGTGATAGCCAAAAGCTCCAGGCCCTTTTCGGCAGCCGCATGGGCATTTTCCCGAATGGTGCTGTAGGCGTGGCCGCTGGCCAGGGTATGCGTGTGGGTATCCAGAATGTCTTTTATCATTTCATACTCTCCTCTTGTGATTTGCCGAATTTATGATGCGGATGATCTCATTTCATTACCACTCTTTATTCAGTTCCATATTCCAGTCTATGGAGAAGGGTCCGTTGGCCTGTGACTTCAGATTGTCAATAATACCGGCTCTCTCCGCCGCGCTGCTCCCGGAATCCTGCAGATCTTCGCCTGTCCAGTAAGCATAGCCGTAAAGATAGCTCTGATTGAAGTCATCCCATGAACCAAAGGATTCCTGAGCCTTTACGGCCGCTTCCAGGGATTTGTCCATAGCTTCCTCATAAGTGCAGTAGCCTGCTGCATATCCGAAGCTCATAACCGTGCCTACCCGGCTCAGATCCCATGCGCTGATGGCGGCGTCCCCATAAGCAGTCCATGCATCATAAGCCGTCAAAGCACTGTTGCGGGTCTCGTCATCCTCCCCTTCCAGTGCGGCTTCCAGCTCCGCACGATCCGCCGCTTCCGTTCCGCCGAATCCATTCAGAAAATCCATTGCATCCTTGTTATGGCCCTCGTTCATCAGCCAGTCAGCCATCTCCAGCAAGCCTGCCGTATCCTCCACGCCCCAGCTGTCTTCCAGAGACAATGCGGCCTGCTCTCTTAATTCATCTATCTGAGCGGCATCTGCTCCCATCTCCTCCAGGCCCTTCACCGTGTCCATAATGCTGGCTCCGTTAACCGTATTAAGAACGGCTGTCATGCTGCTGACAAACGCCCTGCTGCCTGTGGCTGCCGCGCCTCCTCCGAGAACCTCCAGCTTCATAATCTTCCTGGCATCCTCTACGTCGTCGTCATTTCCCAGGAACATCAATGCAACGTAGCTGTCAGAGGTCTCTATATAATACCCGTAAGCCTGACCCTTGCTTCCGCCGCTCCTGGCTATGCCTTCCCGGGCCAGACAGCGCTCAGCACCCTCCGGCGCCTCCGCATCCACGTCCGTCCAGTCCACACTTACGCCGAGACCGTCCAGAGCCAATGCAACCACATGGTCCGCAAAATCCTCCAGGCTATCCATCTTAGCCGGATTCCCCGGTACGTTTGTCTTGGGGCTTCCCATTGAAACCGCGGAGAATCCCTGATGGCCAGACCCTCCCTCCAGTCCCATCATACTGGAATTGGGCTGCAGCTGCATATCCGTCTGCTCAAGTCCCTCCAGCAGCGTCACCTTGTACACGCCGTCCACAGAGGTATATTCCTCAGAAGCCGGAAGCTCCTCAGGCGTCTTGGTTTCTTCTGTCTTCACATCCTGCTCCGCGTCAGCCGTCTCCCCGGAACCGCCGCAGGCCGTCATCAGGCTCATGAGCGCCGCAGCCGCCAGTATTGCTGCCTGCTTCTTCACAATCCTCTTCATTTTTCCATCCTCTCCTTATAATCAATAATTTTTCGGCCGCCGCTGTCTGATGCTCTGCGACCGCTGCTGCCAAGTTCACGGCTGATGCTGATGATCCTGCTTATGGCCGTATCCTTTGACTTATCGATTATATCATGTATAGGATTGTGAATCCATAAAAAGATCGCTGCTTTTTTTCCTGTTTAAAATTACCTTTCTTTTCGTTTTCATTTTTTGCTATAATAGAGGCAGGGCTTTACAGCCGAAAACAAAGGATAAAGGAGATTCTTATGATTACAAAAAAGCTTGTTTACGGATGGAAATACGGTCTTGGCGTCTGCATACTGATGCTTTTGGCAGGCTGCGGGAAGAAAAAGGCGGATACTATTACCATTTCCATTCCGGATTACCAGGAAGAATATGATATTCTGACAGAGATTGCTGTGGAGGTTACGGCGTCGCCGGAAGGAGCGGATCTTGAAAATTTGGAATACATCGTGGATTCTGACGGGATTGCATTTTCCGAATCCGGTATTTACACCGGGGATCTTGAGGGCACCTTTGAAATCCGGGTTTCCTGCGGTGATGTTGAGAGCAATACGCTTACCGTCACTGTTGTAGACAAGGCCGGGCGGGCGGAAGCGGAACGGAAGGCCGAGGAAGAACGACAGGCGGAGGAAAAAAGGCGGGAGGCGGAAGCCGCAGCAGCGGAAGCGGAAGAAAAACGGCTGGAAGAGGAACAAAGACGGGCGGAGAATCTGGCTGCCCAGGAAGAGGCATTGTCTGAGGAGGAGGATCGCATTGCCAGGGAGGCAATGGAGGACCAGGAATCCGGGGATGCTTCGATTTGGATTGATTCGAATCCGTAAGGCTGTGTATGGAAAATTCGCAAATCTGTCCCTGATTATCACATTTTTTTGATTCTTTCATATGGTATACCATTAGAGCACTTTCACCAATCCGGGTACAAAGCGTTCCCGGGGTGCTCACCAGAAAAAGGAGGATATCATATGAAAAAGAAACTGCCTGCCATGTTAGCCGCCGCGGCGCTGGCTCTCATTACCATCGGAGCTGCTGCCTGCGGCGGAAAGGATGCGCCTGCCCCGTCGGGAGATCTGACAAAGGTTACGCTCAATGAGGTGGCTCACTCCATCTTCTATGCGCCGCAGTATGTGGCGATTGAGGAGGGGTATTTTGCGGAGGAAGGGATTGAACTGGAGCTTGTTACGGGTTTTGGAGCCGACAAGACAATGACCGCCGTCCTCTCCGGCGAAGCCGACATCGGATTCATGGGTTCGGAGGCTTCCATCTATGTGTACAGCCAGAATCCTGATGATTACATTGTGAACTTCGCCCAGCTTACCCAGCGCGCCGGGAACTTCCTGGTAGCCAGGGAGCCTATGGAGAACTTTCAGTGGTCGGATCTGAAGGGAAAAGAGGTCCTTGGCGGACGCAAAGGCGGCATGCCCCAGATGGTTTTTGAATACATTCTGAAGAAAAACAACCTCGATCCTGCCGCAGATATGACCATCGACCAGAGTATTGATTTTGGGGCCACGGCTGCGGCTTTCTCCGGCGGAAGCGGCGATTTTACCGTTGAGTTTGAACCCGGCGCCACCACTCTGGAAACCGAAGGAGCCGGCTACGTAGTGGCCTCTCTGGGCGTGGATTCCGGCTATGTGCCCTACACGGCCTACAGTGCAAAGCAGAGCTTTTTAAAGGAGCACCCGGAACTGGCGCAGGGCTTTACCAATGCACTTCAAAAAGGCATGGACTATGTTCAGAACCATACGCCGGAGGAGATCGCTAAAGTGATTGCGCCCCAGTTCAAGGAGACGGATCTGGAGGTCATCACAACCATTGTTACCCGCTACTATGAGCAGGATACCTGGAAAGAGGATTTGATCTTTGAAGAGTCCAGCTTTACACTTTTACAGGATATTCTGGAAGAAGCAGGTGAGCTGCAGGAACGTGTTCCTTACGAAGATCTGGTGACCACGGAATATGCCAAAAAAGCTCTTGAATAACAAAAACGATAATTTTTGCCAATGTCCTGCCAGACTTAACCTGCCAGCCGCGAGAGGGTATATAGAAACAGGTTGTCCATACACTCAGCAGTCAAAAGGACATTGAGGCGGAATATAAAAATATGGAATGGGGCGGCTTAAAACCATTACCCCATTCCACTGTCATTAGTTCCATACATATAATCTTCAATCCTTATATACAACATTCCACAGACAAAGCCCTTGTGCCGGCGCCATAGGACCTGCCTCCTTTCTGTCAAGAGACGCTAAAATATGTGTCATTTCCTCCGGATCTCGTTTTCCCATTCCCACCTCCAGAAGTGTTCCTGTCAGAATCCGCACCATATGATAGAGAAATCCGTTTCCTGTAAAATGCAGTGACAGTTCACGCTCCCTGCGCTCAATTTTAATCTGCTCCAATGTACGAACCGTAGACTTCTTTGTCCGTCCATTTGCACAAAAAGCGCGAAAATCATGAGTTCCCTCCAGTAAATCAGCCGCCTGCCTCATCTGCTCCACATAAAGCGGTTCCTTTACCTGATACATATATTTCCGCTCAAAGACATTGGGTATGGCGCTGTTCCAGATACGATAAACATATGTTTTGCGACAAGCGTGAAGCCGGCTGTGAAAACGCAGATCCGCCTCCGTTACCTCTGACACTGCAATATCTTCCGGAAGATACCGATTTACATAATCTAATATTTCTTCACAGGAAACTTCTGATCTTGTCCTGAAATTCGCTGTCTGCCCGGCCGCATGTACGCCTGCGTCCGTTCTGCCGGAGCCTTGGAGATCAATCTCCTCTCCAAGCATACGCTCCAGCACCTTTGTCAACTTTCCCTGGATGGTCTGCTCCGTATGCTCTTGACTCTGCCAGCCGTTATAGCGTGTTCCGTCATACTGTATCAAAAGTTTTATATTTCTCATTCTTATTCCTTCCGAATTGTATACTCATCATAAAGCGTCCATGTATCTACCAGATAAGTCTGCAAATGAAGCTCTTTATCCGTCACATCAATTCGGATAGCAACCGGCGCCTCCGGCTGTCCCTGGAACACAAGGTGTTCCTCCGTTTCAATGGGATGATACAGACATCCGCTGGAAGTGCCGCAGACTACATACAAAGCCCCTTTTGGATTCACTGCCACACCGCCTGATTTATAATCATAATCATCCAATACTGCCTTTTCCCTATTTACAAATGCAGAACGGGCATAAGCATGGTCATGTCCGGTCAGAACCAAATCAATGTTATTGTCCATTGTTATATGAGCCAAATACTCATCACTGATTTTATTTCCGGAGGAACCCACTCCGCTGTACGGCGAATAGTGCTGAGCCACAATCCGCCATTTAACATCAGGAAATAAGGAAACAATCTGTTCCACATATGCCTCATGAAACTCTCCCGGATGACCGTAGCAGCCATTTAACACAATAAAAAGTACATTCCCGCGGACAAATGCATAATTTCCGTTTTGGTCATACTGGCCCTCTGCCATATTAGAACGATTGGGAACAAAAAAGTGCTCATAAAAATAAGGTCCGTCGGGATGGCCATTTTCTTCTATGCTTGTCTCATTTGCCACATCATGATTTCCGACCACCGGCACCAATGGAATACCGTACAATGCCAAATGCTCCAAAAACAGCTCATACTCTTCCTGATTTCCAAAATCAGCCACTTGATCCCCTGTGTGAAGCAAAAGCTCTGCCTCCGGAACATAGCTCTTCAGCCGTGTCAGAACACTATCCCACCGCTTAGCCGTTTCCTCCGGGTATTCCATTTCCGACTGGCCAATCTGCGCATCTGACGTAACCAAAAATGTAAATGTCCCTGTATCCTCCGGTATCTCATAGGTATATTCCGGTGACCAGGCATCTTCATTTCCTACCCGGTAGGTATAGCTCTCCCCGCGGCATAGTCCGGATACCACAGCTTTGTTTACATAATATCCAGGAACTGTCACGGAAGAGGTACACTCTGACGCAAAGCTCCGGATATTTCCGGAAGAGTTTTTCCACTCCGTTTTACCCGGTTCCCCGCTTGGCGACAGCCAATTCAACTGCACCTGGTCTTCCGTAATACCTGCCTGCATGGAGAGACATTTAATTTCAGTTGTATTTAAAAGAGGGGCGCTTGTGTAGTCCGGAAGGAATAAAGCGGCCTGCTCCTCCGGCGTTTTTTCATTCTCTGCCTGCCGTATTTCTGATACTGCCCCCGGCTGCAGAGCCTCCTGCTGTTCCTCTTCTGCCGGCTGAACTTGCTGAGCATTTTGTTTCGGCTCCTGAACATCTTTGTCTGCGCCTGCCTTGCAAGCCGTTATAAAAACCATCAGCAGAACCAATGCCAAAAGCGCCATAGACACTTTTGTTTGTCTTTTCCTCATAAAACTCTTTTCCTTCCTATTATTTTCGTGTAATATGTCATTATAGCCATTGAAATATTTTTCCCTATGGAAAGCTGTAAAACTGCGAAAGGGTGATCTCCATGTTTGAACTTATATTTTTCATTATCCTGGGTGTATTTGTTTTAAAATTTAAGAGCCGTTCCAATGACACGTTCTCTCATACACCGCCCGTCATCCGTGACGTACTGCCAAAAAAGCCCGTTCTCTCCCAACAGGAAGTCACCCGTCAGGTAAATAAGCAAATCTACGGCACGGAAAATCCTCAGGACCGGGTTACCGTCTACAACCGGCTGATTCTTACGGACCGCTATCGGAATATTGAAAAAATCGCACATGAGCTTGGCATCAGCAAGCACCAGGCGCTCCGGGAAATCAAAAAGCTGAAAAATGAGGGGCATTATCTTCAAGTCGAAATCGACGAGCGGAATTACCGCCTGATTTACCCATCCTCCCGAAAGACCTCTTCCGCAGATAGTTCTTCCCCGCAGACCTCTTCCCTTAAGAAGCCTGTTCCTCCCAAAAAGGAACCTGCGCCGAAGCCTCCCAAAGAAACGCCAAACCGTGCCTTCATGGAACCCTCCAAATCCTACCGCCCCTCCGCCAATTCCGGAGAGCGCTACGAGGAATGGATGAGTGTTCCCCCTGGAAAACAGGTTGTCCACTGCAGCTACTGCGGCGCTGACAATCTGATTTCCGAAAAGCAGGATGCTCATAGCTGCTCCTGCTATTTTTGCCGGGAGAAGCTTTAAGTATATGCGGATTCACAATCTATTCGGTCTGACCTCAAAAAAATCCGTCAGAGATGAAGTGTTTTACTGCTTCATCTCTTTTTTGATCCGGTTTTCCGCCTCTTCAAGCCGTTTTTGCAGGGCTGTCTCCCTGTCTTTCCCTACCGCCTTTATCATCCACTCATATTCATCCAGAAGTCCCTGCCCGTGGGGTACAAGATAAGCGCCCGAATCGCTGCCCAGGCCAATCACGGCTCCTTTTTCAAATGCATAACTGATGCCTTCCATCTGGCGTTCCAGAATACACCTCACCTGTGCATCGGGAAAACGGCCGCAGCCCAGAAGATTTCCTGTTGGCGACAGGGTGGGAATCCAGATAGTACGGCTTCGGGCCAGCAGGTCTAAGGTATCCTGCTCCGGATAATTTCCATGCTCCAGCGTATCAAGCCCGGCTTCTATGGCCGCCCGCACTTGCCTGTCCCCGTTTCCGTGAGCCATCACAGCCATGCCCTCCTCGTGGGCAATACGAATCATCTCATGTATTTCATCCTCCGGCAGCCCCTCCTCGGTGAGCACGCCGAAAGCGTCAAAGGACATAATGCCGCTTATCATGATCTTGATAAAATCCGCACCTTCTTTTTTTGCCCGGAGCACAAGGGAGTGGTATTCCTTCAGATCTGAAAAAGCATGTCCTACAATGCCGCCGTAATGCCCCTTTTTATGAATGGCAAAAATCGGTGTGCGGTAATCAATTCCATACTCCAAAGCAAGCGCCTTTGCCCGCCGGGAGACACCGAGGGCGTCTCCGCCGTCACGAACAAAAGTGATTCCCATTTCCTTCCATGTTCGGAAATGCGCCCGAATAACCTCTTCTCTCACACCGTATTTATGTAAGGCAACCGCCTCTTTGTAATTCTTTCCGTTCATAATAATATGGGCATGACATTCTCCGAGCATTTTTGCTTCCTCGCTTCTCATCTGGCAGGTTAGGCATTTATACTGCTGTAAAAAATATTGCTTAATTTCAAATCATTAATCGTAGTTTAATACAATTTATTTTTTAAAGCAATCTCTTTTCGCTTATATTCTACTTATATTTAAGATAATTCAATTATTTTAAATATTTATACAAGTGTTAGACACACTCTCTACCATTTACCTTTGATATGTGTGGGAACATCCACATTCACATCGTACATTTACGTGTCCGTATCGTCTAAATAAATTTGTGCGAACACAGAGTCATCTTCACAAATGCGTTGGCTCTTAATTCTTTTTTACATATTCAACAAATGAACGATGTACTGCTAAAATTCTTTCCTCCTTGAAGGATGTTACAATTTCCGTTTTTAATTGCAGGAATATGAATCAATTCTCTACATAATGCTTCATCACGGTTTTTACATTCAAATAATGCTCTATGATTTGATGATTATTATTGTTTAGCTTGCCAAATGGGGTTAGCAAATCTAAATGCAACTTAGCTGATTTTAACCCAGGTAAAAGCAACGCACTGTGGGTTATGATTCTACGCCCTTGATTAGCATAATTGTCCATTATTGCGTTGTAAACAAACTGTTTGTAGTTTAATTCTGTAACATTACCATAGTACTTTGAGTCAAAAATATACTGCTCATTCTCACAAAATCCATAATGGTCTAATTCCACTTCAAACTGATGCGAAGATGCATCGATTATGTATGTTCTCGGTCTAAATGAAACGGATGACCTGACAATTGATTCATCAAATAGAATTTTGTTATCTGTTGTATCAATCCCAACAAAACAGTCATTTAAATATTTGTTAACCATTGTCTGCCAAATAATATTAAAGTAATTAATCTTTACATGAACAGAACCGCCATGCTTTTGGGTGTCCAGTTCCTCAAAAAAGCATATCAATGAATCAACCAATTTTTTGTGTATATCTTTAAACACATGATTCTTTGCCTGATACAGTTGCTTAAGGACATATCCTCTGTTGGCTATAAAATCCATTGACACCTTTTGGGAATTAGCAGGTTTCAATTGCAAAAAATATGGAAAACAATGCAGTGTGTAATTTATTACAAAAACCATACATTCACTTATAAATGTTGCCTTCGAATTTTTCCTTTTCGAATACAGAGGTAAGTAAATTATATTTTCATTACTTACTACAACATTAGAATGCTGCATGGTATGTCTCCACGATATTTTTCCGCGTCGACCTGCCATAATGGTATTTTCTTCCTCGTAATAAATACCATAACGCTTATAATAATCGTAAACATCAAAGAAAGCATGAAATGGATAATCTGATTCAAATTCAGCCATTTCACCAATGTATTTATCAGCCTTGGCTTTTGAATTTGTTTCATTGATGTATTTATTGATCGCCAGAAACAGCAATCTTGAATCCTCGTTAAGTTCCAACAACCCTGAGTTCGCATCCATGATGGTCTGCTCTGAAACATAGTGTTTAGGAAATACCGTTAGGACAGCATCTTCCTTTATAACAAAGCCCACAAAGTCAAAAACACTCTTGTTCCCGCTTTTTATAAATCTGGTATCGCCAAGGCGAAGTGGAAATATTGCTTCTATAGATTTTTCAACATCAGAACTATCTTGTCCATAATAATGATGCATGAAGGCACCTCCTTCCTTCTTTCCCAATCACTACAAGCAGTTCTGCTCCCACTTTTCTATACAGTCGAAAAATGTATCACTGAAAATTTTCTTTCCGTCTTCAAATGCATCATATAAAGATGAAAAATTGGAAATTGAGCCGTCAAATAAAGTAATTCCTGACTTATAAGAAGACTGGCATACATCAAACCACAGGTAATGAAGTAACTTATTCTTAACCTGTTTTTTGTGTTCAGCTACAGTAGATATCATGTCAAATTCAATAAAAAATTGACCAATTTGCTTATCTTCTCCTAAACCAAGCCATTTGTCAGACGAAATAAATACATTCAATACACCATATAAATCAACCCACTTCACAGTTTTGTCCATAGTACCATTGTTCAAAACTATATCGACATTATTTTCATATTCTGTTCCAGCACTATTTTTTACTGGTTTTGTACTAATATACTCCCACTCAAATCGTCTTTTAAATGCTGTGTCCATTACATACACATTTTGATCTGAAGTGTTAACAGTTCCGATAACATGAAGATTAGGCGGCAGTTTCACTCTGTCATCACTAAGTGCGATGATATCTTTAGCTATCAAGTCATTATTTACGAAATACTTACTATAACCTTTGTTAAGTCCTGCTTTCTCCCTGTCGAGCAATTGAAATATATCTCCAAAAATTTCCGCACAATTTCCACGAGACATTTCTTCCAATATAAGATAAACATCCTTAGACGTATCCTCATACGATTTTTCAAGAGCCTGCGTGAAAACACCCTTAGAAAAGTCATATGTAATGTCCCCTTTAGAAGGGCCACTCTTTATAACCGTCGGAAGCAACTGTCCTATAAAATCGCTGTAACTGAAATCAGGATGGAATGTAATTCGAAAAATATATTTTTCGCTTATTCCTTCTGATTTCAAAAATGCATCGATTTCAAAACTTTTTCCTGTGCCGGGTGCACCATAATATATTTTTTGCATTTTTATCCTCCTACATTTCTGTTTTCTCTACAAAATCACGAAATGCATCTAACGTTTTGTTACCGCGGCTCAACTGATTCATTATGTTCATGTCACACGAATAACCTTCATTTTTAGCCAGATAAAGCGCCGCATACGCTTTTAATGCAAACCAATAAGGTTCATTATTGACATGAATACCATCCTTAAGTCTAATAGTCAGAAAAGTAATCGTTTTGCCTAAAGCATCCACCTTAAAAAACTCATTAACACCCGACTTATTGACTTTTGCCACCATCCTTTCATAGTCTTTCAAGGAACGAACTGTCGGATTTATTCCATTTGACAGCAATATTTCTTCGATGTCTCGGTCATATACATCGATATAGTTAAAGCCCAAAACCGTACCGCTTTTTATATTTACTGCAACAGAAGCTGTTAAGTTTGCCTCATTCAAATTAACAATAAAAATAGGACGATTATTTATTCTGATATCCTTTGAAGCTCTTAATTCTGGAGTGATACCCGATAATACGGGGAATACTTGCTGTGCCAATACTCCTGAACGTGTTTCGTATTTTGGCGGAATAACGAACACGTACGCTAACAGCACATTATCCTCGTTTTTGATTAAACCAAAATATGTATTTGATTGACCATACACCTGAATATCTTCATGAAATGAAAAGGACACTATATTTAGTTTTGGGTATGAGTCATTTAACTTTCCGATACAACATTCCATCAGTTCCAAATAAGAACTGGCACCAATATCTTTCCATGCCTGTTTTGTTTCGCCAGTGACATTTTTTAGTTTTTCCTCTAATTCGGATGAAAAAATCAGCCTATGTTCCACATTCCTCACCTCACATAGTTTTTAATTATTACTTCATTCTTTGCATAGCGCCATCCTGAAATCCCTGCTTCAACCATGATGAAACCATATTCTTTTACCCAATTCAGCAAAATTTCGTGTTGCTTTCCTTTATGCTCAACAACATTAGACAGCATGAATTTATAACCATTTTCATTGAGTCTTGACAAAATATCCAACAACTCTAATTCTTCTTTTATAGACCACCCTTTACCACCGCGCTTGCCATCGTTATACGCAGCATTTGTTATATAATAAGGTGGGTCAAAATAAAAAACAGAGTCTTTAGGGAAAGAGGCCCAATCTATATCAACATAATCTCGGTTACTCATAATAACACGTTTTGTTTTCGGAATGAAATTTTCAATTCTTCGCTTCATGTCGTCACTATAACCCGCAACCCCTATTGGTGTATTGAACTTCTGATTCCCATTAAAACGTATAAGATTTTGGAATGCATACATATGCAATACAAAAAGTTCAATACAACCTCCCGCTTGATTATAAGCATCACGTAAAACACGATATGGTTCCTCTAAACCTTTTCCCAATCCATATTCTGAAATGCATTTTTCAACTTCTGCAACAATATTGGATTTATTTTCTTGTGTTAACCAATTGATGATTCCAAAAATTCGGCTATCAATCTCATTATAATACACTGCATCAGTAGCTACTATATTTGCACCAACATTGAAAGCTCCACCCATGACATCAACAAACGTTCCCACTGCTGCAGGCAACTCACAGGTAATTGCTCTAAGCATAGTATCTTTACTGCCAGAATAGTTTAATGGTGATTTGTTGATGGCTAAATCTTTTTCAAAATAGATAATTACTTCGTTTAAGTTTTTACCATTTCGTTTATTGCTTGAACGATGATTTTGATATTCTCTATAGTCAAAGTGTTCTATATACACATCATTGTTTATAGCAAAACGTTTCGCCAGTTCTACTAGTTCCTCTAACGGCACCAACCCTTGGTTGCTGTAACTAATAATTATATATCTAAATTGCAGTTGTCGGAATAAATCCTCAAACTGTGCTTTTGCTTCAAACCTTCTTGCATAAAGAGAATTTTTGTCACCACGTTCTCTTTTTCCTCCTACACCTTTTATCTTAGGTGCATCATATTTTGCAAGAGTTTCCAGAAAGTGATAAGCCGACACATATTGAGTAACAGTATATGGTGGGTCAATATAAGCAATATCTCCTTCAATCCTTCTTACCAACTGATTTGTATCTTCACTATAAAAAGTGTGTTTTAGTGTATCCTCTGTTTCATTCATAGCCAAAGGTTCAATGATAAAATCATTTATTGCCCTCGAATCCCAAAATTTAAAAAAAGCTTCATAAGTCCCTGATGTATTGGAAAAACGAGTAACGCTCTCTAATAAAGAGGCTAACAGATACAAATACTCATTATTATCAATCACATCTTCCAAAAGTAATTCTTCAATCGTTTGTCTAATGCCATCAATCTTTATTCCGTTTTCTTCCGTAAAAAACATTCTGTCTCCTGCCGGAGTATAATTGTTATAAACAAAATATGTTTGATTAGGGGTAAATTGCTTGGCATTAAGCCACTCAAAAATATCCACATTATATTTCTTTACGAAATTGCTGAATACTGGTTTTTTACAAAATAGCAATTTTGCTTTGCTCATTACAGATGAGTAATATAAAAAATCATTTGAAATGACATTGTATTTATTCTTAAAGAAATCTCCTACACAACCTGTACCTGAAAACAGGTCTGCAAAATTTTCTCCTTGTATGTTGTATTTATCAATTACATTTTGTATGCAAGTTAACAACCTAACCTTGCTGCCTAAATATCGCATTTGTTTTCTGAGTCCTCCTATTTGATAGCACTTTGCCCGCTCTTTACCCAGGCATCTAATTCAGAATATTTGAATTTCCACTTCTTTCCGATTTTGTGAGCAGGAATGCCTTTACCTTTTTTTATCCAATCTCGCACTGTAACAGGCTTTATTCCCAAATGTTCAGCAGCCTCTTCAATACTTATCCATTTCTCATTTATGTTTTCGCTCATTATTTACACCTCTGCACTATATAATTTGATACAAATTTTTTTTATTGTAGCATTTTCAAATCTAAAATTCAAGTTTCATGATATTTTCCTATGTTTTTTACTGTTTGTTTATATTACATAGTACCAAAGGTGCAAAGAAGCTATCCGTCCCCTTCCCATACAAGCCCATTTATGCGGTGCATTCCCGAACGCAGATCTGTGTATCCTCAGACGATATACACGGCTTTAAAACAGACGGCGTCATTGAGCATACTGCTGCCATTTTTTTCATCTATCTGCAGAAATCCCGGCTCTACCGAAATAATCTGCTACAGCGGTATTTCTTCGGAAAAGTTTTCTAGGCAGGCTTTCCTTATGCAACGGAGCCGGCGATAATAATTCGCTTTTGTGATACCATAACAGGCACACCAGCTGATGATATTCATGCCATCCGGGCGGTTCTGGCAGTCCCTGATCTGTGTAGCCCATTCCTGGAGACAGCATTGTTCAGCCGCCAAGGTTGTTTCAGAACTCATAGACTTAACTCCATATTCCGGTATAAAAAGTTGAGTCTTAACTTTTTATATCAGTGATAGAAATATAATCTATTGTCACATATTTTACCTCTGTAGTCGGGGTACTCACTATCTACCGGTTACATTCTTAACACTAAGTTAACCTGTTGTGCTATTTTATTTTGAAAACGCTTGAAATAGCTAAAAAACGCAAAAAATCCCTATATCATCAATATATCTCGTTGGGATATATCAGAAAATCAGCTGCTTTATTTGGGCAAGTTCGCACGTTTCGCTAAAAATACTGTTTAATGCCAGACAAAGGTTATATGCCAGAATCTTATTTGAAATCCTGGCATACAGCCCTTGAAAACTCCAGGCAAACACCCTTTCCGCATTGAGCTGTCCGCTTAATTGTGAAAATACGGTTTCCACACGGCGCCTTTGTTTGAATATTAGCTGGCGGACTTCTTTAGGCCAGTCCGTTTTGCTGTTGGAGCGTTTTAGTGCCATCAGACAGACCCCATGATCAGCCAGCTCCTGCTTGAGCATTTCCCCTGCATATCCTTTATCACCAAGGATCACAAGCTCTTCCTTTCCTTCTACAAGGTCACGCAGGCCTTCCCGGTCATCAATGGATGCCGGCGTGATTTCAAATGCAGCGACATATCCTTCCAAGGTGACCAGGGCATGTACTTTGTAGCCAAAATAGGTTTTCTTTTTTGAGGGGCATTTTCCGAGTCAATGCCAGCTAATTCACCGCAAATGCTGATCGTGATAATCTCAGGGTCAGAGAGCCTGGCATCCAGAACATGGCGTCTTGTGGCAACTTCCGGCGGTGCAAAACGGCGGTATAACACGTCAATAATGACATAGGCTGTTAAAATAAAATCTTCAAAAGTGGCTATAAGTGTGGTATTATTATCGTGGAACTTCAACATGATAATGCCTCCTTTTAAATTTGTGTCGTTACAAATAGGATAGCATATTTTGTTGAAGTTCTTTTATTATTTATCTAGCACAACAGGTTAACTTATCTTCATAGCAATAAATGCTCAATGGCCTGGTTTTCCCATTGTCCTTAGGTATTTCAACTCTCCTGGCCGGTTGAGGTCTATATCCCCCCGCTTAAGCCGGTTTACTAAGTTGTCAAGGTTGACATCCGGATTCTTGCCGTATTCCTTTTTGGTGGTTCCATCATTTCCTACTGCTTTATCTCCATCCATTTTTGAATGGCATTCCTTAAGCATCTCCCCGTTGATGAAGTGTCCCACTGATGTAAATACCATGTTCGGGTTTTCTGTTGAAAGTTGTGTTATTCTCGCAAGTTTCGTTTCCATTATTTTTACCTACCTCTGTGTATAGATAATGTTTCTCTTTTGATATTGTTCTGCATGGCAAGAACCATGAGGACTGGTTCTCTTTCGGCTTCCCTCCTTCGCGGTTAAGCGCTATCTCCGGTACTATCCGGCCATCCGACTGCTTGTCCCCCCGTTTAACCTCCTTCCTTTTTGGTTGCTCGGTTATACCTGCGTTCCTTTCAGGGAGAAAACAGGCTCCCCCAGTTGACATGATGCCATTGTAATACATGACTGGCGTTATAAACACCACAAAGGCGTGCGAAATCTTGCCATGACGATAAACCCACATGTTGACTTCCGCTTTTTCAGCAGCGTCGTCCCTCTGATTTTATATTTATTTCGGTGCCAGACCGCCCTACAGCCCTATATCCTATTCGCCTACGCTCAGCCCGCTTCATTACTTCCGCAAACCGTAGGTTGTTACCGATGGTGTGGCTAGTACCTTATCGGGCAGGAGTTCCACCTGCTAAACATCACACCCTTAGCTGGGCGCACTGGAAATTCAATAAAAATTAACCCCGGATTATTCACGGACATATAAAATGTTCGGAACTGCAAAAACCTTATTCCAGTTTTTCTGAAATCAATCGAGTTATCCTTAAAAATGGGTAAACTACCCCTATGGAATCCGACTGATTCATTTTGAACTGTCAAAGTACTTTAATAGTTACTATTCCAACTGTACGGTTAGTCGCCGGATGTTCTCCAGTGTCTCATAAAATTCCTTTTTATAGGGACAGCTGCCGCACAGCTTGAATGTGATATATCTTGCTGAACGGACTGCTCTCGCAGCAATCTTTATCAGCTTTAATCGAATGGTATCCACCTGTTTCTTTCGCATATTTTCCGGGAGTACCAGTCGCCTGAACCAATTGAATAAGTTGTACGCAAGCATATGAATCCGCATTCGGTTGGCATTTACTATTTTGGAACGACTGCTCACAGCGGCAAAGTCAAACCCGCTTTTGCCTTCCTTGATAAAATTTTCCATCCTGCCACGACCACAATAAAACTGAATGATCTGATAGGGATCCATATCCATATTTGTCACGATAAAGGTATACTTGTGTATAAGCTGGCCGTATGGTTTCTCGATTTTGAAAACCACACGTCTTGGATATTCCCATGTACCGGCCTGATACATAAATTCACCATAAGTTGCTTTATAGCTGATTTGGTCCTCTTTGGATGCTTTGTACAAATCTTCATCTTTATCCGAAGCAAGGGCAATAAGTGAAGAATTCTGTTTTAAGCGGATGGCATAGGAACAGCCATTCATCTCACAGGTTTTATAAAGTTTTGGGGATGAGAATCCGCTGTCGCCGCGAAGATAAGTTTTTATCTCTCTTTCCATGTATTCCTGAAAGAGGGATTCCATAAATTTATCCGCATCATTGCTGCAGTGGAGTGTTCCGTCACGCAGCTCTGCTTTGAGCAGATCTCCGGTCAGTCCGTCATAGCACAGTAACGGATGATATCCATGTGCCTGATAATGGAAGTTGAAGCCTTCCCCTTCCTGCTTGCCGTAAGTGCCAAACAGGGTACTGTCCAAGTCAAGAAGCATATGTTCCGGCGGCTTTATGGAATAGATGATATCCCTGAGGTTTTTATCAATGTCATCGAACCGTGTGAGGGTATCCTCGTTCATACGGTTGAAAAATCTTGATAATGTAGGCTGCGATGCCAGAGCATCTGCATAAGGTTTTCGTCATCCTTGTGGAAACGGAACGACGTATCATTGGTTTTAAATTTCTTTTTGATCAGCTTTGCAAAGCCGATTTTTGCAGCGAATTCTTTTATAAGAAGAAGTCCTGAATCGGAGGATAAATCGCCTCCGTCAAAATTTATTTTCATCTGTCTATTGCATTTAAGAGTAAAGGTGTTTAAAATATTCATAAAGGGCTCCTTTGTGAGATTATTAAGACGTTGAACACCTTAATTTTACCACAACCGGATGCTCTTTTTTATTCACTTAATAGATGAAATGCAATAAACAGTTTAAATACAGTAACTATGGGAATTTGAGCCGCTTTCACCGTGTATCGGTGAATAATTCTAGGTTAACGTATTTTTATTTAGCCGTTTTTGCAATATAATTATCTTTTTTCTTTTTTAAACCACTATTTAATTATTCTGCTCATAAAATAAATACTTTAGAAAATGTGACCTCTCAAATTATATTTTTAGATTCACCTTATCGCTTTATTCCCCAAGAATCAAATAAAATATCTTCTCCAAAATCCTGTTTTGCATCATAGTGAGGATAAACTATGAAGTTAATAATTTCTGGTGCTTTTATATGTTTTATATTAGGCCTAAACACATTTCGCATGCTATTGATATATCTTTTTCCTAACTCAATTTGATATGACGGCCTTAAATAAGCATGATTTCTTGTCTCATCATATATAAGTGAAATAGTATTTATAACCCTAACAGCAGCCAATGAATTAATAAGTATGCCCTCACTGGTAGAGACTAAATTTAAATAATATTTCATTAGCTTTATTAACGAAACCGTAGAATTTATTAGCGCATCATTCAATATCGCTTTATACTCTTTATGGATAAAAAAATGCAACTTATCAAACGCCTCTTGAATTTGATATACATCAAAATCTCTAATTACGCATAACGAATTGATAAGTTCTTCCGTGTTTGCTAAAAATTCCTTTTCTATCTCCTCACATTTTTTATCAAGATGCTTTTCTCTCATTTCTTCTGTATCATATAATTTTTTTAATGTATCATCTTCATGTTTCCACACAGATTCTCGATATGCCATTTTCGCCTTTTTAAAATTTTCTAAAAATTGTGATGGTATTGATTTTCCTGTGATAGCTAACAGTTCCTGCCAATCTTTCACATCTCTATTTAAATAATATTTTTCGGTAAGATAAGATCCTATAATTTCTTCTGGAATTATGGATGCAAAGAAATGGATTTGTTGATACTTTTCGTCAATATAACTTACTAATCGGTACAAATTTCTTAACGCACTGTTTCGCTCATCAAAATACTCACGGATCGAAATAATAAAAACCACGCATGAACTTGTAAAAACTCCGCTCGTAATTATAATTAGAATTTCTCTTATATCTATGTAAATTTGGCTTCCATCCCCATAGATTCCAACAGCGTGATATAAACGAAATTGCAAAATCAAAAGACATATGATGTTAATAAAGGCTAGCAACCCGGATAATATTATTGTGTATTTTTTTGTTTTCATGTCTACCCCCTTTTAGATACAATATAATTAATAATCAAATGCCACATAACTTTTTAACAGAAACATGGAATCTACGCTCTATATAATCATAGTCCTCATATATAATCTGATATTTTTCTCCCAATTGAACTTTCTCTGCTGTAACCGGATATTGTAATGTCTTCCAATTATGCTTGAAATACGATAAGGGGCCTCTCTGATAAACATGTCCTATATCGGTAAAGTCATTTAATGCATTGCAAATGTCAATAATTTTTACATCGCAGAGGCTCACAATAAGCATCACAAAATCATCCAAATATATCCGTGCTTTATACTCTGAATTAAAATATGTGTAAACGACCTTCTTTAAGTTTGTGTTTGAATAAACTTCCAAGTACCTATTCAATGGATATATATTTCTAGAAACCTTATCTGTACTAGATGTAATGTCCATATTATCTTTCAGAGGAAAATAATAAATTAATTCAAACACATTTATCCATGCTGAACAATCTTCACAAATGATGCCACGTAATACCTTCATTCCCAAATGTTTTTCACGTTTATCCAAAACCTGAACATTTTCTAATGCTTTGTAATCAGCTTTATAAACAGGAAATCTATTTTGCAATTTCATATAAAAAAGCATATATAAGTTTTTCTTTACTTCGCTACTACCATAATTGGCGATAATCCTAAATAAGCGCTCCAGCCCTTCTCGATAATTCACATCCATAGCATTAATAATAACATTATTAAATGCGATTGAATTATCTGCCCCCTCAAAGCATTTTGCATAAATCCTTTCACCATATTTATAATTACTACCCAAATCAGGCAGCCAGCCAAATGAATCGGCCAGATATGTAAAAATCTGTCTATTCTTATACCAATAGGATTTTAATAAGCTTTGTGCTCGCTCATTATTCTTTTGTGATGGAGCTGTGCGCATTCTACACATGATTTCCATTTTATCATGATTTGTTGATTTGCTGATTGAATAAAACAAATCCACTAATTCTGCATCTGATACTCTTTGTCCAAGCTTTATAAGTGTATTGATATTTATCGTATAATTATGAATAACCCACTTAATTGCTTTAAAATTACCAATCTCGTAAGACGCCAACATAAAACGCTCAATATCTTTTTTTCCAAGTATCTTTGTATAGATTGATTTTTTTCCTGTCTTTTTATCATAATAACTAATTTGCTTTTCATCAAAAAAATGGTTAAGAATTGCTTTTATATAATGATCCAGCACCTCATCATATTCACAGGTTGTCGCACAAATTACTCCAAGATAAATATTATGCCGGCATATTTGTTTGATAAAATAAGTTCTGTCACTTCCTGTTAAAGTATGAGACATATATTTAAGTGCTTCATAGTATTTTTCGTCCAGACATTTCTGTCTTAAACCTTTAAACTTCATTGTCATGACTGCAACACCGCCAATTCCTCAAGTCCGTAATAATAATCCTGATATGCCTGATGGGAAAACACATAAACATTTTCCCTTTTTTCCAGAATCCCCAACTGAACCATCATATTAATTGCATACAAAGCGTCATATTCAAATCTGTAGTTTTGCATGCTCTTAGAGCAATAGCTTATTACTTCTGCCTCTGTTATTCCAGAGTTTGCTTCTTTGTTTTCTAAACTCTCGAACGCTATTCCCCTTAATAAATAAGTCATTTTTTGAATATCTAATCTTTCATCAAGTTTTTCGTTTTTTTCACGTTCAAAAAGACATTTTAAAAACTGGCCTATTATTTCTCCCTCACTCATTGGCACCTGCTTTGTATACCGAACCGTTGCAATTAATCGTGATAAAATCAAAGGTGTCCTTATTATCTTTCTGAAATTTTTATCTGTTGAAAGTGTGTCTAAGATACATTTTTTAGTTAAAGTATCATCAACATTTCTATCCAGGAAAAGTTTAATTTCTTCGTCATTCAGTTTCTGCAGGTTGAACACCGGTATGTTATCAAAATCTCTGCTATCCTGCGGCCTGTTTGTGATAATGATAAAAGATCTCGGGTATGATTTCATTAACTGTCGTATTTCACGCATCCTAATAGTCTTTAAATTGGATACAACTCCGCCTGACGGAATCTCATTTAATCCATCAAGAAATAAGTTTATATTCCCTGCTACAAATAATTTATCACATTCCTCCATATCAACTTTCAATTTATCACATATATACTGCTTAATAGAATAATTAGCATCAAGCATTAATCCCAGTAAAATCAAAATGGGAATACAAGATTCTTTATCTTGAATCCTTGCCTTGGCATCCACATACGCTAAGTATTCTAATGTAGTACTTTTTCCGATTCCTGCTTCCCCCCACAATATCATTCTTTTTTCCGGAACAGAATGTCTGCGTAAGCTATCTACCGTTCCTTTTCGCAGTCTTCCTTTATCGGAATCTTTTTCATTTGCCTGTTCAATAGCCATCCCTCCAATGAATTCAAGATGCTCCTCGCCTCTTAAGTGTATAAATCTTTTCATCCGATCTTTAAATTCTTCAACGACCATCTTCAGATATTCCTGAATAACATATTCGGAAAGAACAACTTTACTCTCTAATTGCATTTGTATGTTTTTCTTATTGAACTTTATAGCGCATAACCATGTAATCAATGCACTGTCTAAATTCAAGAAAATATCTCTTCTATTCCAGCTTTCATATAAGTGGGACTCGCTATTCCTCAAACCATATGCTCTTGAAATATGTTCCATATAATCTTTGTCACCCATATAAGTGGCCGGATCGAGATCGAGCTTCTTATTATTTGGATTCATCCCCAGTTTTTTAATAACATTTGCTAATCCCAACCTTTTATTCTGCACCTCGTTATAAGCACTGCTATTAGAGATATAAAGTATCTTTTTGAGCGTAGGTTCAATCTTAAATACATTAGCAAGACATAATCGTACTTCGCTAAGTGGAGAATCTTCATCAAAAATCTTTTCCAAAGCAGCATATTGGCGATCTTCTATACCAGACAATTCTTCTTTATCTGTTGGAAATATGATTACCTTCACCAAAAGGTCAACAAGGCTATTTAAATCATTTTCTGTATATGTTGCTTTTAACTCTCCAATTATTTCTTCTCTCAATTTATCTATATTCATGTATAGCCCTTCCCTTCAGCATTTTTATGAAGTTATACTTAAATTAATCATACCATAAATACAGTAAAGTTCCCATAAAAATTAAGCTGATAGCCTTCATGCTGCGTCTCCTAAAATTTTCTTTCTATAATTAATATAATAAAATTTATTTTCTCTGCTTTGATAAAAAATACAAAAGCTTATATACAGGAAGTGCATTCCTCTCCCATTGTTGGGGAATTTGGAGAAATACATATTCAAGTAAAGGTGTTTTCCGACAATATTCTATTATGTTTAGAAAGAGGTTCTACTTCAAAGGAATGTTTACGTTTTTTGTCATTTATGGCTATTACCGCAGATATACAACGAAACTTTATTTTAAAATACGATTTATTCCTCCGAGGTGGAATAACAATTGGCACGCTCTCATTTAATGATGATTTCATTTTCGGCCAAGGTCTGATTGATGCTGTGGCATTGGAGGAAACCGCCATATATCCCCAGATTATTATTGGGCAAGCTGCTATTGACTATGCTGAACAGACTCATTTTGTAAAGCAGGAGGAGTTAAGAAAAGCTTGTGAAATTCAAAATCATATAAATGCAAATGAGCATATTTCGAATGATGATCGTGCATTTTTCAATGCTATTATGCCCTATACCATTCAGGAAAATTTATATTTCCAATTACAAGATATCCTTATTTTTAAAGCATTTGATGGAACAGTCATTTTAAATTATCTATATTGTATTGACATAAACATAATGCTTGGACACCCATTTAAAGAACAAGCATTGGAACTCGTAAAGACAATTTCTCCAAGCGATTATCAAAAATTAGGTAATCTCAGTCCAAATCAAAAACAACGTCTGGAGGCACACAAAGAGCATATTATCCAAAAAATAAAAAAATACGGAAAGTATGATGATTTAGATATCTCCGCTGTTAAAGAAGCAAATACACAGGAACATATTATAAAAAAATATTTATGGACTCTATCTTTTCATAACTATGTATGCAAAAAATATCATCTTGAGGAGTGTATGATTCAATCCGGCAGCACTTGTGATATTAGATTTATGAAGATGACAGCAGAAATTTTTGAAGATAATCCAACAGAAGGTAAGCCTTTAGATAGTATTAATCCAGAGGACGTTTGACAAAACTAAAATTGCTTATTCATAATGAAAATTCTGGAGGGGCTCTCGGTCATTTCATGGCTTTTGGGACGCCCTCAAGAGTTATTCCATATCCATTCGAGATAATTGCCGCAACTGATCCCGTTTTGCATAAATGATAGCAGTTATCTGAACTTTTCTATTATTCTCATCTATCCAAAAATATACTAAGAAATTCTTTATTGGTAACCGATGAATTCCATTTGTATGCCAAGGCTCTTCATCAACTAAAGCTACCCGTTGCAGAAAATGTGCAAGCGCATTAAAAGAATCTTCCAGTACATCCATTAGATGAAGGGCTGCTTCCGGCGCTTTCAGTTCATGAGCTATATAACGCATTGATCACAACAGAAGTCGGCAAACCAAGTTTGGACATGATAGATTCTGCTTGTTCTTTTATCTCCAATTCAACACGGACGAGTACATTTGCACTTTTTGTTGCCATTTTGTCACCTCTCTCTTTTTGTTTTGTTATTATTGCATCCTTTCATATATCAATTAGCAATACAAAATCACAAAGAGATGAAGAAGTGGCTAAAGAGGTGATAAGAAAAGATTCAGCATAAGGAAATTCCGGCAGTAAATAGCAAGGCGAGAGCGTTCTAAAAAAGTAGCCCTTCACTGTTCCATCTTCCCATGCATTGAACCATCCTTTTTTATCTGCCATATATCCCAAACGAAGCCCACAAATAATACTTTGTTGGATCAAAAAAACCGTTGGAAGACCAACGAATGTCACTATTGCAGAAACCACACCCGCTGGCGGCAAAAATGGCGTAAGAGCCATTGCAATCACCCCACTGGTAGCACACACCTTTCCTATATTTTCTATAACTCCCTTAAATTTCATCGCTTTCCGGACTTTTATAATATCATCTTCTATCATTTGCATATGAGCATAGTTTTGTTTAGAAAAGACGGAGATCCACTCATCTACTTTACTTCTATATGCTTTTACCTCATCATCAAAGATAAGCTGTGCGCCGTACCCATGTAGCAAATCCGCCATATGATACGACATATACTGGTTCTTATCGCTCCCCTGATACAGACCCCATTTCCCTGTGGCAGTAATCAGGAAAAGCTGCGTAACCTGTATACCAGTAAAAGTTGAAAGAGCATACTGACCGTGACAGGCAGGTATTTTAAGCTGCGGAAAAGGCTGTTTCCATTTCTCTTTTCCCGCATATTTTTTCCAAAATTTTCGCTCTGTTTCTGTCAATTCCTCCGGATGCACCAGCCCGATCTTGCCCGTTTCATCAGCGAAAGATTCCGGAGAAACGGTCTCCCCCTTCCCATCCAGCACACTTCCGTTTTCTTTTAAAGCAAACGCAGTCTGAAGCTCCCCATTTCGGTAATATCCCCAGAGAAGGTTTCGTGCCATCGCGCGGCCTGCCGGATGCTCCTTCATGTTCTTCCAGTCAGAGCAGCGCCACAAGTAGCTGCTGACAAAGGCACGCAAAAGAGCCGCCTTCTGCTTTTTTATGAATTTTTTATCGGAAACATCGTCCAGCTCCTCCTGTACGGGAAGCAGAGCGCAGGCACGCAGCTCTTTCTCCAGTTCCATCTGCTCATAATCCGGATTCGCCAGCCTTTCGCAGATGACCTGACACTGCTGTCTTAATTTTTTTGTTTTGTGTTCTGTATGCAGGAATGTACGGTCATCAAAATCACAGAACAGATAAAGAAATTCCATCCATATTCTCTGCCATTCCGTCTGATAAGAGGAATGATGATGGACAATCACCTCTCCCAGCACTTTTTTGTCAAGAAGGCGGACTGCCGATTCCCAGTCCATTCGGACAGCGGCCCTGACTGCATCCGGAGACAGGTTGTACATGCGGTTTGTGGTCATTCCCAGCAGATAAGCGCACATGGTATCCATCGGCTTCCATCCAGTGCAGTAGAGGAGCTCCATGCTGCTTTCATGGGACGCCTGCAGGAACCGTTCCCGCATATCCGTAAATCCCAGAAGCGTCTGGTATTTCCCATTAGGATTGATATAACAGTTATATTTTTCCGCCCAGAATGTCCTGACAGTGGGGCTTAATTCAAACAGCAGGCTCCTCCAATCGTTCTGTTTCTCGCTCCCCTCGTCAAGGCTCTGCTGTTCCTCCGTCTCAAATTTGCGGGGAACACAATACTTTGGCATGACCTGCTCCATTTTTTAAAGGATATCTTCGGTATCCTCCCCCTGTTCCAGTATTGTCAAAAGATAGTTCGGAATCCATCCCCGTAGGTATGGATCCCGGAATGCCCGGCGAACCTTTTCAAGCTGCTCTTTTTTCTCGTCCATCATCAAAAAATCTCCGTTTCCTTTTCATTCTTATTATGTTGTATACAGGCCTTTTAACGTCCTGTTGTCAGGATCTTTCAGTCTTTTTAGCCAGGCTGTGGTAATACCGCATGAACCGGCATACTTCCTCATAGGTCTCCCGGATTGCGTTCTTGCGTTTTTGTGTATCCGAAATCTCCTTTGTCCCCAGAAAGAGCTGTGCATTACGGTACATCACCGCCATGGCGTCTCTGGGGTCATTGCAGGCATTTGGAAATTCCTTCAGACGGGCCTCCATATAAGCAGAATTATGTCTCACGCATTCTTCAAGGCGCACATATCCTTCTGCTTCCTTTCCGGTCAGCAGATCCCATACGCCAAACAGATAACTGTCCGCTCTCCAGGGATCCGGTTTTCCCTCCGTATCCAGATTCCACATAGGCCGGCCAGTTCTCGGATCGTTTGGGCCTTTCTCTGTGGCTTTCAGGTAATCCCGGCGCTCTTTTGCAAAGTAAGTCTCCAGACTGTCGATCTTCTGCCACTCCGGCAGCATGCCATCGGCCAGGAAGATCAGGATATCATCAAATTTTCCGTTGATGCTCTCCACTGTGGCAGCATCCACAGCTACCGTACCATACTGGATCACGCCCCACCCATTACGCATCTTTTGAAAATATTCCCCCTGGCTGATATCGCCCGACAAGCCTAAGATTCCGTATTGTATGGCATATATGGGACAGAGATAACAGAGCATGGCTTCATATCCACCGCCCTGAGTCTTTGTCATCCATTAATAGTTTGCACTCCATAAAGCGGGCATAATCCGCCCTCTGTCTCCACGGGTCAGGGTCTCTTCCAGCTTAATCCTATTGCTGTTCCACCATTTTTCCCACTCCTCTGGTTCTACATCTCCCACCGCAATGCGCAGAAACATATGCTTCATCTCATCCTGAAATCCCATCTTTATTCTCCTGCCGGAACATCCATTTCAGCCCTGAAGTGCCTTCCAAAATAGATTTTGTGACAATCGTTCCTCCGACTCCCTGAATATATATTTTCATTTCGTTTTGCGTCTTCTGCTGTTCCTGCTGCGCCTGTTTCTGGTTCTTTTTTTCCCGGATAGTCCCATATGCCCGATTCCTCCTTATCGTTGGCTTTGTACCGTGCTTTATAACGTTTCTCCGATTCCCTCCATGACCTCCATAAGCCTCTTGTATCCCGTCTCACTGGCAGCTCCATAAAGCACTTCCAAATCGCCGCAGTCCATCACTACAGCCATATTGTCAGAGGCATTGCTGTAAAAACTCATATCCATTTCCAGCCAGCTATGAAGACCAAACGGTTGTTTTTCAAGGCCGGACTGAACAATTTCCATTTCCTTTTCTGTAAGCCAAAAAACAAGCCCTTCTTTATAAAAGGGAAACGCAAACACTGCTTCATAAGCTAGAGCAGCCTGCAGAAACTCACTGAATGTTCCGGCACACAACGTCCATTTCTCGCCATTTATATCATCTACAGTCACATAGACCGGCGGATCTGCCTTTGTCAGATCTTTTCTTCGGATTCCCGCCCGGCAGCATCCCTGATTTTCAATTAAAATTACCAGGTAATCGCCATCTCTTAACCAATCCCATTTCTCAAAATTTTCTGGTCTGATCCATTGATCCTGTACCTTATGAATTGCCTCTGTGCGAGCAGCCTTTTTCCAAAATTCCTCCAGTGTCAAAGGCAATGGGTCAAAATATTTTTTTACGATAGTGATCTCTTCATCTGTATAACCCTGCAACGTTTCCACCGCATACAGCTGTCGGATCATTTCCATATAGTCTCTTTTGTTCTGTCCCTGTGTGCCTGTTCCTTGCGGTTCTGCCTCTTGTTCTTCTGTAAACAAGTAAGGAACTCCAGGCCATGTAAGCTCCGGCATTTCTTCCAATTTATTAAAATAGAGACAAATGATCTGGTCATCCCCCCAGTATCCGGATTCCGGTTTTTTCGTGCAGACCGTTATATGATAGTATCCATCCGGCAGAGATAGTATCTGCTCCTGTGGGAAATCCGGATTCCAGTCATTCAACCAGAACAGGTCGCCAAACTGCAGGGAACCGCCCCTTACCTCCACCGCCAGCCGGATCATCACCGGAAACTCTTTCTCCCCATTGGAATCCGGATAGCCGGACCGGAACCATAGGATGAACTCCCCTCCTGTACCGGTACAGAAAGCCGTGATATCCCCTTTCCGGATATGCTCCCCCACCTGTTTCGGATCCGTGAATTCTTCTGTCAAAAAGTCGCTCCCCGGAACAACAGATTTCATAACCTCCGAAGAAAACAGGACAATCCCCATGCCCTCAATACTCAAATGCGCCGTATCTCCCAGATGCAGCGGCTCCCCGGATGCCGGACTGCCCTCAGAAGGGGTTTTCTCCCCGCAGGGCTGCCCTGCCGCTTTTGGTTCTTCTGCTTTTTCTTCTTTTATCTCCCAGAGACAGAACAGCAGTTCCAGCACCTCCGTATGTTTCAGCTGGCTGTAAGGAGGCAGAAGGACTTTCTTCAGCGCCGGAAGCTCTGCCAGCAGGCGGCAGTCTGAAAAGCTGGTATCCTGCAGATCCAGGGTACTTAAAGATCTGCATCTGACCAAAAAAGAATAGTCATCTATCTCCACATCATGGAGGGACAGCTGCTTTAGCTTTGTCATTTCCCCGATTAAAGAAAAATCATTTTCCTTTACCATGAGCCAGGAAGGAAGACGTATGTCCTCTATTTTTCTAGCAGCCGAAAAATTTCTCCTTCTGCTGTCCAGGCTTTTCATTTTCGCCAGATCGCTGAATGTCTGCAGATCATGCCCTGTGTTTCTTTGAATCCAAATCACAAGCCTTGGATCGATCCCATACTGTTTCATCATTCTGTAAACTCCTCCTAAAAACAGCCTGCTATATAGCCATTCCCATCCGGGTCTTCCGGAAATTCATCCAGAAATTCACTGAAAATATAATAGACCTTTCCATATCCTTCTTTATCAACCCGGATATAATAACTATCGTCCGCCTCATCGGAACAAAAAGGAATATAGCACATAGGGATAAACCCATCCATATTCTTCCAATCTAAAAGCTTATTGATTGTCAAAACATGCATTTGATACTGCCTGTCAATGGGATGAAAAAAACTCAATGAGCAAGCTTCCGGATCAATCTTGATACCAGAAGACAGAATCGCCCCATTCTGTTTCAGATAAAACGATTTCATGTCCCATGACATTTGAAAATGAAACTGATCTTCTAAAAGTTGTATCGCCTTCTCTTCTACCCCTGGATTTGTTATCTGAAATAACATGTCATTCATTGCCTGCTGTCCTCCTCATCCAAGCATTAAACCATATCTCACCAGTTCTCCCGCACCTCATCCATGACATTCCAAATCTCCGAAAGCGTCACAGGCGCCGCATTCTCATCCGCCTGTCCGTATTCTCCTTGCAGGATACACTCTTCGTAAAGCCTCCGCATGGCCATAAAGATTTCCTCCCGTTCCTCTGTCTCGATAAACTCCTCATAGCGGTCATTGAGCTTATTAAAAGATTGTGTGTACCTGCGGACAATCTCTTCGATTTCTTTTCTGTCCGCCGCCCTGCCCATCGCCTCCGTCAGCAGCTTTTTTGTATCTTTATAGCACTTTCTGGCGCTCCGGTATGCCGCCTCAGGAATGAACTCGTTTCCATCCCAATGGCGGAGCGGGTTCTCCAGGTTATCCCTAAGCCATCCTTCATCCCGCAGGTGGGTGACACATAGCCTGTCCAGCTTTTCTTTCCAGTGTTTTTTCAGGTACAGGCCCGCTCCTTTGGGAATGCTGTTAAAATCCAGCTCCCGCAGTTCCTGTAGCCCCTCCAATGCTTCCATATCCCTCTCATCATATCCAAACAGATCCTTACAATAAAAGGTTCGAAGCCCGGACAGCTTTCCTGCCTCCTGCATATGGGTTACGGTGCCGGGAACTCCGCTTATGTTTAAATATTCCGCTTCCGGAAACTGTTCGGCCGCCTGCCTCATATCCAGCTCTTTTATGTCGGTCAGGCGGAGCCTCCAAACCCGGTTTTTTTGAAGTCCGTATCTTAGAAGCAGCGCCTTTTTCAAGGATATTTCCAGGGTCAGTTTCCCACTGCAAAGGCTGTCGTCAATCTGCAGTTCCGGGCGGATCTTCCCATACAGCTTCAGAGAGTGGGTATCTTTTGGAAGTACCAGTTGCCTGATTCCGCTCATATCCAGCTCCAGATTGTCCAGGCAGGTCTTCCCAAGGTCAAGTACCTCCACACCTGCCTTTTGCAGACGCAGTGTCCGAAGCAGCGGCGCTGTGGAGAGCAGCTTCTGAAGCTTACCGGAATACCCCTGCAATTCGGCATAGGTGATGCAGGGAAACTCTTCTAACGTATCTTTTTCTGTTAGGCATTGGTAAAGATCATCCCGCAGTCCTCCGGTATTCTTTCGGAACATCCTGCCATGTATAGACACAAAATCGCCGCTGTTTATATTTTTTTTGTATGCCGACCTGTCGGTTTCGTCAAAAGACTTCCAACGATCTTCATAATAGTAATCTTCCCCTGTGGGCCACTTCCAGGAGTAGGAATCCCATACAGGACTGCTTTTAAGGCTGCACTG
Organism: Clostridia bacterium; assembly: GCA_910574835.1. Lineage (GTDB taxonomy): Bacteria > Bacillota > Clostridia > Lachnospirales > Lachnospiraceae > Laedolimicola. The sequence continues at coordinate 6,144 of CAJTDE010000027.1, read as the reverse complement.
GCCTATGTACCGGTAATCCCGAGGAACAGGCGTATTTTCAATCCCTGTTTTTATCATCTGATGGTGATACCGGAAGGATTCCCGGTGATACGGTTGTAACCGCTCCAGTATATCTTCTCCGGGCAGGTCATCCTCCAGATAATCAAGCAGCACATAGCAAATGCTTTTGCCATCCACGGCAAGGATCTGGCAGGCGCCGTATTTCCCCAGCATTTCCACATAAAAGGCATATACCTCTCCCGGCTTTGCAGTTCTTTGTTTTAATCTGGCTGAGCACAGCTCCTTTTTCATGACTTCATTCCTCCCCAATGCCATAGATGGTCTTATCAATGTCTAACAGATGCGTTTCCACATTCATCTTTTCTATAAACGAATCTCCTCGCTGATTATCTTTTTCATAATTTCCTGCGGCCTCCAGGCTGAGCAGTTCCCATTCATTCCATTGCCATGCCTTGCCTCCCTGCACATCATAATCTTCCGAACATAAAAACCCGGCTCCCTCATCACCTTATAACTGTTCTTGATGCAATATCCGCCAATACTTATAGCTCACACTCCGCATGAAGTTTCTTCAAAACCTCTTTATGTATCAAGCGGCAGGAGCGCAGGTCAACATATTTTAGCTTAGGCAATTTCAGCAGTAGTCGGCAATCCGTAAAATTTGTATTATAAAGGGATAACGTCCGCAGATTTTTACATTCTGTCAGGAAAGAAAAATCCTCCACGCATATTTCACAGATTCGCAGTTCCCGTAAATTCTCCATACGCCCGATGGCAGACCAGCCCCGGAGGTCATAATAGTAAGGTTCCGGGGGAAAATGTTCCTCCGGCGCACGAAGATATGCATAGCGCCTTTCATCATCCCAACTCTGAACTGTTTTTTCGGACAGAACAAGCTGCAGCTTTTTCATTTGCTTTAACTTTCGCCTCCAGTCCCAGGCTGTAGACGGCAGCCGTCCGTCCGATTCCTGCCGGATGGCAAGGGCAATCAGCGGATGCAGCAAAACCCCATCTGCTGGGGGTGTCCGGTACATGCCAAGGTCAGCCAGTGCATTTCCAAGCATCTCCAGACGGTATGGGCGGGGAAAACAGGTATTCTCCGGGTTAATGCTTTCATAAAACAAATCCTTTAACACCGTGCCAGCCGCTTTGTAGACTTTACATTCCTCATTCCGGCGGAAAGAACGCTCTAATGCTTCTTTGTCCTTATAATCGTCAACATGGATTTGCTCCAGTGCAAACGGAAATGCCTCCTGCACCTCAAGCAATGCTTCCCGTAACCGAGGGTCGTTTATGCATGGAACCGACAGCAGGCATAATGGAGCAGCTCCAAATCCTCTCGTTCCCGCAAAAAGTCCAGCCATATCTCCAGGTGTTCTTTTGCGTCCGGGAAACGTCCCAGATCATACAGCAGTTCCCTTTTTTCCCTTCCTTCGGCTTTGTCCAGAAGAAACGCCACCTGTTCCAGTTTCACTTCACCGCCCATCCTTAAAAGCGGTATGGCGATACAATAGGTTTCCGGGGAAAGCTCCGACAGCTTATCCAGAATGCGCTCCCTCCAGCTCTTCGCCAGATCTTTCCTTTCCGCAGGCGTGTGGTACAACTCATAGACTACCTGGTCAAACAACCCTGCCTCCCACCGTTTATCCAAAAACTGCCCATATAACACAGGATCTACACGGTAAGCCAGCAGGGGCAGGCTTCCAACATCTTCCTTTGTGATCCATTCGTCCAAAATCCCGCGTATGAAATCCTGGGAAGTCTCGGATAAGGCCGGAAACTTGTCCATGCTGCTAACGGCCAGTAACCGTTCCGCATCCGTATCGGCCTGGATGTAATGTTTTCGCAGCGTTTCTTCATCGCCATCCAGAGAAAGGCCGAACCACCCCATATCGTAACCGGCTGCCGCCTCCCGCAGCCAGCGGATATACCAGGATAAAAAGTCCGGCTCCCTGGGGAAGAATATCCAGGAGCGCTCATATTCTATATAAACTACACGGCCTCGATCCGGCCCCGTCACTAGCAGATAAGTAAAATAAGTATCTCCCTGAGATTCAATAGGAATACAGCCTCGCCGCCAGTCGTGATCCCTGTCGCCCAAATCTTTTAAAGAATCCGGATCGGTTCCCGGAACAAGATACGGCGTTTCTCCCGGCTCCACCTGCCAGCTCAGCCAGCCCTTCACCTGCTCCAGTGAAAACAGGCCGTAAAAAGGCCCGGCTCCGCCATTCCCCGCCTGTAGCAGAAAGTTACGGTAGCCGTCCGGAAGTGAAATCGCTGTTTCCCGCTCAAATTCTTCAATTTCTTTGAGAGACACTGGCGGATTCCATTGATATTTATGCTGTTTTGCACCAAATTGTTTCAAATCGGCATCTGTAGCCCTTGCCTTTTCTAACAATGAGCGTAATTCTTCTAACGGAAATGTGTTCGACATAGGCTTTCACTTCCTTCCATATTCACTAAAGAAGTTCTTTTTCTTTAACCAAATTGTTTCTGATGCCTTAATGGATTGTATGCTCCCATGTACAGTCTGGATATGCCATTCCCGTTTGCATGAAATGTATAATGATTTCTGCCATCAGATGCAAATCCTGGGTTGCATGTTTTTTGGGAGCAGGCCAATCGCCAGTGATATTTAACTGCGTTTCACAAGTTGGAAACTGATCATTTACAAACTCATAATAATTCTCACATTCTTTGACAATATATACAGTTGACCATCCCTCCCGAAAATCAGCAGCCAAACTATTTTCCTTTGTTTCATCGTCAAATTGGACAGAACAGACAATTCCAGAAAGTATTTGATCTGCCAAGCGATTTACGATTTCCTGTGTAAGTGACTCCCCCTGGATATACGGAATGCGCTCGTTAGAGGGTATTCCGTAGATGTAAGAAACAAACAAAGAATCAGCAAAAAATTTATTGCTTATAGCATTTCCTCCATGAATTTGAATTTAATAAAAGCCTTTTTGATACCCCACACAATCACGGCTGTGGCCACGCACACGGCAAGCCGGAGCAGAACATCCAGCATCCGGCGTTCCTCGGCAGTGGTATAGCGTACATAACCAGTCGGATAATTGTACGTTCCCTCGCCGGTCCACAAATCATACAGCCAGCCAGTAGGAGCGGATAACAGTACTAATAAAGCAAGGGTGATGCATATAATATTCCGAAACGTTCCGTATTTTTATGTGTACAGTACTGTTCATTATATGTAATATTTGTCATGCTGATATTTTAAATAGAAAACTTCTTAAACTTCCACTCTCATTAAACCATATATCATTTTCATGTGTCTGATATTTAACACGAGGATCTTCACAATCTAAATCCAACATCTCAACTCCTATAAGATATGAATTTTTATGTTCCATAGCAAAAACAAGCCCTCCATTTTTTATATGGATTTCTTCAATAGGTAATATCTCGAAAAAAGATGTTCGAATATCATGTGCATTTTGAAAATTCTCATAAAAATCTTCAAAAATTTCCAAACAAGGATAAGGCTCCAATTTCCATATATGTCTTAAATCTTCTCGCTCAAATGTGAGAGATGTAACAAAAATATCTTCATCACCAACGCTTTATCGACTTTTTGTTTTATAAATCCCTTCTTCAAATTTTTAAAAATCAGATGTTGCATATTTTTCCGGTGTATAGTTCTTAAAATTTTTCACTGTTTCTCCTTATTACCTTTGCTGAAATATCCAATTCCTTCCATTATAAAACCAGCCAACACAAGAATGACAGCAGGCCAAAAAACACATATTGGCATAATCTCCAATCCTGCAAGAATAAGTAATGCGATACCAAAAAGCATTAAACTATTACCAAAGATAATATTTTTCATCCTGGTCATCCTCTCAAGTTAAAGTTACTTGTATGGAAATACACTTTCTATGTAAAAAATATGATATTTATCGGTTTTCTTTTCCCTCATTTGGCTTAGAAAGTGATTTGAAAAGTGTCCCATCCAATCAAAATCATAAAGAACGATAGCTGTATTGATACGACGCTTAATTTTATCTGCAAATTTTGCTTTCAAAGTTTCAATAATTTTTTCATCGTAAGGGAAATCCCTGAATAATTCCTCTGCCTTATTTGACTTTTTTTCAAAAAATCTTATTTCAATATGTCCCACAAAATCACCTTGAAGGTAAAGTTCCTCCATAAATCGCTTAGGTATTCCATCTACTATTTTCATAAAATCTTCAGCCGCTTGTTGCGATTCAAAAATCCCGCCAAAAATTTCAAGTTGATTTTTATCTCTGTCCATTGTATTGTTATTCCTCCAAATTCCGATTTTGCCTTACAATTTCTGCACACCCAACTGCGGCAAGTCCATATCCAAAGTACCAGGCATCATGCTGATTTTGAAACATGCTCGCTGATTAGTGATATAGATATTACCCTGAAACGGCTTTTTACTTAGTACTTGCTTCAAATAGATTGACATCATCCCACTACCAATCAATGTCTCGCCGGGTTTCAGTTGAAATTTTGTCACAGTTCCACGCCAATACCAATAAAACAACCGCTGCCCCTGTTGCCCCCAGTATCATAATGAACAAGAAAAGATACGCCAATCCCATGTCTCTCACCTGCTTTTTTGTTTTGTTGGAATACCATATCCTTTATGCCTGCACAATAAGCACCAATGCCAGCAATATGATACCGGCCATCAGAGCCAATGAAACTTTAGTATAAAATGATAGATTGCGGAAACAAGGTCTATCGCTCCCAAGAGCAGCACAATATTATGTACAAGGAAGATGACCATACCCAAAGGTATTTTATCTTCACCGCTCCCTAATATAACATTTCCCCATATCAGACGGATAACTGTCATAATGACAGCAGCTAAGATACAGATCCATCAATCCCAGGAAGCGCTCAGACCAGTAATTTCCAGAAACGGCATATAAAAATGATAGTAGCCGTTATGGTTATCAATGTTCCGGCCTCCTTTAAGAGCAACAACCGGCCCCCGATAAATCCAGTCAGTTTCATCCTCTATTCCAACAGGGTAGCCGTTCCGTAGATGATACCATACCGGTAGGGTGATGGTTTGATTATTCGTCCAGTCCATCTCCTTTTCCTCACAAAAGCTGTAGGAAAATTCGTAGAAATATCCATCCGCACCAGTGACAGTAAAATGCTCCACCGTCCCTTTTACATCAAAATCCAAACGGATCAACAATGTATAAAGGCCGCCGTAGCTAATAACGCCGCTTTCCAAACCGATGCCAGCCAGAAGTTCCGGTGACAAGATTTCTTCCCCTTGACAAACTTTGGGTTTCGAGTCCCAAGTCCAGGTTTCCACCGCATATTCCTCCAGTTCTGTTTGGGAAAACTCATCACAAGGCAAACAATAAAAGGCATAATATTTCTTTACGGAATCCTCCAAGGTTTCCTGCACCGCCTCCGGTTCATCCTGTGGCTCATGAACGACCGACTCTTGAAAGTTGTGGAACTGTGGGGCATAGGTTCGCCAAGGCAGTTCCGGCTGGAAGTTATACTGTCCCTTTGGCACCAGCTGGGCCAAAGGCTTGCCCTCTGTCCAGGCGAAAAAGGCGGACAGCTGTTCCAGAGCGGAGCTGGCATCGGCCATAGAGCTGTATTGGGTATAGAAGATGCTGTCACGCAGTTCCCATGCCTCCAGGCTGCCTCCCTCTTTCTGATATTGCTTCAAATAGTATTCCGGGAGTACCTCTGCCTCATTAGAAACCAGCTTAGAGTAGAGCATCGGCACTGGGTCTCCGCCGCCCTGGCCTACCCAAACCTGGAAATCCGCATCCGGCAGTTCGTCAAACCAGCAGTCCCAGGTCTGAAGCCCTTTTTGACGGATATGGATAATTTCGTCCGGGTATCTTCCGGTCAAATATTCCTCTACATCCGACTTGGTATAGGGTCCCCGGTATTCATAACAGCCCACAAGCGAAAAAGCTAATAGGCAGGCTATCCCAACAATAAATATTTTTTTGTAACTATTCAGAGCCAACACTATTCAAAGATGAAATCAGGGTGGCCTGAAATTGCATTTTTGATTGCTTCGTAAGCATTGTATCCCTGCTTATGTGCCGTACCAACGTAGGACATGATTTTCAGATAATCTCTGGCGCCTTCTTCAGTTCGGAAGCA
>CAJTDE010000026.1 GCA_910574835.1 Clostridia bacterium | reverse complement strand
ACTGTCCATTTGGACCGCCTCCTATTCTTGAGATTGGCTTGCGACACCTTTCTCATATTAGCATAGGAGGCTTTTTTAAGGTATCCTCTTTGCTACGGCTTACTCTATTCTCCCCAGCATAGCTGGGGGATTAGTGTTTTCATTTAGTCCTTGTACATAAGCTCCAATAGAATATTTCTTCTTAATTTCCTCCCATTGTTCTTTATATGGTTTTAATATAGTTTGCCATATATTTTCAAATTCTTTCTTTGTTAAATAAACTCTATCTCCTTCCAACTCCGTTACATCAATCGGACCTTCTGACAAACAGTCCTCTAAACAGGACACGTAAAATCTTCCATATTCATCTAAAATAATTTGTCTATTTGCACAACTATCGCCTCCAATTTCAAACCAATAACGTTCTTTATCTATTTTTAATAACAAATACTTCATGTAACCACACTCCTGTTATCAATTACCTACAGTTCCAGTATCAGCAATTCTGTTTATCAAGTCTAACGGGATATTATTTCGGATTACAAAAACACCTTCTCGTCCTTGAATTACATCTAAATCACTCACTTTACTCCTTTATTTCCAAAAATTCTTTTGCCCATTTAATTGTATCTTGATAATATTTATTATTGTTGTAAAAGAAAATGTACTTTTTACAATTCCTCTGCTATTTCTTTTTAAGATTACTCCACATTTCTACCTCACTTTTCCAAAAGATATGTTCCTTTAAAAACTTCTTTATGTGCACTTCGCACTTCTAAATCATGCAAAAGGATTATCAATGTAAATCTTACTTTTTATATTTTTAGCCACTATATAAAATCCGGATTCTGCAAAATCATCCATATAAATTTTGAATAGAATACTTCCTTCTTCAATTTGATATTTTTTATTAATTTCTGCAAACTCTTTCACGCTCGCTAATTCAATAAATTTTTTTGAACTATCTAAATTCCAATAAAACGGACCTTGTATAAAAGTTGGCTGTTCAAAAATCACCGATATAGCATATTCATTCACAGATGAGTCTATTCTTCCTGCAACCTCTACTCTAATAAAACTCATTTGGCAAATTTCAAAATCCATCCATAAGCATTTCTCTAAATATTCATTAATTCTTGATATTTCTAATTCTATATTTTTATTATTCATAATCTTCCCTAATATAGCTTTCGCTGTCTAACAATTACAAATTCTTATTTCATATTCTTGTTCGCCCAGTTCAATATCATATATTACTCCATTATTTGGACAAATAATTGTAAAACTATTTAAAAATCCTTTTTCATATAGATATTTCAAAAAATCTTCCTTATCTCCTATTACCACCTTTATCCAATGTTTCGTATTGTTAAAGTATGGTACAATTATCGTATCGCCATTGTTAAACCCAATTTCTGCTGATAATTTTTGAATACTTAATTCCCGAAAGCTTATTATCTTATAAACAGGGTAATTATTTTTATGCATGATTACTAGTTTTTGCTTGTAATCTTCAATAACGCTTATAATCTCAGCATTGCTCACGGATGCAATTAAGTTTGCCCGATTTATTAATTCCTTTTTTCTTTTTCTAAAATCAATTGGGACTTTTTATTGATATCTAATATGGAGATCTCCAGCCTTTCCATCTATTTTCTGATAATGACTATTTTTAAAATCATAATTCATATCACTTGAACCATCTTTCGGCATCCTATCATGGATATGTAATCCTTGCACAGTATCATATGTTTATCAGCCCATTTTCTTACACCCTCTATATATTGAGCATAGGTTTTACTTGACAAGAGTATTTTCTCAAGTTTTTATGAGCGGCGGTTTCTGTATGTACCCATACATATCATACATAGTATTATTCAAAACAGGCAGAACAATGATATGTCCCGCCCCCAAATCGCAAGTACATATTATTCTGCTTCTTTTAAATATGCCCTTGCCTGTTCTTCTGTTAAGTCAAATTTCCTCTGCAATCTTGTTAATATTTCTTTTTCCGGAATATTATAATCTCTTCCCATAGAAATAGTTTCATAAATCTTACCACGTATCTCGCCTATCTTCTGATTTTCTCTGTCACGCATCATCAATGTCATATACTCATGCCTCCATTCCCGATTCTTCTTCGCCTTCTCCACGGCATATTCAAGTTTCTTCACAAATATAGCTTCTGATGGTTTACCTGCTACATAATCTAAGAACTCTTTTAATTCCTTGCTTATAACTCCATTCTTTCCGTCTGCATTCAAGAAAATCTTTTTTGCCCCGTCATTTAATATGACCTCCGAATCTTCTTTACAGGTATTCTCAAAAGTATACATATAACGGCCTTTATTAAATAAGTCTGAGAGGCAGATAAAGATAATGTAACTATTGTTCAGTGTATCGTAATCCTGCCCTTTATCAACCAACTGTAAATCTATCATGCTCTGATAATATCCGGTTCTTCTTGGTAAGTATTTTGAAGTGACAGCCTGCATTTCTATATCATATACTGTGCCTTTTCCATCATTTACATACACATCCAATCTGACGCCTTTTGCGTCAAAATCCTCTTTTATTGCCTTTTGCAGTTCCGGATATTCCACATGGTCAATATCCAAATCCGGAAGGATTTTCTGCAGCAATTCTTTACAAAGTTCTGCGTCCAGCATGGCCTTGCCAAACAGGAAATCATTAGATATGCTTAATTCTTCCCATTTTGTCTGCTTTGTTTCCATGTCTCCCATTTTATCCACCTGCTTTCTTTCAACAAATCACCGCCGGAAAACTCCGTATGTTCCAAAAGCCCTGCTATCTACTTCTATTATACAGAGCCTTCCGGCAAATTACAATAAGCCAAGAACCTGTCTCCCGGTATTTTCCTTTTTTACCTTCCATGATAATCTGTGGCACATTTTTTCCTCTGAATTTGCGGAATGTGCAGCTAAGATATCGCCGTCTTTCCTATATATGATTTCAGGTGAAACTTCCCAAAGCTAAGAGTATGTGTCTTTTGGTTTATTCTATCATATCACAAAAATTTATAGTGGGGAAACATGAACTATAAAAATCACATTTCCCCACTACATTCAATCACTTATTCTTTATCCAAATCCTTCGCTTATCTCACAGACTTTTGCATACCGTATCACTACAGTTCAATCTCCGTCCCATTCACGATAATGCTTTGAATCTCATCCAGTTCCACCACGCTTTTCCAGATAACCCTGCAGGATGCTCCGCCGTTCTCATCGGAGTCCTGGCTCATAGCGCTCCATCCCACCTGGTTTCCGTCTTTAAGCTTCAAAGAAACATCCTCAAGCTCCGCTCTCTCATCCGACAATGCGTCAAATTCCACTACGGCAGACACAGGAGAAATCTGAACTTTCTTGATTTCCACATTCCCGGCCGCAGCCTTTTCCTGCAATTCCCAGGTCTGCATGGTGTCCTCATAGTCCACTTGGAAACTCAAAGTCCACTCGCCGCCGAACAGTTCTTCATAAGAGCCGTCGCCGCCCAGGGCAAAGATTGCATTTTTCGCCTGACTCTCCCCGATATTGTTAAAACAGTAGCGGCAGGAAATATAATCTTCTCCTACAATATCCGCCTGATTCTCCATACCCGGGAAATAGTCCTCCTCGGCTCCATTTCCAATAGCCAAAGCTCCTGAGCTTCCGTCAAGCACCTCTCCGGTACGGCGATCCATTACAATCAATCTCTTTTGATCCAACAGGTCCCAGTCAAATGCTCCTCCAAAGTCCAGATTGACTATCAGATTATCCTCATACTGCCCCTTCCAGATACCTAAGTTAGAAATACTTGCCTCCGGGTACTTAGAAGAAAATGCAACCCGCTTATCCGTCTTTTCCACTATAAAGTTCTCATGGGCAGACACATTTCCTTTTGCATCCTCCTCGGTGCTGCAACTGTCTACCGTCAAACCGGCGCCTTGTACGTTTTCCCGAATCTTTAGAGGCTCAAACTCCTGCATCAGCTCCCAGATGGTTTTATCCATTTCCAAGTCAACAACCTCATTGCTCTCTACCATCAGATTCCGCAGAGACATTTTGATCTCCTTGCCCTTGAAATCATTCTCAAGCATCTCCGACAGCAAAAAGGTCGCCTTACCCGGCACGCTGCCGTCGTCAATCCGCTCCAGGCCGCAATAAATCCGGTTCAGCCCATCGCCTCCGATGCCTTCCCCCTCAAGCATAACCTCCTCAAACCGGTAAGACTGCACGCTCCCTTCCTGTTCCTCCCGCAAAGGACTTCCGTCCGCTGTCTCCACATCAAGAGCCGCATAAAGAACATTGCCGTCTCCCACCGTTCCCCGAAGCGTCAGCTTAAGACCATCTCCGGTTGTCTCCTCATGAATCACATTTCCGGCGCTTGCAAGAAAATCGTCTCCCGCCTCCAGAGGCACAGCAGACGGTTCATTTCCTTCCTCCTCTGCGGCCACTTCTCTTTTAAAGAAGTCCTGAAAAATATCATTCAAATCAAAAGCCGCCGCCGCTGTCATAGATACGCCAAGAATCATCACCGCCGCACAAGCCGCAATCAGTCTGGGCCTCACACGTCCGGTTCGTTTCATCTGCTTTCTTCCTCTATTATCCATTTTCATATTCTCCTCTTCCAAAACTGCCTGAAGCAAAGAGTCGTGCAGCTCCTTGGAAGGCTCGATCCCTGAAAATGCATTTTTATATCCTTTTATACTCATGCCCGCACTCCTCCTTTTCTAAAATCTAATACAGGTTTCCTTCTGTCCCACAACCGCGAATCTCCCCGTTCCCTTCGTACTCTGACTTTTCTCTCCTGCTGTTTTGGAACCGCCGCGGCTCTTATACCCTCTGTCCGTCGGCGCCTTAGACTCCCGGTCCGCTTCAGCATCCAAAACCTCCCGAAGCTGCTCCCGGCCTCTGCCAAGCCTTGTGGTAATCGTCGTCACCTTTTCGTCCAAAAGCTCCGCAATCTCCTTCACCGTATAACCCTCGTAGTAAAAAAGATGTATCACTGTCCGGTACTTCCCAGGAAGATTCATAACCGCATAAAAAAGCTCGCTCTGCTCCTCCATCTCATAGCTTTCCTCCCGGCCCAAAGTCCGTTCCTCCAAAGCCATCGTCCGTTTCACCCACCCCGACGTAAGGCAGCTCTTGCAGCAATTAATCGTCGTTCGGATAAACCAAGCTTTTTCATGCTCCTCACTCTCAAACTCCGGTTTTCTCCGGAAAAACCGCAGGAAGACTTCCTGATACACGTCGTCGGTATCCTGCCTATTCTTCATATAGGAATAAGCCAGCTTATATACCGTTTTCTCATATTTCAAAATCAGAGCTTCAATCTGCCGCTTCCGTTCTATATCCCGATTCATATGCTCCTCCTTCCAGGCCTGTACCTATTATACTTTTAAGAGAGGGGAAATGTCACAAAAAAACTAAGAAAAAATAAAAATCCCAAAAACTTGATCCGCACCCCAAAACCAGGCATCCGCAAAATAAGCCCGCAGACTTTTCCGATATCAGGTGTCCGGCTGTTTGCGGACAGTCTGTCTGATTAGAACGGACATTACCCAGGAAATCCTCCCATTTCAGAAAACTCCCTAAATAATGTCCGTTATAAGCAGACAGACTGTCCGTAAACCGTCCGAACACAGATATGGAAAAGTCTGCGGGCTTATTTTGCGGATACCGTCCGTCCCCTACAACCCCAACCTCTCAAACTGCTCCCGCGGACAATCATTCTCCTCCATAGCCCGAATCATAGCCCGAATCATTCTCCGTTCCACCTCTTCATTCTCAATAGGCGCCTTCTCCTCCGGGTCCGCCTTCAAGTCATACAGCCTGGTCCCAAAACGCCCCACCTTATATTTATCCTTACTCTTAACCTTTAAAACCGGACACCCCTTCGTAAAAGAAAACGGCGGAACCAGAACAGCCGTCCGCATTTCCTCCGGGCTGAACCTGCTGTTCATATGCCGAGGCTCCAGCGTATAATTATAAACCTCATTCACCTTCTCCGGCAAAGGCGCCCTCATATAAGCATAATCTCCGTCCGTAATATTCACATGACCGCTGAACACCCCATAAAGCGCATATTCCCGGTTCGGCTCATCCTTTTGAATCACCCCGTCCAAAATACTCCCCTGTACATCCTTGGGAATCGGCGTATCAAAATAATGAAGCAAGGTAGGCATCCAGTCAATCATCTGCACAAGGGACTGCCTCAGTACATCCTGCTCCCGGTAACGCGGGTCCCAGATAAACAGCGGCGTATGCGCAACCTCATTGTAATAAGGCATCTGATTCTTCCCCCAGTATCCGTGCTCTGCCAGAAGAAATCCATGATCCGTGCCTACGATCAGCATGGTATCTTCCCACATTCCATAGCGGTCCATCATATCCAGAATACGCCCCAGATTGCGGTCACACATGGTCACCAGCGCCTGGTACTGCCTGCGGCAGTGAGCAATCTCTTCCTCTGTCTCCTCCGCAGCTCCCCTCGGCCAGTCAAAGTGCTTCCCTTCATACTCTTCCGGATACATATCCAGATACTTCTTCGGCACATAGAAAGGCTCATGAGGATCAAAGGTCTCCAGATGAAGCAGCCAATTATCTTCCCCGTGATTCACCTCCAGGAACTCACAGGCACGATCAAAGCATTTTGTCTGAGGAAAGTCCTCCTCCTCCTGAATATGCTGACGATTCACCCAGTCATAACGCCACAAGCCGGAGGTTCCGCCCCCCTGCTGCTTCTGCGGAACCTTGACCACCGGCGGAATCTCCGGCTCGGCCTTCTGCCCCTTCCAGTGATCCCCCTCCTGTCCGCGGATAATCTCCCAGGAAGAATAACGTGTGTGGTAATTGCTTCCTCCATCCTCCCAGTAATGCAGATGATCTGATATCAAATGCGTATAAATACCATTTTCCTTCAAAAGCTCCGGCATAGAATCGTCAAACGGCTCCAAAGGTCCCCATTCCCGGTGAAGAAAGTTGTACCGTCCCGTGTGCAGCTCCCGCCGGGCCGGAATACAGGGCATGGACCCCACATAGCTGTTTTCAAAACGGACGCTGTGCCGGGAAAGCCTGGTAAAATTAGGCGCAATCGTCGTCGTCTTCGGATTGTAACAGGGAAGATACCGGCGGTTCAATGTATCATAAAATACAATAATCGCTTTCATGCTCAAGATCCTTTCGCTTCCGGAAAATGCTGAACCACAATTTCCTCAATCTGTGCCGCAATGCCTTTACCGTCCATCACATTAACCACCGGAATAATAAATTCCCCTTCCTTCACCGTGATCTGGTTAAAGAGATTTTTCAAAATCACAATAATATCCGCCCATTCCCGCAGAGATTCCATCTGTCCTAAGGAGGTGTGCTGTACATTTGCGGAAATGTGAAGCTTGTTCAAGTTATTTTTCACACCCAACTCCGCCATAGTGCTTGTTCCCATTCCCATACCGCATACGAATAATACATTAATCTTGTTATTTTCCATTTTTTTACTCCTATTTCATTTATTATAAGACAGTCTTTTTCCAACATTGAAGAGCACATCTTTAAACGGTAATGCCAAACAGACCGCCGATAAAGCGCAGGACCTGAATCACAGCCGGCCATACGGTTGACAGGTCAAACATTCCGGACCACCCCGTAGCCGATGGAAAATGAATCTGCGTAATCGCCCAGCAGGTTCCGAAGGTCTGAATCACACCCAGCAGGAAGCAGCAGATAATTACGGCCCTTAAGCCGCCCTTCTTGTTTGCAACCACTCCAATCGGTCCACCCGAGAAGAATAAGGGGGTAAAGCCGGGAAGCATCATCATGGAGCTGCCGGTTACCAGAAGGATTGCCATAGAAAATACGGTTCCCAAGGTACAGAACAAAAATCCAATCGTCGCCGCATTGGGTGAAAACGGAAGCAGAGCCGCAACATCAATGGCCGGAATTGCATTTGGCACAAGCTTCTGCTGGATTCCCTGGAAGGATGCGGTCAGCTCAGAACACAGCATCCGGACGCCCTGGAGCAGAATTACCATATACATGGAGAACTGGATACCTACCATAATCAGATAAATAATCCAGTGGGTTCCGCCGGAAAGCTCCGTAATCCCGTCAATTCCAAGAGGAATACAGAATAAGCTTACAAATACAAACATCAGCAGCGCCACGGAAGTCACATTGTTATTAAATACGGCCAGCCATCCGGGAAGATTCATGTCCTCACAGTCTATAGACTTTTTGCCTGCAAGCTTCGGTGCAAGGCGTCCGAAAAACCAGATACCTATCTGCTGGTTATGTCCGACCGTAAATCCGCCTCCGTCCGTAACCTCATCCACCACGCCTGCAGCCAGCGTCGTAGAATATGCCCAGTAAATACCCACCAAAATACCGGAAATCACAATCGCCGCCATAGAAGGCAGTGCGAAATTAGCCATAATCAGCCAGAGCATTGCCTGGGAATGGGCCGTACCGGCATTTCCGGTTAAGAAAACGCCCTTTACCTTTGTATATTTTCCCAGCATCACAAAAATAATATTTACGGCAAATGCAATCAGAAATACATATGCCATCCATCCGAAAGCATCTCCCAGCGCTTCCTGGCTGGCCGCCTTCATTGCGTAGGAATCCATAATATAGCCTTGAATCCCTGTGGCTTCGCATACCGCAGTCGTAATCGGCTTGAAAACTGCGGAAAACTGGCTGCCGCCGAAGATAATAAGCTGCAGACCCACCATTGCGCTGATTGTTCCGGTAATGGCCTTTACAATGCCTGCCTTCTGCAATATGTAGCCAAGAAGAATCAGCAAGCCAATCAAAATAGTCGGCGTAGTCAATAAATCATTCACCAAAAAACTAACGACACTCATTTGTTCTTCCTCCATTTCTAATATCGTAGTAATGCCTTTTCAATACCTCTCTGTTCCATTGTGCCCTTTCTTTGTTATTTATAACAAAAAAAGAGTACTTTTGGTTTCACTTTTTGCCAGCTTCAGCTTCACCTCGTACTCTCACTATAACATTGCTTCGTCAAATTGTCAATCAATAAATCATTATTTCAATCATAATTTGATTTATTTTTGTATTTTTTGATTATATTTCAATCATTTTTTTATCATGCAGCAAATCGCCAATCCTTCCCATGCATCCGCCGGAAACACTGACCCAGCCGTCGGAAGGATATTCCGGATAGTTGGTGATCAGCATAACATCCCCGGCCGTCTGATTGGAGACCGCATAGTAAGCCGTCCGGTGGAACTTTTCCTTTCCGGCCAGGACATAAGTATTCTTGGAATGACGGATACAGAGGGTTTTGATTGAATCCTCATACTCGTCTGCCGAAAGCAGGGAAAGCTGATCGTCAATTCCATTCACCCCAAGAAATGCCCGGTCAAACCGGTAGCTCTGAAGCATCTGAACCGTCTCCTTCCCTACCAAAGACCGGGAATACTCCTTAAAAAAGCCGCACAGCAGTAAGGCTTGAATGTTTTTGCGGTGAAGCGCCTCAAGCTGCGGAATACCGTTTGTAATCACATGGATATTTTTATTGCGAATCAGCGGAATCATGGCAAGTGTCGTAGTGCCGGAGCCAATGAAAATCAATTCATTATCCTGTATCTGCTCTGCCGCAATCCGGGCAATCACCGTATGATTGATATCTGAAATCTGATGCCGCAGATTATCTTTCCTGCGGTTCTCCGGGGTCTGTTTTCTCCGAATCCCTCCCCAATAGCGCTGCAATTCGCCGCTTTCCTCCAGCCGTACAATATCACGGCGTACGGTAGCCGGCGAAATCTCCAACAAGTCTACCAGCTGCTGGACCGTCATTGTCTCATAGACGTCCAAAAGCGACAGCATTTTTTCTTTTCGAGCTGCAAATTTCATATTTACACATCCTTCATCTCATAATAAGTACCTTATCATTATAACGGCTGTTTCCCTTAGACGCAATTACTTTATGATTATTTTTCAATCATTCGCTCAATTTAATCACGCAGAACATCTGCAAAATAAAAAAAGAACCAAAACCTGCACACAGCAAGCTTCAGCCCTTTTTCTAACATTCCTTATCTCACTCTTTCCGGAAAGCCCACCTTCTTCTGCACCTTCCGCAGCGTCTTATTGGCAAAATACTGAGCCTTCTCCCCATTATTTTTAATAACGGAATCAATATACGCCTTATCCTTATTAAGCTGCGCAACCCGCTCCTGCAGAGGTTTCAGCACAGCCACCACAGCCTCGCCCACCGCAGGCTTAAACTCTCCATAGCCCCTGCCGTCAAACTCCCGTACCGTTTCATCCGGAGTCTTTCCGGTGCAAGCGCAGTAAATATCAATAAGATTTTTGATTCCCGGCTGCTCGTCGCGATAAAGGATCCGGCTCTCCGAATCCGTCACCGCGCGCTTGAACTTGCGCATAATGGTATCCGGGTCGTCCATCAGATAAATGCTGGCATTGGGATTCTCATCCGACTTTGACATCTTCTTTGCCGGGTCCTGAAGGCTCATAATCTTCGCTCCCACCTTGCCGATATAAGCCTCCGGAACAGTAAACACATCCCCGTAAATGCCGTTAAACCGCTGCGCTATATCTCTGGTTATCTCCAGATGCTGCATCTGATCCACGCCCACCGGCACCACATCCGCCTGGTACAGCAAAATATCCGCAGCCATCAATACCGGATAAGTAAAAAGTCCCGCATTGATATTGTCCGCATGCTTTGCCGCCTTATCCTTGAACTGAGTCATCCGGTTCAGCTCTCCCATATAGGTAAAGCAGTTGAGAATCCATGCCAGCTCCGCGTGTCCCGATACATGGGATTGATAATAAATGCAGTTCTTCTCCGGGTCCAGTCCCGCCGCAATATACAGGGTCAGAAGCGCACGCGCCCTTCTGCGCAGCTCCGCCGGGTCCTGGCGGATCGTGATAGAGTGAAGATCCACCACACCGTAAAAACATTCATATTCATCACTTAAGGTAAGCCAATTCTTCAAGGCTCCCAGATAATTTCCCAAAGTCAGATTGCCTGTCGCCTGCATTCCGCTGTACAGGACCTTTTTGTCTCCCAGCATTGTTAAGTATCCTCCTACAATTATTATATCTTTAATAAGACACATGCCAGCCGAAAATAAATCATCAGACTGCACGCATCCACAATGGTCGTAATCAGCGGAGCCGCCATAATGGCCGGGTCCAGATTCATCCGCTTCGCCAGCATCGGCAACGTACAGCCAATCGTCTTAGCCAGAATCACCGTAAGCACCAGGGACAGCACCACCACCAGATTCACCAAAGGCTGATCCGGATACTGCAAAAGCAGCCGCACAAAATTAGCCGCCGCCAGCACAAGGCCGCACAGAAATCCCACCCGAAGCTCCTTCCAGGCTACCCGCGCCACATCCCGAAGCTCGATATCTCCCACCGCCATACCGCGGATCACCATCGTACTGCTCTGATTGCCGCAGTTTCCGCTGGTATCCATCAGCATCGGAATAAAGCTGATCAGCAGCGGCACCACCTGAAGGGCATTTTCATAAGTTACAAGAATCGCCCCTGTCAAAAGAGAGGTAAACATCAAAAGCAAAAGCCAGGGAATACGGTTCTTGGCCAACTCCAGAACACTGGTTTTCAGATAGGGCTTCTCTGAGGGCAGCATAGCCGCCATCTTCTCAAAGTCCTCCGTGGCCTCCTGCTCCATAACCTCCACCACATCGTCTACGGTGACAATTCCCACCAGACGATCCTCATGGTCCACCACCGGCAGACAGAGCAGATCATACTTGTTGAAGGTTTCCACAACCTCCTCCTGATCCTCCGTAGTCACCGCATAGATGATATTCTCATCCATAATATCCTTGATAATGGTGTGATACGGATTCATCAGCAGATCCTTCACCGTCACAACGCCCTGGAGCTGACGCTTGCTGTCCGTCACAAAGCAGGTGTAAATCGTCTCCTTATCCACGCCGTTTTCCCGGATATAGGCAAATGCCTGCTCCACGGTCATATTCCGCTTAAGTCCGATGTACTCCGCCGTCATAATGCTTCCGGCGCTGTTCTCCGGATACTGTAAAAACTGATTAATCAAAGCCCGGGTGTCCGGCGCCGCATTCTTAAGCACACGCTTTACCACAATAGCCGGAAGCTCCTCCAGCATATCTACCGCGTCGTCCACATAAAGGTCCTCGATGATTTTTCCCAGCTCATAGTCCGTAATACTGTTGATAATATGCTCCTGGTCCTCAACCTCCAGGAAGGAAAACACATCCGCCGCCAGCTCTTTCGGCAGCATCCGGTACACCAGTACCTTCTTTTCCAGCTCCTGCTCCTCAATGAACTCCGCAATATCCACCTCGTTCATCTCGGCCATTGTCTCTCGAAGCTTACGGAACTGCCGGTTTTCCAAAAGCTCCGCTAAAAGCTCCCAGTCAAAATTTCCCATTGCCATGTCAATCTCCTCCATTCCCGTCGATGGACATGGCAAAACCATTCACACACCCTTCCGCACAAATACGGCCGGGTCCCGTGAATGTCCGTCTGCTCTTCCCTATTCCGTAAAAAATGATTCTCTCACCGGACCGCTAACGCCAGGCAAGAATCGCCTCCAGGACAGCTGATATCCCGGAAAGTATAGAATAACATGAAAAGCCCATATCCATCCATATTCTGTTCTGTCTTAAGCTACACCTTCGACTTCGCCCGTCCACGGACTCTTCACATCCTTCTTCTGCATAAATTAGGTTTAAAAACCTGCATGCTTTATCATAGCACTTTTTTATGGTTATCGTCAACCATAGGTTCCAATTCATTCATTTTTTTCAAAATCTGTGCGTCATCAGCCTTTCTGTTTTCCCGTAAATGTGGTAAACTCTTCTCAGGATTGAAAACAATAAAGATTCTTGTTATGAAAGGACAATCATTATGGAAAAAATCACAAGCTTTACCATTGATCACAACAAATTACAGCCCGGCGTCTACGTATCCCGCAAGGACCCTGTGGGAGACAGCATAATTACCACCTTTGATCTGCGCATGACCAGCCCCAACGAGGAACCGGTGATGAATACGGCGGAGGTACATACCATTGAACATCTGGGCGCCACCTTCCTGCGGAATCACAGAGAATTTGCTTCCAGGACCATTTACTTCGGACCAATGGGCTGCCGAACCGGCTTCTATCTGCTTCTGGCCGGAGATTATGAGTCAAAAGACATTGTTCCTCTGATGGTGGAAATGTGGGAGTTTATCCGGGATTTCTCCGGGGAAGTGCCGGGAGCCTGCGCCAGGGACTGCGGAAATTATCTGGATATGAACCTGCCTATGGCGAACTGGCTGGCAAAGAGATATCTGGATGAGGTATTATACGGAATCAGAGAAGAACGGCTGGTTTATCCGGAATAGATTTAAAATCTGACAAAATAACAGCAGCCCGTATTGGAAATATGTTTCAAAATTTCCGATACGGACTGTCGGAGAGTACACCGGAAGCATGCTTGCAATACTTCCGGTGGCCCCTTATTCCAAACGCCGCAGATACATCGGAAAACAGTTTATGATTCCGCAATCCGGGCCGCTCCGCTCTCAACAGCAGCCTTCGCTACTGCCGCCGCTACCGCCTTCCCCACTCTGGGATCAAATGCCGCCGGAATAATATAATCCTCCGAAAGCTCTTCCTCTGAAATAAGCCCCGCCAAAGCCTCAGCAGCCGCCAGCTTCATCTGATCGTTGATATCACTGGCCCTCACATCAAAAGCCCCGCGGAAAATACCTGGAAATGCCAGAACATTATTAATCTGATTGGGATAATCACTCCGGCCCGTTGCGATGACTCTGGCCCCGCCTGCCTTTGCATCTTCGGGGTAAATCTCCGGCGTCGGATTGGCACAGGCAAAAATAATGGCGTCGCCGGCCATCGTCTTCACCATATCTGTCGTCAGGCAGCCCGGCGCGCTCACACCGATAAAGACGTCCGCACCCTGCAGCAAATCTGCCAGACTTCCTTTTTCCTTACCGGGATTCGTAATCCCGGCCATCTCTTCTTTGACAGGATTCATCCCCTTTTCCCGCCCTTCATAAATCGCTCCGGTGCGATCACAGAGAATGATATTCGAGACGCCTGCAAGCAGCAGTAATCTTGCGATGGAAATTGCCGCCGCACCGGCTCCGTTGATGACCAGCTTGATTTCCTCTTTTTTCTTTCCAACCAGGCGAAGGGCATTTGTTAAGCCTGCCAGCGTAATGACAGCCGTCCCGTGCTGATCGTCATGGAAAATAGGAATATTGCACTTTTCTTTTAATTTCTTCTCAATCTCAAAGCAGCGCGGCGCCGAAATATCCTCCAGGTTGACGCCGCCGAAGCTTCCGGAAATCAAATAAATCGTATTTACAATATCGTCCACCTCTTTGCTTTTTATGCAAAGCGGGAATGCGTCTACATTGCCAAATTCTTTAAAAAGAACACATTTGCCTTCCATTACCGGCATGCCTGCTTCCGGTCCGATATCTCCAAGCCCCAAAACCGCCGTTCCGTCCGTAACAACCAGGCAGCTGTTCCACCGATTGGTATATACAAACGACTTGCTGACGTCCTTTTGAATCTCCAGACAAGGCTGAGCCACCCCCGGCGTATAAGCCAGCGCCAGATCTTCCTTTGTCTTTACCGGTACTCTGGATTTCATTTCAATCTTGCCTTTCCACTCCTCATGAAGCGCCAGACTTTTCTCCGCAATGGTCATTGGTTCTTTCATTTTTAGAAACTCTCCTCTCTCTTCCTGTGAAGGAAAACCGTATGCCAAGGCTGCCATACCGTTTTCCTTCGCCGAGCACACTTGTGCGCTGTCTGCTCGTCAAACTGACACCATGCCACAAGTTGTATTATATTACAAAAATTAAATAGATAGCAAGAATTAAATTGCAAGATTAGATTGTCGTGGCTTGATAATTGATAATTGAATAGACTTTACACTTTTCACTTAATCCGCTATAATAAGTATAACAACATATAACAGTTGCTTTCATTAATAAAGGCGGTGAAATTATGGATGTATTGGAAATGACTGAAAAAGAAATGATGCAAAAGAATATTGAAGAATTTGTCCAATTGCAAAGTTATATGCTATTAGCCGATAAGGATTCAGAAGTATATAAGGCTATGAAAGTAAGATACAATACCCTTAAAGTTATACTCACTTCTTCAGGTATTAATCTTACGGAAATTGACAGAATAAAAGAGTAACAGCCGAATAGCAACCATTGTAACAAAGGTGTAAAGTCTATTGAATTATCAAGGACTTTACACTTTCTTATTTTGGAGGTTATGGCAGAGAAATCAGAAATTCTAATACCCGACCGCAAACATCAGAATCGGAATCGTAAATACACAGAGAACCGTTGTCAATATAATAGCCGCACTGCCCGTAGACACGTCAATCCCTTTTTCCATCCCCAGCATCAAAACAATATTGCCAACCGGCATCCCAAACATCACCATACAGACAGAAATAACCGACATATCCGAAGTTGCCATCTTTAAAAACGGCAGCATCAAAAGAGGAAGAACCAAAAGCTTTATAGCGGCGAACACATACAGCCGCGGCTGCCCAAAAACCTTTCTCAGATCAGAATGAGCTAACGTATAACCGACAATAACCAAAGCCATCGGAGAGGTAACATTTCCAAGGTAGGTAACAGCCGTCTTAATAAAATCCGGAAGCGGAATCTCCCAGACAATAATCACCAAAGCTGCCAAACTAAGAACCGTTCCCGGATTCAGCATTTCTTTCAGGGACGAAAGGGAAAAGCCCTTGCTCAGCACCGCTACTCCATAAGTATAAAGCAAAATCGTATAAATAAGTATAAATTCCGTAATATAAACCACATACTGAGAACCAATGATACTGGAAACAACCGGAATCCCAATAAACGCCAGATTGGAAAAAACAAACATCAGCTGAAACATCTTTCTCTGCTGCGAATCCCGTTCAAGCATCGGTGACAATACCATGCCAATCACAATAAAAAACGCAAACATGCACACCGCAATCAGCCCTACCGTCTTGAGCGTATCTTTTTCGATCAATCCAACCGAATTGGCCGCGCTTGCAACAATCAGCAGCGGATTAAAAACATTCACAAGCAGCCCGGACATTTGGCTGTTGGTATGCTCATCCAGCATCCCCTTCTTACTGACAAAATATCCCACCCCAATCATAATCAGCAGAGCCAGCATCTGAAAAAACACTGTAAAAATCATCATTTCAATCTCTTCTCTCTTGTATACATACTTTTACTTACAAGTCATTGTACCATATTTTTCCCCTGTCCGTAACCCCAAACCTGTTAACTTTTCCGCCCACAACTGTTCAAAGACAGCCATTCCAACTTCCCCCTGAATCCAATTAAGTTTTGGGAATTTCTGTCGATAATTTTAACATAAGAATCCTTATCAATTACCTGGCAAAGCAAATGCCGGAACAATATATACCGCAGTTTATCCATAAGCGACAGCTAAAAAGAGAGGGGGAACTCCATGAATTTCTTTACGGTCCAATCCTTAAACACCTACACAAAAAACATGGAAATGCAGATGAAATGGCAGAAGAAAAAAGCAACCGGCGACTTCAAAGCCGACGGCGCCATGACCATCGCCGATTCCGTAAAGCAACAGGCGGAAGAGATCCGCAGGGCCAACGAGGACGGCACTACCAAAATGTCCGCCCAGATTGAGCTGAAGCTCAACTCCGGCCAAAAGCTGACCGCCGAGGAAATGGCCTACCTAAGAGACCACGACCCGCAGACTTACCAGCGCGTCAAAGCTATGGAAACGGAGCAGAAAAACTACGAGCAGGAGCTGAAACGCTGCAAAACCAAGGAAGAGGTCCAGCGTGTCCGCATGGCCCACGCCGCCACCTCCTTAAGCAACGTAAACGAGATCAAAAACAACCCCAACATCCCGGAAAGCAAAAAGCTTGAACTGGTATGGAACGAGCACCGCAAAAACATGGCTCTCCAACAGTCCACCCAGGACTTCATAGAGAGCGGAAAATACGCCAAGCTCCCCACCGAGGCCGAGAAACAAAAAGCCGAAAAAGAGCTGGAGGAAGCCAAGAAGGCAGAACTGGGCATCGAAGATCCCACCAAGACCGACAAACCAAAGGAAGAAAACGAAGATTCGATTTCCGGCGCCGAAGCCCCTTCGGAAGACATTCCAAACGAAAAAGAAGTGGAAACCGAAAAAGCCAAAGCAGCCCTGACCCACAGAGAAATGACCCGTCAGGAAGCCGAATCCACCCCCGAGGCCCTAAAAGTCAAACGAGCGAAAGCCCGCGCCGCCTACCACGAAGCCCAGACCACAACCCCGGACATCCCCATGCCCTCCCAAACTAAAAAAGCTTGATATAACTTCCGGGCTTTTCCAATATCCAATGTCCGTTCGGAACCGACAACCTGTACGCGAACCGTCCGAACACCGGATATGGAAAAGCCTGTCTCCTTATTCCGCCGCCGTCCTTCCTGTCCCCCCATACTGCCTTAAGATCTCATGAAACTGACTTCCACATCTTTCCAATTCTCCCAGAACAACATCAATCTTATCCTCTTCCAAAAACCAATTATCCCTGCTAATCCCCCTGGTAACCGTCGGGCAAACAAAAAACTCCGTATCGGGATACAAAATCTCATAATACAAAAGCGCCCTTCGGGCATGACATGCCTGCGGACAAAGAATCGCCCTCTCAATCTTAAGCCCCAGAGTATCCGTCACCCTCCTGGAAAAGATCGCATTCTCATACGTAAATGTCGCCTCCCGCTCCTCAAGAACTGCCTCCTTAGGAACGCCATGCTCTGTCAGAATATCCCGCAAAAATTCCCACTCCGTTTCATATCCCGGAATCATACACCGCCCTACCGGCTTACTAAACCGCCCCGAAGGCAAGATCCGCGGCGCATACCCTTCCTGATACAGCTCCGCCGCCCGAACCGCCAAAGCTCCCTGATCCCCTCCGGGAATAAAAATAATATCCGCCTTCTCCGGTTTATGCTCCACAAAAATGAACTCCGTCATATCCTCAATAAACTTCACGACATTCTCCTATTCCAGTTTCGTACTATCCTTCACAGTACACCTTAACTAAATCAATTTCCGCTATCCCCTCCATTATAAAAAGCCCCCGGAATAAAGTCAACAACGCGCAGTTTTCTATTCCAAAACCCGCAAAAGGATGTTATAATATACCTGTATAAAAGAGCGGCGGATACGGGCTTTTCCTTATTCCCGCCGTCTATAAGATTTATGTATAATCGAGGGGAGAACCGCATGAAGAAACAAGTGATAACCGACCAGAGTCCAATTGAATACATCCTGTCCGTGCTTTACGGCCTGGAGCATGGCTCCGTTCAAAGAGAATCCCCCTCAATGAACATTGATACCAATCTAAAAACTGCTTTGGAACTGAAAAAATTCGTGGACGAGATCCCCGGAGGCTTTTTTATCTACCATGCGGACGGAGATGAAGAACTCCTCTACGCCAACAAAGCCATGCTTCGGCTTTTTGCCTGCGATACGCTTAGGGAATTTCAGGAATTGACGGGAAATACCTTCCCCGGCCTGGTGCATCCGGACGATCTGGAGTCTGTAGAATGCAGCATCCGGGAGCAGATCAGCAACAGCCAGTATGATCTCGATTATGTGGAATACCGGATTATCCGAAAGGACGGTCAGGTTCGCTGGGTGGAGGATTACGGACATTTTCTTCACAGTCAGTTTGCCGGCGACATCTTCTATGTCTTCGTGGCAGACGCTACGGAAAAAAGAGAGATGCAGTCTGAGGAGGAACTGCGCAGGCTTGCCGTCATTGAGGGACTCAGCAGTGAGTACGAGGCTATTCTCTATGTGGATCTGGACAAAGACAAGCTCCTTCCCTACCGGTTAAGCTCCCGCATTGAATTTCAGTTTCATTCCGGACCTAATTGCTACTCCTTCCATGAATTTTGTACAAAATACGTGAGTACCTGGGTGTATCCCGAGGACCAGGCTTTGATCACCCTTGCCCTCGATCCCCACTGGATCCGAAAAAATGTTGCCTCTCAGAACACTTATTATGTAAACTATAGAATCCAAACGCCCGAGTCCATCCAGTGCTTTCAGCTCCGCATAGCCCATGCAGGCCATCAGGAATCCTGCTCCCAGATTGTTATCGGCTCCCGAAGGGTAGACGACGAAATCCAGCATGAGATGGAACAAAAAAAGCTCTTAGAGGAGACTCTCAACCATGCCAAGCGGGCCAACATTGCCAAGAACACCTTTCTTGCCAATATGTCCCACGATATGCGCACTCCCTTAAATGCCATCACCGGCTTCACGGCTCTTGCCAAAAATCATATGGATGAGCCGGAAAAGCTTGCGGAATATCTGCAGAAGATCCGGACATCGGGCGATCAGCTTCTGTCTCTTATCAACGATATCCTGGAGATCTCCAGGATCGAATCGGGTACCCTGCAGACAGAGGATGTT
Organism: Clostridia bacterium; assembly: GCA_910574835.1. GTDB lineage: Bacteria > Bacillota > Clostridia > Lachnospirales > Lachnospiraceae > Laedolimicola. The sequence continues at coordinate 46,259 of CAJTDE010000026.1, read as the reverse complement.
CCCTGCTGCCTGTCTGATCTCATTTCGGACTTCCTCAAGTCCTCAGCGCCGCAGACGGAAAAAAAGCACCTTTCCCTGACGATGGATCTGTCCGATGTGGAACACGTCCGCGTATACAGCGATCCCGGCAAGCTTAAGCAGATCCTTTCCTGCCTCACAAGCAATGCCATAAAATACACTTCGGAGGGCGGTCATATAAAAATCGCCGTATCCGAACGCAAAGCCCCCACGAATAATTACGCTTCCTACGAATTTTCCGTGGAAGACAACGGAATCGGAATCGCCCCGGAATATCTGGAGCATATTTTCGAACCCTTTGAGCGGGTCAAGAGCACTACCTTCAGCGGCATCCACGGAACGGGCCTGGGCCTCACCATTGCCCGGCGTCTGGTAGAGCTGATGGACGGCACCATTACCGTAGAGAGCACTCCCGAGAAGGGAAGCCGCTTCGCCTTTTTCCTCACCCTGCGGATTCATAGCTCCAATGCCCTGGAAAAAGAAGATGCGGCGGAAGCCCTCCTGGAACGGTTAAAGGGACAGAAAATTCTTCTGGTGGACGACAACGATCTGAATCTGGAACTGGAGTCCGAGCTGCTTGAGGATCTCGGCTTTTCGGTGGATACCGCTATGGACGGCCGTATTGCCCTGGATCTGCTGCTGCAGGCCGACCCGGGAACTTATGCCCTGATACTGATGGATATCCAAATGCCCATTATGAACGGCTATGAGACCACACAGGTGATCAGGAGCTTAAATGATCCCCTCCTGCACAGCATCCCCATCATTGCCCTGTCCGCCAACGCCTTTGAGGAGGACAGACGAATGTCCAGAAAAAGCGGCATGAACGCCCATTTGTCCAAGCCGCTCAATACGGATCAGCTTCTGGAATTTCTGGCGGAAATTATTTAATCCTGGTTTACCGGCTAAGGGGAGGGCTATTCGTCCTCCCCTGTAATAAGCTCCGGCTCAATTACCAGATGCTTCTCCACCTGCTCTCCGTCCAGGATGCGGATGGCCGTTTCGCAGGCCAGGCTTCCTATTTCCGGACAGCGGATGGTTGCATTGAGTATCCCCCGCTCTACCAAATCAAGACCTCCGAAGTTCCCCGCAAAGCCGTCTACTCCCAGAAAGCAGATTCCGCTGACCCGATACTGCTTCTGAGCCAGATAAGCCCCGTAGGCCATCTCATCGTTAAAGGCAAAGACAATATCTGCCGTCTGTCTTGACACTAGGTAATCCTTCATGCGGTTTTCCGCCTTATCCCGAAGCCATTCTCCATTGAGATAGTGAATATTTTCTTCCGGAAGCGCCCCTTCCACCGCATCCTGAAAGCCCTCCAGCCTTCGGGCGGAAATGGGAGAACCGGCGGATCCTTCAATCACAATCACCTCATTTCCCGGCTCGTACCGCTCCTCCAGAATATAAGCGCCGGCAATTCTTCCAATCTCATAATCATTAAACTCAATAAAGGTCGTATAACTCTCCGTACCCGGGTCCACTCCCATCACAACCACCGGAAGCTCCCTGCAAAGCTCTTCCAGCTTTTCCTTCAGAGATTCGGAATCATTGGGAGCCACAATCAGCAGATCCACGCCGCATTCCATAAGCTGATCGATATCCTGAAGCTGCTTCCTGCTGCTTCCGGCCGCATCCTTAAAAATTATATTTACCCGGCTGTCCAACTGCCGTTCCTCGGTCATGCTGTCGATGGTCTGACTTAGCCACGGCTCCATCACATTCGAAAGACTGACCCCTATGAGGTATTCATATTCATTTTCCTTTACGGACTCTTCCTCCCCGCATCCTGCCAAAAGGCAGAGCAGCAGCCCCAAAGCCAGCGGCAGGAACCTTTTTTTCATAAATGCTTCTCCCTTCGTCTGAACGCATTTTCCTTTCAGACAATATTTTTTCGGTGTTCCGACGGCGATATCCCCATAATATTCTTAAAGGCCGTGGAGAAATAATGCTGACTCTTATACCCCACCATATCCGCAATCTCATTGATCGGCCGGCTGGTGCCCCGCATCAGTACAATAGCTTCATTGATCCGAAGGCTGGTAAGAAAATCCTTAAAGGACATGCCAAGCTCCTGCTTCATCAGACGGCTTAAATAGGCCGGGCTGATACCGATGGAGCGGGCCACCAGATTCAGATCCATATCCGGGTCCCGAAAATGCTCAAAAAGATACTTTTTCGCCTCCGTCACCGCCGGACGACATTCCAGGGACTTTTGGACCTCCCTTAGCGCCTCGCCATAATTCTTTGAGAAAAGCGCCTCTTCGCATCTTTGAACCACGATGGTGCATGTTCCGCCCAGGATCTGCTCCAGACTTCCCTCCAGACGCCGCCGCAGCTCTCCAAGCTTTTCCTCCCTCTCATGAAAAATGCCGGCCACATTCTGATACCGGTCCGTAAAAAGATAGACCGGATCGCACTTTCCCAAAAGCTCCCCCAGTATATTTTTAAGGGCAAACTGATATACGTCATCGGAGATATGGCTGTCCCCCATGCGCAGGCTTAAGGAGCGGTTATTCTGGGTCGATACGAGGACCAGAGCCGCATCCTCCCCCATATGCACGGACAGCAGCTCCTTCTGCCCCTCTCGCTCCGTATCCGTAAGCCTCCCCTCAAGCCAGTCATTGAAAAACACCCCCTGAAGGTACTCCCTGTGCTGATCCAGCTGGTAGTTTGCCAAATCAATAAAGCGCTGCCTGGATCGCTCCCGGCTTAACTCCTCCGTAAGCCGCAGAATGGCTTCGTAAAGCTCCTGCTCCTCAATGGGCTTCAGAATATAGCTGCGCACCCCCAAAGCCATCGCCTCCTTGGCATAGGAAAATTCATTGTAGCCGGATACGATGATGGTCCGGCACTCCGGCCGCACGCTGCGTATCTGCTCCAAAAGCTGCAGCCCGTTCAGCTTCGGCATACAGATATCCACCAGCGCAATATCCGGCTGCTCCTCCCCCGCTATGCGGAGCGCCTCCAGCCCGTTTTTCGCCTCTCCGCAGACCTTTAGGGGAAGATCAAAGCTTTCCACCAGCTCCCTGAGACCCTGGCGTATCTTCGGCTCGTCATCCGCAATCACGATTTTCCACATCGTCTTTTTCCTCCGTATTTCCGTCACGCCGGCCCTTCAGCGGAAGCCGTATCTCAGCGATAGTTCCGCCTCCCGTCCCCGGCCGGTAGAAAAGACCGTAAGCCTCCCCATAGGAAAAGCGAATCCGGTCGTGAACATTGCGCACCCCAAAGGCTCTTATCTCCTCGGGACGCTCCTCCATCCGCAGGATTTTGTTAAGCCTTCCGCACTCTTCCAGACTCATTCCCGCCCCGTCGTCCATCACAAGAATCAGCAGGATATCCGGCTCCTCTTTTTCTATCCGGATACGGATATTTCCCCGCTCCTGATCCGATTCCTTGATTCCGTGATAGAGGGCATTCTCCACCAGAGGCTGAATGATCAGCCTGGGTACTTCGCAGTCCAAAAGCTCCTCCGGGCAGAAAGGCTCGTATTCAAACAAATCCTCATACCGGAACTTCTGTACGTCCAGATAGCTGCGCACCAGGGACATTTCCTCCCGCAAAGTTATGTATTCCTTGCCGCTGCTCAGACAGATGCGGAAAAAGTTGGAGAGGGCGCGGACCGTCTCCACAATGTCCTTCGCCTGATACCGCTTCGCCATCCACTGTATGCTGTCCAGGGTATTGTACAGGAAATGGGGCTTTATCTGCTCCCGGAGAATCTTCATTTCCGCCTCCCGCTTCTGCTTCTGTTCCGCATAGACCAGGCGGAGCAGCTCATTGATCTTATCCACCATAGCGTTAAAGGCGTCTCCAAGCTGGCCGATTTCCCCCTGATAATGGTTGTGGAACCGCACCGTCAGATCTCCCGTCTGCGCCCGCTTCATAAGGCGGGAGAGATTGGAAATAGGCGTGGTGATGGTTTTGGAAAAGAGGGCCGACCACACAAGAGCCACCCCGCAGCAGAGAACGGCCAGCAGAACGGACACCCTCTGAACCCGGGAAACGCCCTCTATGGTTTTTCCCATATCGTAAAGTCCTACGGTGGTCAGCCTGGTGTATTCCGACTGGTTGTAGATGATTCGGTACTGGTCTTCCTGAATCCTGCACTTGAAGCTTCCGCTCTGAGCCTCTAAGAACCAGGCCGGATTGATGCGGTAGACCACCTTATTTTCCGGGGTGTAGAGAATGTTTCCCTTGCTGTCCATAATAAATACAAAGCCCGTCTGTCCCAGGGTGATATCTCCCACCAGGCTCTGGATGCTTCGCTTATCCAAATCAATCAGAGCCACGCCTATAAGCTCCCGGCTCTTTGTCCCATAGATAGCCTGGGCCACGGAAACATAACTGTCGGAGCTGTAATTTCTCCAGTCCTGAAGGTTCCGCCCGATGGAGGTGCTGATCACCACCGGACGCCCCTCCGCCCGGACCGCATCCTGATACCATTTCTCTTCGCTTAAATCCTGCTTCTGAATCCGGTAGGAATCGTTTGACAGATAGTGCCCCAGGCTGCTTGCCAATACGATGTTCAGATAATCCCGGTGAACGGCGGAGTATTCCAGCAAGAGATTGCGGACCTCTGTCTCAAGCTCCACCCGCTTTCCCTGCTCCCGATCCTCATCCACCACAAGATATCCCTGAACCGCCCGGCTTTCCCCTAAAAGCTTCAGCGTTTTCTCAATGTCCTCCAGCTTCAGATCCACGGATTTTTGCACCTGATTCTGCATCTCCGCCGTGCTGGCATAGGCATGCTCCTCAATGGAATCTATATAAATCCTGCTGCCCGTCATGGTAAGCACAAGGGTTACGGACAGAACTGCCGTAAAGGTAAAGACCAGAAACGAGCGCCTGAGATTTTTTGTGAATAACAATTCCTGTAGGTTTTTCATAAACACCCGCCTTCACGTCAGAGTATAGTAGTTATACTAAAAAATTTACGGCATCCCGTCAAGTATTATGTGAACTAAAAAAGCACAAAGGGAAAGGAAGCATCAAAGCCGCAGTCCGAAAACGGCCCACCTGCTGTACACAGATGGGCCGCTTCCCTTGCAGGCAGTTTTTATGCCGTAGCAATATTTTTATTCGCCGCCGTATTTCTTTAACAGATCGGGAGCTGTCTCCGGAGTGATAATCTCGGATTCCAGAGTGATTTCCTTCTCAAGCTCCTTCCCCTCAACCAGAAGCTGATATGCGCTCTCAATTGCCTCTGCGCCGCCGGTGGGGTATACCATTGACAGGCTTAATCTGCCTTCCATTACGCTGCGGATGCCGCCGTCGGGTGTGGGAAGTCCGTCAACGCCGATGAAGATGATATCCTGCTCGCGTCCTGCGTTCTTGGCCGCAATGTAAGCGCCCTCTGCCATCGGATCGTTCAGGCAGTAGAACAGGTCGATCTCGGTATTGGTCTGCAGCATTTCCTCCGCAACGGTGATAGCCTTCTCACGCAGCCAGTCCGCATTGTTGGCGGCTACGATCTCTACCTTGGGATTTGCCTTGATTCCCTCGCGGAAGCCGTTGTCTCTGTCGATACCGCCGGAAGTTCCCTCAAGACCCTTGATCTCGCAAACCTTTCCTCCGTCGGGAAGAAGTGTGTTTGCCACATACTCGCCTACCTGTTTTCCGATTGCCACGTTATCTGCGCCGATAAACTGTGTATATCCGTCTCCGTCAATCTTTCTGTCCAGAAGGATAACCGGGATTCCTGCCTCATATGCTGCGGTAACCGCATTGGTCAGAGGAGTCGCCTCGTTGGGGGAGGTGATAATCAGATCCACGCCCATCTGTACAAAGTTCTCGATGTCAGCGATCTGCTTGGAGTTATCCTGTGCCGCGTCTGCGTAGATAATCTCGAACTCGGGATGTGCTTCCGCTGCCGCCGCAATCTGATCATTCATAGCTACACGCCAGGGCTCGCCTAAGTTACACTGTGACATACCAATCACATATTTGTCCTTTGCGCCTGCCTCTGCTCCTGCGTCCGCTGCCGGCTCCTCATCTTCTGCCGGCGCCGGATCTTCCGCCTGCTCCTCGGTACCGGATGGCTCCGCTGCCGCCGGCTCTTCCGCCTTACTGCCGCAGCCGGCTAAAAGGGTTGCCAGCATTGCCGTACACAGTACCACACTTAAAATTCTCTTTTTCATACTTTCCTCTTTCTTCGATAGCTTTTTATTTTTTAATCTGCAAGGGGCTGCTATCGATCAACCCCCCGCAGATTGCGCACTGTAATGATATAACTGTTACTCCTTCCGCTCCGCCTGCATAAATACGGCGATGATGATAAGGAAGCCCTTTACCATCAGCTGCAGATTGGAGTTTACGCCTTTCAATCCGAGTACGTTGTCTAACATACCCAGAATCAGCGCTCCGATCAGGGTTCCCAGCATGGTTCCCTTGCCGCCTGCCAGACTGGTTCCGCCGATGGCGCAGGCCGCTACTGCGTTCAGCTCGTAGCCGGAGCCTTCGTTCGGTCCGCCCTGACTTATCTGCGCCGCGTGAATCATGGCTGCCACGGACGCCAGCATGGAGCACAGCATAAAGGTAAACAGCTTGATCCGATCTACATTGATACCTGCCAGATAGGACGCCTGACGGTTTCCGCCGATGGCGTAGAGCTGACGGCCGAACCGCGTCCTTGTCATAATAAAATGGAAAATCAGAAGCAGTATCAGGAAAATAATGGCCGGTACGGGTATCAGCCCGTTGATACGCATCTGGAGTACCTCAAACTGCGGCGGCGCAAGTCCTTCTCCCTTGCCGTAGGTCAGGGGAATCCCGACGCCGTTTGCCCAGAATCTTGCAAGTCCTCTTGCAATGTTCATACTGGCCAGGGTGACGATAAACGCCTGTAACTTCAGCTTCGTAATGCAGATGCCGTTAAAGAAGCCGAAGGCCGCTCCGATAAGCAGGCTTGCCAGAACCGCCGGTATAAAGCCCAGGCCGTTCCACACCATCAGAGCCGCGCAGCCGGTGGATACCAGACCCACCACGGAGCCTACGGAAAGATCAATATCGCCCAGAATCAGAATCATAGTCATACCGATAGCGATAATGCCGTTTTCCGACACGGCACGAAGCACATTCATCAGGTTTCTGGCATCCAGAAACACATTTTTTCCATCCTGCACACAGATTACGCTTGCCACAATAAATATGAGGATCAGCGCAATTACACTTTGCATTTTCTTTATTAATACCTTTGTCTGGTCTGTTTTCATCTCTGCCTCTCCCTATCATTCAAGTTCCGCAGCGCCATGCCGCACAGGCGCCGCCGTTTACACAACTTATTTTGTAGCGCTGTGAAGCAGCTTCTCCTGGGTAGCCTCCGCCTGTAAAAATTCACCTGTCAGCTCTCCCTCACAGAAGGTCACAATCCTGTCGGAAATCCCGATGACCTCCGGCAGCTCCGAGGACACGACGATAATCGCCATCCCCGCCTTGGCCAAGTTATTGATAAGCTGGTAAATCTCCGCCTTGGCGCCTACGTCAATGCCTCTGGTGGGTTCATCAAGGAGAAGCAGCTTCGGCTTGGTCAAAAGCCAGCGGGCCAGAATCACCTTCTGCTGATTTCCTCCCGACAGGGCGCTTGCCAGGGTCCTGCTTCCCGGAGCCTTTACCTTGAGGGCCTCTATCTGCTCTTCCCAGGCCCTTCCCTCATTCTTTAGATCCATCACAAAATATTTGCTGAACTGACGGAGAAGAGGAAGGGAAATATTTTCTCCGATGGAACGCTGCAATACCAGTCCGCTGCCCTTGCGATCCTCTGTGGCAAAGGAGATTCCCGCACGAATGGCGTCTCCCGGCTTTCGTATGCTTACGGGCTTTCCTTCTATATAAATCTCCCCTGTGACTTCCCTTGCGTGAACCCCTGCCACGCACTCAAAGAACTCGGTTCTTCCGGCCCCTGCCAGTCCTGCGATTCCCAGAACTTCCCCGTGATGCACCTTCAGGGATATATTCTTAAGGGAGCGGCGGAAGCTTCCCGGCGCCGGCGTGTAGGTGAGATCCTTTACTTCAAAGGCCACATCTCCCTTTTCCGTGGGGTCCTTGGGGTACTGCTCGCTCACGTCACGGCCTACCATCATGCGGATGATCTCGTCGGTATCTGTCTCGGACGCATTGACCGTGCCGATGTATGCGCCGTCCCTCATAACGGTCAGGCGGTCGGCAATCTTGAAGATCTCCTCCATGCGGTGGGTAATGTAGATAATGCCCCGCCCCTCGCTTCGAAGCCGGCGGATGATGGTAAAGAGCTTTTCCGCCTCCTTTTCGCTGATGGCGGAGGTCGGCTCATCCATAACAAGAATCCGGGCGTCTAAGGAGAGGGCCTTGGCTATCTCCACAAGCTGCTGCTCTCCGATACGCAGATCCTTTACTTTCTGGGTGGGCTTTACGTCAAGCTCCAGCATATCCAGGTACTTCTGTGTCTCTGTGATCATGCTCTCAAAGTCCACAACCGGCAGCTTCTTTTTGAACCAGCGGCCCAGAAAGATGTTCTCGGCCACGTTCAGCTCCGGTACTACCTGCAGCTCCTGGTGGATCTTGGCAATGCCGTGCTTTTTGGCGGTCACCGGGTCCGTGACGCTGACTTTCTGGCCTTCCACATAGATCTCGCCCTCCTGGGGAAGCAAGGAACCGCTCAGGATGTTCATCAACGTGGATTTCCCGGCTCCGTTCTCGCCCATCAGGGCGAGTACTTCTCCCTCATGCAGATCTATGGAAACGTCCTTCAGGGCCCGGACCGCTCCAAAGCTTTTGCTGATATGCTTCATTTCCAAAAGAACCTTCCCCATCTTTTCACCTTCTTTGTGCATTTTTTCTCATTAAGTTTATTATAGCTTTCAATTTTTTGTCTGTATTTATAATTTTCGTAAAATTAATTATAAAAAAGCGACTTTTTTGACTATAATCACTTGGATATAAACCTTCTCATGTTCTTCCGTATGTAAGGCTCTCAAAATAAGAGCCTGCCGCATTGACAGACTCTTTCTTTTCTCCATAATTAGTTAAATGCTTTTCAACAAACCTTAAGCTCTAAGACTTGTTTTAATTTTTCTTTGTGTGGGTATCTGCAAGTACGGAGACCACTATGATAATTCCTTTAAATACCTGCTGCCAATAAGTATTGATACCGACAAGCGTCATGCCGTTAGTTAATACGGTCAGAAGTAATACGCCTACAACAGTTCCGATAATCTTTCCCCGTCCGCCTGACATACTGGTTCCGCCAACAACTGCTGCTGTAATACAGTCCATCTCAAAATTCTGTCCCGCTGAAGGCTGCCCGGAACCCAGCCTGGTCACAACGATTAAACCGGCAATTGACGTGAGTACCCCCATAATCATATAGACAATAATTTTTACCTTCACGACTGCAATGCCTGACCATCTGCTTGCTTCCATATTGCCGCCGACTGCATAAATATAGCGTCCAAAGCGCAGCTTTGATGTTAAAAACACGCCGAATATAATCACAACAAGCATGATAATTACAGGAATCGGTACAATTCCTACATAGCCTGTTCCAATCTTTGTAAATGCCTCATTAGTCCATACCACAGAATTTCCGCCGGTAATGATATAGGCAAGCCCTCTTAATACGGTCATACTGGCCAACGTTGCAATAAAGCCCGGCAATTTTCCGACTGCACAAAGCACACCATTGGACCCTCCGACTACTACTCCTACCAATAATGCCGCCGACACTGCCAGAACAACATTATTTGTACTTTTGCAGACCATTGCTCCAACCAAACCAGATGCACAAATCAAAGATCCTGCTGACAAATCGATCTCTCCTATGATAATTACCATCGTCATTCCTACGGCAGCAATAGCCGTATAAGATCCCTGACGTAAAATATTTGTAACATTATTCATGGAAATAAACTGGGGATTCATAATTGTCCAAATAATGCAAAGAATAATCACGACTCCTATCAAAAGTAATTCACGTAACGAACCAAGATCCATTTTTTTCTTTTCTCTCATGCTTTTATACCTCCAAATGCCGCCTGCATTATACTATTTTTTGTAGCTTCTTCGATAGACAGCTCTCCGGTGATATTTCCTTCATGCATCACAATTACGCGATCGCTGACTTTCTGAATCTCTGCCATCTCCGAGGAGATCATAATAATACTCTTTCCCGCCTCCGTAAGCTTTCTCATTAAAGTATAAATTTCACTTTTGGCGCCTACGTCAATTCCTCTTGTAGGTTCATCCAAAATCAAAATATCCGGCGTCATCGCTAACCACTTTGCAATAACCACCTTTTGCTGGTTTCCTCCACTAAGCTCTTTTACTTCTTGATTTTCATCCCGCAATACGATTCCTAAGTCATCAATATAAGTACCTGTAATCTCCTTCAACACCTTCTTATTTAAAATCCGGCTTTTTAACTGTCCCAGTTTTGAGAGCAGCATATTATCTTTAATACTCATTCCAAGAATCAATCCCAGACCTTTCCTATCCTCCGGAACCAGACCAATCCCGACATCCATCGCATCCCGCGGACAATTAATGTGTACCTTGCTGCCCTGGATATATATTTCTCCTTCTCCGATTGGATCAATTCCAAAAATTGCCCTGGAAAGTTCTGTTCTTCCCGCTCCTACCAAGCCGAAAAATCCTAATATCTCTTTCTCATGCAGTTCAAAACTGATTGGCGATGAATTTGGAAAAATGGTCACATTTCTCACAGACAATACGGTTTTCTGTTTGTTGATATATGCACTGCCCTTTTTCTTTCCCTCCTCCAGATCACGGCCAATCATCATTTTAATCAAATCTGCTTCAGAAACTTTACTTGTTTCCACAGTGTCAATATACGTTCCATTCCGAAATACCGTAATTCTATCTGACAGTTCAAACACTTCTTCCATGCGGTGAGAAATATATACAATACATACCCCTTTATTCCTTAATTCCCGTATAATCTCAAATAAAGTTCGGGATTCGGTCTCCGAAAGACTGGCTGTCGGTTCATCAAACACCACAACTCTGGCATCAAAGGATAGTGCTTTGGCAATCTCTACACATTGTTTCTGTCCACAGCTTAAAGAGGACACAGAGGTGCTCGGATTTATATCCAACTTTACTTTTTCCAGTTCCTTTTTTGCTTTCTCATTTAATACTTTTTTATCTATCATGGTTGCTGTGCCAACCGGTTCCCGTCCAATAAATATATTTTCTCCAATATTCATATTTTCCAGAAGATTAAGCTCCTGAAATACCATACTAAGGCCGAGCTTTTGTGCCATCAACGGGGATTTTATTTCTATCTGTCTCATCTCGCCGTTTATCTCATCCCGCAGATACATAAAACCCTCATCCTTTGTGTAAACGCCAGTCATAATTTTCATTAAAGTAGACTTCCCCGCACCATTTTCTCCCATCAAAGCATGTACTTCTCCCTTACAAAGCTCTATCTGTACATGATCCAATGCTTTTATTCCGGCAAAAGATTTGGAGATTCCCTCCATTTTTACAACTACTTCAGACACATTTTCACCTCTTTTATTTTTTACAAAAAGAGGGTGTCACAAAATAAGCCTTTTCATTTTGCGACACCCTTTTTTCTAGAATCTACAGATTATACCTTATTCTCTTCGCATAATCTGTCTATAAAAGCTCCTGATTCATTACTCTACTTCTACTCCATAGCTTTGCTCTCTCTCAATCACTTCCTGAATATTATCCTGATTCATATAATCAACCGGAACTTCTACAAATGCTTCTACGTTCTCGCCATTTGCCCAGGCGATGGCCTGCTCTACTGCCGTATATCCCATCTGATACGGATCTTGTGATACGCCCACATCTACTTTGCCATCGCGGATAGCTGCCATTGTTTCTGCTGTTGCGTCCACACAAGTCATGAGTACATCCTCTAACCCGGCTGCCGTCACAGCGCTTAAAATAGCCATACCGGAATTTTCATTCACGCCGACAAATGCATCGATATCTGGATGCGCCTGTAAAATGGTTTCAGCTGAAGCCAGCGCATCATCCCGCTCTACTGCTGTCTGCTGTTCTGCTACAATTTCAATATTACTCCCCTCAATCGCTGACATAAAGCCGTCTGTTCTGTCTTTCAGAGATGTTACACTGATTCCGTCAATGATTGCGATTTTGCCTTCACCGCCAAGCTGCTCCACGATCCACTCACCAAGAAGCTTGCCAACTTTTACATTATCAGAAGCCACATATGCAGTGGAGCCCTCGCAATCTATATCCATAGTAAATACACCTACACCAGCTTCTAATGCACTATTCACCGCATTTACAACTCCATCGGAATCATAAGGATTCAGCAGAATCACATCACAGCCCATTGTTACTAAATTCTCTATCTGAGATACTTGTGTCTCCAAAGAACTATCTGCCGCCAAAATATTTACATTCTCAATCCCATAATCTTTGCAAGCCGCCTCAATGCCCATCTGCATAGCGACAAAGAATGGATGTACATTCTGTCCAAATGAAACTCCGATAGTAATAGTCTCTTCCTTCTCCGTAGACTCCTTCTCTTTTGGTTCCTCTGTCTCAGGCGCCGCTGCTGAATCTTCCGCTTCCGGAGCTTTTGAACTATTTCCACATGCTGTCAAAGATAAAGCCATAACAGATGCACATATTAAAGCTAAAATTCTCTTTTTCATAATAGTTGTCCTTTCATCTTTCTCAAGTACTATCGGCATAAGCCAACCTTACCAAATGTCTATTCTTCAAATATTCAGGTCGCAATTGAATACTATCTGATTTTACTACTAGTTTTCAATGGAAATTTATGCTACAATCATAGCGATATGTAGTTCTGTGATTAAAGCTGTGCACCGCCTTTTATATGACGCGGAGCCAATGCAATCTTGCCGAGAATTGCATATTGTGACGCATGGCCTGCTGCTGGTATATTGCCTGGTACGCAATGAATAGTTGAATAAGCGATGGTCGCAAACTTAATCGCTTCTTTATACTCTGGCGGAACGCCAATATCAGCAGAGGTCGTCACTGTAATATTGGATGGTACTCTTGCCTGTATTTCTTTCATAATCTGAGGATTCCTTGTACCGCCGCCGCTTGCATAAAGCTTGTCCGTATTCTTTATTATTTCTTCCGGAATATTATCAATCATACTCTTAGCAACGGCCGCTCCGGTAAACGCGCATGCCGTAGCAATGATATCCTCTTTTGGCAGATGCTTGAACTTCTCAATTACACCCTCAATGTATTCCGCACTATAATCAGCTATCCATCCTGAGCGCGGTACCGGTCTGTCGAAAAACGGATGATGCATAAAATGGTCTAAAAGCTCATCATTTACATTTCCACTTGCCGCAATCTTTCCATCCTTATCATACTCAACTCCAAATAACTTTCTGCACATGTAATTTGAAATCACATTGCCCGGTCCTGTGTCAAATCCAAACATATCTCTTCTGTCTTTGCATCCTACATGAAGATTCGCAATTCCGCCGATATTCAATGTCATGGACGGTTTCTCATCTTTCCGAAAAAGGATGAAATCCAGATATGGCATCAGAGGCGCCGCACTTCCGCCCCAAGTGTGATCCGCCGGACGAAAATGTGTTACGGTATCAATGTTCGTCAGATTGGCTATAACAGAACTGTCTCCCATCTGTATTCCTGCCGGATACGGACCGTTCAGCCACCTGTGAGTCCAGTCTGACTTCTGTTCAGCCGTCATAGCATCAATTGTTTTGTGATCAGGCTGTTCCTGATATATCGTTTGTGTATCCAGCCCCAGAACCTTTACGTCCAGCGGATTGATATTCTTTTCTTTCATAAACTGCACAGCCTTCTCAGCAAATACTGCTCCGCAGATATAATTCAGTCTGTTCAGCCCAACCATATCCACTTTGTTGTCAAAGGATGCCGTCACGATTTCTTTCACATCATCCGGCCAGTCATAAGATCCTCCGCAGATAAACTTCGGCGCCTTGGGAAAGCCATCCGCATCCATTTCTGTCTCTGCGAGAACTACGTCAATTCCATCAAATGAGGAACCGCTGTTCATTCCCATGATTAAGTCCATAAAGTAACCTCCTTTAAAATAATGTATTTATAGCAGCCTTTTCAGGCTTTACTATTCCACCGTACTGTTTTTGGTTTTCCACAGGATTTACGAACTACCATCTCCGTATCGATTCGCTGTATCTCCGCCCTGGACTGAGGATTTTCCATTAGCTCAAATAAACGCTTCACTGCCGATCTTCCAATCTCCTCAACATATTGAACAATTGTTGTAATATCAAATAGTTCATTCAGTTCATCATCATCCCACGTAATCAAAGATAAATCATCCGGCATATGTAAATTCCGTTTCTTTAGTTCCAGGAGCACACTTCCGCAAAGAGTATTATTCAAAACGTAAAGCGCTGTCAATTCCGGATGCTCTTTCAAAAGCTTATCTGCCAGCTTTTGTCCTACATGCTTTTCTGAATACTCCGCATCTACTACCAAAGATGCATTTATTGTAATTCCTGCTTCCTGAAGCGCTCTGCGATATCCCTTTATCCGGTCCTGTACTGTTGAATAGGCAACCGTTCCTATGACGCCGATATTCCTATGACCGAGAGATATCAGATATTTTGTTGCCTCATAGGAAGCCTCCTCATTTTTACTTTGGACCAAGTCCTTTTCTATTCCCATAATATTTCTGTCAACTAATACCATTGGAATATTTAAGCTCTCATACAAATGTCTGTACTTTTCCGGAATCACTTTTCCAATTGTATATACAGGAATCAATATCACACCATCTACCTGGCGGCTTCTTATATTTTGAAGATGCTGAATCTCTTTGTCCAAGTTCTCATGGGTATTGCATATCAATACATTATATCCCCGCTTCATTGCTTCTTTCTCTATCGCATATACAAGCTCATTGCAATAACCATTTTTAATACTTCCCAATATAACAGCAATTGTTTTTGTACTGTGGCTGCGAAGTCCTTGAGCTATGGTATTGGGAACATAATCTAATTCCTTTACGGCCTCTATAACTTTTCGGCGGCTCTTGTCTGATACACTTCCATAATTTCCAATGACGCGTCCAACCGTAGCTTTTGATACACCTGCTAACTTTGCCACGTCGTCTATGGTAATTGATTGATTACTATTCTCCATTGTAATATTCCTCTATTTTTTGAGAACGTTCTCAACTTATAACTTTATTCTGGTTTTCTCCGCTCCCGAATGTAAATTTTGAGAACGTTCTCAACCAGTGATTTTATTATACACTCATTTCATTTATTCGTCAACTAAAAAATATATACATGGTATATTTTTATGCACTTTGCCGTTTTAATGCTAATATACTCTCCTTTTTCAAAGTATTTTTTGTATATTTTCACCATCCACAACCCCATATTAACAGAAGTATTCTATTCTTTCATATACAGCGCACTGAGAGCGGCTCCGCAGGCGGCCTCCTCCTGATATCCTGTTATCTCAAGCTTTGCCCGGAACATTTTTTCCAAAGCTTCACGCAGCGCCGGATTCCTTCTGACGCCGTTTCCGGAGGCGGCCAGCCTGTCTGCGCGGATCCCGGTTCCCCTATGAATCTCTTGGTAAATGTCATACATCTCGCCGGCAATTCCCTGAATCACGCCAAGTACCAGATTTTCCGGCAGAAAATTTTCCTCGCTGATTCCGCTGATGCTTCCCCTCTCATCCGGATTTACCCGCGTCCCCTTGAACTTTGTTACAACAGAAATTCCGCCCGCATCCTCTTTTGCTGCCCCGGCCAAACGCTCCATAAGGCCGTACTGCTCTCCGTCTTCCATCCCCATAGACTGAGCGCAGCTTCGGAAAAAGTTCTCCAGAATCGCATAGGCCCTTCCCGCACAAAGCACTGCGCCTGTGAGAATATACTTTTTATCCAAAAACGGCCGCGCCTCGATTCCGGCCGCCTCAAAATGCTGCTCTGATAAAACGGAAAGCTGGCCTCCTGTTCCTACATTCACCTGCCACACGTGTTCCTGCATCCCTGCTGCGCTGAGAAAACTGGCCTGGTTATCGCCAAGACTCACAAGAACCGTCTTCCCATGATAGGTACCCAGCTTCTTTACCTCTGTCGTCACCTCCGGCAGTATAGAAAGATCTATTCCGGTATCGGTAAGCATCTCCTCCCTAAAACGCCACTCCTTAGAATCATAAAACCCCAGACTGGCCCCGTTGCTGGCATGTACAAGGGGGCGCTGTCTGCCTGTAAGCCACATACCCAGATAATCGGAAATGGTGCAAAGAGATACGCTCCCCTCCGGAACAAGCCCCTTTTTCACATGATACAAATGAGTTACCAGTCCGAATCCCGTAGCTGCGAAAATTCCATACTTTTTTGTAATCTGCTCAACGAGAGACTCTCCGCCGAACTTCGGTTGATCCCCGCTTCCATCCTGCCAGGTATATAAGGGGCTGATGCACTGTCCGTTTATATCCGTATAGAGAATCCCATGCATCTGCCCGGTCAATCCTATGGTCTTTGTATCCGGATATTCCTCTAAAAGTGAATCCAAGAGTTCTTTTGCTTTTTTCATAAGAAGCCCTACATCCTGAATCCGTTCCCACTCGCAGGCTGTCTTGATAAAGCTTCCGTTGGGTATGGTTACGGAAGTCAAAAGCCTCTTATCCTGCGTATCCATAACTACGGCGCCGATGGTTGTGGTTCCAATATCAATTCCGATTGTTTTCATTTGCATGCCCTCTCTTATATTCAGGTTTATGTCTGTTTCAATGGATAATTTTCATTTTATCCTACTCAGAAGTTTTGTCAATGATTTTCCGGGTTTCCCTTGCTTTTCCGCGGCGCTTCTGATAGAGTAAGGACATGGCTGCCGTTTATGGCTTGCAAACCATAATTGACGGCCGGACAGATAAATATCAAAAAAACAAGTGAGGTATGAATATGGGAACAGATAATAAATGTGATACGACATCCTGCAACGGCAACTGTGATTCCTGTGACGGCAATATTACGGTTACTCTGACTTTGGATAATGATGAGCAGGTGGAATGTGCTATTCTGACTATTTTTCCGGTAAATGGCCGGGATTATATTGCTCTTCTTCCTTTGGATGAGAATGGGGAGAATGAGGACGGCGAAGTATTTATCTATCGTTATGATAACAGCCAGGGATCTCCGGTGTTGGAGAATATTGAAGATGATGATGAGTATGAGGCCGTGGCGGATGCATTTGATGAAATGCTGGATGCGGCGGAGTATGACGAATTAGTTGAAGAGGGTGCGGCGGAGTAACAAGATGCTGTGAGGCTGCTGCAGAATAGACCGGCAGCAGCCCTTTTTCTGATTTTATGAAAAGAATCAATCGTAATTATGCTCTATTACATTTCCCGCATGATCAAAATTTATTTCCTGCAATTCTCCTGCTATCTCCAAATCAGGATTCATCCTCGCTTCTTCCACCAGTGCTTCTGAAATATAAAAGGTATCCAAGCAAAGGGTGTTTTTTATCCAGACTATTCGCGGTCCCCTGCTGTCATCTATCCCATAGCAAATCTGTAATGCAAATTGAAGGGTCAACATATCACAGGGCATTGTAACCGGAAGCTTTGTGGATTTGCTGTCCCGGGAAGTAATGCAGTTTGGGTATACCATATCCATACGGAATTTGTCAAAGGCCCGTCCGGATATCACATCTGCGTTGCCGATTCCTGTTCCGTTTCCTTCGGAAGCATCTGTTATATCCAGAACTGCTATGCTCTCAAAATAGGGCTCCTTCTCTCCGATAAAGAAAGAACGCCCTGTGATATTGGGGTCCATTCCCTCACCTGCTATGTCTTTTCCAATCTCATCCACAAAGAGTACATCTGCCTTGGCAAATGGGATACGGGGCATATGCCGCTTTGCCTCTTCCAAGAGCTTAGGCTCCTCTTTCCAAAGCTCTTCCGCTTTTATCGCCTTTATGTCATATACCTGATGGCTTGCATTTTCCACAATGCCTACTGCAAAAAGTATTGGAGAATGGGCAATGCAAAAGGATGCAATTGTATGGATATTTTTTGACATTTCTTCGGGTGGGCGGCTGTGGCAGATATTGGCCCCGTGCTGTTTTCCCAGACCGATTGTAATCATTTTCATCAATCCGCTTTCTACTGGCCCGCGAAAACCCGTATGCGCCTTCACACGGTTAAAGACAACGATTCCATCTGCTTCATAGGCATAACGGTCCATCCGGACCTCCATACCATTCTCTGCTTTTCCAAGACTTACGGTCTCCATAGAAGAACAAATCGGAACTCCCATTGTTTCCTCTGTTATCCCATAGCTTCTGAGGATTGCTGTCTGTCCCTCTGCCGTTGCTCCTCCATGACTTCCCATAGCCGGAACTAAGAACACCTCCGCGCCGGCTGCCTTTAGTTCTTCTATGAGCGCTTTCAGCAAGATTGGATATTCCGCCATATGACGGCTGCCTGCGGTTACCGCAATCCGCATTCCTTCTTTTATTCTGTCAAGTACTTCCGCCTCCACAATGGCTTTATGTATCTCCTTTGGCAGATTTGACAATTGGCGGCCGGGAATCCGGTATTTTACTTTTACAAAGGCCGGCAGTGTAATATGTGAAAGTAAATCGTGATAGTTTGTTTTCAATGTCGAAACCTCTTTCCTTTCAAACCGTATTTTCCCAGGAAAACTGCTTTTTCGCCTAATTCCTTCTCGATCTCCAAAAGGCGGTTTGCCGTCTCATTGATGGCTGACTCCCGAATACTGCCTGCATTGATTCCTACCGAATAATCCGCAATGGTATCGCCTTCTCCTCTGCTCTCACAGGGCATAACTCCCATGCCGTTTTGGTAAGCCAGATGAATCATTTCCAGTGTCTCGGTTATTGTACCAATCTGATTTACTTTAAGAAGTACGCAGTTGGTTGCTTCCTTTTCGATTCCCAGCTTTACACGCTCCGTATTGGTTGTATACAAATCATCTCCCACAATCTGAATGTCAACTGCCTGAGTCAGCCTTCCGTGACTTTCATAATCTTCTTCATGAAAAGGATCTTCTATAATAATGACCGGATAATCGCGGACCATTTTTAAATACAGCTCCAGCATCTGTTCGGTATCCTTTGGCTCGGGAGTTAAGATTCCATAATATCTGCCATCCTCTTTGTTGTAATACGTATCCGCCGCCACATCAATCTGGATTCCGACTCTTCCTTCGTAGCCGGCTCTTTGTATGGTATCCGCCATCCATTCAAACAATTGAAGATCGTCTGCAAATATGCCGGGCGGTACGTCAAAAAAGTGCCAGGGGTCCGGAGACCATATCCCTTTTCTTTTCATGGCTTCTGACCACAGCTGATAGATTTCCCAGGCAGCGTAAGAGGCATCCTCAAAGCTGTTAAAATCATAGCATTGAAAGGTAATGCTGGGCTTTGTGCCATTTCTGCCGCTTAAGCTCCCATATCTTCTGGTACCGGTGATTGCCGGCGCCGACGGAACGGGAAGAACTCTTGCATTCTCTCCTCCTATATGGCGATAGAGAGGCAGATCCAGACTTCTCGCCCCTGCCTTTAAGACGGCTGCCGATATGGCCGCTATGGCGTTTCCTCCCAGCATTTCCTTTACATTTGGACACAGGTGAAGCATTGTATAATCAATTTCACTTTGATTGGCCGCATCCATGCCTATTAAGTGCGGAATGATTTTTTCGTTGGCATTGTGCACCGCTCTTTGAACGCCCTTGCCTTTCCAGCGCTCTCCCCCGTCATAGACGAACTTTACTTCATGCGTACCTACCGATAGTCCGGCTGTGCACATGGCCTTTTCTACAATTCCGCCTTCTGTTGTTACAATTGCTTCAATTCCGGGATGGCCTCTTTTGGAAAAGACCTGCCTCGTAATGATATTTTTTATTGCTCTACCTTTCATTGTTTTCCCCTTTAAGTGTGAAATTTTACATTCCCAAATATGCTGTCTTAATGGAATCGTCATGAAGCAGCTCCTGGCTTGCTCCATGTTTTGCAATCCTTCCATTCTCCATTACATAGCTCCGATCCGAGATGGTCAAAGCCATGTAAGCATTCTGTTCCACAAGAACAACTGATATCTTCAGCTCCTGATTGATATATTTGATCCGCTCAAATACCTCGTCTACCACAATTGGCGCCAAACCCAAAGAAGGCTCGTCAAACATAATAATCTCCGGCTTGCTCATAAGTCCTCTGGCTATGGCCAGCATCTGCTGTTCCCCGCCGCTTAAGGTTCCTGCCGTCTGCTTCCTGCGCTCCTTAAGTCTGGGAAACATTTGATACATTTCCTCGCACAATTCCTCTGTCTGGCTTTTGGAAAAGGGCCGGCTGTAAGCTCCCATTTCCAAATTGTCCTGAACGGACATAGGCGCAAATACATCTCTCCCCTCCGGTACATACACAATTCCCTCTCCGACTATTTTATGAGTCGGGAAATGCAGGATCTCCTTTCCCTTATACCGGATGGCTCCTGTACGCGGCTTTACGACGCCCATAATGGATTTCATCAAGGTAGATTTTCCTGCCCCGTTTGCACCGATAATTGATACGATCTCTCCCTCATTTACTTCAAATGACACTTCTCTGAGGGCACAGGCGTTTCCATAGTATGTTGTAATGCGGTCAGCCTCCAGCATTCGGTTCACCCCCCTGATCATTTTTCCCATAGCGGTCGCCCAGATAGGCTTTGATAACCGCCGCATTGTTTGCCACCTTCCGGGGCGTTCCTTCCGCAATCTTCCTGCCAAAGTTCAGCACCGTAATTTTATGGCTGATATTCATCACGACATCCATATTGTGCTCAATCAAAAATAAGTCGATGCCTTCCTCATAAATTTTATTTAATATCTCTACAAACTCCGCCCGCTCAGAAGGGTTCAAGCCGGCTGCCGGCTCGTCCAGAAGAATCAGTCTTGGATCTCCCATCATGGCCCTTCCCAATTCCAGGACCTTCTGCCTTCCGTAAGGAAGGTTCCCCGCGTATTCCCCGCAAAGATTCCGCACCCCTATTTTACATGCAATCTCTTCTGCCTTTTCCCTTACTTGGCGTTCAAGCTCTCTTGTCTCTTTTCTGTGAAGCAGCATATGGAGCACGCCGCCTTTGTTGTGATGATACATGCCCCCAACCATCAAATTCTCCAATACCGTCAGGGAGCCGAACTGCTTAATATTTTGAAAGGTTCTCCCTAGCCCTTCCGCTGCCGCCCTGTGGGGAGGACAGCCTGTAATGTCTTTTCCGCGAAATACTATTTTTCCTGTGGTTGGTGTTAAGGTTCCGTTAATCATACTTAAGGTTGTTGTCTTGCCTGCTCCGTTCGGTCCTATCAAAGCGTGGATTTCCCGTTCCTGCACTTGAATGTTTACATCCTTAACCGCTTCCAGTCCGCCGAATACCTTTGTGAGATTATCGATCTTGAGAATTGTTTTCACTTGCCGCACCACCTTTCAACGCCCTTTTGAATGTCAGATATTTTTTCATATCCCGAATCAGGCCATTTGGGAAAAACACCACCAGGCACATCATAATCAGGGCATAAATCAATTTGTAGGACAGCCCTATGGGACGTAAAAGCTGCGGCAAAAACGCAACGATGTAAGCCCCGTAAATACAGCCCCAAAAATTTCCCAAGCCTCCGATAATCAGCATAACCACAAACGAAATCGACAAGTCCGTCGTGTAGGTGGCCGGTGTTATGTAGCGGTTAAAATGAGCATACATAGCCCCCGCCACGACTGCAAAAACAGAGGACAATGTAAATGCCGTTATCTTTACATTCGCAATATCAATCCCGCAGATTTGAAGAGCTTCCGGATTATCCTTTACTGCCACAAATGCCCTTCCCCATCTGGAATTTACGATCTTCCAGGCAATCCCTATGAACAAAAGCAATACCGCATAGATCAGGTAATAGCTTCGAATCTGGGTATCAAAAGCAAAATCTCCGATTCGATAAGGCTCTATATTCCGGATTCCCGTACCGCTGCCTGTCCACTCCAGATTCGTAAGAAAGCTTCGGACAATTTCATTAAAGCCAATGGTTGCCAGGGACAGATATACACCCTGGACGCGAAGGCTTGGATACCCAAGCCCCTTTCCGATAAGCCATCCCATAAAAAGCACCGGAACCAGCGCCGCCCAGGGATTCATGCCCAGCTTTGTGCAGCACAAGGCTGAGGTATAGGCTCCCAATCCATAGATTGCCGCCGTTCCAAGGGTCATCAGCCCTGATAAGCCGACGATAAAGTTCAATCCCAAAGCTACAACTGCATAGAGCATGGCCTGGCAGCAAATCGTCTGATAATAATTACTTGTCATAAACAAAGGCAAAATTCCAATCATTCCAAGCATCAGGAGGGGGAAATATTTCAAAATGCTTCTTTTATCTTTCATGCTCATCAAACCTCCCCTGTCCTAAGCTGCCTTTTGCGATCCATCTCCTGCTTTACCCCAATCAATCCTTTTGGGGAAAACATCATAAACAAAATCATCAAGGTAAATGCTACTGCGTCCTTGAATACGGCAGGAAGAACTAAACCAGCCAGATTTTCCACAATTCCCAGAATCAGGCCCCCTGCTATGGCTGCCGGAAGGCTCCCGAATCCACCGATTACACCGGCGCAGAATCCTTTTAGCGCAATCATCGTCGCCATCTGCTGCTTTACGGTAAAGATAGGCGCCGTTATAATGCCAATCACAGCGCATATCATAAAGCTAATCATCAGCGTAATTACCATACTGGCCTTTACATTGATTCCCATAAGGGATGCTGCCGTCTTATGTATGGATACACAAGTCATTGCCTTCCCAAATTTTGTCCTTTTAAAGACAAACTGCAAAGCGATAATAATAAAAATGGAAATCATAATAATATACACATAGCTTTTTGCTATGGTTGCTCCCATAATCTGAAACACGCCGGACAAAAAGTTTTTGGGCATCAAAGCAACCGGTCCCCACACCAGCACGGCTGCTTCATTCAATATCTGTCCCAGCATAACGGTTGCCACTACGGCAATCAGTCTGGATTGGTTCCTTAGGGGAATAAATATGACTACCGCAATCAAAATTCCGAATACTCCCAGGAGCAGAATGGCCAGCAGCGCCGACAGCAGATTGGACATGCCAAACATTGTGATACAGGTCCCTACAAACATATAGCCCCCAAGCATAATTATTTTCTCATGGCTGAAATTAAGCAGCCCGCATGCATTCCAGATCAACGTGTACTCTACTGCCACCAGCGCATATACAAAACCCATTGCAGTTCCGCTGACAATCAGCTGAAACAATACATTCTGCATTCGGCCATCCTCCTTTCCTGTTTCAAAGCCCTTACTGTTCTTCTCCTACGGTTTTAATAAATACATTGGTCACCTTGCCGTCTACAATGGTATCCTGTGCAATGTCTATGGTTGCCACATAGTCTACCTTGTCGCCAATAAGCTGGTAGTTTCCGTTTAAACCCGGGAATTTTTCCGTGCTTCTCATGGCTTCCATAATTGCCGGTCCTTCTGTGGAACCAGCCCGCTCAATGGCATCGCAAATCCACAAAACATGGCTGTAGATATTGGCTCCCTCATTGGAAAGATATGCGTCGTCCCCAAAAGCCTCATAATATGCGGCAATGAAATCCTTAAGCGCCTTATCTTCCTTTGTCATACAAATGTCCGTAACACCATACCAGCCGTCAATCCACTCAGGTTCACAGTTTGCAAGATTTTCTTCCAGGGTTACGGCAACAGGACCGCACTTCGGTACAGTCAGCCCCTGATTGTACATATTGCTGGAAACCGTAGGTACGGCGCTGGCCGCTATCCAGGTTACCACAGACTGACAGCCGGAATCCTTTAGCTTCAAAACCTGTGTTGTGATATCTGTGTCTGTCGGATTGAAGCCCTCTGCCACCAGTGTAATGCCATTCTCCTTGCAGTACTCCTCTACCACCTGCAGCGCGCCCTGACCAAAGTCATTGTTTTCATACAAAATGCCCATAACTTCGTTCATTCCCAGCTCTTCTGCCAGAAAGGCCGCCGCATTTCTGGCCTGGATGGCGTCCGAAGCTCTGCCGCGGAACAGGTAGTTATTGTCTGTCTCATCCTTAAGCCGCACACTGGTTCCGGATATTACTACCGGCTTTTCTGCCTGCTTAAACAAGCTCTCGATTGCCAGACAACCGGTAGAAAGCGGATATCCGCAGACAGCTGCAACCTCCGGGTCCTCCAGAAGACGATTTGCTCCATTGATGGTCTCGTCCGCCGTATTGCTTCCGTCAGAGGGCACAATCACAACCTCTTTCCCCAGCACGCCGCCTGCGGCATTTAACTGTCTGGCTGCCAGCTCTGCTCCGTAGGTTACGGTCTCCGTATAGGTGGCAATCGCTGTTCCGGTGGTTAAAAGTCCAATCTTAATCTGTCCGTCAAATTCTCTCTGCGCCGGTGTTTCTTCACCTTCTGCCTGATCTCCTACCGCTTCCTCTGTCTGCTCCGGCTCCCTTTCCGGCTCCGATGCAGGCTGTCCCTTACAGCCTGCCATTACCACCAGCATCAGCGCCAATAGCATCGCTCCCCATTTCTTCATGTACATTTCCTCCTTTTATCCTTTTATTTTTTACGCTTAATGCGCAAATTACACATCAATTAATATAACGCCCAGATCGCCCATACTGACATTTTGTTCTGCCGCCACGCCGCAGCCCAGCCTCCAGAGAGCTTCCGATGTATTGTGGGTGGCCAATGCATGTTCTATGTCAACCTCCCGTTTTTTTGCTTCCTCCCAGGTCTGTCCGTCTATGATTCCCCCTGCCAGGCACCCCGGCGCTCCCTCCAGCCGAAGACCTCCCGGGCCGTCTGTTCCGTCCGTATCCACGGCTCCCACGGTAACCCGCTCCTGGCCTGCCAAAAGCTTCGCCATCATCAACGCATATTCTTGATTTCTTCCTCCGACCCCCTTGCTTTTTCCTACCTCCACTACCATCTCCTCACCAATAAACAAAGCTACCGGCGCCTGAAACGGTTCTCCTATCTCCAGAGTATGCTTTACCACCGATGCAAAGATTCGCGCTGCCTGGACTGACTCCACCGCCTCCACATGGGCGAAGGTAAGTGCCCGATATCCCAATTCCTCGGCCTTCCGTTTGCTTACCTCCATAAAATCCCGTGATTTTGGCGTGATGCCGAACATACGGGTATCAAATTCCTGAAATTCCTGAAAATGCACCGTCTCTTCCTCCGGAGCCGCAGTACGCAGATGCTTGAGAATACTCTCTGGCGTTCGCTCCTCTGCCTCATACTTTTCTATGACTGCCAGAGCATCCGCAAAGGTTGTCTCATCCGGAAGATTGTGAAGCCATCTATTTTCATGCATTAAGATCTGCCAGTTCTCCCGCACTCCGCGCATTCGAAAATCATTGGCATCCACACAATCCAGGCAGATCACCTTGGCTTTGGAAAAGAGTCTGGTAAGGCGGCCGCCTTTTAATTGATCAATGTGATTCCTTACTACATTCAGTTCAATGGTAGGGACTCCTTTTTCAATCTGCATCATATAAGTAAAATCCCGAACCTCCTGAATGGTAATCCCCTCCGAAGGGTAGGTCAAAAGAGAAGAGCCTCCGTTTCCGATAATAGTTATCACCAGGTCCTTTTCCGTTACCTTTCCGGACAATTCCAGGATTCTCCTGCAGCCTTCCACACAGCCCTCATCCGGGGTTGGATGGGAACCAAGGGTGATGCCGATGCGTGTAAGCTCCGTACTGTCGCCGTACTTTCCAATCACATGACCGCCAGTCAACCATTCTCCCAGCACATCCTCTATGGCTTTTGCCATTCTCTGCACACCCTTTGCCGCGCCTGCCACATAAATATGCTCTATCTGGCTTAGATCTATCACCTCTGTTCCTGTTCTGGGATCTCCGTCCGCTTCAAACTCGGGACTTCCTATGGAAAGCAGATTCCCTTCCAGATGAAAAAGCTCCCGCGTATTGCAGTAGGGATCCGCAGCCATAAGTCCGGCTTCCAAAATCTCTGCCATATTCTTTCTTCCGGCAAGATAGCCATGTGACACAAGCATTTCCCTGTTTTTAATTCTCATCAGGTTCACCTCGTTTCTTGCATTATTTTGTTTTAACTGTATTATCATTTGCTACTTTAGTAACCTTTGATACCTTACTATTATCATTTGTTACTACATGCTATCACACATTCCGTACAGAGTCAATGGTTCTGTTACACTTTTTGACTTTCTACTATAAGTTTGTAAATATTGTTCAAAATTCTTTCCTTCATTTTGTGCATATTTTTGCATTTTAAGAACTTGTTTATATTTCTGAAATGTTTTACACTAAAAAAAGCTATCATCACGAATTTTCCTTACAAGAAAGGATGTGGAACTAATTTACCAGAATGATAAGACATCCCTATTAGTAACCGTAGCCAGAATGTACTATGAGCATCATTATAATCAAATGACCATTGCTGAAAAGCTGAATCTTTCCCGTCCTTATGTGTCCAAGCTGCTTCAGGAGGCATCCTCATCTGGCATTGTAAAAATCACAATTCGAGACCCCTTGAACGACGAAAGCTCTCTGGAACGAAAAATCCGATTGGATTACGGACTTTTAAGAGTTTTCATTACTCCCTGTATTCCAGGTGAAAGCACAATAACCCAGGTATCAGGCTCGGCTGCGCGATATCTTAACTCCATACTTAAAAATGATGATGTCATTGGTATCTCCAACGGAAGTACTATGTACAATTTCGCACTTAATGTAATTCACAGAGACGATATCTCCAACTTGCATGTGGTTCAGCTCTCCGGAGAATATACTGATTTAAGCCATCATATTTTTACAAAGGAAAATCTGAAAATGACTTCGGAAGCCCTAAATGCTACACCCTATGGTTTCCCTTGTCCTCTATTCTTAGAAAACACAAAGATAAAGGAGGCTCTTTTTAAAGATCGGAATCTTCAAAAAGTAGTCTCCCTGCAGAAAAAAGCAAACATTATTATATTTTCCGTCGGCTCCCTCGGCACAGTGGGAACAAACTCCCTGATTAAATCAGGCTTTCTTGCACAGGAAAAATTGGAGGCGTTGATGCAGTCCGGAACCGTAGGCGACATTTTCAGCCACTTTATTAATAAAAACGGACAGCTCAGCGATGAAACCCTGGATCAGCGAAATGTCTCTCTTCCTCTCTCGGAGCTGATAAAAAAGGATTACAAGATTTGCATTGCCTCCGGACGTGCAAAGCTGGAGGTCCTAAAGGCTGCTTTGGCCGGAAAATATATCAATGTATTGGTGATTGACGAAGAACTAGGCAAAGGTCTGATGAAAAAAGAATAATGAAAAAGACCTGTATGGACAAGCTTATCTGCCCGATACAGGTCTTTTCTTATCTCTTATTTCATATTCAGCCGCGTCTGAATATAAGTCTTCACGTCCTCCTTCGGCATTCCAAGAGCAATGGACAGCTCCGCATACAGGTGATCCTCCGCAGCCTTAAAATACCGCTCGTCCACAGTAGTCGCCTTCTTTCCCATCGCCTTTCTCTGCTGCTGCCGCTGATAAGAGGTTTTGATAATCTGAATCCATTCCCTCGGATTGCAGCTTCGGATAGCCTCCTTATAACGCAGCTCCCGTACCTTATCATCCTTTTCCCAAAGCTCCTCAATGGTGGGAATCTCATCCACCAGAGTCGCTGCTTCTTCTTCCGTCATCACTGCCCGAATCACCACCTTCTCATTGTCCACAGGTGTAAAAATCCGATTTCCCTTTTTGAAGCAGGGATTTAACACATAATAAAGGCGATCGCCCGCCACACCCTCAATATCAGGCGAAGTGATATCCTCTATCTCACACACTCCGGTCGTTCCGTATACAATGTACCCTCCTTTTTCAAACATAGGCTTCCCTCCTGCCTTTTTTACATCCCCTTTGTTCTCCGTATTCGGTGACTTTTTTAAAATAAAAACCGCCTGCTGTGAAAAACCATGCAAAGCGGTTTTAATTTTACAACTTCTACCTATATTATAACAGAAAAAACCAAATTTTTCTAATCTTATTTTATAATTTTTTGTTTTTTGTTACATTTAACTGATAACTGTGACAGGCATTTTGGCTATTTTGCCCTCATGGACTTCCCGGTTTTGAAGCTGCCTCTTTTGCTTACTGCTCCATGAAAAGCTTTGTATGCAAAATCCTCCGTACGGACTCGCTAATCCGCTCTTCGGATATCCTTCCGCCGGAAACAGCCTCCCTGATTCCTTCATATGCCTCCAAAAAATCCTTTGGCATCAGCAGCAGATCCACACCGGATTCCACTGCCTTTACCGCCGCTTCTTTGGAGCTGTAGTTCTGGGAAATGGCTCCCATATTTAAGGCATCTGTAACCACAAGTCCCTGAAAGCCCAAATCCTCCCTTAAAATCTCCGTTATCATCCGATAAGACAAGGTGGCAGGCGTATTGTCTCCCAATACATTCGGCAGCGAAATATGCGCAGCCATAACCATATCCGCCCCACACTCCCGGGCCTCTTCAAAGGGCACCAGCTCCGCAGCCCTTAACTCCTCGTAGGTTCTCTCCGTATAGGCATATCCGTCATGGGTATCGCCCTTGGTTGCCCCATGACCCGGAAAATGCTTAAAAGCGCTTAATATTCCCTCTTTATGCAACCCATCTGATACGGCGGCTGCCATATGCGCAACTGTTTGAGGATCGCTTCCAAAAGATCGATCCCCTATCACGGTATTTTGTTCGTTGGTCATCACATCCGCGTCCGGGGCAAAGTCCGTATTAAAGCCCAATTCACTCAGGTATCTCCCTATGGTGACGCCGGCCTCATAAGCCTCCTCCTCGTCAGTGATCTCGCCCATAGGCTTCACATGCTCCACCTGAAAAGCCGCATTCTTTCCGATACGGGCCACTCTTCCGCCCTCCTCGTCAATGCAGAAAAACAGCGGCGGCGCTCCTATCTCAGCAGCATATTCTTTGGTGTTCGCAAGCATTTCCTTTGTCTGCTCTTCCGATACCAGATTTTGGGCAAAATAGATAAGTCCTCCCACCGGATACTCCATCAGCCGATTCTTCGTAGTTTCTCCGGCTGCTGTGACAGGAGAAATTCCGGTTAGCTGCTCCGGGGTGAGAATAAACATCTGGCAGATCTTCTCCTCCAAAGTCATTTTATCTAAATATGCCTCTATTTCCTGCTCCAAAAGCTCCTCCTTTGTAAGCTCCTGCTTCCCCTGTTTCGGAGCTTCAGCATTATGCTCTGCTTGTCCTGCCTGACTTGGCAATTCTGATGTGTCATTTTGTTCTTCCGGCTGTTCTGCGAGTGCGCTGTCTGCCGCCGAATCTGCTTCCAAATTCTTCGGGCTGTCCTCATATTCCTGCTTCCGTTCATTTGTTTTATAGGCGGCGCTCTTTGCAAAGGCATATATTCCTATAAACGCACAGGAAATAAGCGCTATGCTAAGCAGCAATTTTCTGCCAAAGCCCTGGTTTTTCCGATAGCGTCTCCTTCTTCGTCTTTTCATTGCTTTTTGTATTCCTCTTTGAAGGTCCTTTTGTTGTCATATTGCTATTCTAGCATCTTCATATTATTTCTACAATCTATAAAAATATTGCTTTGCCTTATACTCTTGACAAGCAGACATGGAAAACTTATCATTAGAATAAATGTTTTACTATATTTATTGTTTTAATCCTGGTTCTATTTTTTATTGCAGACTAATTTTGTAGGAAAGGACAAGTGATTATGGAAAAAGCAAAGGTTTATTTTACAAAGGAAATTACTCCTGAAAGCCTCGTTCGCATTTACGAGGCCCTGGGCAGAGAGCTTCACGGAAAAGTCGCTGTTAAAATCTCCACCGGAGAACCGGGCGGTCATAACTTTCTTCAGCCTGATCTGATTGCTCCTCTGGTAAAGAAGCTTGAGGGTACGATTGTAGAGTGCAATACGGCTTACGAAGGACGGCGCAATACCTCAAAGGCCCATTGGCAGACCTTTCAGGACCACGGCTTTGCAGCCATCGCTCCCTGCGATCTGATGGATGAGGAGGGAGAGCTGGTTCTTCCCGTCCGAAGCGGAAAGCAGCTGAAAGAGAATTATGTAGGCAGCCATCTTTCACGGTACGATTCTATGCTGGTGCTGTCGCATTTCAAGGGACATCCTATGGGCGGATTCGGAGGCGCGCTGAAAAATGTTGCTATCGGTATTGCTTCCGCTCACGGAAAAGGACATATTCACTGCAATGGTGCGGTAATGAACAAATTTGACGATCTCTTTACCGCAGATCACGACTCTTTCCTGGAATCTATGGCTGACGCAGACAGCGCCGTAATTGATTATATGGGAAGCCGGAATATGGTTTATATCAACGTAGCCAATCGCCTGTCCGTAGACTGCGACTGCATGGCCCATCCTCAGGATCCGGAGATGGCTGACATCGGGATCTTTGCTTCCCTTGACCCCGTTGCGGTGGATCAGGCGTGTGTGGACGGTGTTTACAATTCTCCTGATCCCGGAAAGGCTGCGTTAATTGAGCGCATAGAATCCAGAAACGGTATTCATACCATTGAAGCTGCGGTTGAGCTGGTCCTTGGCACGCGGGAGTATGAGCTTGTGGCTCTCGACTAAAAGCTGTATCAGACAATTTTTATCTACAAAAAAGCTCGGAGCAAACTAAGACCAGATTCTTATTTTGCTCCGTTTCTTTATCATCAAATTCAATTTTACGAAAATTCTATTCTATAAGCCATTATTGAATCCACTTTCTCAGCGCATCCTCCAGCTTCCCAATATCCACCGGCTTCGAAATATGACCGTTCATGCCGGCCTCTTCCGCCTTACGAATATC
This sequence comes from Clostridia bacterium, assembly GCA_910574835.1. Classification (GTDB taxonomy): domain Bacteria; phylum Bacillota; class Clostridia; order Lachnospirales; family Lachnospiraceae; genus Laedolimicola. The sequence continues at coordinate 15,379 of CAJTDE010000026.1, read as the reverse complement.
ATCCGCAAAAGCATCCGCCGTCATAGCAACAATGGGAATCTCCTTCAAATCCGCCCTATCGGAAGCCCGGATAGCTTTGGCAGCCTCGTATCCATTCATCACCGGCATCTGAATATCCATAAAGATCAGATCAAAATACCCCGGCTCATGCTCCATCATGCACTGCACCGCAAGCTCTCCGTTAAGAGCCTGCTCCACCTGTATTCCAACCACATCCAAAAGCTCCGTGGCCACCTCAATATTCAGCTCATTATCCTCCACCAGAAGTACGCGCTTCCCGGAGAAATCCTCCTGCTGGAACGCTTCCAGCGCCGTAATCTCCTTCTCCTCACTGCCCAAGCCCAAAACCTCTTTCAGTACCCTCGTCAGCCTGGACTTAAACAAGGGCTTCTCAATAAAGGCATCCACTCCGGCTTCCAGGGCTTCCGCCTCGATATCCGACCAGTCATAAGCGGACAAAATAATGATAGGAACCTCGTCCCCAACCACGCTGCGGATCTCCTTGGTCGTATCCACGCCATCCTTTCCGGGCATCTTCCAGTCCAGAATCACCACCGAAAAGTCCTTTGCTTCATTCCTGGCCTCAATAAGCCGCTTCACGGCGGAATCTCCGTCAAGGACATACTCCGCCTCCATCTGAAGGCTCTTCAAAATCTCACAAGCGCTCTCACAGGATACCTTTTCATCATCCACCACCAGCACCGGAAGGGATACAAAGGCATCCAAATCTTCCTGCGTAATATCGTCAATCTTCAGATAAACCCTCACCGTAAACTTAGACCCTTCGCCGGGCGCACTCTCCACTTTGATATCTCCGTTCATCATCCGGGCAATATTTACCGCAATGGTCATGCCAAGACCCGTTCCCTCAATCTTGCCGGTGCGGGAATCCGCAGCTCTGGAAAACGGCTCAAAGATCTTGTCAATGTACTCCTTCTCCATACCAATGCCCGTATCCTCAAAGGTAAACTCATAGCATCCGCTGCCCTTGATATGGGAGGGCTTCTCCTCAATATGAATACTGATCCGGCCGCCGGCAGGCGTAAACTTGATGGCATTGCCCATAATATTCATAAAGATCTGCTGCAGGCGCTGCTCGTCTCCCACCACATCCTCATGCTCCAGCTTGGCAATACCGGCGCTCAGCTCCAGACCCTTGGCCGCCATCTGAGTGTGGAACACGGTCATCAGACTTTCAATGGTGTCGGACAGATTAAAGGCGCTTTCCGTAAGGCTGACCTTGCCGCTCTCGATACGGCTCATATCGAGAACCTCGTTAATCAATCCCAGAAGGTGCTTTCCGGACAGGGTAATCTTGCTCAGAGCGTCTATCACTCGGTCCTTCTCATCAATGTGCATACCGGCAACCGCCGTCATGCCCAAAATGGCATTCATGGGCGTGCGGATATCGTGGCTCATTCGGGACAGGAAATCACTCTTTGCATGATTGGCAGACTCCGCCCGCTCCGCTGCCAGAGCCAGTATTTCATTCTGACGCTCCTCCTTGTGAATAATCTCATCAATGCTGCGGACTGCCAGTGTAATAGCAGCCGGGCCGTTCTCTCCCATCTCCGCCACGGTAATGGCCGCGGAGCACCACTCAAAGTCTCCGTCTTCGTCCCGCCGCTTATACCGGAACTCTACGTATTCCTCCGTCTCAAGCAGATTCAAAATATTGGAGAGATTCAAAAATTCCTCCAGCTGCTGCCGGTATTCCTCTCCGATAATTCCCGTCTCAAAACGGCTTGATACAAATTCCGTATTGTAATCGCCGCTCTCGGAAGCCTTTCCCCGATGAGGATAGAGCATCTCATATCTGCCTTTTTCCACATCAATGTAGTAGATGGCCCGGTAAGACCTTGCCGTACCGTTCATGGCATTCTGGTAGATCCGATTCCGATCCGCCATCTGATCCCGTTCTTCCATCAAAAGCTGACTCTGCTTCTCATGCCTGTAATCATGGAATGCCTGGAAAATAACAAATGCAAGCCCCAGCAGTACCAATGCAATAATAATATAGTTAAAGGTATCCACGCCGGAAAGAATCTCTTCCTCAGGGATGGTTAAGATAGCAGTCCAGCCGTTGTCCATCTGGTGAAAATAGACATTCCGGGTAACTCCCTCCAACGCAATTACTTTTTCCAAAACCTGATTTTCCTTATCCCCGTCCGCAAGCTCCATAAATCCGTTCACAAGCTCCTGAAACTCCTCATACTCACGATCCAGAGGAGACTTATAATAAAGGAGCGTTCCCTCCCGGCCCAGAAGGTAATAAGCCGCATCCTTGGGCAGCCTCATACTGTCATTGTTCCGCTCAAAGCAGGAAAACATAATATCAATGGCCAAAAAACTCCCTGTGGAGGGGATAGCCTTGCACATAGTTACCACCGGCAGACCTGTCACCTCATCCGTATAGGCGGAAGAAATATAAATGTCTCCGTCCGCAGCCATTGCACCCTTGTAATAATCACGTTCCTCTACATCAAAATCTTCCAAAGCCTCAATCCGGGGATCGTTGGATATCATCTTCGTACCGCCCATAGCTTTTCCGTAGATCTGAATATTTTCATGCCCATACAGATCCGTCAGGCCGTTCATAAAAGGATACAATCCCTCCCGAAGCTCCTCCAGGGTGACGCCGTCCTTCTCCCGCTCCTCCACATATTTGACACTGATAGTCAGAATGGACTCGCATGTACTGATATTGCCCTCCTCCGCCGAGGAATAATTCTCCACCAGAGTCAGGCCCATTTTGTTGGTATTCTCCATCAGAGAATTGCGCAAAATATAAGTGCACAGCAGCACCAGACAAATAAACATTGCCAGCAGAATGATGTTGTTGCGCATTTTTCTCAGTAATTGTTTCTTCTTACTTTTACTCATCTCGATCGTTACCTTTCGGGAATCCTTTCTATCGCACTAATAGTTCATTGCATCAATGCTAAAGTAAATCGTGCGGATAATGAAGCAAGCACTATTTACTCAGCCATGAATGTAATGATGCATTAGGTATATTTTAACATGTTGTAAAGCGGAAAAGCAATCCTAATTATTTCTTCTCAAAAGCCTTTTTATCCACAGCAAAAGACCCTGATTGTACGGATTCGAAGGGAACTTGCAGAACCTGCAGCCTTTCGGCTTCTTCTTCGGAAAAAATCTGCTTGTCAATTAGCTCCGTTATAATGCCCTCAAAGCCTTCACCTGACAGATTGGTCAAATGATAGATTTCTTTCAGAAAGCGCAGTTGGTCTTTTGTCAGCTTCTTTGACTGCGCGCTGTTCCAGGTCGCTTTGGGGTCATCTGTGGGGTTTGCCATTTCTTCCAGGGTTTTGTCGCCGAAGACGCCATTGTCTGCTTTGAAGAGCCGGTACTTTTTGTTCTTTTTCTTTTCTGCCTGGTATTGGGCGTTGGAGGTACCGTAGAGGATCTCTTTTACCAGAACGGTTTGGTAGTTTTTTACTAGTTTTTTTGCTTCCTCGACCTCGGCTTTGACTGCGGTTTCGGCTTCTTCGCCTGTGGACTTTGACTGACTTTGGGTGGTTTGCTTTAGAAGACTGCCAAAGCCTGGTTTGGATGTGCCTGTCTGGTTTTGATCAGGCTTTTTTTCCAGGTATGCGCCGAAGGTTAGTCCGGTGCGGATACCTGTCTGTGGTGTTGTGATGCTCATTGAACTGCCTCCTGGTTTTTAGTTTTTTAATATTTTGTCCTTTATACTTCTAGTACAAATCTTTGGTCATCTTCATTCCTATATTTTGCAATATCGGTTAACGAGATAAACTCATTTTCAAAATTTGTTGTATAGATGCCAATATTGATACCTTTTGCATGGATAGTTTCCTTAACAATTATTGTCATGTTCTTCCTCATCTCCCCACATTTCCCGATATGCTTCAACATAAAGTTTAATGCAACTAGGGTATATATACAAATACTTTCTGCACACCCTTTTAAACAATTTCAGTGTTTTTTCATCACAGGCAAAGTCCAGTAGATAATCAAGCAAATGTGATAATTCAGCCTCTGACACGGTTCTGCTACACACATCTTCAACCAGCGGCAAATAAACCTCATAGGCTTTTTGATGTATTTCAACTATCTGCTCTGCAATCTGATAAATCTTTTCATCCATTAAAATACCTCAAAATATTTAGCGCATCCGCTCTTGTGTAAATAACCTCTGCAGTCGTTTGACCATGAATAGCATAATGAATTTTGTTCTGCACCTTTTTAAAAAAGAGAATGAATATTTCTGCTTTGGGATCATAATCAATGCTAGTAGCGTAAATCTCAAGAATTTGTCTGTAAAAAACCTTTTCGCATATATTCTTTCAGTATATTAGTCACCCAAATTCCGAACTGCGTACCACGTTTGGATTTCACACGATAGCCCACAGAAATAATGACATCCAAATTATAATAGTCAACTTGGTAGGTTTTCCCATCCGCCGCAGTTGTTGCAAAATTTGCAACAACTGATTCTCTCACCAATTCACCCTCAGAAAAGACATTTTTTATATGCCTTGAAATCGTCGATTTATCTCTTTGGAATAATTCAGCCATCTAGTCAATGGATAACCATACGGTATCTTCGTCAAAAGTCGTTTCAATTTTTGTCAAACCATCTTGTATTGTATAAATAATGATATTAGATTTCTAATCTTTTTCTTCTCGTCTATTCACTCATACACCTCTTATCTCGATTTTCCCGCCGACAGTATCTTTCCTTTTTAATAGAAATTTAATCTCTTTTAAAGATTTCCATTCGGATATATCCCCACAAAATTCAAGCAAAGATATACTATAACTTTCCCAATCTGACGATGTTACTGCCTTTTTACGGTGCACCCACTACTTTCATATTTTTGTTGCCAAGTTTATTGGTTGATAAATTCATAATAATTTTCTATAATCCATTAAAAATACACCAAGCTTCCCAACTGTTTTTTTAATTATACTATAAGTAAAAAAGAAAGGAAATATTTTCTGTTCAAACTTTCCTTTTCTATTCGCAAAAAAATTTAAACTTCCAAACATTCTGCAAAAGAAAAAATTTCCGCTATCCACTCTTCCGCTTCAACAAAAAAACTGCTCCGAACAGCCATTGCACATTCGAAACAGTCTTTTTTAGCTGAAATAAATTTTCAAGCCCCAGCAAGCCAGTATACATTTTAAGTCAAAGTGAATAATACTCCCAAATCCCCCGTATTTCCCCTGCTGCCGCCCAAATCCTCAAATTCTCCATAGAATCATAGACTCGGCTGGTAAACACATCCTCCCCGTCATTCACAAAGATCTCAAGGCTTAAAGTATCGGAAAAAATCCGCAGCCCATGAAGCTTTAAAACCTTAAGGCTCCGCACCGTTCTTCCCATGCCGCATTCCGTTACATCCAACTGCAATACTCCGCACCTGTATGTTAGCTTCACAGATTCCCGAAGCTTCATTTCAAATTCTTCCGTCTCCTCCATAAGCAGATTCAGCTCAAAGCAGGGTGATATCTCTCTGTCCAGCCCTTCCTCAAGCCTTCCGCACACCTTTTCCTTTCTAAGACTCTCAAGTTCTTTTAAGGGCTTCTGGCACAAAAGACCAAACTCATTCACATAAAGCTCCCGTGGAATGGTCATGGCATGAATCCATCCATTTGCAAGCGTCGGCTCCTCATACCCGGAGTCCGGTACTGCCATCCATCCAAGAAGAATCCACCTTCCGGACTCATCCCGAAATACCTGAGGCGCATAAAAGTCAAACCCCCGATCCAGAGAGTGAAAGTCCCCAAGCTTATACTCCTCCCCCTCAAAATCATAGTCCAGAGGAAACCACCCGCACTGATACACATTGGCAAATTCGATCCCATCCCTGGGCACTCCCTGAGGGCAGGTAATCAGAAATCTTTGCTCCCCGATTTTCAGATAATTGGGACACTCCCACATATAGCCAAAGGGCTTCTCCGGCTGAAATCGAAGCTTATAAGACCAGTGAATCAGATCCCCACTCTCAAACAAAAGAACAGCCCCTTCATCCTCCGCGCTCCGGGCGCCCTGAATCATAAAATAGCGGCCATTTTCCCGAAATACCTGCGGGTCCCGCACATGCCTGCTCATATCTGCCGGATAGTCGTCATTTGTCATCAAAAGCTGTTTCTCTGAAAAATGATAGCCGTCTTCGGAGGTAATAAGAATCGTATTCTGCTCCCTTCCGTCAGTCACATAGTTGTAATCGCCCTCATACCGCACATTTCCCGTATAAAAGAAACAGAGAGTTCCGTCCTTCTCAAAAGCCGAACCGCTGTAGGGTCCGTTGCAGTCCCAGGGAGTATCGGAGTACACCGCCGGCTCCTGCTCCTCAAAGTGAATAAAATCTCTGGTGGTCATATGTCCCCAGAAAATGCTTCCAAGCTCCGGGTAAAAAGGACAGTATTGAAAATAAATGTGATAGACGCCGTCCTTCTGACACAGACCGTTGGGGTCGTTCAGCCATCCCATAGGAGGCTGAATGTGGTACTTAAAACGCGCCGGGTCCCTTTGTACACGTTCATACCATTCTCTTCTGTCTTGAAAATTTTTTAGATAGGCATCCTTTTTCATCGGACTTTTTACCATTTTTTCCGTCTCCATTCCAGTTGATTCTCTTAATGGGCCGGACAGACAGGCTTCCCCGTCCATCTGACCCTTTTCAAACAATAGATTATATCAAATCAGAACTTCCAATAAAAGCCTTATTTACAAACACTCACCGTGTCCGACCCTCCGAAGCTCCCATCCGCTCATATCCGGCTGATGCTCCGGGTCCGTGAAAATCATGGGAATGACCGTATCATAACCCTTTTCCGCTATCTTCTTCAAGTCAAATCGGATTAAAAGCTGTCCGGCCTTCACCTTATCGCCGTCCTTCACATAAGCCGTAAAATGCTCTCCCTGAAGGTTCACCGTATCCACACCAATGTGAATCAAAATTTCCTCCCCCGCATCCGATATCAGGCAGATCGCGTGCTTCGTCTCAAACACGCTGGCCACCGTACCGTTTACCGGCGCATAGACAGCGCCCTCCTCCGGCCGAATCGCAATGCCGTCGCCGAGAATCTTATTGCGGAAAGTCTCATCCTTCACATCCTCCATTGCAATCATTTCACCGGCCGTATAAGCAAGAAACGTCCCTTCTTTATAATCCGCAGCCTCCGAAAGAATCACAGGCATTGATGCTTCCGCTCTCTTCACCTCTGCCGTCTTTTCCTCCAAAATCTTCGTCTGCTTCTGAAAACCGCTCAAAACCAAGGTCATCACAAAGCCCGCTGCCAGAGCAATCACATGGGCTATCACATAGTTTACATAACCGTTGCCTGCCGGGTCTGCCAAAGCGATTCCGGGCACAACTGTGGTTCCGAAACCAAGTGCCGCAAGATTTGTAAAGTAAACAACCGCTCCGCCAATGGCCCCGCCGATACAACCGCCTATCAGCGGATACTTAAACCGCACATTTACGCCGAAGAGCGCAGGCTCCGTAATTCCGAAAAGCACCGACACAAAGCTGGGGATACAAAGCTCCTGTGTCTTGGCATCCTTCCGATTCCGAAGCAGATATCCAAGAACCGCTCCGCCCTGAGCCGTCATAGCCACAGACATCAGGGGATTCAGAATATTTCTTCCCGTATCCGCCAAAAGCTGCGCCTCAATCGCGCCAAAGATATGATGAAGTCCCGTAATTACCACAAGCTGCTGAACTCCGGAGAACAGAGCATATCCAAACACGCCGAGATTCTGAGTCATCCATACCAGTCCGCTTGTAATACCGGAAGCAAGCCCTCTTCCCAGGGGTCCGATAACCGTAAACAGCAATAGCGCACCAACCAAAGTTGTGAGAAGCGGAGAAACCAAAAGGCGAATCACCTCCGGCACCTTCTTCTCAAAGAACAGATCCAGCTTTGCCGTGACAACGCCCATCAAAAGCGCCACGATAATACCGCCCTGAAAGCCAACCAGATCCACGCCCATGCCAAAGAGATGCAGGGTAGTTACCTCAACCGTTCCCTGAGCCGCCGCATAAGCATCCGCAAGGCTGGGAGAAAGCATAATACAGCCCATCACAATACCAAGTATCGGCCTTCCGCCAAACCGCTTGCATGCGCTGTAGGCCACGGCCAGAGGCAGGAATCCGAATATGGCGCCGGAAGAAATATTAATCAGCTTTGTAATGCCAAAAAGAGTCTCACTGTTCTGCACCAGATCCACATTTGCCAGGACACCGGAAAGTCCCGTAAGTAAAGCCGCCGCCAGAATCCCCGGCATAATATCAATAAATACATCTGAAAGAGCTTTGATAATTCTCTGAATCGGATTCATCTTCTTGTTCGCCTCCGTTTTCAGATCACTCAGGCTCATATTTCGTTTCCCTGTGTACTCCGTAAACACCTCGTATACATCATTCACCAGTCCGGCCCCAAAAATAATTTGAAGCTGATCCCCTGCCACGAACACACCCTTGGCCAAATCCAAATCCTCAATCGCTTTCAAATCCGCAGCATCATTATTTTCCAGTACAATCCGAAGCCGCGTGGCACAATGCGCCACACCCTGAATGTTGCTTTCACCTCCTACCAGCTCCGTCAGCTTTTCCGATATCGCCAGATATCTCTGTCGTTTCTTTTCGTCCATTGTATACTCCCCTTTCTCTGCGGATTCACATCCGCTCTTGTTATTGTCAGTATACTATATTATAATAAAGAGGACATGGACAAATGTTGTCTTCTCATGTACCATTGTGACTAAAACTCCGCCTAACACCAGGGGTATATGCGGGAATAAAAAGGAGCCGAAAAAGATGCAGGACTTTCTCTTTTCCAATGACTATTTTAAAAACCTTGACGCCTTCGTTTACACTTGCGGTTACGAAACCTGCGCTCCCGGCCACAGCTACGGCCCCATTGTCCGCAGCGGCTATCTTATTCACTACATCCTGGGAGGTCAGGGCTACTACAAAACAAAGGAAACTATGTACCACCTAAAAGAAGGCGACGCCTTTCTCATCTGCCCCGACGAGCTTATCTACTATGAGGCCGACCGCAAAGATCCCTGGATCTACACCTGGATAGGCTTCCAGGGCGTCAAGATCAAAGGCTTCTTAGAGCGCACCTCTCTCTTATCCATCCCGGTCTTTCACTACGGCCGCGACGACCGCATCCGCCTTTGCCACGAGAAAATGTTCGAAGCAAGCCATCTAAACGCCAACCGTGACCTTATGATGAACAGCATCCTCTACGAATATCTCTTTCTCCTGGCAAGCAAATTCCCCCGGGAACAGTACACTCCGGGAGAAAAGCAAATCAACTATGTGGAAGAAGCTCTGACCTATCTGGAATCCAACTATGCCTGCAATGTCTCTGTTCAGGATCTGGCGGATTCCATAGGCTTAAACCGCTCCTACCTTCACCGCCTGTTCAAATCCGCCATCGGCTCTTCCGTTCAGGAATACCTTCTGGATCTGCGCATCCGGAAAGCCTGCGCCCTTTTAAAGTCTACGGAGCTGCCCGTATCAATCATCTCGCTGTCCGTAGGCTACGAGGATACTTTGTACTTTTCCAGACTGTTTAAACGGAAAAAAGGGGTAAGTCCCAGCCAGTACCGGGCACATTGCAAATCAGTTCCCACCCAAAATAATACGGATTAGCTGCTTATCCAGCATAATTGTCCGATTCCAGGGATTGAGGATGATGCCGTTGATCCCGTCCGTCTTCAACGGCGAGCCGGCCTCCGAATTGCTCTTCATGCAATTTCCTGCACGGCAGCAGCTCCTATTTACTCTTTTTTATCACTTTGAATATACATTATCCGCTCTTCTTTTTCAATAAACTCAAACAAAAATAAGATTTCACTTAAAGGAAGCTGAATCCGATAATGGTGTTCTATCTCCGAAAAGGCTTTCCGGGTTTTCATAACAAAATCCGTATGAGTTCTTCCAAATTCCTCCTGCCCCTCCAGTTCTCCAAGAGGCATCTTTGTCACTAAGCGTTCTACCAGACAGCTCATATGCACATAAAAGCCGGTGAGCATCCGGTTGGTAAATTTTTTCCCCAACAGGGTTTCCAGATTCTTTACTGCCGTAATCACAAACTCCAGCAGCGTATCCGCATTCAATATTGTCAGGTTCTGCAGGACATTCTGAAGGGAAAAATTCTTCAATAGATTTTCGGATAGCTTCTCTGCCTCTTCTTTGGATAAATAGGGCATCAGCAGGTATTCCATAGCTCGGCTTTCCTCTCCGGCAATCAGCATATCCAAAGAGAAAAAAGGCGTCTTAAGGCTCCCCGGATCCGTGGTTCCTATGACGCAGAGAACCTGATATTTTTCAAGGAAGGTATTCTCCTCCCGAAGCAACGCCGGATACTCACAGAATACCATCTTAAGCTCTCCTGCCTTCCCCGGAAGACTGGACTTAAAAAGCTCCATGATACGTTCTGCCGAATGGACCCCCATCTCACTGGTAAACAAAATTGCAGGACTCCTTTTCTGAGTATTAATCATCTTATAGGACAGCTTCATATTCTGACAGAGATCTTTTAGAATCGTTTCCATCTCCGTACGATTCATTAGCCGAAACCCAATCTCCAAAGCCATCTGTGTGGATACATTATTTACAATCCCTACATTAATATTGGGAATGTCCTCAAGCTGGCTTCCAATCTGCTCTAAAGATCCCATATCCACCAAAAGCACAATATTCCGGTAGATTCCATGAGTGGTAATATGCTTTTTCAGACGAAATACAATCTCATCCGGCTGCATGTCCAAAGGCATATCCATAGCATAGTACATGGGAGTACCGAGCATTTTGTTCGCTGTGTCCGCAATGCTGCTTGCGGTAGAATATCCATGACTAATAATAATACCGGTTGTATCCCTAAACTGCAGCTTACAATTGTAATAGGCAATATTCAAAGTCAAAAAAATCTGATTTATTTTCTGAGGCTTCATATCCAGATTGTCCCGAATGGCCTGCAGTATTTCATGGGCAATCAGGCTTTCCTGTGCTGCTTCCCGTTCCAGAAGCTCAGTCGCTTCCTGAAGCTCCTCGCTTCGTTCCTGCTCCCACTGTTCTATCATCTGACTTTTCTGACCGGTTAAAAATGTACTTCTTGCCAGTACAAAGCTGCAATTCACCGGCAATATCATTGCGTACTTCTCGGAAACGGCGTCAAAAATCTCTGTTAAAACATTTTGAACCGCCCGTATTTTCACATGTACATATTTTTCTTCAAATACAAGGTAATCATAGTAAATCCAGATGCTTTTCATGGATAAATCCAAAAATTCCGTAAAGGAGCTCTCCCTCTCTCCATGCTCCACAACCGCGTCGAGAAGCTCATCGAACATAGCCGTAATCCGATCAGTCGAGTTGTCCCGTTCATATCGGCTGATATTGATCAGTGCGTCCTCCTCACCAATACTTTCCTTTTCTACCTTCATAGCAGCCAGAAGATGTGCCGGCAGGCAGTAGAGTAAAACCGCCAGCTTATCTTGCTTCCCCTTATTCAGCCAGACAGATGCACAGCTGGTACGAATTGCGCCGATAAGCTCACCAATATTCCCTCCATAGGTGTGATGCAGCAGCACATTCATAGCTCTTCGGCTGATATAAAGCTCCTGTCCCATTCTGGCTGACTCCTGTTTTAAAAAGCGCACAATCAGCTCTTCTTTTTCCTCATAGGATCGCTCTGCCAGACTTGGCAAATGAACTATCACCGGGATTCTGCGAAGAAAAGTACGTAAAAATACATCCGGCGGATTTTTCATGGTTGCAAAAATCAGGCGGGTTCCTGAAACAACCCAGTTTTCTTTGTCACCCACTCTGTGAAAATGTCCTTCGTCCAAATAGCTGAATAGCTGTTCCTGACACTCCGAAGAAAGATTATGGGCCTCGTCAAAAAATAGGATGCTTCCCTCCGCCGCTTCCATAAGCCCCCTCGTCACACTTCCATCTCCGTGTCGTTCTCCAAATAATGTTATGCGGAGCTTATCCGGATTCTCCGAATATTCCGAACAATCAATTTCATAAAAGGCACGGTTTGCATCAATCAAGCTGTTGTTCTGGGCATACTCATAGGTCAGCTTTGCAAACCAGGACTTCCCGGTGCCATGTTCTCCGGTAAGAAGAATAGGAAGTCCCACAGGCGGATAACTGACAGCCGCCTTACACTGTTCCACACAGTATCCAAGGCTGGCCATACATCCGATTGCATTTCCGAAATCAAGCATCTGATATCGGGCCTGGAGAAGCTCCTGCATCAGTTCGTCCACAGAATAGTAGACTCTTCCCTGAATCCTTACATCATATTGTATCTCCAATGTCTCCCGGTGCAGAAAATATACGGGCCGGGAGTTGATTTTCACCAACTCCCCGTCCTTAACCAGTTCATTCAAATATTGGCTTACAAGACTTCGGCTGATATTTTTCTTTCGACTGATACCGCTTGCTGAAAAGCCCTCCATATGCCAAGTCTGAAATCCTTTCGTCTCCTGTCGGATGTAATCCAAAATCTCTTGCTTCGTCTGCACATAAGGTCCCATTTGAACACTCCCTTACTCTCTGTCCATACCTCGATTGACATAATACCTTCAGCTGCCAAAATGTAATTGTTTCCTTGTCCGCCAGAAAAATTCTAACATTGATAACAGTTTTCCGCAAATGTAATCCCTGCGTCCTCACGAATACGCTCCATCAGAAGAATCACCTGTCTGGTTCTTGCACAGGCTTCCTGATAGAAATCCTCATGCCGATTTATGCCAGATACCATTTCATACAGAATCCTTGCCTCTCCAGCCATAGGATTTCTTCCCGGAGTCCAGCTTACAATCTCTTCCCTAGTTCCATCTGTATACTCAATATAGCTGTCTCCAAAATACTCCATGGTATTCATATGCAGAACTCCCTTATCCCCTTGAATAATACTGTCATGTCCTGATGTACTCCCCTTCGACCAACAAATGTTTACATGCACATCTGGATAACCAAGCAGCACAGTGCCTGCCAAATCCGCTCCTGTGGGCATAAAATTTACCTGTGCCTTTACCTCCTTTGGTGCACCAAAGAAGTAAACAGCAGGATACACACTGTAAATCCCCATATCCATCAATCCTCCGGCTGCCAGCGCCGGATTAAATATATTTGGTCTCTCTCCTTGTAGAAATGCCGGATACTTAGAAGAAAAACGGCAGAAATCAAATTTTGCCATATGAACCCGCCCCAGCTTTTTCAGAGCATTCCGAATGGTTTCTGCTTCCGGCAAATACAGTGCCTTTATTGCCTCCAGAAACAATACCTGATGCTCCTTTGCTATCTGATACAGCTTTTCCAACTGTTCCGAGATTACTACAGAGGTTTTTTCACAAAGCACGTGTTTGCCATATTCCAACATTTTCTTCGCAGTCGGATAATGCAGAGCATTGGGATTTGCAATATATATCACATCCACATCTGATTTTCCAAGCTCATCCAAATCTGTGTAAACATGCTCCACCCCATGCTTCTTCGCAAATGCCTGTCCCTCCTCTTCCCGAAAAGAATATACTGCTGTATGTACAAACTCCGGATCTGCTTGCTTTACAGCCTCCAGAAACATGTCCACAATCCAGCCTGTTCCCACAGTTGCCAGTTTTACCATTATTCCTCATCCTCCTTATTTCTCTGGAAATTCTTTTTCTGAGTTCAAATAATTTTGTATCGTATCATACACCGAATCTTGATTGTGATCTCCGATTATTTTCCAGGCAAGAGAGGTTATCTCCTCACAGGCATTGATGGGAGCAAAGCTATACTTTGCTCTTAAAAACAATTCCTTATCATTGTAATAGTCTCCAAATACCATGGTTTCCTCTGGAGTCACCTTCAAAAAATCCTGTATCCACTCCAATGCCCTTCCCTTGCTATTCCCAAGCCCAGACAAATCCATTCCTCTGCTATCACTTCTGATTAGCTCCGCTTTTCCTCTGTACTCCTCCAACATTTCTGCAATTTCTTCTGGGTATTCATTTCCCATCTTCTTCATAACACTTACTCGGTAGATAGGCTCTCTCTCAACCACATACTCAAGATTTTCCACCTTCATATGTTCCCGCGCTTCCTTCCATTCCCACAGCGGGCACTCCAAATCTTCTAGATAGGAGGTATCTATTCCATCCATATTGACATAAATTCCATCTTTTTTCCGAACTTTCTTTACAATCCCTCTGCAAACATCCGGATCCACAGATGAAAATTTCTGAATTCTTCCTTTATAGTGCAAACATGCTCCATTAAAGGCAATCGCACCTATCTCAGAATATACCTCTTGAAACTGTTCATGTAGATTAAATGCTGGCCTTCCGCTGGCCGCTATGAATATAATCCCCTTTTCTCTCAGTCCTTGGATCAACGGAACCATGCCCTTGTGCATGGTTCCGTCGTCCCGAAGTAGAGTTCCATCCATATCGGATACGATTAAACGAATCATCCCTTCCTCCGCTTATTCCAGATTATTGTGATAGTACATAATATCTTTCATCGTTTGTTTGGTCCGTTCCATAATAATCTCCCGAACAAAATCCATAACCTGTCCATCTACATGGTAGAAGGGCCACCACGCAGAATCTTCTCTGTCCACCTCCATCTGTGTTTTTGGAATGACTACATTTACCTTTGCCAGCTTTCCAATAGCAGAATCCGCATTAGAGCTTATAAGCGCAATATCTACCCCCAGCTCCTTTGCCCGCTCCGCCAGGGCCACCATAGTACGGGTCGTTCCCGAATTAGAGCAGATCACGAACAAGTCGCCCGGATGCGCCGCCGGCTGACAAATGCCGATATCGCTGACCACATACGTTGAAATTCCAATCTGTGATAAATTCATGGACAAAATTTTCCCGGTCACGCCTGCCCTGCCCCAGCCTCCTACAAATACGGTTTTTGCTTCCTGAATAGCATCTGCCAGAGCCATCATCTCTTTCACATCCACTTTCATAAACAAGTCAAAATCCTCTTTCGCATACTGTAAACGTTTTTCTTCCAGTGTCATTTTTATTTCCTCCTATCTCAATATTTGAAATTTGTCAATATATCTCCCGATATATTTTTATATTTATATATCATCATCCATGATTGGATGGAATGATTGGTGATGGTGTCCTGCCGATTCATATCCATTCGCTTACCCTATCAGTTCTCGCTGGGTCTGTGCCCTCACATTCCTTCATTCTGCTTTATGGATAAAGGCACGGAGCAGACTTGTGCTTGTTTGCTGCCTCTTTGGGCTGATGGAGGAACCCTCCTTGTCCCCGTGCCATTACCGGCTCATTCTGTTTTCAGGCGGCAGCTTTCAGCTGCTCCCTGCGGACATGTCCGAAGACCTTCTCCGG
>CAJTDE010000025.1 GCA_910574835.1 Clostridia bacterium | reverse complement strand
TATCCACCAACAAGAGACAAGTTGAGTGAAAACAAATTTTTTATTTTCTCTGTTTTTCACAAAAAGTCACATGGACTCTATCAGGGGTTCTGAATAGTTACATGTTTTCTTAAATTGTCCTTTCAGATTTTTGTTTAGTGTTTTAACATGATTTAGAATCTTTCCATCTAAAACATCAGAAGTATTTATCAATATAACCTCAGCATCTTTTCCAGAATATGTATCAGAAATTGAATCACACAATTCACCAATCGGTATTTTTCTCCATTCACTCATACTTCTTTCCCTTATCCAATATATTTTCTATGCGCCAACTTTACATTACTCTGTTTGACCATAGCATATTGCAATGTCGTATCAATTCGCTGATGTCCAAGTAACCGCTGTAACTGTTCTATCGGCATCCCCTTATCAATAGCTGCTGTCGCAAGAGTACGTCGGAACTTATGTGGATGTACTTTGCATAAATCCAACTTTTCCCCCAGATTCCTAAGCCTGGCCTCAATACCACCAATCTGTAGCCTATCATAAGGAGCCTTTAACGAAACAAACAACGCCTCATTATCATCTATTCGTCCATCCAGATATTCCTGTAAATGTATTTTTGTTCCCGCATCAAAATAAACGATGCGCTCTTTACTGCCTTTACCAAATACTACACATTCCCGCTCTGCAAAATTTATATCCTCTCGATTCAATAAAACCAATTCTCCAACACGCATCCCTGTTGATGCAAGCATATCAATTAGAGCTAAATCTCTCGGATTGTCACATCCATCTTTCATAACTTCTATTTCTTCATCAGAATATGTCTCCTTCACAACTGTGGCTGCCTTAACCTTGTGTATCCTTCGTACAGGGCTTTTTAATATATAATCCTCATCCTCCAACCATGCAAAAAAACTTGACAAGATTCTCCGAATGTTATCAATCGTTACCTTACTGGATTTCTTCTCTTCCTGATAATTCGTCAAATATTCCCTCAAATCCTCCGTCTTAATATGCAAAACTCCCTTTCCAATGGTCGCAAGCATCACCTCTATCGTTGTTCGATAATATTTTAAGGATTTCTCAGAACAACCCTCAATATTTTTAGCCGAAATGAACGCATCCAGTATTTTTATATTCTCCTGCTCAATATTCTTATCCTCAATACCGTCCGACTTTTTAACCTCATATCCGAATAATGCACAATTCAGAACTTCTAATAAATGTCCCATTTGTGAATTGTCTAAAAGCAGTAACATCCCCTGAATAATCTTGTTCATCAATTCTTCTTTCATAGTCTTTCCTCCTTCGTTTTTTAGAGAAAGGCTACGGAGCAGCAGTCCCTAGCTTTGACTTCTGCCACTCACAGAGGAGTATAGAACAGCAAATAACTTCTATACTTGAGAGTTGAAAGTTTTCAATAAAAGAATAACTCTTTTGTATGTTTTATGGTATCCTTATAGTCACCACAACAAAAGGATAAAAACCACCCAAAAGAGTTATTCGTGTATGAGTTTACCATACCTTTCGGTGGCTGACTATATGATTATGCTAAATTTTATTGAAAATATTTTGTTCCACTTTGAATCCTGTTTTTCCCGCAAAGCTGCCTTCCGTTGGTTTGTGGCCATCAACATAGGGCTTATGCTCCGTTCCGATAAACTTGGTGTCACTTCCATAATACGTGACCTTGCTCTTAACCCGGGCTGTTATGATTCCCTGCTTCATTTTTTTAGGGCCTCATCCTGGTCATTAGAGGATATCCGTAGGCGCTGGTTCTCCGCTGTCAGGCAGTATGCACCTTTATATAAAGAAGAAAGCCTCCATGTCCTTGTAGGTGACGGGGTTAAACAGTCCAAAGAAGGACGCCGTATGCCCGGGGTAAAGAAGCTGTTCCAGGAATCTGAAAATTCAGCTAAACCGGAATACATCCACGGGCATATGTTCGGCGGGCTTGGCATTCTGGCCGGGAGCGCCCGCAATTGGGCATGCATCCCCTTAAGCATTCGGCTCCATGACGGTCTCCAGGCTGCCAGGGAGTGGAAAGGCGCATCTGTTTCAGCTGCCTCCCATGTGGTTCAGATGGTGGAAGATGCTTACCATGCCGCCCTTACGTTTGGTGATTCCCTGCTCCTGCTGGACAGGTATTTCCTTAGTGTGTCGGCCCTTGAAAAGTTGAAATCCCTTAATGACAGTGGGGATGTGCGCATGGATATCATCACAAAAGCGAAGAAGTCCTGTACCGCATACCAGAAGCCTGGCCCCCGCAAACCTGGGAGGGGACGGCCGCCTAAAAAAGGGACAGCTGTCCATCTGAAAGCTCTGTTCGTCTCCCATAATGAGCAGTTCTGTGAAACGGAACTGGAACTCTATGGCAAAAAGGAAACCATCCGTTATTACTGCATTGACCTATTATGGGGGCAGAAGCTATATCAAGAACTGCGGTTTGTGCTGATGGAAATAAATAGCATCCGGAGCATCTTGGTAAGCACCAGCCCGGCACTGGAACCACTGTCCATTATCCGGCTTTACAGCTACCGCTTTCGGATCGAGTGTACGTTCCGGGAACTGAAGCAACAGATTGGCGCATTCTGCTACCACTTCTGGTCAAAGTATATGCCGAAGCTAAGCTATTACCAGAAGAAGGGAGAGCCGACACCCCTGGAGCGGGTGGAAGGCGAAATGCCACGCAAAAAAGTGCTGGAAGCGGTCCGTGCCATTGAAATGCATATGGCACTATCCTGTATCGCAATGGGAATTCTGCAGAGCATTTCCATCCGTTTTATGGGGAAGGTTAGTTCTGACCGGATCCGTTACCAGAGGACACCCTCCAGGGGAAGGGTGTCCGAGGCAACCCTTATGCACTATTTCCGGAAACATTTTTTTCGTCTTTTAGGACAAAAGCCCGAATTATGCATAACGCAGATAATTCAGGGATTGCAGGAAGAGCCAGAAGAACAGTGGGATTCCCTGGCTTCTTAGTGTTACAAACTTTCAACTCTTAAGTTCTATATACCTATGGATTAATTTGCATATTCTGCAATTCCACTTAATTTTTTGATATCATCATTACTCCAATATAAATTACTCCAACGATAATATACGTCTTTACGTTTCTTAAATATTCTGAACGGCTCCTGTGTATTATCATATATGTGCAGAATATCACAAATCTCGACAAACTTTGGAATCAGCGCGAGCGCTTTATCATATCTGGATCTGATTTTTTCTTCCGGAACACCATGCCCTCCCAGCGCTTCTCTTGCATTCACTCTTGCAACATTGATATCTGCATTGCATGTTAAAACATAAATTCCCCTGATAAAATATCCCTTTTCTTTCGCTCTTTGTAGTAACAACAGATTCCTGTCAGTAGACAACACAGTCTCAAATGTAAAATCTTTTCTGTCCACTATCATGCGTTCCCTTAATTCTTCCGCTTTTACAGCTGCCTCCAAATCCGTACACAACGTAGTCCTCTTTATATCATCTGCATTGATATACTCACCTCCAATCTTTGCCATTCGGGTGATTGTTGATTTGCCGCTCCCATTTGGACCGGCAAATACAACGACTTCTGGAAGTCTTACCACATCATTTTCCGACATACTCACGCCTCCCGTCCGGATATTCAAGATACGCTTTCTGAGTTTTATCGTCATATCCTGCAATAGGCAAACCCTTTATTTTTCTTACCTCATTATCAATCCTTATAGATTCCCTGAATCTTACCGTTAACTCCTCATCAGAGAGTCCGCAAGTGGAATCCAATTCATTTAGAATCATCATTATAGCTAATCTCCTTTCTGTATCTTGTATATGTTATGCATATAAACGATAATTTATATGTCCAAGTGAGAACACTCACAAAGCAGTGGATTACTGAAAACTCAAGTGATTATGAGTTGTTGCCTCTTGCAAAAATAGCTTCAATCAATCCCGATACGTATTCCCCAAAAGAAGAATGGGAATATGTAAATTATCTTGACACAAGCAACATAACTGATGGTTGTATAGCAGAAATACAGCATATTACCCCATCCACTGAGAAATTGCCAAGTCGCGCAAGACGAAAAATCGCTCCAAACGATATAGTGTTTTCTACAGTGCGGCCTAACCAAAGACATTTCGGCATTTTAAATGCTCCTATGCCGAATATGCTTGGCTCCACTGGTTTTGCTGTAATAAGGAGTAATAATCCGTTAGTGTCCAATGAACTCATCTACTTATGCTTAACCGAGAATGAGTTTATTGAAAAAATGCAGCAATTGGCAGAACAAAGCACATCGACTTTTCCATCGATAAAACCATCTGACTTAGGCGTGTGTGAAATCCCTTGTCCGAAAGATAATGCATCTAAGAACTTCACTGAGATGCTGAAATCTATGTTTGCTCTTATTGCTGAGAATCAGCGAGAAAACATCTCTTTGGCTACTATGCGGGATACCTTGCTGCCTAAACTCATGTCCGGCGAGCTGGATGTCTCCGACATCTATCTCTAAGCCGCCATGCTTAGACTCGAAAACAGCTCAGCTGTTTCCTCGTTACCGCCGCAATCTACTTTTTTCGCATCTTTCCATTCCTGATGCAGCGGTAAATTATCGTTTATCGCTTCATTTGTTTCTATCTTTTTATCAATAGAGCTAAGTATTTCTACTATTTTTTCTTGTTCATCTATTGGCGGATATAAAACGGTAATGTCTTGAATATTTTTTAGCGGCAACTTGGGTTGTACAGCACCAACCGTACCTTTTTTAATCTCGTCCTGACCAAAACTTGATATAAGATAATAATACAGATACTCTGAAAGCACACCTCTTATATTGATTATCTTATCGCAGTTTTCCGTTTGATTAGCTTTATCCAATGTTTCACCAACAATACCAACTAAACCTATTGTCCCAACTACGCTTATTAATATATCCCCTTTATCCACGACATAACGGGCAATCGACTGCTGCGTTTCATCATCAACATATTCATATTCAGAAGTTAATTGTAAATATTTGGTTTTTCCTAAATCTCTTATCCTTATATATGGATGGCTATTGGGTTCCTTAATAAGTTGTTTTCCTTTTGGAAGTCTTTTACCACCCTTAACATCGGCAAATTCTTTGATTTTTGCTTTCTTCCAATCCCCCATTTTCTACTCCTTATCCAATATATTTCCGATGAGCAATTTTAACACTGCTCTGCTTTACCATTGCGTACTGCAATGATGTATCTATCTTTGACATATTCACAAACTTCTGACAATTTACATTTCATATCCGATTGCTCCCAGCTTCTTCTTAATTTCATCCTGCAGCTCTATAGAACGTTCAAACATAACTGATAATTCAGATGTCAGGCGTTTCATCTTCTCATCAAAAGGTTCCCCATCATCCTCCTGCTCCTCAATCCCGACATATCGCCCCGGAGTCAATATAAAGTCCTGCCCCTCAATTTCTTCTATTGTCGCCTCTTTACAAAATCCTTTTACATTCTCATACTCTTTTCCCTGTCTCCAATTTTGATAAGTATTCGCAATTCTCTTAATATCTTCCTCTGCTAATTCCCTAACCTTCCTGTCTATCATATAACCAAGTTTTCTTGCATCAATAAAAAGCACCTTATTTTGAGTTCTTTCTGTCTTTCCCTTTCTCATTATCCAAAGGGATGCCGGAATCCCGGTAGAATAGAATAACTGACCAGGCATTGCCACAATACATTCAACCACATCGCCTAAAAGCATATTTTTTCTAATAGTTCCCTCATTAGACGTATTGGAGCTTAAAGAGCCATTTGCCAATACGGTCCCACATACACCGCCTGCCGGACTTAAATGATGAATCATATGCTGCAGCCATGCAAAATTAGCATTGCCTGCCGGAGGAACACCATATTTCCAACGAATATCATCCTGTAATCGTTCTCCTCCCCAATCTGATACATTAAACGGCGGATTAGCCAAAATATAATTGGCTTTTAAATTCCTGTGTTGATCATCATGAAATGAATCCGCATTATGTTTTCCGAGATTTGCCTCTAACTGACGGATTGCTAAATTCATCTTCGCCAATTTCCATGTAGTCGGATTGCTCTCTTGTCCAAAAATAGAAATATGTCTGACATTCCCCTGATGCTCCTTTACAAATCTGGCAGACTGGCAAAACATACCTCCGCTTCCGCAAGCCGGATCAAAAATTTGTCCTTCAAAAGGCTCAATCATCTCTACTAAAGTCCGCACAACACAAGAAGGTGTGTAAAATTCTCCTCCCAATTTGCCTTCCCTATTTGCAAACTTGCTCAAAAAATATTCATACACCCGCCCCAGGACATCCCGTTCCTGAGCTGCTGTTGAACCAACCTCTATATTCGTAAATAAGGTCACAAGCTCCCCCAAACGTGTTTTATCAAGCTCTGCTCTTGAATAGTTTTTTGTCAAAACCCCCTTTAAGGAATGATTTTCTTTCTCTACTGCTTCCATTGCCCGATCAATCACGCTTCCAATCTCCGCACTGGCCGCATACTTTTGAATTTCAGACCATCTTGCTTCTTTTGGAACCCAAAAAATATTGTCTGCCAAATACTCATCCCTATCTTCTTCATCACCATATCCCTCACTCAATAAAAGCTGATACTTTTCCTCAAAAGAGTCCGACACATATTTCAAAAATATAAGCCCCAGCACCACATGCTTATATTCTGCCGCATCCATATTGGAACGCAGTTTATCTGCTGCCTGCCACAACTTTTCTTCAAAACCAATATTTGTAGTCCCCTTTGCCATAACCAGCCTCCGCATTTCTGTATAATTCTATAAACTCTTTTTCTTTCCCTATCAAATCTTACGGACAAAAACTATAAAACTTCCAGCTCTCAAATTTGCTTCTAAATAAATCACCAAGTGTTTAACAACCTTATATCTTTATTGCCATTCTATCACACTCAACCAGTTTTTTCTATGTCAAAAATGCTATCCTCAATATCATACTCCGAAAACCAGAAAAGTAATAACCAAAAAAATCCCCCCCTTGGCCGAATGTTCATCTTCCGGAAAATATCACCCGCCAAATAGCTAAATCCCAAATTTTCTATATTAACTTGACACCCTGTTCCATCTGTGTTATCTTTTAGTTAGATATTTAGACATTTATCTAAATATAAAAAATATTTCCAAAACCTACCGCACAAAAGAAAGGAGGCCCACCTCTTGAACGATGCCTTCAAAGCCCTGTCCGATCCCACAAGGCGCAGAATCCTTGAACTGCTCTCCGACCGCGACATGTCCGCCGGCGAAATTGCCGAATACTTCGACATCTCCAAGCCGTCCATCAGCCACCATCTAAGCACCCTGAAAGCAGCCGGCCTGGTCCTGGACGAGCGGAAGGGGCAAAACATTATCTACAGCTTAAACACAACCATTTTCCAGGATCTAATCAAATGGTTTTTTGATTTTTCCAAAGGAGGCGCAAGCAAATGAAAAAACAAACCATCTTTTTACTCGTCATCTGCATCCTATCCTTCGCAGGGCACCTGTTTGTATACCCCATGCTGCCCGAAGAAGTCCCCATTCACTGGAACGTATACGGCGAAGCAGACAATTGGGCCGGCAAAGCATCCACCCTGTTTCTTGCCCTGCTGCCCATGCTGATGCTGCTCATGCTCCGCATAATACCCAAAATCGATCCAAGAGGCAAAAGCTACGAAAAGCATCAAAAAGCCTACCAAATATTCATCATCCTTTTGATTCTCTTCCTCAACATCACCCTATGGATCACCAACGCCCTCTGCCTCGGCTACCCCGTCCCCATAGAGCGCCTGATCCCCATCGGCGTAGGAATCATCCTCCTCACCGTCGGCAACTACATGCCCCAGCTCCGCACCAACTACACAATGGGCATCAAAAACCCCTGGACCTTAGAAAACGAATGGGTCTGGAAAAAAACTCATGCCGCAGGCGGCATCGTATTCATCCTCATGGGACTGTGCACGATTCTAAACGGCTTCCTCCCCACCCCCTGGATGGCCCAGATCACCGTCGGCATCATCCTCCTGGGCGTACTAGGCCTGGAAGTATACTCCTATCTTTTATTTAAGTCGCTGCGCGACGGCACTAAAGAGTAAAGTCGCTTCGGCGCACCTGTAATGAGAGAAACTTTTATTCGAAAAGGCACTCATAAAAATTTCTCTCGTGCGCCTTTGCGACTTTACCAGCAGACAAACACGCAACACCACACAAAGAACTCAAAAAACAAGCCGCCCCCAAAGCCAGGGATTGCCGCAAAATAAGCCGGACGGCTTTTCCGATATCCGGTGTCCGGCTGTTCACGCACAGTCTGTCTGATACGGACGAACATTGACCCCAAAACATAAAAACACACAAAAAGCAACCAGGTCAATGTCCGTCCGAAGCAGACAGACTGTACGTGAACCGTCCGAACACAGATATGGAAAAGCCGTCCGGCTTATTTTGCGGCAATCCCGTCCCCCCACCCCCTGTTACCAAAAGCGTTCTGTCCCTATTCTCCGTTTTCATAATGCAAGCCTCCGGCCTTCTCCTCTCTGCCCTCAGGAGAGCGCTTTCCTGCCAAGATCCTTCTTCATTAACAAAAGCCCAAGAGAAAAGAACACACCTCCCACTATCAGACACCCAATATAATATACCGTCGAATTTATAGCCTCCAACTTTTCAATAATTGACGTTCCAAACGTAGAATAAGCATTAAAAACAGAATGGAAAAACATGGAAGCCAAAAGATTCCGGTACTTCAGCACCAGATACCCGCAAACCAATCCCACCAGAAATGCATAAACACCCTGAACCAGATTCAAGTGCATAACCCCAAAAAGCGCCGCCTGCACCACATTAATCACCCAAAACCGAGCGCCTGCACGCTTTAAATACTCCAATGAAAGGCCACGACACACAAGTTCCTCCCCCACCGGCGCCATAATCACCGTCGCAATGGCAGAAAATACGGTCAGCTCCCCAATTCCGCTGTCCTCCATCAGTTGTTCATAAGCCTCAATCTGCCCCGGACTCACCATACTCCAGAGAAGGAGCATTATTCCAATCAGACACTGTGCTCCGATAGCAAGACAGAAAATGCCAGCCAGTGAGCTTCCGGAAAAAAGCCCCCTCTCCCCTTCTTTCCTTCCGGCCCTCTGCCGAAATACTCCAAAATAGTACCACAGTCCCGTAACAAAAAGCGTCATCACCTGGGTAACTACCATAATTCCCATCAAGTTATCAAGCGCCATCTGCGCCCCGTCCGCAACACCATAGCAGAGCATATACCACACCATCAAAACAACGCTGCCCACAAATTGTATCAGCAGCATCACAGCTACCGGAAGTATGCTCATCAAATACCATCCTATTTTTTTCATCTATCTTCCTCCAAAACCGCCTGCGCCAAAAAAGGAATCCTTTCCCTGTTTGAACAGCAGGATTCTAAAATATTTTTCTTTATCTTATCAGATTTTATAAGAAATCACCATCTCATTTTTTCGGTCTTTTGTTCCGCAAACTCCCCTTACCCCATGCGCATCCGGCCAAAACCGCATCTTTTTCCAATTACTTCCTAATCCATACAAATCCTGCAAGCCAATTGGTTCTGTGACTTTGTCACGGAAAGAAAAAATTTCCTGCCATATACTCATAGAAACAGTCCGATTCCCTATCCCGTACCGGCAGACCATGCGTCATATTACCGGCCAGCCCGTACATTTGGACATCAGCAGAAGGAGATTATTTATGCCAAAAAGAAAAGCAACTATCAGCGCCCGGGAGTGCGTGGCCTGCGGATGCTGCGTCAAGGTCTGTCCCAAGAGCGCAATCACCGTTCCAAAAGGCATCTGCGCCGAAGTCAACAAAGCCCTGTGCATCGGATGCGGAAAATGCGCCAAAGAGTGCCCTGCAAGCATTATTAAAATGGAGGTGACCGAACCATGAAACAACAGAAAAAATGGTATGATTACCTCTGGATCGCTTCCCTTACGTATCTGATTCTGGGATTTTTCAACATCCTCTTTGCCTGGCTCGGCCTGCTCTGCTTTTTCATCCCCCTTCTCATCTCCATCGCGAAGGGAAATAAGGCTTACTGCAACAAATACTGCGGCAGAGGACAATTATTCGCTCTCGCAGGCGGACGATTCGGACTTTCACGGAAAAAAGACATCCCAAAATGGATGCGGTCCAACTATTTCCGCTATGGATTTCTCACTTTTTTCTTTGCCATGTTCTTCCTTATGCTGTGGAACACCTACCTGGTGTTTGCCGGGGCAAAGAATCTGAAGATGGCGGTGACACTTCTGTGGACCTTCCGGGTTCCCTGGCACTGGGCTTATC
The DNA here is from genome assembly GCA_910574835.1 of Clostridia bacterium. Lineage (GTDB taxonomy): Bacteria > Bacillota > Clostridia > Lachnospirales > Lachnospiraceae > Laedolimicola. Next base: position 59,947 of record CAJTDE010000025.1, on the reverse strand, counting down.
ACGGCACATGGCTTTCCGACGGGGTGGCGCAGTTTGCCTTTGGTTTTTACAGCGTTATGCTGACCTCCACCATCCTGGGGCTGATTACAATGGTCTTGTTTAAGCCGCGCTCCTGGTGTGTCTACTGTCCTATGGGCACCATGACCCAGCTCATCTGCAAGGCAAGAAATGTGACCTTATCACAGAAAATAAAAAAATAATTGGGTATCCTAAGGATATCAAAAGAAAGGAAGGTAACAAATATGTCAGTACTCACTGTAAATAAAAACAATTTCGATTCCGTAAAAACAAGCACAAAGCCCGTTCTTCTGGACTTTTACGCCGACTGGTGCGGCCCCTGCCGTATGGTATCTCCCCTGGTAGACGAGATTGCCGAGGAAAATCCCCAGTACCTGATCGGCAAAATCAACGTAGACAATGAGCCGGAGCTGGCTTCCGCCTTCGGCGTGGCAAGCATCCCCACTCTGGTTGTAATCAAGGACGGAAAGATTACCCACCAGTCAGCCGGCGTTAAGCCGAAGGATCAAATCCTTGCTTTACTTGGCTGAAAAACTCAGATAAACTGTCAAACAGCAAAAGGGGGCCGTTGCAAAATAGATGCGTAATCGTCTATGGAACAATGGCTCCATTCTTATATTCCAAAATAGAAAAGGGAGTGCCGCAAAATCATTCAATCAGATAATTTTGCGGCACCACCCTTTTTATATATTATTCATTGATAAAGTCTGCAATGACTTTTGCCGCACATTCCGCATTTGTACCAATCGCCGGATGTCCGCCTGTCTGAAACATATGTACCCGGCAGTCAGGGACTTCTTCCTTCATCTGCCCATACTCTTCCGCCAGATCCTTCCGGCACATCGTGTCCTCCCGGCTTCCCATAAGCAGGAGCGGAACCCGCAGTTCTTTCAGCGGCCTGCAAAAAAGCGGGATTTTGGAATCGGCACATGCGAGAAGAGCCTCTGTGTTGAGATCCACCACAGTTTCCCAATCTTCCCCCTGGCACCACTCATAAAACTGCCTGGCCATCCCGTTATTTTTGGCAAAAGCCCGTTCTTTTCGTAAATCAGACGCAAAATTCTCTGCAAGCGTCCTTCCGTCAAAGCTGTCGGCAACAACCTTTTCCACCAGATCCGGGCGCTCCAGGGCCGCGTTCAGAGCAACCCACGCGCCGCCGCTTGTGCCGACCAAGCTTACCTTTCCAAAATCAAGATGCTCCAGTAAGGAAAGCGCCTGCATTGCCTGCGAGTGCCACAAGTCCGCCGGAAACCTTTCCACCCGGTCCGACTTCCCATTTCCCAGAAAATCCATGAGAATCACTTTAAAATGCCGGCTGTAGAGTGGCAGAACCATTTCAAACATTTTGGAAGAAGCGGTGTCTCCGTGAAGGAGCATCAGCGGCTTTCCGTGTCCTGTTACCTGATAATAGATGTTCTTTGTTTCATAGATAAAATATGACATTTTATTTGCCTCCTAATCAATTTTTATTTCTGCCTGATTAGCAAGGCGGGAATAACATCAGCTCACGCCTTGCCGTTATTCCGGAATCCAAATTCCCATAACCAAAGCCTCCTTTCCAATCCTTTTAATAAAGCCCTTTCTTTTATTTGCGTCAAAAACGGTAAATCCAAAAGAGCCTGACTGCCTGTCCCCGAAACGGCTGTTTGCCGTCAGCAAGACGCAGCAGCTTAAAGACATTGCTTCCGCAGCCGCTTCTTATCCAGAATGTGGATTCCCTTACGGGAAACCTCCACAATTCCCTCATTTGCAAAATATTTCAGCATACGGGAAACCACCTCGCGGGCAGAACCCATATACCGGGCAATCTGCTCATGTGTCAATGTGATGGTATCCGATCCGGTGCGGGCCGACTCATCCGTGAGAAATATAGCCAGCCGTTTGTCCATGCTCATAAATAAAATCTGCTGCATCACCCACATTACATCGGAAAAGCGGCTCACCGCAGCCTCCAGAGAAAATATTTTGATGGACGGATTGCGCTCCGACACCGCGGCATAAGCCGGACCGCTGATCACATAGCACTGGCTGTCCTCCTCCGCATTTATGAATACGTCAAAGGTAATGGACTTAAGCACACAGGAGGCGGACAGCATACACATATCCCCCTTGTGAAGCCGGTAAAGAGTGATATCCTTGCCGTCGTCGGATATCATGGAAAGGCGAAGGCTGCCGGAGCAGACAAAGATCACCCCGGAACACTCATTGCCGTCATGAACACCTGCTCCCTTTTCATATGTTACGGACATGGAATGGCGGCAGATATAATCACGATCCCCTTCCGTAATCTCTTCCCAGAAAGGAAATATTTCCTTGTAAACAGGCTCAACTATCTCTCGTTCCATATATGCGCTTCCTTTCTGTCCCTATTCTGCTTCTTTTCGTCTCTAACCGCAAATTCAATAAATTTCTATCCGCAAAATGCATGTATCGTAAATCTGACTGAATATTTCCTAAAAGATACTCTTTTTCAATTCCACATCTTTCAATTTGTACCCGAATTTTCGATGAATTTCCAGCCATAAAAGCATGTGTCCTTAAACTGTCCAAGTACTTCCCTAAAGATACTATTTTCCAATCCCAAACTCACACTACTACTCCAAGCAGCAACCCCGAACCCACCGCAATCCCATAAAGCAGCGCTGCAATCTTCACATTTTCCCCCACAGGATGATTGGAGCGAAACAGCACCGCCGCTCCCACGCCGGCCCCGGCGCACAATCCCGCAATGGCCGATGCAAAGCTCAAGCCCCCTGACAGGTAAAGCTCCGTAATCAGCACCGAGGAAGCACAATTGGGAATCAACCCCAGAAGCGCCGCCAGAAACGGCTGAAACGGTGTATTCTTCCCTAAAATCCTGGAAAGCTGCTCAATCCCCACAAGCTCCAAAATCAAATTCAGGCAAAAAGTAAAGATGAGTAGATAAACACCCAGACGCACCGTATGAAGAAGGGCCGGGCGAAGCACTCCACTGGTATCGCTGCATCCGCAGCTTTTACACATTTCCTCAATATGCTTCTCCTCCTTCCTCTTCCGAAACAGCAAATCCACCAGACACCCCGCCCCTATACCGATCATCACCTTCCAGATCAGAAGAGACCCAATCACCTTACCGCTTCCCGGGTGGGCCAGCAGTATCAGCACCGCCTCATCGGAGGTGGAGAGAAACACCGCAAGAAGCGTCCCCAAGGTAATCAGCCCGCCCGAGTAGAGATTGGCCGCCGCCACTGAAAATCCGCATTGCGGGATACATCCGAGAACCGCCCCCAGAAAAGGCCCCGCCTTCCCCACCCGCGCCAGTACCCGGCTGCTGAATTGATTGGAATAGTGCTCCGCGGACTCAATTACCAGAAAAGCCGCAAATAAAAAGGGAAGGGTCCTCAAGGTATCAAGGACCGCATCCAGCAAAGCATCCGAAATCATAGTTCTACCTCATAATTATACCAATGTCATTCAATCATTCTTAAGGTATACCATCTTTCCGGAAAATTGGCAAGTTTTATTTCGCCTTAGTATCCGTACCGCCTCCGATATTTCACAAACATCGCGCCGGACAATGCCAAAGCCATCAGCTCCGCCGCCGGAGTAGCAAGCCAGATACCATTTACCCCCAAAAATATCGGAAGCACAAGCATAGAAATCAGCATAAATACAAAGGATCTGGAAAATGCCAGCACCGCCGAAACCACACCATTTGACAAAGCCGTAAACATCCCGCTTGCAAATATATTAAATCCGATAAAAAGAAGCGCCGCAGTACAGATGCGGTTTCCCGTCACCGCCAAATCATACACCGGATTGTCCGGCCGGGCAAATACGGACACCAGAGATCTTGTAAGGGAAAATGAGGCCGCCACAGTCACCAGCGAAATCGCACAAATCACTTTGAGACTAATTCCCACCAGTTTTTTAAGCTTCTCATGATTCTGCTCCCCATAGTAAAAGCTCAGCATCGGCGCCACCCCATAGGAATAGCCCGTATACAGAGAGCTTGCAAACATCAGCACATACATAATAATCGTCACCGCCGCAACGCCGTCCTCCCCCACATAGCGGAGCATGGTCCAGTTGAACATCATGGTGATAATTCCCGTCACAAGAGCCGTAGCCATCTCCGAGCATCCGTTAGAGGCCGCATTTGCCAGAACCCTGAGGCGCATTACCGGCTTCCGAAAATGAAGAAGGCTCTTTTTGCTGCTGAAAACAAAGAGGCCCGCTACGGCCGTAACGGAATACCCCAGCCCCGTTGCAACAGCCGCGCCGCTGATTCCCATGCCAAAGACTGCAATAAACACATAGTCCAGAATCATATTCAAAACACCGCCCGTCACGGAACAAACCAGGGAGAGCGTCGCTTTTTCGCTTGCAATCATATAAAGGGTAAAGTTGTTCATAAGTAAAATAGGGATGGTAAACATAAGGTAACGGCTCAAATATTCCACACAGTAACCCTCCACCTCCAAAGAAAGACTCATTCCTGCAAAAATGCGATCCATCAAAAGATAGCCCAAACCGCTCATAACCAGGCCGACGAATACATTTACCAGAATCAGAAACGTAAAATCTTCTCTGGCCTCTTCACTCTTCTGCTCGCCCATTTTCTTCATAATCACGGCGCTTCCTCCGGTGGCAAGCATCGTAGAAATGGCGGTGACAAGCTGAATCACAGGCGCGGTCAGATTGATAGCGGACAGGGCGTCGGTGCCGATAAGGTTGGAGACAAAAAGTCCGTCCACCATTGTGTAAAAAGACATAAATACAGTCATGGCTATGGTTGGGACTGCGAATTTTAAAATGTTTCTTAAAGTTACAGGTTTTCGGTATGCGTTTTGATTTTCCATTCTTTTCCTCCCGAAATATGATTGTTTCCAGTTTCTTATTGAAGTTTCCTTCCGTATCTGGTATCATATACCGTACAGTAACAGTACGGTCAAGAGGGAATTTTAAATTACTTTACAGCAAAATAATTCCGGCAAATCATGCGTCAGATATCAGAAAGGTCACTCTCAGGAAAAATAAAATGGAAAACGAAAATATGAGCGAAAAAGACAAGCTTCTGACAATCGGACAGTTCGCGGCCCTTCACGGCATCAACAAAAAGACCCTGATGTGGTACGACGAGATCGGTCTGTTCAAGCCTGCGGCCATCCATCCGTCCAATGGATACCGCTGCTACAGCTACCATCAAAGCCCCATCCTGGAAACCATTCTCCTCCTTCGGGAGCTGAATGTCTCCCTTCAGGAAATTCAGGCTTTTATGAAAAACCGTTCCGCCGAAAATCTGAAATGCCTTCTGGATAAAAAGATAAAAGACCTGGATCTTCAAATCAACCACCTTAAGGCAGTCCGCAATACCTTATGCGGCCACCGACAGAATATGAACACCCTGCTTACAATGGATTTATCCGAAATCAGTATTGTGGAAAAGAACGAGCGCTGCCTGGTAACGGTGGATATTGATGAGAACACTTCCTTCGAAAAGGAGGTAGAGCTGATCACCGCCGAGACAGCCCGTTTCGGCCTCGGCCGTCTCCATGACGCTTCCTATGGCTCCATGATCCCTGTGGACAGCCTTCTTCACGGCGATTTTCAGCATTATACAAAGCTTTTTATTGAGATTCCGTTTCTTCCGCGAAAAAAAGGGCTGCATACGCAGCCCAAAGGAAATTATCTCAGAGCCTTTCACAAAGGAGCCTGGGACGGACTTGCCCGCCGCTACTCGGAAATCCTGGCCTATGCCGGGAAGCAGGGACTTGTTCTGTCCGGTTTCTCCTATGAAAAGGGAATCAATGAAACGGTCGTTGACCGCATTGAAGATTATATTGTACAGATTGAGATACCTATAGCTCCCCAATCGTCTTAGCATCCTGTACACTCTCCCAATCCGCACGGAAGTCATCAATAGCCTTCTGCACGGAAGCCATCTGGAAGGTGGAATGAAGAAGCTGCGGCGGAACGGTTACGGTGTGGGCGCCGGCAAGAAGCGCTTTATTGACCTGGGCAATGTTCTTGAAGCTTGCTGCTAGGATTTTACAGTTCGCGTGGTTCTCTTCGATTCCGTTGCGGAATGCGGAAATGGCCTCGGCAAAGTTCACGTCCAGGTTTTCCATGCGATTCCGGTAAGGCGCTATGTAATCGGCGCCGGCCATAATTGCCATGAAGCCCTGGATCTTGGAATAAATGGCGGTAGCCGTCACTCCCACGCCCTGGCTTTTCAGCTTCATAATGGCCTGTAAGCCTGCCTCTGTGGTGGGGATCTTGATGAATACGCGAGAGTCCACATTTTTCAAAATGGCATCCGCGTCTCTTAAAATTCCATCCAAATCCTCCGCAATGGTCTGGATATGCAGCGTGCGTTCCATTCCGATGATGGCGCGAATCTCACGCATATGGGCGAAGAACTCAATCTTTCCCTCTGCCTTCAAAATGCTCGGATTGGATGTAACGCCCGTGAAAGGGTAAATCTGGCTGTATTTCTTAATGCTCTCCAAATTGGCTGTGTCAAATAAAATCTCCATAGCTGGTCCTCCTATTCCAGTTCCGTAATATCCCCTCCAGCACACCCGTATGAAATCAATTTTCAGTCACAAATCCATGTGCCTGCAAATCGATTTGTGCGCTGGAGAGGATATTACTGTTTCCAGTTCCGTAATATCCTCTCCGGCACACTCGTATGAAATCAATTTTCAGTCACAAATTCATGTGCCTGCAAATCGATTTGTGCGCCGGAGAGGATATTACTGTTTCCAGTTCCGTAATATCAAACTATTCTCTTGTGAAATGTTTGATCTGAATTTCTGTATACAGCCTATCAAATCATCCAACTATTGTCAATAAATTTTCCTTCTTTTAAGCATTTTATCCAACAGACGCATATTTTCGCTCCATCTGCCCATGCTCTCTGTCTTAATACAAAAGTACTTTGTTAAAACTTTGTTAAAATATTATCTTTTTCTATTGCATTTCTAAAAATACCTGCTATAATGGGTCTCATAAATAATAGCGAAGTAGGATTTTATGCGTCAAGTGTTCGATGGATGGGGAGTCGCCTCGAAACGAAAAGGAAGCGCCTGTGCGCTTGTCTTACGATATATTATCCGCACCCGTTGCTACAGATGAGTGCAGCTCATGTGTGGTCGGAGCTAGATATTTATAATAGCAATGAGCAGGGCGCAGTTTAAAATGTCCGCATTTTCAAGCCGCCGCTCATACAGTTACCATTAACCTACCACACAACAGGAGGTGTATTTTTTATGCAATTATGTTCCAAAAATGCGTTCCGTTTCAAGGAGCAGCTGGGATGCATCCACAGCGTACAGGGCATCTGCTTAGGCGGGCTTTTCGTGTCCCTTTACGTGGTTCTGTCTCTTTTTAACATCCGGTTTTCCGAAATTCTGGAGTTTCGCCTTGCTTTCCTGGCCCTGACCGCAGCGGCCTTCTACGGCGGACCCTTAATGGGAATGACCGTGGGAATTGCCGGCGATGTGATCAGCTTCTTTGTCACACCCCAGTCCGCACCCTTCTTCCCGGGCTTCACACTGACTTATGCCATTATGGGCTTTCTGTTCGGCATGTTCCTCTACCGCACGAAAATCACGCCGGGACGAGCCTTACTTGGAGGACTCACGGAATTTGTCATTTCCTGTACCCTGTCTACCTTCTGGCTTCACCTGATGTACGGAATGGAATGGCAGTATCTTCTGACAATCCGGCTGGTAAAAAATACAATTGCTCTGGGCGTTTATACGGTTCTGATTTATGTATTCCTGAACGCATTTTCCAGGGTACTGGGGGCAAGCCGGGCTGATGCAAAGCCGATTCGCCCCTAAAACGTGCGAGGAGAAAAACGCAGAAAGCTTCGTAGTTTTTGACCCTTGCGACAGTTCCTGATAAAGCGGGGCTGTCTTTGTGAAATAAACTTGCTTACATATCCGCCGGCTCCATGCCTGCGGAAATAAACTCCCATAAAAGCGGCGCTGTTGAACGTACATCCAACAGCGCCGTTTTTAAACAAAATTTTTCTTACGGTATTTTCAACCTTTCTGTAATGCAGACTATCTCCAAGCATGATGACTGTCGCCAAAGCAGCATTCTATATTGATATCTTCCGTTTTCCATCACGCTCATTGACATAAGCTCCCGTCAGGAAGCCGCCAGGCTCTTCAATGTGGTAATAGAGATATCCCCTACCACCGCCAAATCCTCCGCCTGGTAAGCATAGGGAAAATTGTCCTCAAAAAGTATTTGCGAGGAAGGGGGAAATTCCTCATCCCCGGCCCACAGAATAAAGCGTACATGGAGTCCGTTGATAAACTCAAACTCATAAGCCGCATCCCCCATAGAAATCTTCTCGGCCCCCAGTTTTTCCATTGCCTTTGCAAACTGATCCAGTTTAAATCCAAAAGCAAATTTAAGCCTTGTCAGGCACCGTCCCTCGAACTGGCGGAAATACACCTCGCCCCAGGGCACTTCCCGGTAGGTGAGATATTTTCCCGTGCTCTTCACCGACTGGCCGGAAATTAGAAAACGCAGCACAATAATCTTAGCCGGAACCATCTCCGAGCAGCGCACCGCCCCTTCCTCTCCATTTTCCGGATGAAGGGCAAACTTTGGATAATCCACCAGATAGCGGTATCCCATCAGCCGGATATGAAACTGCTGCTTCTCCTCGTCATAATCCACACCGCAGCGGGAAGCCGCCTCTTTGGGTTCTATTTGACGGTATTCCTCCAAATAATGCTCCAGAGGAATCCGCTCCTTGTTGTCTTTTTCATAGGGAAATTCCATTGTTACCGTTACTCCTTCCTACTGCTCTACCGACGGGAAAAGTGAGCTGTCCGTATGGGGCAGGAAGCAGCAGGCCACAAACTCATCCATATAGCCCGGCTCCGTGGAAAGCTCCAGATAAGTCATATTCTGCGCCAGCTCATACACCTTCCGCTCCGCCTTGGTAGACAAAAGCATGGCATAAGCGCCGGACAGGGAGGAGTTGCCGATATAGTGATAGCACTCTACCGGAATATCCGGGAACATTCCGATATTGATGGCATTCTGCATATTGATGCCGCTTCCGATACCGCCGGCCACATAGACCCGCTCGATCATGCTGATATCGAAATCCAGTGTTTTCAGCATGGTACGAATTGCGGAGAAAATCGCGCCTTTGGCCCGGATAAAGTTATCAATATCCACCTCCGTAATCTCCACATCCTTCACAGAGCCGGACTCTTCCTCAAATGCCAGCACATAGCTGCCCATTCCGTAGGCGTCCCGCTTGATCCGCTTTCCGTCCCGAATAAACTTTCCTTTAGGGCTGATAATCTTACACCGGAACAATTCCGCAATCACATCAATAATACCCGATCCGCAAAGTCCGATGGGCTTCTCTCCCTCATCCCCGATAATGGTGAAATCAGGCTCCATCGTCTCCGCATCAATGGTACATGCCTCGATAGCTCCGTCCGTGGCCCGCATACCGCAGCTAATATCGCCGCCCTCAAAGGCCGGTCCTGCGGAGCATGCGCAGCTCATCATAAAGTCGGAATTGCCGAACACCAGCTCTCCGTTGGTTCCCAGGTCAATAAATAAGGAAAACTCCGGCTGATTCCACAGCATACTCACCAAAGTGCCTGCCGTTATATCGCCGCCCACATAGCTTCCGATATTGGGCGCCATAATGATATGGGCATCCGGGTGAACCTTCAGATTAATATCCGACGCATAGAAAGAGTTTGTCTTAAAAAATGCCGGAATATACGGCTCCATCCGCAGCGGGTCCGCATTGATTCCCATCAGCAGATGATTCATGGTGGTATTGCCCGCGATCGCCAGGCGGTAAATGTGCCGGGTGCTGATATGAGCCGCCTTGCACATCTGCTGAATCATGGGGTTCAGCGTTTCCGCTACAATGGCATCCTGAAGCCTTGTGCGTCCGCCCTGCTTGGTGGATTCAATGATTCGGTTGATAACATCGGCGCCGTAGCGGATCTGTCCGTTGCCGGTGGACGCCTTGGCCAGAATCCTTCCGTCTATCATATCGACCACAACGGCGGACACGGTGGTGGTTCCGATGTCAACAGCCAGGCCGCCTACGATGAGATCCTCGTTGGCTCCGTATACGTCGTAGACGAACACATGGCGCTGTGCCTGTCCGATGATACATTGAAGCTCAAAATTACTGCTCCGCAGGGTATTTGGGAGCTTTCTGAGACAGGAATAGGGAATCCGAATATACTGGATTCCGGTAGCCTCCTGCAAAGCACGGATTACCCGCTCAATATCGGGCATGGTATCCTCAAGGCTCGGCGGGTCCATTTTGATCCGCACAATGTGAATGTTGTTGTGGAGGGGAAGCTCTGCCTCCTCAATTTTGCGCTTGGACTCGTCAAAGATGGCTACCTCCTCCGGGGAGCTTAAATCCGCCACCTTCATACGGCTGCGGTAGGCGGAGGCAATATCCGGCACCATAACCTCCACATCTCCGGCCACCTGGCTTACACAGGCCAGGCGCCAGCCTTCCTCGTACTCGGTATCGCTGATGTGGCGTGTTTTCTTGGAATCCAGTTTTCCTTTGATAAATTTTACCTTACATTTTCCGCAGGAAGCATTGCCGGAGCAGGGGGCGTCAACCACCACATTGGATTTCCGCGCCGTCTCCAGGAGATTCTCTCCCAGGGCCGTAGACACCGTTACCTGATCGCCGTCCTCAAATCGAAATGTTACATTTGCCATTTTCTAATATCCTCCTATTAAAAGTCGCTGCGCGACAGCTCTAAAGGGTAAAGCCGCTTCGACACATCTGTAATGCCTCATTGTTAAAATTATAGCATATTTCAAATCATATTTCAAAGGCAGACTTTAATCAGATTTCCTATTTTATTCTTCCATATCGTCGTATTTCGAATGAATATCTTCCGGCCGTTCCGCCGAATCGTCCCGTATCCACCGTTCATCCTCATACCTGTAGCAGTACACCCCCGTATCACCGGACTGAATCCAGATATTGTAGGTATCCGACTCCCAGCAGATTCCCCAGAAATCCCTTGCTCTCTCCGTATAAAACTCAAATACCTTTTCTTCTGTCCCCGTTTCATAGATGCAGACCTTTATGTGATTGACTCCGGAGTCCACGATCTTTTCCACTTCCTGTATAGCATAATATTTTTCATCATAGCTGCAGGTCTTTTCCGCTGTAAAAGATCCCCAGGAATCCGTCTGCATTTCCTCTTTCTCCGGGATATTCCTGCACCCGGTTAGAAGAAGCAGCAGCAAAAATATTGCGGCAGATTTTTTCATAAACACTTCCTCCAGATCTTTAAAACTAATGTTTTGACATAACAAAAACGGAACAAATTATAAAAATCAAAGCAGACTGCGGTAAATCTGTTCTCTGGTTTTTCCGTCTTCCGAATCCAAATACATAAAAGGCAATGTAATTTTTATTCTATCAAAAGCCTTCGGAATGTCAATGAAAAAGCTATCTCCCTTATATCTTTTGTCCGTTTTTGTCCGTTTTTGTCTGTTTTTCTTTTAATCTGTTGATTTTTCTGATTATTCTATTATTTCGTCCAAAATTATAATACAAAATAAATTTTATCTTCATAATTTTGTAATGTTTTTTGTGTATACTAGGAGAAACAAAAGAAACTCATGCCAGTATGCTTCGGGCATCAGCCGCTGCTATGAATGTTAAAAGATTTTCGGAAGCTTTACCGGATTTTCCGCATACTGATTTGCAAATCACGAGATGAAAACAGAAATGGGGGGTGTCTATGAAAAAGCAATTTTTATCATGCCTAATCGGTCTGACAGCAATTACATGTTCTCTTATGCCAATAAAAAGAGATGTATTAGCTGCCAATCCGGCAGACAACAGCGCGGAAACCGCAGAATATGGAACCCTCACCGCATTTATCCTCCCTGTCAAAGCGCCGTCTTCCGTCCAACTCACTTATGTGAATCTGGCGGAGCGTGAAAAGTGGATTCTGGATGAAGTGCTCTCCGACTATGTGTCCGAGCATGTGGTAATGCTCCATGAATCCGGCAGGGATTACACCATCGGAGACTGGATTGACCGTGAGGCATATACCTGTCTCTTTCTGGAAGCGGAGCTTTCGGAAGGCCACCGCTATCTGGTCTGCGGCTACGCAAAAGCAGGCGGCGGCTATGTATATTTTGAACTCTCCTCCTCCGCTCCCTTAACAGAACAGCAGGTGCGTGAGAAGGTGGAACAGAGCTTCGCAAGGCCCCAGCGTTTTCAGTCAGGCGTTTGCTAGCAGTCCGTATTTCATCTCCGTTTTTACGGCGGAGATAAGAATATTCCATTATAAGAAATACCGGAATCTTGATGCAGATTATCATCAAAGATTCCGGTTTTATTTTTACAGGGCCTTCTGTTTCTCCTATAGCAGAGCTAAAAATGCTTCCACATCCTCCCGCCTTGTAGCCCAGCTTGTTGCCAGACGCACTACCGTATGCTCCGGGTCCGGCTTTTCCCAGAAGCCCATTGCAGCCTCCTTTTGCAGAGCCTGATATGTCTCATTTTCCAGAAGGACAAACTGCTGGTTCGTGGGTGATTGCAGATAAAGGGGATATTTCTTTTTCTCCAGTCCCTCTTTCAAGAGCTCTGCCATCTCGATTGCGTGGCGGCTGATCTCAAAGTACAGGCGATCCGTAAAGAGGGTATCAAACTGTATCCCCAATAGACGCCCCTTTGCAAGAAGCGCTCCGTGCTGCTTCACAATGCTCAGAAAATGCTTGGGCATATTTTTCTTTGTATATACCAGGGCTTCCCCGCACAGAGCGCCTACCTTGGTTCCTCCGATGTAGAAGGCGTCGCAGTACTTCGCTATCATAGGCAGGGTTACGTCCGTGTCATGGCTCATAAGGCCATAGCCCAGACGCGCGCCGTCCAGGTAGAGAGGAATGTCATAGCTCTGACAGATGGCCGAAAGCTCTTTCAGCTCCGCCTCGCTGTAGAGGGTTCCGTATTCCGTAGGATGGGAGATATAGACCATTCCCGGAAATACCATATGTTCATGATTTTCATCCTGCCAGAAGCTTTCCAGCAGGGACTTTAAATCATCACCGCAGATTCTTCCCCGATGTTCCGGAAGCTCCAGTACTTTGTGGCCGTGGTATTCGATGGCGCCTGCTTCGTGGGCGCTTACATGGCCTGTCTTTGCCGCCGCAACGCCTTCATAGGACTTTAACAGGGAGTCAATGGCTACCGTATTCGTCTGCGTGCCGCCTACTAAAAAGAAAATCTCCGCTTCGGGGCACTCGCAGGCTTTACGTATCTTTTCTTTTGCACGCTCGCAATAGGGGTCCTGCCCGTAGCCGGTAAGCTTCTCCATATTTGTTTCTGCCAGACGCTGTAAAATCCGCTCGTGGGCGCCTTCCACATAATCGCTTTCAAATGATAACATAGTTCCTCCATTCCGGTTTCGTAATATCTCTCAAGTACATCCGTATGTAATCTGTTTCCTGTTCATAGTATCCCATCATTCCAAAATTCCGAAATGCTGCAAAGCATGCAGAATCCCGCCTGCGTCCACATCATCCGTTATATAATCTGCATGTTGCTTCAAATGTTCCACCGCATTTCCCATAGCAACACCAATCTGTGCAAACTTTATCATTTCCACATCATTTTCCTCATCCCCAAACGCCATAATCTCCTCTCTATGTATGTGATAATGGCTCATCATGTGCTGAATCCCGGCTACTTTACCGCCGCCCGCAGAAATAATATCCGCCCCCAAATCATTCCACCAAATCACCTTACAATGAGGCATCCGCTCCAGAAGCATCTTTGCCTCCCTGTGATTAATAAAGGCGTCCACCAGATAAACCTCCCCGCCTTCATAGCTTCCTACTTCCGGCACCTCGGAAGAAATCGAACTTTGCACTTCCTTCACCTGAGCATTTACAAAGTTTATATAAAACCGTTCCAGCTCCAACAGGCCAAGCGGAATCTTCTTTTCCTCAAAGAAGGATAAAATCCCTTCTAAATCCTGCTTTGGAATGGCATTCCCCCATAAGAGCCGGCGCTGACCATCCAGACAAAGCTGTCCGTTCAAAAGCACATATCCATCAAACTCCATATCCCGAACCGGCAATCTGTCAATTTCCAAAATATGCCTGCCTGTAGATGCAAAAAGCTTAATTCCTTTGGCCTTCAATTGCTCAAATGCTTTTCTGGTATCCTCCGGCACACGTTTACTTTTATGAGAAAGAAGGGTTCCGTCAATATCAAAAAATATTGCTTTAATACTCATATATCTGCTCCTTATAGGCTATAGTTCAATCTCCATCCCTGTATAAATCTGCTCCGCACAGTCTCCCAGTTCCTCCTTTAATATACCAAAAGCCCGCTCGCCTGTACAGTGTCCGGTGTAAATCTTTTGAATCCCTGTTTTTCGAATACGCTCTGCCAAAGCCCGCACTTCCTTCTCAGAGGACTTGTATAGATGGAAACCGCCCAGCATGGCATACAGCTTCTTCCCGGGAAATGCCGTCTCAATTTCCCGAATAATATTGTCCGCTCCTCCGTGAGAACAGCTGCTGAATATCACAAGCCCGCACTCCGTATCAAAAACCAGGCTCTGCTCATGAGAAAAGGAATCGGGGCGGAGCCTTCCTCCCTCCTTTACATACAAATCAACTTGTTTTGCAATCTCCTCCAGCCCCGGTGTACTATGAGGCACTAGGGCAATACCTGGAAAAATCTCATAATTGCCGGTGACATATGTGATTCTCTTCCCATAGGTTTTGAGAAAGCCCTTGTGTATACCTATATACTTGTGAAAGCACCATTTCTTCCCATAGCAATTTTCCTTTGAGCCTTCCCTGAGGTAAAAAACTGCTTTGGAATTATGTGCAAAAAAATCTCCCATACCATCTGCATGATCGTAATGGGCATGGGACAAAACCCCAAAGTCAATATCCTGCAAATGAATCCCCATATCCTTCGCATTTTTCAGAAAACGTCCGGAGGCTCCTGTATCCAGAAGGATTTTATAGCCTTCATATTCCAGATAAAAGGACAGTCCCCACTCCGGGGAAAGGTTGTTTTTTGTCAGATTATCTACCAAGATGGTTGCTCGCATGTGTAAAATACCTCCTTCTGTTTTCATTTGAAGCATCTGCTGCTTCACCTCTGTCTCGCCGCAAAGAAAATGTGGAACTGTCCATAAGTCCCACATTCATGCTGTCAAAATTGTTTGTTTTTACATTAACTTTCCGCTATACCTGCACCACTCCCAGCCACTGCTTTATTTTTTCTACAGGTATATCCAGAACCTCCGCAATGTCCTCTACGGAGCTTCCCTTTTCATATAGCTTCTTTGCAGCTGACATTGCTTTTTCCACAGCTTCTTTTGCCGCTTCCTTTGCGGCTTTTTCCGTTGCTTCCTTTGCAGCTTTTTTCGCGGCCTCTTTTGCAGCTTTTTCTGATGCCTCTTTCACTTCACTTGCTATATAAGTCCGTAAAATATACTCATCGTCAAACAATGTCATCATAATATCCACAACCTCCTTTTCCCTGTTTTCCAAATACTCTTTTAAAACATCCTGGTTCTTGCAGATATGAATCGTCTCCCAAACTGCTTTTCTCGTTCTCCCATGCAGCCTTATCTGGTCATTGTAAATCTTTGTAAAGGTTACATACTGATTAATAATATCCCCTTTTTCTCCATTATATATCATCTTTACCTTAACTTCTACCGCACATTTCGCACCGCCGAAAAATTCTTCGGATAAATATAAATATTCCGGCCGTATTTTCCGCTCTCCGGTATAAATCACATACAGCTCCGGCTGTGGCAAATTCAGCCTTTTGCTTGTGTATACATTCTGTCCGGTGCTCTCTATGTACTCCTGATATGTCTGAGCAAGATATAAAAGACTTCTAACAATAATATTGACCGTCCAATTGGATTGAGCCTCCACCAGCACCACAAGTTTTTCACCAATCTGAAATCCAAGATCGTTATAGGGTTGATCCAGAAAAACATTTTTAATTGTCACATTACGTATACTGTCTTCGGTTGAATCCTTATCCTCGGGATGCAGCGCCTGATACAATTGTAAAAGGTGCTTGGGAATTTTAAACAAATCTGTAAATACACTGGCCTTTGCCGAATACTTTGCTTCCTGCAGGAGCTTTTCTTCTTGCTTCATACTATGCGGATACCTCGATTCTCTCGTTTTTATTCTGATTTGCTGTCATTTGTAACGGATCATCTTTGGTATAATACTATCCTAACACAACATACCTTTTATGACAATTTCTTTCTTGGAAAGAAGCGGCCTCTCTTTATGATTCGGAACGAAACACATAGATATTTTCAAATCCCGGCGCAAAGCTGCACCAGTGAAAGCAAGCCCACGGATGCCCGGAATCTTCCTTATAGAGAAACAGTTCTATATCGCCTCCGTGGGTAACATAGTAATTCATCTTACTTTTGATTTAAATAACAATGCCGCCTTCCAATAAGAATTTTTGCCTCACTTATTTCCCAGGAATCTCCCCACAGCCTCATTAAACGCCCCGGGATTCTTATTCGCTATAAAATGATCCCCAGGCAGAAAAATAAGCTCCGCCCTCGGAATACTGCGGGCAATCAATTCCGTATGAGACTGCTTAATCATATCCTTCGTACCTGCAATCACCAAAGTCCTTGCCCGAATGTTCCTAAGCTCCTCCGGCTTTACATTGGGATCATGAACCATCAGCCCCAGCAGTTCCGCATGGAGCCTGGCCTGGGAACTCTTTCCCGCAAAAAGGCTGGCAAGCCGATACCCCAGCTCAATCGGAATCTGCACAGCCGGCTTTACTCCCTTGGCATCCAGATTCGCCCCATTTAAAATCAGATTCCGGACATACTTCGAATACTTCATAGCGAATACCATAGCAATATTTCCGCCATCGGAAAATCCCAGAATATCCGCCTCTTGAATATTCCGGTCATCGAGAAAGAGCTTTAAGTCCTCCGCAAACTGTGCAATTGTGAAGGGGGCGCTGCCTCTGGGCGTCTTCCCATGTCCTCTGGTATCAGGAGCCAGTACCCTGTAATAATTTGAAAAATATGAAATCTGATGCGTAAAATATGTATGATCTTCTCCGTTTCCGTGAAGCAGAATAAGGGGAAAGCCTTCCCCGGATTCTATATAATAGTTTTTTACCTTCATATTATCAGTTACTTCCTAATTTTGTAGTCGCTGTGAGTCAGCACTAAAGTGTAAAGTCATTTCCTAACATTATCCTACCATAACACCGCCTTCACAGCAATTTATTTTCACTTCCCCCTCACTTGACAAAGCCTGCCCCCTGGCATATAATGAACCCAATCTATTTTTTATCTTTGAAAGGCAGACCTGTACATATGAGAAGAATTGCATTCCTATTGTTTATGATGCTATCCTGCTGTATGCTTGGTGGCTGCAGCGCTTCCTCTGACGAGATCAGGGCCGCTTTTCCACCTGCTCCTTCTTTTGTATCGCCTCAGACCGTAGTTCCTGATACCCTGGACATCAATCAGAGCTTGATCCTGTATGACGGAACACTCTATCGTCACGCCGGAACTGCTTTGGAGGAAATACGGATTTTAGATGCTTCACGCAAGGTCGATATCTCTTCCCTTTCTATCACCTTCGGCGGTACGGAAACATCGTTTTCACCTGAATCTTATACGCCCTCTCCATTGTTATGGACAATAGGCAAAGATACCTTTGGGGTTCCAAGCTTCTTTTATGCGGATATGGCTCCGGAGTACCTTAAATACACCTGTGTTTTTGCCGGTCAATTAGAGGAACAGGTACAGGAAGCTTCTGCTCTTGTACTTCCAAGAGAACAGTCCCCAACTTTTTGCGGGTTAATCTTTGATTCACAGGCAGTTCCTTTAGATGCGATTGCACTTTGGGGAGAGCCTTCTGTCCTGTGGGTTGCCCTGTCCGGCAACAGTGACATTGTTTCCTCCTATGCCTATTTATGGCAGTTTGAGGGTTGGTATGTCGGCTGGTACCGGGACGCCTCCAACTCAGACAATGATATGCTGTGTATATCCGTATCTGAGGATACCGCTCCAAAAAAGTGGTTATCCGATTTAATTTCCGCCCTCCCATAAAAATTCTGTTTCGGTTATAATAAGGCCCCCGCAGCAAGCTGCGGGGGCTTTCATTTACTATCAATTTCTTAAAACACTTAACCCTACATAATCGGATCAAGACCCAGTACCGGATGGCTCTTCTCAGTCAGGAACGCCATCAAAGTTTCCTCATCCGTAGCAATCGTCTCATCCGCAATCATATCACAGAAGTTATCAATGCCGTACTTCTCCTTAGCGGACTTATTCAGCCGATCAGCCACGTCGTCTTTCAGCTCCTTGGGCATCCAGACAATGCGCTCAAAGCCGCCCTCTGCGCTCATAAACTTCTTGGAAGCAATAAAATGTCTGCCGTGTCCCATAAATCCAGGGGTTTGCACACCGCCGCCCGTCATGGAAGCCAGCTCACCGAAGGTCATTCCCAGAGGCGTCATGCCCGCATACTCACGGTTTGCAATGATTACACCATTGGAGAACGGCTCAATGCCGCAGATGCACTCAAAGCATCCGCAGGAGGTCATGGGATCTTCCATAATGGAGTACAATGTCACCTTAGTAAGAGCGCCCTGAGTAGCCTGTTCTACCATACGATTTACATCCGGGTATACACCCTTCACTTCATCCTCGCAGCCTTCCTTGGAAATAGGCTGGCAGGGACCGGTAGGCGTCAGCTCCTTAGTCGCCTTGGCATCCAGCCAGGACACAGCTCCGCAAAGACCAAGTCTCTCCGGCGTTACCACACAGCAGTGAGAAGGAGCAAAGGACTGACACAGCGTACAGGTATAGAATACATCCACGCTCTCATCCGTTAAGGACTCCAGTCTCTGATCTCTGGAAGCATAAGCCGGCATAGCCGTTCCGTCCAGAATCTCCTGCACCTTGGCAGCGTCCGTCACCATCGTAATCTGGCATTTGTCCACAACGATATCAAACTCATCCATAATCATTGCATACAAAACCTCTGCAAAATGGGTAAGCCTAAGACCTTTTTCAAACGCTTCCTTGTTAATACGCACACGAATCTGGTTTCTCTGCCCGGTGTGCATTACGCCTTCCATATAGTTGAACCATGCATGAATCTTACGCTCAATAACCGACTCAAAGTCAGACTGCATCTTAGCGCCCGCAACCTCTACAAAGGTAGCCAGTGCATACGTTCCGCCGGCCTCCAGAGCATCCAGGTCGCCGCCCACGATGGTGATCTTGTGATCCTCAACCTCGCCCTCCGCTCTTGTCTGAACCAGCTCGCAGGTGGGCTGCTTATGGGAGCTGAACTCTACCTGCATATCGCCCTTGCGGATAATCTCGCCCTCAAATGCGGAAGCAAATGCAACAGGAATGGGAAGCTCCTTAACCTTAATCTTAATATTGCGAAGCTCTAAGGATTTCTTCACGGTCAAAGTATGATCCGTCACGGACTCCAGTGCGCCCGGCACCTGATTCTCGCCCAGATCCACATCTGCCACTACCGGGAAGCCAAGGGCAATCGCGCCCGCGCCTGCGGATACGACAACTTCATTTAGCGCGCCGAAGGTATTTACAAAGGCAGGTACTCTCTCCTTGGTATAAGTAAGCAGTCCGGGCAGATCGCCTGGCGTTACATTGCCGAAGATCAGCGCCGCACGAATCGCTACGGTCACAACATGGATCACAGAGGTCACGTCATGTCCCAGAGGAACTACACGGAAGTCCAGTCCAATCTTCACGCCGCCCTCGATACACTGCTCAATCACATCGCCAATCAGGAAGGTCATAATACCCTTGCTCTGGTAATCCTTGACCACATCCACTACATTGGCGGCATCGTCAGCCTTGCCCAGCACAACTGCAACGCCGGGGATATCGCCTGTTACAAGGGGAACGCCCAGAGAACGGATGATGGGGTCGGGAACAAAGCCGATTCCGCTGTCCTCCGCGTAAGGATCTGCGCTCTCCACATACTTGAGAGCCTCAATAATCTCCGCTCCTACCGCTGTAGCAAGGCCGGCATTCAGGGCATCGCCCAAATCCTCCTTGTTGGTAATCAGGCTCTTTAACACGCCCACGCAGGCTGGCAGATCGCCTAACTTACTCACCTTTACGCCCGTAGCCGCATAAATCGTAGGCAGGAAATAAGCCGTATCCGGCATCGCAACCTTCTTGTCCTCTCCGTGCTTTGCAATTGCATCATTGACTGCGTTCTCAGTCAGTCCTGCAACGGCGTTGGAGCCGCCATAAATCAAATCTGTTAATACGCTCATAGTACCGATCCCTCCTTGGGTTTATTGTGTTTGACACACTACTTCATGTCTTAAATTTTATCACTCCTGTATAGGGAAGTCAATAACCCCCCGCAGGGGTTTTGTGAAGCATTATATGCTTTTTTAAGAGGCGCACAACCTCATCAATATCAACAGGCTTGGAAATATGAGCATTCATACCGCTCTCTAAACATCTTTTCACATCCTCTGCAAAAGCATCGGCAGTCATAGCGATAATGGGAACCGTCCGGGCGTCAGGCCGTTCCAAAGCCCGTATGGCTCTGGCAGCCTCCAGGCCCGTCATAACCGGCATACGAAGATCCATTAAAACCACATCATAATACCCCACATCGGAATCCGAAAACTTTTCCACACAAATCTGCCCGTTCTCCGCCCAATCCAGTTCCAGTCCCAAATCAGACAACAGCTCATTTGCTATCTCCCAGTTCAAATCATTGTCCTCCGCCAGAAGAACCTTCTTCCCCATAAAGTTTTCCTGCGGCGCTGATTCCTCCTGATTTTTTTCTATTTCCCCAACCATAAAGGGCCTAAGTCCATAATATAAGGTGGAACGAAACAGCGGTTTGGAAATAAAGCCTGTTGCGCCTGCCGCCTTAGCCTCCGTGGAAATTTCACTCCAATCATAAGCCGAGGTAAGCAAAACAGGAATCTCCTCTCCCATAATCCTTCGAATTGAGCGCGTCAAAGAGATGCCGTCTACCTCCGGCAGCTTCCAATCCAGTAAAATCGCCTGATAATTGTCCTGCTTTTGCATCCGTTCTTCAATCATCTCCAAAGCGCTTTTTGCATCTAACGCCCAATCCGCATGGATTCCGATAGAAGCAAGAGCCGCAACCGTACTTTCACAAAGCTCGGAATCATCATCTACAACCAGCATTTTGCAATCCGGCAGAATCATCTCCCTCTCGCTTACCGGAGCTTTCTGAAAGTCCAGAATCACATGGAATGTGCTTCCCTTGCCAAGCTCGCTGTCAATTTGAATGGTTCCATCCATAGCATCCACTATGTATTTTGTAATAGCCATGCCAAGACCGCTGCCTTCTGTTTTCTGAACCCGCTTGCTGTCAGCCCGGCTGAACGCATCAAAAATTTTCTCTTTAAATTCCGCCGACATACCGATTCCGTTGTCCGCTGCCACCAGATGAATCCGAACATAGGAATCTCCCTTCGGAGAGGCTTCCTCATACAAAGTAAGCTGGATAGAACCTCCCTCCGGCGTAAATTTTACAGAATTTCCCAGTATATTCAGCAATACCTGAGTCAAACGCACACTGTCGCCGCAAATATCCTCCGTAGAAATATCATGTATGAACACGTCAAACTTCTGATGTCTCGCATGAAGCCTTGGCTGAAGAATGTTTACAATATTGTCGATCACCTCACGAAGAGAAATCTGTTCTACGGAGAGGGTCATCTTTCCGCTTTCGATTTTTGACATATCCAGCACATCATTGATAAGCCCCAGCAGATGCTTGCTGGAAAGATTGATTTTTTTCAAACAGCTCTCTACCTGCTGCTTATTGTCTATATTTGTGGCAGCTATCGCAGTCATTCCCACAATGGCATTCATGGGCGTGCGGATATCATGGCTCATATTTGACAGAAATTCACTTTTCGCTTTATTTGCGTAAACCGCCTCCTGCCTTACACGTTCAAGCTCATCCATCTTTTTGCGCATTTCCTTCAGGTAGGAACCAAACACCCAGATCAAAGCAATAACTACAACAACACAGCCGCCCACAGCAGTGTAAAACCAATGTCTGTTTAGTGATGCAATCTCCTGATCCAGAGTGCTGTAAGGCATAATCACAATCAAGAACCAATCCGAATAGGCCAGCTTGGTACAGTGAAGATGGCGCCGCTCCCCTTGTGTCGTAATCACTGCCGAATAATGCTGGCTGGTTTCCAGGGCCAAATGGATATCTGCTATGTAATTTTCCGCGTCGCTGGCAATCTCTTCATAAAGCTGATCAAAATAATTGCCCTCGGAAAAATCTCCGTTTTGAATGGGAAATGTGCCATCCGGACGAATAATTTGAGAATATACGGGGGAATCTAATATATTTAAAGAAAGCGTACTGCTGATATAACCCGCAGGAATGGCAGCCACAAGAGCAATATACTCCCCGCTTATTTCATAAAGCTTCTCACTTGGAAGCCCGATAAGCACCTGCATATTCCCAGCGGAATCCACGGCCGTATCAATCCACCGCTGCCCCTCTTGAAGCGAAGCAGAAAAGGTCTCCCACTCTTCCGGCATTAAATCTTCGCCGTAAATCGGGAGAAGCGTCCCCTCCGAGGTACAAAAAGCCAAATATCCAAAGCCCTGGTTTTCAATTCCGTTTACAAAATATCTGCTCAGGGACTGATAATCATAGCTTTGCAAATCAGCCGCCTGGATAAGCGCCTCCATCTGGGAAAAGCGCAGATTAATCGTAGACGCAAAATGCAGAGAAATCTCCTCACTCATATTGTGCATATAAATATCACTGATGGCTCCGATGGTTTTTATGCCCTTTTTATTCATAAAAATTGCCGAAAACAGAAAGATACAAACACAAAGAATAAGCACCATAAAAAGCTTTGCGACAAAAAGCCGATTCCTATAATTGCCCTCATGATTTTTCATCTCATTACGTCTCCGTTAGATATCTTTAAAGTAGTTTTGAAAAATACTGCTTTGAAACCACTGCTTTCATTATACTCACAATGAACGATTTTGTAAAAGATTAATTTTCGCTATTCGAGTACCATATCTTTGAATATTCCCCTATCAAAGAAGCCACAACCAAATAACGGTGATTTTCATCATGTCCAATGCAAGTATGCAGTGTCAAAAGACGGCTTCCAAAAGGAATATCCATACCAAGATCCACATTTCCGGGCGATTCCCGCAGTTCATCCACATAGGCCAAAAAATCGGACTCCTCCTCAAAATCTAAATAATAGGGAAGATACACGCTTTGAAACGTTACTGCGGCAAAAATCTCATACACCAATGTCCTCTCCGGCAAATGAATATATACATAGGGCTGCTCAATAAAAAAATCCCGATTTTCATAATCATGAAGGCTTCCGAACATTGTGTCATTTTTCATATTGTGGCCATACAGTATGGTATTCGCGGCTGTAAAATCCTTTGGGTGAATCGCCTCCGAATAAATACTGCCCGGCAAACCGGCCGCATGATCTATCGTATGATTCAGATAATACTCATCATCTGTCGGATGCTGAAGGATAGGATAATCCACCAAAGTGTTCGGAATCGTAATCCAGGCATAAACATCCGGATTCTGCTCCTGCAAAGCATCAAAATCTATTGTATTAGCCAGCCGCAAAGACGGAGGCACCTGCAAAATCTCCTCCTGAACTACCTCTGCCTCTCTGGCTTTCTCCAGCTTTACGAGTTGGATCTTTGCAAGCATTGCCGCCTGCCAGGCCGCCCCGGCTCGAAGCTCACCGGACTGTGTTCCGGACAGCTTTTCTGCCAGAGCTGCCAATGACTGCTCCGGCTTTGTATAATAGGCCGCAAGAACCAGAAAGACCATGAGCAATAGTCCCAAGAAAAGTAATATTCGATTTCTAGCCTGCTTTCTTTTCTGCCTAATCCGTTCATTCATGATAATCACAACTTACCCCGTTCATGCATGCCTCTTCGTGATGGACCGACATATAACACAAAGGTACTGCCTGTAGCGCAAGCGCACTTACCAGGCAATACCCCATTCTAAAATCTTCATCTTTCATTTAAAATATGCTGCACATCATTCCACACAATTACCGGCTCATTCTTCTGAACCACGCCGGCGGTCTGTTTCTTTTTATTTCCTAATTTAATCATGTTCAGAACCAGGATGCCTGCCCCGATCACAACGCAGATCCCGGCGGCAGCCAGGGCAATCATCAGATTGTTCTCCACTCCGGAAAAGAAGTAGCATCCGGCACCAAGGATAATGCCGAGGATCACACAGACAATCGGTGTACCAAACATATCATTTTTGATACCGCTGATCCCCCAGGTCTGGGGCTTATGGCAATGGGGACACTCATCCCGAAAGTCTTTGGAAAAGATATGTTTCTGTGTGGCGTTATTGTATGCCTCATTTACGGCACTCACAAGATTTTTATGGGCCATTTCATTTAATTTGTTCTGCTTTTTATCATCCAATGTCTTGTAATTGCTGTTAATCTCCGCCTCCATACCGGAAATCACAGCCTTCAGCGGACCGCTTTCCTTCATACACTGTTCGCATCGGAAAGAATAAGACACTTCAATCGTCTCTGTCTTTTTATGCTTGTAATAAGTACCCAATTCTGACTTTCCTCCTGATGTAAAATTCATTTTTTCTCTATTTTTGATTATAGATCCGTCTGCTGAAATGTCAATATTTCTTCCGGTAAATTCAGAAAATATTAAACTTTTCCGTGCTGCTCTTAAGCCATACTCATTTCCGATAAAATATCAAATCCAATGGGAGCAAGGCCCTTGTCAGGCTCGTCCAAAATAAGCACAGGGAGGAGTTCAAATTCTTTGAGGGCAGTTCAAAGGCTGCAACAGTGTACAAAGGGATACTGATTAATCTTTATGCAGCATAACACACGTTTTAAAAAGGCAAAATATCTGTTTCTATCTCACCGCCTCAAAGGCTCCCTCCAGCGCCGCAATGAGATCCTCCGCCTTCTCAATGCCCACGGACAGGCGGATGGTGTTGGGCTTGATATCCTGCTCCAAAAGCTCCTCCTTTGTGCATTGGCTGTGGGTGGTGGTCGCCGGATGAATCACCAGGGATTTCACGTCCGCCACATTCGCCAGCAGGGAGAAAATGGCCAGGTTGTCGATAAAGGCCTGGGCCGTCTTTGCATCTCCCTTGATCTCAAAGGTGAAAATGGAGCCGCCTCCCTGTGGCAGATATTTTTTGTACAGCTCATGGGTAGGCTCCGTGGGCAGCGACGGATGGTGCACTGCCTCTACCTGCGGGTGGTTGTTCAGGTAATTTACAATTTGCAGGGCATTGCTCACATGGCGTTCTACGCGAAGAGAGAGGGTTTCCAATCCCTGCAGGAAGAGAAATGCATGGAAGGGGGAAAGGGTCGCTCCCGTATCCCGGAGAATGACCGCACGGATATAGGTTACAAATGCCGCCGGCCCTGCCGCATCCGTAAAGGCTGCCCCGTGATAGCTTGGGTTCGCTTCTGAGATCCAGGGATATGCTCCGGCCGCCTTCCAGTCAAAGGTTCCTCCGTCTATAATTACGCCTCCAATGGCTGTTCCATGTCCGCCGATAAACTTTGTGGCGGAATGTATCACAATGTCTGCCCCGTACTCAATGGGACGGATGAGATAAGGCGTCGCAAAGGTGGAATCCACCACCAGGGGAATGTTATGCTTGTGGGCAATCCGGGCCAGCTCCTCCAGATCGATCACATTGGAATTGGGATTGCCCAGAGTCTCTACAAAGATTGCCTTTGTGTTTTCCTGAATAGCCGCCTCGAAGGAACCTTCCACGTAAGGATCTGCGAAGGTGGTCGTCACCTGATTATTCAGCGGAAAGGTATGGGCCAGATAATTGTAGGTGCCGCCGTAAATGGTCTTGGACGCCACAATGTGCTCTCCCGCCCTGGCAAGAGCCTGGAAGGTATAGGCAATGGCTGCCGCTCCCGAAGCAACGGCCAGCGCCGCCGCTCCGCCTTCCAGGGATGCGATTCTTTGCTCAAATATATCCTCTGTGGGGTTGGTCAGCCTTCCGTAGATATTTCCGGCATCCCGCAGGCCGAAGCGATCTGCGGCGTGCTGCGAGTTGTGGAATACGTAGGATGTGGATGCGTAGATGGGCACGGCTCTTGCGTCTGTGACCGGGTCTGCCTGTTCCTGTCCGATATGTAATTGTCTTGTCTCAAATCCCCAGTTTTTTGAATCTCTGATATCTGCCATTTTTAAATCCTCCTATTAAAAGTCGCTGCGCGACGGCACTAAAGGGTAAAGTCACTTCGGCACACCTGTAATGAGAGACACCTTTATTCGAAAGGCACTCATAAAAGTTCCTCTCGTGCGCCTTTGCGGATTTACCGGTTGATTGATACGCCTAATCCGTAAAAAGCGGTGTGGAGTAATACCGGTCTCCGGAATCGGGCAAAAGGGCAACGATCATTTTTCCCCGGTTCTCCGGCCGCTTTGCAAGCTCTATGGCTCCGTGAAGGGCTGCGCCCGAGGAAATTCCCACCAGGATCCCTTCTTTTTTTGCCAGCAGCTTTGCGGCGGCAAATGCATCCTTGCTCTTTGCCTGAAAGATTTCATCATAGACGGAGGTATTTAGCAGCTCCGGGACAAAGCCTGCTCCGATTCCCTGTATTTTGTGCGGGCCTGCCTTTCCTCCCGATAATACCGGAGAATCAGCCGGCTCAAGAGCTACAATCTTAATATCGGGATTCCGCTCCTTTAAGTACTCTCCTGTTCCGGTTATGGTGCCGCCGGTTCCCACGCCTGCAATAAAAATATCTACTTTTCCGCCGGTGTCCTCCCAAATCTCCGGCCCGGTGGTTGTTCTGTGGGCGGCCGCGTTAGCGGGATTCACAAACTGGCCCGGGATAAAGCTGCCCGGAATTTCACGGGAAAGCTCTTCGGCCTTTTCAATGGCTCCCTTCATCCCCTTTGCGCCTTCTGTCAGCACCAGCTCCGCGCCGTAGGCTTTCAGGATGTTTCTGCGCTCTACGCTCATGGTCTCCGGCATGGTAAGAATCATCCGGTAGCCCTTCACGGCTGCGATTGACGCCAGACCGATTCCGGTGTTGCCGGAGGTAGGCTCAATGATGACGTCTCCTTCCTTTAACAGCCCCCGGCTTTCCGCATCCTCAATCATAGATTTTGCCGCCCGATCTTTTACGCTTCCGGCCGGGTTCAAATATTCCAGCTTTACAAGGACCGCGGCCTGAAGGCCCAGCTCCTTTTCAATATTTACGACCTCTACAAGAGGCGTGCCTCCTATCAGCTCCATTGCTCCCTTATAATATTTTCCCATAGTGCTCCTCCTGCTTTTTAAAATTACTGCTCCTTTGCGGCTCTGCCCTCCGGCAGAAAATAGTTCTCAAAATTACCTTACCTTTCTCAGCCGTATTATTCCAGTTCCGCAATATTTATCCTAATCTGGCATTTCCTGTTTCCGCCGCTGAAGAGAGAATATCACTATTTACATACTAAGTCAATAGGAATATAGGTTTTTGTTGAAAATATTCTTCCGCCAGGTTATAATGAACAAAAGAAACAGGGGGAAAACGCTATGATTTCAACAAAGGCCCGTTATGCATTGAGAGTCATGATCGATCTGGCACAGCACCAGGAAGATGCTTATATTCCGCTGAAGGACATTTCCGCCCGCCAGGAGATTTCCGAAAAATACCTGGAAACCATTCTGCGGCTTCTGGTAAAGGGAAAGCTTGTAAAAGGACTTCGCGGTAAAGGCGGCGGCTATATGCTTACCCGGAAACCCTCGGACTATTCCATCGGGGAGATCATCGAACTGACCGAAGGCCCCATAGCCTGCGTTTCCTGCCGCCTGCCCGACGCGCAGAGCTGCCCCCGGAAGGAAGACTGTATCACGCTTCCCCTCTGGGAGAAATACGATGCACTTGTCCATGATTTCTTTTTTCAAATTTCACTGGAAGCTCTGATAGAAGGGAGCTTTTAGAAAGGACGGTTTATATGGGAAGCTTTTTAAACAGTATGGTTCCTTATGAAGCTTACAGATCTGTGACAGCAGGCAGATACTTTGTGGATAAATCGGCAATGATAGAGGAGCTGCTCCCTTCTCTGGAGCAGGAAACACGTTTTTTCTGTATCACCAGGCCCCGCCGTTTTGGCAAAAGCATTATGGCAAATATGTTAGGAGCATTTTTTGGAAAAGCGGCTGATGCCAAAAGCCTGTTTGAGCAATTGAAAATATCCCGTTTTGCCGATTACAGGAAGCATCTGAACCAACACCGGATCATTTTCATAGATTGCAGTAAAATGCCGGAAAACTGCGATTCCTTTGCCGCCTACATTGAACGCATTTCCAACGGTCTGAAAACGGATCTTTTAACGGAATATCCGGATCTGGGCCTTGACAGAGAGCAGGCTCTCTGGGATATTTTTCTGATGGTATTTGAAAAAACCCGAAACAAGTTTATCTTCATTATTGATGAATGGGATGCCCTTTTTCACAAATCCTTTGCTTCCCGGAAGGAACAGCAGAAATATTTGGAATTTCTGCGCAACCTTTTGAAGGATCAGGTGTATGTGGAGCTGGCTTATATGACAGGTGTTCTTCCCATTGCAAAATATTCGGACGGCTCGGAGCTGAATATGTTTTCCGAATATCATATGGCTACTTCAGAACGATTCAGCGAATACTTTGGATTCCTGGACTCAGAGGTGGATGAGCTTTTTGAACGATATCAACAATCCGTGAAAAAGCAGAAGGTTACGCGGGAAGATCTGCGTATCTGGTATGACGGCTACCAGACAGCGGGCGGCGTATCCATTTACAATCCCCGTTCTATTGTATGCGCCTTAACTGACAATCAAATTAAAAACTACTGGACAAACTCGGGGACATATGATTCTGTGTTCAGCTATATCAAAGATAATGTAGCAGATGTCAGGGAGGATTTGGCCCTTATGTTTGCCGGGGAAGCAATTCCCTCCGATATCCGTGAATATGCCGCCACCTCCATGCATTTGAAAACAAAGGACGAAATTTTTTCCGCAATGGTGGTCTATGGACTTTTGACCTATCAGGACGGCGCGGTTTCTATT
Organism: Clostridia bacterium; assembly: GCA_910574835.1. Taxonomy (GTDB): domain Bacteria; phylum Bacillota; class Clostridia; order Lachnospirales; family Lachnospiraceae; genus Laedolimicola. The sequence continues at coordinate 30,770 of CAJTDE010000025.1, read as the reverse complement.
CCGAACAAAGAACTGATGGACAGCTATGCCGCTATGATGAAAAAGGAACGCTCTCTGGGATATATTTATCATCTTGCCAATGCCTCAAACAAAATGTTGGAATCCACTCTTAAGGGCGATACGGAAACAATGACCGATATTTTGAAATATGCTCATGATACGGAATCTCCCATTTTTTCCTATAACCATGAAACAGAGCTTTCCGCCGTGATCAATCTGATCTATCTGTCCGCCCGTGATAAATACCGAGTGGAACGGGAGGATAAGGCCGGCGAAGGGTATGTTGACTTTATCTTCTATCCGGAGGCAAAAAATGGTGATTGTCTGATTTTGGAATTAAAGATAGACAGCTCTCCTGAGGATGCAATCCGGCAGATCAAAGAAAAGAACTATGCACTTCGATTCAAGGGAAAGCTTGGAGAACAGCCGAAATACACCGGAAGAATCCTGGCTGTTGGGATTAGCTACCATCGAAGGACAAAGGAGCATTTTTGTAAAGTAGAAGTTTTGTAATAAATTTATCCGGCAACAAAAACTTGAGCGTTTTTTGAGATTTGCCTGTCACAATACAAGTTATAAATTGCAAACGGAGATACCCCATGAAACAAAAACTTCTCATTGTCGACGATGAACCGGGAATTGTAGATATGATGGCAAGCTGCTTTTCTTCACAATATGAGATACTCACCGCCTACGGCGGAAAGGAAGCCCTTGAAAAATTAGCAAATCAACCCGATTTAATTCTGCTCGACATCCAAATGCCCGACATAGACGGACTGACCCTTTGCCGGAAGATACGGGAACTGATTGCCTGCCCCATCCTTTTTCTCACGGCGCGGGTAGAAGCCGCCGACAAAATCATCGGTTTTCAGGCCGGCGCGGACGACTATATCATAAAGCCCTTTGATTTGGACGAATTAGGCGCAAGAATTGCCGCACACCTGCGGCGGGAACAGCGGCGCCGGAACAAATCGGCGGTACGTTTTTTCGGTGAGCTGGCAATTGATTATTCCGCACGCACTGTCACGGCAGCCGGCGAACCGGTCTCCTTATCCAAAAGAGAGTTTGACATCGTAGAGCTGCTTTCCCTAAATGCCGGCCAGGTATTTGACCGGGAACGAATCTACGAAGCCGTGTGGGGAATTGACAGCGGAGGCAGCAGCGATACCATCATGGAGCATATCCGAAAGATCCGGGCAAAGCTGTCCGCTGTTACACTTCACAGTTATATTGATACGGTTTGGGGGTGCGGTTATCGGTGGAATATCTGAAAAATATGGATCTGAAGAAATCATTTCTCGTTCTGTCCGTTTCCTGTGTCCTGCTGGCTCTCCTGCTGCTGGGATTCGTCTTTATACTATGCGATTCCATTTGCAGCGCCTTTCCCACCGGCGGATTGTCAATCTCACTATCCGACGGTTCCTTCACCCGGCTGGAATCCCCCACAGCAGCCCAGCAATGTATCCTGTCAGCGCTGAGCATCCTTCAACTGATATCCTGCATTGTTCTCCCTGTGAGCGGACTGGCTCTGTCCGGCATCCTGTATTACCGAATCAAGCTGAAGCGTCCCATTGCCGCGCTGCAAAACGGAATCACACGGATTCAGAACCGGGACCTTGACTTTCTCATGCCGGTTCATTCGGACGACGAATTAGGCCGGCTCTGCGCCGCCTTTGATACCATGCGGGAAGAACTTCTGAAATCAAATAAAGAGCTATGGCATCAGGCGGAAGAACGCAAAAGGTTAAATGCCGCCTTTTCCCATGATTTGCGCAATCCCATCACGGTCTTAAAGGGAACCGTAAAACTGCTGCGTCAGGGCAGCGCAGACGAACAGGCCCTTGACAGGCTGGAACGCTACACATTGCGGATCGAACAGTACGTCGAAGCCATGAGCAGCATCCAAAGATTGGAACAGATGCCGGTGCGGATCAATGAATGTGCCTGTTCCCTGTTACATTCGGAATTAGAGGAAACGGCAAAACTCCTTGCCGGAGCATTGGATCTGTCCATCTCCGCTCCCGCCGAAGGTTCACTGCGGTTAGATCATGGATCATTTCTAACCGTAGCGGAAAATCTGATTGGAAATGCGGCCCGGTTTGCCAAAAGTAAAATCACCGTTTGTCTGAAACAAAAAGAAAACCTTCTGCTTCTCATTGTTACGGACGATGGTCCCGGATTTCCTGCGGCCTTCATACAAAACGGCCCGAAGCCTTTCGGAAAAGCCGCAGCTCCCACAGAAAGGAAGGAGGCTTTTGCACACTTTGGCATGGGACTGTACAGCAGCCAGATCCTGTGCCGGAAGCATGGAGGAGCGCTTACACTGGAAAACAAAAAAGGCGGCGGCGCAGCGGCCGCGGCTTCTTTCAAAATAGATCCGAAAGCTTGAGAGATTTTTGAGATCTCTGTTTTACACTCTCCTTATATCACAAATCAAATCCCCGCAGCAAGCTGACAAAGCATCGGCATTGCCCGCGGAAATAAGGAGTGTGTTTTTATGAACATTGAAGCAAAGGAACTCTCAAAAATCTACGGCAGCGGCGAAAACCGTGTTACCGCGCTTAATAATGCCGGCCTGAAAATTGCATCCAACGATTTTATTTCCATTATGGGACCCTCCGGCAGCGGAAAAAGCACCCTGCTCCATCTGCTGTCCGGGCTGGACAGGCCGACGTCCGGCAGCCTGACATACGATGGAAAGGACATATACGGACTCACTGACAAAGAATTGTCAGCCTTTCGCCGTCAGCGCATCGGCTTCATTTTCCAGCAGTTCAATCTTCTTCCTGTCCTGACCGCAAGGGAAAATATCCTCATGCCGCTGCTGTTAGATAAAAAGCAGCCGGAGGAGGCATATCTGGCGCAGCTTGCGGATTTACTGGGTATCCGTGAGCGTCTCACCCATCTGCCCCATGAGCTTTCCGGCGGACAGCAGCAGCGCGTAGCCATTGCCCGCGCTCTGATTGCCAAGCCGGATATTATTTTCGCTGACGAGCCAACGGGAAATCTGGACAGCAAAAGCGGCGGCGAAGTTATGGAAATGCTGCAAAACATATGGAAAAACATGAAAAAATCCCTTGTTGTCATCACCCACGACAACCGCATTGCAAAAATGGCAAACCGCCGGTTTCTAATTGTGGACGGCGTTCTCTCGGAGGTGACGGCAGGATGAAATCTTACTTGGCTCTGGCATGGAAAGAACTGAAAGCACAGAAAATCATGGCAATCCTGATTTTGACTGCGGTTATCATGTCTGCGGTTATGACAACGGCAGTGGGCCAGTCTGTCGGAATACTGCGCTCTATGCGTATCGAACAGGCCGCAGGTCTTAATGGAAACCGCTATGCATCCTTTCATCAGCTTAGCAGGGAACAGGCACAAAAGCTGCATGAAGACAGCCGCCTGTATGATGCGGAGGACACAATCTTTGTCGGCAGTACGCCGTTAGGCAGCAGCAGCTTATCTTTATATCTTCGGGAATATCACGGCAATGCACTATCTATGTACCCGGCAATCCGGAATCTGAAGGAAGGGCGGCTGCCGGAAAATGCAAATGAAATAGCTCTGCCGGAAGACGCGCTTCAATACCTTGGATTGGAGGCCGCGGTTGGAAATACGGTGTCCCTTGATTTGCACGTATTTCTTATGGACGGGTCGCTGCCGGAGTTTGTATACTCCGCCGACTTTGAATTGACAGGTATTCTGGAAAGCCGCTATATCGGCTATGCGACAGGTACTGTTACGGGAATTGCGGGAGAAGGAGCCGCAAAGAAGCTGCTGCCGGAAGAATATGTGGTTTATTCCACGGATTTTAAGACTTACGACAGGCGGAATTTTCAGAGCATTGTGTATGATCTTGCGGAAAAATTGAATCTAAGTGAACGGTATATCCAGTATAACTGGCTTCTTCTTGACGCTATGGGCATTTCCTATGACGAAGCGGCAGACAGCGAAACCGGCGCCGGATTTTCTTATATGACTGCGGCGTGCATTTTGGTCGGTGTGCTGGTCCTGTCGGCGGCCGGACTGGTGATCTACAACATTTTGAAAATCTCTGTTACAAAGCGCATCAAAGAATACGGAACCCTTCGGGCCATCGGCGGAGAGCGCGGGCAAATCTACCGCCTGGTTTCCCTGCAGCTTTTGATTCTTTGCGGGGCCGGTATTCCCATCGGACTGCTTCTTGGCACATGGTCGGCAAAAGGCGTTTTGATTGCGGCTGTGGGGATTCTCAATCCCGAACTGTTCCTGGCAGACAGCATTTCCGAATTAAACCTGGCGATCAGCGCTGCCGCGGCGGTAAAGCTGCCGATGCTCCTTGCCGGTATTGCAGTTACCCTTCTTTTTGCTCTGCTGGCGGCCTTTCCCGCCGCCCGGTACGCATCCCGTATAGCTCCGGCTGTTGCGATGTCGGGGCAGGCTGTGAAGATCAAGCGCCGGGTAAAAAGGAATCCCAAAATCCGCTGCTTTGAAGCTTACTACGCAAGGCTCAATCTAAAGCGCGGGCGCGGCAGAACCATTGTTACAATTCTGTCTCTGGTTATGAGTATTACCGTATATGTTGCCTTGCAGAGTTTTACCGGACTGCTTGACGCCAGCAGCCCGGTTCAGGATATGTATATCGGCGATTATGCGGTTACGAATGAGACTTCCGGTATTCCGGCAGAAGCCGTAGAAGTCTTAAAAGAAGACAGTTCCATAGAAAGCCTCTCTTCTACCCGGATTTCCGTGTTTATGCCGGGTGACGGAGAGATACCTCCCTTTGAGACGGATCTGTCTTTAGAGAGCCATGAAACCTTACAGCTTGTAAATATTGATGAAGCACAATTACGGCTCCGCGCTCCGAACCTGTCCGATCAGGAAATACGGACCTTCAAGGACGGAACGGGCTGTTTTGTAAAAAATCCCATTGCCTTTTCCTACGGTGATACACCGGTGCGGTATACGGTTCTTGCTGCAGGCGATACAATTCGGTTAGGAGGCAGAACACTTCCGGTCTTGGGGGTGATTGATGCGCCGGTTACCATTAACAATGACGGCTTTTTAAATGGCGTCCAGATCATTGTGAATGATGAATTATATTGCTCGCTTCTTGGAAATGACAGCTATTCGGAAGTTTACCCGACGCTGCCGGATGACGCTGACACTGACGCCTTTGAAAACCGACTGGACAGCTTGTGCGGCGAATATCCGGGGACTCATTGGCTTTCCTATCTCCAGAGCAGCAGCGAGATGGCTGAAAGCTTTGAACAAATCAAAATGCTGTGCTGGGTGCTGATCGTCTTTGTCGGTATCATTGGTATACTGAATATCGTAAACACTGTTTACAGCAATATTCATACCCGTGTGGGTGAGATCGGCATACAGCGGGCTATTGGAATGAGCGCTGCCAGCCTTTATCGGACATTTTTGTGGGAGGGGGCTTACTACGGCATTTTTGCTTCGCTGATTGGCGCTGTGTTGGGTTATATCTGCTGTATTTTTATCGGGGCGGCACAGACAGACGCCTTGCGGCTCGTGGCTGTTCCTGTCCGGTCGATTGCCGAAGCTGCGGTTATTTCCATTGCGGCCTGTCTGCTGGCAACGGCGGTTCCGCTGCGGTCTATTGCGCGGATGAATATTGTGGATTCTATTGAAACGGTTGAATAATTAAGAGGGTGTTGCAAAATCATCAAATTAGATGATTGAGCGATGCCCTCTTTATTATTCTTTGACGTTAAAGCGGAGCAACCGCATCAACCGTATGAACGGGGATACCCTCATACAGTTCGATGACATTCTGCCCATTTTTACGGATAACTCGATTGATTTCATGGGAACTGGTTCAAGGTTTTGTAGTATCAAGCATTTCTATATGCTCATGAATAATTCAGACTTATTATTTACTCTCTTTTCTAAATAGTATTTTCACTATCTTTATATCTCTTTTCTTTGAGTTCCCGAACAAACTCCTCATTTTTCAAATCAAGCTCCAGTTCCCACGCACAGCTGGGACACAACGGAATTCCTTTTACTACCTTACAGTATTCGAGAGACACCTGCAAATGTTCTTTATTTGGCATATATAACCACTTGCCACAAGAAACACATCTCATGGAATTTTTATTTTCATATAACGGAAAATGTATCAGATGCTCTCTTTTGGCAACAGCATTCTCCGTCAATATCATTTCATTTGGAAACAGTTTTTTCAACTGTTCTTGCATTTCCTCTTTTACATATCCTGTTTCTGAGCAAAAAAACTCATCGTTTGGGATTTTAAGAGAATAGCTAATAGTCAACATAATATCCATCGAAATTCACCCCTTTGTCTTCTATTATTAAACAATATTTGCACATTCTGAAAATTCCGAAATAAAGACTTCCTTTTCGAAAAATGTTCCCACTGCTTAACATTTGAAATAAATGCATATTCCTACATACGAATAACTGGTAGTTATCAGGCAAGATGTTTCGTCATGTTGTTTTTAAAAGCCAACGGTCTTTGTCATGCAGGGACAAGTAGTTATTGCAGCAAACAAAAGATTAACGGACGCATTATGCAGACTGCCGGAGCAAAGATGCAAAATGCGTCCGAATTTCTAGTATGTCTCGCAAAGCCCCGGAATATCGGGAAAGATCAGGTGTATGACAAAGACAATCACGCAAAAAAGGATAACAAATATTCCAAAATAGCAGATAAACTTGTAGAATTTTTTCACAAATTCTTTGGCGGTTTCAACATCGGAATACATAGAAGCCACCTTTTCATCCGTCAGCTTCCGGTCCCGTACATCCTGCACGTCTAAGTCCTTTACCAGTTCATCCAGGGACATGCCGAAGTAATCGCTGAGCATTACAAGCCGCTGAAAGTCCGGATATGACTGAGCTGCTTCCCATTTCGAGATCGTCTGCCTGGATACCTGCAGCTCCATTCCCAATTCCTCCTGGGATAAACCTTGTTTTTTACGCAACTCCAAAAGCTTTTCATTAAATTTCATGTTACTACGCCTCCTATTCCAGTTCCGTAATATTCCTCATAATACACTGGTATGAAATCGATTTTCAGTCACAGATACATGTGCCTGTAAATTGATTTGTGCATTATGAGGAATATTACTGTTTTCCAGTTCCATAATATCTTTTTTGTTTCGATGATGTGAGTATAAGATTTACAGGGCTAAAAAGCTACCAAGAATGGTTGGCAATTTGTCAACAGGGACGAACAGAAACCTTTTTTCCAAGAAAATAGAAACCATTTGAGCGATTGCCGTTCATGGTGGTAAAGCTCAGATGTTCATACCGTAATGTTTCAAAGCCCGAAAGCAGGTTTTGAATCCACGCCTCATCATGGTGCCGCAGGACGGCTCCCTCCGGCAGTTCAAAGACGCCGTAGGTTCCGTACCTGGGCGCGTACTCTGTGTAACGCTTTTTATTCCGCTCGTCTTGATTGATAAGGAAATCATTTACATATAGGACACCGCCGGGCTTTAATACTCGCTCTATCTCCCGGACAAGCGCTTTCTGATCCGAATCTTCCCAGATGCATGTTAAAACAGCAAACAGCAGAACAGCGTCCATGCTCTCGTCAGGAAAATCAATTTTCTCCGTTTCCTGCACCCTCAAATCCAGGCAGGGAAATTGCGCCCTGCCCCGTTCGATCATTCCCTTGGAAAAATCTATTCCCGCCAAATGACGAAATTCAAGCTCATGCAGCTCCTGAAGCGTGCGGCCGTATCCGCATCCCACATCAAGAATCCGCGCGTCCTTTCCCACATATTTTTCAAACTCTGTTATATGAAACGGGGTAGTAAATTCTTTGGTTGCGGATACCTGATTCCAGTATTCTTTTTGATTCACGGTTTATGCCCTCCTGTCCGTATTCATTCTGCATTTTTTACATGATAGCTCCATTGTGCCAAAATGCTATGGGAGCTTAATTGCTTTTGTTCTGTTCCCAAAAAGGAAAACGATGTGAATCTATTATACCGGAGGTCTTTGATATGAACAAGCATATTTATAATAAAGCCCACAAAGCATGTGAAGCAGGCACAGGGTATCATGGCACAATTAAAGACAGAGTTTTAATTCTTGCCCCTTCTATTATTGATTGACTTAATCGAAAAAAGAGAACATAATAACAATGTTACTAACAATAATATCGAGTAGTATCAGCAACTTCTTGATGAAATGAGGAATAAAAAGCAATGAAACCAATCAAGTCAGCCAATTCACCAATTACATATTTCGTAAGCAGGACCGGGCAAGCCGAATGGATACTATTTATCCACGCCGCTTTCGTCAATCACAATATGTTCAAAGCACAGTTTGAATATTTTGAACATAAATATAACCTTCTGGCCATCGACATCATTGGTCACGGACAGTCAACGGATACTCAAAAAGGCGACGCCATCGATAAAATGTCAAAGTGGATATCTGACATCTTAAAAACGGAAAGCATTGATAAAATACACATAATCGGTATTTCCCTGGGCGCGGTTTTGGCACAGGACTTTGCCAATCGCTATCCGAATGCGGTAAGCTCACTTGCTTGCTTCGGAGGATATGACATCAATCATTTTGACACAAAAATGAAAAATGAAAACAGCGCCAGGCAAAAACTGATGATGCTCAAAGCGCTCTTTTCAGTGAAATGGTTTGCAAAAGCAAACAAGAAAATTTCCGCATATACTTCCCAGGCTCAAAATGAATTTTTTGATATGAATATACACTTTCCCAAAAAGTCCTTTATGTTTCTGGCAACGCTCCATCGTATGGTAAACAAGTATAAAACCGAACAAAGGAATTATCCTTTGCTGATCGGCTGCGGAAAATTTGATATTCCAATGGAATTAGAGGCCATAAAAGCATGGAAAAGCAATGAACCCGATTGCACCGTAGTTCTTTTTGAAAATGCGGGACACTGTGTTAATATGGATGTTCCCCGGGAATTTAATAAAACAATGGAGGAATTTTGGAAAAGTGCAGGCCAGTAAAACTAACAGCGAACAGACCTTCGATAAAATCCGATATATGCAGATGAGTGATAAAAGCTTCTGGTTCAGCCTTGATAAGCATCTTCCGGAAAAGGAGTACGAAAATAAGGTTCGAAGCAGACAGGGCTATGTTTTGATAAAGGAGGGACAGCCAATCGGACTGCTCCGCTTCAATCTGTTCTGGGATCAAATACCTTTTTGCACAATGCTTTTTATCGCTCCCGGCTTTCGGGGACAAAGCTACGGCCGGAAGCTTCTGGAATATTGGGAAAATGATATGAGAACCCAGGGATTCGGTATGGTTCTCACCTCCACGCAGGTTGACGAAGCAGCGCAGCATTTTTACCGGAAATCAGGCTACCGGGACTGCGGCGGCCTTTTGATTGATACCCCAGGGTATGCACAGCCTATGGAGCTGTTCTTAAGTAAAGACATTCTGATTTAAGAACCATTAATTCATGAGTAATAATTGTTCTCCACAAGTTATCAATCATCTTTTATACGCAAAGGGCGGCAGAGAGAAATCTCTGCCGTTGCTCATGCTTAAAAACTGTGAAATACATTTTAACCAGTTGTGCTTTGAAATCGACCGACTATTGAAAATTCATTGAAACTATTGTCCGCACTCTTTATAATGGCGCTATAAAGAAAAAAAGAGGTGATTCCCATGCAGGTCGAAATTAAAATTGACAGTTCCTATACCGACCCTAAAATAATCATACTGACTGCTTCCATGACAGATGAGGTGAGCAGCATTGTTAAAAAACTTTCGGAAAATGTCTCACAAATAATTCCCGGCTATAAAGATGAAAAAATTGAAATATTGGAACCGGCCGATTTGATTCGCATTTACGCAAATTCGGGAAAAGTTTTCGCAGTTACCGGCAAAGGTGAATATACTCTTCAGCTTAGATTATATGAGGCAGAAGAACGATTGCCTTCCAATCAATTCATCCGCATATCAAATTCGGAGATTATCAACTTAAAAAAAGTCAATAATTTTGATTTGAGTTTTACAGGTACAATTTGTGTTAAATTATCAAACGGAATCACAACATATGTATCCAGACGCTATGTTCCAAAGCTAAAAAAGATATTAGGAATATGAGGTGAAGATTATGAAAAAGAAAATCATAATGCGCAGTCTTTTCGGATTTCCAATGGGAATTGCAATCGGATATTTAATTACAATCCTGCTTTCTCTTGCTTTGGCAAACGGCTACTACTCGCCTTGTGCACCTGAACTGATATCCGCTATGGGAAATGAAATCAACGCTGTTATTTTACAAACCGTTCTTTGCGGAATATTAGGAACCGGATTTGCGGCAAGCTCCGTAATATGGGAAATAGAGAGCTGGAGCATTGTAAAGCAGATCGGAATTTACTTTTCAATTATTTCGGTAATCATGCTGCCAATCGCTTATTTTGCATTTTGGATGAAACATAGCGTAGTCGGATTTTTAATCTATTTTGAAATTTTTGTTTTCATTTTTGTAATTATATGGATAACGCTGTATATCATAGGCAAGATCAATGTAAGAAAAATGAATGGAAAATTGTTTCAGACAAAGGACAACGGAAATGATTGAAAAAAGGGGAACAAATCCGGTCAGCCCGATTAGTTAGTTGCAGCTATAGCCGCATCCTTTTGTCGGGAGTGCGGCTATAGCTGTGTCTTATTACGATCCTTACCGATAGAATAATCGGCATGGGTGTAAAATGCAGCCTTTGTGTAATGGCCTGCTCCGTCGGGCTACCCCTGTTTCTCCAATGCTATCGTCTCAAACGGCCGCAGCACAACGCTTCCGCCTTCCAGTCGGCATCCCTCATAATTTCCCAAAAGCTTCTCATATCTGCTCCAGGCCGGTTCTGCGGATACGGTAATCTCCCGGTCCGTCAGATTGTTTAGTACAATCAGCTCCTCATCCCGGTAAGCCCGGCTATAAGCCAGTACATCCGAATTATCCTGCATAAGAAACGCAATGCTTCCTTTTGAAATCAAAGCCTTTTCCTTCCGTATCCGAATGAGCGTCTTATAGAAATGAAGAATGGAATCTTCATCCTCCGCCTGCATCCGCGCATTGATTTCCCCATAATTCCCGGCCGGTTCTATCCAGGGTGTTCCTTCGGTGAATCCCCCGTTGGCCTCCCCGGACCACTGCATAGGCGTTCGGCTGTTATCGCGGGAACGCGCAGCCAGAATCTGAAGCGCCTCCTCCTCTGTCTTTCCCTGTCCGAGAAGAATCTCATAATAATTGAGGCTCTCCACATCCCGATACTGCCCGATTTCCCGGAAATGAGGATTGGTCATGCCCAGCTCTTCCCCCTGGTAAATATAGGGCGTTCCCTGCATCAGATGAATACAGGAACCAAGCATCTTGGCTGACTCCTTCCAATAAGGTCCCTCATCCCCAAACCGGGATACAATGCGCGGCTGATCGTGGTTGCACCAGAAAAGAGCATTCCATCCATGTCCACGCTGCATTCCCGTCTGCCACTCTTCGAAAAGCCGTTTCAGCTCCATCCGGTCCGGTTCCGTCAGGCTCCATTTCTCCCCGTTCTTATAATCCACTTTCAGATGATGGAACTGAAAGCACATGGACAGCTCCTGTTCCTGAGGATTGGAATAGCGGATGCAGTCTTCTAAATGGGTGGAGGACATTTCTCCCACAGTCATCATTTCCCCAATGCCCGTGTCCCGGACAAGCTCTTTCAGATATTCGTGAATATGAGGACCGTCCGAATAAAACCGCCGCCCGTCTCCCTGAAAATCATTTTCAAAATGCTCCGGCTTGGAGATAAGGTTCACCACATCAAACCGGAAGCCTTTGACGCCTTTTTCCTTCCAGAAGCGGATCACCCCCTTCAATTCCTCCCGCACGCGGGGATTTTTCCAGTTCAGATCCGCCTGGGTGACGTCATAAAGGTGCAAATACCATTTCCCAAGAAAGGGAACGTATTCCCAGGCCGGACCGCCGAACTTGGACTGCCAGTTGGTAGGAGGCTCTTCCCCGCTCCCCTCCCTGAAAATATAGTAGTCCTGGTATTCCTTATCCCCGGCCAGGGCTTTTTGAAACCACTCGTGGAAGGTGGAGGTGTGGTTGAATACCATATCAAGCATCACCTTAAGCCCACGCCTTTCACTCTGGGAAATCAATTCCTCTATATCCGCCATCGTGCCGAACCGGGGATCGATGGCGCAGTAATCCGCCACGTCGTAGCCGTTGTCATTCTGGGGTGAGGGAAATACCGGTGTCAGCCACAGATAGTCCACTCCCAGGCCCTGTAAATAATCTAATTTTTCGATAATTCCCCGCAAATCTCCAAAGCCGTCGCCGTCGGCGTCGCGGAAGGATTTTGGATAGATTTGGTATACTGTCTTTTCGCCGAGATCCAACATGGAAGTCTCTCCTCTCTCACTTTTAATGTCTGTCAGCTTCTATCTTTCATTCAGAATTTCCGAATTATGCAAAGGTTGCAAGTATGGTTTCCTTCTCCTTCGCATCCATTCCTGTGCGGAACTGAATATTTTCCGCATTTCCCGGATCTGTGATAATACATACGGTTACATCGGGATGGCCGTATTCTTTGATTTTTTTCCTGCTGAACCGAATCAGGGCGTCTCCTGCCTTCACTCTCTGGCCGGCAGCTACCGCATAGCTGAACCCGTCTCCCTTCATATCTACGGTATCAATGCCGATATGTAACAAAACCTCCATCCCGTTATCCAGTCTCAGGCCGCAGGCATGGCGGGAATCCTCCATCACCACCGTTACCTCCGCGTCTGCCGGTGCATATAAAATCTCGCTTTCGGGAATTACGGCAAGACCTTCGCCCATAACCCCTTCTGAAAATACGCCGTCATTGACCTCCTTTAAAGGAATTGCCTTCCCGGATAAAAATGCTTTCAGCTCTCGTATGTCCCCGCTGCCGTCTGCCGCCGCTGCGCCTCTTTCCGAAGCTGTCAGCTTTTTCTTTCCTACTGCCATTGTGAGTATCATGGGAACTGCCACCGCAGCCGCCATACAGATTGCAAAGCTTCCCATAAATTCGGGCCGGATGGACAGGATACCCGGGAGGCCGCCCACGCCGATGGCATTGGCCGCTGTTCCCGTTGCCACACAGACAATGCCTGCCAGGGCGGAGCCAATCATTCCGCAGACAAAGGGGAAGCCTTTTTTGAGGTTTACACCGAAGATGGCCGGCTCCGTGACGCCTAAGTAGCAGGAAATGCAGGCCGGTACGTTGACCTCCTGGGCTTGGGTATTTTTCTTCTGGAGCAGTATCATTCCCAGTACTGCGGAACCCTGTGCGATGTTGGATAAGGCGATCATGGGCCACAGCATGGTCATTTCATAATCTGCTATCAGCTGAAGGTCTATGGCGTTGCTCATATGATGAAGTCCGGTTATTACAAGGGGCGCATAGACAAAGCCGAAGATTGCTCCGAACAAAACCTTAAAGGAGCCTGTAATTCCGGCGAACACTACGGAGGAGATAACGGAGCCTATCTTCCACCCGATTGGTCCCAGGACAAAATGGGAGGCCATGACTGCCAGCAGTAAGCTTAAGAAGGGAACTACGATCATGGACACTGCCTGGGGCGTTATTCTGCGGAAGAATTTTTCCAGATAGACCAGGGTAAATGCCGCCAGGATAGCCGGAAGCACCTGGGCCTGGTAGCCGATCATATTGACTTCTATGAATCCGAAGTTCCACTTGGGAATGTCGGCCGCCGCTGTTCCCGCTACGGCATAAGCATTTAAAAGCTGCCCGGATACCAGGGTCAGGCCGAGAACGATTCCAAGCATCTGTGTGGTGCCCATCTTTTTTGTCACGGACCAGCAGATGCCTACGGGAAGCATGTGGAATACCGCCTCTCCTATCAGCCACAGGAAGCCGTCGATTCCGGCCCAGAACTGGCTGATCTCGCAGAGGGTCTTGGTGCCGTTTTCAAACAGATACATGCTGTCGATGCAGTTGCGGAATCCCAGGATCAGACCGCCGGTGATAATGGCCGGAATCAGCGGTGCAAAGATTTCCGCCAGTGCGGTTACGATCCGCTGCAGTACGTTCTGATTCTGCTTGGCGGCCTGCTTGACCGCATCCTTGGACACGCCCTCTATGCCTGCTGCCGCTGTGAAGTCGTTGTAAAAATCTGCTACGGTATTGCCGATGATGACCTGGAACTGGCCTGATTGTGTGAAGCTTCCTTTCACTACTTTCATTGCTTCAATTCCGGGGATGTCCGCCTTTGACGGATCTGCCAGTACGAAACGCATTCTGGTCATGCAGTGTGATACTGCCGCGATGTTTTCTCTTCCTCCTACCAGGCCGAGAAGCTCTTTTGCATCTTGTGCATACTTACCCATTTCCTGTTCCTCCTATTTGAAGTCGCTGCGCGACGGCACTAAAGGGTAAAGTCGCTTCGACACACCTGTGATGAGAGTAACTTTTATTCGAAAGGGCACTCATAAAAGTTCCTCTCGTGCGCCTTTGCGACTTTACCGGTTGAAATTGCTGCCTAATGGCTCTAAAGGGTAAAGTCGCTTCGGCACACCTATTGTGAGAGTAACTTTCATTCGAAAGGGCACTCATGAAAATTACTCTCGTGCGCCTTTGCGACTTTACCAGTTGAAATTGCTGCCCAATGGCTCTAAAGGGTAAAGTCGCTTCGGCACACCTGTGATGAGAGGAACTTTTATTCGAAAGGCACTCATAAAAGTTTCTCTCGTGCGCCTTTGCAACTTTACCGGTTGAAATTTCCGCTTAACTTGTTTAAACATGTTATGCTATATTTATATCATACTTGTTTAAACATGTCAAGCGCTTTTTCAAAATTTGTTTAAACAAGTTTATGTTTTTTCTTGAACTTTTGAAACGGCCGTTTTATAATAAGAGACAGGACAAAGGGTAATAAGGAGGCGCTTATGCCGAAAAGTATTTATGAGTCTATTTACAGGGATTTAAAACGAAGAATTGAGGCGGATGAATTTGCCTATCGGGAGCTTCTTCCCTCTGAAAATACCTTGATTCAAACTTACAATTGCTCCAGGAATACGCTTCGCCGTGCTGTCAGCCGGTTGGTATCGGATGGGTATGTACAGACAATGCAGGGGAAGGGTGTCCGCAATATTTATCAGCCTGTGGAACAGACGTCTTTTGCTATTGGGGAGATTGAGAGCTTCCGGGAGTCTGCTCTTCGGAACGGACAGTCTTACCGCACGCAGGTTTTGCTTTTTATGGAACTGACTGCGGATGAGGCGCTCTCGGCTAAGACCGGGTTTCCGGTTGGGGGAGAGATTTATTATCTGCAGAGGCTTCATTTTTTGGATGAGAAGCCATTGATTTTGAATCATAATTATTTTCTGAAGGAGTGTGCGCGGGGGCTTACCAAAGAGATTGCGGAGGGGTCTATTTATGATTATCTGGAAGGGACGCTTCGGATGTCGATTGTGAACAGCAGGCGTATTATGACGGTGGAGAAGATTACGGAGATTGATGAGAAATATTTGGAGCTGAATGTGGAAGATTATAATTGTATGGCGGTGGTTACCAGCTATACTTATAATGGGGATGGGGTGATGTTTGAGTTTACACAGTCGCGGCATCGGCCGGATTATTTTCGGTTTCAGGAGGTTGCGGTGCGTAAAGGGTGAGGACGGACGCAAAATAAGCCGGCAGACTTTTCCATATCCCGTGTTCGGACGGTTCACGCACACCGGTCTGCTCTTGGTGGACAAACGCTTTTTTGTTTTTGTGGGCTTTGCCCCTTTTTTAGCTTGGAGCGTTTGTCCGCCAATATCAGACAGGCGTGCGTGAACAGCCGGACACTGGGATACTGGAAAAGTCTGCCGGCTTATTTTGCTGTGAGTTGGGGGTGTGTATTGTTGTCCATGTGGGCTGTTATTATGGTGTAGCTGTGGGCGTTGATTGTTATTTTTATATCATCTATTTCGCAGTACCAATTTTTCCCTTGTTGATAGATGCGGCAGTTTTTATTCGCAATCTTGCTTTTACAATATTCCACTACGTCTATGGTCCCTAATTTTAAGTTTCTTTTTATGCGTTCCACGCCTAGCTCGGTTGTGTGGATTTTATCTATATTGTCAAGCAGTACTTTCTTGTCTGTCATCCTCTTACTCTCCTTTTTGCCTTTTTCAATATAAAGCAAAGATTCCGGCTATTAGCAATAATATTCCTAATGTTCTCCCTGCTGTTCTTGCTCTTTGATATCCCAGCAGCGCATTTGTTTCCGGTGTTGTAAAGGGCAGTAAAATAACCATAATGCCCATAAGGACAATCCCCGTCCCCATTATAGTATTGCTGCCTGCGCAAACACCGCAAAACAGGACCAGAAAGCCAAGCGCCATTCCGCTTATAAAGTATTTCATTTTTCGGCTGTCGCACTCTCCTGCTTTTTTATAGTTCTCTTTACATTTGCTTTTGCAAAATTCAAAACTGTCCTCTATCTGTTTGCCGCAATACTTACATCTTTTCATCACTGTCTTGCTCCGAGTTCAATGCTGTTCTTTCTTATTTAAATATTATCATTTTCTTTCTGTCTTTACAATCCAAATGAAGACTGCTTCACCATAATGTCGCCTCAGTTTATATCAAAACGTTTTGAGAGTTCAGCCGAAGTTCCTGATTTTCTGATGATAGCAGAAGTGTTCCTGCCCTGGGCGTCGGTATAAGATTTGGTAATGTCAAAGACTCTGAGTTCCTGGATTTTGACGTAATATTCCGCACAATAATCACCTCAACGGATAAATATACCATATACCAAACATATACCAAATATTTATTAAATTCCTTTTCATTTCATCCCCGAATCTGTTATAATGAATCAGGCAAAAATACTCATCATTTGTTTTATTGTTTATGGTAACTTAATTATAACATTTACAGAGTGTTTTTGCATTTGTACTTTGGTATGAAATAAGTGTTAAATAAACCTAAAATAAGCTATCTGAAAAAAGGGTACTGTTTATATACCGCTGTTTTGCAAGATATTTCCGTATCTCTCGTGTGAAAATTCCTACTTTTTCAACGAGAAATTGCATCTTTTTGCGATTTCAGTGCAGCAGTCATCAGAACAGAGGGGCAAAGCTCTGCCTGATGGATTCCTTGTAAACCTGCAAAGCGTGTTAATGCTTACGAAGCCACAGTAACAATAATGGGGAAACTCTGACAGTTTCTGCAACAGAAAGCAAACAAAGACATGAAATATCAAATATTACACCTCAGCCTGACTGCGCTGGCACTGGCTTTGGCAATTGGCCTCTCCGCCTGCGGCAATTCACAGTCCGCCACCATGAAACTGACAAAAACCGGCGGTTCCATGAGCGTGTCCGTCGGAGACAGCAAGTCCGTTCCGAGCGCCTCCGGCATCGACGTGCTGAATCCTCCAAAGCCGGAGCCTGCGACCGATGCCCTGACAGCATACCGCACGCTCGTCCAACAGGCCGATACATATTTTACCGACGAGTATATCGGCAACGATGTACCCGTGATAAACTATACCTATGCACTGATCCCAATGCAGCAGGAGCATCAGATTCCAGCATTGGTCTTGAGAAAGGAAACCGTCAGCAGCAAATGGGGGGACGTTATATGCAGCGCCGTTGTCTTTCAGTACGACCCCGGCCGCGGGACTGCGGTCCGGCTGGAAGGACTGTTGGAGGAGGGCGTGGGAACCGGCTACCGCCGAAGCCTGACCGTGCCCGGGGACGGAGTGGGCATTTTGGAAACATCCTGGTCCAGCGGAACCGGCGACGGTACTATCGTGAAAGTAACCGCAGAGGAAGGCAAGCTCCAATCAGAGACGCTTTTTGACGGCTCTATCTTTGATGAAACAAATGTGACACTGAATCAGATTACCTCTCTGATAATCGACTGGCATGGCATCACCGATTTGAGCTATCTGAACAGCTATCTTCAGCCGGAAACACAGCCGAAGACACAGACAGAGAATAAAAACACCGGCCTGTTGGCCGGTTACACCGGGACTTATACACCTTACGAAAACTTCCATAACTGGTATGGCGGCGGTGAACGGCTGCGTGATATCACATTGGATGAGAGCGGAATGGTTACCGGTGGAGGAACCAGTTGGGGTCCGATAGACGGCAACGGCCTGGAACCCTCCCAAATCCTCCAAAACGAGGATGGTTCCATTGAAATTACATTCAGCGGCTGCCCCGCAGTTTATACGGTTTATCCCGCCGGCGTTGTGCCGGATGGTTACGCCTCCGATTACACGGATGATTACTGGCAGGGAGAGCTTGATCTCAGCAAAATACACATCCTATACCTCTACATTGACGGCGGTGTAAAGGAGATTTTATATCACAATTGAAACTCCGATTCTCCCGGTTCCGCTGCGCCCCGACGACATCATAGGGTGCAGCAGACCGGGGAACCGGAAAATCCCGTTCATACAAAAAATTTGAAAGCGAGGTATAACATTTCCCATGAGAAACTATAAAATCGCATCCATACTAATGATCCTGCACGGCGCCTTCATGGAATTACTGGGCGCATTATCTGTCATTCCCCTCATAATAAGTAAAAACAATCAAATAGACCTAACAGAATATTTTGCCTTTAAGCTCCCCTATCTGCAGCAAAATCTTAACCTGGTCGTCCTCACAGGCGGAATTTACGGAATCGTTCGAATCACCGGCGCAATCGGGCTGCTGAAAAACAGACTATGGGGCCTCGTCCTATCCGTTATAAACTGCATCGTCACAATATCACTCATGATGTTTTTACTGCCCTTCGGGATCATAGACGGCCTGCTGGCCTGCACCTCACTGCTCTTAATACTGACGCAATATTTTGGAAAAAAAGAAATCCCCAGGATTAATAATTGAAAATCACACCAAAATACATTAAAACATATATGTTTTTTAGTACACCAATCAAATACGGAGGTTCAAAACTATGATAAAAGCAGTCTTTCTGGATTATACAGGCACAATCATTCAGGAAAAAGGGGAAGATTTAGAAAAAATTGTTTCCCGCATATGGAAAAACAGCCGCATAGAAACAGCAGAAGAAACCATAAAACTCTGGTGGAGCCTGTTAAAAACAATGGAAGAAAAAAGCTGCGGAGATACCTTTATGACAGAAGATGAAATTGTAGTCCATCTGCTGGAAAAGCTGGGCCGCGAAGTCGGCCTCACCGATAATTTTTCAGAGCTGCACAAGCTCTTTCAGCGTTTCTGGGCATACGCACCTCTTTTCGACGATGCAAAAGATTTTTTTGAACAATGCACACTTCCCATCTATATAATCACAAATAACGGAACCTGTTACGTAGAAAAATGCCTAAAACACAATCATTTAAAAGCCGCAGGAATCATTTCCGGAGAAACCGTTCGGGCATATAAGCCCCACAAAGAAGTATTTTCCTACGCACTGAAACAAAGCGGCCTCAGCCCAAAAGAAGTAGTTCATATAGGAGACTCCGTCATATCAGATGTAACCGGAGCATCAGCAGCAGGCATCACTCCCATTCTAATAGATCGAAAACAAAGAAAACAAGATTTAGAATACAAAGTAATTCATCACCTTACAGACGCCCTGCCATACCTAAAAACCCTTTAACAATTCCCACCAGAGCTAAACACCCCTTATCCCCAAACCACAAAAAAAATAAAATGCACCCTCAACCACCAGCAAAATAAGCCGGCAGACTTTTCCGGTATCCCAGTGTCCGGCTGTTCTCGCACGCCTGTCTGATATTGGCGGACTAACGTTCAAACCATCCAACAGGCGAAAGCCTGTCAAAACCTCCACCACGTTAGTCCTCCAAGAGCAGACAGGTGTGCGAGAACCGTCCGAACACGGGATATGGAAAAGTCTGCCGGCTTATTTTGCGTCCGTTCTACCAACTTATTTTGCATCCGCCTGCATCTGATCCAACCTCCCCAAACACTCCTCCACCGAAGCTCCCTCCAAAAGCTCCCGCACTACCAAACAAGTATTCCCCCACTGTTCCAGCTTCATCCCCGCATTGGACCCCAGCACAAAAACCCCGTCATTCACCAATTCATTCAGCGGTTTCAAAGCATCCACACACTCCACCTCCACATTCTTGGAAGGCGAGATCACCCTGTTCGTCTCCGCATAAATCTGAAGAGCCTCATCCGAAAGCATAATATCCAGCACCGCAAGCGTATCCTCCAAGTGCTCCGCATTCACACAAACCCCAAATCCCGACATAGACACCACCGGCATCTGTCCCCGATGGCTCGGAAATCCAATCACCTGCATATTAAAATCCGTCTTCCCGTAAGCCGTCTCCGTATTGGCCGCTCCCCAGTACGCCATCACAATCGGAGTTTTCTGAGCCAGAAAATCCGGCCCCTCCCCCTCAATCGCCTCATACGTCAAAGCCTTCTTGGCATCCACATACCCCAAATCAATCAACGTTTTTACAAACTCAAATCCCTCACGCATATAATCGCTGTACTTGGCCTCTCCGCTGTTAAGAGCCGCAATCTCCTTTTGCGTATTTTCCCCGTTATACAGATCCGCATAAGCCTGGGCAAATACAAAATTCTCCAGCCACCAGCGATTGGCTCCCACCGGAGTCTCTATCCCATTCTCCTTAAAAACCCGGCAGCACTCCAAAAATTCCTCCGGGGTATCCGGAAGCTCCAATTCATACTCGTCAAACATATCCTGATTCACAAAAAGCCCGTAAACCACAACCTCCTGAGGGATTGCAACCAGCTTTCCGTCCACCGTATTAGACACTTTCACAACTTCCCGCAGGTTGGCCGCGCTCTCAAGGCAGGACAGATCCACAAGCTTCTCTTCCGCACCGAGAATCTGAATCGTATCCGGATTCAAGAGGTAAACATCATCCATATCGCTGCGCGCCCTGGCCAAAGTTACATCATCATAAGTCTTATCTTGATAATCTTCCGCCGTATAAGTCCGATATTCCAGCGTAATCCCCAACCGCTCCTCCGCCATCATCACCGTCAGATCATGAGCGCTCCTGGCAGTATTATCCGCATCCGGATTGGACTTCTCCATCGGACCGAACAGGTTCACCACCTTCGTTTCCTCCTTCTCGTCATCTGCCAGATTCACCATACCGTTCTCATTGCTCTTGCAGGCAGCCGCACCCACAAGCAGCAGCCCCGCCAAAAACAGACTCAGACCTCTCTTAATATCCCTTATCATGAAACTAACCTCTTCTCTTTAACTCTTTAATCGTCCTCTTCAGCACTTCCATATCCACCGGCTTCGATACATGGGCGTTCATACCGGCATTCAGAGCTTCCTTCACATCCTCCGCAAAGGCATTTGCCGTCATGGCTACAATGGGAATGGAAGCCGCATCCTCCCGTTCAAGAGCACGAATACGTCTTGTGGCTTCATAGCCATTCATCACCGGCATCTGCACATCCATCAGAATTGCGTCAAATTCGCCGGGCTGAGCATTGGCAAAGCGTTCCACTACCAGTTCTCCGTTTTCCAAAATCTCGCAGTCCGCTCCCTCAATGCTCAATAGCTCCTCCAAAATTTCGGCATTGATTTCATTGTCTTCCGCTACCAGGAAATGCTCTCCCTCCAGGCCGGATTCCTCTCCCGTATTCCAGATATGTTCTTCTTCCCGGACGGTAAGCTCCAGAATCTTCTCCTTAAGCGCGGAAACAAAGAAAGGCTTGGTGAGAAATCCGTCAATTCCGGCCTCCCGGGCCTCCTCCTCTATCTCATCCCAATCATAGGCAGTCAGAAGTAAAATGGGAATATCCTCCGCAATCTCCCTTCTGATCCGCCTGGCTGTCTCAACTCCGTCGATTCCCGGCATTTTCCAATCCAGAAGAACCATTTGGTAAGACTTTTCCCCGCAGTCAGCATTTTGCAGTGCTTCCACAGCCGCCTCGCCATCCTGCAGTGTATCTGTCAGAACGCCCGTATCTTCCATAAGAGCCTGAATGCTCTCACGGACATCCGGATCGTCATCCACCACCAGGATCTGACTGATTCCGTGATTCTTCCAGAACCTTGAATCCTCCTCCTGCTCAGAAATGCGCAGCTCAAGGTCTACCGTAAAGATGGTTCCCTTATCTACCTCGCTGGCGACCTCGATGGTTCCTCCCATAAGCTCCACGATATTTTTCGTAATGGCCATTCCCAAGCCCGTACCCTGAACCTTATTGGTGGTGCTGTTCTCCGCTCTGGTAAATGCGTCGAAAATCACCTGCAGATATTCCTGGGTCATGCCGTAGCCGTTGTCCTCCACCTCAATGCGGATATGCTCATACTGACCGGAACGCTGCTCCAGGCCGATAATGCGTAACCATATGCTGCCGCCCTCCTGGGTGTATTTCACCGCATTGGAAAGAAGGTTGATCAGAATCTGGTTCAGCCTTGTTTCATCGCCCACCAGGTATTCATGGCGGATTCCCGTTACCTGTATGTCGAAATTCTGCCCTCTGTCCTTAGCTGCCGGCCGGATAATAGCATCCACGGAGGAAATCACGCTGTTCAGCCGAAATTCCCCAATGGTGAGCACCGCCTTTCCGCTCTCTATCTTGGACACATCCAGCACATCGTTGATAAGGCTTAAAAGGTGCTGACCGGAGGCTGTCAGCTTCCTGGTGTATTCCCGTACCTTGGCCGGATTATCGGCATCCTTGGCAAGCAGGGTGGTGAAGCCCAGAATGGCGTTCATGGGTGTGCGGATATCATGTGACATGTTGGAAAGGAAGGTAGTTTTGGAGTTGTTGGCTGCCCGCGCCGCCCGCAGCGCCTGCCCCAGCTGCTCATTGTGAAGCTCCCGCTCCGCCTCCCGTTCCTGCCGGAACTTATTCTGCTGCCGCTCATAGAGGTAAAATACAATGCAGCAGATGAAAAAGGTGGAAAGCATAAAGATAACCACTATCAGAATATTCTGATTTACGGCGTTGCCTTCTCTCTGAATGGCTTCCACCGGCACATAGCCGATCAGGTATACGGAACCGCCGTTCACGGCCCACATGTAGATCAGGGAATCTTTGCTCCGGATTTTGTGGTAGAACATCATATTCCCGTTGTGACTGATGCTTTCGGCTACTTTTTGTTGTATATCTTCTTCCAAAATTTCATTGGCACGGTAAAAATCCTGCAGATTCAGATGACCGGCGTCGCGCTCTCCTATGCCCTTTGGCTTTAGCAGGAACCGCTCGGTCTTTCCGTCCATAATGTAGAGAGTGGCGCTTCCGTTGTAAAGTCTGTCGGGAAGGGCTTTGTCAAAGGAATCATAGATGTATTCCACATACAGCCAGGCTATTTCGCGGCCGTCCTTGGTAACCGGACACTTTATGGTATAGGCCCAGGTTCCCATGTCATTGATGTAGGAGACGGATACCGGCAGATCATCGACTGTTTCCTCATTGGAAAAGTCCAGCTCTTCCGGGTAAAAGGGTTCTCCTGTGTTGGAAATGCCTTCTGTCTCTCCGGTGAATACGAGGGACATTTTAACCAGGGTGCTGTTTCGATCATAGGAGAGAATAAATTCTTCCGGATCGCTGATGATGGACAGCTCCTCCGCTATCAACTTCTGATATTCGGCCTCTCTTTGATACAGTACTTCTATGGTGCCTTTTAGAAGCTCCAGGCTTTCGCTTAAGTTTCCGATGGCGGACTGGGACATTTCCTGTGATATTCTTGCGGCAATGAAGAATACGAAGCTGCCCAGGATTAGAAATACGGTTAAAATAAGAGTAATTAATATTTTTCTGCTGCTTTTTTTCTCTTGATTCTCTCTTTTCATCTTTTACCAATGACCTTTTGATAACGTTTTGTTGAACTTATGTGATGCTTTGGAATGAAGACTCTTTCCGGGCTGCGGGGGCTTAGCCTGGGAAGGGTGTTTACTATTATTATAGCAGTGTTGGGGCTTTAGGTCAAAATGTTTATTTGTAGAGGGGGACGGGAATGTCATAAAATGCGTCCTGCGGCTTTTCCGATATCAGGTGTCCGGCTGTTCGCGTACACGCTGTCTGCCCCGGACGGACATTGCCTCATGATTAATGACTTGCTGTGATGTTTTTGAGCAATGTCCGGCCGGGGCAGACAGCGTGTACGCGAACAGCCGGACACCTGATATCGGAAAAGCCGCAGGACGCATTTTATGACATTCCCTGACTTTGGGGGTGGGATGTTTTTGTTTCTGGGTGGTTGATTTTAGTTGATTTAGTTGGGTTAGTTGTTAGGTTGTTTCTAGGATTATGAGTTGGTAGCTTTGGAGGGGGATTTGGTGGTTGGGGGTAGCTTTTAGGGGGGCGGCGTAGTTGTTTAGGAGGACTTTTTTTATGGGGGCTGGCAGGGTTATGGTTCTTGATTTCGAACAGGTGTTTGCTAGGATGAGGAGGGTTTTTTCTTGGCCTTTTCGGTAGAAGGCCGTTAGGTCGGTCTCTTCTTCCAGGAAGGGTTCTTGGCTTCCGTAGACGATTGCTTCTTCGTACTCGGGGGCGGTTCTTAGTGCTATGAGTTTTTTGTAGAAGCTTAGAACGGAATTTTCTTGGGGTTCCTGTTCTTTGACGTGGATGGTTTGACAGTTTTCGTTGACGGGGAGCCAGGGGGTGCCGGTTGTAAAGCCTCCGTGGGCTTCTTCGCTCCACTGCATGGGGGTTCGGGCGTTGTCGCGGCTCATCTCGGCTACAAGCGCCAAGGCTCCCTCCCCGGTATAGCCGTGCTCCAGGGCTACCTGGTATTCGTCCAGGGTGCTGATGTCGTCTACTTCTTCGATGGAGCGGAAGGTCTTGTTGGTCATGCCGATCTCCTGGCCCTGGTAAATGAAGGGGAGGCCGAAGCTCATAAGGGAGATGGCTGCCAGGAGCTTTTTGCCCTGCTCGGTTTGGCCTTCGGCCGGAAGATAGCGGCTGACGCCTCTTGGCTCGTCATGGTTTTCGATGATGTTTGCCATCATGCCGATTTCCTGGGAAATGGCCTTGCTTGCAAATACGGCGTCCCGGAATTGGTCCATTGTGACGGGACGGCGGTTGTACCAGCCGTGATCGCTGCCTCCTAGGAGGTGGGGCGCGAAGTCGAAGATGGATTCGAAGCAGCCGTCTTCTCCGATATAGCGCTTTAGCTCCTGCTGATCGAAGTCAAACAGCTCTCCGATGGTAAATGCGTTGTAGGGGGCAAAGGCTTCTTTTTTCATTTCCATTAAAAAGTCCAGGATTCCGTGGGCGGAGGCGAGCATGGTGGTTGCGGCGCACATGCCGTCCTCCCGATCTGCGGGGAAATCCTCGAAACGCAGGTCTTTTTTGATGTTGATGATGGCGTCGATGCGGAAGCCGGCTACGCCTTTTTCCAGCCACCAGCGGATCATTTTGTAGATCTCCTGGCGAAGTGCCGGATTCTCCCAGTTGAGATCGGGCTGTTCTTTTGCGAACATGTGCAGGTAGAACAGGTTGTCATAGCCGGGAAGCGGCTCCCATACGCTGCCGCCGAAGTAGGATCGCCAGTTGC
Organism: Clostridia bacterium; assembly: GCA_910574835.1. Lineage (GTDB taxonomy): Bacteria > Bacillota > Clostridia > Lachnospirales > Lachnospiraceae > Laedolimicola. The sequence goes on along the minus strand of CAJTDE010000025.1, from coordinate 5,304 downwards.
AGGGCGGGTTGCCGTCTTTTCCTTCGCGGATGTAGAAGTATTCTCCGTATGGGCCGAAGGGATCTTTTAGTGCCTTTTGGAACCATTCGTGCTGATCGGAGCAGTGGTTTACTACCAGATCCATTACGATGGCGATGTCTCGTTTTTTTGCTTCTCTCAGCAGTTCGTCCATGTCTTCCATTGTTCCGAAGGCTGGATCGATGGCGTAATAATCGGATATGTCGTAGCCCTGGTCTATAAAGGGGGATTGGTAAATGGGGGATATCCAGACGATTCCGATTCCCAGATCTTTTAGGTAGTCCAGTTTTTGGATGATTCCCCGAAGATCTCCGATGCCGTCGCCGTTGCTGTCATAAAAGCTTTTGGGGTATATCTGGTACGCCGTTTTGTTGTGCCACCATCTTTTTTTCATGTCTGCCTCCATTGGGAAGGGAGCCGCCTCATTTTACGGCAGCTCCTTCTTTTTCCTGTCTTGATTTACAATGTTCACCGCTATTCTTTATGTCCGACAAATTTTGTTCCTATTTGTTTTCCTTTTACTATGTCATAGAGAGCCGCCGGGTTGCTGCCGTTGGCTACAATGGTGTCGATGCCCTGGGAGGTTGCAAGGTCGGCTGCCTGAAGCTTGGTGCGCATACCGCCGGTGCCCCGCCTTGAGCCTGCACCTCCGGCCAGCTTGTATGTACTGTCGTTTATCTCGTCAATCTGCTCTATCAGCACCGCATCCTTGTAGAGACGGGGATCTTTGTTGTAAAAGCCGTCGATGTCGGAGAGGATGATCAGCTTGTCTGCGCTGCAGAGTACGGCTACGACTGCGGAGAGCATGTCGTTGTCTCCGAAGAGCTTTTCTTCGGACTCGATCTCCGTGTAGCTTACGGAGTCGTTCTCATTGACAATGGGGATGATGCCATGCTCTAAGAGGGCGTCGAAGGTGTTGGTCAGGTTTTCTTTTTTTTCCTCCTGGGTGATGTCCTCGGCATTCAGCAGGATCTGGGCTACGGTTTTGTCGTAGTAGCCGAAAAATTTGTCGTAGAGGAACATGTTGGTGCACTGTCCTACGGCTGCGGCCGCCTGCTTCATCCGCATGCTGCGGGGCTTTTCTTGGAGGCGCATTTTGTTGGCTCCTACGGCTATGGCGCCGGAGGATACGAGAATGACCTCATGTCCCATATTTTGAATATCTGAGATAGCCAGGGCAAGCTCCTCCATCCGGTGAAGATTGCTGTTGCCCAGTTCGTTGGTCAGGGTGGTGGTGCCTGCCTTGATGACGATTCGTTCTTGTTTTAAGCTCATGTTTTCTCCTATTTTAAGTCGCTGCGCGACGGCACTAAAGGGTAAAGTCGCTTCGTCACACCTGTTATGAGAGAAACTTTTATTCGAAAGGGCACTCATAAAAGTTCCTCTCGTGCGCCTTTGCGACTTTACCAGACGGCCAAAAGCATTTTTTATAAACAGGTGCATGTGTCTGTAAGTCAACTTTTTAAAAATCCAGCAGTATTGGCACCTGGTTTTCCATTGAAAACTTAACGGCCCTCCATAAGATGGAAAAGGCAAACTTTGCCAGGGATTCCGTATTGTAGACAGTGTGTTCTTCCATGCCGGCTTTTGTCAGCTTTCCGTTTTGGATCTCTGCGTCCGCCGGGTAGCCCTCTGAGCGGGACCAGCTTAAAATTGTTTCTTCGTCCGCATTCCAGCCGATGGTGTTGATCTGCTCCAGCTCCATTTTCAGGGCGCCTGTGGTAGAGAAGGTGATTTCCTCGTCTGTGGGGCAGGGGGCGTTGAAAGCCAGGCCGTCCGCTATGGGCAGCCACCAGCTTGCGCCGATAAACAGAGACCAGACTCCGTGATCCTCGTCCTCTCCCATCCGCTGAATCAGAGGATGATTTTCAAAATCCCAGCTCTTTTCCACGGTTTCCTGCAAAGGCTCCCCATAGGTCCTGGCTGCCGTGTACAGAAGCAAAGCTCCAAAGGCGTCCCAGTCGGGCTTGTCGGTGTAATAGGGGGTCTCATTGTCCTCGGTCCATGATTCATAGGGAGGACACTCCTTGGGAGAAATGGCCTCAAGAATCTGACTCTGCCAGTTTTTCATGGCATTTTTGATTTCCTGGGGATCTGCTTCTTCCTCCTGAACCGCCTGTTCTCCCCGGGGGGTGATACGGGAAAAGGAAAAGCCGTTGGTCTCAGCCCACTGCTGTGTGACGGTCTTCCAGTTGTGGGCGTAGTAGCGTGTGAGTGTTCCTGCATAAATGTCAAGTCCCATTTTATTCCTCCTGATTTCTGTTATTGTCCAAGTAAAAGGAAAATTTCTTTTTCTTCCGGCAGCACAGATCGCATACAAAGCTCCGGGCATGCCTCCGATATCTAACGATATTATACTAAGATTTATGTTGTATATCCACTATTTTTTTAAGAAAGTTTACGGCCTGAAAAGCTGCGAAATACAGAGAGGGCTCCCGCCGGTTTTGACGATTCCGGCTCTTGGCAAAGCCCATAACAACTGTACCTAAAGCCTCTGCTTCAGTTATCACTCTCCGGTTATCGCTTATTATCAAGAAAAAACCGTATCCATTTCTCAAAAAATAAAGTATAATAGTGAGCGTATGCAAACAAGCATTTACAGGAGGATGTTATGAAAAAATTCTTTTTTATTGACTATGACAACACGATTTTCAGCCATTACACCCAGACGATCCCCAAAAGTGCTTCCGAATCTCTTCTTTCTCTGCAACGAGACGGACATAAGGTGATTCTAGCCAGCGGCCGCGGGCTTTCCAATGAACTATTGCCGGCTCTTCCTGAAAATTTTATCCCTGATGGGCTTGTAGGAGCAAACGGAGCAATCGTACAAATAGATAACAAAATTCTCTGAGAAAATCCCATGAATACTGATCTTAAGAACCGGCTGATTGATTTTGTGCAGGAACGAGAATATTTTATGGTCACCTCCTCAGAAGGAGAATTTTATGTTTCCAGTCTAAAGCGCTATCAAGCTTCACGCTTTTCGGAAACAGAACCTATGCTTCCCAAAGGAGACGATGATTTTAATGCCCTTCGCCGGAAACCGGTTCTTTCCTTTTTTCTAAATGAACCTTTAGAAATTATCGAGGAAACTCAAATCCACTTTCCGGAGCTTAAGCTCTATTATATGGGAACAGATGTCGGCGGCGCTGATGTAGTCCCATCTGAAAACGGTAAAGTAAACGGAATTGGACGTGTTCTCGCCCACTATGGAGCCACTTTTTCCGATGCAGTTGCCATTGGAGACAGCATGAATGATCTGGAAATGATTCAGGCTGCCGGAATTGGAATTGCTATGGGCAATGCCATGCCAGCGGTCAAAAAGGCCGCCGACTATGTGGCAAAACACATAGACGACGGCGGACTTGCAGATGCGATACAATATGCCTTATCCTAGGTCAAATACTCCGTAACAAACTCTGCTTATTTCATAATTTAACAGCTTTGCCTTATTGATTTACATTTTGTATTGCCCTCACTCCACAAAGGAACGGCTCATTATATAGAACTCCTCCTGGCTGGCCCGGTGTTCCTTTTTCATTTTTTCCAGTCCCGCATCAAAGCGAGCGGCCGCTTCCTCGTCTATACGCATCACCGGGCTGTCATGATAAAACCACATCCTGCCGTCCAATGCGCCCTCCTTTAGCTCCTTCACCATCATAGCCGCAGGAAATTTTTTATTTTCCAGACAGATATTGTACTTTTTGCAGCACTGAAAGCCGCTGCTTACATAGTTGGCAGGACTTCCGAAGATCACGATTACATCATATCCAAGCCCCGCCGCCTGCTCAAAGGAATGTTCCATCAGCATTTTTCCATATCCCTTACGCTGATGATCCGGAGAGACACACAGCGGCCCGAAGGTGAGAATTTTCTTTTCTCTTCCCTCCTCATCCACAAGCTTCGCCTTGGTATACATAATATTTCCAACCACCTGCCCATTCAGCTCCAGGACAAAATCAAGTTCCGGTATAAAGTCTTCGTGGGACCGCATTACATGAACCAGATAGTGCTCCATGCATCCCGGAACATACATGTTGTAAAAGGCTTTTCTTGTGATTTCCTCTACTGTCTTATAGTCTGCTTCTATCTCATTTCTGATTTTTAGCATTTCATTACCTCTCTTTTTAAAGTTTCGCTAAAGTTTCTTATAACTCTTACCAAATTTTCTTGTGTTATTGCCGGAAAATGTATTATAATTTTTTCAAGTAATGCAATCTTATTCGGGAGGGGGATTCCAATGAAAAAAACAAGTATCGCAGCCCTGCTTCTTTCCATTCTGCTCTTCTGTTTCCTGTCCGGGTGCGCCGGCCTGCTCAAAAACGAACGCATGGACCGGGAGGTCGAATCTCTAATCGCGGCCTTAAATGAGGACGACGCCGATCAGATCTTTGAGGCCATGTATCCCAATGTTGTCACCCAGGAAGAATTTGATGAGGGTTATGAGGAAATCCGGCAGCTATGGGAAGCTGCTGACAGCTACACAATAAAGCTCGCTTCCATCAGCACCAAAAAAAACATCAGCACTTCCGGTGAATCCGTCATACGCCAGGCTGAGTACTATGTCTATACCCCGAATAATTCCTACACCTTCACTCTGGCTCACTTGTCCAATGCGGGCGGAGCCGGTCTTTATCATTTTAACCTCAATATCGGAGCCGAACCCGTGCTGATTAGCGGCGGCTTCACGACAGCCGGAGCAAATTCCGTCCTTCAATGGATTGTGCTGCTCCTTAGCGTCCTGTCCTATATCTTTGTTCTTGTTACGGAGATTGACATTCTGCGTAAACGGCCGCGGTTGTTCGGACTGTGGCTTGTGGCGGCTCTGGCATTTTTCTGCTTCCAGGTGCAAATCAGCCCGGAAAACTTCCGGATAGCCGGAGGCGTCAACTTTTTTGCCCTGTCCGCCTTCAAAATCTACAGCACCGGCGCCCGAAATTTTGTTCTCTCACTTCCCATAGGGGCTATTGCTTACTGGCTCCTGCGCCGAAAGCTACTGGCTCAAAAAAAGCAGGCTTTCATACAAAACGGCCCTTCTGCGCCGGTATGATTTCATAAAAGCTTTGATAAAATTGCCTGAAGCCTCCGCAAGCGTTTCAGGCTTTCTTTAACGGCATTGCGCCGGGGCTGCGTTCTTTTTTGCTCTTTCACAATCATAATAAGCTGACATTGGTTCATACATCCCTAATCACCAACCCCCACTTCAAGTGGGGGTTTGAAAAACGCCCCCAAGGGCTCTGTTACTGCTCGCCTGAAAGGCGGGTATCGCAAGCTTATATTACTTGC
>CAJTDE010000024.1 GCA_910574835.1 Clostridia bacterium | reverse complement strand
TGCTGTCAGAAGGAGAGACAACTATAACATTTCTGTATGAAAGAGTAAATATGAACTGTGTGGGAGTAAATTCAGTTCTTCATAAGAAGAGTAGAATTTAAAATTTCATTTTACGGACAGAAGAAAACCTTTAATTTTTTATTGACAAAGCTCCCCATAACTGTTATATTTTGAAACAGAGCAAAGGCGTTCGATATAGGGAGAAGAACGCCTTTTTTGCGTTGAAATTTTTGCATAATTAGAAACAGTAAAAAGTTTTACAGTGAACAAAGCATTATAATTGGAAATCGATTTTATTCCGGCGTACTAAAAAGAATATTACAGAATTGAAACAGGAGGTCTCACCACAATGTATAAGATAAATGAAAATTATTTAAAACTCCCAGGCAGCTATCTTTTTTCCACCATTGGCAAAAAGGTGGCCGCCTACACAGCGGCCCACCCGGAGAAAAGCATCATCCGTCTGGGAATCGGTGATGTAACCCAGCCCCTGGCTCCGGCTATCATAGAAGCCATGCACAGCGCGGTAGACGAAATGAGCCGCGCCGAAACCTTCCGCGGCTATGCCCCGGATTTAGGCTATGAGTTCCTGCGAAATGCCATTGCCGACGGAGATTACCGTTTGCGGGGCGCCGACATCAAAGCCGATGAAATCTTTGTAAGCGACGGCGCAAAGTGTGATTCCGGCAACATCCAGGAGATTTTTAGCACAGATAACCGAATTGCCGTCTGCGATCCCGTATATCCCGTCTATGTAGACACAAACGTTATGGCAGGCAGAACAGGAACCTACGATCCGACAACAGAGATGTGGAGCGACATAATCTACATGCCATGTCTGGCTGAGAACGGCTTTGCCCCGGAGCTTCCCAAAGAGACGCCCGATCTCATTTACCTGTGCTTCCCCAACAACCCCACCGGTTCCGCTGTCACCAGGGAGCAGCTACAGTTATGGGTAGATTACGCCAACCGCACAGGAGCGGTCATTATCTACGATGCCGCCTACGAAGCCTATATATCCGAAGAAAATGTCCCGCACACCATCTACGAATGTGAGGGAGCAAGAAGCTGTGCCATAGAGCTTAAAAGCTTCTCCAAAAATGCCGGCTTTACCGGTGTGCGCTTAGGCTATACGGTTATTCCCAAAGATTTGAAATGCGGTGATATATCCTTACACGCACTTTGGGCAAGACGTCACGGAACCAAATACAACGGCGCCCCCTACATCATCCAGCGGGCAGGCGAGGCAGTTTATTCCGATGAGGGAAAGGCTCAGTTAAAAAAACAGATAGCCTATTACATGAAAAACGCCAAAACTATCCGCGAGGGTCTCGAAGCTGCCGGTTATACCGTATCCGGCGGAGTCAACGCCCCTTATATCTGGCTGAAAACACCGGAAAATATGACTTCTTGGGAATTTTTTGATTATCTGCTGGAGAGAGCGGGCGTAGTCGGAACACCGGGATCTGGCTTCGGCCCAAGCGGAGAAGGATATTTCCGCCTGACTGCCTTTGGCTCTTACGAGAATACTCTGGCAGCTTTGGAGAGGATAAAACAAATTTAAAAAGAGAAAATTGTAATAAGCAGAGGCTGTGGATTTCTGCTGTTTGATGTCCCGGAAAGCAGACATTCAAATAGAGCGAAAACACAGCCTCTTTGCTTATTTTGAGGTTTTCAACTCCTGACAAATGCTTTCTAAAGAAGTTCCTATAGAAAAACATTTACATTGAAAAGAGATTTTACTATAATGGTCCTTAGAGAAAGCTGTGAGGGCAGGCATAGGTCCTCCCCAATGGCACAGGAGGGAAAGTATGGCGGCAGTACAGGTAAAAAAGGCGCAAATACAGGCGGAGCAGACGGTGTTTGCTCTGGATATCGGAACCCGTAGCATCATCGGAATGGTGGGAATGGTGGAGAATGAAAAGATCCGGATCATTGCCATTGAAAAAGAAGAGCATACGGAACGGGCAATGGTAGACGGGCAGATTGAGAATATAGATAAGGTGGCGGCTTTGGCCGGGAGAGTAAAGCAGAGGCTTGAAAGCAAGCTGCATTTTAAGCTGGAGCGCGTATGCGTGGCGGCAGCAGGCCGTGCTCTTCGGACGAAGCGGGCGGAATTTGAGATGGAGCTTCCGGGGACGGATTTGATAGACGACGAGGTAATCAGCCGCCTGGAGGCAGGAGCTATCAGTAAGGCGGAGGAAGCCTTTGATGCGGAAAATCAGGCCGCAGAGGACGGACGCCGCTTCTACCTGGTGGGCTACACGGTATGCCAGTATTATCTGGACAAATATATGATTTCCAGCCTGAAGGATCATCGGGGAAAAAGCGTGAAGGTGGATCTGATAGCGACCTTCCTGCCAAGCGAGGTAGTGGAAAGCCTCTACACCACCATGAACAAAATCGGGCTGGAGGTGGCAAGCATTACTCTGGAGCCGATTGCGGCCATCAATGCGGCTATTCCGGCCAATCTCCGGCTTCTCAATCTGGTGATGGTGGATATTGGCGCGGGAACTTCGGATATTGCCGCCTGTACGGACGGAAGTGTTACGGGATATACAATGGCGACCGTGGCCGGTGACGAAGTGACGGAAACCCTGATGAAAGAGTACCTGGTGGATTTCCAGATGGCGGAGTCCATGAAGGCCCAGGCCGATCAGCAGGAGGAAATCACCTTTACGGATATTTTAGGCTTTGAGCAGAGCATATCCAGGGAGGCGCTTCTGGAGTGCATCCAGGATACGACGGATCTTCTTTGCCGTGAAATTGCGGAAAAAATACTGGAGATTAACGGAAATGCACCCTCCGCGCTGTTTCTGGCAGGCGGCGGCAGTAAGCTTACGGGGGTAAAGGACGGGCTGACGGCAGCTTTGCAGATGGATGCCAAGCGTGTTGCCATTGCCGGAAATAATTTCCGAACAAGCGCTTTTTCCGATGAATACGATCTTAACAACCCGGAGTATGCAACGCCTCTTGGAATCGTAGTTTCTTCGGGACTGAACCTGATTAATGCCAGCTTCCGGGTGATTTTGAACGGCCGGCCGGCCAATCTGTTCCGAAGCGGAAGCTTTACGGCTCTCAACCTTCTGATGATGAACGGGTTCAGCTTTCTTGATATTATGGGACGCAGCGGCGCCAATCTGGTTGTGACGGTGAACGGCAGGCGCAAGGTGTTCTATGGCACCCCCGTGGAGCCGGCAACTCTGTTTATCAATAAAAAGGAAGGCCGGCTGTCGGAGATTATCCAGGCCGGAGATGAGATTGATTTTACACCGGCTGTATCCGGCGTGTCGGCCAAGGCCTGTCTTGGCGATATTGAAGGGGCGGCGGACGCCGTGGAGCTGACATTGAACGGAATGTCTGCGGATCTGGAAACACAGTTGAAGATGGGCGATGCCATAGTGATGCGTAAGCCTGGGGAGGAAGCGGAGCCGGAGAAGACGGATGAAGCTTCGGGAGCGGCAGAAGCGGAAGAGGCAGCAGAAGCGCAGGAAGCGGCAAAGGCGGGAGGGACAGCCAGGCTTGAGACAACATTGGATTCCGGGAAGAGAGCTGCACTGACGAGAACCTTAGAAGCAGACAAACCGATTGCCGCGGCGAGAACACCGGAAGAGAAAATGGCTGCGGCAGAACGTGTGCCGGAAGTCAAGAGGGCAGTTGCTCCGGGAAATGTGCCAGAAGCAGAAAAAGCAGCTGTGCCGGGAAATGCATCAGAAGCAGAAAAAGCAGTTATGCAAATGAGAACGCCGGATACAGAAAAGGCAGCTGCACCGGAGGCAGAAAAAATAGTTATGCCGGAACGAGTATTGGAAGCGCAAAAAGTAATTATGCCGAAGCCGGCAGCAGAAGCTGCAAAGTTAGATATGCCTGTGGGAACAACAGACGTATCGGAAGCAGCGGAAAGCGAAGAGCCTGTTGAGGAATTGAGAACAGAAGAGGTATCAAAGCCAGTTCTGAATCCCCAGGGAAATTTTGCACAGCGTTCCGTCCTGGCAGCAAACGCCTCAATGTCCCGGAATGCGGAAAAGGAAGCAATGTCCCCAGGGCCGCGGGAGATACATTTTCATCTGAACGGTATGCCTATCAGCCTGCCCGGAAAAGCAGACGGAACCCCCTATTTTCTGATGGATATGATTCAGTATTCCGGGATTGATCTGAAGCAGCCCAAGGGACGGATTGTCCTCAGTGTAAACGGAGTGCAGGGCTTGTTCCAGCAGGAGCTGAGAGAAGGGGATAATATCCGAATTGAGGAAGAAATGTAGTTATATAAAATTTACAAACAACCATATCATTTTCGCGACTGAGAAGGAAAATTTTTATGAAGACAGCAGATATCCATGTACACATATTCCCGGATAAGCTGGCGGAAAAGGCAGCTCATTCCATCGGAGAATTTTACGACAAAACCGCTTATACCATCGCAAGCACAGACCGCCTGGCAGAAGAGCTTGCCCAGGCCGGCATCAGCCGCTGCGTAATCAGCAATTCCGCTACCACGCCAAAACAGGTGCACAACATCAATACCTTTTTGGCCCAGGCTGCCCAAGAGCATCCCGGCTTTATCGGTTTTGGCTCTCTGTATCCGGGAATGGAGGGATATGAGGAGGAGCTGGACCGGATGGAAGAGCTTGGCCTTCGGGGACTTAAGATTCATCCCGACTTTCAGAAGGTTCCCATTGATGCCTCCTGCGGCATTGAAATGTACCGCTCCATCGCCAGAAGAGGGCTGCCGGTGCTGTTTCATATGGGCGATGACCGCTACGATTTTTCTTCGCCGGAGCGTTTGACAAATCTTCTTCGAAAGGTGCCGGACTTGAAGGTAATTGCCGCTCATTTCGGAGGGTGGACAGTTTGGGAGAGATCTCTCAATCATCCGCAGCCGGAGAATGTTCTCTATGATACTTCCAGCACCATTCCTCTTGTGCCGAGAGAGCTGGTATACCGCATGTTCGACCGCTTCGGGCCGGAACGGTTTTTATTCGGCTCCGATTTTCCCATGTGGAAGCCAAAAGACGCGGTGGAGCAGGTTTTGAGCTTTGATTTGGGGGAGGATGTGATAGAAAAGATTCTCTATGGGAATTTCTGCAGGCTGCTGGGGTGCGCCTGAAAAGTCAGGCGCAGACTATTCCGTCCGCACCTCCCCATCCTGCGTACTCAGCAGCAGCCGGCATTGCTCCAGATATTCATCCATCTGCCCCTCCCATTGATGAAAGACCTCCTCATCGTAAGGAATCCGATCCTGATCAAAGGAAAAAGAACTTCCTGCAATCTGAAGAATCTCCCCATGCTCTCCTAAGCGAAATACCTGATAAACATACCCGCCATAGGTATCCCGATCCTCCCTGTGCACCCGCATCAGAAAAGGCGTCCCGTCCCGCTCTCCAAGATAAATGTTATTCCATCCGGCTCGGGCGGTATGAGCGCCCTCGGAGTAGAAAATGTCCCCATTTTCATTCTTAAAAAGTACAATCCCACTGTCACCGTCTCCGATATTCCCTGTATAAACCTCAGCCGTTTCCAGCCCGTCCCCATCTCCGAAATCAGCTTTTACGTCATATACTTTGGAATAATACGTTTCAATCGGATCTATCCCTTCCATTTCCGAAAATCCGTGAATATCCGCATACCAGGTATCCGGGGTAAACGGCTCATAAGCAATCCCGTTGCCGTACCATGCACTTTCCAGAACCGCATGGGTAATCACATTATCCTCAAAACGAAGGGTACACAGCGGATTGATCCAGGAAAATCCGTCTTCCGCAAGTGCGGCAAATTCCTCAAAGTCCACATCCTCATAGTGAACCGCATTCATCGCCCGGTTCACCCGGAAAACACAGTCCCCGGCAAATGCAAGAAAGGGAAGCTCATTAACGGAATCCTCCGTAAGCATATTCACTACATAGCGGTCAATCCCCATAGCGCTCCGGGAAATGCTTTGGATATTCAGCCGGAAGGTCCCGTTCAAATCCTCTCTGGCCAAAAGCGTTTCCAGATCCGACCAGGACAGGTAGGGAATCGACATATCTGACAGCATTTCATCCTGAAAACCGGAAGAAGAACTTTCGCTGCGGGAGGATTCCGGCTGTCCCTGTGCTTGATCCGAATCCGACTTTACAAGCTCACACCGAAGCCCAAAGCCAAATGCCGGCAGAAAGCTTTCCACCTCCTCAGGAAGCATATTTACCCAGAGCTGAGAATACTCCGGCGCCACATCCAGAATTTCCACGGAATGTAAAAATTCCGCCTCCTGCATCTGTCCGTCCTTATCCGGTTCCTGACGGTAGATATCAAGCAAATCCCCGGGCTGTGCCTCAGGCGCCATACCAAGGGGCAGGGCAAAACGATAACAGTTTCCCTCCCCGGGCTGCAAAGCAAAGGGTCCGCGCCCCATCACCTCGATTTTCTCGGCTTTGTGGGAAAACTGCCCGGGATAAGTTTCCATAATGGAGATCTCTTCTCCCTTTGGAAAGGTAATGCGAATGAGATCCCCGGCCTCCAGTCCGTCAAAATCAATCTCTATATATGGCTCCACACGGTCCGCCTCAGGAATATCCATATCTCCAAGACGGGGAACATGCACGACCATAGGAAGCGTTTCCCCCTCCATATCCGCATAGGTCACAATACCATAGAACACAGTTTCCTCCTCAGCTTCCGTTTCAGGATTCTTCGGATTGGCCAGAAATTGAATCGCCAGTATTCCGCAGACGACAGCGGCGGCAACCGCCAGAATCCGGGCAGGCTTCCGGTACTTAAGGACATGCTCTATGCGGTTTTTCGTGTCCCCCTCTCCAAAGGCAATGGGAAGGCCCTTCACCATGCGGTGGCCCGAGGCCAGAGCCAGAAGAGAGGCCGAGTATTCCTTTTTCACGCTGCTTCCGAGCTTGCGTATTACAGCCTCGTCACAGGACATTTCCATATCCTGCTCACTTAAGAAAAAGGCCAGCCAGACAAAGGGATTGAACCAGTGAAGGCAGAGAGCCAGATAAGCCAGCATCCGAAAGAGAGGGTCTCTTCTGCGGATGTGGATTTGCTCATGGAGGAGCATATAGCGCTCTTCCTCCGGGTCAAGAGCCTGGGAAAGATAAATACGGGGCCGGATCAGGCCATAGACAAAGGGCGTCCCATGCCCCGGCATCCGGTAAATATTCCCTCCTTCATGGGAAGCCTTTTTCAGCTTTTTGCGAAGACGAAGAAGGGAACAAATGCTGTAAATCAGCATAGCCGCAATTCCCAGAATCCAAATCCATGCGCCGAAAAACAGCCAGATTTGCAGGGGATTGACAGAAGCTGCCGGATTGCCGGCCGGAAGAGAAGCGTTCAGAGCGTCACTGACGCCGGGAACAGGCAGACTGACCTGAGGCTCCGTCTGATATCCGATATTTTCCGGGATGTATTCCATTCGTCCCTCTGTGGAAGCATTTTTTTCCAGGATACCCAAAAGAGAAATATCCGCGGAAAAGGATACGGGACAGAGAAGCCGGAACAGCACCACGGCCCAGAGAGCATAGGAAAAAATCCTGGGGGCTTTCCCAAGGCACAGCCGGACAATCAGCATAGCCAGAATAATCACACTTCCCGTAAGGCTCATATTTAAAATATGGATAAAAATCTGTTCCATCATGGGTTTCCTCCTTCCGTATCCTCCTCATACGCTTCAATCAGCCTCCGAAGCTCCGCCACCTCCCGGCTGCTCAGTTTTTTCCTTCTGGAAAATGCGGTGAGAAAGCGCGGCAGGGAACCGTCAAAATTCTCCATCAAAAACTGCTCTCCCTGAGCGGCCTGGAAGTCCTCTCTGGTTGTTTTGATTTCCACGGTGCCGCCTACATTTTCAAAGAGATTCCGCAGGCAGAGCCGTTTCAGCATGGTGTAGGTGGTGGTCCGCTTCCACTCAAAGGTCTGTTCACATAGCTTTACCAGTTCTCCGGTGGTAATTGGCGCATGTTTCCAAATCAAATCGGCAAATTTCTGTTCCATTTCTCCCAGTTTATAAGGTTCCATTGTGCTCCTCCTTATAGTTTTATTCCTGCCCGCAGACATAAAATGTCTAACGATATTAGACAAATATAGTCTAACACTATTAGACAAAACTGTCAACCGGAAAAAGAAGGCGTAACTACTTTTAAAATATTAGTACTTGACATTACATAGTAGTTGGCGTAATATAATAGCATAAGCAAGACCAACTGCATCGCAATTTCCGTGCATCAGTTATCATAAGGGAAACCAGGCACATGCGCTAGTGACTGGAAATTGATTTCATAGGAGTGTATTGTGAGCGCTATTACGGAACTGGAATGGAGGGTGCGCATGAATCCACAATTTAAAAAAGGAGTATTAGAGCTTATCGTTCTGGAATCCGTGCGCAAGAAAGATATGTACGGATACGAGCTGGTGGAGGAGGTTTCCCAGGTCATTGATGTGAATGAGGGAACCATCTATCCGCTTTTAAAAAGGCTCACCAACGAACATTATTTTGAAACCTATCTGCGGGAATCCTCCGAGGGTCCGCCGCGGAAATATTATCATCTCACTGCCGCGGGAATCCTCTACCGGGATTCTTTGGAAGCGGAGTGGGAGGAATTTCAGATGAGGGTCAGCCGATTTTTGAAGGAGGGAAAGGAACATGAATAAAGAGACATTTTTGGAAGAGCTGCGCGGATACCTCCGGATACTGGAGGATCAGGAGCAGGAGGACATACTGGAAGAATATGCACAGCACATAGATATGAAGATTCAGAAGGGCTTAAGTGAAGAGGAAGCCATCCGGGACTTCGGTTCCATGCGGGAGCTGGCGGCGGAGATATTGGAGGCTTATCATGTAAAGCCCGAATTTGACAAAAAATCTTCCCCTTATCAGCCGGAAATCAAATGGAACAAAATGAAAGATACGGGAAAGCAGTTTCGGAAAATGGGAAGCTTTCTGAAAAATAAAACAAAAGCCTGCATACAAGGAATCCGCAAGTGCTTCCACTGGTGCGGCAGAAAATGCCGGGCGCTGGCTCTGTGGGTATGGAAGCCTTTTTCAAAGGCAGGCACGGAAACAAAAGGCGCCAAGACGGAGGAAGCTTTTATACATATGCAGGATACCGACTTAACAGGCGGGGAATCAGGGAATTTTCCGGTAAATCATATGGAGCGCACCCGGCAGACGCCTAAAGAGGAGGGAAGTTTGAATATAGTGAAAACCGTGAACATAGCGCAAAGACGAAAAAGGGGATGGATCTCAGCCTTTCTTCGGGGACTTATAAAGACATGGGATCTGTTCGCGGCCTTCTGCATCTGGTGGATACGCCTGTTCTGGAATCTGCTCTGGCTGTTTATGGCGTTGTTTTTCGGCGGTATGGCGCTGATTACGCTGGCAGGTGTCGGGGTCATATTGGTACTTTTGCCTCAGGGCTATCCGATGGTGGGAATGCTGCTTATCTGCCTGGGCGGAATGTTGTGCATGGGAGCTCTGTGCTGCGGCTCTTACAGCCTGATACTGCGCAGAAAAAAAGAGGAGCAGGAAACAGAGAAGCGGGAAACAGAGAAACAGGAAATAGTGGAGCAAGAAACAGAAGCTTTAGTGCCGTCGCGCAGCGACTATAGATAGGAGAAAGAGAATGAAAAAGATGCATAAAATATTAATCGCAGTTTTCTGCGCCGGCGTTCTGCTGACAGGAATCGGCGCCGGCGTCCTGATTACGGAATTTTCCGCTCTGTCCTACGGAGGGAAAGAGCTTCTGGGAAAGACGGATATGCGGACGGAAAATTTTGACGTCAAGTTCGAGCCGGGAGAAGAAAGCGCCTGTATTGCAGGCTGGTACGATTGGAAACAGGAGGAAGTATTGACAGACCCAGCCATTCCGGAAAATACGGTCCGTTTCCGTGTAACCTACAATGGAGAGCGGATATTGCCTCATGCCGTGTGGGAAGAGAAATATAATCAGGTTGTTTTGCTGAATCACTGGGTTTCGGAGGAAGACGATATGGAACTGATGATGAAAGCCAAGGATCTGTTTCTTGAGAATCTGAAAGCGGGCCGGATTGTATCTTTCGACACCCCGGGAATGGAGGAGGTTACCGTTACAGTCAACCCGACTAATAAGGATGATGTACATCTGGTTTGGTAGCACATTTTTCCAAAAAGTTTTTATTGTAAGAAATCCGTAAGAAATATCACTATCCTTTTGTAAGAAATATTTCCTACTATAAATACAGGCTTGAAGAATGTGACTGATACAGAATAGGTTATTTTATTTTGCGGCAGTCCATGCATAAGGAAGGAGAACAACAATGAACGAATGTGTGCTGGTGGTGGACGACGACCGGGAGATTGTAAAGGCTATAGGTCTTCTTCTGGAAAAGGAAGGCTACCAGGTGCTGAAAGCCTATGACGGCATGGAAGCCCTGGAGCTTGTGGCAGAGCATCCGGTAAGGCTGATCATAATGGATGTGATGATGCCGAAGCTTGACGGACTTTCCGCCGTAATGAAAATCCGGGAGCGGAAAAATCTTCCAATCATTGTCCTGAGCGCCAAGAGCGAGGACACCGACAAGGTTCTGGGGCTTTCTATGGGAGCGGACGACTATGTGTCAAAACCTTTCAATCCCCAGGAATTGGCGGCCCGGGTGAAAAGCCATCTGAGACGGTACACATCCCTGGGAGATATCCACGCACAGCAGCAGGCAGACGAGATACACAACGGCCGCCTCTGCTACTGCATGGAGGAGCGCACCCTCTATGCAGACGGAGAACCGGTGAAGCTTACCGCCACGGAGACGAGGATCGTGGATCTCCTGATGCGGAACCGGGGCCGGATCTTCCCGGCGGAGGAAATCTACCAGCGGGTCTGGGAGGAGGAAGCCTTTGCCCCGGAAAATACGGTGATGGTCCACATTCGGCGCATTCGGGAAAAAATTGAACTCAATCCTAAGGAGCCAGAATATTTAAAGGTGGTGTGGGGAATTGGATACAAAATGGAGAAAATTGAGAATCATTGTTAGCTTTGCGTCATTCTTTTTGGGAATGACCCTGTTACTTGGAAATTTCCTGTCTATGCTTAGTCTTATCGGCAGCAGACCGGAAAACCTGAAAAGCCGCATAGGAACCGATTACCAGGAACATCCCGATTTCCGTCTCTATATGTCGAGCCGTCTGGAGGAGCTGCTTGGCGTGGCAACCGGCGGAAAGGGATGGAATAACTACGGAGTGTGCTTCGAGGGGGACAGCTATTATTTTTATGACAGGTATTATGACGGTTATTATGAGAACTATCCCTGGGAGGCTACAACCGTAGTGCAGGAGGCGGAGTCGGTATGTGAGAAAGAGCCTAGTGTTGAGGCTTCGGAGGACGGAGAGGCCGTTGCGGAAGGGATTCCGGCTGAACAGGGGATTGCAGAGGAAAGATGGGAAGAGATACAAAGAGAGTTTGGCATAGCGGACGACACTCTGGATGCGCTGAAACGGGAATTTGGAGTCTCGGATAACGGAGTGCCTAAGAGTCAAAAGGAGGCCCTGGAAGCCTATATGAAGGAATATGCCAGGGACAAGAATCTCCGTTATGCCGTTATTTACCAGGGAAAGCTTCTTTATACGAATATGGAGCAGCTGGAGCCTAAGGTGGGACAGGAGCTTAACAATCCCGATTTCCAGGGGTATCTTCCGGCAGAGGAGGAGTATAATTTCTGCCTGTGGTACAATGAGAAGGGCGACGGAAAGGTGCGTATCAGCAAGGACGGCCGGGAGCTGGATGTCTATGGGGACGGCGTGTATACGGAGGACAGTCTTTGGTATGTGCCGGGCTATACGAATTTTAATGTGGATGAATCCGCAGAGGACGCCGTGATTTTTATGGCGGCGGCCAGGAATCCAAAGCTTTATATTACAGGCAATTATTCGGAGTATGGAGCAGTGCAGAGCGGGGGAGGGCTTTATTGGATGGAGAAGCAGCAGATAAGCCGTTATGAGCGTTATCAGGCGGTAAAATGGAAGCTGCTTGCGGCCCTCTTTTTGCTGACCTTGTCGGTGCTTCTTTGGAAGGATAAGCGCCGGGCGGATGCGGCCGTTGGCAAGTTTTTGGGGCGCGTCCCGACGGAGCCGAAGATATTGCTGTTTGTGGGAGTTCCGCTTGTATTTTTGTTTACGGGAGGCAGAGAGATTCTCAGGGAGCTTATATGGCTCTATGAGGACGGCGTATACATGAGCATGGAAGAGCTTGGATATTATGCCGGACAGCTTGCCGTCAGAGGAGCGTTCCTTACGGCAGTATTCTGGATGGTTTATCTGGGTGTCTTGGATCTGCGGGTCAATAAGGGAAATCGGAAGTCTCTTTTGGGTCCGGTGATACGCAGTATGCGTGCGAAGGAACTGAAGCTTTCCGTGCAGAGGCGGATGGTGGAGCGTTATTGTCAGGTGTTTGTGCCTGCGGTGCTGTTTTCCGTATTTTCCGTTACGGCGGCTTTATACTACCGTGTCCGTGATTTTTATTGGAATGAGCCGGGAATTGTATTATTGATTTTGGCTTTGGTTTCCGGTGTGCTGCTTTTGGTTTCCGGGGTTCGGAATCTGCGCAGGAATAAAGAGCTTGCGAAGGATTTGGGAGCTTTGGCGGATCAGATCGCGGCGATTCGGGAAGGAAATCTCACCGGGCGGCTTCATTTGCCGGAGGATGCGGATCTGAAAACGGCGGCGGAGAACCTCAATGAGATTCAGCAGGGAATGGAGACGGCCCTTCAGGAGCAGACGAAGAGTGAGCGCATGAAGGTAGAGCTGGTGGCGAATGTGTCCCATGATATTAAAACGCCGCTGACTTCGATTGTGAGTTATGTGGAGCTTCTTAAGCAGGAGGAGGATTTGCCGGAGCATGTGAAGGAGTATGTGCAGATTCTGGGAGAGAAGTCGGAACGGCTGAAAACGATGGTGCAGGATGTGTTTGAGGTGAGCAAGGCGGCTTCCAATCAGCTGCCGGTGAATTTGGAACAATTGGATCTTGGGAAGCTGCTTAGGCAGACGCTTGCGGATATGAATGTGCAGATTTCACAGAGCGGGCTGGCTATGCGGACGACGATTCCGGAGGCGCCGGTGATGATTGTGGCGGATGGGCAGAGGCTTTACCGCGTATTTCAGAATCTGATTCAGAATGCTCTGAAGTATTCTCTGAGCGGGTCGCGGATCTTTCTTACTCTGACGGATGAGGGGAGTGTGGCTGTGGCGAATATTAAGAATACTTCCGGGGTGGAGCTTGATGATGGTGTTGACTTTACGGAACGGTTTGTGCGGGGAGATGCAAGCAGGACGGATGGCGGCAGCGGGCTTGGACTTTCCATTGCAAGGAGCTTTACGGAGGCTTGCGGGGGGACGTTTAAGGTGGAGCTGAATGCGGATTTGTTTACGGTGACGGTTGTGTTTCCGAAAGTTTGTTGATTGAGGTGTGACTTTTTGAAGGAATGGGCATAGGATGGTAGGGGTGGACGGCTCCGAGACAGTCCGGGCGCTGAGAATTTTCCATATCCTGTGTTCGGACGGTTTGGCCGACATCTGTCTGCTCCTGGCGGACTTTGTGGGGAGGTTTTTGAGGCTTTGCCCTTTCAGATCTTGAACAAAGTTCGCCAGTATCAGACATCTGTCGCCAAACAGCCGGACACTGGATATAGGAAAATCCTCAGCACCCGGCCTGTCTCGGAGCCTGGGGTTGGATGTGGTACGTTGGAAAATCTGCCTTGGATGTGGTATGTAGGAAAGTTTGCCTTGAGTGGGGGGATGTGGTATGTAGGGAAGTCTGCCTTGAGTGGGGTGTTGGGATGGGGGTTTTAGAATTTGGAAAGGGGAGATTGGCTGTGGAAGAGGTTTTGGTGGAATGGGCGAAGGCGGTACATAAGGAGAATCCGGTGGTGGATGCGCATTTGGATTTGGCGGCGGAGGTTTATAGGCGCAGGATTTATGGGGAACGGGATGTGGTGGAGCGGAGGTATCTTCGGCATTTTTTGGAGGCTGGGGTGAATGTTTGTGTTTCTTCGGTGTTTGTGGCTTCGGGGGATCTGCCGGAGAAGGGGCTGCATGTGGCGATGGCGCAGATTGCGGCGCTTCGGGAGGATTTGGAGCCGGTGTGGGATGTGATTGGTGTTGTGACGAGCCGGGCGGAGCTGGAAGGGGCTTTGCGGGATGGGAGGATTGCGGTTCTTTTGTCGCTGGAGGGGCTTGATCCGGTTGGGGCGGATCTTTATCTGCTTCGGGCTTTTTATGATCTGGGGGTGCGGGGGGCAGGGCTTACCTGGAGCCGGCCGAATGCATTTGCCAGGGGGTGCTGTAAGGCGGGGGAGATGAAGGAGATTCGCGGAGGGCTGACGGAGCGTGGGCGGGAGGCCATAGCGAAGATGGAGGCTCTTGGGATGTATGTGGATGTGAGTCATTTGAATAATGATGGGTTTGCGGATGTTTTGGAGTGTGCCAAAAGGCCGTTTGTGGCAAGTCATTCGGATGCCTGGACCGTGCATGAGAACTATCGGAATCTGCGGGATGAACAGATTGCGGCGCTGGCTTCCTGCGGAGGGGTGATTGGCGTGAATGCCTGCGGAACGATTGCAGGGGCTGTGCCTTATCCAAGGGAGAAGGCGATTGAGTGCCTTTGCCGGCATGTGGAGCATATGGTGTGTGTGGCCGGTACGGAGCATGTGGGGTTTGGGTTTGATCTCTGTAATGGGCTTTCGGCTGCTACGCCGCGGCTTTGCTTTGAGACGGAGGAGGATGATCTTTTGCTGCATCATGGGGAGATGCTGATGCTCAGCGCCCGGCTTTTGGAGCGCGGGATGCCGGAGGATACGCTTGCCGGGGTGATTGGGGGGAATTTTCTCAGGTATTTTCGGAAGGTGCTTTTGTAGATAGTTTTTTTTATAATAGTGAAAGGAAATAGCGGAGCAGGTCGGCGCCGTTTTCCATGCGGATGTCGGCGTATTCGAAACACATGCGTTCCGGGTGCCACTGGACGCCGAGGATGGGCAGGCGCTCGTGGTATATGGCTTCGATAACGAAGTCGTGGCTGTATTGAGCTACTAAAAGCCCGTCGCCGACAGCGCCTATGCCCTGGTGGTGGGCGCTGTTTGTTATGGGGGAGCTTCCGTACAGACGCTCGGGGAAGGTTCCTCCTGCGGCTTTTGTGGGGTGGATTTTATCGCCGTTTTTGCGGATTGCGGGGATCTTATTATGTATGTCTGCGGAAGGGGCGGTTGCTTGCGGCGGGGCGTATGCGTGGACGAGCTGTGAGGCTTCCGGCAAGTCCTGGAGGATGGTTCCGCCGAAGTGGACATTTATGATCTGGAGTCCTTTGCAGATGCCGAGGATGGGCTTTTCGGCCCGGATGAAGGAATCCAGTGTCCGAAGCTGGAGGCAGTCCAGCTGTTCGTCGATGTCCCGGGAGCCTTCGTTGGCGGCTCCGAAGAGGGGCGGGGCAATGTCTCCGCCTCCGGGAAGAATAAGGCCGTCGTAGTCGTAGGGACAGTAGCTGAGCCGGGGGAGGGAGAGGGGAGGCGCCGGCTTTGTCTGGCAGGGAGCGGGAGAGGGGGCTTTGGGCGGTAAGGTGTCACAGGAGGCGCCCAGTCTTGCAAAGGCATTTTGATAATTGACGGTGGAATCGGCGTATCCGGCGATCAAAAGTTTTTTCATGGTAAGGTCTCCTTATGCAGATTCAATGGGGATATCCTCGCGGACAAGAGGACGCTTGCCTTTTGTCTTCTGAGGGTATGGAATGAAGATAAAACAGGGTTTTATAAAATATATGAAAAAGTATGAAGAAAAAGACGAGCTGTTTTCGTTATACTTTTTAGAACAGTGTTTTGATGCGGTTATTATTCATGCGTTACTATTTTGCGAGGTATTTCCGTACATTTTGTGCGGGCGGTTTTTGGGAAATGAAGAAATTGGGAATTAAAACTTAAGATTTTATGAAGTCTATTGATCTTATGGATAAATGTGTTACTGTATTATTCAAGTAATACAAAAGAAGATATTTTTGCAGCAAGCCGTAATATTTTTCCGCTATACGAATCCATTTTCAAATCTATGTATTTGCGGCCGGAAATTCAGCCTGAGGTGTGCGGGAAGAATATTGCGGAACGAAAAAATAAGAAGGGGGAGCGGTATGAGCGCACTCGTGGAGGTAAGCGATATCTGCAAGGTCTACAATCCGGGAGAAAATGAAGTGCGGGCGCTGGACCATGTGAGCCTTACCATTAACAAAGGAGAATTTGTAGCTATCATCGGCCAGTCCGGTTCCGGCAAATCCACGCTGATGAATATGCTTGGCTGTCTGGATGTCCCGACCTCCGGGAAATATTACCTGAACGGAAAGGATGTTTCCAAGCTTACGGATGATGAGCAGTCGGATATCCGCAATCTGGAGATTGGCTTTATCTTTCAGGGCTTTAATCTGATCAGCAATCTGACGGCTATTGAAAATGTGGAGCTTCCGCTGATTTACAGGGGTGTGGGCAAACGGGAACGTCATAAGCTTGCGGTGGATGCTCTTAAGATTGTGGGCCTGTCCCACCGTCTCAATCACCGGCCGAATGAAATGTCCGGCGGACAGCAGCAGAGGGTTGCCATTGCAAGAGCCATTGCAGCCAAGCCGCCGGTGATACTGGCCGATGAGCCTACGGGTAATCTGGACTCGGCGTCCAGTAAGGAAATTTTGCAGATTCTGAAAGAGCTGTATGTGGGCGGCAGAACGGTGATTCTGATTACTCACGACGACGGCATTGCGGCTCAGGCAAAGCGGGTGATCCGCATCATGGACGGAAAGATAGAATCTGATAAAACGCTGGAGCAGAATTGAGTATGCCAATCTGAGAAAACAGCTTCAATCTGATATGGAAAATGAGGAGAATCGGTGATGTTTAGAAGAAAAAAGAATGAGCAGGAAGCGGAAATGGTAGTGGAGGAGAGAAGCCCTCTGGATGAATGGGAGGATTCCTTACAGGAGGATTTGGGAGGAAAGCCGAAGAAACGCCTTTTCTTTTGGAAGAAGAAAGAAGGAGAGGAAGGGGCGGAAGGGATGACCCCGGAGCAGAAGAAAAAGCGCAGAAAGCGTCTGATTATCGGCGGGATCGTAGTTGTGATTCTGGTTTTGAATATTGTGCCGAAGCTTTTTGCACCGGAGGTTCTGCCTGTCGTAAGCGTAGCGGAGGCTTACCAGGGAACGGTGGAACAGACCATCGAGGGAAGCGGAAGCGTGAAGTCGGAGCAGGTAAAGACGTATTTTTCTCCCGTATCGGCTACGGTTTCCGAGTTTGATCTGAAGGTGGGCGATACGGTGGAGGCAGGCTCTACGCTTCTGACTTATGATGCGGCGGAATTAGAGGATCTCTATCAGCAGGCAGAGCTGACAGGAAGTGCCGCAGGCTATGGCTATCAGGATGCCATTACAAGAGATAATAAAAATGTATCCGAGTATAATCGTTCCTCGTCAGCTCTGGGAATTTTGGAGCAGCAGGTGGAGGATGAGAAGAATGAAAATGAGCATGTGCTGGATCGCATTACGGAGTATACGCAGAAGCAGTCGGCTTCTTCTATAGAATTGAATAACCGCATGATTGAATTGGAAGATGCGCAGACAGAATTGAAGACAGCACAGGAAGCTTTGGCGCAATTGAATAAGGCTACGGCCTCAAATGCGGTAAATGAACAAAAGAAAGCGGCGCTTGAAGCGACAATAGCCGCAGCGACGAATAAACGAAATAATGCCCAGAAAAGGATTGACGAAGAACAAAAAAACCTCAATGAAATCAATGAAAAGCTGAACAGCTATAATGACCGTTTGAAGGATTCCTCAGAAGATCTGGAAAAGCTCCAGACCAATAAGGCAAAGGAGGAAGGAATCAAGGATTCCACGGATGCCTCCAGACTGACCTCGGCAGCCCGCAATGAGCTTTCCGCCAATAATAACTTGAGCAATCTCAATGCGCAGATGACCAAGGACGAGATCAATGAAGGAAAGGCCGGAATCCGGGCGGAATTTTCCGGTGTGGTTACGGAAGTGACGGCAGTTGCCGGCGGTCCGGCGGCCAAGGGCGGAAGCCTTTTTACCGTGGCAAGCAATGAGGATGTTGTGGTAGATATGTCCGTAACAAGATTTGATCTGGAAAAGCTGGAGGTGGGCCAGAGCGCCGAGATCAATCTGGCAGGAAAAACCTACACCGGAAAGGTGAGCAAGCTGAGCCGTCTGGCGGCGGAGAACAGCAAGGGAACACCGGTAGTCAGCGCCGAGATACATATTGACAATCCGGATGAGAACATTTACCTGGGACTGGAGGCTAAGGTGGCAGTAAGCGGCCGCAAAGCGGAAAATGTGGTTGTAGTTCCGGTGGAGGCAGTCAACACAGGCGTGGACGGAAGCTTCTGTTATGTGGTGGATGAGAACGGCGTCGTTGCCATAAGAGAAGTGGTGACCGGTCTTGCATCCTCTATGGAGGTTGAGATTCAGTCAGGCTTAAGCGCCGGAGATAAGGTTATCCGCAATACCACCGGAATGTTGGTGGAAGAGGGTATGAGAGTTACGGCTGTGGAGGAATAGAGATGGCACAATTACTGGAATATATGAAAATGGCCGTGGATAATATCCGGGCCAACAAGGGCCGTTCCATTCTGACCATGCTTGGAATTATCATCGGTATTTCCTCGGTTATTATGATTATGTCCATCGGCCAGGGAGCCAAGGGAGAGATCAGCGATCAGCTCAATGCCGCTGTGGGCGGACAGATCTTTATCAGCGGCGCCTACGGGGACAGCGATTTGATTTACCTTACCCCGGAGGATCTGGAGGCTATCCGGGGAGTGGAGGGTGTCAAAGGCGTAACGCCCAATGACAGCATGTCCGGAAAGCTGATTTCTCCCAGAGACATTGAGTTTGATGTGGGAATTACCACGGGAACGGAAGATTTGAAGTACACCCACAATCCGGAGATGAAGTACGGCCGTTATTTTACGGATTCCGATGTGGAGGCTATGAATCTGGTTGCGGTCATAGGCGAAGGGGATGCCCGAAAGCTTTTCGGCACGGACGACGTGGTGGGAATGAGCGTAGAGGCAACCATCTATGACACGACTCAGGAGATTACCATGATCGGAGTTATCAAGGAGGAGCAGTCCGATGACGGCGGACTTGTGAACGCCATGATGTATAATTCCAACCGCGTTTCTCTCTATATGCCTTATACGGCCAACTATGCTTTTGGGTATATTCTGGATGAATTTTACGGTATTTTTGTAGTTGCGGACACCGGCTACAGCAGCGTGGCGGTGAGCAGTGAGATTGTAAGCCTTCTGGAGCGCAGATACCAGGTCCAGGGGGAGGATAAATTCTATGTGGAGGATGCGGAGAGCCAGATTAAGATGATGACGGATGTGCTGGATATGCTGACTGCCTTTATCGCATTTGTGGCGGCCATTGCCCTTCTGGTAGGCGGTATCGGCGTTATGAATATTATGCTGGTGTCCGTAACTGAGCGGACCAGGGAGATTGGTATCCGGAAGGCCCTGGGAGCCAGAACGCGGTCCATTATGATGCAGTTTCTGTCAGAATCCGCCATTATTACGGCTATGGGCGGTATCATCGGAATTGTTCTGGGGATTGCGGGAGCCAAGGCCATCTGTTCGCTGCCAATGCTCGGCTTTCCGGCCAGAATCAGCATTTCCACGATTATCCTGGCAACCTTCTTTTCCTCCTGTGTGGGAATTTTCTTCGGAATCTATCCGGCAAGGAAAGCGGCGAAGTTAAGTCCGATTGAGGCGCTTAGAAGAAATTAGATTTTTTAAGGAAAATAATAGTCTGCCCCCGGTACTCACGAAGTGATATGCCGGGGGCAATTTAATTGATAAGAAATATGTCCGGTTCATTTAAAATTCAGATTATTTCAAATATTGTTTTAAGATTCGTGCAACCTCCTCCACATCAATCGGCTTTGCCATATGGGCGTTCATACCGCTGTCCAGACAATGCCGGATATCGTCGGCAAACACGTCGGCGCTCATAGCCAGAATGGGGATGGTGCCGGCGTCCGGCCGGTCAAGGGCGCGGATGGCTTCCGTAGCCTCAAAGCCAGTCATAAAGGGCATCCGCAGATCCATCAGAATCGCGTCATACCAGCCGGTCTTAGAGCTTTCGAATTTTTCCAGGCAGATTTTTCCGTTTTCCGCCCAGTCCAGGGAAAGTCCCAGATCCGACAGAAGCTCATTGGCAATCTCCCAGTTCAGATCATTGTCCTCTGCCAGAAGAATACGCTTTCCGGTAAAATCTACGGGAGCCGTGATATTCTCCGCCGGTTTTTGCGTCTCCCCTCCGGCAAACTGGCGGAGAGCGAAAAACAGGGTGGAGCGGAACAGAGGCTTGGAGATAAAACCGCTGATTCCTGCTTCTATGGCTTCGATCGTCAAATCGCTGCGATCTCCGGCAGAAATAAGAAGAATGGGCACCTCACTTCCGCAGCGCCCACGAAGCCGGCGCGCCGTTTCCAGACTGTCTGTCACAAGCAGCGTCCGATCCAGGAGAATGATATCGTATTCCTGATTCTGGGCCTGGCGCTTTTCCACCATCTCAAGAGCCGTATCCCCGTTGACTGCCCAGTCTGCCCGGACACCCAGAGACTTTAAGGAGGTTACGGCGCTTTCACAGACCATTTCATCGTCATCTATAATCAGGAGATTCCAATTGGGAAGAACCATGTTTCCGTCTTTATCAATGGCCCGCTCCATATCCAGGGTAATGTGAAATTCCGTCCCTTTGCCGGGGGCGCTGTCTACCGCAATGGTTCCGTCCATAGCGTCTACAATATACTTGGTAATGGACATGCCCAGGCCGGCCCCCTCGGTTTTCTGAACACGGGCATTGTCCTCGCGGATAAAGGAGTCAAAGATTTTACTCTGAAATTCCTTTGTCATGCCGATGCCATTGTCCTTCACACGCAGATGGGTGCGGATGTAGTGATTGCCCCGGGGAGATGGCTCTTCATAGAGTACCACTTGGATGCTTCCGCCTTCGGGGGTGAATTTGACGGCATTTCCCAGAAGATTCAGAAGAATCTGGTTCAGACGGAGACTGTCGCCGCATACATTTTCCACGGAAATATCCTGGATATACACGTTAAAATACTGCTGCTTTTCCCGGATCTGCGGCTGCATAATATTAACAATCCCCTGCATAATATCTTTCAGGGAAATCTGTTCAATGTTCAGGATCATCTTTCCGCTCTCGATCTTGGACATATCCAGGACATCGTTGATCAGCCCCAGAAGATGCCGGCTGGAGGCGGTAATCTGCTTTAAGCAATGCTGCACCTGCTGGGTGTTTTCGATGTTGGCGGAGGCAATGGCCGTCATACCTACGATACCGTTCATGGGCGTGCGGATATCGTGGCTCATATTGGAGAGAAATTCGCTTTTGGCCTTGTTTGCCTGCTCGGCGGTCCGGCGGGCGGCATCCAGAGCACAGAGCTGCTTTTTCGTCAGCCGAAAATAGCCCAAGAATACCAGAAGCAGCGCGCCCAGAACAAGCAGGCAGCTGCTTAAGGCGGACACATTCCACTGATTTCCAAGCTTATCAATGGATTCGTCCAGCGCGCCGTAGGGCATGGACAGAAGCAGATACCATTCGGAATCGGGAAGCCGGGTGCAGTAGAGATTCCTCCGTTCTCCTTCAATGGAAATGGTGCTGGAGTAATCCTGATTCCGCTTCATGGCGGTCTGTATCTCGCTTAAGTATTGCCCGACATCTTTTTCAGGGGTGCTGTCGTAAAGCTCCCGGATACGGTCAAAGTAATTTTCCCCTTTCACGCCGTTTCCGTGAATGATAAAGCTGCCGTCCTGCCGGATGACCGTGTAGTTGATCATGGGATCATCCATATTGAGGGCCAGAGTTTCGCCTATGTAGCTGCTGGGGAGACCGGCCACCAGGGCAAGACACTGCCGTCCGTTTTCTAAGGTATAGGCGGCGGGGATTCCCATAAGGATAATGTCATTTCCCAGGGTATCGGTTCCCACGGCGACTTTGCCCTCGCCGTTGCTTAGGGACTTTTGGAAAGCTTCCGGATCGGTTAAAGCGACCTGGGAGCCGTAGATCATGTCAAAGCCGCCCTCGCTGGTGTAGAATCCCAGGTAATCGAAGCCTCTGGCCCTTGCATTGCCGGTCAGGGATGCCAGGGCGGAGGTATCCACCTTTGAACTGGCCGGCGGCACGGAGTCCACCAGGGCGCCTACCTGGGAAAGCCGCAGTTCTATAATGGTTTTAAAATGCATATCCACCTGTTTGCTCATGCCTGCCATGTAGATTTCGCCGATCTCCTGAATGGTTTTGGCGCTCCGCCGGTTCATCCGGGCAGCCAGGGAGGTGAAGACGAAAACACAGAGAATGGACACAACAATGAGGCTGATGGTTAAGAATCGGGTTGTTTTATTTTTCAAGCTTTGCTGCCTCCTGTTTCAGTTCCGTAATATCCCGGCCGGTATACCATATGAAATCATTTTCCGGCTGTAAATGCGTACATATGTAAAGATTTGTACATAGTGAGAGATAGTGCGGATTTCGGTTCTATTATATCTTTATTCAATTTATCACAAATGGTAAGAAAAGTATAGTATGCGCTTGGAAAAAACCGGTTGACACGGTCGGGCAGTTGTGATAAGATATTCGAGTGACAGCAAGCAGAGTATCCACTCTCACCTCAGCGCAGGCAGGCGACTCGGGTTTATATCTGACAGAATAAGGCGTTTTGTATGCCTTGTGATCCGGTATGTTTAAGTGGATAGTCTGACTATCCACTTTTTTTGGATATTTCTTTTAAGGAGGGTATTACTATTAGCGATTTAATGATTAACGAACAGATCCGTGACAAAGAGGTCCGCTTAATCGGGGCCAATGGAGAGCAGCTTGGGATCATGTCCGCGAGGGATGCTATGAAGATTGCCAGAGAAGCAGAGCTTGATCTGGTGAAGGTTGCGCCGACAGCAAAGCCGCCGGTATGCAAGATTATCGACTACGGCAAGTACAAGTATGAGATGGCGCGCAAAGAGAAGGAAGCCAAGAAGAGGCAGAAGATCATTGAGATCAAAGAGGTTCGTCTGTCACCGAATATTGACGACAATGATCTGAATACAAAGATAGGCGCAGCGCGCAAGTTTATCCAGAAGGGCAATAAGGTGAAGGTGTCCTTACGTTTCCGCGGCCGTGAGATGGCTCATATTCAGAACGGAAGACGTATTCTGGATGCATTTGCGGAGAAGATGTCCGATATCGCGGTTGTTGAGAAGGCGCCGAAGATGGAAGGACGTCAGATGTTGATGTTTTTAACGGAAAAGCGTCAGTAGATATGGGAATCACCTGCATGCAGGAATGATTTTATAGAACTATGAAAAGAAAACTTGACAGGAGGAGTATATAAAATGCCAAAAATGAAGACAAGCAGAGCGGCTGCAAAGCGTTTCCACAAGACAGGAACCGGCAAGTTAAAGAGAATGAAAGCGTATAAGAGCCATATCTTAACCAAGAAATCTCAGAAGAGAAAGAGAAACCTGAGAAAGTCAACCATTACAGATGCAACCAATGTTAAGAACATGAAGAAGATCTTACCGTATCTGTAAGACAGGAAAATTTCAAGGAGGAGAGAAAAAATGGCAAGAATTAAAGGCGGCTTAGGCGCTAAGAAAAGACATAACAGAGTATTAAAGCTGGCAAAGGGTTACAGAGGAGCCAGAAGTAAGCAGTACAGAGTAGCAAAGCAGTCCGTCATGAGAGCGCTGACCAGCTCTTATGCGGGAAGAAAGCAGAGAAAGCGTCAGTTCAGACAGCTCTGGATCGCACGTATCAATGCGGCAGCCAGAATGAACGGCTTATCCTACAGTAAGTTTATGCACGGATTGAAGCTGGCAGAGGTTCAGCTGGACCGTAAGATCCTGGCTGATATGGCAGTCAACGATGCGGCTGGCTTCGCAACTCTGGTAGAGCTGGCAAAGGGCAAGCTGGCGTAAGCCGGAATATTATAGTAAGAGAAAGAGCCATTGAAACAGAGCAAAAAGCGTCTCTGCTCAATGGCTTTTTTGTGGATAAAAAAGAAGCGGGTATCCCGCTTAAGACGAATAAGCAGCCAAATGGCAAGAACCGCTTCTTATAAAGAAGAATCTGCGTGATGAAAACAGTCAGATCGAATGATACAAATATCATTTTTAAAGAAATGCTATGGTTCGCAGGACAGTTCAAGCTGTCCCGATTAGACTGACTTTTCCAACAATGTCTGATATCCTACATCAAAGACCTTGGCAAAATACGTAAGCTCTATATCGGTTACAAACCGCTTCCGGGCTTCAATTCTCTGGATTGCATTTTTATCTACATCCAGCCCCAGCAGCTGCAGTGCATCTGCCAGCTCCCTCTGGGACCAGCCTTTTGCCAGACGATGGGTCCGGATTGCGGCTCCGGAAATATTATTTTTATCACCAATTTTATTTTTATACATAAGCCACCTTTGACAAATACTGAATGTCATTTACTGTTTAAATTCTATGTTAAAATCTTCATAAGTATGACATTTATTAAATGTCAAAATTTTGGAAAGGCGAATTTGAAATGAAAAAAGATCCGGCAAGGGAAGAGAAAAGCGCGGAAGAATTTTGGGAAATCTATGAGCATTTATCAGGACATGGAAAAGAAATGGCCGCAATTATGCTGAAAATCGGAAGCAGCAACATATTGACAGAGCGGGAATTTGAGATCTTGATAAAGGCGCTGATGGGGAAGCGTTAAGGAAGCAGCGTTGGGGAATACATTGTGGTTTGACAAATTAAGGGAGCGTGCTATAATTAGCAGTATGTTAAAGAGAGTGCTAATGATATTGCAGAGTTTAATAGAAGAAAGAAGGAATGAACCATGACAGAGATCACCATTATTTCCGGTTTCCTGGGAGCCGGAAAGACAACGCTTATCAAAAAACTTCTGGAAGAGTGCTTTCAGGGAGAAAAGATTGTTCTGATTGAAAATGAGTTTGGCGAGATTGGCATTGACGGCGGCTTTTTGAAGGACGCCGGAATCCAGGTGAATGAGATGAACTCCGGCTGTATCTGCTGCTCCCTGGTAGGAGATTTCGGCACGGCTTTGAAGGAGGTTCTGGATACCTATGCGCCGGATCGGATTCTCATTGAGCCTTCCGGTGTGGGCAAGCTTTCCGACGTGGTAAAGGCTGTGGAAAATGTGGCCGGCTCCATGAATGTTCACATTGACAGCTCCATTGTCGTAGTGGACGGGAAAAAGTGTAAGATGTATATGAAAAACTTCGGTGAATTTTTCAATAACCAGGTGGAGCATGCGGGAACCATTGTCATAAGCAGAACCCAAAGTATGACAGATGAAAAGCTGGAGGAGTGCGCGGCTCTTCTTCGGGAGCACAATGGACATGCGGCCATGATCACCACACCGTGGGATGAATTGGACGGCAGGAAGATTCTGGAAGCTATGCACCATGCGGAGCTTGAGATGGGGGAGTATGACCATCATCACCATGAGGAAGCGTGCGGTCATGCGCACCACCACGGCGGTGAATGTGAACATGATCATCATCATGACAGCGAGTGTGAGCATGGTCATCATCACCACAACGGAGAAGGTGGTCATGAACACCATCACGAGCACGATGAGAACTGTACCTGCGGCTGTCACGATCATCACCATCATGAGCATAAAGGCCACCACCATGCAGATGAGGTTTTCACAAGCTGGGGCGTGGAGACTGCTCATAAATATACGGCAGAGGAGCTGCAGCAGATATTGGAGGAGCTGGGCGGCTCTGAAAAATACGGCATCATTCTCCGTGCCAAGGGCATCGTTCCCGGCACTGACGGCAATTGGATGCAGTTTGACTTTGTTCCGGAGGAATATGAAGTTCGGGGCGGAAGTCCTGATTACACGGGGCGTCTGTGCGTAATCGGCTCCAAGCTTAATGAAGATGCGCTGAAGGAACTGTTTCATGTAGTATAACGTAAAAGAAAGTTATTAGGAAATTACGGAACTGGAAACAGTAATATCCCTTACGATGCACAAATCAATTTACAGGCACATGGACTTGTGGCTGTAAATTGATTTCATAAAGGTGCATGGTAAGGGAAATTACGGAACTGGAAACAGTAATATCCCTTACGATGCACAAATCAATTTACAGGCACATGGACTTGTGGCTGTAAATTGATTTCATAAAGGTGCATGGTAAGGGAAATTACGGAACTGGAATAGGAGCAGCTATGAGTTTTTTAAATAAAGTACCTGTTTATGTAGTAAACGGATTTCTGGAAAGCGGCAAGACCTCCTTCATCCAGGAGACTCTTTCCGACCCCTATTTTTCCGACGGAGGCAAAACTCTTCTTATCGCCTGCGAGGAGGGAGAGGAGGAGTATGACCAACATATTCTGGAATCCTATGATACGGTTATGACAGTTGTGGAGGGAAAGGCGGAATTTACCCCGGAATTTTTGGAAGCATGCCGGAAGGAATATAAGCCCACCCAGGTTATGATCGAGTACAACGGCATGTGGGGGATGCAGCACCTAAGAGACATGCAACTGCCCAAGGGCTGGTTTCTGGCCCAGGGCATTACCCTGGTGGACGCCGGAACCTTTGATCTGTATATGCAGAATATGAAGTCTCTTTTTATGGACATGGTGCAGGATTCCGATCTTGTCATTTTCAACCGATGCAGGGAGGGTACAAAGGCAGCCTCCTATAAGCGGAATATTCGGGCGGCCAATCCCAGGGCACAGGTGGAATTTGAGCAGGAGGACGGAGAGCTTTTTGAATACGAGGAGGAGCTTCCCTTTGATCTGGATGCGGAGATCATAGATATCGGGGACATGGACTACGGCATCTGGTATCTGGACGCTATGGATCATCCCGATCATTACGACGGCAAGACAATCCGTTTCAAAGCAATGGTAATGCGCCCGAAGGAATTGGAGGCAGGCTACTTCGTACCCGGCCGCCGGGCTATGACCTGCTGCGCGGATGATACCGTATTTTTAGGCTTTCTGTGCAAATCTCAGAACGTTGACAAGCTCCGCAACCGTCAGTGGCTTACCGTTACTGCTAAAGTGAAGGTGGAAACACGGAAGGAATATTCCGGCGAGGAAGGGCCGGTGCTCTATACAAAAGCGTTGAAGTCTGTAGAGAAGCCGGAAGAAGAGATGGTGTACTTCTAATCACCCCACCTCCGGCCTCCGATACTGCAGGAGCAGATTTTTCAGATGAAACATAGAATCCGTAAGGAGTTTATCCTTATGGTAAACGAGATTAAAGGTACGGTTCCAAGCGTGCTCCGGATGGGGCAGCATGTGGATCGTGCCTTTTTGCAATTCCTCTTCAATCAGGCGCACGGAAATCACCGCCATACAGTGATTGTAAAGAATGGCATGCTTCATAGCCTCCGGAAACGGCGCCTCAATTCGACAGTGAATCTGAATATGATTGGCATGGAGATACTTTTCAAACAGCGCCCGCGTACCGCTGCCCTTCTCACGCATGACAAAGTCCAGTCCTTCCAGATCCGAGGGCTGAAAGGAGGTGAGAGAGGCAAAGGGATGGTCCTTGCCGCAGGCCAGAACAAGGTAATCCTCCACCATTGGAATACTGATGAGATCCAGACTTTTGATAACGCCTTCCACGATGCCTGCGTCAAGCTCCGATTTTAAAAGCTTCTCCTCAATCATGGCCGTATTTCCAATGAAAGAAAAGGTATCCGCCTGGGGCCTCTTCTGCCGGAAATCTTCCAGAAGCGAGGGAAGCAGGCAGGAGCCTACCGTGACCGTAGCCCCAATCCGAAAATGCTCGGTCCGGGTGTGATTTTCCATATGAAGCTCCAGATCATCAAAGGCGCGGACCGCATTTCGGGCCAGATCAAGAAGCTCCCGCCCTGTCTCCGTAATATAGAGGCGCTTTGAGAGACGGTCAAACAATTGGGTGTGATAGTGCGCTTCCAGCTCGTGAATGGCCTGGCTGATGGTAGGCTGAGCCAGATAAAGCTTCTTGGCCGCAAGGCTCATCTTTCCGGTTTCCGCTACTGCGATAAATATTTTCAAATGTCGGATGGTCATATATTACGTCTCCTGCATAAAAAGCGGTGCGGCCCCTGTAAAATTAAGGGGAAGCACCACTTTACATTTTATAAGTGTCAAAGAGAGGTTCCGCCGGCCTTAAGCTGCTCCAGTATATCCGCTATTTTCTTGGTATATGCATATTCCTCCTCATAAAAATGCTTTGTCTCCCATAAGCTGGCTCCATGTACGGAGCAGCGTCCGTTTTCTATGGCAGCAATATATGCCTGGCACTCTGCCATTTCCTTTTGCAGCTTTTCCAGACGGTTATTTCTGTCAGATGCATAGGAAAAAATTTTGTCGTCTGCCGCTGTTATCAGACCATGTGCCGCTGCAGGAGGTGCTGATTTCAGAAATTGCTTCATCTTATCCTGCTGTGAAATGATATTTTGTTCTACAAGCTCTGTGAGCAACTGTTCATAATCCTCATCCGAAAGATTCTCTACATCATATTTTTCCCGGAAATCGGCAATTTGCTCCTCCGTAAGTGTTCCCGGGGCATCAAATGTTTCCGCAGAACACTGTGCAGCTGCTTCGGCCAGTGTTTTATCGCTGAACACACCGTTTTCTGAAGTAAATAATGTATGCTTTTTTTCTTTTTCCTTATTGCTGCCGCCAAATGCCCGGACCTGATCCCGCAGCAGCGCCTGCCGTATCTCTTTTTGATACGCTTCTACCATTTTTTTCGCCTCCTGCCCGGAAGCTTTTCCAATGCCTTCAGCCTGTTCTTCTCCGGTGCTCTTTTTTTCACTGGCAAGGGCGCCCAAAAAGCTTTGTTTTGCTGTTTCCGCAAAGCTTTTCCCGGGCTTTTTTTCCATATTTGTCAAAAAGCCCGGTGTGTAGCTGTTTCTGCTCTGGTTTTCTACGATATTCATAGTTCCTCCTTTTGATTTTTTCCGTTGATTTTCAGATGCAATTACTCTGTCATTCATAATCGCTGCCATTCCTGTTAAAGTCCATAGCTTAAAATCAACCTGTTTTTTGTGAACAAAATTATAATATTTCTTTTTCTCTGCTATGTCAACAGTTATCAGGAGGCAGGTACGACAAAAAGAAGACAAGATGATGCAAATATGATGTAAATTTGATTCCGTTTTGATGTAGTCTTTCGCTAAAATGAACCTAAGATAAAGAACAGCAGAGGGGAGAAGACGATGAAAAAACGGATGAATAACATATATAAAATCATTTTACTCATATTATGCATAGGAATCAGCTCATTCGGCGCCTCCGGCAGAAAAGTACAGGCTTCATGGGCGAAATCGGGAGCAATGCGTCATTATCTGCGGAAAAATGCGGACATGCCCAAGCCGGATGCAGGAGAGGAAAATCATTTCTCAGTGAAGCAGATGAAGGAGAATGAGGAATGGTTTTTGGAAGAGGCGGAGAGCCAGGGCGTGGAGGCGGAGCAGGCAGGGGAGTTTTTTGACCGCCTTTTGGAGGATGATGTGTTTCAAAATGGCGCTATGAAGCTGACAGGGCTTCGCCTGGATGATATGGACGGGAACGGGCGGACGGATATGCTCGTTATGGTGCAGGACGCGGAGGAGATTGTCTTTTATGGGTCGGGAGGCTTATGGCTCTATATGAATGAGGATGCACCTTATTGCTTTGAGGAGGAAGCGTGCTCTTATTATGGTATTTTTGATGTCTTCTGGGCAGATGTGGACAATGATGAAAATGCAGAGATTGTGTTCAGCGCGGAGGGATTCGGCTGCGGTGCGGTGGGAGACTCCTACAAAGCTATTTTTAAATATAGAAACAATACCATAGAAAGAATGGAGCTTCCGTCGGATCTTGATGTGGATTATGACCAGGGACTTACGGTGGACGTGATACGGGAGCCGGAGGCAGACAGCTACAGCGCGTACTGTCCCTACCTGGACGAGATACTTCCGTTTCACAGAAAACACGGGGGTCAGCCTCCGCAGACGGCAGAGCTTGCAGGCGGCAATGCACGGGGATTTTACAACTTATCTTTGGCGGAGTATGAGGGAAGAAACGTACTGAAGGCTTCCGAATATCTGTATGGGGAAGACGGAGTGGCAGACTGTGCCGGTATTGCACATTTTTTCATTACATGGGAGGAGGACGGAACTCCGGCGGTAGTCAAATGGTGGCTGGAAGAAGCTTTATAAAAAAGATAATAGGTTTTACCTATGTTATTGATAAAATAATATCATTTTAATTATTAATTCCCAAGTGATATAATAATGGCAAACAGGACATCATGGTATTTTTGACAGAGAATTGTTAAAAAAATCACGAAAAGAAAGGGGATTCTACCGATGAAAGTACTGATTATCGGGGGCGTTGCGGCCGGTACAAAGGCGGCGGCGAAAATCAAACGGGAAGACCGCAGCTGCGAGGTGACGATTCTCACCAAGGGAAAAGACATTTCCTATGCAGGCTGCGGGCTTCCCTATTATGTGGGAGGCGTGATTCCCACAAGGGAGCAGTTGATCGTGAATACGCCGGAATCATTTTCCAGGCTGACAGGTGCGGAGGTGCTCACGGAAACCGAGGTTACGGCTGTTGACACGGCGGCAAAGACCGTTACGGCCGTACATAACAAAGAGAGCAGCACTTACAGCTACGACAAGCTGATCATTGCCTCCGGCGCATCACCCTTCCGCCCGCAGATCGAGGGCCTTGATCTGGAAAATGTATTCTTTATGCGCACACCGGACGATGCCATTGCTTTAAGGGAAGCGGTTGAGGCGGGAAAGATTAAGCGTGCGGTTGTAGCAGGCGGCGGCTTTATCGGCCTTGAGGTGGCCGAAAACCTGGCGGAAAAAGGCGTTCGCGTCAATGTAATTGATTTTGCACCCCATGTACTGCCGAATTTCCTGGACCCGGAGCTTTCCGAGTATGTGGAAAATAAGATGGCGGACGCCGGAATCAACCCCATGACAGGCGTTGCACTGGAGGGCGTAACCGGCGACGGCAAGGTGGAAAAGGTACAGACCAGCAAGCGAGCAGTAAAGGCCGACGCTCTGGTTCTGGCAATCGGAATCCGTCCCAATACCGCATTTTTGGAGGGAAGCGGCATTGAGATGTTCAAAGGAACCATTCTCACGGATAAAAACTTGCGCACAAATGTGGAGGATGTCTATGCCATCGGCGACTGCGCTATGGTGACTAACCGGGAGACCGGCGAACCGGCCTGGTCCCCAATGGGGTCTACGGCAAATATCGCAGGCCGTGTGCTGGCAAAGAATCTCTGCGGCAATGAGCTTGAATATGCCGGCGTACTGGGAACCGGCGTGGCCAAGCTTCCGGGAGGCATCAATACCGGACGTACCGGACTTACGGAGACAGCGGCAAAGGCTGCAGGCCACGATGTGATTTCCGTGCTCTGTGTGGTGGACGACAAGGCTCACTACTATCCGGGAGCAGGTTCCTTCATTATTAAGATGGTAGCGGATAAGACGACCCGCAAGTTCTTGGGTCTTCAGGTACTGGGAACCGGCGCTGTTGACAAGGTAACGGACATTGCCGTGACAGCGATTTCCCTGGGAGCAACTGTCGATCAGCTGGAGAATCTGGACTTTGCATACGCACCGCCCTTCTCCACGGCGATTCACCCCTTCGCCCATGCGCTCAATATTCTGCTGAACAAGATGAGCGGCGCTTTTGAAACCTTCACACCGGTGGAATTTGCGGAAGGGAAGGCGGAAGGATACCGCATGGTAGACGCTTCCTTACAGCCGTCCATTCATTCGGCTCCTTACCTGGATCTGACTAAGATTGACGGCGAGGTAGAGGGCTTCGGCAAGGACGAGAAGCTTCTTATTGTCTGTGCCAAGGGAAAACGCGCCTACATGGTGCAGAACCGTCTGAAATATTATGGATACACCAACACAAAAGTACTGGAAGGCGGTACGACTTTCAATACGGTAGAGGAAGAAGATTAGATAAAATACATTAAAAATAGCAGGAGGTTTATTATGGCAACATTAACCATCAGTCCTGAGGACGAGAAGAAAGTAAAAGCAAGAGGATTTTTAAGCAATAAGGGAACAGATAATTTTTCCGGACGTATTATCACCATCAACGGAAAGATCACCGCAGAGCAGCAGAAGGTCATCGGCGAGGCTGCCGAGAAATTCGGTAACGGAATCGTAACCTTTACCACACGGCTGACTATCGAGGTACAGGGGATTCCTTACGACAAGATTGACGACTTCTGTGAATACATCGCAAAAGCCGGCCTGGTAACAGGAGGAACCGGCTCCAAGGTACGTCCGGTTGTAGCATGTAAGGGAACCACCTGTCAGTATGGACTTCTGGATTCCTTCGAGCTTTCCGAGGAGATTCATCACAGATTTTATGAGGGCTACCGTCAGGTATTGCTTCCCCACAAGTTTAAAATCGCCGTAGGCGGATGTCCTAACAACTGCGTAAAGCCGGATCTGAACGACCTGGGTATCATCGGACAGAGAATCCCAAGCTACGACGAGGATGACTGCAACGGCTGTAAGAAGTGTGCCGTGGAGAAAGCATGTCCCGTAAATGCCGCTAAAATGGCGGACGGCGTTATGGAGATTGACCGGGAAATCTGCAACAACTGCGGACGCTGCATAGGAACCTGCCCCTTTGACTGCATCGAGGACGGAACCTATGGCTACAAGATCTACATCGGCGGACGCTGGGGCAAGAAGGTAGCCCAGGGCCAGGCTCTTTCCAAGGTATTTACCGATAAGGAGGAGGCTCTTTCCGTAATCGAGAAGGCCATTCTGCTGTTCCGCGAGCAGGGACAGACCGGCGAGCGTTTTGCAAAGACTATCGAGCGTCTTGGCTTTGAGAATGTGGAGAAGCAGCTTCTTTCCGACGACATTCTTGCAAGAAAGCAGGAGATCTTAGATGCGAAGCTTCATCTGACAGGCGGAGCGACCTGCTAGTCAAATACCTAATACAAAAGAAATTTGAGGGGAGTAAGAAAAATGAATACAAAGAAAACAGGCGCCATCATCCTCTGCCTTGTCATCGGATGGCTGGCAACCCTTTCTACGGACTGGCAGTCCGCCCTGTTTGACCGCACGGTTATGGGCGGGCCAATGGTAGCTCTTCTGGTATCCATGATTGCCTGCAATCTGATTCCGAGCCTCAATAAAGACTTTAAGGCCGGAACCACATTTGCAAGCAAGAAGTTTCTGAACTGGGGAATCATACTTACCGGTGCAACCTTAAGCTTTGCGGATATTCTGGGAACCGGCGTGAAGGCGCTTCCGCTGATATTGTTCAATATTTTCCTTTCCTTTACGATTGCCCTGCTGGTGGGAAAGAAAATCGGCGTGAGCAGGAATACTTCCATTCTGGTAGGCGGCGGAACCTGTATCTGCGGCGGAACGGCCATTGCCACCCTGTCACGTATCATCAAGGCACTGGAAGAGGAAATCGCCTTTGCTATGGCGGCTATCTTTCTGTTTGATACCCTGGCGGCATTCAGCTATCCCTATTTGAGCGGAGCGCTGGGACTGACGGACAATCAGTTTGCATTTCTGGCGGGAACTGCCATCAATGACACTTCCTCCGTGGCCGGAGCGCAGGCAACCTATGTGGCGATGAACGGACTGGGAGAGTGGAGCGGCGCTCTGAATGTAAAGCTTGTACGGACCACTATGCTGATTTTTGTAGCGCTGGTATGGACGGTGATTATGGCAAAGGATGCCAAGAAGAATGGAGAGGGCGGGCAGAACGATTCCCTGTTCGCGGTTGTGAAGAAAACCTTCCCCATGTTCATCCTCTGGTTCGTGGTTATGGCAGGACTGAACACCTTCGGCGTATTCAAATTTGACGTGCCGGGAATCGGCATGTCCGCCACAAAGCTGTTAGGAAAGATTGCGAAGTTCCTGTTTGCCTCGGCTCTGGCCGGCGTGGGCTTCAAGATTAAGTTCAAGGACGTATTTTCCAAGGGCATCAAGCCTATCGCCTTAGGCGGTATTACCTGGGCGTGCGTGGCGGCCTGCTCTTTGGCCTTTGTATTCCTGTTTTCCGGATACATCGGATAAAAATGCTTCTGGACAGTGGAAAATATTTTTGATATGATACGTTATAAAGCAAAAGCAGTTTGCGAAAGCAGGCTGCTTTTGTTGTAGGAATAGATGTACGGTACTGGAATAGAGGATTGAGCATGGATCGCATGGATAAGAGGATATTAAAGCACTTGAAAGAAAATTCCCGGCAGACGGCATCCCGGATTGGCCAGAATATTCATTTGTCCGTATCAGCCGTAATTGAGCGGATACGTAAGCTGGAGCGGACGGGGATTATTCAGAAATACACGGTGATCCTGGATGAAAAGCAGCTGGGCAATACGCTGACGGTCTTTGTGCTCCTGCAGCTTTCCCATTCAAAATATCACGAACCCTTTACAAGTGAGATTCTCACCCATGAGGACATCTGCGAATGTCATGCCATTTCCGGCAATATGGATTATCTGCTGAAAATTGTGACAAATTCTGCGTCAAGTCTGGAGCTGATTCAACAGGAACTTCGAAAAATGCCGGGCGTTTCCAGGCTGAAAACCCTATATGTGCTTTCCACTGTTAAAAATGAATATTCGGTCCTGCCCTGTGACGACTGATCCCGTTCTTTCTTTACTTTGATCCGCGCCTGTTTTTTGTGCGGAAAGGTATACATGTAAGGGGTAAAAATTGATAAAATAATTTATCATACTTGACAGAAACGGTTTAGGGGCTTATGCTCCTTAATAATAGAACTGGAATAGGAGATTGAATATGAATCTGAATCGTGAAACCATGAAGAAGCTGATGCTTCTGATTGCTTTTACCATATTGCTCTTGGTGGGTGTCCAGAGACTGGACGTTGTTTTCGGAGCACTGAGCTTCCTGTGGGGAATCGGCCTTCCTTTTGCGCTGGGAGGGGCTATTGCTTTCATATTAAATGTGCCGATGACGGCTCTGGAGCACTGGCTGTTTCCCGAGGAAAAGATGGGAAAAAGCAGGCTGAAAAAGAAGCTTGCCCGCCCTCTGTGCATGATTCTTGCTATTTTACTGGTGCTGGGGGTAATTTCCCTGGTTATTTTTGTAGTAGTTCCGGAGCTTGGCACTACGGTGGTGGGACTAGGAGCCAGCGTTGAGGCATTTCTTCCCAAGGTTCAGGAATGGCTTGAGGATATTTTCCGGAATAATGAGCAGATTGTAACCTGGATTGAGAGCCTGGAAATGAACTGGGAGAAGGCTGTGGAAACGGCCTGGAATTTCTTCCGCAGCGGTGCGGGAAGTGTGCTCTCCTCCACAGTGACCGTGGCAAGGACCATT
This sequence comes from Clostridia bacterium, assembly GCA_910574835.1. Classification (GTDB taxonomy): domain Bacteria; phylum Bacillota; class Clostridia; order Lachnospirales; family Lachnospiraceae; genus Laedolimicola. The sequence goes on along the minus strand of CAJTDE010000024.1, from coordinate 37,765 downwards.
ATCAGCGCGGTGACGAATTTCTTTATCGGTTTTGTATTTGCCTGCTATGTGCTGCTTCAGAAGGAGAAGCTGGGGGAACAGTGCCGGAAGCTTTTGCATGCGGCCTTTCCCGGGAAGCAGGTGGACTATATACTTCACGTGTGCTCGTTAAGCCACCGTACCTTTTCCAGCTTTATCACCGGTCAGTGCATGGAGGCGGTGATTCTGGGGGCTATGTTTTTTGTGGCAATGAGCCTTCTGCGTTTTCCTTATGCGCTGTTAGTGGGGGTATTGGTGGCATTTACGGCTCTGATTCCCATATTTGGAGCCTTTATTGGCTGCGTGGTGGGAGCCTTTCTGATTCTGATGGTCAGTCCGGCCCAGGCGCTGGGATTTATCGTGCTGTTTCAGGTGCTTCAGCAGATTGAAGGAAACCTTATCTATCCCCGGGTGGTGGGAAACTCCGTGGGACTTCCGGCTATCTGGGTATTGGTGGCCGTGACCGTAGGCGGCAATCTGATGGGAATTTTGGGAATGTTGATCTTTATTCCCATTGTGTCGGTACTCTATGCGCTGCTTCGGGAATGGATGTATGGGAGACTGGAGGAGAAGCGGCAGAAGTAAAATGGTAACGGCAGAGGTCTGTTACCGGAGGAGCGAACAGGGGTTATTGCTTTGCAGAGAAGGTAAGGAGGGAAAGGTCTGTGGCGAGAACAGTCGGAATAGGGATTCAGAGCTTTGAAAAAATAAGAGAAAATAACTATTTTTATATTGATAAGACAAAGTTTATTAAAGAATGGTGGGAGAACGGGGATGATGTTACCCTGATAACCCGCCCTAGGCGCTTTGGGAAGACACTTACTATGAATATGGTGGAGCAGTTCTTTTCCGTTAGATATGCGGAGCGAGGAGATTTGTTTGAAGGGCTGTCTGTCTGGGAAGAAGAAAGATATAAAAGCTTACAGGGAACCTACCCAGTGATTGCCGTAAGCTTTGCGGAGATAAAAGAGACCAATTATCCGGATGTGCGCAGGAGAATCAACCACATTTTGACCGGCCTGTATGCGAGAAACTATTATCTAATGGAAAGCGATGCTCTTACATCTGCTGATAAGCGGTATTTTGAAAGCGTCCGGGAGGACATGGGAGACGTGGAGGCGGCTATGGCGCTCCAGAAGCTGTCGGAGTATTTGTTCCGGCATCATGGAAAACGCGCTCTGATTTTGCTGGATGAGTACGATACGCCTTTGCAGGAGGCATATGTGGGCGGTTATTGGAAAGAGCTTGTGGCATTTACCAGAAGCTTGTTCAATGCAACATTTAAAAGCAATCCTTATCTGGAGCGGGCCATTATGACAGGAATTACCCGTGTGAGCAAGGAATCCATATTTTCGGATCTGAATAATCTGACCGTGGTCACAACTACTTCCGACGCATATGCGGAAAGCTTCGGCTTTACGGAGCAGGAGGTGTGGGATGCCTTGGATGAGTACGGACTTTCCGGGAAAAAGGAGGAAGTAAAAAGCTGGTATGACGGGTTCACCTTTGGAACGCATAAAGATATTTATAATCCCTGGTCGATTATTAATTATCTGAAAACAAACAAGCTTTCCGCTTATTGGGCCAATACCAGCGGCAACAGCCTGGCGGGAAAGCTGATCCGCGAAGGAAGCAAAGATGTCAAGCAGACAATGGAAAAGCTTCTGGAAGGAGGAGCGCTTCATACGGAGATTGATGAGCAGATTGTATTTAATCAGTTGGATGAGCAGGAAAATGCCGTCTGGAGCCTGCTTCTTGCCAGCGGCTATCTGCGCGTGGAGAAGTTCACCTTTGTGGAGGAATGGGGCAGCGAGGAATACGATCTCGTCTTCACCAACAAGGAAGTCCGCATTATGTTTAAAAAAATGATTCGGAATTGGTTTGCAAAGGCTGAGACAGAGTACAATGAGTTTATAAAGGCGCTTCTGCGTGATGATAAAAAAGCAATGAATATTTATATGAACAAGGTTGCACTGACGACCTTCAGTTCCTTTGATGCAGGAAACAAGCCCTCTGAAACAGCGGAGCCGGAGCGGTTCTACCACGGCTTTGTTCTGGGACTTTTAGTGGAGCTGCGAAGCCGCTATATTCTGACCTCCAATCGAGAGAGCGGCTACGGACGGTACGATGTGATACTGGAGCCTCGCAGGGAAGGGGATACGGCTATCCTGCTGGAGTTCAAGGTGCATGATCCGGAGGAGGAAAAGAGCCTTGCGGATACGGTGAAGTCCGCTTTGGCGCAGATCGAAGAAAAGCGGTACGCTGTCATGCTGGAGGAGAAGGGTATCAGGCCCGAATATATCCGAAAATACGGCTTTGCCTTTGAGGGGAAGAAGGTCCTCATAGGGTAAGCGGTTTTCATGGGCTTTTCTTTTTGATATAAGTGTGCTACACTAGCTATCAGGTCAAATGCTCGTGCAGCAAAAGCAGAGCAAACGAACGCAGAGAAAGAAGGTATTTTGTGAGAGAGATTAAAATTGGAGCCTATTATCGGCATTTTAAGGATGGCTTATATCAGGTGACGGCCATTGCCACCCACTCGGAAACGGGGGAGCAGATGGTGGTGTATCAGGATCAGTACGGAGAAGAAAAAACCTGGGTCCGGCCTTATGAGATGTTTGCAAGTGAGGTAGATCATAAGAAGTATCCGGACGCGGCGCAGAAGTACCGCTTTGAAGAGGTGGAGGAGCCTACGGAGGTGAATCCCATGCTGCTGCGTTTCCTGGACACGGAAACCTTTCGGGATAAGCTGGAGCTGTTCCAGTCCTGGGCAGGCTATGAGGACGACAATCTCTTTGAAAGCATTGCCGCTTCCCTGGACATCGGCCTTGCGGCCGGCAGCGCCCAGGACAAATACCGCCAGATCCTGAACTGCCTGAAAACAATGGAGCATTTTGAGACAGATCGGTTTCGCTAAAAACAGCAAGTCTCAATTCTTCTAAATGAGGGTGTACGGGTTGAGACTTGCGGAACTGGAATAGAAGGAGTTTAGGTACGAATGAACATCGTAATCATTGGAGATGGCAAGGTAGGACACAAGCTTGCCATACAGCTTACGGCCGAACGCTATGACGTAACTCTGATTGATGTGCGGGAGGCCCGCTTGAAGGATTCTATCAACGAACTGGACGTGTCCTGTGTAGTGGGAGACGGCGCCAGTGCGGAGATTCAGATGGAGGCGGATGTCCAGAGCGCGGATCTGGTGATTGCCTGCGCTTCCACAGATGAGCTGAATATGCTTTGCTGCCTTCTGGCAAAGCGTCTGGGAGCCAAGCAGACCATTGCCCGTGTGCGCAATCCCGTATACTATCAGCAGATTCATTTATTCAAGGATGACTTAAAGCTGAGTATGGCCGTCAATCCCGAGCTTGTGCTTGCAGGAGAGATTTCCCGGGTGCTGATATTTCCGTCGGCAGCCAAGGTGGAGACCTTTGCCAAGGGCCGTGTAGAGCTGGTGGAGGCATCCATCAGTGAGAACAATCCGATGGCAGGACTTTCTTTCCGGGAATTTTATGAGAAATATCAGATTAAAATGCTGGTATGCGCCGTTCAGAGAGGCACTGAGGTATACATCCCTGACGGAAGCTTTGTGCCGAAGCAGGGGGACAAGATCAATATAGCCGCCTCCCACAAGGAGATTGAGCGGTTCTTTAAATTCGTAGGCGCTCTCCGCAGCCGCGTGAAAAACGTTATGATCTGCGGAGGCGGAAAGACGGCCTATTACCTGTCTTTAAAGCTTTTGTCCCTGGGCATGAATGTAAAAATCATTGAGCGCGACCCGGAGCGGTGCGCCTCCCTGTGCGAGCTTCTTCCCAGGGCTACCATTATCTGCGGCAATGCGGCGGATCATGAGCTTTTGGAGGAGGAAGGCATTGATCATGTGGACGGCTTCGTGGCTCTCACCGGCATGGATGAAGAAAACATTATTATGTCCATGTACGCCAAGACCAAGAAGGTTTCCAAGATTATCACCAAGGTAAATGACGAAGCGCTGCAGCATTTGGTAGACGAGCTTGGCATGGAAAGCATAGTTTCGGCAAAAAATGTGACGGCCAATCTGATTATGAGCTATGTCCGGGCCATGAAAAATTCTATGGGCAGCGCCAACATTGAGACAGTGTACCAGCTTATCAACGGCAAGGTGGAAGCATTGGAGTTTCAGATTCGCGAGGCGGCCAAATATACGGGGATTCCCTTAAAGGATCTGACTTTGAAGGAAAATCATCTGGTGGCCTGTATTGTGCGGAAGCGGCAGATTATTATTCCGGGCGGAAATGATACCCTGGAGGTAGGGGACAGCGTGGTGGTTGTAACCATGAGCCAGGGCCTGGAGGATCTGGAGGAGATTCTGAAGCGATGAATTACAGTATCATACGATTTATTCTGGGGAGAATGCTGCGGATAGAAGCACTGGTGCTGCTTGTTCCGGCTCTTGTGTCTCTGATTTACCAGGAGCACAGCGGTCTGACCTTTTTGCTTACGGCGGCTTTTTTGATGGCCCTCTCCCTTCTCCTTGGAAAGCGGCCGAAAAATATGGTATTTTATGCAAAGGAAGGCTTTGTAATTGTGGCCCTGGCCTGGATTCTCTGGTCGGCCTTCGGAGCGCTTCCCTTTGTGCTGTCCGGGTCCATTCCTCATTTTGTGGATGCATTTTTTGAGACGGTTTCCGGCTTTACCACAACGGGTTCCACTATTTTGCAGGATATAGAGGCTCTCCCTAAGGGAATCAACTTCTGGCGCTGCCTTACCCACTGGATCGGCGGTATGGGCGTGCTGGTCTTTGTAATGGCGGTGATCCCCCTGGGAAATAAGGGAGCGATGTTTTTAATGCGCGCGGAGATGCCGGGGCCTACCTGTGACAAGCTGGTGCCAAAGAGCAGAGGGACGGCCAAGATTCTCTACGGTATGTATATTTTCCTCTCCGGCGTGGAGGTTGTATTGCTTCTTGCAGGGGGCATGGATCTGTACAATGCAGTGATTCATACCTTCAGTACGGCCGGAACCGGCGGTTTTTCCAGTATGAATGCAAGCGTGGCGGCCTTTGACAGCGCATACATTGACGGTGTGATTACGGTGTTTATGCTGCTGTTCGGCATCAACTTTAACCTGTATTATCTGCTGCTGCTAAAGAATGTGCGGGCAGTTGTAAAAAGCGAGGAGCTGCGGGCTTATCTGGGCATTGTGGTGGGAGCCATTGCGCTGATTACCGTGAATATTCTGCACTTGTATGAGACGCCCTTACGCGCCCTTCGGTATGCGGCGTTTCAGGTGGCCTCGATTATTACCACCACCGGCTTTGTGACAGCCAACTATGAGCTGTGGCCGGAGCTTTCCAAGACGGTGATTCTGCTTCTGATGATTATCGGCGCATGTGCCGGATCTACGGGAGGCGGTATGAAGGTATCCCGTATTCTGATTCTGTCCAAGACCATCGGCAAGGAGGTACGTCAGATTCTTCACCCGAAGTCCGTTAATGTGGTAAAAATGGACGGAAAGCGGGTACCCGGGGAGAGTATTCACGGCGTGTATGTGTATCTGATCTGTTATCTGGTAATTCTGTGCGGCTCCGTTCTTTTGGTGGCTGTGGATAACCAGGACTTTACAACAAATTTTACGGCGGTGCTGACCACCCTCAACAATGTGGGGCCGGGTCTTGCACGGGTAGGTCCTATTGAGAACTTTTCCCATTTTTCCTACTTTTCCAAGCTGATTCTGAGCATGGATATGCTTGTGGGGCGCCTGGAGATTCTGCCCATGCTGATGCTGTTTGCGCCTCAGGTGTGGAGGAAGAAATTTTAATATAACGCGACTTTACCCTTTAGTGCCGTCGCGCAGCGACTATACCGGTAAAGTCGCAAAGGCACACGAGAGGAACTTTCATGAGTGCCCTTTCGAATGGAAGTTGCTCTCATTACAGGTGTGCCGAAGTGACTTTACCCTTTAGTGCTGTCGCGCAGCGACTTAGAATAGGAGAATAAAAAGGCTATGAACGAACATAATAGATTAACGGCAGAAGAAAACAGAGCCTTTTACCGGATGGCAATTGCCCTAGTAATTCCTATGGCATTGCAGAATCTGATCAATGTAGGAGTTACCACCGCGGACGTGGTGATGCTTGGGAAGGTGGGGGAGACCGCCCTTTCCGGCGCTTCTCTGGCCGGCCAGGTTCAGTTTATTATGAATCTGATTTTCTTCGGGCTGACCTCAGGCGCCTCGGTGCTGACTGCTCAGTACTGGGGAAAACAGGATGTACGCACCATTGAGAAGGTGTTTGGAATTTCCATGTGTATTTCTCTGGGAATCGGCGTTGTGTTTTTGGCGGCGGCACAGGTATTTCCGCGTCAGCTGATGTATGCTTTTTCCTCGGAGGAGCCTGTGATTCGGGAGGGGATTTCCTACCTGCGGATTGTGTCCTGGTCTTACCTTCCGGTGGCGTTTACTATGATTTATCTGAATCTGATGCGCAGTGTGGAACGCGTGGTGGTGGCGACCTGGACGTACTTTGCCTCTCTGATTATCAATATTATCGGAAATGGTATTTTGATTTTCGGTATGTTCGGGGCGCCTGCTATGGGCGTGCGGGGTGCGGCTTATGCCACCTTATTTGCCCGGATTGTGGAGCTGGTGATTGTGGTGCTGTACATAAAATGGAAGGGCAATCCCATTTCCCTTCACTTTAAGGATTTTGTACGGTTTGATCGGCTGCTTTTGAAGGATTTCGTTGTGTTTTCCTCTCCGGTGGTGGCAAATGAACTGATGTGGGGGCTTGGCATGTCCGCTAATGCGGCGATTATCGGCCATCTGGGGAGTGCGGCCGTAGCGGCAAATTCCGTGGCCCAGGTGTCCAGGCAGCTCATTATGGTAATCGGCTTCGGACTGGCGGCGGCGACTTCCGTTATGATTGGCAAGGTAATCGGGGAGCAGAAGCTCCGTCTTGCGGAAGCTTATGCCAGGAAGTTTGTGTGGCTCAGCGTGGGCATTACGCTGGCGGCGGCTACGGGCCTGTTTTTATGCAGGGGATTTATTTCAGGCAGCATGACGATTTCGGATCAGGCCAAGGATTATCTGAATTTTATGCTGTTTGTGGTCTGCTATTATGCCATTTTCCAGTCCTACAATACGACCCTAGTGGTAGGAGTGTTCCGGGCCGGAGGGGATACGCGGATTGGATTCTTTGTGGATGTGATTGGAATGTGGTGCTTTTCCATATTCCTGGGCGCAGTTACCGCTTTTTGGCTCCACTGGGGCGTGAAGGCCGTGTTTGTGGTGCTTTTGTCGGATGAGATTGTGAAGATACCCATTACGACATGGCGGTATCGGAAGAAGCTGTGGCTGCGGAATGTAACCAGGGAGATAGAAACTTAAAATAGTCCGGCTAAGAAAATCAAGTGTTTATAAAAAACTTTTAGCCGGCCGGTAAAGTCGCAAAGGCGCACGAGAGGAACTTTCATGAGTGCTCTTTCGAATGAAAGTTTCTCTCATCACAGGTGTGCCGAAGTGACTTTACCCTTTAGTGCTGTCGCGCAGCGACTTAAATAGTAAAGTCGCAAAGGCGCACGAGAGGAACTTTTATGAGTGCCCTTTCGAATAAAAGTTCCTCTCATTACAGGTGTGCCGAAGTGACTTTACTCTTTAGTGCTATCGCGCAGCGATTTAAAATAGGAGGTAGAACGTATGTCAGAGAGAGAATGTAACAACAGCAGCTGTGACAAGTCAAGCTGTGAGGGCTGTCCCAGCAGGCAGCAGCCCCAGAGCTTCCAAGTGGAGGCTAACGAGTACAGTTGTATCCGTCGGGTGATCGGCGTGGTCAGCGGCAAGGGCGGCGTGGGAAAGTCGATGGTGACGGCTTCCCTGGCCAATCATCTTGCTTCAAAGGGCTATAAGGTGGGAATCCTGGACGCAGATATTACAGGACCTTCCATCCCCAAGATGTACGGAGTTCACGGTCCTGCAGAAGCTACGGAGGAGGAGGGAATCACACCCTGCTACACGGAAAACGGAATCGCCCTGATGTCCATCAACCTTCTGCTTCCCGACGAGGCGGCTCCGGTAATCTGGCGCGGGCCCATTATCGCCAATGTGGTAAAGCAGTTCTGGACGGACGTTATCTGGGGTGATTTGGATTATCTTCTGGTGGATATGCCTCCGGGAACCGGGGACGTGCCCCTGACGGTGTTCCAGTCCCTTCCGGTGAATGAGATTGTTATGGTGACTTCTCCCCAGGATCTGGTGCAGCTTATTGTCAAAAAGGCCCTTCATATGGCGGAGCAGATGAAGATTCCGGTAAAGGGAATTATTGAGAACTATTCTTATTTTAAATGTCCGGACTGCGGAAAGGAGATCCGGATCTTCGGCAAGAGCCATATTGACGAGGAGGCGGCAAAGCTGGGAATTAAGGTGCTTGGCAAGATGCCCATAGAGCCTTCCTTTGCGGAAGCTTCGGACAGAGGGGAATTTCATACGGTGAAAAATCCGTATCTGGAAATAGATTTTGAATAAATTTTGTGAGGAAGTCATAAGTCTTTCAGCGCGAAATCACATCTTATAGCGATTTCTGTGAATGAATTATCTTAAAGGGGGAAAACAAAAGTGAAAAAAATTTTGATTGCGGCACTTTGTCTGATGCTCGGCTGCCTGACGGCCTGCAAGGGAGGGGCTTCCACAGAGGCGGGACGCTTCTGGAAGGCGGCGGCAAAAGCGGACAGCATGGAAGCTTATGTAGAGGAACATGCGGAAGATTTGGACCTGGAAACACTGAAAGCGGAGGCAGGCGCCGACGATGCATCCTTAAGCCAGCAGTTTCAGGCTGTGGCGCTTTTGTGCGCGGCGGAGTATCAGGGCTATTTGAGCACTCAGGAGGGAAGCGTCTGGGAGGACGACTTTTTTACCTTTGATTATCCGGTGAGCGCTTCCTATGCGGACAGCTATTTTGCCAGGGTAAATACGGAGGGAGAAGAATTTTGGACCTCTATGAAGGAGGCATTTTATCCCTATGACTGTCTGATGCCCATGTTCGGGGCAGCCGGCAATCTGGAGGGGCAGACCCTGGTCAATCTGCTGGAGGGAGAGCCGGAGGACAGCACACTTGCAGCAGAGCTGGAGGAGGCTGTGGAGGAATGGATTCGGATGAATCCCGGAAAGATTGCGGCAGTAGGAGATGCCTTACTGGAAAACGGATATTTTGACGATTGGAGCCTGGACGACTGGAGACAGACGTATTTTTATTCAAGCAATGCGCCCTATCAAATCGAGGTTCCCACTCTGGAGGACGGCCTTAATTATCTTACCTATGTGAAGAATACCATTCTTCCGGCAGTGGAAGGAAAGCATGGCGCCGATTCCTTTCAAAGTCCTTCAAAGCTCACCCAGGAGGATTTCTATCATTCGGAGCTTGCCGTGACGGTAGCCGAGGAAATCACGCTTCAGGAGCCGGGGGAAGGACTGCCGGAGACCATTGATACGGAGGGGAAGAAGGTGATTGGCCTTTACCGGAATATGCAGACGGAAGAGCTTGAAGGCTCGCCGACAGCCCTGCGTGTGATGGGTGATTTTATGCTTGAGCTTTCGGAAGAAGAGTATCCCGCATCTTTGGCAGAGGCAGATTATTACCTGGTGCTGACAGCCAATTATGAGGCAGGAGAATTTTATCAGACCTACGGCGGAAGCGAGACGGAGATTCAGCAGATTGATTCCAGTACCTCCGTAGATTTGTATGAGGCCGGAACAGGGACATTCCTGCGTCATCTGGGAAATGTACTGGAGACTCCGCCGGAATCTATTTACACAAGCTATGACGACAATGCGGCACGGTATGCGGAAATGACAGGGGCGGATGTGCTGACCTTTATGTATCATAATATCAACGATCCGGAGGCTTATTCGTCTCTGGTGGATCATCTGGCAGGAAAGAGCGAGTGCGCAATCGGAGAGCCGGTGAATCTGGCGGGATGGGAGATTACGTATCATTCCGCGGAGATTTTAAAGGAGTTTGAGTCCGGTATGTACATTTATACGGCCAGCGACGGATGCCAGTTTGTACGGGGCAGCTTCACCATTGCAAATAAGGGAATGGAGGCGGATACCTTCCTGCCTATGGTTTATTATATTGGGGAGGACCCCATTGTGCAGGTGACGGATGAGGCGCATGAGGAGTTTTACGATTGTGTGAATGCAATTACTTACAACAAGTGTCTGAACAATTCATCTCTGGAGCCGGGAGAATCTAAGGACGGGGAGCTTTTATTTGAGATTCCCGACGAGATGGCTCAGAGCGGCGAAGCTCTTTATATTGCGGTTTCTCTGGGAAATCGAAAGGCTTACTATCCTTTGAGTTAAAATAGTAAATACATATTCTGGTAAAAATCGGGAGAAATTTCTCCCGATTTTTGTTGATAAATGGAAAAGAGTATTGTATAGTAAGAAAGAAACGCAGGATGGAGGATTGTGTTATGGAGAAAACGGCGGCTCAGAAACTGATACTTGGGATTCAGCATGTTCTGGCGATGTTTGGGGCGACGGTGCTTGTGCCGGCATTGACAGGGCTGAATACTTCGATCACACTTTTTTGCGCAGGTCTTGGAACTCTTTTATTCCATTGGATTACAAAGAGGAAAGTACCTGTTTTTTTAGGCTCCAGTTTTGCTTTTATCGGAGGAGTCTGTGCAATTTTGGGAGATTCCCGCATGGGGGACGGCGATTATCTGGAAAAACTGGCGTCAGTGAAAGGCGCTTTGATTGTAGCCGGTCTGGTGTATGCGGTGTTTGCGGCTTTGATTAAGCTGGTTGGGTACGAGAAAGTGAATAAGCTTCTTCCGCCGATTGTGACAGGACCCATTATTATTGTGATTGGACTGCGGCTTTCCGGTTCGGCAATTAATTCCGCTTTTTACTGGAATGGAGAGTTCAGTATGAAGGCGGTTTTTGTGACCCTTGCGGTTCTGGCTACGGTGATTTGTATTTCTGTGTTTGCGAAAGGGATTTACAATCTGATGCCGATTCTTTTTGCGATTATTGTGGGATATTTGGTTTGTATCCCGATGGGCTTTATTGATATGACACCCATGAAGGAGGCTCACGCCCTTTCGTTTCTGGATCGGAATATTATGGATCAGGTGCTCTGTATGCCGACCTTTCAGGCGGATGCGATCCTGGCCATTGCGCCCATTGCTCTTGTTACGCTGATTGAGCATGTGGGGGATATTACGACCAACAGCGCGGTGGTGGGAAAGAATTTTATGATTGACCCCGGTATTCACCGGACGATTCTGGGCGACGGTATTGCAACGGCGGTGGCAGGACTGCTTGGCGGCCCGGCCAATACCACTTATGGAGAGAATACGGGTGTGCTGGCGGTGACGAAGAATTACGATCCGGCTGTGATTCGGATTGCGGCGGTGTTTGCGATTGTACTGGGGCTGTTTGGGAAGGTTGGGGGAATTATTACCAGTATTCCGGGTCCTGTGACCGGGGGAATCAGTATTGTGCTTTATGGTATGATTTCTTCCGTGGGCGTGCGTATCCTGATTAATTCCCGGCTGAATTTCGGCAATAGCCGGAATCTGATGATTGCGGCGCTGATCTTTGTTCTGGGAATCGGCTGTGACAGCATTCCGGTTGCGGGGACCGTAACAATCTCCGGTCTGGCTCTGGCAGCTGTGGTAGGAATGATTTTGGCGGCCATTCTTCCGGTGGGGAAGGATGATGTGATAGAGGAATAATGTGCTTTTGCATGACAGGGCGGATTTTGCTTTGCCGGCATAAGCGGAAAGAAGCAGGAATATCAATAAATAATGCTGTAAAAAAGGGAGCGGATGAAGAATCCGGCCCCCTTTTTTCTATATATATTATAGCATAAAAATCGGAAAAATTCAAGACTGGTATGGTGAAGAGGGCGGTGTTATAATCAGCTTTATTACTGTTCGCTCCGTGATATGCGGACAGTTATTTTCTCGTTACCGTTCACCTGGCAGACGGTCCGTTTTCGTTTTTATAACCGTTTACTTTGTGAACTGCAATTAGTTTTCCTTGCTGCACATTAAGGAAAATAACCGAAATATTGTAGAGAAGAACAAGGGGGCGATTGGTTGGAAAAGGATTGGATGATTTTATTACAGCAGAAAAATCAACTGGCGAAGGTGATGGAAACCAATGAGATGAGCGCCAGGTATGGGCTTGCGCTGACGGAGCAGGAGGCGGAGCTTCTTGTGTCGGAGCGGATTCAGACCCTGCGGGCGGAGCGGCGGGTGGAGTTTGGGCCTGGTATTCTGCCCAGGGTGATTGAGGAGTTTTGCGATTCCGATTTTATTGACCAAAATAATTATGTGGACACGCTGATTCGGCTGCAGGAGATTTTTTATCTTTATAAAAATGAAATGCATGATGAGATTTCCGACGAGGAATTGCTGCATTTTATGAAGGAGCAGTTTGAGGAGGTGTGCTTCGGAGATCTGGGGTATCTGGAAGGAACCTGTCTGCGGATATTTGCCGAGGCTGTCCGGGCGGGATACCGGGGATACCAGGCTTCGGAAGGGTATGGGGAATATGGCGCGTTTGATGAGGTAAAGAGGTGGGATCGGGAGCTTTATCTGGAGGCTTTGTATGACTTGTTTTGATAGGATAAGATTCCCTGCAATGCGTAAATTCGTTTGCAGGCACAGGGATTTGCGGCTTTACACTTTCGCGCCGCTGCGCAGCGATTTGAATAGGGGGTATGTTGATGAATTATGAGATGGAAGAGCTGCTTCCTATTGTGGGGCGGCTGGCTGAGAGATATACGGGAATGGATAGCACGTCGGTTTCCTATGAGAAGGCGGAGCAGCTTATGGAAGCTGTGCTGTACTGTATGCGGGAGGCGGAGCTTGAGTCCGCCGAAGCGGTGGCGGCACAGGGGACGTCGGCCAGGCTGATATATGAAGCAGGAAAAGCGGCCGTAGAGAGAAAGGTAAAAAAGGCTTTGGAGCTGCATCATGGGCTTCTGCCAGAATTTTCCGCCTACGGGAATCCTTATCTGGAAGATACCGTTCTTAAGGGCCTGCCGGAGTTTTTCCAATGGTATGATATGGAATTTGAGCCGCAGAATACCATTTTGACCCTTGATTATCCGGTTTTGCGGGATTTGTCGCCTTACACGGGGATTGACAGAGTTTATGAATTTATCGTCTGTGTCGTGCTGGAGCAAAGCTTTTTGCAGGCATTTCCCGAAGGTTATATAGAAAGGCTGCTGCACCCGCATTATGCGGAAAAAGCGGATATGGTTGATAATCTCTGCGAATGTGTACTTTCCGTTATGGCGCGGTATATTCTAATTCGGAAGCCTCTAGGAGCGGAAGGACTTTTGGAGGAAGATGATATGCTTATGAAGCATCGTCTTGAGGAAATGGAGCTTGAGGAGGTAAAAGGTGAGCTGCGGGAAGCTTTGAAAAAATTTACGGAGTCATATTGTGAAAATTCCATGGAAGTATTTTCATATCTTACAAATGCGGTGGATAATGTGGCCGTACGAATTGTTTCCCATTGATTAGAACGGAAGTTTTTTCCATTTAATTTTTTTATTTAGGTACTTGTAACTTTCCTCTTTTTGTGGTAGAATAAAACAAACGTTCGAGAACAAATGTTTGTTTTAAGGGAGTGCAGGAAATGCAGGTTCGTGTACCGGAGAATCTTTCGCTGATGGAAAAACTGAATATTTTATCGGATGCGGCCAAGTACGATGTGGCCTGTACTTCCAGCGGAACGGAGCGCAGCAACACAGGGAAGGGCGTGGGAAATTGTGTGGATGCGGGAATCTGCCACAGCTTTTCTGCGGATGGACGCTGTATTTCTTTATTGAAGATCTTATTTACCAACGAATGTATCTACAACTGCCGCTACTGTCTCAACCGGGCTTCCAATGACGTCCCCAGAGCGGCATTTACGCCCCAGGAGGTCTGTGATCTGACGATGGGATTTTACAGGCGGAATTATATAGAGGGGTTGTTCTTAAGCTCAGGGATTTTAAAAAGCCCAAGCTATACGATGGAACTTCTCTATCAGACCTTATATAAGCTGCGCCACGAATATGGCTTTGGCGGCTATATTCACGTGAAGGCCATACCGGGGGCTGATCCAAGGCTGATTGAGGCTACGGGCTATCTGGCAGATCGTATGAGCGTCAATCTGGAGCTTCCCACGGCGGAAGGGCTGCGAAAGCTTGCGCCTAGCAAGTCCCGGACATGGATTCTGACGCCCATGCGCCAGGTTCAGAACCGCATGGAGGAGAACCGGAATGAGCTGGCTCTTTACCGCAGCGCGCCCCGGTTTGTGCCGGCGGGCCAGTCCACCCAGATGATTATCGGGGCTACGCCGGAGAATGACTATCAGATAGTATCCGTAGCGGAATCCCTCTATCAGAAGTTTGCGCTGAAACGGGTGTTTTACTCCGCCTTTGTGCGCGTCAATGAGGACAGTATGCTTCCTGCCCTTCCTGGCGGTCCTCCGCTTTTGCGGGAGCATCGCTTGTATCAGGCGGACTGGCTGCTGCGCTACTACGGATTTCGGGCGTCGGAGCTGCTTACCGAGGATAAGCCGAACTTTAACGTGCTTTTGGATCCCAAGTGTGACTGGGCCCTGCGTCATCTGGAGCAGTTTCCGGTGGAGATTAACCGGGCGGATTATATGACGCTGCTCCGGGTTCCGGGGATAGGAGTGCGCTCGGCCCAGCGGATTGTGAAGGCCAGAAGGTTGGGGAATGTGGATTTTCCTGATTTAAAGAGAATGGGTGTGGTGCTGAAGCGCGCCCTCTACTTTATTACCTGCCGGGGACGGACCATGTATCCCATTCGCATTGAGGAGGATTATATTACGCGGAATCTGCTGAATGTGAAGGAACGGCTGCCCTTTGGGATGGATGGTCAGGTTACGTATAGACAATTATCTCTTTTTGACGATCAGAATTTTTCCATGCCGCCCGGAGCGTAAAGGCAGACAGATGTAACTGCGTGTGTCTTTCGGGACAAGGTGAATATTCGGAAGCTGTGGTAATGGTAAAACGTTATGACAATATTTTGGTGTGAAGACAGTCTGGACGGGATTTTGACAGGAATTTATGACGCCTGGGACAGCCGTTTGGGACACAATCAGGTAAAATTGAAAACAGATGCACAGGACACGCTGGAGCTGTTCTGTGACTACCGCCAGGTGAAGACGGATGCGGTTAAGGCGGAGAAGGTGCTGCGCACTATCCGGGATCGGCTCGGAGAAGAAGCCTTCGAAGCAGTTTGTTATGCGGCGGCCTGTACGGACGGCGGCCGGGCAGACGCCATCTACCGTATGGTCGTGCTGGGCCTTCATATGAAGGACGGCCGCCAGGTGGTGAACTGCTTACAGAACCGGGATGTCTCTCTGGTTATGCGCCTGCGGATCAAGGCATGGCATGAGGCGCACCGCTATATGGGCTTTGTGCGCTTTGAAGAGTTGGAAAACGGCGTGCTTTACAGCGTCATTGAGCCTGCCTATGCGGTTCTGCCTCTTCTTGCTCCTCATTTTGCGGATCGCTTTCAGCAGGAAAACTGGGTGATTCACGACAAGCGGCGCGGCGTTATGGCGGTGCATCCTAAGGATTCTTTGTGGGTACTGGCAGATGCTGAGGAATTGAACACGGACTATCTGGGGCATCGCTCCGAGAGAGAGAAGGAATTTCAGGAGCTGTGGAAGAGCTTTTGCAAAAGCATTGCCATTGAGGAGCGCAGGAATCCCAGGTGCCAGCAGGGGCTTCTGCCTCTGCGCTTCCGGGGCTGTATGACGGAATTTAGGAAGGATCAAAGCATATGATTTCTTATGAGATAATTCGCAGCAGGCGCCGGACCCTGGCATTGCAGGTGACCAGAGAAGGAAGGGTAGTGGTGCGGGCGCCTCTTCGGTATCCGGCGGGCCGGATTGAGACATTTGTACGGCAGCATGAGGACTGGCTGCAAAGGAAGCTTACGGAGCAGAAAGAGCACAAAAGTGCATTGCCGCTTCCTGCCCCGGAGGAAGAGTACGCTTACCGGGAGCAGGCCCGGAGGGTTCTGACGGAAAAGACAGCCTATTTTGCAAAGCTGATGGGTGTGACTTACGGCCGGATCTCCATTCGGGGGCAGAAGACCAGGTGGGGAAGCTGCAGCGCAAAGGGGAATCTGAATTACAACTGGAAGCTGATGCTCTGCCCCGAGGAGGTCCAGGATTATGTGGTGGTGCATGAGCTGGCCCACCGGCGGGAGATGAATCATTCCAAGGCATTTTACCGGATTGTGGAGGAGATTCTGCCGGATTACCGGGAGCGTATGCGGTGGCTTAAGGATCATGCCTGACAGGTTTTTGCCTTAAAGTCCGGTGTGATTTCATGGATAAATAATTGGCTTGTGCTGTTACGAACCGGCCGCAATGAGGGCCGCCCTTGTTTTGGCTCCGCATTTGCCGTCAACTGTCAAGCCGTGGGAGGCCTGGAAGCCGCGCAGAGCCAGTTCCGTCTTGGGACCAAATTTGCCGTCGACCTGGATCTGGTAGCCGGATTCCCGAAGCTCCCACTGGAGCCAGCGAACATCGTCTCTGGGAATACCGACAGTCAATGGATTGTATTTTAATAGTCTGCCGGAGTCCTTGTAGGGATTCCGCGGGTTTTCGGCAGGAGGAATGGTTGGAATAAGAGCGTACCACTCATCCAGATCCACGTCTCCGCTGATGCCCGGCACACGCCCCTTGCTGGTGTACTGCCATGCGGCTTCCCCTATATTGGGTTTCAGGCTCTCCACAAGCACACCGGTGTCATGCTGCGGATACCGGGCAATCCAGTATTGGGCATCCAGACCGCCGCAGACATTGCGGAACCAGTCCAGGCTGCAGTAGACATTGCACTCGTAGCCGGCGCTGCGAATGACCTTCATCCAGGCGTTGGCAATCTGCTTTACCTTGCGGCTTCCAAGCTCCCGCTGTTTATTCCATTCCAGATCAAGCCATACGCCAAGCTCTATTTTACGGCCGTCCAGGGTCCGCAGAACCTCCTGGGCCTCTGCTTTGGCTTGTGCGGCAGTCAGTGCGTAACTGTAGCGATAGGCGCCCCGGGCCAGTTTTTGTTCTCCGCAGCTTTTGTAATTGTATTCCCAGCTGGCGTCTACGCCTTTACTGTTTCGGATACGCAGAACCGCGCCGGCGTAGCCGGCTGTCTTTATCTCATCCCAGTGAGGCTTTCCCTGTATCTGGGAGACATCCATTAATTTTACACTCATAAACAATTCCTTTCGTTACCTGTGGTTTCCATACAGGATTTTTTATGATTTTATGCAAGAGAGGTTGTATTGGTGAATCGGGGTCAGAGCTTATAGTAAGAAGCTGCTGCCAAGCAAGGGCCGGAATATCTATAAAATTTTTAAAATTGTATATAAAGTTAAGAAAAGTTGTTTTGACATGTCTCCGAAATCATAGTACACTTATAATTGTGGTTACAATTTTTGTATTGTGAATCGCATCGCGGAGAATTGCGGAAAATATCCGAAAAAGGTTATTTTGGCGGAACTTGAATAGGAGAATGAGAATGGGAGAGATTCCGGTAATAAAAGCCGCACTTTTAGGTGCAGGCACAGTGGGCGGAGGCGTTTATGAGATCCTGGAGCGCCAGAGAGAAGAGATGCCCAGAAAGCTCGGGGCCTTTGTGGAGATTACAAAGATACTGGTTCGTGATAAGAAAAAGCAGCGTCCGGGCATGGAGGCCGCCTGCTTTACGGAGGACTGGAAGGAGATTCTGGAGGACTCAAAGATTCAGATTGTCATTGAACTGATGGGCGGCATTGAGCCGGCAAGGACTTATATTCTGGAGGCTTTGCAGGCGGGAAAGCATGTAGTGATGGCCAATAAGGATCTCCTTGCGGACTATGGAAGGGAGCTTTTGGACACGGCACAGGAGCATGGGTGTGATTTGATGTTTGAGGCGGCGGTGGCGGGAGGGATTCCGATTATCCGTCCCCTGAAGCAGTGCCTGGCAGCTAATTATATAACGGAGGTTATGGGGATTGTAAACGGAACTACCAATTACATTCTGACCCGGATGACTCAGGACAGAATGGAATTTTCCGAAGCTCTGGCTCTTGCGACGGAGCTTGGATATGCGGAGTCCGATCCCACGGCGGATGTAGAAGGGTACGATGCGGGCCGCAAGGTTGCAATTATGGCGTCCATTGCTTTTAATTCCCGCGTTACCTTTGCGGATGTATTTACGGAGGGAATTACAAAGATCACGGCAGCGGACATTGCCTATGCGGATGAGCTGAATATGGTGATTAAGCTGCTGGGCGTGGCAAGGAATGGGGAGTCCGGCATTGAGGCCGGCGTATATCCGATGCTGATTCCCGGAGACCATCCGCTGGCTTCCGTTCAGGATGCTTTTAACGCCGTTTTTATTCATGGGGACGCTGTGGATGACGCTATGTTTCTGGGACGCGGCGCCGGCAGATTTCCTACGGCCAGCGCAGTAGCCGGAGACGTATTTGAGGTTGTTCGGAATATTCGGGCAGGCAGCACCGGAAGACTTGGATGCACCTGCTATAAAAGCCTTCGGGTGAAGCCTGCGGACGAGACAAGTCATCGGTATTTTCTGCGCCTGCAGGTGGAGGATCGCCCCGGAGTTCTGGCCGGGATTGCTTCTGTGTTCGGTAACAACAATGTAAGTATCGCCCAGGTGATTCAGAAAAACAAGCATGGGGAGCTTGCTGAGCTTGCGGTGATTACGGAACAAGTACTGGAACGTCACTTTAAAGATTCTCTTTTGGTACTTGGAGAGATGTCTATGATTAAAGAAATTTCCACGATTCTGCGTGTATATGCATAAGAGAAGACACGGCGGCTCCGGCAGGGGAGCTGCTGCGGAAAAGACAGCGTCCGGTTCTGCTAATGGGGGAGCAGAGCCGGAGGCTTATATCCCATTGGAGGGGGAATGATATGGAGAAGGCACTGACATTACTTGATTCCGCAATTATATTTGCGACAAAGGCTCATTCGGGAACGACACGGAAGGGGACTAACGTACCTTACATTGTTCATCCCATTGAGGCGGCGGCGATTGTATCTGCAATGACAGATGATGAAGAGGTGATAGCGGCAGCGGTACTGCACGATGTTTTAGAGGACACGGAGGCGACGGAGGAGGATCTTCTTGCCCGCTTTGGCCGCAGAATTACGGAGCTGGTTATAGGGGAGAGTGAGGACAAACGCAGGAACTTTCCGGCAGCTCTCACCTGGAAGGTGCGGAAGCAGGAAACCATTACATTTTTGGAGACAGAGGCAGATACGGATGCGAAAATGCTGGCCTTAGCGGACAAGCTTTCCAACCTGCGGGCCATTTATCGCGATGTGTGCATCATCGGGGATGCGGTGTGGGAGCGCTTTAATGTGAAGGATAAGAGTATGCACGAATGGATGTACCGTTCCATTGCCCGGGCCTTGAGTGATTTAGAGGCGCATCCTACATGGAAGGAGTATAGTCGTCTGGTGGAGGCTGTGTTCGGATAAAGGCTTTTATATTTGTAGCTGTTTGCTTCCGATGTCAGTTGTCCGTATTTACTGTTCGGGCGGTCTGATGCGGCCTGATAAGAAAAATGGCTTGACAAATCCGCAAAAAAGGGATAATCTGCTACAGGAAATATTGTTGACAGAGAATTGATTTCATACCAGTGTACTTTATAGTATCATGCGGAACTGGAGTAGGAGGAGCAGAATGAAATCTTACCGGGAAATGAGCAGAGAAGAGCTTTTGAATTTAAAGGCGGAGCTGGACAAAAAGTACCAGGAGGCCCAGGCAAAGAATCTGCATCTGGATATGTCCAGAGGAAAGCCAAGTGCGGACCAGCTTGACCTTTCTATGGAAATGATGGATGTTTTGAACAGCAGCGCGGATCTGAAGGATTCGGAAGGTGTGGACTGCCGGAATTACGGCGTACTGGACGGAGTGAAGGAGGCCAAGGAGCTTTTGGGACAGATGTCCGAGGTATCTCCCGACAAAATGATTATTTACGGCAATTCCAGCCTGAATGTGATGTATGACACCGTGGCCAGAGCAGTAACCCACGGAATTATGGGACATACCCCCTGGGGAAAACTGGATAAGGTGAAGTTCTTGTGTCCGGTTCCCGGTTATGACCGCCATTTTTCCATTACGGAATATTTTGGAATTGAGATGATCAATGTTCCCATGACGCCGGAAGGACCGGACATGGATATGGTGGAGGAGCTGGTTGGCAGCGATCCGGCAATTAAGGGAATCTGGTGCGTGCCGAAGTATTCCAATCCTCAGGGAATCACCTATTCCGACGAGACGGTGCGCCGTTTTGCGGCTCTTAAGCCGGCAGCGGAAGATTTTCGTATCTTCTGGGACAATGCTTACAGCGTGCATCACTTATATGACGATCATCAGGATTTTCTGTTAGAAATTCTGGATGAGTGCGAGAAAGCAGGCAATCCCGACATTGTCTATAAGTTCTGCTCTACGTCTAAGATTAGCTTCCCGGGTTCCGGTGTGGCCTGCATTGCCACCTCCCCGAATAATCTGAAGGATATTAAGAAGCAGCTTATGATTCAGACCATCGGTCATGACAAGGTAAATCAGCTTCGTCATGTGCGGTTTTTCAAAGATATTGACGGTATCCATGAGCATATGCGCAAGCATGCGGCCATTATGCGTCCAAAGTTCGAGGCGGTTCTTGATACTTTGGAACGTGAGCTGGGAGGTCTGGAGATTGGAAGCTGGATTCGTCCCAGGGGCGGCTATTTTATTTCCTTCGATGCGATGGAAGGATGCGCAAAGTCTATTGTTGCCAAGTGTAAGGAGGCCGGCGTGGTGATGACCGGCGCGGGAGCTACCTATCCTTATGGAAAGGACCCCAAGGACAGCAATATCCGTATTGCGCCGTCTTTCCCTACAAAAGAAGAATTGGCGGTCGCTACGGACTTGTTTGTGCTGTGCGTGAAGCTTGCAAGTGTGGAAAAGCTTTTGGAGGCGTAATTTATTCACTGTATTAGAGCGCTGATGCGGTGACATGATGATATAAAAGGACATGGCATACAAAAAAGGACATTGGCAGAATAAGCGGTTAAACCTTTGCTTTCTGTCAATGTCCTTTTTATACAGCACCCAACAAGGGTGAAGTCTGCTGACTATGAAATGAGGGGCAGTTTTTTATCCGGTCAAATCCCTATCCAAGCAGCAGAAAATAGGCGAGCACTAAGATACCCAGAACAATCCGGTAATATCCAAAGGCTTTGAAATCATTCTTTCGGATATAGCCCATTAAGAAGCGGATTGCGAGGATGGAAACCGCAAAGGCCGTAATCATTCCCACTACCAGAATACCGATTTCCGTTCCCGTAAAATCAAAACCGAATTTCACCAGCTTTAAGAGGCTTGCGCCGAACATAACCGGGATTCCGAGAAAGAAGCTGAATTCTGCAGCTATGGGGCGGGTCAGACCGAGAAGCATGGCACCCAGAATGGTAGCGCCGGATCGGGAGGTTCCGGGAATCAGGGCCAAGACCTGAAAAGCTCCGATAAAGAAGGCCATAGAGTAGCTTAGCTGCTTAAAGTTCCGCACGGTAGGCTTTCGGCCCCGGTTCCGATTCTCAATCATAATAAAGAGAATACCATAGACAATCAGCGTAACAGCTACGGTCTGATAATTATAAAACATGGCGTCAATCTTATCGTCAAAGGGGATTCCGATAACGGCAGCCGGAAGAATGGCGGCCAGCACCTTAAACCACAGAGACCAGGTTTCTTTTTTGATCCACCCGTTCTTAGGAGTGGTAAAGGGCCAGAGCTTTCCGAAGTAGAGTACAACTACGGCCAGAATTGCCCCAAGCTGTATAACTACCCGAAACATTTCCATAAACTCTTCGCTTACGTTCAGATGTACCAGCTCTTCGATCAGAATCATATGTCCGGTGCTGCTGATGGGAAGCCATTCGGTAATACCCTCCACAATTCCCAGAAGAAGCACTTTCAGCCATTCAAAAATATCCATTTTCAACCTCCTGCTAGAATTTCGTAATATCTCACAGGGTACATTTACATGAAAACAATTTCAGGTCACAAATCCATGTGACAGTAAATCAATTTGTACATCCTAGAAGATATTACCGTTTTTTAATTATCCGTACCAGTATACCCCACACCCGGGCATAAAGTCAACGAACAAACCCGAAACAAACGGCCGCCTGTGTTCCTTTCCCGGCAAAATCCCATACCTGAGAAAAGGACCCGCCGCCTGTTCTGTAAAATAAAACGAAAATTTATGCATGAAATCTTCAATTTTATTCATTTTTTCTCTTGTATTTTTTTAAATTAATGCTAAAATGTTGGATAGGCTGTAATAAGTATGGTATATTTACGGCCAAGCTGTGGAAGTGAATGCTTCCATAATAACTTATTATTAAGTTTGGGAGGAAAGAACATGAAAAAATTAATCGCATTATTATTGGCAGGCGCAATGTGTGCTTCACTGGCAGCCTGTGGAGCAAAGACAGAGGAGCCGGCAGAAGCACCGACAGAGACAGAGGCGCCCGCAGAGACGGAAGCTCCGTCTGAGGATGCGGAGGAGCCGGCAGAGAACCCGGAGGCAGGCAGCGAGGCATCCGGCGAGGTTACCACCGTTACGGAAGGTATCCTGACGATGGGAACGAATGCGGCATTCCCGCCCTACGAGTTCTATGATGGGGACGATATCGTGGGAATTGATGCGGAGATTGCAGGACTTCTGGCAGAGAAGCTTGGCCTGACTCTGGAAATTGTAGATATGGATTTCGCGACCATCGTAACATCCGTGCAGACCGGCGGAGTGGATATCGGACTTGCAGGCATGACGGTTACGGAGGAGCGTCTTGAAAATGTGAACTTCACCGATTCCTATGCAACCGGCGTTCAGGTTATTATCGTAAAAGAGGATTCCGATATTGCGTCCGTAGATGATCTGGAAGGCAAGCTGATCGGTACTCAGGAGGGAACAACCGGACATCAGTACTGCGCGGAAGATTACGGCGAGGAGAACGTACTTGCTTATACCAACGGTGCAACGGCAGTACAGAATCTGGTGCAGGGAGCCGTAGACTGTGTAGTTATTGACGAGCAGCCGGCTCTTAGCTTTGTAGAGGCCAACGAAGGACTTAAGATTCTGGAAACCGAGTATGTAATCGAGGATTATGCGGCAGCCGTATCCAAGGAGAATACAGCTCTTCTGGATGCGCTGAACACAGCGCTTCAGGAGCTGAAAGCAGACGGATCCATTGATGAAATTCTGGATAAATACATCAAAGCCGAATAAAAGGAGCATCAGGGGGATGTCTCAGAGAGGACATCCCCCTTTTTCCGTTGTTCTGCCATAAAGAGAAAGGGGGCCGGGACGCATGGAAGCATGGTGGGAAGGCGTACAGAAGGGCTTTTATCAAACTTTTATCTTAAAAGATAATTATATGTATTTTCTGAAGGGGATTCGGATCACCCTTCTGGTGACGGTGCTTGCATTGATTTTGGGCGTGATTTTGGGAGTACTGGTGGCGGTGGTCCGTTCTGCCCACGATCAGCAGCCGGAGAAGAAAAGAGGGCTTTTGCTGCGGGTTATTGACGGGATCTGCAAGTTTTACCTGACCGTAGTCCGTGGAACGCCTATGATGGTACAGCTTTTGATCATGTGGTTCGTTATCTGGCCGGCGCTGTTTCCGGGGTCTGTCCGGGCCACCGACGGGAACCTGATCCGATGCGCGGTGCTGGCTTTCGGAATAAATTCCGGCGCGTATGTGGCAGAGATTGTCCGCTCCGGTATTATGTCGATTGACAAGGGCCAGATGGAGGCCGGACGTTCGCTGGGGCTGAATTATGTGAGTACAATGCGTTACATCATTATTCCTCAAGCCTTTAAAAATGTACTTCCGGCTCTGGGAAATGAGTTGATCACGCTGCTTAAGGAAACCTCCATTGTAACGGTAATCGGATTGAAGGATTTGACTAAGGGAGCTATGATTATACAGGCCAATACCTATCAGGCATTGGTGCCGTTCCTTGCCATTGCCGTGATGTATCTGGCATTGGTTATGCTTTTGAGCTGGCTTCTGGGCAAAATGGAGAGGAGGTTAAGACAGAGTGATATACGTTAAGGATTTATCGAAAAGCTTTGGGGATAACCAGGTTATTTCCCATATTGACGCGCATATTGAGCCGGGTGAAAAGGTCGTGATTGTAGGACCCTCCGGTTCCGGAAAGTCTACCTTTCTCCGCTGTCTGAATCTTCTGGAGCAGCCTGACGGGGGAACCATTACCTTTGACGGGGAGGAGATTACCGGACCTTCCGTTGATATCAATAAGGTGCGCCGGCATATGGGGATGGTGTTTCAGCACTTTAATCTGTTCGCCAATCTGACGGTGAAGAAGAATATTATGCTGGCTCCCGTGCAATTAAAGCTGATGTCCAAGGCGGAGGCGGAAGAAGAGGCCATGCGGCTTCTTCGGCTGGTCAATCTGGAGGATAAGGCGGATGTGTATCCCATTCAGCTTTCCGGCGGTCAGAAGCAGAGAATTGCCATCGTGCGTTCCCTTGCCATGAATCCCAAGGTGATGCTGTTTGACGAGCCGACCTCGGCCCTTGACCCGGAGATGGTGGGTGAGGTATTGGAACTGATGAAGCAGCTTGCCAGGGACGGAATGACGATGGTGGTTGTTACCCATGAGATGGGCTTTGCAAGAGAGGTGGGAACCCGGGTAATCTTTATGGACGAAGGGGTGATTAAGGAGGAAAATACGCCCCGGGAGTTCTTTGAGAATCCAAGAGATCCCAGATTGAAGGACTTTTTGTCAAAGATTTTATAATGATACGGCAATTCGGACAGGCTGCGGTGAAGTTTGCCCTTAAATTTCCGAATTGTTACAAAGTTTATATTTTTTAATTATTATGAGCGTCTGTGTGGACAGGCGCTCTTTTTTTTATTATACTGAAATTATAAATGCTCTGCTGCTTTCCGATAGGGCGGGTTACAGCATATAGGAAGCGTGAAATGTATGTGAGCAGAAAATTTAAATAGAGCGGGAGGTTTTTTTAAAATGAAGGATCAAGTGGTTAAGAAATTCACGGAGCTGTTCGGAGATGAGGGTGATATTCGCACCTATTTTGCGCCGGGACGTGTGAATCTGATTGGTGAGCATACGGATTACAACGGCGGACATGTATTTCCATGTGCATTGACAATGGGCACTTATGCGGCTGCCAGGAAGCGTGAGGATCGTGTGCTTCGGTTTTACTCCATGAATTTTGAAAATGCGGGTGTAATTGAAACGAGTATAGATGATCTGGTGTGTAAGGATGAAGCAGGCTGGACCAATTATCCCAAGGGAGTTATCTGGGCGTTTGGCGAGAAGGGCTACGCGGTGCCTTCCGGTATGGATATTGTGATTGCAGGGGATATTCCAAATGGATCCGGACTTTCCTCCTCTGCTTCTCTGGAGGTGCTGACAGGTGTTGTGCTGCGTGATCTCTTTGGAATTGAGGTAAGTCAGGTGGAGCTTGCTTTGATCGGGCAGTATTCGGAAAACAATTTCAACGGCATGAACTGCGGCATTATGGATCAGTTTGCAAGCGCGATGGGAAAGAAGGACTGTGCGATTTTCCTGAATACGGCAGATCTGTCTTATGAATATGCATCTGTGAAGCTGGAGCATGCGCGGATTATTATTGCCAACAGCAATGTGAAGCACAACCTGGTGGGTTCCGAGTACAATGTGCGCCGTCAGCAATGCGAGTCGGCTTTGAAGCAGCTTCAAAGCGTAGTTTCTATTGAAACATTAGGCGATCTGGATATTGAGGGCTTTGAGGCTCACAAGGGGGCCATAGCCGATCCGGTGGAGCAGAGACGGGCAAAGCATGCGGTATATGAGAATCAGAGGACTCTGGATGCGGTGAAGGCGCTGAAGGAGAATGATATTGCGGCTTTTGGAAAGCTGATGAATGATTCCCATGTATCCTTGCGGGATGATTATGAGGTATCCTGTCCGGAGATGGATATACTGGCGGAAGAAGCCTGGAAGCTTCCCGGCGTGCTTGGTTCCCGTATGACGGGCGGCGGCTTTGGGGGATGCACGGTCAGCATTGTGGAAAATGATCAGGTGGATGCATTTATTGAGACGGTTGGAGCCGTTTATGAAAAGCGTACGGGAATTAAGGCGGATTTCTATGTGGTGGATATCGGACAGGGGGCAGGAGTGCTGTAGAAAGGCTGTGTTCTGACGGCCTGTCATAGCGTAAAATCAGGTTTTTGGAGCGGTTTTGACTTTCTTTCGGCTTTCGTAAGAATTTCTTAATTTACTTTATTCTTTTTTTAGAAGCTGGACATAGATTGGTCACAATTCTTTGTTATATTAAGAATGTAGCAAGAACACATATCAGTATTTCATTCATAACACTCGGGGGTCTCCGAGAGGAGGCCCCCACTCCCTCGAAATTCAAGGTTTCTGCGAAGAGCAGGGGCCTTTCTTTTTTGTGTTTTACGACAGATTTACCGCAGTTCAATATTTCTTTTCCGGGTGCGGTGTGGTAAAATGGGGACAAGAATTTTTTGAAGTGATTTTCTAAAGTTTGATTAAATATATGAAAACTCCGAACACTTTTATGGGGGAAGCATTTTATGCGGGGAGAGACAAAGGGGAAGAATAACGGCATATGGAAGGCGGTTATTTATCTGCTGATAGTACTTGTGATTGCAGGTACGGCTATTTATATTGTCAATACGATAGATCTGGAAAGCGAGCCGGAGATTACCAGCGCGTTTATCAATGATAAGCTGGAGGCGGCAAGTGAACTGACCTCGGCCAAGCTGACTTACAACGGACTGGTCCGCTATTCGGAAGGGTCGATTCCCTTTATTACAAAGAAAGAATTTTCCATGATTTACCGGGCGGAGGTAAAGGCAGGAATTGATCTTGCACGGGTGGAATCGGAGATTACGGAGACACAGGTGATGATCCGGGTTCCTGAGATTGAGATTTTAGAGGTTTATGTGGACGAAAGCTCCATTCAGTTTTATGATGAAAAGTTTGCTCTCTTTAATTGGGAGAAAAAAGAGGACCTGCTGGAGACATTAGACAGTGCCAAGGCGGATGTCCGTGAGCATGGGGATATGGAATCTCTCAAGGAAAGTGCGAAGAATCAGATACGGATTCTACTGGTGGAATTGTTCAGGGACTGCATTGGGGACCGGGTGCTGATGATTGAGTTCCAATAGGCAGTTTAGAATAAGTCAGGAGATATCAGGAGGCATCAAAAATCAGAGAATTTCAAAAAGGAAGATAATGTGAAAAAGCCGTCCGGCATTTCCGTATCCATGTTTGTACAGCTTGTATACATTTGGATAGAGGAAAGGCTTGGATGGCTTTTTCCGCATTTATTAGTTGTCTTTCTTATTTTCAGCAGCATTGAGTTCTATGGCATCCGGTTCATTTTCGGCCTTTGTGACGGTACGTGTGGTTCCGCCGGATACATATGTCTTACCGCATTCGGGACAAATGCCTGTGTGCAGCGTCACACTCTGGCTTACCACCTTACGGTCCTCCCGATCGGCTTTGGCCTGCTCATGGAACACGTGCTCCATCTCGTGCCCCCGAACAGTGGAAGCGGCGGCATCGGGATCGATTCGGGTAGGCGTCTGAAAGGAGACGCTCGGATCATCGGAGCCGTCCTGATATTTGCGCTTCTCACAGGTCTCACAGCGGCCGTCCTCTGTGGCTTTTTGTGCGCCTTCTATGCCTGCTGTCTCATTGGAGCCGCCGGCTTCTGCCGCAGGGTTTATATATTGAATCCTCATCCGTACGGCCATTTCCGCCGGATCATAGCTTATACCGGCCGGAATATCGGAGCTTTCCAAGGCAGGGGAGGCGGGATTGCCGGACACATGCTCAGAGGCAGCCTGCATACCGGGTTCCGTATATTGGATTCGGAACCGTACGGCCTGTTCTGCGGCGTAGGCTTCTGTCCGCGAGGGTGCGGCAAATGATATGACAGGAGCAGCCGTATCCGGATTAACCGGGACAACAGGACGTATGGGCTGAACGGGTGTTTCGGGGTCAGCGCCCCGATGCAGTGTTAAAGCTGTGCCGGAATTTTTGATTTGCTGCGCCCGGCCCGTCTGCTCTGCCGTTAAGCCGGCTGCGCGGGAAGGGCGATAGATGCTGTAGTAGGAATTTATGCCGGAAATTGCATTTACCATAAAAATTACCTCTGCTTGTTATTGTTGGAATAATTTTATTATAGCAGATTTTTTGGATTTCGGAAGTCCGGAAATTTGAAATTTTGAATTTTTTCTTTGGGCTTTTTGACGACTGAAAGGGATAAAATATGCAGGCTTGATGCTTTGGTGTGATATGGTTATTCGGGGAAAGAGGTACAGTCATGTTCAATGGAACGTATGGTTCAGAGAGGAGCAATTGATGAAAAGGTATGAAAAAGCCGGGATCATAAGCCTCTGTTTGATTTTGATATTCTTATATCTGTGGAAGATGGACAGGGCGGATTTGTGTGATGGCCAGATGAAAGAGGATGTCTTTTTAAGTTTTGCCGATGCTGCGGCAAGGGAGGCGGAGGAAGCGGAACGGAAAGCAAAGATGGAGAAAATAAAAGCAGAAGAGGAAGAAAGAAAAGCGGCAGAAGAGGCGGAGCAGGCAAGGATGGAGGAAGAAAGAGTCCAAGCAGAGGAAAGGATTTCGGCACTTCGTGAATATGCTGCCGGGATCACGGAGGACTCCTTTATTCCTACACATCACAATCCTTTTTGGTTTCCGATGGATGGAACGGAGATGAGGATCGGGATTTTTTGTGAATTATTGTATGGTGACGGACCGCTTCAGGGAACCGGAACTTTGGTAGTGAGAGGGCTTCCGGAAATAAAATTGGGTAATTGCTATGAAATTTTTTTGACAGATTTAGAGGGAGAATGTCCGGAGCATAGTGATATTACATTTTGGAAATGCTGTTATGCCTGTGACTTTTTCCCATTAGGGTATTATTATGTAACAGATGATAAGATCTATGAGTTTGCCTATTTGGATCAAACGGTGGAAATGCTGAATCAGTGGGACACGTTCCCTCCGGACATAGAGTATATGAAAAAAGGAATGACAGGCGAGGCGGGGTATCCCTTTGCATATTGGCGGGAGGTATGCTCAGAAGAGGGATTTGAAGATACTTTTTATGAAAATCATAGTGAGGAAAACAGAATTGAATTTTTGTATAAAGGAAGAGATTTAGATGAGAGATATCATAATTTTATCACAGCGGACGGAGACGAAAGGCGCTATAATCTGTGGCCTATAACATTCGGAACACAGGAACATACCTATATCACCTGGAAAAGAGGGATGGGGATGACAAGATATATGTCATATGCCGGGAACTTTTTAAATTGTTTGTCTTTCCATATTCCGGGTTGCGAAGGATATTAATACGATGACCGCAAAATTTTAAAAAATACTGGAAAGTGCCCTGGTAACATTATATAATTAAGGCAATTAATGAAATGGAAAGAATATTGCTTTTATAACAAATATAGCAGATACAATACACAGCAGAATCATGGCTGCTTAGAGAGGAAGGAAATCATTATGACAAAAGAAGAACTGGCCCTGGAGCTGATAGCCAGGTTAAAAAAGGAATATCCCGACGCAGACTGCACCCTGGACTATAACCAGGCATGGAAGCTTCTGGTAAGCGTGCGCCTGGCAGCCCAGTGTACGGACGCCCGGGTGAATGTAGTTGTAAAAGACCTCTACAAAAAGTACCCTGACGTCAAATCACTGGCAGAAGCCCCGGTGGAGGACATCGAAGCTATCGTAAAGCCCTGCGGCCTGGGACACAGCAAGGCCAGAGACATCAGCGCCTGCATGAAGATACTTATGGAACAGTATGAAGGAAATATTCCCGACACCTTTGAGGAACTCTTAAAGCTTCCGGGCGTAGGCCGGAAAAGCGCCAATCTGATTATGGGCGACGTATTCGGAAAGCCTGCCATAGTGACAGATACGCACTGTATCCGCCTCACAAACCGCATGGGTCTGGTAGATAACTGCAAGGACCCCAAGAAGGTAGAAATGGCCCTCTGGAAGCTGATTCCCCCGGAGGAGGGCAGCGACTTCTGCCACCGCCTGGTGTATCACGGAAGAGACGTGTGTACGGCCCGGACGAAGCCCTACTGCGACAAATGCTGCGTCAGGGATATCTGTGCCAAAAACGGCGTGGATCATTAGGACATGCCGGCATATGCATCACTGCCGGATTTTAAGCATACCCTGACCGGTTTCCCGAAGGCATTTAACAGACAGAGAACGGATCTTTTTGATATGCCGGTGTAGGAATCACTTGGTCATTGGAAGAATAGAAAAAGGAGACACAGATGGAACACGCGGTAGTAAATCTGAAAAAGGGAGAGGGCCGTTTCTTCAAGGCAGGCGGCCTGTGGATCTATGACAATGAAATCGCCTCCGTGACGGGCGGCTTTGCGGACGGAGACCTGGTACTGGTCCGTGATTTTGACGGGTACTGCCTGGGCCGTGGATTTATCAATACCCATTCCAAGATACGAATCCGCATGATGACACGCCGGAAAGATCAGGAGATAGACGAGAGCTTCCTCCGTATGCGCCTTCAAAACGCCTGGGAATACCGCAAACGCACCGCAGACACGGACAGCTGCCGCCTGGTCTTCGGGGAGGCGGATTTTCTGCCGGGCTTTGTAGTAGATAAATTTTCCGATGTTCTGGTAGTCCAGTCCTTGGCCCTTGGCATTGACCGGATGAAAGAGACGCTGATCCGGCTTCTCAAGGAAATACTGGCCGGGGACGGCATCACAATCCGGGGCGTCTATGAGCGAAGCGATGCAAAGGAACGGGAAAAAGAGGGGATGGAGCGGCGTAAGGGCTTTCTCGGAGAGGCGTTTGATACCCAGGTAGAGATTCAGGAAAACGGCGTCCGCTATCTGGTAGATGTACAGGACGGACAGAAAACGGGATTTTTCCTGGATCAAAAATACAACCGCCTGGCCATTCAAAGGCTCTGTAAGGATGCAAAGGTGCTGGACTGCTTCACGCACACAGGCTCCTTTGCTCTCAATGCGGGCATTGCCGGAGCCAGGGAAGTTCTGGGTGTGGATGCCTCTGAGCTTGGCGTGGAGCAGGCACGTAAAAATGCGGCTCTCAACCGCCTGGAGAATCGTGTAAGCTTTCTCTGCGCCGACGTCTTTGATCTTCTGCCCGAGCTGGAGGAGAAAAAAGAGCTGTTTGACGTGGTGATACTGGACCCGCCGGCCTTTACCAAGTCCCGCAATTCCGTAAAAAATGCGGTGAAGGGCTATCGGGAAATCAATATGCGCGGGATGAAGCTTGTAAGGGACGGAGGCTTTCTTGCCACCTGCTCCTGTTCCCATTTTATGACGTATGAGCTTTTCACCCAGACCTTACACCAGGCGGCAAAAAGCGTGCATAAGCGGCTGCGCCAGGTAGAGTACCGTACCCAGGCGCCGGATCACCCCATACTGTGGGCGGCGGAGGAATCCTATTATCTGAAATTCTATATTTTTCAGGTATGCGATGAGAAATAAGCTTTCAAAAAACGCCGCTTTGCAAAGTACAAATATTATAAAGAGAAAAAAGAAAGGCGCAGAATATGACAAAGCTGCCACAGGAATTTAAAGAGCGGATGCAGCGCTTTTTGGGAGAGGAGTACCAGGCGTTTTTAGAGAGCTGGGAGAGAGAACCGGCCCAGGCTCTCAGGGTTAATACGCTGAAAATCACTTTGGAGGAGTTCGAAAAGCTCTCCTCCTTTTCTCTGCGTCCTGTTCCCTGGGCGGAGAACGGATTTTATTACGGAGAAGAAGACAGGCCGGGGAAGCATCCGTACCACGAAGCCGGCTTGTATTACATTCAGGAGCCAAGCGCAATGGCGGTGGGAACCCTTGCGGATGCCGGACCCGGAGAACGTGTTCTGGATCTCTGCGCTGCGCCGGGAGGAAAGACGACCCACCTGGCGGCATCCATGAAAGGTCAGGGCCTTCTTGTGTCCAACGAAATCCATCCGGCCCGAGCAAAGATTCTTTCCTCCAATGTGGAGCGCATGGGCATCCGAAACTGCGTGGTAACAAACGAACGCCCGGAATGTCTGGCGGACCGTTTCCCGGACTTTTTTGACCGGATTATGGTGGATGCGCCCTGCTCCGGGGAGGGAATGTTCCGCAAGGAGGAGCAGGCAGCCGTACAATGGAGCAGGGAAAATGTCTCCATGTGTGTCGAGCGGCAGCAGGAGATCTTAAGAGCGGCGGCTAAGATGCTTCGTCCGGGAGGGGTATTGATTTATTCCACCTGCACCTTCTCGCCGGAGGAAAATGAGGGAAGCGTCAGCGCCTTTTTAGACGGGCATCCGGAGTTTTCCGTAAAAAGGACAGCGGCCTGTGAGAAATTTTCGGCCGGAAGGCCGGAGTGGATCGGCGCCCGGCCGGAGACAGCGGATACCTTCCGGCTCTGGCCCCACCGCCTTGAGGGGGAGGGACATTTCGCGGCTGTTCTTCAAAGAGAGGGAGAAGCTTTCCAGCAGGAATTACCTTGGAAAATGCAGCCGATAGACCGCAGTATCCGGAAGCTGTATGAAGAGTTTAAAAGAGAAGACCTGCGCTGTGAGCCTGCGGGGATTCCGGTGCTGTTTGGGGAACAGCTGTATCTTTTGCCGCAGGTATTTCCGTTAAAAGGGCTTAAGGTGCTGCGCCCGGGGCTTCACCTGGGAACGCTGAAAAAGAACAGGTTTGAGCCTGCCCATGCCCTGGCTCTGGCCTTAAAGCCGCAGGAAGCGGCTCATTGCTGCCTTCTGAATGCGGGGGAGGCGGAGGAATATATAAGGGGCGCCGTCTTTGAGAGACAGGGAGAAAAGGGATGGCAGCTTATGCTTGCGGAGGGGTATTCCATAGGCTGGGGGAAACAGGCCGGAGGGATGGTGAAGAATCATTATCCCAAGGGACTGCGGAAGAATTGAAAACGGATTTTTCGTGGCATTAAAATAATGGGCTGCCGCAGAATCAGTCGGCGGATTCTGCGGCAGCCTCTTTATGTGCGCCCGACGGGCACGTTTCCAACGGGCAGCGGGCCAAGGGGATATGGCCAAGGCCGCCCTCTCATTTTATTAACCTTGCAGTTATGCATCGAAATGCTCCGCAAAAAAGCCTTACAGCAGCATCACTCCGTGCATCCGGGCTGTCTTGCGGACATCCTCCGGCCAGATGGAAACCTGAACCTCCCCAATGTGGGCCTTCCGCAGATAAAACATACAGATTCGGGACTGGCCGATTCCGCCGCCCACCGTATAGGGAAGCTTCTGCTCCAGGATTGCTTTCTGGAAGGGTAGTTCCGCCCGCTCCTCGCATCCGGCGAGCTCCAGCTGACGCTTAAGCGCTTCCTCATCCACACGGATTCCCATAGAGGAAAGCTCCAGTGCATGCCCTAAAACGGGATACCATACAATAATATCACCGTTCAGATGCCAGTCGTCATAGTCCGGCGCACGGCCGTCATGGGGCTTTCCGTCCGCCAGCTTATCACCGATCTCCATAAGAAATACGGCGCCCTTTTCCTTGGCAATGAGATTCTCCCGCTCCTTCGGCGTGTTGTCCGGGTAACGGTCCGCCAGCTCCTGGGTAGTGATAAAGAAGATATCCCTGGGCAGAATTTCTTCTATATAATCATAACGAATGGACATATATTTTTCCGTTTTCTTAAGGGCCTTGTAAACCTTGCGGACCGTTTCCTTCAGATAATCCTTATTCCGATCCTCTTTTAAAATGATTTTTTCCCAATCCCACTGATCTACGTAGATGGAATGTATATTGTCCGTGTCCTCGTCCCGGCGGATGGCGCTCATGTCTGTGTAGAGTCCTTCCCCGATGTGAAAGCCGTACTGCTTCAGGGCGTTGCGCTTCCACTTGGCAAGGGAGTGCACAATCTCCACAGGACGTTCATTCTGCTCCTTAATGCCGAAGGTGACGGGCCGCTCCACGCCGTTCAGATTGTCATTGAGACCGGACTCCGGCGTCACAAAGAGAGGCGCGGAAACCCGGAGAAGATACAGTTGCTCGGCAAGGCTCTGCTGAAAGAAATCCTTTACCGTTTTAATAGCCACCTGTGTATCGTACAGGCTAAGCTGGGACTGATAGTCCTTGGGTATGTATAGATGCTCCATAATAAATCTCCTCTAAAACTTTTTCGGTACTTAAAATACGAAGTCTATTATAGCAGAATCTGCAAAAAAGAAAAGAGCTTTATCAAACAAAGCGTCCAAGAACAGAAAAAAGCCGTTTTGACAAAAATCTTCTGTCAAAACGGCTCATTTTCGATTTTGCTTTAACCAGTTGCTTTTATCTTCTTTGGAATGCGATCTATATAAAATAAAACGCATGGATAATTAGGCTGATTAAACTCTGGTTACATTCGTAGCCTGCGGTCCCTTTGCACCGTCTACAACATCAAATTCAACAGCCTGCCCCTCTTCCAGAGACTTGAAACCATCCATGGTGATGCCGGAGTAATGTACAAATACATCGTTTCCCTGCTCGTCAGAAATGAAGCCGTAACCCTTTTGATTGTTGAACCACTTAACTGTACCTTGCATTGCGATAATACCTCCGAAAATATTAAAAAGTGTCTCGTTGCACAGCGGCAACAGTAATAGATTATCATAAACGGGAAATGCTGTCAATAAAATTTACGCTTTTCCGGGTCTTTTTTCGCGTTTATTTGAATAAAATGCAATAATTAAAAGAGTGCAATTTTTTATGATAAAAGAGAGAATTTTCAGAGGATTGATTCTTTTGGAGGTACTGCTTCTGGCAGGTTTGTCCATTGTTTGTGTTTATAGAAACAGAGAGGTCCATTGTCTGTCATCTACGGTGGCGGAGGCCGGGGAACAGGCGGGAGAATTTATTAAATGGGTGGATTTTCAGGTGACTGCGGAGGCTCTTGGGAAAGCCTATGAATATGATCGGGATACCTACGGGCAGGAGGTGCATTTAAACTGGATTGAGCTTTTGGCTTACACGGCTGCCAGGACAGGAGGAGATTTTTCAAAGGAAAGTCAGGTAAACGCATATCTGAAAGAGGCGGCGGAGGATCTGACTCAGGGAAAGGCTATAGGAGAGCTGACCGAGGGTATGAAATATTACAGTTATTATCTTGAGGCATACACGGCTGTTTTAGGCGGCATGGTGGGCGAATATGAGATCCAGGTTCCGGCGGAAACGGCAGCAGGGAAGACACAGGGGGAGAAGGAGGCGGAGGATGGCATATCTCTTGTGTGGGAAAAACGGTATGGACTTAAGGCATTTCTTCCGATTGCAAAGGACTTTCCTTACAGTGATTATGATGATTTCGGAGTGTCGCGAAGTTACGGATACAGAAGGAAGCATTTGGGGCATGATATGATGGGGCAGGTAGGCACGCCGATTATTGCGGTGGAGTCCGGTTATGTGGAGGCTTTGGGGTGGAATCAGTACGGCGGGTGGCGTATCGGTATCCGCAGCTTTGATAAGAAGCGGTATTATTATTATGCGCATCTTAGGCAGGGCTTTCCCTATGCCCTTGATCTGGAGGAGGGAAGCGAGGTTCAGGCAGGGGATGTGATTGGATATATGGGGCATACCGGATACAGCACCAAAGAGGATGTGAATAATATTGACCAGACTCACCTGCACTTTGGGATACAGTTGATTTTTGACGAATCCCAGAAGGAAGGAAATTCGGAGATTTGGATTGACTGCTACCAGATTGTTAGGTTTCTCTACCGGAACCGGAGCGAGTGTGCGCGGAATGATGCTACCAAGGAGTGGTATCGGATTTATGACATGAGAGAGTAATGGGTGAGGGAGGTTATTGTTGCTTTGTATGGATGGATGGGTCTAAGCCTCTGGTTTGAGAAGGTGTAATTGCTTTAATATAACTGAATTATCTTAATATAAGCTTAATATGAGTGGAAAGAGATTGCTTTTAAAAATAAATTGTATTCCCGGTTTTGACACTTTAAGAAGTCAATAGGTGCTGCAATCCCTGATTAATACTAGGTTTGCGGCACTTTGTGCTGGATACACGAAATATAGTAATGTTTTATGGCCATGCACTTTTTTCCGTATTCCTTTCATATTAGAACTTAGAGTATAATTATCATTGGCAAAAATAAAGGGAAGAGATCGAAACCTCTTCCCAAACATACAGATTTCGCTTATGATTGAGTTTGCGAAAAAACAAAGATAAGGGACTGTATGATGAATTCAATGATAATGGAAAACGGTGTAACTTTCAAGACTTTAGAGAAAAATATTTTTTCATGGGTATGTGAAATCGGCCGGCAGTTCACAACCGAGTTCCTGGAACGGTATGACCGGATGCTGATGGAGGAACGGGACAAGAAAAAGTACCGCCACAAGGGTTACCGCCAAACCACAATCAAGACCGTGTATGGGGAAGTGACTTACCGGAGGGCGGTCTGTGAAGTGACACAAGAAGATGGCTCCCGGCATTTTGTATACCTGCTGGACGAAACCCTGCAGCTTGACCACGTCGGCCTGATTTCCACAAACATGGCGGAACTGCTGGTAAAAGGGGTCACCGAACTGTCTTACCGGGAGTGTGCGGAAAAAGTCAGCGAAATGACGGGGCAGACAATCAGTGCAATGGGCGTATGGAACGTAATACAGTCCCTGGGAGAAAAAGTGTGTGAAGAAGAGGCACAGCTGGTGGAAGAACATAAAAAGGGCCACATACAAGGAAAAAGGGAAGTCCCTGTGCTGTTTGAAGAGGCGGACGGGGTTTATGTGAGGCTGCAGGGAAAAGACAGAGAAAGCAGCCGCCAGGACAAGGCAGAGATAAAAGTGGGGATTGCCTATGACGGCTGGAAGAAGACCGGGAAAGAGAGGTACATCCTTTCCGACAAGGTGGTGGTGGCGGGTTTTGCCAGGGCGAAAGAATTTCACGAATACCGGGAGGCGGCGATAGCCGAAACATATAACCTGGAAGAAGTATGCGAACGGATACTGAATGCAGACGGGGCATCGTGGATTAAAAAAGTAAAAGACAAAAGCACGTGTTTCCAGTTGGACCCATTCCATCGCAACAAAGCGGTCCGGGAGAGGGTCCACAATCAGAAAGCGGTGAAAGACATCATGGAGCTGCTGGACGGAGAAAAGATTGAAGAGTTGTTTGAATACCTTGAACTATATCGAAACAGTCTGAGCGAAGAGGGGGAGATTGAAGACGTGGAGGAACTGATTCGGTATTACAGGAACAATAAAGAGGGACTGCTGCCCTACCAGTCGCAGGGCCTCGAACTGCCGAAGCATCCGGAGGGACTGGAATACCGGAACATGGGGACGATGGAGAACCATGTATGGAGCGTAATAGCCAGGCGGATGAAGCACAACCATACAAGCTGGAGCAGGCGGGGAGGGAACCATCTTGTAGAACGTCAAATTGTGGCTAATCCAAACATCAAATTAAATCTAAGCTTTTTTACCCTATTCCCGCAAATTATTCCTGCGTTTTCCTCCATCCCATCAGATTATTCCTAAAAATTGTCCATACAATTATACATGTGTTGCTGGCTGTATACCCGCATGGCGCTGAAGAGCCGGATGCTTCGTTCTCTGTCAGACTTTTCCCCTTTGTCCATAAATGCTTAAAAACCGGATTTGTGTATGT
>CAJTDE010000023.1 GCA_910574835.1 Clostridia bacterium | reverse complement strand
ACCTGTCTTTAGTATCAGACATTTAAAAATGGCGTTAGTTTATGAAAATAGTAAAAGCTGTTGCATTTCGGTGCGACAGCTTTTGGAATTATAGCTATTAAAACCTGTGGTTCAGAATGGATTTTATCTGTGTTTCCGTAAGGTAATAATTTGTCAAGGGTAACTTTAACTTTCGGGACAGTTCATAAATAAAGTTTGTTGACTTTGTTGTATTAATATATTTATTTTCACCTTTTACCACTTTAAAGTCTCTTATAAATTCAAATATCTCCGAGGTTGAATATTCGTTCTCCAGGATTTTAAACTGGAAAAGACGTTCTAACAGCACTGTCAGATAACAGATTAGAAAATGTCCTTTTATTGTTTCTTCTTTCTGCAAAAACACCGGCCGTGCGTCCAAATCGGATTTCATGATTTTGAATGATTCCTCAATTCTCCATAAGTTATGATATGTATTATAGATGTCGGAATCTTTCATTTCCGTTTCGGAGGTTACCAAAAGGTTGTATCCGGCAAATTTCAAATCTTGGTCGATTGCTTCCCGGTTCATGGACACGGAAGCCTTTTTTCCGGATCTGTCCGTAAACTTTACATATTTTCCCGCTTCCCCATACTCGGTCCTTTTCGCCTGTGAAGCAGTCAAAGTCCTTGCTTTCTCAACCATGCGGTTTATCTCGTATTTTTTCTTTGCTGCGAGGGAAGGGTTATAAGTCAGCAGGCGTTTTTCACGCAGCTTTATCACATGCTCCCTTCCTTCGTGCTCCACCTTGTAAGGAAAAGAATCAACACAGGACTTATAACGGTACAAAAGCTTCCCCTCCTTATTTCTCACATCCATGAAGCCTTCCTCTAACAATACCCAGGTCTTTTCCGTTTTGGGGAGACTTTTGACGGATTTGGAAAAAAGATATCCGTCGCCGTTCTTTTTAGAAGAAGCGATATTTTTCGCACAGTTCAATCCCTTGTCGGCCACATGGACGGTTTTTCCGGTAATGTTATGCTGGGCTTTTAATTGGTCAATCACATCCCTTAAGAGAGGTTTTTCGGATTCGTTTCCCGGATACATTTTCATGCCGATGGGGATCTGGTTGCTGTCCAGCAATAATCCAAGGCCGACGATTGGCTCTTTTTTGTTTTCCTTGCTGGGTCCCTTTTTGCGAAAGTCATCCTCCCTGTCGATTTCGAAATAAAAGTTTGTGCAGTCAAAGTAAGTCTTGGAAGTATCCGGCTTGAAAAAGGCATTGGTCTGAACGGTAAATATTTCGATGAACTTTTCATAATCGTTTCCAAGGAAGGCCAGGCCGTGTAGGAGCTGGTCGTAAGAAAAGTGAATGGAGCCGTAAAGGTTCGGAAGGACTTCATGAAAAGTTTTGTATTTGCTGCACGGATGTACGGCTCTGGCAAAAATCAAAGAAGATAAGAGTTCATAAAGATCAAAGGAAAAGTCGTTAGTAAGTTTAAAATAATCAACATATTTTTGGATATGCATTTTTTCAAGGAGTGCCTTGAGGGGAAAATAGCCAAGGAAAAGAAGCGGGGAGATTTGGGATATTTTAGGAACGCCGGCCTGAGCCTTTTCCATGTTTAAAGAGTCTACTTCTTTTTGAAAATGTGCGATAGGGTCAGGGAGTCCTTTTTCGATCCAGGTTTCCACAGAGCCAAGAGATTTGAAACATTTGTGAGCGGTGCCATGCTTTTCATGGCTATAAAAGCTTTCATCAATGGAGAGATACGTACGTCCTTTGAGTTTAGTTTTCTTTAAGTAATATGCCATAATAAAATCCTCCGGGATAATAACGCCACTAACGCCATTATTATATCAAAGAAAAAATAAATTTGCAAGAGTATTGGGAAATAAAAAAAGCCTTATTTCAAGGTGTTGAAAGAGGATAGGACATACGATTTGCTTCGAAAGAATATGGTGTTAACTTCTAAAGACGGGTATTTAGTGTAACATATCCCTTTTTACGGGGAAAGAGCAGAACCGTGCCAATTTTATGCGGAATTGTGCCAATTTCGTGCCAGATGGAAAATCATTAGCAGACCTATGTATAAATTTTATTGTTATAAAAAATATAAAGCTAGAAAAAAATGGATAATATTGTCTAAAATGATATAAAATGGATATAAATTGACAAAAGTGGTTGATGAATATTGCCGAATAAAGTATAATTTTAATAGAATATTATGTAAGGGGTGAGTATATGGAGAGCCAAAAGGGAATTGTGTTTGTTACAGATGCCTGGGGAGCAAAATATGGAGGAATAAACACATTTAATACAGATTTGTGTGTGGCGATGGGATACGTTCTCACCAATAATATAAAAGTTATTTGCTTAATTTTAGGTGAAAGAGACGAAGATGCTGTAGTAGATGCGTTACAACAAAATGTAACTATTGTTAATTACAATAAATCCTCTGGTTCTTTAAGTAATCAAGACTATATTAATATCCAAAAGCGGATAATACATGAAACAAATAGCTGTAATATTTTAATTTGTATGGGACATGATATATTTACAGGTATGGATGCTATTAAGTTATCGCATCAAATGCAATGCAACAGCGGAATTGTTATCCATACAGATTATGCAATAATTGAGGGGTTGAAGGGAAAAAATGGAAGAGGAACAGAAAAAGAATTAATACAAAGAGATATTATAGAACATGCTACATATGTTTATGCTGTAGGCCCAAGATTGCTAGATAGAGTTTTAGAAGTAAGAAGTAAAAATGTTTACGAAATAATACCCGGACTAAGTGAGATGGGTAGAAACAAGACAAAAAATCATAGATCTATTATGACATATGGTAGATTTGAAGGAAATATTTCTAAAGTAAAACAAAGCGATTTGGCTTGCGCAGCGTTTGGAAGAGCTGTTTCAATGATTGAAAGTCCTAAAGATTATGTTCTTCAAATATTTGGCGCAAATAAAAATGAGTGTAATGCTGACGAAATCACGTCACGCTTTGCTAATAAAAAAGTGAGTGTTAATATTAATCCTTATTCTGAAGATAGAACAGAGTTATTTAAAGCGCTACAAAACAACTGTGCTTTTATGATGTTGTCTTTAAGTGAAGGCTTTGGGTTAGCTGCGTGGGAAGCAATAGCAGCAGAAGTACCTATTATAATTACAAAGAATAGTGGATTATATGATTTTTTGTATAGAGAACTTGGTTATTTAGTTAATGGTTTATGTCTGCCTGTTGAAATAACAGGGGTATTTGATATAGATTCCCCGGAAAACAGTAGAAAGAAGAATGATGATATTGAAGTAGTCGCAAGAAAAATAAAAGAAATCTTTAAAGAGCCAGAAAAAATAAAGGTGTCGGCAAAGCTCTTAAAAGAAAAGCTAAAAATATATACTTGGGAAAGAACAGCAATTACAATGGCAAATAGTTGTTCGCTAACAGATATCTCTACAGATTCATTATCTTATTCGGAAGATTTTTATGATATAATCTATAGAGACAGAAAAATATGTATGGACAATATTTTTCAAAAAATACGGGATAAAACAATTAAAAGACATTTAATATTTTTTGGCGGTATATCTAATAGATTGTGTAAAGAAGAAGCAATATCATCTTTTTGTAATTTATTAAATACTGATGAGGCCATAGAAATATATTTTTGCTATGAAAAAGGAGAGGTTGCATTAAGGAGAGCTGCTGAATTAAATCCTACAGTTTTGCCAAAAGACGAATTATCGCAAGATCCTATGGTTAGAATGAATAGAAAAGCAAAAAAAATTGAAAATTCCTATAATCAATATCCGGACGTTATTAAAAACAGAGTACATTATATTCCATTATCTAAAGCACCTAATTCTTACTTTATAATTTTAGATGATGATATATATTTTAGCCTACTCTTAGAAACTAGGAGCACAAATAGCACAACTATTAAAATTAAGGATAGCAAGGAAGCAGCAATCGAAAGAAATAAAATGTTAACACATATGCAATTTATTTTAAATGAATCAATTAACAATTCGGATGCATTAAAATTATTTACTATATTAAAAAATATGAAAGAAATTGGAGGATGATTACTATGGCAGGTGCTTTTATAGGAAAAGAAGAACTTATGGGGAAAATTAAAAAAGCAAAAAACAGAGTTCGTATTTTAGGAGTTTTAGCTTTTGACTTAAAATGGGAAGACTTGAGGGAACAATGGTTAAAGCAAATAGATGCAGGAGTCATCAAAATTGAAATCATATGTGAAGCAGAAAATTATGTAAGTAATCAGTCTATAATAGCATCGGATAGACGAATAAGTGGTGAAAACAGAAGCTATGAACTTGGAAATTTTATAAATATCCTTTCTGCTCCCATGAATAATTTAAGAAAATATTTAGTTGACCATGAATGTAAAAATATTGAACCTGAAGATGAAAATCAATGTTTTTCGTTAAGAACTTGTTATTTATATATTCCTGTGCCAGCTATAAACATAGATAATGATTATTATATTGCCATGGCATTAACAAAATTTAATGATATAGGTAAATATGAAAAAATCACAGAGAAAAATAATTGGTATAACGAATATACGAAATATTTTAATGCTTTCTTTGAAAGTGATTATGGTGCAAAAAAATATTCTACAGAGTTTAGCAAAAAGGGAAATAGACTAGAAGTTATTCAAACTTATAATGAAAAAAGACATCCTATGGGAATGTTACCACGTGACTCTTTTTCAAACACGAAACAGGTTAAATTGGTAGTTTGGGGATTAATATTTACAAGGGATGGGAAATTGCTTATCCATCAGAGAAAAGCAAATGCTAAAGATAATCGAGGAATGTGGGATAAATCTGTTGGAGGCCATGTTGATATCAATGACATAGATACAGTTAAAGCAATGGCAAGGGAAATGGCAGAAGAATTATATAAAGTAGAAGCAGAAGGGCAAGGACAACATGACAAAACAGATTTTATGAATGTAAATGTTGATAAAATGGTATACTTAGGGGAGTGGCGCCCGGAATTAAGATATACTATGCCTTTTTGGGATGTAAATAATAAAAAGGATGAGTATTTCTATTTTAGATTGGATTATCCTTTTAGTTCAGTGGCTCGTAATTCGGAAAGACATTTACCGGATGGGAAAGTAATAGATGTAAGTGTATTTGCAGATGTATATGTATGTATTGCTTCTGAGTCTTTCGATATAACAAAATTACAAAATTCGAATTATAAATTGGTAGAACTATATGAACTTAAAGATTGTTTCAACGAGCAAGAAATAATTATTAATGGAGAGCAAGAAGAATTTGTACCAACACCGGATTTAAAAGCTATTATTAGATCTGATATGTGGGATGA
Organism: Clostridia bacterium; assembly: GCA_910574835.1. GTDB lineage: Bacteria > Bacillota > Clostridia > Lachnospirales > Lachnospiraceae > Laedolimicola. Next base: position 72,115 of record CAJTDE010000023.1, on the reverse strand, counting down.
ATTATCATCATTTGCAGATTATGTTAAAAATAATTTGCCCAAGGAGGAATAGAGATGTCCTATGTTATAACGCTTACAGGTCCATCTCGTTGTGGAAAATCTGAGGTAATTAGGCTTTTAGATAAAATAAGCCATGAAGAAAAATATAAAAAGAGATTCAGGCCTGTTTTTATTCAAAAATATACAACTAGAAATTTTCGAACAAATGAGATACAAGCTGTAAGAGAAGGTAGAGAAAATGAATTAGATATAAAACCTGTTCTTGGGATGGATAATGAAAAGGATGGAATAGAGGGGAAAGATTTAGAGGAATTACGTATACAATTGTTTAATAAGTTAGGGTGTGATTTGGTTTATGAACAATATGGAAATAGATATGGGATAAAATTAGAGGATCTATATAGTTTCCTTAAAAAGGGATATAGCCCTATAATAATTTTGAATGATATTAGAACTGTTGAAGATATAAAGACATGTTTGGGTAAACAATGTAAATCCCTATTTATTTTTAGAGAAATTCCGAATATAGAAAAATTTTTAGAGCAGGGATATAAAAGAAATGAAACGGAGACTACTATCCGTCTCCGTTTTGAAAAGGCTGAAGCTATATATAGGATATACATTGAAAATATTCATATTTTTGATAAATTAATTCTTAATGTTAAGGATGGTACAGAAAGTTTAGAAAAAATTTTAAAACAATTTTTAGATGATTTATGTGTTATTCCCCAGAAATTTCAGTAAGGAGGAAATACAATGCAAAGTTTTACACCCAGATTATTCATTGTAGTCGGAAATCCAGCATCTGGAAAAGATGAATTAATTTCAGCTGTGAATATTTTAGGTAGCCTGCATGCAGAAATAGTACCTAAACATACAGACCGATATTGGCGTCCTGGAGATGATGCAGAAATGATTTGCAAATGGATACCAAATTCTAAAGATGGATTTCCTCAATTTATCCATAATAAAGAGTTTGACTTAAAAGGATGTGATGTTACATACACTAATTATAATGCTAGATATGGGATAAAGACTGATGCTATATGGGATAAACTACAAACAGGTATTTCACAAGTATTAGTTGTTAGTAATAAGAAAGCTTTGAATAAACTAAGAAATATTTTTGGACATTTAGCGGTTATATTATATGTGTATTCACAAATAACCCGTGAAGAATATTTGGAAAAAGAACGTGTTAAAGAAGAGAAAAAATTAAAGGAAGATGCCAATTATAAAAGTGATCCTAATTATTTGAAACAGAGGGCAGAAAACTTTGATATGTCTTGGAAATTGTATGAGGATAATTTTATGCTATTTGATCATGTCTTTATATATGCTGATAAAGAAGAAGACCTATTTGATCAAATTTTTAGACTTTTCCGTGCATATGAAAAAGGTATGATAACATAGTAGTATTAGCCATTAAATTCTAATAATATTTTAATGAAACTATTTCTCTGTGCAATTTAGTGTTTGGAAACACATTGGGATGAAGGTGGTATTCTCCTAATAATTATATTTTGTAATCTGCTGAAAAATTTATGTCCAAAAAAGAAGCTAAATAAAACTGGAGTAAATCATTATTGCATGGTTTGCTCCAGCTTAGTATATAGCCATCTGTTTAATATTTGTTTTTAGAATTTTATTAAATTTTTCTAAAATTCTCTTCAAGCTCATGATGCTGAACATACGAGGAATAATCTATCTCATTCTGCAATGCTAAATATTTATCACGTATTATAGAAAAAATATTATTTTGTTGCTCATAAATTGCCTTAAAATCATTTTTTTCAATAGGAATAATATATGTATTATCCCGTAACGCAATTTTTCGGATTAATCCACTGGCATCACTCCACTTAGAACGTCCGGCAATACCGTTCCAGGCAATCATGATACCAATTTTGCAGCGGGCAACGTGGAGCAGTGAGAAAAATTTTCCGACATATGTCACATCTACACTTTTCTTATAATTTTTACATTCACACAGAAAAGAATCCTCTAAAAACGGAAAGGCCCTGTCAATTCCTGCCATCCGTGCATTTTCTGTCCAGCAGAGCTGCAGATCAATCTCATTGCTGCTTGTACGAAGGTTCCTTCTGCATTCAAAAACTCCTGGATATCCCTGATACAGTAAAAGAGCAGTTAAATCTTCTAGCATCTTTCCTTTATTAGTCTGTTTGAAATCTCTATTGATTATCTTCTCATACAACTCAGCAAATTTTTTATAGCCTGTATCATCAAGCTGCAAAATGTGGGATTTATATTTTCCCATTGTCAGAAGCCATTCCGTTGCTGTCATTCCAATATCATTCAAAAATACCTCTGATTTTTTTATAATGTCCGATTCGTTTGCCATTTATAAGACCTTATAGATAATAATTGCGTGGTTTAAAGGGTTCAATATTTCATAGTCACAATGCAGACAGTTGATTTCGTCTGGGATTTCTGCAATCGTCTTATAATATTGACCGGTATATTTTTGGCAGTGGGGGCAGTATATTTGTAAATACTGCTCCAGAGACTTCATTTCCACACACAATTCCAATATCTCATAAACAGTCTTTATGTTCATTTTTAGATTACGATGCATTGCATCTGGATACAACCAGTCACCTGGCTTATAGCGTTCAAGAAATTTAGCCAATGCATCATAATCAATATCAAATTTTTTCTCCTTTAACAAAGGAACCACTTTCGCAAAGATATTTGATAGCATCATTCATCCGCTCCATTCCTAAATCTTTACAACCTCCGGTGATGTGTTGTAGTAAAGTGTATCTACGGCTTAAGTAATCAAAAGTTATTTTGACTATGTAGCTCTGTGATTCTACAGGCTTTACCCATTTTACATAAATATAAGGATAGCTTGCGGTTGCTTCTTTATCATTCAGGTATTGGGTAAGCAGTTGCTTAATCTCAGTTGCCTCATTAAAAAGATCTTCATTTTCATCAATTAGTTCCCGAATCTCACCAATAAAGGGTAATACATAATCAGAACTTTCGGCTGCAGTCAGTTCAGCGGCACCACCTGAACTCATTTGCATCATCTGCTTATACATTTTTACATCTTCATTCTGCTTATCATTCACAATCTTTATCGCATCGGTATGCTCACAGGTATATAAGGAAAGCCCTAATTCTTTTTTTACCCAGTCAATACAACTGACCACCAATTTTTCGTATATTTCACTGTCAAAAGAATCTGTATACTTTATGGCATCATAGCGTATTTCCATGCACTGGTTAGGCAGATCGAAGTATAGCACTATAGGATACCTGTAATCGGTCTGTTCAAAAGATTCAGATGTTACATATGTTTTCTGTAACGTAAATTTGATAAATATTCTATCCTGTTCTGCCAGATAGATCGGCTTGGCATCTGAAAGCGAAGTATTAAGGACGAATTCTGGTTGGAAAGATGTTTCGCTAAATTCTGAAATTTCTTTCTCTTTCAAGATAGCAGTCAAATTTTTGTCCGTATCAAACTGATAAAATAACGGCACAGAATATTTATACAGCTTTACAAATTCCCAATGTTCATAAAATCCGATGAAATCTTTGTTTACAGTTGTTTGAGAAAGGATGCCCCGAAGGTCTTTCTTGGATTCAAAATATAAAATTTTATCAGGGTCAAGCAGGCTTCTCTGCTCTTCAAAAGTAATCCGGTGTTCTTCCTCTAATGACCTGCAAATATGCCTTTGTAGATTATTAGAATATCCGAGAACCGTATTTTTATAAAAATTCATAAATGTCTTTTCATCCATTGGGGATCTCATCGGCTTTTCCTCCTAATAGTAAAGCTATATACAGTATAATACATTTCACTGTTTTTTACCATATTTTTATGCGAAATTCGTAAGTTTTGTGAGTTGTATCTATTCCAGATAAATGAACATGGGAATAAGGAGGTGGATACCGATGAAAGGCGCCACCTCTTTTATATGACATTGTAACTCTATAAATTATTCCCAGGATTCTCATATCGTAAATGGCCATGATTTACATAGGCGTGATTCCTTATATGTATATACTGATTGTCCTGACTCTCCAACGCCTTTTTATATCCCGCTTCTGTCAGAAACAGCCGCATCCTATGCCCTTTATCTCCTATGGGGGATTCTCTCGAAAGCACATCAAACATAATCATATGCTTCACTTCCGGGTCAAAGCGTTCCAGTGCCATAATGTCATGCCCTTCCAGCTTCCGGGCGCCGGACTCCTGCCGGGCCACAGCGATCATCTCTCCAACAGTCCTTGCTTTCTGTGGCAGATGATAATTTTTCTGAATATCACAAATCAGCTCTCTGCAGTCATTTTCTGAGAGTTCACGGAGTTTCTTTAACAGATTTTCGGCAATGTTTCTTTTATCATGGTCACGGGTGTACCGGCAGAACACAGCAATCTCCTGTATCGCATCATACCTGTGGCAGCCTTCCAGCTGGAATACCATCTTTTTTTCATCCTCGGTCAATGTTATCATATATTTCCTCCAATCCGGCCTGATTGCCTTTGAATATCATATAGCTGCTTATTTTTCTTCCCTGGCATCCTTATCATCTGGAAAGAACTTCTCCAGAATGTCGATGCTGTCCTTGGATGTATACCCCCACAAGATAGAACTGAGTGTGTCAATCGCCTCTCGCCTCCTGCGGTAATAAGTACGGAAACTGATGTCTCGGATATGGGGGCGCAGTTTCTCTATAATTTCTTCCACATTTCTCAGCTGCTGCGGGGAAAGGAAGGAAAAATACAGCAGCCAGTAATAGTTCTCGCCATTCTTGTGCTTGGTACGGAGCAGGTCAATGGATGTGTCCAGGAGTTTGAGCATCTGGTGGCTCCGCTCGATACATTTGGCATGGTGTTCAATACTGCGGTCTGACAGGTCTATCCCGGCCACATAGACCGACTCCAGAAAATCCTCAATGGAACTCCCATATTCGATCTCAAACCGGCTTCGCACCTGCTGGACGGACAGCTCCAGACTCCACACCACGTCTCTGTATTTTTTCAGCAGTTTCCAGGTATCATGGTACAGAGGGTTATCGGCAATGTTCATTTCTTCCTGATTCTTTTTCATGCCCTGGCACCTCCTTCCCTGTCCTTTTCGGTGGGAGAGAGCGTCAGTTCAAAGGTGTAGACCGGCTTATCCTCCCCGCAGGATACAGTCATTCCAAACCGTACAGCCCCCTTCAGTATGTGGGATATATATTCTTCCCTGCAGGCGTCTGATAAAGTATATAACTTATATATGGATTTGGGACACCGGAAACAGGAAATGCCCTGTGCATCAAGGACTTGCGCCATTTTTGTGATGACAGTTTCTATGTTCGATTTTGAAACGCTGGATAATTCCTCTGAAACGCATACCTCATGCTCTGTAAAGGCGGAATCTGCCTGCGGATCTGTTTTATCCATTTCATCCGGCAGTGTAAGATTGATTTTCAGAACCATGGCAACCTCCTCCTTGTCAACAAGGACATCTGATATCTGGAACATGGTGGAAAGGTAGCTGTGCAGATAGATCACGCTGCCTGTTCTTCCGGGGAATGACATTAAGGAGATATAATCCATGTCAGCGAGTTTTTTCAGCACACGCCCTGTTGTGGCTTTGGAGATGCCCCAACGGACAGCCATTTCACTGTAAGCTGCCAGCGGGGAGCCGGTGCCGTTGCGGAAATAGACAACCGGGCCGATCTCCGAACCCTGCACCTGGCTGTCATTGTAGACAGCGGACATCCACAGATCCAGCAGGATATCCATTTCAGAGCAGCGGCCGGCGCTGACCAGTTCAGTTGCAACCACAGTGGGCATAAAGAAAAAGCCCGTATCTTTTTTGACAGGGGCAGTTGTAGTCCAGCACGGTATTATGCTTTTTCCAGTCGCGGATCTTGTATTTGACCACCTTTCCCCGGTCAAGGAAAAGATAGGAAATAAGATGGCGTTTCTGCAGTTCATCCAGGATGGAGACCGCTTGGCGCTGGAAACGGATACGGAACCATGCAGCCAGTTTCTTCACGGTACAGATCCACTCACCGGGGTATACAGTATAGCCGATACCGTCTATGCGGAGATAAGAAGTACGGAAGTTTGCGTAGTTGCAAAGCACCGTGTAATAAAAAAGACCGGAACCCCCGCCTGTGAGAATGCTCCGGTCTGCCGTTAAGTTCTGGATAAACTGCCGGTAGATCCGGCAGCGTGGATAGTCCACGATCTGTTTGATCTCTAATTGATATTCTGACATAGAACCCTCCGTGTATCAGCAAAGCCTGTTCTGGAGTAAAAGAACTTGTTTTTGTTGTCAGCCAACGTGAGCTATGATAAAATGACATCATCCGATGTACTCAGATGTTTCTGCCTGGGTACACAGCAACAACAAAATATAGTCTTTAAAATGAATTAAGCTACTCGGATTAGCATAAAAATCAGCCGATGATCCTGCTAATTTTTTGCTAATCGACGTTCCTGAAAACGGCTTTTGCTAATTTTCTGCTAATTTGATGAAAGTTGATAGTAGTAGATGAAATTGTGCAATATGCAATAAAAAGGCACAATAAACTGGGTTCTACGAGGATACTTTTGACATGAAAGAGCATGAAAAGAGGTGTAAGGTAACCGCAGGGCAAGGTATAAATTTTCCTCCTAAGCCCGAATTGTGAGTTCGATTCTCGCAGGGAACATTAAAAAGACGGCAAATTCACTTATCGGAATTTGCCGCCTTTTATATGCCATAACTGCTCAGCCTTACGGATGAAACATCATCTCTCCCTGCAGCCAAATCACGCCTTTAAACCTGCGTCCAACCTGAGGCTCTCCCAAGAGATCCTTCTTATTCACACAAACCTCGAAAACCAAATCGTGGCTTTCTACCGTAAGCACATAGATTTGTTCTTTTGTTAAGCTGTTCTCCACCAATTCATACTCCAGAATTTCCCCTAAGATACTGTAATGATCACATTCTACTCCATAGGGCATAAAGTATGTAGACACAATGGAAAACACATCTTCATCCGCAATCCTTCTGGAAATCATGGAATAGATATCCATGTCCTCCAAAGTCAAATTTTCAATAGCCTCTTCATCTCCGTCTCTGGCCGCCTGAATCAGCTTTGTCCGCTGAAGAACGGCATCCGAATTTTCTTCCTCCGTTATTCCTTTTACTACAGGAAGTAAAACTTTTCCGCCTGTGGAAAGGCCGGAAAACTTCAATGTTACAGTACAGGAAAAAAGCTGATTTAACCGCTGCTCATTGAGCAAATCCGCCACATTCTGCACGTAGAAGATAATAGATACGCCCAGAGACAGATCATCGCAAACACCTGCATAGGATTCCTTTTCCGCATGGCGCTCTACGGTAACGGTTTCGTACAGTTTTTCCTGCTTTCCATGAAAATAGGGAAAATAGTATTCTCTCTGATAATTTCCTTCCTCATCATATTCGCCTCGGAGCATAATACCCATTCCTGGTGCAAATTCTTTTTTGCGCTCAGAAAAATCTTTTCCATCACGGTTTCCGGAGGTTCTTTCGCTTTGATAGCTTTCTTCTACCGTCTGAAGCAGACGATTTAATTCTGCCTTATCTTTTATGTCACTAAAACCTACAGCTCTCAAATACTCATGCACTGTATTTCACCTCCTTTATCGTATATCATACACAGAATCACTTGTTATACAAAAAAACTGCCTGATTACACAAAGTTATCCACATAATAATATACTTTTCCACATATGATCTACTATTTAATAACCTTTTGTCCACCCATATACGGCTGTAATGCTTCCGGAATGCTGACGCTTCCGTCTGCATTCAAATTATTTTCTAAAAATGCAATCAACATTCTCGGCGGAGCAACTACCGTATTATTTAGTGTATGCGCAAAGTACTTTCCTTTTTCCCCATTGATCCGGATTTTTAACCGGCGGGCCTGGGCATCTCCAAGATTAGAGCAGCTTCCTACTTCAAAATACTTTTTCTGACGAGGAGACCATGCTTCCACATCCACAGATTTTACTTTTAAATCTGCCAAATCGCCGGAACAACATTCCAGAGTGCGGACCGGTATATCTAAGGAGCGGAATAAATCAACCGTATTCTGCCACAGCTTATCAAACCACATGGGACTTTCCTCCGGCTCACAGACTACGATCATTTCCTGCTTTTCAAATTGATGAATCCGGTAAACTCCTCTTTCCTCCAGACCATGCGCTCCCTTTTCTTTTCTAAAACAAGGGGAATAACTGGTCAAGGTCTGAGGCAGTGTTTCCGGCTGAAGAATAGTATCAATGAATTTTCCGATCATAGAATGTTCGCTGGTTCCAATCAAGTATAAGTCTTCTCCCTCGATCTTATACATCATTGCATCCATTTCCGCAAAGCTCATAACACCCGTTACAACATTGCTGCGAATCATAAAGGGAGGTACGCAGTAAATAAAGCCTCTGTTGATCATAAAATCGCGCGCATACGCAATGACGGCGGAATGAAGTCTTGCAATATCTCCCATCAGATAATAAAATCCATTTCCGGCAACTTTTCTGGCGCTGTCCAAATCAATTCCATTGAACTTCTCCATAATTTCCGTATGGTAGGGAATTTCAAAATCAGGCACTACCGGCTCCCCATAACGCTGAACCTCAACATTTTCACTGTCATCCTTTCCAATCGGAACACTTGGATCTATAATATTGGGAATTGTCATCATAATTTTTAAAATCTTTTCATCCAGCTCTTTTTCTTTTTCCGAAAGAGCGGCAAGTCTGTCAGCTTCCGCAGCAACCTGCTTTTTAATCTCTTCAGCTTCTTCTTTCTTTCCCTGCCCCATCAATGCGCCGATTTGCTTGGAAAGCTTATTCCGTGCTCCGCGCAGATTATCTGCCTCCTGCTGAGCTGCTCGCTTTTCTGCGTCTAATGCAATTACTTCATCTACCAGCTCCAGCTTTTGATCCTGAAATTTATTTTTAATATTCTGCTTTACAATATCCGGATTTTCCCGTACAAATTTCATATCTAACATAATGATTTTCTCCTTATACTTTATATTTCTTTTATTATTTTTTGCAAACTGCTTTTAAACTGTTACCATCATATACCACTGGCTTTTATTTTTCAAGCCTGGTATTTCAAAAATAATTACTTCAATTTATACCTTTTGCCTTGTTCAATGCCTTCTGCTCTTCTTCTGAAAGCTGAATTTGACTTTCCCCTTTTACAATCTCTTTAATATAGGAATAGTTGCCCTCATTGGCATAAACAGAATTTATTACAAATCCATTTTGTTCCTGATCTAAAAGAACGACTGCATAACTCAACTCTCCGCTCATTTCACGAAATGCATCATATTTTACAATTCCCATTTTTTGGTAAGTCATGCTCTGGACCTTTTGCATTAACTGCATTTCCTGCCGTATCTCTCGATTTGCCTTATCAACTATCTGAACCTTTTCCATACAAGAAAGAAGCGTTTCTTCCAAGCTCATAGCATCCTTTCCTTCTAAAAAGGCTTCTATTCGCTTTTTTAGTTTTCTTGATTTACATAACATTACTATCATTAAAATAATCAATATGATAATAAGAAATGCCAATGCCAAAATATAATATGCTGGATCAATTCCTGTATATTGATATATATACTCTAGAATAGGGCTGTTCACGTTGCTTTCCTCCTGCCGTATCATATTAAACTTTTCTTATGTTTCTTCTATACCAATGTTTATCAACAAAAATTTAAATGCTCTCTTAATTTATACTTTGGGAACTATTTATAATTAAATCAATTATCCTTTCAAGATCGTCTCTGGAATAATATTCTATCTCAATTTTTCCCTTTCCTTTTGCTTTTTGATGAATGGATACCTTACTTCCCACAGCTGTTTTCATCTTCTCCTCTAAATCTGTATAGATAAAATCTTCTACAACGGATTCTGTTTTCTTTTCCTTTTTTTCCTTATGAAGATCTTTTACAATTTTCTCAACTTCCCGCACACTCAGCTTTTCATCAAATACACGTGCAGCTGTCAGGGCTTGTAATTCCGGATCTTCAATTCCCAATAATGCTCTTGCGTGTCCTGTTGTCAGCATATCGTCGATCACCATTTGCTGTACGCGTTCGTCCAACTTCAGGAGGCGCATGGAATTGGTAACAGTTGTACGGCTTTTTGATACTCGTTCAGCAACCTCATCCTGCTTTAAATGAAACTCTTCCAATAAACGTTTGTAAGCAATGGCTTCCTCAATAGGGTTCAGACTTTCTCTTTGAATATTTTCAATTAAAGAGATTTCTACAACCTCAATATCCGTATACTCTTTGATAATTACGGGGACTTCTTTTAGTCCTGCAAGCTTTGCTGCCCGCCATCTTCTTTCACCTGCAATAATTTCATAAAAGCCGTTCTTCTCCTGAACAATCAAAGGCTGTATGATTCCAAACTGTTTGATAGAATCTGCAAGTTCCATCAATGCGTCTTCATCGAATTGTTTTCTGGGCTGATCTTTATTCGGACCAACCTTTGATATTTTTACCTTCAATTCTATAGGCTTTTCTACTATCTTCTCTACTACCTTTTCTACTACTTTTTCTTTCCCTGGCTGTGTTGTTTTTATTGTCTCAGGGATTAAACTATCCAATCCTTTTCCCAATCCACTCTTTCTTGCTGCCACTTAATTTTCCTCCCTGTTTATTACTTCTTCCGCTAATGATCGATAGCTTTCCGCCCCTGCTGATTTTGAATCATAGATTGTAATTGGATATCCGTGACTGGGAGCTTCCGCCAACCGTACATTTCTTGGGATGATCGTCGCATATACTCTTTGCTTTACATTTGCGCGTACATTTTCCACTACCTGCAATGAGAGATTTGTTCTTGCATCAAACATAGTAAATACAATACCCTCAATATCAAGATAAGGATTTAATCGTTCTCTTACCAAATTAATGGTGTGTATTAATTGGCTTAATCCTTCCAACGCATAATACTCACACTGGATAGGAACCAATACCGTATCAGCCGTAGTCATAGCATTGATAGTTAATAGATTCAAAGAAGGAGGACAATCAATTAAAATAAAATCAAATCTATCCTTAATCTTTTCAACTTCTTTTCGGATAATAAACTCTTTCTCCTGAATACCAATTAATTCTATCTCGGCGGCAGCCAAATCTACATTTGATGGTATAATAAATAGATTTTCAAACTCCGTATATTCAATACACTCTTGTATAGATATTTCTCCTAATATCAAATCATATACCGTATTCTCTAATTGTGTTTTATCAATTCCAACACCACTTGTTGCATTCCCCTGTGGATCTAAGTCAATCAAAAGAACTTGCTTATTTTTTTCAGCTAAGGCAGCTGATAGATTAATAGCTGTCGTTGTTTTTCCAACCCCGCCTTTTTGATTAGCAATTGCTATCACTCTTCCCATAGTAAATCCATAATCCTTTCCTCTATGTTTCACGTGAAACATTTACAATTATCGTGTGTTTTTTATTATAGCACATACAATACAAATATAAAACAATATTTAAATAATCTTAATGTTTCACATGAAACATTTTATTATATTTGTCAACAAATAGGTTCTTTTGTAGGCGTTCCAGATTTTCTTGGATACTTTTTAGGCGTAGCCTTTATCTTATGTATTTGTAATAGACTTCTTGATATATCGCTGTCTATTAATTTAAAATCCTTTTTCACCTGCAATTCTCCACCCAATAAAAATATTGCTTTTTCTCCGGCAGATAATTCTTCATCTACCTTACCTGATTTATAAGGAATAAAACTTCCACCTATTTTCACGAAGGGTAAACAATATTCTGTTAAAGAGGAAAGATTTGCTACAGCCCTTGAAACACAAAAATCAAACTTTTCTCTATATTCATGATTTTTTGCTAAGTCCTCAGCCCTCCCATGTATTGCTTCTATCTTTTCTAGTGAAAGCTCCTCAATTACTTCATTTAAAAACTGCACACGTTTATTTAAAGAATCTAATAAAACTACCTGCAAATCCGGATAAACAATTTTTAAAGGTATCCCAGGAAATCCTGCACCTGTCCCAACATCAATCAATTTACCTGTTGGTTCCTGCAATTTACATATCATTAAACTGTCAATAAAATGTTTTACGATTACATCCTCAAACTCAGTAATGGCAGTTAAATTCATATACTTATTTTTTTCAACCAAAATCTTATAATATGATAAAAACTGTTCTGTCTGTCTATCCGTCAAAGTAATTTCAATTTTTTGAAAAGCTTCTCTTATTTGTATTAATTTATCCATTTGGCTATATTTCCTTTATCTATATATTAATTCCGTTCTATATGCTGTTTTCTTCTTTGCTGTTCCAGATACACAACAAGTACGGAAATATCTGCCGGAGATACCCCGGAAATACGAGAAGCCTGTCCAATTGATACCGGCCGATATAACTCCAGCTTCTGTCTTGCCTCTATTCTAAGACTCGGCACTTCTTTATAAGAAAAATTCTCCGGTATCTTTTTCTTCTCCATCTTTTTAAATTGTTCTATCTGCTTTTTCTGTCTATTAATATATCCCTCATATTTAACATTGATATTTACCTGCTCTGCAACTCCTTTTAGTAGAACAGGTCTGTTGGGATCAAGAGGAGCCAATAAATCATAATTTAATTCCGGCCGGCGGATCAATTCTCCCAAGGTAGAACCGGACGTCAAAGGAGTACTGTCAGCCGCTTTTAAAAGCTCCTGTACTTTTTCTCCGGTCCCGATATTCACATGTTTGATTCTGTGTATCTCTTCCTGAATCTGCCGCTCTTTTTCCAAAAGAAATTGATAACGCTCTTCCGAAATCAATCCCACATCATATCCGATCTTTGTAAGACGTATATCCGCATTATCCTGCCTTAATAAAAGACGATATTCCGCACGGGACGTCATCATTCGATAAGGCTCTTTATTTTCTTTTGTTACCAAATCATCTATCAGAACCCCAATATAAGCTTGCGAACGATCAAGGACAATCTGTTCCTTTCCCAGTATCTTTCTCGCAGCATTGATTCCGGCCAAAAGTCCCTGAGCTGCCGCCTCCTCATATCCGGAGCTTCCGTTGAATTGTCCTCCGCTGAAAAGACCGGAAATATTGCGAAATTCCAAAGTAGGATAAAGCTGGCGGGGATCAATGCAATCATATTCTATTGCGTAAGCATTGCGGACAATTCTCACATTTTCAAGCCCGGCCACAGAAGAATACATTTTATGCTGCACATCCTCCGGAAGTGAACTGGACATTCCCCCTACATACATTTCATTTGTATAAAGTCCTTCCGGCTCAATAAATACCTGATGTCGATCCTTATCAGCAAACTTCACTACCTTATCTTCAATAGATGGACAATATCTAGGACCCGTTCCCTCAATCATTCCGGAATATAAAGGAGAACGATCCAAATTATTTCGGATAATATCATGGGTCTTTTCATTTGTATAAGTCAACCAGCAAGAAACTTGTTCCTTTTGAATCTCCTCAGAATCCGTAGTAAAAGAAAAAGGTTCAATTCTTTCATCCCCTTTTTGCTCTTCCATTTTAGAAAAATCAACAGAACGCTTATCTATACGAGCCGGAGTTCCTGTCTTAAAGCGAAGCATCTCGATTCCCAAAGCTTTCAGAGAATCAGTCAGATAATTAGCAGCCTGCAAGCCGTTCGGACCAGTAGCATTACTGACCTCCCCATATATACACCGAGCTTTCAGATAAGTACCGGTACAGAGAATAACAGCTTTAGCGAAATAAACTGCACCGGAATAAGTGCGGACCCCAAGCACCTGACCATTTTCAGACAATATTTCTGTCACCTCAGCCTGCACAATTGAAAGGTTATCCGTATTTTCAAGAACTCTTCTCATACTGCGGCTATACTCAGACTTATCTGCCTGTGCTCTAAGAGAATGGACAGCCGGACCCTTTGATATATTCAGCATCTTAGACTGAATAAATGTCCTGTCTATATTCTTCCCCATCTCACCGCCCAAGGCGTCAATTTCCCGAACAAGATGTCCCTTAGAAGTTCCGCCGATATTAGGATTGCAGGGCATTAAAGCAATACTATCTATACTCACTGTAAACATCACTGTTTTTATACCAAGTCTGGCGCAGGCCAGAGCCGCCTCACATCCCGCATGGCCAGCTCCTACTACAATAACCTGACAATCTTCCTTATATATAAATTTCATTCGTATTCCTCTTCTACTTTCCTGTACAAAATTTACTAAAGATCTCCTGAACTAAATCCTCGCCTAAATTCTCTCCCAATATGTAACCAAGAGAATTATAAGCGTCCATCAAATCAATGGTATAAAAATCTTCCGGCATCCCATTTTGTATACTGTCCTCCACCATCAAAAGACTTTTTCTTGCTTCTTCTAATGACGTCTTATGACGGATATTTGTAATTACAGATTCATGATTAAAAGAAATGGCTCCCTGAAAAAAAAGTTCACGTATCTGATCCTCTAAAAGCTTCATACCTTCCTTTTCTTTTGCCGAAATAGAAATCATAGGATACTGATACCCAACTCTCTGCCCAACTGCATCTGCCGTAACTACAGTTTTTAAATCTGATTTATTCAGTAAAATAATAACTTTCTTATTTTCCAATATTTTACATATTTCAACATCATCCTCATCCATTTCCCGGGAGGTATCTACCACATAAAGAATTAAGTCCGCATTTTCCGCCTGCTCCTTTGCCCGCCCTACTCCTATCTGTTCTACCAGATCCTGAGTTTTTCGGATACCGGCCGTGTCCAGAAGCTTAAGGCTGATTCCGCCCAGATACAATTCCTCCTCTAATATATCTCTGGTTGTTCCGGCGATCTCCGTCACAATTGCCCGATCCTCGCCAATCAGAACATTCAAAAGAGATGATTTACCTGCATTTGGTTTTCCTAAGATAACAGTCTTGATCCCTTCCTTTATTATTCTGCCATTCTCAAAACTGTCAATCAAAACTTTCATATCCGCAGCAAGACTTTTTAAAGTCTCAGAAAGCCTTTTGCTATATCCGTCCAAGCTGATATGCTCCGGATCATCCAAGGCAGATTCCAAAAAAGCTGTCTCATAAAGAATTGTTTCCCGGAAGAACCGAATTTTATTTGCAACCGCTCCCTTTAACTGAGAAAGGGAACTCTCCAAAGCCATTCGATTGCCGGCCTGAATGACATCCATAACAGCTTCTGCCTGCGACAGATCTATACGTCCGTTTAAAAATGCTCTCTTCGTAAACTCGCCCGGATCAGCAGGTCTTGCCCCTTCTCTTATAACTGTCTCTAAAATCCGGCGCATCACAAGTATTCCGCCATGACAATCAATCTCTACCGTATCCTCCGTCGTATAACTATGGGGTCCCCTCATCAACAGAACTATTACTTCATCTAATAATTCTTCCCCATCATAAACATTACCATAGTGAATTGTATAAGAAGGCTGATCTGAAATCCTTTTCTTTTCGTCTTTAAATCGAAAAATATGTTCCAATATAGAAAAGGAATCATTTCCGCTTATACGGATAATTCCAATTCCGGCGCTGGACATAGCCGAAGCAACTGCCACAATTGTATCATACCTCATAACATATCCCTCTTTTATATAAAAAAGCTTTCTGTTACAAAAAGGAACGCCTTAGCGTTCCTTTTTCTTATAATTACGATTATAACGATTTCGATTTCTTCCGTTATAATTATTATCCGGTCGCACACCCTCTCTCAAAGTAACAACAACCTTCCGATAAGGCTCTTCTCCTTCACTGTGCGTACATACAAACTTATCATTCTGAAGAGCAGAATGGATGATCCTTCTCTCATAAGGATTCATAGGCTCAAGAGAGACAGGCTTTCTCGTCCTTTTTACTTTATGAGAGATATTCTTAGCCAAATTTTCCAATGTAGCCCTTCTTCTCTCCCTATAATTTTCCGTATCTACCTTGACGCGGATATAATCTTCACTGCTCTTATTTGCTACAAGGCTGGCCAAATACTGAAGTGAATCCAGGGTCTGTCCTCTCTTGCCGATAAGAACGCCCATATCATCCCCCTCTAATTCCACACTTATTTCATGTTCCTTGGAACTGGAAGTTATTGTTATCCGGACCTTCATATCCATAGCCGCAAATACCTTATCTAAAAATTCCTTTACAGGCTCCGTGTCAATATGAATCGGTTTTTTCTCAGGCTTTTCCTCTTTCTTTGGCTCCTCTGCTCTCTCTGCTTTTACTGGCTTATCCTTGGCAGGTACAGTTTCCTTCTTTACTTCCTTCTTGATCTCTTTTACAGGCTCTTTTTTAGGTTGTGGAATCACAGGCTTTTCTTCTGCCTTCTCATTCACTCTTTCCAGAATCTTTTCAACCTCCTTCTCAGCCTTCTTAGAAGCTTGAATCTCTTCTTCTGTCCGAACGTGGGCCTTAATCACGGCTTTTTTACTTCCGATCCCAAGAAACCCTGCACTGCCCTGAGCAATCACTTCATATGCAATATTATCTCTTGTTGTTCCAAACTGAATTGCAGCTTCTAAAACAGCATCATCAACGGTTTTAGCAGAAACCTCCTTATATTCCATAAGGCACCCCCCTATTCCTTATTTATTCTTACCCTTTTTATCATTTTTCTCATTATACTGTTCAACCATTCTGGCCTTTGCGGCTAAACTTCCCGGTTTTGCAGCGCCTTTATTATAATAAATCGTAGAATCCTGAATTGCCTTTTGACGTTCCTCCGAAGTAATCTCCCGCTTGGAAGACTCTACATTTCTTGTGCTTGTCCTGGCAACCGTATTCAATCTTTCAGGAGGGAGACCGTCCTTCTCTCTCTTTCGATTATATTTTTCAATATTCTTTTTAATCTCTTCATCAACATCCATCTTACTCAAATGCTTATTAATCACAAGCTGCTGAATTGTACGAACAACGGCACTCATAATCCAGTAAATACCTACACCAACAGGAAGAATGGCACAAAAATACACGGACATCAGAGGCATAAAGTTGTTCATCATTTTCATGGAACGCATCATTTCATTATTATCGCTGTCTTCCGATGCGGCAGCCTGGGGCATCAGCTTTAAGCTAAACCACTGACTTAAACCAGCCAAAACAGGGATAAGGAATGCAATCACTATCCACAGATAATTTCCCTCGGAAAAGCTTTCCTTTATGGTATACCAGGGTGAGTTTACAATATTCAATCCCAGAAAATTATTAAAACCGCTTAAGGTATGCTGTGTACTCTCTACAACAGAACTTAAACTTGGAAACTCAGCTGCTATACTTTCCCATTCCGCAGTAGTTGCCTTATTCAGAACATCAATAATAGTATTTTCTAATGCGAAATCACGTTTTTGAAAAGAAGCCGCACTTTTTAACCCCTGAATAAATGCGCTTCCGCCTGTGGTGCTTAATAAATCTGTCACCAAAGGATAATATGCCATCTTAATCTTTTCAATATAAGCAGGTATTGCATATACTACCGCATATACCGCAAGAAGAACCGGAAGCTGAACCAACATAGGCAGACATGTTCCGGTAGGCGATGTGCCATACTTCGCATAGACGGCCCTTGTCTCATCCTGCATTTTCAGCATGGATGCCTGATCCTGCTTTCCCTTATATTTTTTCTGAATAGCCTGAATCTCCGGATTCATCCGCATAGACATTCTGGAAAACTTCTGCTGCTTATATGTGAGCGGAATCATCAGCATATACACAATAATCGTAAATAAAATAATGGCAAAGCCTACATTGGCAATCCCGACAGAATCCAGAAAATTAAAAATCTGATTAATGATCCAGCCTAAAATTCTGGCAATATCTCCTAGAATAAATCTGGAATCCTGCGTTAAAAACAAACCTGTCAATGGAAAAATCCTCCTTTAACTTTTACCGATCAGATATTTCATCTTACGGCACCGGATCATATCCTCCCTTAGAAAACGGATTACATCTTAGAATCCTCCATGCAGCCAGAATACTTCCCTTAACGGCTCCGTACTTCTCAATCGCCTCTAAGCCATATTGAGAACAGCTCGGAATATAAGGACACTTTGTGCTTTTCATAGGTGATAGATATTTCTGATAAAATTGAATCAATTTGATCAATATCATTTTCATTCTTTTTTTATAACTCCTTGAAGACCTCCCAAGTGTAACAATGCACTGTTAATCTCCTCATAACTTCTTCCTTTTGCATTGACCCTTGCGATAACTGCCATGTCTAAACCACTATTAAACATCTCTTCATGCAGTCGATAGCTTTCCCGAATCAGCCGTGTTATTCTGTGTCTCACTACGCTGTTGCCTACTTTCTTACTGACAGATACGCCAAACCGATTCTTTGTAAGACCATTCTCTCTTACATAAAGCACTAAATAACGATTTGCCCGGGATTTTCCTTCCTTATATATAAGCTGAAAATCCTTATTTTTTTTCAACGATTCCGAATGGGGATATTTCATATCTCCTCCATGCAAAAAACATGAGAGAATTTAAGGAAAAAAGGCCACATAATGCGGCCTACGCTGACAATTTTTTTCTTCCCTTTAATCTTCTTGCTGCTAATACTTTTCTTCCGCCGGCCGTACTCATTCTGGCTCTGAATCCATGAACTCTTGCTCTGGACTTTTTCTTTGGCTGAAATGTCATTTTCATTGTTCTAGGCACCTCCTCTTCTAAAAAACATTGTTTTAATTATATTCGGAAAAGCCTATAAAGTCAAGCAATTTGCCTGCTTTTTTCATATTTTAGCTTTTAAACAGGATATTGTTATAAAAAAATAGTTATCCACAATATGTGGATATTTTGTGCATAATATGTGGATAAATGGATTTTTTCTTTTTTTCTTGATTAAAAAAAGTATTTGTTATATTATTAACTATAGAGTCACACGCGATTTTTAAGGAGAACTATACGATGAATTTAATTTTAGATAAATGGAATGACATTTTGGAGCATATAAGAAAGGAACATGAACTCTCTGACGTTTCTTTTGAGACATGGCTTCTTCCGCTAAAAATACATAGTATTCAAGACAATATCGTAAAAATCATTGTACCTGTAGATCAAATGGTTACATATTTAAATTCAAAATTTAAGATTCCCATCTATGTAGCCGTCGCTGAATTTACCGGTGAAAAATACGAAATTGAATTTATTACGGAAGAAGAGGCTCATTTACTTGATCAGAGTAAGAAGAAACCGGCCTCTTCCCCCTCCAAAAAAAATATATCTGTTCCTATTAATATAGAAAATTCCAGTATCAATACAAAGTACACCTTTGATACCTTTGTTGTGGGAAACAATAATAAATTTGCTCATGCCGCCTCTCTTGCCGTAGCAGAGACACCGGGAATTGTCTACAATCCTCTCTTTCTTCACGGAGGGGTAGGACTTGGCAAGACGCATTTGATGCACGCCATCGCGAATCACATACTGAACATCAACTCTAATATGAAGGTTCTCTATGTAACAAGCGAATACTTTACCAACGAATTGATCGAGACGCTCCGTGCCGGAGATCCCACCGGTATGACAAAGTTTCGGGAAAAGTACCGCAATATTGATGTGCTGCTTATCGACGACGTACAATTTATTATTGGAAAAGAGAGTACCCAGGAGGAATTTTTCCATACCTTCAACTCCCTTCACAATGCCAATAAACAGATTATTATTTCCAGTGACCGGCCGCCGAAGGACATTGAGACTCTGGAGGAACGCTTAAGAACACGTTTCGAGTGCGGCTTAATTGCTGATATTTCTTCTCCTGACTTTGAGACACGTATGGCCATCCTACGAAAGAAAGAAGAATTGGAAGGACATCAGATTGACGATGCCGTCATCACTTACATAGCAACCAATGTTAAATCAAATATCCGTGAGCTGGAGGGAGCCTTTAACCGCCTTATTGCGCTCTCTACCCTGGAAAACCGTCCGATTGATATGGGACTGGCGGAGGAAGCTATTAAAGATATTATTTCTCCGGGACAAAGCCGTAAGATTACACCGGAATTGATCATTGAAATTGTTGCTGAACATTTTCATGTAAAGCCTGAAGATTTTAAAAGTAAAAAAAGAACTGCTGAGATCGTATATCCCCGCCAAATTGCCATGTATCTATGTCAGGATCATGGAACCTCATTAAAAAGAATCGGAGAGCTTTTAGGCGGAAGAGATCACACCACAGTTATGCACGGCGTTGAGAAGATTTCCAATGAAATGAAAACAAATGATTCTACCTTTCATCTCATTGAAACCATACGAAAAAAGATTTATCCCAATTAATAAGTTATACCCATTTTTTTGTGGAAAATAAGCGTATAACTAGGGTAAAACTTTTTCTTAATCTCAGACATGTGTATAACCTGCCTGGTTATCCCTAAGGATTTATAAGGTTTCACACATACTTGTCCTTTAAGGAAATCCTTTAATTTAAGGGCTTTTAGCTGGTTTTCAACATATTCACAGCCCCTACTAAGAATACGACTAATTATTTTATTTATATATATATGAAAGGAGTTTTCCATACTATGAAATTTGTTTGCAAAAAAGCAGATTTACTCAAGGGTGTAAACATTGTATCAAAAGCAGTTCCGTCCAAAACTACAATGTCTATTTTAGAATGTATTTTAATTGACGCCTCAGCACAGGAAATTAAACTTACCGCCAACGACATGGAGCTTGGCATTGAAACAATTATTGAAGGTGATATTCTGGAAAAGGGTATTGTGGCAATCGACGCAAAGATATTCTCAGAGATCGTAAGAAAGCTTCCGGATAATGATGTTGCTATTGAAACGGACGGAAATTTTCAAACGAAGATTACCTGTGAGAAAGCAAAATTCAATATTTCAGGAAAATCAGGAGAGGATTTTTCTTATCTTCCTTATATTGAAAAAGAAGGCTATATTACAATTTCGCAATATAGTCTGAAAGAAGTTATTAAGCAGACGATTTTCTCTATCTCAGACAATGAGAACAATAAAATGATGACAGGAGAGCTTTTTGAACTGAAGGATCACAATCTAAAGGTTGTATCCCTGGACGGTCACAGAGTCTCTATCCGCAATTTGGAGTTGAAAGAAAGCTACGATCCAAAGAAAGTAATTGTTCCGGGAAAAACCTTAATGGAAATTAGTAAGATTCTTTCCGGCGAGATGGATTCCCTCGTAAATATATATTTTACAAAAAATCATATTGTTTTTGAATTTGACAAAACTGTGGTTGTATCCCGACTGATTGAAGGCGAGTATTTCCGCATTGAACAGATGCTGTCCAATGATTATGAGACAATGGTAAGCATCAATAAAAAAGAGCTTTTAAATTGTATTGACCGCGCAACGCTGCTTATTAAAGAGGGCGACAAAAAGCCTATCATCATTCAAATAGATGACGGAGAAATGCATCTCAAGATTACCTCCGGCGTAGGTTCTATGAATGAAGAGATTATGATTGAAAAAGAAGGAAAGGATATTGTAATTGGTTTTAATCCGAAATTTTTAATCGACGCTCTTCGTGTAATTGACGATGAGACGGTAACCCTTTATATGGTGAATCCAAAAGCTCCCTGCTTTATTCGGGATGAAAAGGAATCCTATATTTATCTGATTTTGCCTGTGAATTTTAACAGCGTAGTGAATTAAAGGATGGAAGAACAGATGGAGACAATTCATATCCGAGATGAATTTATTAAGCTTGGTCAGGCGATGAAGCTGGCAGGTCTGGTGGATTCCGGCGTAGATGCAAAGCTTTTGATACAGGATGGCCAGGTAAGGGTAAATGGAGAGACAGAGCATCAGAGAGGAAAAAAGCTTCACCCTGGTGATGTGTTTTCTTATAACGGACAGGATGTTAAGGTAGTATGATCATAAAATCCATAGAGCTTAAAAATTTTCGAAATTATCAGGATCTAAAGATTATCTTTGATGAAAAGACAAATATTTTCTATGGAGACAATGCTCAGGGAAAAACGAATATCTTAGAGGCTGTCTACTTAAGTGGAACTACAAAGTCTCACAAGGGAAGCAGAGATCGTGATATGATTCTTTTCGGAGAGCAGGAAGGTCATCTTCGTACACTTGTGCAAAAAGGTTCCGCAGATTATCGAATAGACATTCATTTAAAAAAAAATAAGACAAAGGGAATTGCAGTCAACGGTGTTCCCATTAAAAAAGCAGGGGATTTATTCGGAATTGCTAATTTTGTTTTCTTTTCTCCGGAGGATTTAAGTATTATAAAGCAAGGCCCCGGGGAACGGAGAAGATTTTTGGATCTGGAATTGTGCCAGCTTGACAGAGTATATCTTCATAATCTGGTTAGCTATAACCGCATTGTAATGCAGAGGAATAAGCTTTTAAAGGATCTGCCTTTTCGAAGAGAGCTGGAGGATACTCTGGATATCTGGGATATGCAGCTGGCGGAATACGGAGAGAAGATAATAGCCGGCAGAGAGAGATTTATTACGGATTTGGGCGAAATTCTTTCTGATATTCACAGCAATCTTTCCGGCGGCAAAGAGGAATTGCAGATATTTTATGAAAAAAACGTATCTTGTGCAGAGCTTTATGATACCATCCGCAAAAACAGAGATCGCGATTTGAAGATGAAAACCTCTACGGTAGGCCCTCACAGGGATGATTTGCGATTTGTGATAGATGAAATTGATATTCGGAAATTCGGTTCGCAGGGTCAGCAGAGAACAGCGGCTTTATCTTTGAAATTATCAGAGATAGAGCTTGTAAAAAAGATTATTCATGATACACCGGTGCTATTATTGGATGATGTATTGTCTGAACTCGATCACAATAGGCAAAACTATTTATTAAACAGTATTCACGATATCCAGACCATGATTACTTGTACGGGGCTGGATGAGTTTGTGAATCATAGATTTTTTATTAATAAGATCTTTCGTGTAATAGAGGGATCTGTCCGGAATGAAAACTAGGAAGATAGTGTTGTTGCACAGCGACTATAGATAGGAGGAGTATATGAGTATAGAGTACGGTGCGGATCAAATACAGATTCTTGAAGGGCTGGAGGCAGTCCGAAAGAGGCCTGGTATGTATATCGGAAGCACTTCTTCAAGAGGGCTTCATCATCTGGTATATGAGATCGTGGACAATTCCGTAGACGAGGCTTTGGCAGGCTATTGTAAAAATATTGATGTGTCTGTCAACGAAGATAATTCTATCACCGTAATAGATGACGGCAGGGGGATTCCTGTGGGAATTAATCATAAGGCCGGGATTCCTGCGGTGGAAGTAGTATTTACGATACTTCATGCAGGCGGTAAGTTCGGCGGAGGAGGATACAAGGTATCCGGCGGCCTTCACGGCGTAGGCGCTTCCGTAGTCAATGCTCTGTCCGAATGGCTAGAGGTTACCATCTACAATGAAGGAAAGATCTACCGCCAGCGTTATGAGCGCGGCCAGACAATCTATAAGTTAAAAGAGATCGGGACTTGTGATCCTGAAAAGACAGGTACAACCGTAAGCTTCTACCCCGACAAAGAGATTTTTGAGGAAACAGTCTTTGATTACGATACTCTGAAAGTACGTCTCCGTGAGATGGCTTTTTTGACAAAAGGATTGAATATTATTCTTAGGGATAAACGAGAGGAAAAGGAAGTAGTAAAGGAATTTTGTTATGAGGGCGGAATCCGTCAGTTTGTGGAATATCTGAACCGCTCCAAAACAAGCCTTTATGATCCCATTATTTACTGTGAGGGTATGGTTAATGACGTCTATGTAGAAGTTTCCATGCAGCATAATGATTCCTACACGGAGAACTGCTACAGCTTTGTCAATAACATCAATACTCCGGAGGGCGGAACACATTTAACAGGCTTTAAGAACGCCCTTACAAAAACTTTTAATGATTATGCAAGAAAGAATAAGCTTTTAAAGGACAATGAACCCTCCTTAAGCGGCGAAGATATCCGGGAAGGTCTGACTGCGATTATCAGTATTAAGGTTGCGGAGCCTCAGTTCGAGGGTCAGACAAAGCAGAAGCTTGGAAACAGCGAGGCCAGAGGAGCCGTAGATAATGTGGTATCTGATCAGCTGATGATTTTTCTGGAGCAGAATCCGATGATTGCCAAGGTTATTCTGGAGAAATCCATTTTAGCCCAGAGAGCCAGAGATGCGGCCAGAAAGGCCCGCGATTTGACGAGAAGAAAGACGGCTCTTGACGGAATGGCCCTGCCCGGAAAGCTTGCGGACTGTTCTGATAAAAATCCGGAAAATTGCGAGATCTACATTGTGGAGGGAGACTCCGCAGGAGGATCAGCAAAGACGGCCCGTTCCCGCGCAACGCAGGCAATTCTTCCCTTGCGCGGCAAGATTCTGAATGTAGAGAAAGCAAGGCTTGATAAGATCTATGCCAATGCGGAGATCAAAGCTATGATTACTGCTTTCGGAACAGGAATCCATGAAGATTTTGATATTACAAAGCTCCGCTACCATAAGATTATTCTTATGACAGATGCGGATGTGGATGGCGCTCATATCAGTACTTTACTTCTGACTTTTATCTACCGCTTTATGCCGGATCTGATTAAAGAGGGATATGTGTATTTGGCGCAGCCGCCTCTCTATAAACTGGAAAAGAATAAAAAGGTATGGTATGCTTACAGCGATGAAGAGTTAAATAAGATTCTCTCGGAGGTAGGACGGGATCAGAACAATAAGATTCAGCGTTACAAAGGTCTTGGTGAAATGGACGCGGATCAGCTTTGGGAGACGACTATGGACCCGGAGCACAGGATCTTGAAGCGTGTCATGATCGATGATACTAATTCCGCAGAGATTGATCTGACCTTTACAACCCTTATGGGAGATAAGGTAGAGCCGAGACGGGAATTTATTGAGACGAATGCGAAATATGTGAAGAATCTGGATATATAATAGGAGAAGAGAATGGAAGATAATATCTTTGATAAGGTCCATGAAGTAGATTTAAAAAAGACTATGGAAGATTCCTACATTGATTATGCCATGAGCGTAATCGCGGCCCGCGCTCTGCCGGATGTAAGGGACGGCTTAAAGCCCGTACAGCGCCGTGTACTGTATTCCATGATTGAGCTGAACAACGGTCCGGATAAGCCCCATCGTAAATGCGCCCGTATCGTCGGTGATACAATGGGTAAATATCATCCCCACGGAGACAGCTCGATCTACGGCGCTCTGGTAAATATGGCTCAGGAATGGTCCACCCGATATCCCCTGGTAGACGGGCACGGCAACTTCGGTTCCGTAGACGGAGACGGCGCTGCCGCCATGCGATACACAGAGGCGCGTTTAAGCAAGATTTCGATGGAAATGCTGGCGGATATCAATAAGAATACGGTAGACTTTGTTCCGAACTTTGATGAGACGGAAAAAGAGCCTTCCGTACTGCCTTCCAGGTATCCGAATCTTCTGGTAAACGGAACTACCGGCATTGCAGTGGGAATGGCTACCAATATTCCGCCTCATAATCTGAAGGAAGTTATTGCGGCCGTTGTAAAGCTTATTGATAATCGTATCTTGGAGGATCGGGATACCGGGATCGAGGAGATTTTGAAGATCATTAAAGGACCTGATTTTCCCACAGGCGCGGAGATTTTGGGAACAAGAGGCATCGAGGAGGCTTATCGGACAGGGCGGGGCAAGATCCGCGTCCGTGCCGTGACGAATATAGAGTCCATGCCCAACGGGAAGAACCGCATTATCGTAACGGAGCTTCCCTATATGGTAAATAAGGCCCGCCTGATTGAAAAGATTGCGGATCTGGTAAAAGAAAAAAGAATTGACGGCATCACTTATATCGGTGATGAATCCAGCCGGGAGGGTATGCGGATCAACATTGAGCTTAGAAAGGATGCCAATGCCAATGTTATCTTAAATCAGCTGTACAAGCATACTCAGCTCCAAGATACCTTCGGCGTCAATATGCTGTCATTGGTGAATAATCAGCCAAAGACTTTGAATATTCTGGATATGCTGAAATATTATCTTCTTCATCAGGAGGATGTAGTCACCAGAAGAACAAAGTACGAGCTGAATAAAGCGGAGGAGCGCGCACATATCTTAAAGGGCTTGCTGATCGCTCTGGATCACATTGACGAGGTTATCAAGATTATCCGCAGCTCCCGATCCACGCAGATTGCAAAGGAAGGTCTGATGGAACGCTTTGCCCTGGACGATGTGCAGGCTCAGGCCATTGTAGATATGCGTCTGAGAGCGCTTACCGGATTGGAACGGGAAAAGCTTGAGGCGGAATATCAAAGTCTGATGGAGCAGATAGAGTACTTAAAGGCAATTTTGGCAGATGAGAAAAAGCTTTTAGGCGTTATCAAGGAGGAAATTCTCATTATCTCTGAAAAATTCGGGGATGAGAGAAGAACCCAGATCGGCTATGATGAGTTTGATTTGTCTATGGAGGATCTCATCCCGGAGGAGGATGTGGTAATTACCATGACAAACTTGGGCTACATCAAGAGGATGACCACCGATAACTTCAAGAGTCAGAATCGCGGAGGCAAGGGAATCAAGGGAATGCAGACCATCAATGAAGATTATATTGAAGATCTGATGATGACTACTACCCACCATTATCTGATGTTCTTTACCAACACCGGAAAGGTATATCGCTTAAAGGCTTATGAGATACCTGAGGCCAGCAGAACTTCCCGGGGAACGGCAATTATCAATCTTCTGCAACTTCAGCCGGAAGAAAAGATAACGGCAGTTATTCCCATTAAGGATTACCAGGAAGGAAAATATCTCTTTATGGCGACGAAAAACGGCCTGGTAAAGAAAACCTCCATTCAGGATTATGCAAATGTACGGAAAACCGGTCTTCTTGCGATTAATCTACGTGACGGGGACGAGTTGATAGAAGTAAAATACACAGATAACGAGCAGGATGTTCTGCTCATCACCAAGTTTGGTATGTGTATCCGTTTCCATGAGACAGATGTAAGACCTACGGGCCGTACCTCTATGGGCGTGATCGGTATGAATCTGACAGATCAGGACAAGGTAGTCGCTATGCAGGTACACACCCAGGGAGAATATCTCCTGGTGGTATCGGAAAACGGACTCGGCAAGCGGACGAGTATGGATGAATTTAATGCCCAGAACCGCGGCGGCAAGGGAATCAAGTGCTATAAGATAACGGAAAAGACAGGCAATGTCATCGGCGCAAAGGCAGTCAATGAAGAAAATGAAGTGATGCTGATTACAAATGAGGGAATCATTATCCGAATCCCCTGTAACGGAATCTCCATCGTAGGAAGAATTGCTTCCGGAGTAAAGCTGATGAATGTAGATTCCGACAATGTGGTAGTGGCAAGTATTGCAAAGGTTCGGGGTCAGGATGATTCGGGAGAAGAAGTTCCGGATCAGGAAGAATCAGAACAGCAAGAATCATCACAGGAATCGGACAATTCGGAAGAAACAAAATAGATTTATCGAAAATCAATAAAAAAATATTGATACACATAATAATATGTGGTAAGATGCAGTTATCAGCCAAAAGACGGATAGCTGCATCTTTTTTTGATAAAATAAGGAGATTTTGTATGAACCGATTGAATGTGACAAAGCTGACAAAGGGAATATTGGATTTTATGTTTTATGCAGGAATTGCCGTATGCATGACGCTTCCTGTTTCTCTGAGATTTTTGGGCAGCTATTTTCCGCATTATAAGCTGTTTTATATCCCTATGCTGATTCTCTTTTTTATTTCCGGAGTCTTGTCAATACTGATTATATTAGAGCTGCGCTTTATGTTCCGCACAGTTTTAAGAGAGGATTGTTTTGTAAAAGAAAATGTGCGGAGCTTACGGAGGATGGGTAATTACAGTTTCTGCATTGCAGTCATCAGCGCCGTCCGGCTATGGATTGTGATCACGCCTGCAACACTTGTCATTATTTTAGTATTTATTGTAGCAGGCTTATTCAGTAAAGTACTTTCCGATGTATTTGCTCAGGCAGTGGCCTATAAGCTGGAAAATGATTTGACCATATAAGCTGCTGTAATAATTGAGGGGAAGCAGAAAGGAGCGGCATATGTCGATTGTGATAAATCTGGATGTGATGATGGCAAAGCGGAAAATCGGACTGACTGAGCTTGCAAAGGAAGTAGATATCACGATGGCGAATCTATCCATCTTAAAAAACAATAAGGCGAAGGCAGTTCGCTTTTCCACGTTAAATGCGATCTGCAAAGCCCTGGATTGCCAGCCGGGGGATATACTGGAGTATGCACCCGAGGATACGGGTATTCAGATGAACGAAAAGGGAATCTGACAAATGAACAGGTGACAAATTGGAAAAACTATACTATAATTACTTTGGATTCCTATGGAAATCTAAAGTAATTTTTTCATAGAAGCTTGTGCATGGAGAATTGGATGAGAGATCAGGCATTAAACCTTGGAAAGCAGATAATCTTATGGCTTTCAGTACTTTTTATGGGCTTTTTAAGTGTAATAAGCTTTCTGAGTACTGCTTATTTTAATGGAGAGACCTCTTTTGCAGAGCGGCCTCAATATCGAATGGACAGCCTTCTTGTGAACGGATTATTTCTTGCGGCAGCGTTTCTCTTTTTTTACTGGCTGAACAGGGGATCAAAATTAGATAAGATTCCGATTAAGATTCTGGCTTTTGCAGGAACAGCGTTTGTCATTGGAATAAGCCTTCTATGGGTGAATGTAAGCCACACCTACCCGGAAGCAGATCAAAAGGCAGTATCTTGGGTGGCATGGCTGATGTCCCAGAATAATTTTCTCTTTTTTGAGCATGGAAAGTATATGCAGATCTACCCAAACCAATTAGGTCTTGCAGCAATTTTAGAAGGCTTATACCGGCTGGCAGGGGAAGAGAATCAGAAGCTTTTTATGTATATAACAGCTCTGTCCAACGGAGCGGTTGTATATCTTTTATATAAAATTACGGATCGATTGTTTCACAGTAAAAGGATTAATTATCTGGTATTGCTGCTTTCAATGGGATGTATTCAGATTATGCTGTATACAACTTTTCTTTACGGTATAATGCTGGGACTTGCGTTAGCGCTTGCTTCCTTCTTGTTTTTATTATATTTTTTCGAAGAAAAGGAGTCTAAAGGAAAAAGAACAGTCTTTTGTATAATGTCTGCTTTACTGATAGGGGCATCCATTTTGGTAAAAAATAATTATAGTATATTTCTTGTTGCGATGGTGCTTTTGATTCTATATAAGGCTCTGGAAGAGAAAAGGTTTCAGCATCTTATAATAGTTTTTGTGATTGTATTTACGGCAGGAATTATGGGAAAGGGCCTTACTTCCTTTTATGAAAAACGTTCGGGCATAACCATCAGCAGCGGTATGCCGAAGACTCTTTGGATTGCTATGGGAATGCAGGAGGGAGAACGGGCGGAGGGCTGGTATAATGCGTTTAATTACGATACCTTTTTAGATTCGGATTGTGATCCGGTAAAAAGCAGCGCCATTGCAAAAGAGTCTATACAGGAGTCTGTCAGGCGCTTTGCAGAGAACCCGGCCTATGCAGCAGTCTTTTATTATAAAAAGACAGCTTCACAATGGAATGAGCCTACCTACGAAGCTCTCTGGGTAAATCAGTTCCATAGCGGAGAGTTTTCTAAAATTGTTCAGAGCATCTATGACGGAAAATTATATGTGCTGCTTCATGAGTATATGAACGGATATCAGGGACTTTTGTTTATGGCAGTATTCTTCTGTCTGGTTATGCGCAGAAGATCCTGGAAAGCGGAGCAGCTTTTTCTTATACTGGCCGTATTAGGAGGATTTGCTTTTCATACCATTTGGGAAGCAAAATCGCAGTATATTTTTCCTTATTTTGTAAGCTTATTGCCTTATGGTGCGGCAGGAATATCAGATTGCTTAGATAAACTGCCTCAAAAACGGTAAAGTCTCAATACAGGTGTGTCGAAGTGACTTTACCCTTCAATGCCGTCGCGCAGCGACTACAACCAGGTAAAGCTGCAAAGGCGCACGAGAGGAACTTTTATGAGTGCTTTTTCGAATAAAAGTTTCTCTCATTACCGGTGTGTCGAAGCAGCTTTACCCTTTAGTGCCGTCGCGCAGCGACTTTTATAGGAGAAAAGAATATGAAACAACAGATATCTCAAAGAATGAGTCTGCTGTCAGCCTTATTTGCTCTGCCGGCGACAGCCTTTACTGCCTGGCTGGCGATGAAGGTACTTTATAAAAAAACACCCTGGTATGAAGAATTTGTAACAGGCTATACCTCCTGGACAGCCTACTACAAATCAGGAGATATGACTCTGGCTTATCTCGTCATAGGAGGAATCCTTGTTTTTTATACTCTGTTTTTATTACTATTTTTTCTTCTTTCAAAAAAAGTATCCTGGCTCAAGGGAAACCTTGATGTAAAATCAGAGTATCAGCCGGGATGGCCATTACGTATGAAAAGAATTGAAAACGGTTGTTTCCTCTTTCTTTTTGTACAGTTTTCGGCCGCATCTTTATTAAGAACCATTGAGCTTATTTTACCGGGAAACGGGTCGCTATTTGGAACATATTTATACCCGATACAGGCAATTTGCGGAATAGCCGTACTGCTGTTTTTATATAAATACGCTAAACAAAAGGATGAAAGGATTATGAAGAGGGCTTTGGAAATAAGCCAGCTTTTTCTTCCTTTGTGTTTCTTATGTATTTCTCATTATGAATATATAAGGGAAGGCGTTGTAATAACACAGTATGATTCCGTAAAGATGAAGGCGGTTATGGCAATTGCGGCGATTGCTTTAATGGGATACAATTTCTGCCGTATGATTAAAGATTGGGAGAAGGAGCAGGGAAGCATTTATATCAGCAGCTTTCTTTCTCTGGCAGTTTTTGCATCTTACATTCTTCCAAGGGGAACCATATCGGGTTCACCCCTTGAGATGTATCACTATGGAGAATTTTCCGGTCCTCTTCATCAGCTTTTGAATTTCGGAACCGTGCCTTATTTGGATACAATGCCGATTCATGGAGTCTGCGATTATATTCAGGCAGGCGTCTGGTATACGCTGTTTGACGGAACCTATGCTGCCTTTGAAGCGGCTATGGTTATCGGATGTGTGCTGATTGCCGTGATTACAGCGGGTATTACCTATTATTGTGTAGAGAATAAACTTGCAGGATTGCTTTGCATTTTGCTTTTTTCTCTGTTTGGGGATCAATATTATTATACCAGATGGGCTTTTGTTCTGCCTTTTATATTAGTCCTGTTTTCCAGGAAGGTGAGGGAGGACTTTTCAAAGCTGCTATGGTACTGGACATTTATTTCTATCTTATCTATCGCCTGGAACCCTTCTATCGGGGGAGCCTGCGCATTGGCAGCGCTGCCAATGATACTTTATGAGTGTATTCATGAAAAGGGATGGAGGATTTTTTTGAGCTTGAAGGAGAAAGAGGGACGAAGAAAGCTTTTGCCCTGGTATCTTCCTCTTTTTGTGCTGGGGATTTGTTTTATCCCCATGTTTTTTGCAATTCTCCGTTATATTGTGGAAAACTCTGCCGCAATTCTGGAAACTACGGGAGATATTCTTCTGGAAGAGCTTGTCACGCCTTATGTGTGGTATGCAACCTTCGGATTTTCCTTTGCACTTCTGGCAGCCTGCTATTTCCTCACAGGGAAAAAGGGGAAGGATAGAAAGCTGGCTTTTTATGCATTAAGCTTTTTGATTTTATTTAATGCAATTATTGTAAAATATACATTTATCCGCACGCAGTTTGGAGAAAGAGGAATTATTGTAACGGCAGTGAGCAGCCTTTTTTTGGTATTGATGATTTTTTTGCCGTATTTGAAGCAGAGACGTTCCGCAAGTACGGCTGCTTTGGCATGTATTCTGTTTGCCTGTATTGTGTGGGCAAAGGGAGCGAATATAGCGAAGCTTCCGGGCAGAATATTTGAATGTGCTGAGATTTCTGCAGATTATGTCTATGCTCCGGTGGAGGAGACAGGCATTCCGGGTCTTGGGGACATCTATATTACGGAGAAGCAAAAGACAGAGCTGATGAATTTGAATGATCTGGCCAATGGTTTATGTAAGGATGGTTATCAGTTTGTAGATATGACAAATCAGCTGGCTCACTATAATATTTTGAACAAAAAGGTTCTTCTTCCTTTCAGCAGCACTTACAATACCAATAATCGTGTGATGCAGACAAGGGCTATAGAGGTATTGGAGGAGTTAAAGCCGGAGGTGATTGCCGTTTGGCCCGCATGGGAGCATGATTCCGGTTCCTTAAGTACGAGAAATTATTATCTTTATCAATATTTAGCTAAAAATTATACTCCGTGTAAATACAAGAATATTATTTTTCTTACCAATCAGGAAGAGATCGCAAAGCAGTATGAACCGGCCTATGAGGAGTTGGGAAGCGTCATGCATATTGAGAGCTTGAAGCGCCTTCCTCTGGTGTGGGGAAATGAATATCTGGAGGAAAAGGAAACAAAGGACCTGTCTGTTTCTTATAGCCTGATAGACACCAATATGGAGGAGACAGGAGAGAATCGTTATCTTTTGTCAGCAGAAGAAAATTATATTATGTGTGCTTTTGATGAAAAGCTTCATGGATCCGAAGTTCCTTTCTTGAGGATTTGCGTTCAGGATCTGAGTAATTCGGAGGAAGAATTAGATTTTGAAGGTGTTGTTTATTTTATGGATGAGGGGGAGAGCTTAAAGGAAAGTCATCGCTTTGTTTTCAACGGCAGTGAGGGAGAATTTTTAATTCCTTTGACAACCAGCCCTTATTGGAGTTATTCCCGTGATTTGCAGATATTTATGGTCGACTTTGTAGACGGAAGCTTGCCGGGAAAAGAGCTTGAGATACGATTGGAATTTGAAACAATGAAATCAGAAAGAAATTAAGACAAAGGAGGAAGCGTGTTATGAAGGCAAAGGATAAAATTCTGCTTTTTATACCAGGGTATAATTGCGAGAAGCAGATTGTAAGAGTACTTGGACAGCTGGACGAGGGCATTATGTCCTTTTTAACCGGAGTTATCATAGTAAACAATCGAAGCACGGATGAGACAGAGGAAGCCGTTGCAGCGTTCATGAGGGAGCATCCAAAGATGCCTGTTACCTTATTAAGAAATCAGGATAATTACGGTCTTGGAGGTTCTCATAAGGTTGCATTCCGATATGCCATCGATCATGGGTATGACTATGTGATTGTTCTTCACGGGGATGATCAGGGGGATATCCACGATATGGACCGCGTTTTGAAAAAACGGCTGTATCAAAAATACGATTGCTGTCTGGGCGGACGCTTTATGCGGGGTTCCGGACTGAAAGGATATTCTCTTTTCCGCACCTTCGGAAATATCGTATATAATTTTCTGTTTTCGGCAGTAGTGAAAAATCGGATTTTTGATTTGGGATCAGGCTTAAATATGTATTCCACAGCTATGTTGAAGAATCATTTTTATGAGAAATTTCCGGATAAGCTGACATTCAATTACTGCATGATTCTTGCTTCCCATTATTATAGGCATCATATCATGTTCTTCCCTATTACTTGGAGGGAAGAGGATCAGGTGTCTAATGTAAAGATGGCAAGCCAGGCCGTATCCGTGCTAAAAATGCTGGCGTCCTATGCCCGGGATCACAGCTTTATCAAGACGGAGCTGCGGGAGCTTCCAAGAACTGAGTATTCGGCGGATGTGATACAAGAAAACAAGTGAGGAACTCTCTATGGAAATGTTATATCTTGTACCGCTGTTTCTGATAGGTTTTTTTGCAGTACACGCATTGAAAATGATGCGTTTTTATCTCGTGCTGCTGGAGCAGAAGCTTTCGGTCAGGGATTTTGTATTTTTATATATAAAAACCACCTTTGTAAATTTGCTGATCCCCTTTAAGCTGGGAGAAGTATATAGGGCCTTTTGCGTGATCCGCCATACGAAATGCGTTCAGGTGGGTATTTTAAGCGTTGTTCTGGACCGATTTTTTGATACATTTATCTTGCTGTTATTTTTACTGCCCTATGATCTTCTGGCTCTGAAAGGGCTTTCCTGGACGACGGGTATTTTGCTGATCTTTCTTTTATTGGTGATATTGATTTACCAAATGTTTGAGCCTACTTACCTGTATTTGAATGAATACCTGATTCGCAATTCTAAAACTAAAAAAGGAGTCCGCGTCCTGTCGGCTATGGAAATGCTCCGGGATTGGTTTGACTATACAAGAGAGCTGATCAAAGGCAGACAATATCTGATTATACTTTGCTCTGCCTTTGGATGGCTTGCAGAATTTGGCGTTCTTTGGCTGATTGCAGGATATTATCGGCTGCGGTTTGGAATAGATGAATTTGCCGCGTATATTCAAGCTATATTTTCTGTTGAAAAAGGACAGGTATTCAGAACTTATAATTATATCAGCATGTGTATTTTACTGATACTCCTTCTGCTGTTTTTGTTTCTGCGATTTTTAAGGAGAAAGGCGCGATGAAGAAAAAAGTATTTATTCTATACGACGACCGTATACGGCCAAATGAGCAGATTGCCCAGGTAACAGGAAATAAAAGCTATGGAAGTATTATTTTTAAGCAAAAGACCATTAAGAGAAGATTGGAAGAGCTTATTGAGAAAAAGGATTACGTCTTAAAGCTTTTATCCTTTTCAGAAGAGCAGAAAAGGGAGGAGAATCTCGGAATAGTATTATCGGATGTGCGTCCCGCAGCCGTAGTGTATTTATATTCCTCTTATGGAATTATAGATCCGCAATTATTTGAGATTCTCCTTGATAAAGCGCAGTTTTTAAATCAGGCAAAAAAGGCAGTGCTGAACCGCCGGACGGCAGCTTTGTTTTTTGCAAATATCGATCAGTTCCGGAAATGGGTAAGGAAGGGCAGCAACCCGGAGGGCAGCGAGGATATGGAAGCGCTGTCGGGTGATATGTTTGTTGATTTAAGCTCCTTTGATGAATTTATTCAATATATTACCAGCGGATTCGATGCAAGATATTTTAATACGCTGGAAGGTGATCCTTATACGGTCACAAAGAAATCTGTTAACAAAGGAAAGATAAAAAGCGAATATCAATTCTATTATTTTCTTCCTAAGGAAATGCAGCATTGGTTTGTACAGCCTTTTTCTTATGAGGAAACCGAAGAAACGGCCGGTTATACAATGGAGCGGATGCATATGGCGGATCTGGCGATCCAGTATGTACACGGCGCTGTTTCTTTAGAGGATTTGGAACAGATTCTGCGCCAGCTGTTCTATTTTTTAAAAACAAGATGCACAAGGAAGATTACGGAAGAGGAATACAGGCGGCAGTCAAAACGGCTGTATTTGGATAAGGTTTCAGAACGTCTGGAAGAGCTTAAAAAGAGTCCTTATTTTGAGAAAATGAATGGGATGATCGGAATCGGAACCTCCTACCCTGATATAGATACTATTTTTTCTCACTACCAGGAGTTATATAAGCGGCTTCATGTAAAGTATAAGTTTGAGCCGCTTTCTACTGTCAGTCATGGGGATCTCTGTTTTTCTAATATTTTATATCAGAGGCATGCAAATATCCTGCGGATGATTGATCCAAAGGGAGCAAAAGAAGAATCCGATATCTGGCTGGACCCCTGGTATGATTTGGCAAAGCTGTCCCACTCTATTTGCGGAAGATATGATTTCTTTAACAGTGGATTGTATCAGGTAGGGATTGAAAAAGATCTAAAGCTAAAGCTTCATGTAGACTTTGAAAATCAAGCCTATATCGACTGCTTTCGAAGGCATTTGGAGGAGAATCAATATTCTTATCCCATTGTCCGGCTTTATGAAGCATCACTGTTTTTATCAATGCTTCCCCTGCATATGGACAATCCGGGGAAGGTATTCGGCTTTTTGTTAAATGCGATTGAGATCTTAGAGGAGGTAAAAGGATGTTTGAAGGATTGACTCTGGTGATGGATATTGACGGAACCATCTGTCCGATCAAGCGAAAGGAACAGGAGTACATAGATATCATTCCCTATAAGGATGTTGTAGAAAAAATGAGATCGTATAAGGCGGGCGGGGCAAGGATTGTGCTGTATACTTCCCGAAATATGAATACCTATAAAGGAAATCTGGGGCTGATCAATGCCAATACGGCAAAGGTATTGATGAAATGGCTGGAAAAATGGGATATTCCTTATGATGAAATCCTGTATGGAAAGCCCTGGCCGGGACACAGAGGTTTTTATGTAGACGATCGCTGTGTAAGGCCGGATGAATTTCTGAAATATTCGGAGGAAGAGCTGAATGAAATTTGCAGAAACAGTCAATCTAAGGAGGAGGAGATATGACAATTGTAATTACGATGGCAGGCTTCGGGACAAGATTTAAAAAGGCCGGCTATACCGTACCGAAATATCAGATAGTTGTTCATAAAAAATCCCTATTTGAATGGTCGATGGAAAGTCTTGCCGCATTTCGGAGGCCGGAGGATGCCTATTTATTCATTGTCCGCAAAGAGGATCAGTCGGCAGACTTTATTCGTGAAAAATGCAAAATTATGGGAATTGACAGGTGTCACATCATTGAGCTTCAGGATATGACGGACGGACAGGCTACAACGGCAATGCTGGGAGCGGAATATTGGGAAAAAGAAAGCCCTCTTTTGATTTATAATATTGACACCTTTGTGGAAGCAGGCGAGATGCGTCCGGAACAGTTTTGCGGAGACGGTTTTATTCCCTGCTTTTGCGGGGAAGGTGATCACTGGAGCTTTGTGCGTTTGGGAAGTAAGGAAAAGGCGGAAGAGGTTCGTGAAAAAGTGCGGATTTCGGATTACTGTACGCTTGGAGCCTATTATTTCAAAACAGGCGGTCTCTATGAAAAGCTTTATCAGGAATATTACAGCAAAGATTCCAATATGGAAAAGGGCGAAAAGTATATCGCGCCTTTATACAATTACTTAATTCAAAAGGGCGGCGAGGTCCGTATCTCTGTGGTGGATGCCGGAAGCGTACATGTACTGGGAACGCCGGAGGAGTTGGATTACTTTAAGGAGCATTATAGAAAATGAGGGAAAAGGGATATACGGGGAAAGGAATGCGGAACCAAAAGCTGTGGATTTCTGCGGCAATGGTCCATTGGCTTATCAGCCTTTTAACAGACAAATTGATTATTACTTGCGAAAATCCTCTTGTTTATGGGATCTGGAAGGCTGTATTTCTGATATTTATTCTCGGCTTTTATCAGATGGCAGGGTATCTTGTTCAGGAATATCGATCCGGAAATAAGTCGGTGCGTAAGGTGGTCCGGCTTTCAGGGATATATTTTTTGATTATGCTGTTCTTTCTTGTTTTGACCTGGCCTGGCATCTGGAGAATTGATGAGTTTTCCATTTTGAGAACAGCAAAGGATTTACATATCCATTATTGGCAGGGCTATCTTACCTCCGTGTATTATATTCTCTGCCTGATGCTGCTGCCTGTTCCGGTGTCGGTGATTCTGTTTATGTGTCTGATCAATGGGGCGATTGTGGGTTATCTCGTCTACAAGCTATGGATGTTTACAGGGAAAAAGAAATTTGCTTATCTTCTTTATATGCCGTTTTTATTTTTCCCTGTGATAGATTCGAATCTCTATCCCATGCGGATGAGCATCTATGCATTTCTGGAATTGCTTCTGCTGGCAAAAATATGCTTCTGGGTTTATGAAAAAAGGATACCGGAGAAAAAGGAATTTTTGTGGACAGCTTTATTGGCAGGTATTATTACTTCCTGGAGAACGGAATCTATCTATTATTTGCTTTTGTTTCCGGTTTTGCTTGTATTCTTTTTTTGGAAAAAGGCGTCAAAAAAGGCGATTGGAAAAGCGATTGTTATCTATCTTGCCTTTTCCGTGTTTCTGGTAGGATTTCAGAAGATCGGGGAAGGGGGAATCGGAGGAGGAGACGGCTATGAGATTACGGCAATTATTCGTCCGCTGACGCCTCTTGTGGTAGAAGCGGCCTATGCGGAGGAAAAGGATCTGATTGCCCGGATCGATAAGGTAATTAATTGCGCCAATATATTTCAGGGAGCCTCGGAAGGGGAGAACGGAATAGGAATCTTTTGGAGATGGGCAAACAATGGGCTAATCAAGGATAATTATACCCGGGAAGATTATCACAATATGAAAAAGGCTTATTATCAATTGATTTTACGCCATCCGAAGGTATTTCTTAGAGAGAGGTTTTCCACCTACCGGTTATCAACGGAGCTTTTGGGAAAGATAACAGACGCCACGCCGCCGATGACGCCTTTGAACCAGGAGCTTAGATATCGTGTATATTCGATATTGGAGCTGCGTTCCTTTGATGATTTTTATACTCAGGGAAGGGCTGCGTCAATCGTTTATTCAACGATCTTCCCCTCTTTGTTTTTGGCAGCGGGTGCGCTTTGGTTTTTGCTGAAAAGAAAGTGGATCTATGCGGGGAGCTTGATTCTTGTTGTTCTGAAGGTACCGCTGGTATTTTTGACGGCGCCGGGGACTTTGTTTATGTATTATTATTCCCCATATCTATGCGGATGGATATTTCTTTTTTTTGTGGGGATCTTATGGTATAAGAGAAAAGGTACGGTGGAGGATGCAAAATGAAACGGATTCTTTTAATGGTGCTTTATAATCTTCCCTTTGTGCCCTGGTGGTGGTATCAGCTCTGTTCTTATGCAAAGCATACGGACGAGATTCCGGAAGAAAAAAAGTATGCGCTTTTGAAAAAAATTACACTTCATGCCAACAAAGGAGGCAGGGTAAAGATTGACGTGCATGGAAAGGAGAATATTCCGACCGAAAAGGGTTTTGTTTTCTTTCCCAATCATCAGGGATTGTTTGATGTTCTATCCATTATTGAAGCCTGTGACGTGCCTTTTTCCGTGGTGGCTAAGATAGAGGTGAAGGATATTCCCTTCTTAAAGCAGGTTTTTGCCATATTAAAAGCAAAGATGATGGATCGGGATAATGTACGCCAGTCCCTTAATATCATTCAGGAAGTGACGGAAGAAGTAAAGGACGGAAAAAATTATTTGATTTTTCCGGAAGGGACACGTTCAAAAAAAGGAAATGAGGTGGGCGATTTCAAAGGCGGAAGCTTTAAGTGCGCTATGAATGCCAAATGTCCTATTGTGCCTGTTGCTATGCTGAATGCTTATCAGGCGTTTGATACCAACAGTATTCATCCCGTTACGGTTCAGGTTCATTTTTTAAAACCCCTTCTCTATGAGGAATATCAGGGAATGAGATCCAGGGAGATTGCGGAGCTGGTACAGGGACAGATTGTGGAAACAATTGAAAAGAGTTTAAAAAGTGATTGACAGGTATGGGAAGAAATGCTATGTTTTAATTACTTATACGACTGACGGAAGTGGAAGTAACCACAGGGAGTATAAGGAGTAGGAAGCCGACCGTCTGGGCATTGATCGCTTGGACTGCGGCTTTTTGTTTTTGCAGAGAAATTCTGCGAAGATACTGTGAGAATAAAAAGGAGAGAGGAGAACGGACATGGAAATGATTTCATTGGCGCAGACCCTTCGGGAAAATTCTTATCCGGGAAGGGGAATTGTGATTGGAAGATCTGAGAATGGAAAAAAGGCTGTGACTGCTTACTTTATTATGGGAAGAAGTGAGAACAGCAGGAATCGTGTATTTGTGGAGGAGGGTGAGGGAATCAGAACCCAGGCATTCGATCCTTCTAAGCTTACGGATCCCAGCCTGATCATTTATGCTCCGGTAAGGGTTCTGGGAAGCAAAACCATTGTAACCAATGGAGATCAGACAGATACCGTTTATGAGCGTATGGAGAAGGGCCAGACCTTTGAGCAGGCTTTGCGTACCCGGGAATTTGAACCGGACGGGCCGAACTTTACACCCCGGATTTCCGGAATTATGGAAATAGAGAACGGACATTTTAATTATTCCATGTCGATCTTAAAGAGTGATAACGGAGATCCCTCCTCCTGCAATCGCTATACATTTTCTTATGAAAACTGCCCGGCCGGAGAAGGACATTTTATCCATACTTATCAGTGCGACGGGAATCCGCTTCCCAGTTTTGAGGGAGAGCCGAAGCTTGTAGCGATTCCGGATGATATGGAGAAGTTCACGAATATGCTCTGGTTAAATCTGAATGAAGAAAATAAGGTGTCTCTGTTTGTGCGTTATATTGATATCGAGACAGGAAAATATGAGACGCGCATTGTAAATAAGAATCAGTAATATCCTTCACGGCACACATATTGATATCAGCAAGATGTACTGAGAAGATATTGCGGAACAGGAATAAGACCGGAACAGGAGAATGTTTATGAAACAATTAGAGTTAAAATACGGATGCAACCCGAATCAGAAGCCTTCTAAGATTTATGTGGCAAATGGAGAAGATTTACCCATCACCGTTCTTTGCGGAAAGCCGGGCTATATTAACTTTTTGGATGCTTTCAACGGCTGGCAGCTTGTAAAGGAATTAAAAGAAGCCACCGGGCTTGCGGCAGCAGCTTCCTTCAAGCATGTGTCTCCGGCAGGCGCGGCAGTAGGTCTTCCTCTAGACGATACCTTAAAGAAGATCTATTGGGTGGACGATATGGGAGATCTTTCACCTCTGGCCTGCGCCTACGCAAGAGCCAGGGGAGCGGATCGGATGTCTTCCTTTGGAGATTTTATCGCACTATCGGATATTTGCGATAAGGATACGGCTTCTATTATCAAGAGAGAGGTTTCCGACGGCGTTATCGCACCGGGGTACACAGAGGAAGCTCTTGAGATTCTAAAAGCAAAGAAAAAAGGAAATTACAATGTCATTCAAATCGATCCCGCATACCGTCCGGCTCCTCTGGAACACAAGGAGGTTTACGGCATTACCTTTGAGCAGGGACGCCAAGAGCTGCCGATTAATGACGAGCTTCTTTCTAACATTGTGACTAAGAATCAGGATATGCCGGAAGAAGCAAAGATGGACTTAAAAATTTCTCTCATTACCTTAAAGTATACGCAGTCTAACTCCGTATGCTTTGTCAAGGGCGGACAGGCTATCGGAATCGGCGCCGGGCAGCAGTCACGGGTGCATTGTACCAGACTGGCCGGGCAGAAGGCAGATAACTGGTTTCTGCGTCAGAGTCCCAAGGTATTAGGGCTGCAGTTTGTGGACGGCATTGGCCGGGCAGATCGGGACAACGCGATTGATGTGTACATTGGAAATGAATATATGGACGTGCTTGCGGAAGGAGCATGGCAGAGGATCTTTAAGGTGAAGCCGGAGGTATTCACGGAAGAGGAAAAGCGCGCATGGCTTGATCAGATGTCCGAGGTAACTGTTGGGTCCGATGCATTCTTTCCATTTAGCGACAACATTGAGAGGGCGAAGAAGAGCGGCGTGAAGTACATTGCGGAGCCGGGCGGATCGGTCAGGGATGATTTGGTGATTGAGACCTGTGATAAATACGGTATGGTAATGGCCTTTACCGGGATAAGGCTGTTTCACCATTAATAAGGTCTTGCAAAATATTAATTGCGGATCTATAATAAAGTTCGTAAACAACATATTTGGAAATGGGGAGCTGACTGAAGTCGGCTGAGAGGGAACTGGATTGTTCCGACCCACAACCTGATTTGGATAATGCCAACGTAGGGACACATAGCGAATGATGTGAAAAGAGACGCCTACGGCGTCTCTTTTTTTATATCTAAGCAAGAATTTCCGGGAATTTCTTATGAAACAGGCGATCTCCAAACCGCCTGTTTTTTGTAAGCAAATAATAAGCTCTTACGAAAAAAATCGGCAAAGATCCAAAGCTGTATCTGCGGCAAAGCGGCTTTACCCTTTAACGCCGCCGGGCAGTAACTTTAAAAGGAGGATGCTTTATGAATCAAAACAACGTAACAAAGAAGGTAGCGATGGCAGGAGTACTCACTGGGATTGCAGTTGTTGGAAGCCTGATAAGCTTTCCGGTATTGGGGAGCAAATGTGCCCCGGTTCAGCATATGGTGAATGTGTCGGCTGCCGTTCTCTTAGGTCCTTGGTGGAGCGTAGGAATTGCTTTTTGTGCAAGTCTGCTGCGGAACTTGTTGGGAATCGGAAGTCTGATGGCATTTCCCGGAAGTATGGTGGGAGCTTTTTGCTGTGGCATGATTTATGCAAGGCTTCGAAATATTCCTCTGACCTGCATAGCAGAGGCTTTTGGAACGGGAATCCTGGGGGCGCTGGCAGCTTATCCCGTAGCAAAGCTTTTGATGGGCGTAGAACCTGCCGGGCTGTTTGTCTATGTAATTCCATTTTTGGTATCTACAACAGCGGGAAGCATTTTGGCCTATGTACTGGTAAATGTACTGGAAAAAGGCGGCATCCTGGCATATGTTCATGGAGCGCCATAGGCTATGGCATGGGAACAGAAAAAAGGTCCGAAGATTCATTGTCTGACAAATCCGGTTACCATGCAGGACACGGCAAATCTTCTGCTGGCAGCAGGCGGAAGCGCGATTATGGCTCAGGCTCCCCAGGAGGTAGAAGAAATCACCTCATTTTGTCAGGCGACTCTGCTGAA
This sequence comes from Clostridia bacterium, assembly GCA_910574835.1. Lineage (GTDB taxonomy): Bacteria > Bacillota > Clostridia > Lachnospirales > Lachnospiraceae > Laedolimicola. The sequence goes on along the minus strand of CAJTDE010000023.1, from coordinate 29,558 downwards.
CACCGGCGTGCCGGAGGCAGAAAAGCTGGAAGCCTGCATCCTTGCAGGTAAACAGGCAAATCTGCTGGGACATCCGGTAATCTTAGATCCTGTGGGAGCCGGAGCCAGCAGGTTTCGCAGAAAATGGCTGGCGCGATTGCTGGATCAGGTAAATGTTCAGGTGATCCGCTGTAATCAGGAGGAGGCATGCAGTTTGCTTTCCGGATGTACGGATGCTTTTGGAGGAGTGGAAAGCAATGTGCTTTTAAAGAGATCTGAGCTGGAAAACCTGGCATTGAAGCTCTCAGGGGCTTATTCCTGTACCGTACTTATAAGCGGGGCGGAAGACATCGTATCGGATGGGGTTCAGATAAAATTCATATCCGGCGGCTCAGAATATATGGGTAAGATAACAGGCGGCGGCTGTATGCTGTCGGCGTTATGCGCTTTATTCTGCGGCTATGGATATGCTCCTTACAAAGCAGCGGTTACGTCTTCAAAATTATGGAAGGAAAGCGCCGAACTGGCCGAGCTTCGCAGAAGAAAGGCAGGCGGGGGAGTGGGAAGCTTTCATGCCTGTGTATTCGATGCGGTAGAAGAGCTGTGTACAAGAATCCATGACTGCAAAGCTTTAGAAATTATGACAGAAATGGAAGGGCAAAAAGAATGAAGATAAAAAGGGAAGTCCTAAAGCTGTACGCGGTAACGGACAGGCGTTGGCTTAAGGAAAATGAAACGCTGTGTGATGTAGTGGAAGAGCTTCTTCAGGCAGGCGTCAGTTGTGTACAGCTTCGGGAGAAGAAAGCGGATGATAAATTTTTTTTACAGGAGGCAAGGGAGCTGAATGAGATTTGCAGCCGTTATGGCATTCCCCTGATTATTAATGACCGGCCGGATATCGCGAAGAAGGCGGGCGCTGCCGGAGTCCATGTAGGACAAAGCGATATGGCAGTAGAAGCTGCCAGAGAGCTGTTAGGAGAGGACTTTATCATAGGAACGAGCGCGCACAATGTAGAGGAGGCCCGAAAAGCAGAGGCTGCCGGGGCAGATTATATAGGCTGCGGAGCGGTATTCGGCAGTAAAACAAAAAGCAACGCAACCTTACTTTCTGTGGAAGAGCTGAAAAAAATCTGTGAGTCCGTAGACATTCCCGTAGCAGCAATCGGCGGAATTACGGAAGAAAATATAATGCAACTTGTAGGAACTAAAATAGCGGGGGTGGCCGTAGTAAGCGGATTGTTTGCTTCGGAAGATAAAATGCGGGCGGCGAGACAGTTTTTAAGGGATATTTAAAACCCCGGAGGAGGATGATGATGAAAACAGCGCTGACAATCGCCGGAAGCGATTCCGGCGGAGGAGCCGGTATCCAGGCGGATATTAAGACAATGACCGTATATGGCGTATATGCCATGAGCGCAATTGCAGCATTAACTGCCCAGAATACGACAGGTGTCTATGAAATTATGGAGATATCACCGGAATTTCTGGGGAGTCAGCTGGACTGCGTTTTTACCGACATTTATCCGGATGCGGTTAAGATCGGAATGATACCTTCAGAGGAAGGGATACGGGCAGTTTCAGAAAGACTAAGGTACTATAAGGCAAAACATATTGTTATAGATCCTGTTATGGCGGCGACCGGCGGTTTCAGATTCATGAAGGATCGGGTGATTCGTTCATTGCAGGAAGAATTATTTCCACTGGCTGAAATTATAACACCCAATCTTCCGGAGACTGAGATCCTTACAGGAATGGCTGTAAACAATAAGGCGGATATGGAAAGAGCAGCCGAAAAGCTTTATGAAGCATGGCACGCGGCCGTGCTCTGCAAGGGCGGTCATTTAACAGAGACTGCGGATGATTTGCTCTATATGAACGGACAGGCTTATTGGATACGGGGAGATAGAATTGAAAATTCCAATACTCATGGAACAGGCTGTACACTATCTAGCGCCATTGCGAGCGGTTTGGCGTTGGGAATGGAACTTTTAGACGCGGTCAGGCAGGCAAAAGATTATTTATCAGGGGCGCTTAAGCAGGGTCTTGCTTTGGGAAATGGAAACGGCCCTCTTGACCATATGTACCAGATAGAGAAATATAGGAATATCAAGTGTTTATAAGAGATACTTTTGGCTGCCAGGTAAAGTTGCAAAGACGCACGAGAGAAACTTTCATGAGTGCTTTTCGAATGAAAGTTTCTTTCACTACAGGTGTGTCGAAGCGACTTTACCCTTCAGTGCTGTCGCGCAGCGACTTTTAATAGGAGGCATGTAAGATGCAGGAATATACAACTCAGATGGATGCGGCAAGAAAAGGAATTGTAACAGATCAGATAGAAGAAGTAGCGAAAAAAGAGCAGATGCCCACGGAGCAGATGATGAAGTTAGTTGCAGAAGGGAGGGTAGCGATACCATCCAACAAACGTCACACCTGCCTGAAACCGGAAGGCATAGGCAGTATGCTGCGCACAAAGGTCAATGTAAATCTCGGCGTTTCCCGAGACTGTAAGGATTATGAGATTGAGATGGAAAAAGTGATGAGCGCCGTAAAACTGGGCGCGGAGGCGATAATGGATCTATCCAGTCACGGAGACACACAGCCTTTTCGCCGGAAGCTTATACGGGAATGTCCGGTGATGATCGGAACCGTTCCGGTCTATGACAGTGTGATTCATTATCAGAGAGATCTGGCAACACTCACGGCAAAGGATTTTGTAGAGGTAGTCCGGCTCCATGCAGAGGACGGAGTGGATTTTGTAACCCTTCACTGCGGTATTACCAGAAAAACCATTGAACAGATTCGAAAGCACAAACGAACAATGAATATTGTAAGCAGGGGCGGAAGCCTGGTGTTTGCCTGGATGAGCATGACAGGAGAGGAAAATCCTTTTTATGAATATTATGATGAAATTCTGGACATCTGTGAGAAATATGACGTAACGCTGTCACTGGGAGACGCCTGCCGGCCCGGCTGTCTGGCAGACGCTACGGATGTATGTCAGATTGAAGAGCTGGTTTGTCTGGGAGAACTGACAAAAAGGGCCTGGGAGCACAATGTTCAGGTGATGGTGGAAGGCCCCGGTCATGTGCCGCTTGATCAGGTAGCGGCAAACATGGAGATACAAAAAAGCATCTGCATGGGAGCGCCCTTCTATGTGCTTGGGCCGTTGGTAACAGACATTGCACCAGGCTATGATCACATTACAGCCGCCATCGGCGGAGCGGCGGCAGCTATGAACGGAGCGGCGTTCCTCTGTTATGTAACACCGGCAGAGCACTTAGCGCTTCCCAATGTGGAAGATGTAAGACAGGGCATTATTGCATCTAAGATTGCGGCTCACGCGGCAGATATTGCCAAGGGGATTCCGGGAGCAAGAGACTTAGACGATCGCATGGCAAAGGCGCGGCGTGCGCTTGACTGGGAGGCTCAGTTTGCCTGCGCCCTTGATCCGGATACGGCCAAAGCAATCCGGGATGCCCGTCTGCCGGAGGACGATCACAGCGATACCTGCAGCATGTGCGGAAAATTCTGTGCTGTGCGGAGTATGAACAAGGCCCTTGCAGGAGAGTATATTGATATCTTATAGTGTTGTAACAAGATTCATTGTTTGAGTGTTGCAAAATAGAAGCAGACGGCTTAAAATGGGTTTAGATACATAAACGATTTTTGTTAAAACGAAACCGGAAACAGTAATATTCATCCAGAATATTACGGAACAGATGCAGGAGGACAGTGACATGAAATTAATGGATTTTGTAACAGGGATTCAGCATATCGGAATCCCGACAAATGATCTGGAAGCAACAAAGGCATTCTATACGGATCTTGGCTTTGAACTGGTGTATGAGACGATCAACGAGAAGGGCGGCAATATTCCGGTAGCTTTTTTACAGGCCGGTGATATTCTTATTGAGACTTATGAGAACAAATCAGCAGCAATGGCAAGAGGAGCTATTGACCATCTCGCCTTGAACGTTCCTGATATTGAGCAGGCTTTCGCCCTTGCAAAAGAAAAGGGATATCAGTTCTTAGAGAGTGATGAGATCGTATTTCTGCCTTTCTGGGAGAATGGCATACGCTATTTTATTGTAGAGGGACCAAACAAGGAACCCATTGAATTTTTGCAAAAGCTGTAGGCGGACGGGGAAATTTCTGTTACTGAATTTTTTTGCGGTAGCTTTCTATGAAGCGTGGCGTCATGCGGAAAAGCTGCAGGTGCATGAAAACCGGCGTGGATGGGTTTATAATACGGCAAAATATAAGATGAAGCAGTCTCTCGCAAAAAGATCCAGACTTCAGTCATATGGTGGGCAAGGAACAGATGAAACTTTTGAAAAGCCGCTATCAAGAGAAAAACTCGTATGGTGGAGGGAACCAACTGGAAGGGAGACAAATCGATCTACACTTACAAACTGGGACTCCGAATCAACAACATCCATACCACCCATACTTAGTTTACTGTGTTTGAAAATTCTCCATAAACTGTAGTACACATCTGACAGAAAGTAATTTTCAAACATGCTCCAGGTGAATTACTTTCCGGAGCAACAAATAGTATCTCCGCATTGGACAGAAATTATTTTGAATCATTACAAGGAAGCTGACTAAAATTATGAAAAAAGAGAGTCTTAAAAGATTATATGTAATACAGTTAAACGGTATGCTTGCTGTTTTGATTTATTTAACAGTGTCGATGATTTGGGATGTTTATGATGCAAAAGAGGTGTTAAAAACATCTCTTCCATCCTATGAAGAACTAGAGCATGTGGATGGTATTGTGGAGAAATTTATTACATCAAGAGCTTCTACTAAATATGGCGGGAAAATTGCAGAACTATATCTGAATAACGGAAACATCTATTATTTTAGTAAACGCATTTGTTCTATTTTGGACCAGACCAATTTTGAGGAGGTGGTGAAAAAGGGAGATAAAGTAGAATTATGGGTAAGTTATCAAAAGACCTCTGCTTTAGATGGAAAAGTGCCTGCAGTATACCAATTAGTAAGAGATGGGGAGGTGTATCTTTCCTATAAAGTGGTTTTTAAGGAAACAACTGATATGAGAGAGGCCGAAACAAAGCTTCCTTTATACTGCCTTGGAATTTTATATATTATATGGATTCCGTATTATGTCTATTCTATGGTCAAATATAAGAAATCAGGTAGATTGCCAAAATCATATTTGAAAAAAATGCGCTCACATGAAATTTATGGAGAAGCAGGGATACGAAATGAAACAACAAATAAAGCAAAGCAGTTTGTAAGGATGATAGCAGATGAAGAGCTTAAAGAAAAACCAATGAGCGCTACTAAGAGAATATATGTTAATATTGTGTTTGGTATTTTGTTTTTTGTAATATGGGGAAGTATTGCATTTTTCTCCTTTAGAGAGTTGGATTCATCTTTAAGAATTGCACTGCGGATAGGTTTGTTTCTTTCGTTGGCAATTACAACACTGCTTTATTTGATATTATATTATAGAAAAATGATTGACAAAATGTCACTTGACTAAGAGAAGCGTTAAGACAGCCATGAAAATTCATTGACAAACCAATGTATAACCGTTATACTAAAGGTCTGAAATTGTTTCATATTTCCGCACAGCCGGGGAGTTAGCGGTGCCCTGTACCCACAATCCGCTACAGTGGGGGTGATATCCTGCCTAGGGCTTTTGAAGCAGCAGACAGCCCTTTGCAAGCAGCATTGACGTCTGGGTCTTGCGCAACAGGAATCTGTGAACCGAGTCAGGTCAGGAATGGAGCAGCTCTAAGCAGAACCTTCTGTGTGCCGCGAGGCTGCCTGGGCCGAGCCGGCTGCAAAGGTAACTGATGCTGTTTCCGGTTCGAAGCAGGATGTGCGGATTATAAATAAAGCTTAAGAAAACATGTAGACGAAAGAAAGGAGTTATTGCAGATGCAGTAATTCCTTTTTTACAACAGTAATATTCCTCAAAGCGTACATATTGCTTCACATGCACCGGCATCCGGAAATAGCTTTCATACGGCAGTACAAAGAGGAATCGTACGGAATGGAAAATAAAGGCTTATATGCGGATTTTATTAGTAGCTATTAATGCAAAATACATACATTCAAATCTTGCGGTTTACAGTCTAAAAGCATCTGCGGGAGCATTATCATCCTATGTGGAACTGGCCGAATTTACGATCAACCATAGAAAAGACGAAATATTAAGAGAACTTTATAAAAAAAGCCCAAATGTGTTACTCTTTTCCTGCTATATTTGGAATATAGAGCTGGTAAAAGAGCTGGTGAGGGAATGTGCAAAGGTTTTGCCCGAAACTCCGATCTGGCTGGGAGGGCCGGAGGTATCCTTTTGTCCGGAGGAGCTTTTAGAAGAATACCCGGAGCTTACAGGAATACTCACAGGAGAGGGAGAGAGAAGCTTTTCCCTTTTGACCGAGTGCTATGTGGAGAGGGCGGAGAAATGGAAGCAGATTCCAAGCGCAGTTTTTCGGTCTGCCGGGCCGGACATAGGCAGATATAGGAAAGCCGGCATAGGATTGGAGACAAACGAAAATAAAATCTGCAAAAATGCACCGGAAAGTCCCATCCCTATGAATGTGCTTCCCTTTGTCTATTCGGATCTGAGAGATTTCGAGCAGCGTATCATTTATTATGAGTCAAGCCGCGGCTGTCCCTTTTCCTGCAGCTACTGTCTGTCTTCCATTGACAAGCGGGTTCGTTTCCGGGATCTTGAGCAGGTATTCTGTGAGCTTCAATATTTTCTCGATGCTGAGGCGCCCCAGGTAAAGTTTGTGGATCGCACCTTTAACTGTGATTCCAATCGCGCGCTTGCCATCTGGACCTATCTACTTGAGCATGACAACGGAGTGACAAATTTTCATTTTGAGATTGGAGCGGATTTGCTGAATGAGGAAGAGCTTGCCCTAATGTCAAGAATGCGCCCCGGACTGATTCAGCTGGAAATCGGTGTGCAGTCCGTGAATCCGAAAACCCTTGAAGCAATTCACAGAAAGACGGACTTGGAAAAGCTTCGGGCCAATGTGGCAAGGATTCACAGAATGGGTAATATCCATCAGCATTTGGACCTGATAGCAGGTCTGCCCTATGAGGATTATACAAGCTTTGCACATTCATTTGACGAAGTATTTGCTTTGAAGCCGGAGCAGCTTCAGCTTGGATTTCTAAAGATTTTGAAAGGCTCGCTTATGTACCGGGAGGCCGGGCGGTATGGAATTGTCTATCAGGATAAGCCGCCTTATGAGGTCTTATATACCGATTCACTTTCCTTTTCCGACATTTTACAGTTAAAGGCAATTGAAGAAATGGCAGAAATCTATTATAATAGTCATCAATTCCAATATACATTAGAGAAACTTTTAAAGGCATATGCATCTCCCTTCCGATTTTTTGAAGGACTGGCTGATTTTTATGAGCAAAAAGGGTTAAGCGGAAGAAATCATTCCCGTTTGCGGCGGTATGAGATCTTGCGGGACTTTATTTTGGAAAATCACCCTGGTGAAGAAGCAGTATATGGAGAGCTTTTAACCATAGATCTTTATCTGCGGGAAAAAGTAAAAAAACGTCCGTCATTTGCGGCAGATCAGCGCCCTTATGAAGCCCGGATTCGGGAGATTCTAAAGCATGAGGGAAAACAAAAGCATGTAGAAGCGCTTAAGGCACAGAGAGAAGAACCTGTTTATTTGATCTTTGATTATGAGAAGAGGAATCCACTAGACAATAATGCGGATATCCGCCGGTGGAGGAATACAAAAGAGGAAGAATAATATGATCGATACATACATTGCTTTAGACTTGGAAACTACGGGCTTAAGTCCGGCAGCTGATCGGATCTTGGAAATCGGCGCCGTAAAGGTTGTTCATGGACAGATAGAGGAAACGTATGAAACCTTAGTGAATCCGGGCAGAAAGGTTGAAAAACGAATAGAAGAACTGACCGGCATTACGGACGAGATGGCAGCTGGGGGGATTGATACGGCCAAGGCCGTGAGAAGGCTTGTAGAATTTTGCGGATCGCTGCCCCTGCTGGGCCATAATATTTTGTTTGATTACAGTTTTGTAAAGCAGAATACGATCAATCTAAACATACCCTTTGAAAAGGAGGGAATTGATACCTTAAAAATTGCAAGGGTATTGCATCCCGAGATGGAACACAGAAGTCTTCAGGCTCTGTGCGGTTATTATAAGATACGGCAGGAAAAGGCACATCGGGCAGCCTCGGATGCATTGTCCGCTATGGCATTGTATGAACATATGAGAGAGGAATTTCCGGATAGCCCGGAGGAGCTTTTTACTCCCAAGATACTGATTTATAAGGCAAAAAAGCAAGGAGCTATCACACCTGCACAAAAAGGGTACTTGAATGATTTGGTAAAATATCATAAAATAGCCTTGGAGGTATCTGTGGACAGCCTTACAAAAAATGAAGCATCGCGTATCATAGACCGAATTATTTTGGAATATGGGAGGATTCAAAGATGAATTGGTACAGTAAAAAGACAAGAAAGATTATTTCTACCGTAATCATAGCAATTATAGTTCTGGCAATGATCGTTCCTCTTTTGAGCTATGCGGTTTAAAGGAGAACATTGAGAATCAGAAGAAAGGAAAAGAGATGAAAAGGTTTATTGTCTTTGTGCTTCTTCTTGCTCTTGTCTTTGCTTTTGCAGGAACAGGAACTAGCGAAGCGCTGGCGAAAGAAAAGGAAGATCCGGTCATACATAAAGGGATCTATGTGGACGAGATTGATCTGTCCGGCATGACAGTAGCAGAAGCAGAGGCAGAAGTAAATGCCTATGCAGGCAGATTGGAAGAGGAAACACTGACCCTGGAGATCTTTGACGAGCAGGTGGAGGTTACCCTGGGAGAGCTGGGGTTAAGATGCACAAATATGGATGTAATTGAAGAAGCGGCTCAGCTTGGAAAGACAGGCAATGCGATCAAGCGCTATAAAGAGCGCAAAGACCTGGAGCATGAAAACAAGGTTTATAATCTGAGCTGGATGGTAGATTCTGCTTCCGTACGGAACTTTGTATCGACAGAGTGTGTAAAGTTTGATTCCGAAGCCAAGGACGCTGCCTTGAAGCGGGTAAACGGCTCCTTTGAAATCGTAGACGGTAATACGGGAACGAAGCTGGATGTAGAAGGTTCCGTGCAGGCGATTTTAAATTATATTGAAAACGACTGGAACAAAGAAAACGGAAGCGTAGTTCTTCCTGTGGAGACAGATTATCCAAGAGGAAGTGAGGAAGAGCTGAGCCGGGTAAAGGATGTGCTGGGAACCTTTACCACCAGCTATAGTACTTCCAACGGAGCAAGAAGTAAAAACGTATCCAACGGAGCACAGCTGATTAACGGGACGGTTCTGTATCCGGGAGATACCTTCTCTACCTATGAGGTAGTTAGTCCTTTTACAACAGCAAATGGTTATGAGATGGCCGGCTCCTATTTAAATGGCAAAGTTGTAGACAGTCTTGGCGGCGGAATCTGTCAGGTATCCACTACACTGTACAATGCGGTATTGCTTTCCGAGCTGGAGGTTGTGGAGCGCTCCAACCACTCTATGATTGTAACGTATGTTGATCCTTCCGCAGATGCGGCCATTGCAGGAACTTATAAGGATTTTAAGTTTAAAAATGACACGGATGCGCCCATTTATATAGAGGGAGTTACGGCAGACAAAAAGATAACCTTCACGATCTACGGGGAGGAGACAAGGCCCTCCAATCGCTCCATAAAATACGTAAGTAAGACACTGAGCACGACCGATCCGGGAGTCATAATTGTGGCAGATCCGGGACAGCCCATTGGCTTCCGGGCAGTGGACAGCGCACATCGGGGAGTGCAGGCAGAGTTATATAAGCATGTCTATGTGAATGGCGTGGAGGAAAGTGTAACAAAGGTAAATAAGAGTACTTACAATGCGTCGCCCCGAACAGTTATCATTGGAGTTGCCGGAGATGAGGGCTTATCTGCGGAGCTGCAGGCGGCAGTAGCCAGTCAGGATGAAGCCCTGGTCAATGCAACTCTGGCTTCCTGCCTGGAACGAATGCAATAAGAGAAATCAGAGGGCAGGAGCGGAAAAATGAAGATAGGTAAGGTCTCGGAGACGATTTTAAAGAGAAGCATTTTCAAACAGATCCGGACAAAACGGGACGAAGTGCTGTTAGGGGCGGGCGTTGGGGAGGACTGCGCAGCCATAAAGCTTGAACCGGGGGAAGTCTTCGTGATATCCACGGACCCAATCACAGGAACGGTGAAGGATGTGGGAACACTGGCTATCCAGGTGACCGTGAACGATCTGGCAAGCAGCGGCGCGGAGCCGGTAGGCGTGATGCTGACCGTACTTCTTCCGGAAGAGATTACGGAGGAAGATATCAGGGAAATGATGGGGCAGGTAGAAGAAGCCTGTGCAAAGTCCGGTATTCAAGTGATGGGCGGACACACAGAGGTGACAAGGGCCGTAAATCAGCCGGTAATCAGTGTGACCGGCGTGGGAAAGGTTGGAGAGAACCGTCTTATCTCTACGGCTGGAGCAAGGGCCGGACAGGATATTCTGGTGACAAAGTGGATTGGAATTGAGGGAACCTCCATTATTGCAAAGGAAAGGGAGGAAGAACTGCTGACCAGATTTTCCCGTTCCTTTGTGGAGACAGCGAAAGGCTTTGACCAGTATCTTTCCGTACTGCCTGAGGCAAGGCTTGCGGCGGAATTTGGGATCAGCGCCATGCATGATGTGACAGAGGGCGGAATCTATGGGGCGCTCTGGGAGCTGGCGGAGGCGTCCGGCATCGGGCTTGAGATAGATTTAAAATCCATCCCCATCCGCCAGGAGACGGTTGAGGTGTGCGAGTACTTTGGGCTAAACCCGTATTATCTTATTTCCAGCGGCTGTATGCTGATGGCAGGAGAGCGGGGACATGATCTGGTACGGGAGCTTCAAAAGGCAGGTATTCCGGCAGCGGTGATTGGAAAGGCTGTGGAGGGAAAGGCCAAGCGGATTCTCAATGGAGAGGAAGAGGCTTTTCTGGAGCGGCCGAAGACGGATGAGTTATATAAAATTTATAAATAAAAAAGGGTATTACGGAATTGGAAACAGTAATATCCTGCACAGTGCACAATATTACGGAACTGGAATAGGAGGAGCATATGCGTGAAAAAATTTTAACCTTTATTGAGAAGAACAGCCGGGTGGAGTTAAAGGATTTGGCCGTGATGCTGGGTGTGGATGAGGTAACGGTGGCAAATGAGATTGCCGACATGGAAAAGGAAGGAATTATCTGCGGCTATCACACGCTGATTGACTGGGATAAGACAGGCGAAGAAAAGCTGACCGCGCTGATTGAAGTGAAGGTTACGCCCCAGAGGGGCCTGGGCTTTGATAAGGTAGCGGAGCGCATTTACAATTATGCGGAGGTGGACAGCGTATATCTTATCTCCGGCGGCTTTGATTTCATGGTGATGATTGAAGGCAAGACAATGCGCGATGTGGCTCAGTTCGTGTCCGATAAGCTTTCTCCTCTTGATACCGTATTGAGCACGGCCACACATTTCGTACTGAAAAAGTACAAGGATCATGGCTCTATTATGGTACATAAATCAAAAGATGAAAGGATGCTGGTGACACCGTGAGAAATTTTTTAGCTGACAAGGTTGTGAATATTCCCCCATCAGGTATCCGGAAGTTTTTTGATATTGTAAGTGAGATGCCGGATGCAATTTCCCTGGGAGTGGGGGAGCCTGATTTTGATACTCCCTGGCACATTCGGGATGAAGGAATCTATGCACTGGAGAGAGGGCGCACCTTTTACACCTCCAACGCAGGCTTAAAGGAGCTTCGGGATGAGATCTCCAATTATCTGAAGAGACGAATCGGCGTAAGCTATGATTCCATGAAAGAAACCGTAGTAACCGTAGGCGGAAGCGAAGGCATTGACATGGCATTCCGCGCAGTGCTGAATCCGGGAGACGAGGTGTTGATTCCGCAGCCCTGCTATGTATCCTATGAGCCTTGCGCCGTACTGGCCGGCGGAGTGCCCGTAATTATCAATTTGAAAGAGGAAAATGAGTTCCGGCTTACAAAGGAAGAACTTCTTGAGGCAGTTACGGAGAAAACTAAGATCCTGGTGCTGCCCTTCCCCAATAACCCTACCGGGGCGATTATGGAACGAAAGGATCTGGAGGAAATTGCCCGGATTGTGATTGAAAAAGATCTTCTGGTACTGTCGGATGAGATTTACTCGGAGCTGAGCTATAAGGAGGATCACGTATCCATTGCCTCTTTGCCCGGAATGAAGGAGCGGACGATTCTCATTAACGGCTTTTCTAAGGCTTATGCCATGACCGGCTGGCGTCTGGGATACGCCTGCGGTCCGGCGCCTATCATTGAGCAGATGACAAAGATTCATCAGTTTGCAATCATGTGCGCGCCTACCAACAGCCAGTTTGCGGCAGTGGAGGCTTTAAAAAACGGGGATGAGGATGTAGCCATGATGCGCGAGTCCTACGATCAGAGAAGGCGGTATGTGGTACATAACCTTCGGGAAATGGGATTAAAGTGCTTTGAACCCTTTGGAGCCTTCTATGTATTTCCCGGTATTCAGGAATTTGGTATTACCTCAGAGGAGTTTGCAACTCGTTTTCTGATGGAGGAAAAGGTAGCCGTTGTTCCGGGAACTGCATTCGGAGCCTGCGGAGAAGGATTCCTACGGCTTTCCTACGCTTATTCCCTGGAAGATCTGAAGGAGGCGTTTGGCCGTCTGGCCGATTTTGTGAGCCGGCTTCGGAAGGAAAAAGAGGGGAATTAAAGCGGAATGTCATTTAATATTGTACTTTTGGAACCGGAGATTCCGGCAAACACAGGGAATATCGGACGGACCTGTGTCGCCACGGGAACACGGCTTCATTTGATAGAGCCTTTGGGCTTCCGCTTGGGGGAAAAGGATTTAAAACGGGCAGGAATGGATTACTGGTCCCAGCTTGACGTGACAACCTACAGCAATTATGAGGATTTCCTTTTAAGGAATCCCCAGGCGAAAATTTATATGGCGACGACGAAGGGACCGCAGGTATACTCGGAGGTACGGTTTGAGCCGGACTGTTATCTGATGTTCGGCAAGGAGAGTGCAGGTATCCCGGAAGAGCTGCTTCTTGAAAACCAGGAGAGAGCCATTCGGATTCCCATGATCGGCGAAACCCGTTCTCTGAATCTGTCCAATGCGGCGGCAATTGTGCTGTATGAAGCTTTAAGGCAGAACAGCTTTGCACAGATGAAGCTGATGGGAACGCTGACACAATACGACTGGAAGTAAAATGGGTGATAAGATGAAAAACAGGAAACTCCTGAAAATCTTATATGGAATAATTGGTTTAGCCATGCTGTGCAGCCTTGGTTTTTCTTCTCATGCCACAAAGAAAGACGAGATTGATCGTACCCAGGACGAGCTTGATAAAACCCAGGATGAAATTGACAGACAGCAGGATGAAATTGATAAAACCCAGCAGGAGATCGATGCGACAAAGAACAAGCAGAAGAAGCTGGAGGATGCAAAGGCAAGTATGGAGGCATATCTGAAGGATTTGAACAATCAGTATGCATCTATCAGCGAGCAGATCGAGGATCTGAACCGGCAGATTGCAGATAAGGAAAAAGAGATTGAAAAGACCCAGGCCGAGTTGGAAGAAGCAAAGCGGGTGGAAGAAAAGCAGTACGAGGATATGAAAACACGAATCCAGTATATGTATGAAAATTCCCAGCCTTCTTTTTTTGAAATTCTTCTGGAGGAGGGCAGCTTTGCCAATGCGCTTAACAAGGCGAATTACGCGGCCAGTATAGCTGCTTATGATCGTCAGATGATGGAGAATTATGTGGCGCAGAAGGAAGCCATAGCGGACAAAGAGGCAGAGCTTCAGGGAGAGATGGAGGCTTTGGACGAGCTTCACACTTCCGTTGTGGAAAAGCAGAATGAGGTTTCCGCCCTGGCAAAAAGCACTTCCGGTAAGATTGGGCAGCATGTAAATGACATTGCGGCGGCTCAGGCAGATCTGAACGGTAAAAATGATACCCTGGAGAACCAAAAGGAGGTATTGGCTGAACTCATAGCGGAAAAGAAGCGGTTAGAGGCATCCCTGGAGGCGGCCAAGCTAGCAGAAATCAATGCGTCATTGGGAAATGTGACCGGTGTCCAGACTACGGGAAGCGATAATGTAAATTATGGAGCTTATGGCGCCACGGAGGAAGAGGTTACGGCCCTTGCGGTTCTGATCCACTGTGAGGCGGCCAACCAGGGAGACGCCGGGCGTTTGGCGGTAGGAGCCGTGGTGATGAACCGGATTCGCGATCCCCGCTTTTCACAGAACACCATTATGAGCGTTATCCGGGCGCCGGGGCAGTTCTCGCCTGTCACCTCGGGCCGTTTTGATCTGGTATTGCAGCAGGATTTGGGAAGTGTAAGCCAGGCATGCTTTACTGCGGCCCGCCGGGCTATTGCGGGAGAGTCCAATGTGGGAAACAGAGTGTTTTTCCGGACCCACAGGAATAATCCGGCGCTGAGCGGACTGATTATCGGAGATCATATTTTCTCTTATACCTGGAACTTTGCTCCGGAGGAGGGTACGCCGGCGGAGAAGAAGCCGGAAGAGAACCCGCCGGAAAATCCATCGGAGGAAAACCCGCCGGAAGAAAATCCTTCCGAGGGAGAGGATACGGGAGAAGAAACATCTGAAACTTAGAAAAATTGTAGAATCCGGTATTTTGTACTGGACAAATACCGGATTCTATGATAGGATAATTAGTGCTGACAGTAAAACAATTGCATAACGGCGTGTGGCTCAGCTTGGTAGAGCGCTACGTTCGGGACGTAGAGGCCGCAGGTTCAAATCCTGTCACGCCGATTCTTGGCAGGGGCGCCGGAAACCTTGAAGTTGGAGGGTTTCCGGTTTTTTATATACACAGACCCATAAGGAAACATCTTACAGCCTTTGTCTTGAAGTATATTTGGCAAAGGAATTGAATGATGAAAAAGTATATTGCAGCTGTTAAAAAGGCAAATGTATGGATTCTTCTGATGATCGCGTTTCTTCTGGCGGCGCTTTTGGAGCTGTGTGTTTTTCAATTTTCTTATTTTTCTCAAAACTTTGGAAATTACAACAGAATCGAGATGGATTTGTCACAGAAGGAGGGCTTTAACGGAGAAGCGCTTCCCATTCTCCCGGAGAATCCAACCGTTTCTTTTGACGGCCTGTCGGAGAGAACGCGCAGTGTAACGGTATATACTGCCGGCCCGGCTCAGGTTCTGTCCGGAAATATCGGTATCTGTGATGCAGCCAATGCCTATCGGACTACGGGAGCCGGAAGCTTTCAGGTGAATCCGGGAGGGAGAGAGTCCTCCTTTACGGTTCGTTTGAATAGTCATGGGGATCTGACAAGACTTCGCATTAATTTTACGGAAGAGCTTAAAGAGCCGGTATTTTTTCTTTCTGTGGTGCTGAATGAACGGGTTCCGCTCAGGATTCATGGACTTCGTCTGTTCTTGGTGACAGGCTTGCTTTTTGGATTGTTTTCCATACTGCGATTCCGGCTTTACGAAGCGGAATATTGTCCGGAGAAAAAAAGTCACCGCAGGATGAATCTGATGGTTCTGGCTTTTTGTCTGTTGGTTTCCGGTTGGATCTTGTATGGCGGAGCGCCTTCACATCAATATCTCCGCCCCTATCCTGCACTGGAAGAGATTCGTTCTTCGGAGATGGTCGTGGATGCTTATATGCAGCAGCTTGACGCCTTTGAAAAAGGACAGACGGCCCTTGATCTGGACGTGAATCCGGCATTAGAAGAGCTTGACAATCCTTACGATAAGGGAGAGAGGGATAAAAAGGAGATTACCTATCACTGGGATCGGGCTTATTATAACGGGCAATACTATTCCTATTTTGGGCTGGCGCCCTTATTTATGGTATATTATCCGGTGTACTGGCTTACGGGAATGATTCCTACGGAGCTTTTGGCCGGCACGCTTTTGTCTGTTTTTGCCATCTTAGCCGTCTTTGGAGCCATTCACGGCCTTTACCGGATCTTCCGGCCCCGGGCAAATCTGGTTCTGTTCTTGACGGGAGAGGCAGCCGTGGTATTTGGAAGCTTTCTGTATCTGATGCAGGCATCCTTAAGCTTTTATTATCTTCCGCTTATCAGCGGAGTGGGATGGTTAGCTGCCTTTACTGCTTTTTCCTGTTATGCTTGTCTTAGTGAAAAAGGAATCAGGCGGATGCTGCTTTTTGCTTTGGCGGGAATCTCTGTGGTGATGCTGGTGCTTTCCCGGCCTAATATGCTGCTTTTGGCTGTGGCGTTTGCAGCGCCGCTGTTCCTGCGCATCCTTTTTGATCGGACAGCGGTATTGGCGGATAAGCTTAGGTGCGTTCTGCCTTTCCTGATACCTGTATTGCTGGGCGGGATCGGTGTGATGTATTATAACCGGATACGTTTTGGCTCCGTATTTGAGTTTGGGACTGCATTTCAGCTTACGGAAAGTGATATCCGATATAATGGGATCACCTTAAGTATGCATCATTTGTTATCAATGGTATATCATTACTTTTTGGAATCCTTTGTCTATACGGAGTTCTTTCCGTTCCTGCGGTTTACTACGGAAAAGTGTATTGATTTCGGCAATTATCTTTACCAGGAGTACAGCGTCGGACTTTTCCGAATGCCGTTGAATCTGGGAATTATTTTGGTAGGTCTGACCTTTTGCGGAAAGGATAAAAAGGATTCCTTAAAGCGGTGGACCAGCGGGCTTATGCTATTGGGAATCCTGGGACTTGGATATGTTGACTTTTTGCTGGGAGGGATTCATATCCGTTATGTCTGTGATTTGAGCCTTGCAGTAAGCCTGCTGGCATTTCTGCTGATACTCGGGCATATACACTTTGATGGTACCCGTTCCTCCCGCATCCTGTATGTGATTACCCTCGGGCTTCTGCTTTTGACCATCGGCAGAGGGTGGCTGACCATCTTTTCCAACGAAACCAACGCTATCCGGCAGGCCAATCCGGACTTTTATTTGAGCGTGGCACGGATGTTTCGGTTATAAAAATATACCGAAATTCTCTTATGGCGGAAGGATGAATCGCAGACTGCCCGGAATATACTTTAGCAATATGGAATAAAAGCTTTACACCCTGTACATGGGTTGCTATAATAAAAGTGTATAAATACTTATCATTTTACTTATAGAAAGCAGGTGACCTTATGCCAAGCGGTGCGGATATTATTAAGGATTATGTCAGTGAATTTTCAAGGCTGCAAAATTGGATGCTGTCAATAAAAGAGGTGGCTCCGGATACTTATGACTCTATGCATGACAGATATATAGAGTTAAAGGTTACTTTGACAAGCTTAGGTGTAAATCTCACGGAGCTTGACAAGATTAAAGTATAACAGATGTAAGCATTTTAATTAAGGGGTGTGGAATATGGATAATTTCGTAATTTCTATCACAAGAACCTGTGGAAGCGGCGCAACCTCCATCGGAAGGATACTGGCAAAGGATCTGGGCGTGGAGCTGTACGATCGGAATTTGCTGCGGCTTGCTTCCGACGAAAGCGGAATCAGCCAGGAACTGTTTGCCCGGGCTGACGAGGATCAGAAGAAAAGCCTTTTGTTCCGGGCATCCCAGAAGGTATATACCGGAGGACTGATTCCTCCGGAGAAGGAAGACTTTACCTCCAACAACAATCTTTTCAACTATCAGGCCAAGGTGCTTAGGGAGCTGGCGGACATGTCCTCCTATGTGGTAATCGGAAGAGCCGCAGACTATGTGCTGAATGACAAGCCGAATCTGGTGCGCGTATTCATCTATGCCTCCAGAGAGAAATGTATCCAGAAGGAGATGAACCGCCAGAAGATTGATTGGAAGAAGGCGGATAAATTTATCACCAAGACAGACCGTTACCGCCGGGATTATTACCGCTATTTTACCGGTCAGGAGTGGGAGAGCATGCGCAACTACGATCTGTGCATCAATACTACGGATATGACTTATGAGGAGGCGGCAAAGGCTATCAAGGATTTTGCATTTACGCTGCTGGAGAGTAAGAAAAAATAAATCATGTATCACAGCTTTTTCCGGTATTCCCTGGGGGAAGCATGGTAATAATTTTTAAATGCGGCAGAGAAGTGCTCGGCGGAGGAATAGCCGAGAGCTTCGGAGACAGAGGAGATGGAACGCTGTTTTTCTGACAGAAGCAAAAGGGCGGCAGCCATTTTTGCCTCTGTCTTTTTTTGCAAAAATGTTTTTCCGTAGTGCTCTTTTAAAAGCCGTTCCGTTTGCCGGCAGCTTAAGCCCAAACGCTCGGAGAGGGCTTCCAGAGACAGATTCTGATACTCATAGAGAAAATATTCTTCCAGGATAATAAACTTGCTGTCGCCTAAGTTGGACGGGCCGAAGTGCAGAAGAGCCTTTTGCTTCATCTCATAGTTTCGGATCATTTGAATGATGAGCTGCGTCAGCAGAGTCCGTACCTGCGTAACATATCCCGTATATTGATTTTCCAGTTCAAAAAAAAGCTGTTTCATAATAGAACCTATATTCTGGCTGTCCTGGCCGAACCAGAATGGGGTTTCTTCAAAAAGTGTAAGGGCGGACGTTTTTTTAGGAAGATGTCTTTTTCCCATTTTTAAATAAACGCAGTATTCGCACATGGGATCCTCAGGGGAAGGAACCTGTGCATGTTCCACATGAGGGCCGGTGATATACAGAGTATTAGGGATAATGTCATACAGAACATCCCGGATCTTTGCGTGTCCGTAACCGGAAGAAATATAATGGATTTCATAGCATCCGCTGCCGTGGCTGTGGCTGGGGATTGTCCGCAGAAACCGCTCATAGCAGATATTCAGAGCGTAAAAATCTATGCTTTCCACAGAAAATTTTATATTTAAGTCCGTATACAAATCGCGCATATATTCCACTCCTCAGATTCTTTTGCTATCAGATTATCATTCCGGCGGTCAAATTGCAAGAAAACTTCGAAAAGGCGACATGATAAACAGGAAAATGTCCGGTTTTTCTCTTAAAACAAAACAGGAATCCGTTATAATAAACTTATAAAAAACGCGGAGCATTACGGAACTGGAATAGTCCGGCTAAGAAATGTCAAGTAATTTTGAAAAATAATTTCTGCTGGACGGTAAAGCTGCAAAGGCGCACGAGAGGAACTTTTATGAGTGCTTTTTCGAATAAAAGTTTCTCTCATCACAGGTGTGCCGAAGCAGCTTTACCCTTTAGTGCCGTCGCGCAGCGGCTTAAATAGGAGGACAGGAATCATGGAAAAAATGATGGGAGCAATTTTACCGGGAAACAGTACTGTGGAGCTGAAAGAGTTTGATGTACCAAAGCCGGGACACGGACAGGTCTTGATTCAGACAAAGGCCACCACAATCTGCGGCAGCGATATCCGCTGTATCTACCGGGAGCACACAGGAAAGGGAGCGGAAGGATACATCCCCGGACTGGTGGCCGGCCACGAGCCTTGCGGCGTCATAGTGGAAGAAGGAGAAGGCTTGAAGAGATTTAAAAAGGGCGACCGCGTAATCGTATATCATATTTCAGGCTGCGGCGTCTGCAATGACTGCCGCAGAGGATACTTTATTTCCTGCAAAAGCAAGTACCGCGCAGCCTACGGCTGGCAGAGAAACGGCGGCATGGCTCCGTACATACTGGCAGACGAGAAGGACTTGATTGCCCTTCCTGACGAGCTGACCTACAAGGACGGCGCGCAGGTAGCCTGCGGATTCGGAACGGTTTACGAGGCCATTGAGAAAATCGGCGTCTGCGGAAATGACGCCGTACTGGTAACCGGACTCGGGCCGGTAGGGCTTGCGGCGCTTATGGTAGCAAAGGCTATGGGAGCAAATATGCTGATTGGCGTAGAGATGAACGACTACCGCATTAAGCTGGCAAAAGATCTTGGTCTGGTGGATCATGTGTTTAAGCCCGGCAAGGATACGCTTGATGAAATTCTGAAGGTCACCGGCGGTCATGGAGTAGAGAGAGCCATTGACGCCAGTGCAAGTGATCCGGGAAGGCAGCTCGCCATACGCGCCACAAGAGAATGGGGAAGAATTGCTCTTGTAGGAGAAGGGAACACCTGTACCTTTGAACCAAGTCCGGATATTATGCATGGACAAAAGACTATCTACGGCTCCTGGGTAACGTCGCTGTGGAGAATGGAAGAACTGGTGGAGCGTTTGGTGCGCTGGGGTATTCATCCGGAGGATTTGATTACCCATGAGTTCCCGCTGGAGAAGGCGGATGAGGCTTATGCGCTAATGGCCGGCGGACAGTGCGGAAAAGTAGCGGTTGTATTCGAATAAAGCCAAATGAGATATTACAAAACCAAAATAGGAGAGAATCATGAGCGAGAGAATTGATCCGGGCTGCGTGCCCAAAAGAACCCTATACACAGGCGAGGAAATTCCGGGCTTAGGACTTGGGACCTTTGGTTCTGATAAATATGCGGCGGATCAGGTTTCGGCAGCAGTGTATGGCGCGATTAAAAGCGGTTACCGGCTGATTGACTGCGCCTCCGTATATCAAAATGAGGATCAGATTGGCGAAGTGCTTAAAAAGCTGTTTGAGGAAAAAGCAGTGACGCGCCGGGAGCTGTTTATTACTTCAAAGGTTTGGAACGACTGCCATAGAGAAGTAGTTGCATCCTGCAAAAAAAGCCTTCGGGATCTGCAGCTGGAACAGATAGATCTGTACTTTGTGCATTGGCCATTCCCGAATTATCATGCGCCGGGCTGCGACGGAGATGCAAGAAATTCCGATTCCAAGCCTTTCAGCGTAGAAGAATTTATGGATACATGGAGGCAGTGCGAGCAGCTTGTGGACATGGGGCTGGTGCGTTATATCGGAATGTCCAATATGACAATTCCGAAACTGGAAGCCGTTCTGCCGCTGTGCAGAATCCGCCCGGCCGCTTTGGAGCTGGAGTGCCACCCAAGCTTTCAGCAGGAAGAGCTGTTTCAGTATGCCAAAGAGCACGGGATTCAGCCCATCGGTTATTGCCCGCTAGGCTCCCCTTCAAGACCGGAGCGTGATCGGACCCCGGAGGATGTGGCGGATACACAGCTTCCGGAGATTGTGGAGATTGCCGGGGCACACGGAGTTCACCCGGTGCTGATCTGTCTGAAATGGGCGGTACAAAGGGGCCAGATTCCGATTCCCTTCTCCGTAAAGGAGCCTCAGTACCTCAGCAATCTGAAATGCATCACCGAGGACCCTCTGATAGAGGAAGAGATGGAGCGCATAGCCAAAGCTGATAAGGGCTGCCGTCTCGTAAAGGGGCAGGTATTCCTTTGGCCGGGAGCATCCGGGTGGGAAGATCTGTGGGACTTAGACGGAACAATTACAAAATAAAAAAATGATAAAAAGCGGAAGGCTTTTCCAAAATCAACGGAAAGAGCCTTCCGTTTTTTACAGGGACATGAAATTTTTATAAAAACTTCATACAATCTTAGGGTTTCATGGTATACTATATGTTATGATAAGCAGGAAAGGATGACAGCCATGACAGTAAAACGGGAGTTTACCTATTTGTCTAACGACGGAAAGACAAATATCCATGCAGTGGAGTGGAGGCCGGAATCAGGAGAGATAAAAGCGGTTCTTCAGATTGTTCACGGAATGGTGGAATTTATTGATCGCTATGAAGAATTTGCACAATATCTGACAGAGCGGGGCTTTGTGGTGGTGGGTCATGATCATCTCGGACATGGAGCTTCTATCCTCTCCAAAAAGGAATACGGATTTTTCAGTGAAAAGAAGGGAAATGCAGCCGTACTCAAGGACATCCGCCATCTGAAAAATCTGACGGAAAAACGCTATGGAGATCTGCCGTATTATATGCTTGGCCACAGCATGGGGTCCTTTCTTCTTCGCCAGTATCTGTGCCTGTGGGGCAAAAAGCTTGACGGCGCGATCATTATGGGAACCGGGACAAAGCCGGTGCCTGTGTTAAAAGCCGGAAGAGGGCTTTGCCGGGGAATGGCGGCAATATTTGGATGGCGTCACCGGAGTATTCTCATTGACAGAATGGCTTTCGGAGGCTATAATAAACACTTCAAACCGGCAAGGACAACAGCCGATTGGCTTACCAAAGAAACGAAGATTGTAGACCGCTATCTGGCGGATGAGCGCTGCACCTTTCGGTTTACCCTAAACGGATATTACAATTTGTTTTACAGTATGGAAATGGCGTCCGTGAAAAATAATCTTGCAAGAATGCCTAAAGATTTGCCCGTGCTGTTTGTGTCAGGGAGAGAAGATCCGGTAGGGGATTTTGGAACAGGCGTGAAACTGGTCAAAAGACGGTTTCAGGAAGCGGGAATGGAGAAAGTCACGCTGAAGCTTTATGATACGGATCGGCATGAAGTTCTGAATGAAACGGATCGCAGCGCCGTATATGAAGATCTGTACAATTGGTTAAGCGAAGAACTAACACATCCGCGCAGAAAGGAAAAGCGCGGAACCGGAATGGGAGGATTATATTAATATGAAAAAGCGACTTTTATCATTGATACTGGCGATGACAATGCTGCTTACAACAGGAATCACTGCGTTTGCGGCAGAGGACGATACGCCGATTCTGGCATTGGGAGCCAACTTAAGCGAGGAGCAGAAGGCAACCGTGCTGAATTTGCTGGGCGTAGATCCGGCGGAGCTGGAAAGCTACAAAGTAATATACGTAACCAACGAGCAGGAGCACCAATACCTGGATCAGTATCTTGGCGCAGGCGTCATAGGAACGAAAGCCCTGTCCTCCGTATTGATACGTCCGGCAGCAGAAGGCACGGGTCTTAATGTCACGACTTACAACATCAGTTATTGTACCATAGATATGTACAGAAACGCCCTGATCACAGCCGGCCTTAAGGATGCGGATGTATATGTGGCAGGCCCTACCAACTTATCCGGAACGGCGGCCCTCATCGGGGCGGTCAAGGGCTACGAGGAAATGACAGGTGAAACCGTAGGCGAGGAAGCCCTGGAGGCGGCCGTAAACGAG
The DNA here is from genome assembly GCA_910574835.1 of Clostridia bacterium. Taxonomy (GTDB): domain Bacteria; phylum Bacillota; class Clostridia; order Lachnospirales; family Lachnospiraceae; genus Laedolimicola. The sequence goes on along the minus strand of CAJTDE010000023.1, from coordinate 6,512 downwards.
ATCGTAGTGACAGGAGACCTGGGCGACGTACTGGGAGATTCCGAGACGGCTTCCGATATTATCGCCTATATCAAGCAGCAGATTGCGGAAGAGCATGTGGAGTCTGATGAAGATATTGAACGGATCATCCGCAATGCTATGAAGGAATTTAATATTGAACTGACGGACGAACAGGTGCAGGAACTGATTAAGCTGATGAACAAGATCAGCAAGCTGGATCTGGATGTGGACGCACTGGCAAAGCAGGCCGGTGAGCTGTATGACAAATTAAAGGGCATGGGCCTTGATCTGGACAATATAGATACGGAGAAGGTAGGAAACTTTATTACCCGGTTTTTCGATTCGATTATGAATTTCTTTAATAAATTGTTCAGTTAAAGCATATGGAGGGGGAAGGCAGAGGATCGTTTTTGGGGGAAAGAATGATGTATAAAGCAATTCTGGTAGATGATGAAGCCCTTATAAGAGAGGCGATCAGTGAAAATATCCCTTGGGAAGAGCTGGGATTCGAACTGATTGCGAGCTGTGAAAACGGGCGGCAGGCGAAGGAGCGAATGAAGGAGACCGCACCGGATCTGCTGCTGACGGATATTTATATGCCTTATGTGGACGGGCTTGAGCTTGCACGCTTTGTCCATGAAAACTATCCGGATACAAAAACTGTCATTATCAGCGGATATGATGAGTTTGAATATGCAAAGCAGGCAGTTCGCTATCAAGTGATGGAATACATACTAAAACCCATTACGCCTTCGGAGCTTATGGAGGTTCTTCTTCGGGTAAAGGCGTGTCTGGATGAAAAGTGCGCCAAAACAAAAACATTGAAAAAACTGCGCGGGGCCTATGTAAGCAATAGGCCCTTTCTGCAAGGGCGGTTTTTGAACAGTCTCTTGCGGGGAAATGAGCGCTTGGATGGTTTGGAAGAGAGAATGGACGAGTTGGATATTTCTCTGCCAGGCTGTTTTTTTAATACTGCGATTGTAGAAGGAGACGATCTGTATCCGTTTTTGGATCAGTATAAAAATGTGCGGGAAGATCTGGCGCTGTTTGCCATCTGCAATATTACTCAGGAGTTGATTAAGCGCCGGGGACTCGGTACTGCTTTTCAGAATATGGAAGAAATGACGGTCGTTATTTTTTGCAGCGAATCGGAAGATAAGTTTGCAAAGGAGATAGAGGAAGCGCTGGGAGAGGTTCAGCAAACGATACGGGAGCTGCTGTCGATTGAGACGACGATTGGCGTAGGCCAGAGTGTTTCGGATATTCGGCGTCTGCATCAGTCCTATGAGACCGCCAGGGAAGTTATGGAGCAGAAGTTCTTGATGGGCGGCGGTCAGATTCTTCGGTGGGAGTTGGCAAAGAAGCAGGCAGGCGGCATATCCATTGATGTTCCGAAGTGGGCCGGCCGGGTGGTTCAGGCGGTGAAGGAAGGAAAAGAGGAAGAGATTGCAAGTATTATCCGAAGATTCGCTCAGGAAATCCGGGAATCACATGCCAATCGCAACCGCTCCATTATTTATATGCAGAATCTTCTGCTGTCGGTGATCGGCTCGGCAAATCTTATGAAGGATAAGGAAAATGCAGTTGTACAGGAAGAAAAGGAATTTCTAAACCGGATTTATGAGTATGATCATTTAACCGATATGGCTGTGGATGTAATTGCAATCTGCGGGCATATTTCCGGACTTTTGAATGAGCAGCGGGAAAGCTATGGGAAAAAGCTGGCATTAGCAGCGCTTGATTATATCAAAGAGAATTATATGAATACGGAGGTAAATCTAAATTCCGTATGTACGCATTTGGCTATCAGCACCAGTTATTTTAGTACTCTGTTTAAAAGCTGTACGGGGGAAACCTTTATCGAGGCTTTGACAAAGAGGCGTATGGAAGAGGCAAAGAGGCTTTTGGAGAATACATCTATGAAAACCTATGAGGTGGCCGGCGAAGTGGGATTTTCCGATCCGCATTATTTTAGTATTGCCTTTAAAAAAGCTACGGGCAGGACGCCTACGGAATATGCGAAGGAGAAGCGTAAAGGATGAAGAAAAATTTGATGATGCGCTTCCGCAGTATCCGAACCTCGATTATTTTTTCATTTGCGTTTCTCATTGTATTTGCTCTGCTGATATTTTTTGTGCTGTCCCTGCGGTTTACCAGGGAGGCAGTGCTGGAAAATTCTACGGAGTATACATCGCAGCTAATCGGGCAGGTGAATGATGATATTGATTCTTATATCGGATATATGGAAAATATCTCCTTCCTCGTAGCCAGCAATTCAGATGTGCGGGACTATCTTTTTGAGGAGACGCTATCAGAGGAACGCAAGGCAGAGCTGCGGGAGCGGATCATAGAGGTTTTTAAGACGCTTACGGATACAAGAGATGATATCGCCAATATCGCGCTTCTTCCCAAGAAAAGAGAGTGCCTGATTAATAAGGGAAACTCCGAGTTAAACCCCTTTATCTCCGTGCCGGATCTTTCCTGGTATCAGGAAGCGGTGGATGCAGGGGGACGAGCCGTGATTTCTTCGTCTCATGTGCAGAATGTTATACAGGGAAGCTATGACTGGGTGGTAACCTTAAGCCGTAATATTTCCAGACGGGAGGAACCGGAAGCCGGAGGTGTGTTCTTTGTAGATCTCAATTACAGCGCTATCAGCGATTTGTGTGAGCGCCTTAGTCTTGGAAGCAGAGGTTATATTTATATATTGGATGAAAACGGCGGTATTGTCTACCATCCCCAGCAGCAGCTTATCTACAGCGGAATGAAGCAGGAGCTGATTACAGAGGTGATGAACACGGAAGCCTCCTCCTTTTTGACAGAGGATGGCCGCCTATATACGATTTCCCGCTCGGAAGAAACAGGGTGGATCGTGGTCGGCGTATCTATGGAGTCGGAGCTTATGCGGCGGGTAGACGCAGCCTTGAAGATATACCTGCTGATTGCAGTCGGCCTGTTCATGGCGGCGCTGCTTCTGGCTTATCTTCTATCCGATGAGATTACCAAGCCGATTAAGGCTCTGGAACATTCCATGAAAGAGGTGGAGAAGGGCAATTTTGCCCATGCTGCTCTTGCGGTTCGCGATAACAATGAAATTGGCAATCTCAGCCGAAGCTTCAATATCATGACAGAGGAGATAAAAAACCTCATAGATCAGAGAGATAAAGAACAGCAGATTAAGCGCAGATCGGAGCTGCGGGCCTTACAGTCACAGATCAATCCGCATTTTTTGTATAATACCCTGGATTCGATTATCTGGATGGCAGAATGGGGAAAGAATCAGGAAGTAGTGCGTATGACCTCTTCGCTGGCAAAGCTTCTGCGGCGAAGCATCAGCAATGAGCAGGAGGTAGTGACGGTTGCGGAGGAGGTTGAATATACGGAAAGCTATCTTACGATTCAGAAAATGCGCTACAAGGACAAGCTTGAATACGAGATTGCCATAGAAAAAGAAATTCTTCAGGCCAAGGTGGTGAAACTGATTCTGCAGCCCCTGGTAGAAAACTCCATCTATCACGGGATCAAATACAAGGAAGGGAAGGGGACTGTGCGCATTGCGGGATATCTGGCCGGCGGCTGTACCTGCCTGGAGGTTCAGGACGATGGAATCGGCATGGAGGAGGAGACTCTTGAGAAGATATTTGAAAAGCATGTGAGAGATACCCGTTCCAACGGCGTAGGGCTGAAAAACGTAAATGAACGGATACAGCTCTATTATGGAGCGGAATATGGCATCACCTTTGAAAGCGCTCCAGGAAAGGGAACAACGGCAAAAATCCGTTTGCCGTATCAGAAGGAGGGAGCGGAGGAATGAAACGATATAAAAGGCTGTTTGTCCTGCTCTTGGGACTGGGAATTTTCGGCATTGTGATTGGCGTGGGGAATCTGGTTCGGATTCGCAGAAATAGCCAGCCGTTAGAAATTATTTTGATTCAAAAGGCTATTGACGAGACAAATGATTTTTGGGAATCTATCAGCGAGGGCGCCAGGATGGCAGCCAAAGAAAACGGGGCGGAGCTTACGATCTGGGGGCCGGATTCCGAGCGGGAGATCGAGCGGGCGCATCAGCTGATATTGGAAGCCATTGAGTCCCGCCCGGACGCGATTGTTCTGGCGCCTATAAGCTATGAAGAAACGCTGAAATATGCCAGAATGATAGAAGAAGCGGAAATTCCCCTGATTTTAATTGACTCGATCATGGAAGAGCCGGCAGGCGCGGGACTTGTAGCCACAGATAACGTAGAGGGCGGCTTTAAAATGGGAGAGCTTATGCGCCGTCATGCAACAGAGGATACGGCTATCGGGATTGTAGGGCATGTGAAGGGATCATCTACGGCGGTAGAACGAGAGCAGGGATTAAGGCAGGGCCTGGGTGAGTACCAGGACCAGATTGTGGACGTGGTGTTTTGTGATTCTTCCTTTGAGATTGCCTATGACATCACCTGTGAGATGTTGAAGAAGCATCCGGAGATTAATATGATTGCCGGCCTGAATGAATATTCGGCAGTGGGAGCTGCGGAGGCAGTGATAGATATGGGGAGAGCAGACAGTATTCTTATGGTGGGGTTTGACAGTTCTACCCGGGAGATTCAGCTTTTGGAGGCAGGCGTTTTTGAAGCAATCGTTATTCAAAAGCCTATCAACATAGGGTATCTGGGTATCGAAGCGGCGGCGAAGCTAGCCAGAGGAGAAAAGATCGAAGAAAATGTGGATTCAGGCTCCGTGCTGGTAACAAAAGATACTATTTATACGGAAGAAAATGAAAAGCTTTTATTTCCATTCTTTGGAAGGAGTAAAGAGGGACTGTAAACAGTCCCTTTTATACTGCTCTGTTAAGAGGTGGTATCTCCGGTTTTTCGGTAAGCTTTTCGGTAAAGTCCGGGGGGAATACCGTAAGCTTCTCTGAACATTTTTCCAAAATAAGCGCCGTTTGAAAAGCCTGTTTGTAAAGCGATATCAAGAACGGAGCTGTCCGTAGACCGCAGCAGGCGTTTGGCTGCTTCAAGCCGGTAATCCAACAGATATTCAAAAGGAGTCCGCTGAATATTTGCACGGAAGCAGCGCAGACATTCGCTTTTGCTCACAGAGGCAGAGCGGGCAATCGCTTCTAAGGATAGCTTTTCCTGATAATGCTGCTGAATAAAGGCTATCATGGTCTGGATACGTTCCTGGTTCGTTCGATTGAAGGAATTGCCGGTATATTCTGTCTCGCGGATCTCCTCCAGAAGAAGAATCCAGATATTGGAGAAAAGATTGCGTGTTTGAAATTCCATACCTTCCGTTTTTTGCAGAAGAGCAGCCTGGCGCAGAAGCTCCAGGAGCTTTTTTTGACGGGGAACAGTTCCCCGGATCTCCAAAATCTCCAGGTGTTTATTTTGGAGTACAGGCTCTAAATATTTGGTGGAAAAGATGCTTTTGAAATGACCGCCCAGAAAAACAGGGTGAAACAAGTGGGAATCTATAATACAAGTCTGTGCGTCATCTTCCGCACGCAGCGTGCAGAGTACATTGGTATTTGTAAAAAAGCCTTCTCCCTTGTGAAACGTGCAGCTTTGATTTGTAGTGGTGAGCACGGCGCTTCCGCTGACAATATAGTTAAATTCCAATTCTTCGTGCCAATGCCAGGGGACCTTGGTATCTGTCAGATTGACATGGTGGTAGGCGTATGGATATTCTGTGGAGAGTCCCTCGATCTCTTCTAATTGATTCTCTTTAATCCGTATTTTCATAAAGGCTCCTATATTGATAAAATAAACAAATAAATGATGATATTATTATATAATAAAGTGATATTTATATATTTTATAATTATAATTGTGATTATAATTATAGAAAAGAAGAAAGAAAATGTAAAGGAGGTGAGCGAAATTTGTTTTGAAACCTATCAAAAAATAAAATGGTTTGCAAGCCTGAATCCGGATAATCTGGAAGAACTGACAGAATCGGAGCTTGCACAGTGGATAAGTCAAAAAGGAGAGGAGAGATCATATGACAATTTTGATAATCGCAGCTCTTGCGGCAGGCATGATGGGATTATGTGCTCTTGAAGAATGGCTTCGGGGATAAAAAATGAAAAGACACAGAGGCGCTCCCTTTAAGCAGAAAGGATTAAAAAACTTACTGCTTAGAGGGAGCTTTTTAGGTTGATGGAAAAATGGCATTTGCGTCTATGCCGGATTGCTGATATATGGGATTGAGGAAAATATTTACCCTTTTTCAGAGGATTTTCTATTAATTTATTCATATTTTGGCCATATAATAGACATATATTCGAAAGTGGACAAGGGGTTTTGCCGCTTTTAAGTTAACGAAGTGAAAATTACGGATTGGAAGGTGACGCTTTGGGTGAAGTAATATTAACCATGAAGGGTATAGATAAGTCGTTTCCCGGCGTACATGCATTGGACCATGTGGACTTGGAGGTCCGCAGGGGCGAAGTACACGCGCTGATGGGAGAGAACGGAGCGGGAAAGTCCACACTGATGAAGGTGCTGACCGGAATCTATACAAAG
>CAJTDE010000022.1 GCA_910574835.1 Clostridia bacterium | reverse complement strand
TTGGTTATCCACCAACAAGAGACAAGTTGAGTGAAAACAAATTTTTTATTTTCTCTGTTTTTCACAAAAAGTCACATGGACTCTATCAGGGGTTCTGAATAGTTACGATAAGCGTTAATTTTATAGAGATAAGGCATTTGTATTACTTGAAGATTATTGGTAAAATTAGTTTATCTCTTTAGAAATTCTTATATGTCGGAATAGCCTGCATTTCCGGGCTTTCCCGGCATTTTAGATATGGGGAGAAGTTCTTATATACCCTCATAACTTCTTAGGTTTTCCCTCTCAATGGTAGTAAAAAAGTAGTAAATCCGTCTGCGGCTATGCTGCAATCAGCCCTTCCATTTCAGCCTTTGCGGAAGCGAAAGTTGCGTGTGCGTAATAGTTCAGCGTCATAGTGATGTTGGAATGTCCCATGATATACTGTAACGCTTCCTCATGGCACTTGTTGTATTTCTTCGCAAGTCCTCGGAACATGGTAGCATAGTTCACATTCGTTTTCGGGCAACCGTCCCGATTGAGAAAAAGGAAATTGCTGTAACTGTCAATGAGGCAGGAACCAAGTACAAGCATTTGGGTAATATGAGTTATTAAAACATACTAAATGATATGATAGTTTATACTCATAGGCAGAAAATCCCATTTCACAAGACAAAATTTTTTTAACAAATCAATCACCGATGAATTTTGTTGATACAGTTTGCATTTCATGACGGCAACTCCTTTAGCCGCCATATCTCTTTAGGCAAAGATTCTCGCTTCTTTAATGAAAGAAACGGTGGCTTTGATTTTTCCAAAGCCGCCGTTTAATGATAGGCGTGTGAAAAGATTCTGCTTGACGACAGCTTTTTTTCTTTTGCTGTCGTGCGGCAGATTATTATTCTATATTCATTTCTAAATGCCCTGTAAAATTGTTTCCAATAACGCCAATATAGTTTCCGCCTTCCGGCAGTGTTATTGTTTCGGAATAGCTGCCAGTTGCTTCAAGCAGGATCATCGGATCATCACTGCCAGAAACCCAAAACACTTGCGCTGTTCCCTCGGTAATTTCCAAGTCAAAGGAAACAGAAATATCTTTGCCGTTTTCACGCTCGATAGAAGTTCCGCCAAAAAGATATTCTGTTTTAGAAAAGTCCTTATAATCTGCCGTATAAGTCCCAGTATAGCAATCTTCCCCATATGCCCGATTCCCTTTCAGCGAAAAATCGCTTGTAAGTGCCGTATTTCCGGCTGTTTGGACAACATTATTATACTGATCTAAGATTTTATCTTTTGAACACCCTGTAAGTGTCAAACTAAATATCAAAACACTTATTGAAAGGAAATGGAAACGTATTTTCTTATAGCGCATATCATCACCCTTTCTATTTTTTAATTCCAAACCTATAACCGCCCTTACTCATTCGTTGGTGCCGTATAATTGCTTTGCACAGCGGCAGGAAGTTCATCATATTGCACTTCTTTCCATTCAAGAACACCCCGGATCGGCATTACCGTTAAACGGATAAAAGCTCCCTCTTTCAATTCCTTTGATGTTCCGAATGTAATGTCTTTTCCTTTTCCATTCTCATCGTAAGAAAATAAAGTGTATGAGTAATCCATACTTCCACTAAAGTTAATTACACCGCCTTTTGATTCGGTCTGTTCTATTTTACTGTTATCAATCTGTGAATAGTAGTATGTGCTGCCAGTTCCCGAAAGAAACCACATACAAAAACCAATAAAACCTACAACAATTATTACAACTACCGCAATCCCGATAGATAATTTTTTCTTCATTCCTATATCCTCCGCTTACCAACCTTTTTTTGTTATTGTTTTTTTGTGTTTTTTTCCTGCCTTGACTGGCACGTTTCCTTTTGCCGTGAATACGAAAACAGCAGTAATCATCAATACGGAAATCATACTAATCAGACAGATTAACACATTCCAATGTACAGCCGGATCGTAGCTTCTGTAACTGATTAAGCCTAAACTTGCAGTAACAGGATAAACATTTGCTAACGTAACATTTCCAGAGGCAAACATACCGCCATAGCCATAAACAAAGGCAATAATTGTTCCAAGCATATGTCCGTTTGGTATACGGGCAGAGAATGCAATTACAGGCATGACTGCAATATACAAAAACAGACAGTTGAGAATAATCTGAATAAATGTCTGTAATACTGATGTTACAGACATTCCCGAAAATCCCATCACAAAAACGGCAATTACCGTGAATGCCGCACTTACCAGCCCAAAAAGCAAAGAAAGCAGCGCACATACAAGCAATTTCCCACACAAAAGGCTGCTATAAGGAACAGGAATAGTCATAATACTTTTCAGCGTATCGTCTTTTCCTTCCCTTGCTATGATATATCCGGCAATGAGGGCAATGCACATGGGGAAAATCGTTGTGGCATTATTTTTGATTACCTGTTCTGTAAAAAAGGCAAATGTCCAAACCGTTCCGTCCAATGCGGTTGTGGAAAAAAGCGTTAATACGACGGAGAGTAGCATTAGGAAAACACCTGCCCATATCATATGGTACCGCTTTAATTTCCATATTTCGGTCTTAACCATGCGAAACATATCATTCATCCCCTCTCTTTTTATACATATAATCAATCACTATTACGGAAAGCAAAGCGATAACGGCTAAAATAATGATTGTCTGAAATGTAGTCGGAATTAAATTTTCCAGCATTCCCACACCGTCCATAGCGCCATGTGCGGTTAAATTTCCTGCGCTCCATAGGGTTGTAAGCGGAATAGGCATCAGCCAGCACATCACTTTGGGCAGTGCGCCAAAAGAGGATTCGGCTGTCAGGCTCAGGACACTATAAAAAACACATAATAAAACAGAAAATACATAGTTCTTACTAAAGAAAACCACAAGAACGACTAACGGCAGCGTTCCGGCTGTAATAAAAATTCCCATTTCCAACGCAAAAAATAATCGATAAACAATGCTGTTTACTTCTGCGATCAGCCCGCCGCACAGGATTGTTATAAGAACCGATGTCAGACTGAAAATAATTCCAAAAAAGAACAGGACAATTATTTTTGCCAGAATCATCTGTGTGCTTGTGATGGGAATAGTACGCAGGTTTTTAAATGTATCGTTATCCCGTTCCATAAAAAAGAGCATGGCTGCAAGCACCCCAATCATGCATGGCAAAAGCAGCTCTACCCCATATCCCATGACAAACTGAAAATAATCGTTGAAAATCTCTGCTTTGCTGTCGTATTGTCCTGCTGTCTGCGGCATTGTCATCATTGCTGTCAGCGGCACAGGAAACAGAAACGCCGAAAGGACAACCAACCATATAAATTTTTTCCGCTTTAGTTTTGAAAACTCACAAATAACAAGTTTAAGCAATCCCCTCACCCCCTGTTACACGTTTGAAGTAATCTTCAAGGCTTTCTTCGCAAGTATGGGCTTCCGATACTTCCAAGCCATTTTCCACAAAAGCAGTAACAATTCTTCCTATTGGTAAATCAAGATTATGCACCTGTATATTGTGGTCGTCCTGTATGGTAAACCGGCTCTCATGGAAGATACGTTCTAAAATTCTTGCCGCCTGTGCCGTATCAGAAACAATAAATCGGATATGCTTGCTGCTCTTTGCTTCCAGTTCTGCAAGACTTTCTTCTTCCAGCAATGTACCGTGGTCGATAATGCCTATATCGTCTGCCAAAAGTGCAATCTCGGAAAGGATATGGCTGGAAATCAATATTGTTTTTCCACGCTCATTGCAGAGAGCACGGATAAAGGAACGGACTTCTGCAATTCCAATCGGGTCAAGACCGTTAATCGGTTCGTCCAAAATCAAAAGCTCCGGGTCGTGCATAATGGCAAGGGCAATCGCCAGCCGCTGCTTCATGCCAAGTGAATATTGGGAAAACAGCTTTTTATCTTTGTAAGGCAGACCAACTAAATCAAGTGCGTTTTTAATTGCGTTGCGGTTCGGCACTCCCCGCAGAGTAGCAAAAATGCGCAGATTTTCGGTGGCTGTGAGATTAGGATAGAAGCCGGGAGATTCAATCAGACTGCCAATACGGGGCAACAGCCTTTTTTCATTTGCCTGTAAGGGCTTCCCCCAAATAGTTACTTCCCCGGAAGTCGGCTGTGTAAGTCCAAGCAGCATCTTCATGGTCGTTGTCTTTCCGGCTCCATTTCTGCCAAGCAGACCATAGATACGCCCTTTTTGAACATGAATGTTCAGATTGGCAACACTTTTTTGTGTTCCGTATTGCTTTGTAAGATTTTTCGTTTCAATTACATATTTGCTCATTGTGAAACCTCCTTTTCATGTCTGCCATTCTACCACGCCAACCTTGCATTAACCTTGCACCAATCTTGCATTAACCTTGCAATTTGGAAAAGGAAGATTTTTACAAATAATTACTCCCGCCATAAGGAGCGGGAGCTGATTAGTCTATCAAAGGGAAAAACAGGGTGAAAATTGTTCCTTTTCCCGGTGTGCTGTCTGCCGTTATTGTTCCGTTTAATTTTTCAACAAGCTCATGTACGATAGACAGACCAAGACCGCTGCCTTTTTCAGACCGCCCTTTATCGCATTTATACAGACGATCAAAAATATGCTTTAAGTCCTCCTTGCCAATCCCTATTCCATTATCAGACAGGAGAATTTTTATATTCCTGTTCTGTTCCGATAAAGCGATTTCAATTTTATCTGCATGGCTATGGGAGATTACATTTTGTATCAGGTTGTTTAATATCCGCATATATCCGTCCGGGTCAATCTGCACTCGGAAAGGCTGTTCTGGAATGTCAATCGTGAAATCTACCTGTGTATCTTCAAATATCGGTATCCAGTCAATTAGTATATTGCGTGTCAGCTCTGTTAAATCAATCTCCGCTATGTTCATGGAAAATTCATTAGAACCTAACCTAAACCAATCAAAAAGCACGTCTATATATTCTTTCAAGTCATGCGCTTTCCGGCGGGCAGTTTCTATATATTCATCACGTTCTTTTCCGTCAACAATCCCTTTGTGTGCAGCATCCAAATACCCAATCAGTGTGGTAAGCGGTGTCCTTACATCATGGGAGAGGCTCGTCATAAGCTGCCTGTTTGTTTCGTCCGTCTGGTGACAGGCAGAAAGCCTTTTTTCATAAGACAGGATAATATCGTTGATTGCATATGCAAGAGGGGCAACAAACTCATGTGTTTCTGCCAAAATACGCCTGTTTCCATTCCCATTTTTTATATCTTCCAAAGCGTCAGATATTTCCGAAATCTGCTTTTTTACACGCCGGACGGTCAGCGCAGAACCGCAAACAGATAAAAGGACAATCACTATCTCAATCACAATGATAGCTTCTGTATACAACGGTCATACCTCCTTACTGAAACGGTAGCCAATCCCTTTTACTGTCTGGATATATTTAGGGCTTCCGGGATTTTCTTCTATTTTTTTCCGTAAACGGCTAATGATTGCCATAATATTACTATCATCATACACATATTCCTCGCCCCATACCTTTTCATATATTTGCTGTTTTGTTAGTATTTTTCCTTGATTTTTAGCAAGGAACAGAAGAAGATCAAATTCTTTCGGGGGAAGTTCATATTCTCCATTTATTGTGATAATGGAACGGCTATTAAAATCAATCGTCAACCCGTCAAACTCAAATTTCTGTGTCTGTCCGTCTTTTTGGTTGAAGCGGGTATAGCGTCTAATCAATGAAACAATACGGGCAACCAGCTCGTCCATATCAAAAGGTTTTGTTAAATAATCATCGGCTCCCGCCCGCAAGCCACGCACTTTTGAAGCACTGTCATTTTTTGATGTAAACATTAAAATAGGCAGACTGCTTTCCTGTCTAATCTGTTCTAATGTTTCAAAGCCATCGAAACCGGGCATCATGACGTCCAGTATAACAAGCTGGTATTCCTTTTCTTTTAGCTGCAGCAAGCCGGATTTCCCGGAATAGCAGCAGTCAGCTTCTATACACTCTTGTAAAATACTTTGTTTGATTAGTGCGCAAAGCTCTTTATCATCATCAATAATTAAAACTTTATTCATGTTTTTTCTTCCTTTCTGCTTTCAAGCGGGCATCTGTTGGTTTTTCAGCGTTCTTTGGTATCAACCACAAGCGGCTGAATTTTGCCACGCCCGGTATGCGGTTTTCCTCACATAGCTTTTTAATATAATTATAAACACATGCAAAACAACTGCAATATGTTTACAAGGAGGGTTCTTTATGGCAGAACAGGTTTTAATTCAATTCAGGGCAGACAAAGCACTAAAACAGGAAGTGACTGAAATATACGAGAGGCTTGGAATGGATTTACCTACGGCATTCCGTATGTTCATGGCTAGAAGTAAAATGGTAAAAGGACTTCCGTTTGAAGCAAAATTGCCTGAGCAGACAATAACAAGAACAGAAGCAAAAAATGCTTTTTATGAATTACGAAAGCAGGCATCAGATGTTCCGGAAATGTCACTTGATGAAATTAATGCTGAAATTATGGCAGTAAGATCAGAAAGAAAAGGGTAGGTATTTATGGAATATTATGCAGTGATCCTATTCCGCTTTTATCTCTCCCAAGCCGTCATTCATTCTATTGGAAGATTATGCTGCTTCAAGAAAGAGAGCTTGTCCTATCCGTTTCAAAATTATTCGTTGATGCAAAAATCTGTTTTCTAACAAAAGGTATCATAGTATAAAAAAACAATAGCTTATAAGAATCCCGCTCCGCATAATGAAACCTGATATTGAAACACATGCTAGCGAACCGCCAAACATAGAAGAGCAGGAGAAGCCAATAAATAAAGTGACACATATGGAGGAAAAATCTATGAAAGATCCGGTATTGGGAGCATTAATAGAAGACAGAGGCCGGTGGGGAAAACAAACCTTAGACTTCGGCGGCAGAACACTTACCATAGATCTGCTGATATATAACGGAGACGAAAACAAGATAACGGAATCGGCGTCTGCCGCATAGACGAGGAGATTCAAGAGATCGGCTATAAAGCTATGGCATTTTAACAGCCAATCCCTCAATACCTTCCCGCATAAACCCTCTTTGCCTCAGAAGTCCATCTTCGGATAAAATCCGACTTAGCCTCCGTATAACCATCCCTGTTGTGCTGAAATTGCTTCCACAGCCGCAATTTCAGGGCCTCATATTCCCTGGCAGTCTGCGGATGCTCCCTTAAATAATCTCTAAAAAACAATTCATCATGATCCCCAGTAAAGCGCAGATGAACATGAAAAACCCTGTCAGCAAACCCGTCCTCCTCAACCCCCGTTTATCTCAAAAACCTATCAATCGCATAAGCGATCCCGTCCTCATTATTCGACAAAGTAACACGATCAGCAATACTTTTTACCGCCTCTTCCGCATTCCCCATAGCAATGCCGCACCCGGCCGCCTTCAGCATGGGAATATCATTTTCCGAATCACCAAACGCCGCCGCATCACCCGGAGAAATCCCCAAATGCTCACAAATATCACACAGCCCCGTCCCCTTATTAATTTCCGCAGGGATAATCTCCAGATAAAAAGCCGCCGTCCGCACAACAATCAAATCATCATCCAAATGCGCCGCAATCGCGCGCTGTATCTCAAAAATATGATCCGGCTCCACTGACAGCAAAAGCTTAATAGGCGAAAAATTCAAAAAATCTGCAAGATTTCCCACCTCCGTACACACCATATTATTATTTTTACACTCATAATCAACCTTAAACCCCTTAGCATCCGTCACATAAAACCGCACCCCATCATCAAGAATAACTGTCACTGGCAAAGACTCCAGATAACGCAAAAGTCTCTTCGTTTTTTCTACCTCCATATGAATCTCCGAAAGAATCCGCCCATCCGAAGCACAAACAATCTTCCCCCCATTATAAGCCATCAAAATACCCTGGTACCGCTCCATTTGAAGCACCCTGGCCGCCCCATAAAGACCAGGAACCGGCCGCGCGGAAGCCAGCACCAACCTCACCCCGCATTCCTGAACCGCAAGAAGCGCCTCCTTCGTATCCCCCGTAATCACCTTAAGATCATTCGTCAAAGTTCCGTCAATATCAAGAGCCATCACCTTCAAATCCATACCCATACCCAAACCCTCATCCTTTCCTGCCGTTTTCAATCAAACTACCACCTCCAGAATACCATAACTCCCACTTTAAAAAAAGAAAAAAATTCTTCCGCAACCACACCCAACACCCAGGGGATGCAGGCAGAAGGGGCGGGGGCTTTTCCGATATCAGGTGTCCGCCTGTTAGCGCACAGCCTGTCTGAACTGAGCGGACATTGCCCAAAACGCGGAACAAGCCAAAACCCACAAAGCAATGTCCGATCAGAGCAGACAGGATGTACGAGAACCGTGCGAACACAGATATGGAAAAGCTCCCGCCCCTTCTGCCTGCATCCCCGTCCGTCTCAAAACAACCTTTAATCCAAATCCCCCATCAAAGTACTTGCCATAACCCAAAAAGTTGTGTACAATTTGAAAGAACCCAAAGCCGACTGGAAAAAATCTCCGGTCCGCCCAAAAACTAATAAAAATTAATAGAATCCGAGGAAAAGCAAAATGAAAAACCAAATAATCAATTCCGTATATTACGTAGGCGCAGATGACAAAACCATAGACCTGTTCGAAAGCCAATACCTGGTCCCAAACGGCGTATCCTACAACTCCTACGTCATTCGTGACGAAAAAACCGCCGTTCTGGACACCGTAGACCCCAGAGCCGGAGAACAATGGCTTGCCAACCTGGAAGAAGTACTGGAGGGAGAATCCCCGGACTACCTGATCGTATCCCACCTGGAACCCGACCACGCCGGCAACATCGGAAAACTGGCCGAAAAATACCCCAAGATGAAACTGGTAGGCAACGCAAAAACCTTCGCCATGCTCCCCCAGTTCTTTGAGATGGATCTAACCGACCGCTGCGTCACCGTAAAAGAAGGCGACACCCTAAGCTTAGGCGCCCACACCCTCACCTTCGTCATGGCTCCGATGGTACATTGGCCGGAAGTCATGGTAGCCTACGAATCCAAGGAAAAGATCCTCTTCTCCGCCGACGGCTTCGGCAAATTTGGAGCCTTGGACGCAGAAGAAGCGTGGGTGGACGAAGCCAGACGCTACTACATCAACATCGTAGGAAAATACGGCGCCCAGGTCCAGGCCCTTCTGAAAAAAGCCGCCGGCCTTGACATCGCCATGATCTGTCCCCTTCATGGCCCCGTTTTAAGGGAAAATCTGGGCTATTACCTGGAAAAATACCAGACCTGGAGCAGTTACGAGCCGGAAGAGACCGGTATCGTCATCGCTTACGCATCCATCCACGGCAATACCGCCAAGGCCGCAAAAGAACTGGCCGAAATGCTGAAAGAGAAAACAGAAGCCCCGGTTAAGGTATACGATCTTGCAAGAGCCGACATGCCCACCGTGGTAGCGGAAGCCTTCCGCTATGATCGTCTGGTACTGGCCGCAGCAAGCTATGACGGCGGCGTATTTCCCTGCATGGAAGACTTTCTGCACCATCTGCGGGCAAAGACCTACCGCGGCCGCAAAGTCGCCCTCCTGGAAAACGGAACCTGGGCGCCGTCCGCAGCCCGCACCATGCGGAGCATCCTGGATGAGATGAAAAACCTCACCATCTGCGAGCCTGTCGTTACCATCCGCTCCACCATGAAGGAGGCAGATAAGGAAGCCATGAAGGAACTGGCGGAAGCAATATTGGCCGAGTAGCACAGTCCGCGAAACACATCAAGAAAAAACAAAAGCAATGTTCGCTATGCACGGACAAATGTTTTTTGCAAAGAGAAAAGGAGGGAAGCGTCACAACAGGCTTCCCCCTATTTATAATAGGAAGAAACACCTGAGATTGTTACAGCCAGGGGACAGAAAAGCATGGGAAAAAGAAGAAAAACGAGACAAAAGAATCAACAGAGAAAATGGCTGAAATTCGGCCTGGTACTGGCAGTTCTCACCCTTCTTACGGTCTTTCGGGATCATTTACCGCGGGAGCTGACAGACGCCCTGTCCGAATACGCCTCCGGAGCTTTTCAGGAAGGCTCCGGTCTGGAGGTGCACTACCTGGATGTGGGGCAGGGAGACTGTACATTGATTCTCTGTGACGGACACGCCATGCTCATTGATGCCGGGGACAATGACAAGGGAACCGCCGTGCAGAGCTATCTGGAGAGCCAGGGCGTAACAGAGCTGGACTACGTGATCGGCACCCATCCCGACGCAGATCACATCGGCGGCCTGGACGTAATTCTCTACAAATTTGACTGCCAGACCGTCCTGATGCCGGACTTTGAAAAAGACACACGCACCTACGATGACGTGATTCAGACCATGAAGCAGAAGTGTTATGAAAACACCTCGCCCCGGACAGGAGAAACCTTTGAGCTGGGATCAGCCGTATTTACCATAGTTGCGCCCAATGGGGAATACGGAGATAATGCCAATGACTATTCCATAGGAATCCTTCTTCAGCACGGCGGCAACCGGTTTCTTTTCACCGGAGATGCGGAGGAGGCTTCCGAGGCGGACATGCTGGAAAACGGCATGGATCTGAAAGCAGATGTTTTTAAAGCCGCCCATCACGGCAGCCGGACCGCTAACACCGAGGAATTTTTAAATGCGGTGGACCCGGACTACATGGTAATAAGCTGCGGACAGGATAACAGCTACGGACATCCCCATGCCGAGGTGATGAACAGACTGCGCATCATGGGAATCTCCGTTTTCCGCACGGATGAGCAGGGAACCATAGTGGCACATTCCGACGGAACGGAGATCACCTTCAACATGTCACCGGACGAGAGCTGGAAGGCGGGAGAGCCTACAAACTAAAAACTAAAACAGTAACATTGCTTCATAAAGGTGCATTGGAAGGAATGTTACGGAACTAAAAACAGTAACATTGCTTCCAATGCGCAAATCAATTTACAGGCACATGGCTCTGTGACTGGAAATTGATTTCATAAAGGTGTATTGGAAGAAATGTTACGGAACTATAATAGGAGCATAAAAGCAATGGAACAAATAGAAGACAAAAAACAATTCGCCGTCTTAATAGACGCAGACAACATCAGCGCCAAATACGCAGGCAGCATTTTCAATGAGATCGAAAACTACGGCTACGCCTCCTTCCGCCGCATCTACGGCAACTGGTCCACCAAGGGCAACGGCTGGAAAGAAGAGATCCTTCTTGAAAACTCCATCACCCCGGTACAGCAGTTTGCCTATACCTCCGGGAAAAATGCCACCGACATGGCAATGGTAATCGACGCAATGGATATCCTCTATTCCGGCAAAGTAGACGGGTTCTGCCTGGTAACAAGCGACAGCGATTTCACCCGCCTTGCCATGCGCCTTCGGGAAGAAAATATGTACGTCATCGGCATGGGCGAATCCAAAACCCCAATGGCCCTGACAAAAGCCTGCAACAAATTCATTCATCTGAACCTCATCAACAAGCAGGTCAACGACATGGAAAATGCGCCGTCCGCAGCCGCAAGCCGCAAGGGAGCAAGAGCGGCGGAGGAAGAGCACGGAAGCGGCGTCACCCCTCTGCCCCAGATAGAAGAAGCCATAATTTCCTTTATCAACGACAATGAAAACAAAGGAAAAATCACCTACCTGGGCGAAATCGGAAGCCGCTTAAACGCCAAATTCACAGACTTTGACGTGCGTAACTACGGCTACACCAAACTGGTGGTATTTCTCCAGGACACCTGCCCCCGGCTCTATCTGTACAAGATCGATTCCGCCTATGCAGTGGGACTGGGCAGTCATCTGGACCGGCAGAAGCTGGAAAAAGAAATACTGCTGTTTATCCGCGACAACGGCGGCCAGATAGAAAACCTCTCCGTGGTCTACGAGGAGATTCACAAAAAGCATCCGGCCTTCGACATCAAGGACTACGGCTACAACCGCCTCTCAAGCTTCCTGCGGAGCATCCGCCAGCTCTCCGTCAGCGGCAATATGGTCAGCATCAAGGACCGGAAATAATCACAATACAAAAGGGCAAGTCCTGTCTGACACATTAAAAAGACAGCGATTTGCCCTTTTAAAGCGTAAAAATGTAAAAAACAGGAAAAACAGGCAAAAAAATTGATATTTTCCGAAGAAAAGGAATTGACAAATTTATTTTATAGGGAGTAATATAGAGAGCGATATAAATACGAGCCGTATTTTTCAGGAAAACCCCCTTTCGGCTTCCGGCACATCGTGCCGGGGAAGCACTCGAAACAAGAGGAAATCCGTACGGCAGGTACATATATCAAGAGAACGAAATAAAACAAGGAGGAAACATTATGAAAAAGAAAGCATTATGTTTACTGTTAGCATGTGCCATGACCTTCTCCCTTGCAGCCTGCGGCAGCAACGGCGGAGACGCACCGGCAGCAGACAGCACAGAGGCAGAAAGTGATGCGACAGGAGATGACGCTGCGGCAGGCGATGATGCGGAGACACCGGCAGCAAGCGACGGAGCCGTATTCAAGATCGGCGGCATCGGACCCACCACCGGCGGCGCATCCATCTACGGCATTGCCGTACAGAGAGGAATGGAGATTGCCGTTGAAGAGATCAACGCAGCAGGCGGAATCAACGGCGTACAGATCGAGCTGAACTTCCAGGACGACGAGCACGACCCGGAGAAGTCCGTAAACGCATACAACACCCTGAAAGACTGGGGTATGCAGGTATTAGTAGGAAGCGTAACCTCCAATCCCTGTATCGCAGTAGTTGAGAAGTCCCATGAGGACAACATTTTCCAGCTCACTCCCTCCGGAACGGCTGAAAAGTGCGTACAGTATGACAACGCATTCCGTATGTGCTTCTCAGACCCCAACCAGGGACTTGAGTCCGCAAAATACATCGGCGAGAACAGCCTTGCAAGCAAGGTAGCCGTAATCTACGACAGCTCCGATCCCTACTCCGTAGGTATCTACGATGCATTCCGTGCGGAAGCAGCCAACCAGAATATCGAGATCGTCTTTGACGCAGCATTCACCGCTGACAACAAGACCGACTTTTCCACCGCAGTATCCGGAGCAAAGAGCGCAGGAGCAGAGCTTCTGTACATGCCCTTCTACTATGCGGAGGCATCCCTAGTACTGGCAGAGTGCAAAAAGCAGAGCTACGAGCCGGTATTCTTCGGTGTAGACGGAATGGACGGAATCCTGACCGTAGAGAACTTCGACGCATCTCTGGCAGAGGGCCTGATGTACATGGCGCCCTTCGTAGCCAACTCCGACGACGAGCAGGTAAAGAGCTTCGTAACCAAATATCAGGAAAAGCACAACGAAATCCCGAACCAGTTCGCAGCAGACGCATATGACTGCGTATACGTAGTAAAAGCAGCAATGGAAGCAGCAGGCGTAACAGCAGACATGGACGCATCCGCAATCTGCGACGCAATGGTAGGCGCCATGACCGGCCTGACCTACGACGGAATCACCGGCAAGGGAATCAGCTGGGAAGCAAGCGGCGAGCCGAACAAAGCCCCCCTGATCGTACAGATCAAAGACGGCGAAGGCACCGCCCTGTAATTAAAAACCAAAACCAACCTTAAAGGGACTGTCACACCAAGAAAGCATATACAAGATATAGCAGAAACCAACCTGGAATGAAAGCTATACCTTGTATATACAATCTTCGCTGCGACAGTCCCTTTCCATCTCACAAAAAAGCCAAATCCTCCCACATTCCTACATTCCCATATCTCCATATTTCTGTATTTTTATATTTTTATATTTCCATATCTGTATATCTTTATATTTCTGTATCTCTATATATATATAGATATCTTCTCATCCCCTTACCCCCCCAGAAAAAACCACCTTCAAAAAGTCCCACCCCCTATACACTCCCGCTCAGCCAAGCTGCGGAGAAACCCGGACGCCGGCTTTTCCGATATCCTGGTGTCCGGCTGTTCGCGCACACGCCGTATGCTCTGGCCGGACATTGCACAAAATCCTACCACCCTAAAAACAAAAAACAAGCAATGTCCGTCCGGAGCATACGGCGTGTACGCGAACCGTCCGAACACGGATATGGAAAAGCCGGCGTCCGGGTTTCTCCGCAGCCTCCCTCACATTCATTTACCCCTTGTACAACTCCCCCATCTATGCTATAATACAACCCAAACTGTGTACAACTTTAAAAGGATAAAGAGGTGTTATGTATGATGGGATTCATATCCTACCTGGTAAACGGAATCAGTCTGGGCAGCGTCTACGCGATCATTGCCCTGGGCTACACAATGGTATACGGTATTGCAAAGATGCTGAACTTTGCTCACGGCGATGTAATCATGGTGGGCGGCTTTGTGGTATTTACAACAATGAGCGGTGCGGGACTGCCGCCCCTTATAAGCATTTTAATTTCTATGCTGGCTTGTACGGCTCTGGGCGTGCTGATAGAGCGCATCGCCTACAAACCCCTGCGCGGAGCCTCCAAGTTAGCAGTACTGATCACAGCCATCGGAGTCAGCTATTTTCTCCAGAATATGGCCCTGCTGATCTTCGGCTCCAACACCAAATCCTTTACCTCCGTGGTAAATATGGAGCCAATCTCCCTTGCGGACGGAGCCATCATAATCTCCGGTGAAACCATTGTCACGGTTCTCACCTGTATCGTGATTATGGTAGCGCTGACTTCCTTTATCAAATACTCCAAGTCAGGACGGGCCATGTTAGCCGTATCCGAAGACAGCGGCGCCGCCCAGCTTATGGGCGTCAATGTCAATGCAACCATCGCCCTGACCTTTGCCATCGGCTCCGCCCTGGCAGCCATCGCAGGCGTGCTTCTGTGCTCCTCTTACCCGGCTCTGACCCCTTACACGGGAGCAATGCCCGGTATCAAGGCATTCGTTGCGGCCGTATTCGGCGGGATCGGTTCCATACCGGGGGCATTTATCGGCGGAATCCTTCTGGGCATCATCGAGATCCTGGGAAAAGCTTATATTTCCTCTCAGCTGGCGGATGCCATTGTATTCGCCGTATTGATTATCGTGCTTCTGGTGAAGCCTACGGGACTGCTTGGAAAGCAGATTCAAGAGAAAGTGTAGGTGGGACGTATGAAGATAAAAGCATTGAATAAGCATACAAAGAGCAATCTTATTACATACGGCATGGTCATACTCGCTTATCTGGTAATGGAGATTTTCATGAAGGCCGGTATGGTTTCCAGTCTTCTTGAAGGACTGCTTGTACCTCTTTGCACCTATGTCATTCTGGCGGTATCCCTGAATCTCGTAGTGGGAATCTCAGGAGAGCTGAGCCTGGGCCATGCAGGTTTTATGTGCGTGGGAGCCTTTGCCAGCGCATTTTTCTCCAATTACACCAAGGAAGCAATCACAGTCGGCGGCCTGCGGTTCTTCCTGGCCATTCTCATCGGCGCGGCAGCGGCAGCTCTGTTCGGATTTCTCATAGGAATCCCGGTTCTCCGCCTGCGGGGAGATTACCTTGCCATCGTGACCCTGGCCTTTGGAGAGATTATTAAAAATGTCATCAACGTCATTTTCCTAGGACATGACAGCAGGGGCTTTCACATATCCTTTAAGGATGCCTTTTCCATGAATATGGAGCCGGACGGGGAGGTTCTCATCAACGGTCCCCAGGGAATTACGGGAACGCCTCACGATTCCTCTTTCCTGATCGGCATTATTTTGATTCTGATTACCCTGTTTATCGTGATTAACATGGTAAATTCCCGCACGGGCCGGGCGATTATGGCCATCCGGGACAACCGGATTGCGGCGGAGTCCGTGGGAATCAACATTACAAAATATAAGCTTCTGGCCTTTACCGTATCGGCTTCCCTGGCAGGCGTGGCGGGCGTGCTTTATGCCCACAATCTGTCCACCCTGGCCGCTCAGCCGAAAAACTTTGGGTACAATATGTCCATTATGATTCTGGTCTTTGTGGTTCTCGGCGGAATCGGCAATATCCGGGGTTCTATCATTGCGGCCGTAGTGCTGACGCTTCTGCCGGAGCTTCTTCGAAGCCTCAACGATTACCGTATGCTGATGTATGCCGTTGTTCTGATTGCTACGATGATTTTCACCTCCAGTCCGGGCGGGCAGGCTTTCCGGGAGCGCTATTCCCTGAAGGAACTTTTCGGACGGAAGAATGAGAAAAAGGAGGCGTAACTTATGGCATTGCTGGAAGTAAAAGAACTGGGAATCTCTTTTGGCGGCCTTCGGGCGGTGGATGATTTCCATCTGACCATAGAACCGGGAGAGCTTTACGGCCTGATTGGACCCAACGGAGCCGGAAAAACCACAGTATTCAATCTTCTCACAGGCGTGTATAAGCCCACGGACGGCTATATTCTCCTGGACGGAGAAAATATTACGGGAAAGAAAACTATTGAGATTAATCAGCACGGGATTGCAAGAACCTTTCAAAACATCCGTCTCTTTGACGAGCTGACGGTTCTGGACAATGTAAAGGTGGGACTTCACAATCACCACGGCTATTCCACCCTTACGGGGATACTGCGTCTGCCCAAGTATTATCGGGTGGAAAAGGAAATGAACGAGAAAGCGATGGAGCTTTTGAAGGTCTTTGATCTGGACGGGGAAGCGGATTACAAGGCTTCCAATCTGCCCTACGGCAAGCAGAGAAAGCTTGAGATTGCAAGGGCGCTGGCCACGGAGCCGAAGCTTTTGCTTCTGGATGAGCCGGCTGCGGGCATGAATCCCAACGAGACCCAGGAATTGATGAACACCATCCGTTTTGTAAGGGATGAATTTCATATGACCATTCTTCTGATCGAGCACGATATGAGACTGGTATCGGGAATCTGCGAGAAGCTGACGGTGCTGAACTTCGGCCAGATTCTCACGGAGGGGGAGACCAGCGAGGTACTCAATGACCCGAAGGTCATTAAGGCATATCTGGGAGAATAGATGTAGAGACAGATAGGAGATGGAATTATGGCAATGTTGGAAATCAAGGATATTGAAGTATTTTACGGAATGATACAGGCCATCAAAGGAGTTTCTTTTGAGGTAAATGAGGGGGAAGTCATTGCCTTAATCGGCGCCAACGGAGCCGGCAAGACAACGATTCTCCACAGTATAACGGGACTGATTGCGCCGAAAAAGGGTGAGATTCTCTTTGAGGGGCAGGATATTACCTCTACGCCGGCTCATAAAATTGTATCTATGGGTATGGCCCATGTGCCGGAGGGACGCCGTGTCTTTGCGCAGCTTACGGTTCTGGAAAATCTGAAAATGGGCGCTTTTACTCGGAAGGATAAGGATGAGATTGAGGAAAGCCTGATTCGTGTCTACAAGCGTTTTCCAAGGCTGGAGGAGCGGAAAAACCAGATGGCCGGAACGCTCTCCGGCGGCGAGCAGCAGATGCTTGCGATGGGGCGGGCGCTGATGTCGCGGCCCAGAATTATTCTGATGGATGAGCCGTCTATGGGGCTGTCCCCCATTTTTGTAAATGAGATATTTGATATTATCCGGGAGGTAAGCGAGGGAGGAACCACGGTGCTTCTGGTGGAACAGAATGCGAAGAAGGCTCTTGCAATCGCGGACCGGGCCTATGTACTGGAGACAGGTAAGATTGTATTGGACGGAAAGGCAGAGGATCTCTTGAACGACGATTCGGTAAAGAAGGCTTATCTGGGCGAGTAGGAAGCGCAGGGCAGGAAAATATATGCGTAGAGGCAAAGGATATTACGACAGGCTGAAGGTTTGGAGCAATATCCTTTTTTTACCTGCTTTTTCTGCATTTTTCCGAAAGTTTTTACCCTTGTGTTATAGGGGCGGAAAGGCCCGGAGATAGTTGACTTTATGGCGTTCCTGCTTTAAAATAGAGGTAATGGAGATTTGAAAAATCTTTAAGAGCGGAGAGTGATATCTGGTATAAGATACGTAGAAAAGATATTGCGGAACTGGAACAAAAATAGGAGGCAGCATAATGGAAGTAAAGCGTATTTTGGTAGTGGACGATGACACAATGAACTTAAAGAGGACGAAGATGATTCTGGGAAAGACTTATGATGTGGAGCTTGTGGAATCCGGAATAGAAGCACTTGAAAAGATGAGAAGAGAAGATTTTGACCTGGTTCTTCTGGACATTGCAATGCCGGAGATGGACGGTATTGAGACCTTTGAGCGTATGAAGGCTTCCGCCTATGAGATTCCCGTAATTTTCCTCACCGCGTCGGGTTATGAGGATGATGTAAAGAGAGCCATTGATCTGGGAGCGGTTAATTATCTGAAAAAACCATTTTTCCCTCAGGAGCTTTTGAAACGTGTTGCAAAGGAGTTTGATAAGGAATGAGAACCGAGGATCAGACTAGTATTCATCTTCTGCTGGCTGTCATTGTTACGGTATTCGGCGTATTTTTGATGGTGATTACGCTGGCGCTGTCATGGGAATATTGGATGATTCCCGTTATTTTAGTAGGCAATACCCTTGTGTGGTGTCTTCACATCGGAAGGTTTGGAACGGAATCATTTTACAAAAATCTGTGTGCCGGGCTGCTGATGATCGGATTCTTTTTCTTTGGGGTTCATCCAAGCAGCCTGTATGATATACCGGCCGTGGCTTGTATGGTGATTCTTATTTTTTCCATGTTTGATAAAAAGCGGCTGTTGTATATGACGGCCGCCTTGTATGTGGCTGAGCTGCTGTATCATATTCTGATCCTGCATACCATTACGGGAGATATGTCAACTCAGGATTTCATACGTCTGGGGGTTGATGTGTGTGTGACGGTAGGGGCGCTGACCATTGCCAGATATCGGATTAAGCGGAGACTGGATGCAAGAAAGGAGTACGACGCTGCTTTTAAAGAGCTTGAGAAGGCAGGGCGGCAGAACGCGGTTTTCCTGTCAAATGTATCCCATGAGCTGCGCACGCCGATCAATATGGTGCTTGGAATCAGCGACGTGATACTGGAGAAGGATATTCCTTATGAGTTTCGGGAGGATATGCATTCCATACAGCTTGCCGGCAAGCGTCTTTCCAGCCAAATCAACAATATGCTGGATTATACGGAGATTGTGGAGGGAACGCTGACATCCATAAAGCAGGAGTATATGCTCACTTCCGTGCTCAATGACGTGATTACAATGACAGCCATGCAGGGGAACAAGAACCACCTGGAGCTGGTGTTTGATATGGACCCCAGAATACCGGCGGTGCTGCTTGGAGATTCGGAGAAAATTTCCCATGTACTGAAGATTCTTCTGGAAAATTCCATCAAGTTTACGGAAAAGGGCGGCGTCCATGTCTGCATTGAATGCCGCAAGGAGAGCTACGGCGTTAATCTGACCATTGATATTTACGATACGGGTATCGGTATGACGGACTCCCAGATTAATCAGATGTTTGATGATTTTTATCAGGCGGATTCCGGGAGCAGCCGCTTTGCAGGCGGATTGGGTCTTGGGATTCCCATCGCCCGGGGGCTTCTGGAGTCAATGGGCGGTTTTATTCATTTTGCCAGTAAGGAGAATGAAGGGCTGGAGGCGCATATTACCATTCCCCAGGGAGTGGCGGATGATTCCCCGTCCATTGTAGTGTCTAATGCGGAGCAGCTCTGTATTGCCTGCTATTTCCGCCCGGATAAATATTCCTGTGAAGAGGTGAAGGGATATTACGACAGAATGATTCTGCATCTGGTGGACGGACTTGGCTTGGAGGGCTATCAGGCTCACAACTTTGACGGCCTGATCAAGCTATTGAGCAGCCATTCCGTGACGCATGTATTTATCGCCCAATCGGAATATGAGGAAAACAGTAGCTACTATGAGGATTTGGCAGGTAAAATCCGGGTGGTTGTAATTGCGGAAAGGGAGTATGTACTGAGCAGGAACAGCAGGCTTCTGATGATCCACAAGCCGTTCTCCGCTCTTTCCGTAGCGAATCTTCTGAATGGAGATATGGAAGAAAACGGCTATATGGGTGGGGAAGGAAGCAGGCCGTTTACCTGTGCGGGGGTCAAGGCTCTGGCCGTTGACGACGAGGAGATGAATCTTCTGGTGGCCAAGGGTGTTCTGGGCACCTATGGTATCGACGTGGATACATGTTCAAGCGGAAAAGAGGCCGTGGAGCGGCTGAGCCAGGAAGAGTACGATATGATTTTCCTGGATCATATGATGCCGGGCTTCGACGGCGTGGAAACCCTGAGGCGCATCCGCGAGATCAACAACGGAATGTATCAGGAGCTGCCGGTAGTGGCGCTGACGGCCAATACCATAAGCGGCGCCAGAGAGATGTTCCGCCATGAAGGATTTACGGAATTTATTCCCAAGCCCATTGAGCGTTCCGTACTTGAGAGAGTGCTGCGCAAGGTTCTGCCGGAGGAATCTATCCAGTATGGTATGGAAGCGCAGCAGAAGCAGCCGGAGCAGCCGAAGTCAGTGGTTATCCGGCACAGAGAAGAGCCGGCACGGGAAAAAGCGGTGAAAGACGAGACTGTCCGGGAGAAAACAGCCGATAGAGGAGCTGCGGAGAACAGAGCGGAGAGGAGAGAGCCGGCAAAGGAGAAGCAGGCCCGCAGAGAGCCTCCCCGGAAAAAATCGGAACGCAGGGAACCACTGCGGGAAAAACCGGCGCAGAAAGAGTCGCTGCCGGAGAAGGCAGTACATATAGAGACCGTGCAGGAGAAACCGGCGAGCAAAGAGCGGGCGGAGGAGAAAGCAGCCCGGAAAGATTCGGCGGAGGAGAAAGCGGCACGCAGGGATCGGGCGGAGGAAAGAGCGGAACGCAGGGACCCGGCGGAGGAGAAGGCAGCACGCAGGGATCGGACAGAGGAAAGAGCGGTGCGAAGAGAAGCCGCAGAGGAGAGAACAGTCCGCAGAGAGCCGGCGGAGGAGAAAACGGTCCGCAGAGAACCGGTACAGGAAAAGCCGGTGCGCAGGGAGCCTGTGCAGGAGAAGGCAGAGCGCAGAGATCCGGTACAGGGAAGACCGGGACAAAAGGAGCCTGTCCAGGAGAGATCCGAGCGCAGGGAATCCCCGCAGGAGAGACCGGCCCGCGGAGAATCCGTGCAGGAAAAGTCCTCACGGAGAGAGCCGATACAAAGAACACCCGTGAGGGAGGAAGCGGAGAAGCCGGATGCTTCTTCGGCAGGTATTTCATTCCTGCAGCTTACGCCGCTTGTGGAGGCCGGTATGAATGTGAGGCTGGGCCTGGATTACTGCTGTGGAGAGAAGGAATTTTATCTGGAGATGCTTCAGACCTTCGCGGAGCAGAGCGGAGTAAAGAAGGAAGAGATTGAGAGTCTGTATGAGGCTGCCAATTGGGGAGACTATGCCATCAAGGTTCATGCTTTGAAGAGCACCTCCCTGACTATCGGAGCGGAAGAGCTTTCCGAGAAGGCCAGACTTTTAGAGCAGGCAGGACGAAACGGTGATACGGACTACATCAGGGAGAATCATTCCGAGCTTTTAGAGATCTACGATAAGGTCTGCAATAGTATTATGGAACTGGAATAAAAAACAGCAGACCTTTGCCCGTGCACAGAAGGAAATGCAGGCACAGCATTAGGTGACTGAAATTCCTTCTCATAGAGGTGTACGGGGAAAGGGCTGCGGGACTGGAATAGGAGGGCATTGGGGTGTTGGAAAAATGGTTTGAGATCATCTTTGACCATAGGATCAGGCTGCGGGAGCGTATGTTCCGTGTGGTCACAGGCATCTGCATGCTTGCATTGATTTTTATTATGCCTATGGGCAAAAGCTGGGTTAATATGCTGCTGCTGGCAGCGGGCCTTATTATGATGGCATTGGTAGTAAAGTTCAGTATTAAAAAAGAGCGTATCAATACGGGAGCCACCTTTATCTCCATATTGCTTCTGGTGCTGTTTCCCATCAGCTTTTTTACGGCAGGAGGATTTTACAGCGGAATGCCGGAGTGGTTCGTGCTCTGCTTTGTTTATATCAGCATTACCCTGGAGGGAAAGCGGAAGGTGGGATTTTTCCTGCTCTGTACATTGGAGACGCTGTCCTGCTACTATCTGGCCTATTATTATCCGGAATTAGTGGCCAGGAACACACAGGGACATTCCTTCTTTGATTCCGCGGCCTCCGTTATTATGGTGGGAATACTGACCAGTGTGATGCTGATGTTTTTAAACAAGCTTTATGAGGAGGAAAATGAGCTGTCCCGGCAGCAGAAAAAGGAGATCGAGGAGCTTAACAAAGCGGAAAATCACTTTTTTGCCAGTATGAGCCATGAGATCCGCACTCCCATTAACACCATTATTGGGTTGAATGAAATCATACTAAGAGGAGATAATCCTCCGGATGTTGCGGAAAATGCAAGAAATATCCAGGGCGCAAGTAAGATTCTGCTTACGCTTATCAATGATATCTTGGATCTGTCCAAGATTAAATCCGGAAAAATGGAGATTGTGAATGTTTCCTATGAGACGGGAAGTCTTTTTTCGGAGATTGTCAATATGATCTGGGTCAAGGCCAAGGAGAAGGGACTGGAATTTCGGCTTCATGTGGATTCTTCCATTCCCAGTATGCTCTGCGGCGACGAGGTACGTATTAAGCAGGTTTTGATCAATCTGTTAAATAATGCTTTGAAATACACCAGCGAAGGCTCCATTACCCTTTCCGTCCGCTGTGAGCGTCTGGGGCTTAACCGGGTGCGTGTGTGGTATATGGTGGAGGATACGGGCCAGGGAGTAAAGAAGGAGAGTATTCCCTATATTTTTAACGCTTTTAAACGTGTGGATCAGGAGAAAAACCGTCATATTGAAGGCACAGGTCTGGGCTTAAGCATTGTTCAGCAGTTGGTGGAGCTGATGGGCGGTGAGATCAGTGTCAACAGTGTCTACACCAAGGGTTCTACGTTTATTGTTATGCTGGAGCAGGATATTGTGGATGACAAGGAGCTTGGAACCTTTACACTGGCTTCCCGGGCCAAGATTCATGAGGGCAAGCAGTATCAGCAGAGCTTTGAGGCGCCGGATGCCCATATACTTGTAGTGGATGACAATGAAATGAATCTGATGGTAGTGCGCAAGCTGCTGTCAGAGACGAAGATTCAGCTTGATACGGTATTAAGCGGCGCCGAGTGTCTTAGAATGACCCAGGATCAGCATTACGATGCGATTTTAATGGATCATCTGATGCCGGGGATGGATGGGATTCAGTGTCTTCACAGGCTGCGGACACAGCCGGGCGGTCTGTGCCAGGATACGCCTGTGATTGCCCTTACTGCGAATGCGGGAAGCGACAACCAGCTTCTGTACCGGAAGGAGGGCTTCAGCGGCTATCTGGCGAAGCCGGTCAGCGGTGCGCTTCTTGAGGCGGCCGTGCTGAGCGCTCTTCCCAAGGAACTGGTGAATTTGACGGAGGATGTGGAGCTGTCGGAGATTGGAAAGGATATCTTGATCTTTGAGCAGACGCAGCGTCTGTCTGTTATGGTTACCACGGACAGTGTCTGTGATCTTCCCGAATCCCTTCGGAAGGAGTTCAACATTTCCGTATGCCCTTATTATGTCCGCACGGATAAGGGGCGGTTTTTGGATGAGGTGGAGCTGAAAGCGGATGAACTGCTGCTGCATATGTTAGAGGGACAGTCGGCTCACTCGGAGGCGCCGGGTGTGGAGGACTATGAGCGGTTTTTTGCGGAGAAGCTTACGGAGGCACAGAATGTGATTCATATTACGATGGCTAAGAATGCCAGTCTGGGGTATCAGAATGCGCTTGAGGCGGCGAAGTCTTTTGAAAATGTAACGGTGATTGATTCCGGGCATCTTTCCAGCAGCTTGGGTTTGCTTGTGCTTCATGCCGCTTCTATGGCGGAGCAGCATGCTACCAAGACTGAGATTGTAAATATGGTTAATGAGATGAAGCGGTATATTTCGTCGGCTTTTATTATTAAGAGTACGCATACCATGTGTCAGGCGGGGCAGATTCCGAAGCGGATTCAGATTGCCTGTGATGCGCTGCTTCTTCATCCGGTTATTGAGCTTAAGAAGAGTAAGATGGTAGTGACCGGCGTGGAGATGGGGGATTTCGTGCATATGATTAAGCGGTATGTGCGCAAGGCGCTTTTGGATGCGAGGAATATTGATCGGAGGATCTTGTTTATTACTTATGCGGGGTTGGAGGATCGGAGTATTGCTTATATTCAGAAGCTGGTGAAGCAGTATTGTCCCTTTGAGCGGGTTTATCTGCAGAAGGCTTCTTCGGCGATTGCTTGTAATTGCGGGCCGGGGTCGTTTGGGTTGTTGTATATGAAGAAGAATGAAGTGTTGGTGGATTTTTTGCAGGGGTCTGGAGGGGCGGACGGGTTTCGCACAAAATAAGACCGCAGCCATTTCCATATCCTGTGTTCGGACGGTTCACGCACACACAGTCTGCTCCGGACGGACATTGACCTCTCGGATCTTTTGGATTCGGGAGGTTTTTTAGGCCAATGTCCGCCCGTATCAGACTGTGTGTGCGTGAACAGCCGGACACCGGATATCGGAAAAGCCGCTATTAGAAAGGAACAATTGTGTTGCACTTTTGAGGGGATTGTGCTATGATACTCTCTGTCGGACAAAAATTGACAAACTCTGGAGAGTCTCAGTAAGTGAGCGCCGAAGGTGTAACGCAGTACCTCTGTTGGAATGTGGGAGGGCTGTCTATCTCTCAGGCAAAAGGACAGGGCTTAGATGCAGATGTTCTAACTCTTTGGAGGGCTGATGATAAATCGGCTCTTATTTTTGTGCAATGTTCCGTTTTGGCGGGACGAGAGTGTCCGGTGCTTTGGGTGCCTGGGCATGGAATATCACAATGGGAAAAGAGAGGGAAAAATCATGTTGGAATTTGTGAAAAGTGCGAATGGGATTATGTGGAGCTATGTGCTTCTCGTTATTCTCTGCGGGACGGGTGTTTATTTTACGGTGCGTCTGAAGTTTATTCAGGTGCGGAAGTTTGGCGAGGGATGCCGGCTGGTGTTTGGGCATTTTAAGCTGAATGGGGAGAAGCGGGAGCATGGGGAAATGACGCCTCTGCAGTCTCTGGCCACGGCGATTGCGGCTCAGGTGGGAACGGGAAATCTGACGGGAGCGGCTACGGCTTTGATTTCCGGAGGGCCCGGGGCTATTTTCTGGATGTGGGTGAGCGCCTTTTTTGGTATGGCTACGATTTACGGGGAGGCGGCTCTGGCTCAGGAGTATAAGACTACGGAGAATGGAGAGGTTACGGGCGGACCGGTTTATTATATTCGGAAGGCTTTTCAGGGAACCTTTGGCAAGGTTTTGGCGGGGCTGTTTGCGGTGTTTATTATTTTGGCCCTGGGCTTTATGGGAAATATGGTGCAGTCCAATTCGATTGGCACGGCTTTTGCAGGGGTGTTCCGGGCGCGGAATATTGATTTGTCGCCGGTTGTGATTGGCGTGATTCTGGCGGTTCTGGCGTTTTTTGTGTTTATCGGCGGGACGAAGCGTCTGGCGGCGGTTGTGGAGAAGATGGTTCCTTTTATGGCGGGGGTTTATATTGTGGGGAGCCTGATTTTGATTTGCTTACATATTACGGCGCTTCCGGGGGCCATTGGTATGATTTTTGTGGGGGCGTTTCAGCCTCAGGCTGTTGCAGGC
This sequence comes from Clostridia bacterium, assembly GCA_910574835.1. Classification (GTDB taxonomy): domain Bacteria; phylum Bacillota; class Clostridia; order Lachnospirales; family Lachnospiraceae; genus Laedolimicola. Next base: position 52,497 of record CAJTDE010000022.1, on the reverse strand, counting down.
GCGGCGGCAGGTATTACGGTGCGGGAGGCTATCCGTTATGGTGTGGCCAGAGGACTGTTTTCGAATGAGGCAGGAATGGGTTCTACCCCTCATGCTCATGCAAGGGCGGCGGCTAAGAATCCTCATGAGCAGGGCTTGACAGCTATGATCAGTGTGTTTATTGATACCTTTGTGGTGCTGAATCTGACGGTGTTTTCCGTGCTGACGACGGGGGCTATGTCCACGGGGGAGGGCGGTATTGCGCTGACCCAGGCGGCATTTTCTACGAGCTTTTGGGGCTTTGGGGATATTTTCGTGGCTGTGTGTCTGCTGTTTTTTGCATTTTCTACGATTTTGAGCTGGCATTTCTTTGGAGAGGTGAATGTGAAGTATCTCTTTGGACCGAAGGCGGTGAAGGTGTATTCTCTGATTGTGGTGGTGTTTATTGTGGTCGGGTCTACCTTGAAGGTGGATCTGGTGTGGGAATTGGCGGACTTCTTTAATGGTCTGATGGTGATTCCCAATGCACTGGCGCTTTTGGCTTTGAGCGGCGTGGTGGTGAATATCTGTAAGAAGTTTGGGAAATAGGAAATGAGAGCGGGGCTGTCCGGTTTGCGGACGGCCCTGTATTTATTTGCGGTTTTTTGTTTTTATGGATGAAGTCTGCCGATCCTTAAAGGGTATGTATGGTATCCTGTTGTTAAGGTGTGCCTGCAGGGATTTGAATTGTAATCTGATGGGAAATGAAGTATATTTATAATTGTAGTTGGAAAATTTGGGTACTTCGTTTTACAGAGGAGGTCTGATATGGGATTATTTAAAAAATTTGCCAATATGATTGGCATGGAAGGCAAGGACGAGGGCCGGGGTGAGGAACAGAAAGAGGGGAGAGCTGCAAAGAAGGTCAGAGACAGGCAGCAGGCGGAGGATATTGTCCCGGCGGCGGGTTCTCATATTGTAAAGGATTCCATATATGCTGGCGGAGAGAATGATGAAGATTTGATATATGAGATATCTTTTGAATTGAATGATGCTTTTAAAGAGGCGAAATCTCATGCCGGGGAGGTTGGGGGGATGCTGGGAGTGAACGGTAACGTTTTGGGAAATGGGGGAAGCGGACTTTTTTATGTCGGTTTATAGGGAGAAATTGAGGGATAAAGGTATAAAATTGTTAAGGAGCGGCTTTGATGAGGAATAGTTTTTTGGATAAGGAAGAGAAGAATACGGATAATTATAAAATGCTTTGTGAAAAATGGCGTGAGATTTACCGGGATCTGGATCATGATGCGCTGGAACGGCAGTTTGGACTGGAGTGTGATGAGGAGGCGCGCTATGTTACTTATTTTCATGAGAAATACCGGTTGGATAAAAAGAGCGGTATGCTGACACTGGTTTCGGATCCGGATCAGGAACTGGGGTTTCATACGGTGATGACGATTTATCATCTGTTTTATTATTCGAAGCCGGAGGCCAGGGTGAAAGGGGAGTTTGTGCCTTTTCGTCAGGTGAAGCGGGCGGCGCCTTTTGACGGGGCTTTTCGGAGGAATATTCTGGAGCCTTTGGCGAAGGCTTTTGATGGGAAGGCGGAGGAGCTTCGGCGGGCTTGCGTTGCTCTTGGCGGGGAGGCTGTTTCACAGGGGGATGTGGGGTATCGGGTTTCGGCTTTTGATTGTATGCCGCTGATGGTGGTGTTTTGGGATGGGGATGAGGAGTTTCCGGCGCAGGCGAATATTTTGTTTGATGCGGATATTACGGATTTTCTCCATGAGGAGACGGTGGTTTGTGCGGCGACGGATCTTTTTCGGAGACTGGTGGAGGAGGCGGGGCTTTCGGATGTGAGGAGGCCGTTTGCGTAGAGAGGGGCGGGAGTCATGACGTTTAGGTGGTTTAGGGGGCGCTTTGGGGTGGGGAGGTTTTTGGCGGGGCGGAAGGCTGTGAAGGCTGCGGGCAGGAACCTCCACCCCTGATCGGGGCGGCCCTCCTGCCCTCCGCCGGGACGGTTTCCGGGAACGGTTCGCAGTTTACAGTTCTATATGGGGCGGGAAAGCTTCTTTTCGCATGATTCCCCACATTTTGTCGATGTAGGATAGGGTGTAAAAGTTTTCGTAGTAGTGGTAGTAGAAGGCGCCTTTTAGGGTCATGCGGTATAGGGGGCCTTCTTTTGTTATATAGCCGAGGAGTTTTGCGGCTGTTAGCTCGAGGCCGTACATTTTTTTTAGGGGGATGTTGAAAAAGTGTTCGAAGTCGGCTTCGTTTATTTGGGTGCTGTAGACGGTCCAGAAGAGGTAGTATATCATTCTCTGGCGTAAGGTGAATCGGAGTGTCAGGGAGGTTGGAAGCTGTTGGCAGTCGATTCGGCGGCAATATTCTTCTATGGAAAAGGTGTTGATTTTGAATTGGTCCCGTAATAGGGTGGTGGCGGAGCATCCGAAGCCGAGGAAGTTATCTCTTGTCATGGAGGAGTAGCGGGCGTTTTTTTGGCTTGAGAAGGTCCAGATGGAGGTGCGTGTGTATCCCTGGCTTTGGCAGTAGTTGGTTATGTTGTTGAGCAGGTTGTATTTTTCTTTCTTTTTCATGGGGCAAAGAGGGCTTGCCGTAAAAGTGAAGTCGATAAAGGGGTAGATGGCGATGTGGTTGGCTCCATGTGTGAAGGCGGTGTTGACGTCTGTTTTTAAATCTTCGAAGGTTTGGCCTGGCAGGGCGAAGATGAAGTCCATTGAAACGGTTTCAAAGGTGACGGTTTTTAGGGCGTGGTGTATTGCGGAAGGATCTATGCTTTTGCGGCCCAGGAGTGTTTGATATTTTTTTTGGAAGGATTGTATGCCGATGCTGATTTTTGTTATGCCGGCAGTTTTGAGTTTTTGCAGTAGGGGGGCTGTTACATCCTCCGGGTGCAGCTCGATTCCGATTCCTTCTGTTATGATGAAATACTGCTTAAGGGCTTCGATGATTTCCGGCAGGCGTTCTGCTGCGAGAGCCGGTGTTCCGCCGCCGAAATAGAGACTGGTGACGGTTTTCTTTGCGGATGATTGTCTGCCGACTATGTGGATTTCTTTTAAGAGGGTATCTATATAATGGTCGCATAATTCTTTGGAATATAGAACCTTGCAATAGGGGCAAAAATTGCAGATGCTTCTGCAAAATGGGATATGGACGTACAGACCCAGATTTTCGCAGGCTTCGAAGGGAAGGTGTTGATCAAATTCATTTGTAAATATGAAGGGTTTCCGGGAGCGGGTCAGCCACATCCGTGTTAAATTTGTTATTGTGCTCATAGTGCCTCCTTTATATGTATTTCAAGTAGGTCCGCAGCATTTCCCAGATGATTTTTACATTTCCCCGGAACAATAGCGTATATTCCGCTACAAAGAAATACCCGCATTGACTGCACAGCCCCGGAACGTCGATGCAGCGTCCGCAGACGCTTAGCTTTCCATTTTCCATAACTACGCATTGATGGCAGGGAGTTGGAAAGGTATTGTTGATCAGGTATGGAAAGGCGCTCTTCAGGTTAAAAACAGGCGCACCTTTTTTCATCATTTGGGTAATCACGGCACAGCAGCGGGACTTTTCCTCACGGCTTAGAGCCAGCTCTTTTGTGTCGGGGTAGGGCGTATGAAAGTTAAAGGAAACGGCCCGGACATTGGGAAGCTTCATTGCTTTTTGGCATACGTCTTTTATGGTATTCTTGTTGATCTGATTTACTGCCATATAGAAGCAGATGTTGTCGGAGGAAGCATGTTGAATGTTGTTCATTATGGTATCGTAGGTGTTGCCGCGGATCTGATTGTGCTTTTCCCGGTTTCCGTCGAGGCTGAGGAGGATCAGATCCGCTTCCGGCAAATCAATGGGGAATGTGCCGTTTGTGACTGTATTTACAATTAAAAATCCGGTCTGTTTGGCCTCGATTACCAGATCGCGCAGGGTTTTCCCGCTTTCCCGCCACAAAAAGGTTTCTCCGCCGCAGAAGAATAAAATGCGCACGCCCATTTTGTACAGGAGCGTCATTTCCTGCTTGATCTGCTTATAGGGATGGACCACGGCCGTAATGTTGTTTACCGAACAGTGTCTGCACTTTAAGTTACACTTGTCCGTCAGTATTATGGTTCCGAGAATTGGGTCTTTTTTTCGGAACAGTACGGTTTTGATTCCGAAGTTGGCGAAATAGAGGAAGGATGATAATTTCATTATTTTTACCCTGTGCTTATCTGAAGGATTGTTGTCTTTGTTTCTGTAGATTTCCATTATACCATCATAACTGAAATTTATAAAGATTTAAGGAAAAATGATTTTTTCGTGATTGACAGATTTCAGGGAGTGTGTTAAGGTGAAAAGAACAAAAGGGAGTAGTTAAAAGGTGCAATCAACATTCCCTGGCGCGGATATTGGTATAAAACCGTATTGCGTCATGGTTGTACACTTTCAGATAAGAAAGAACGAGACTTTTGGCAGAGGATGCCGGGAGTCTCTTTTTTTAACCGTAAATGGCACAGAGCGGGTATCGGCGTGCCTCGTCCGAATGTTGTAGCAGGAAGGAGGGAGCCGAAGGGAGGGGGTACGGATGAAGATGTGGCGGAGGAAGAAGCCAAAAATGCTTTTGTGCCTGATTCTGTTCTGTGTGCTGCTTTTGGCAGGATGCTCCCCGCCGGCTTTTGAAAATGGCACAAAGAGTGTAAAGGCAGAAGAAAGGGATAGAGCTGTTTCGGATATAAAAGATGCATTGACTATAACGCCGAGATTTTGGAATAGTGTCTTTTATGACGCAGGAATTAAAGAGGGGGATACGCCGGCAATGATTTGTGAGAAATTGGAGCAATGTAAAAGCCTGGTGCTGCACGGCTCTAAGGAGGAAAATGCCGGCTATTCACTGAAGGGGTTGAAGTATCTGCCCCATTTGGAAAGTCTGTCGATTGATTTTAGTCAATGGGATGCTGCTTGTATTGAAGATTTTACACCGCTTGCGGAGCTGACCGAGTTAAATAGGCTTAGCATACGCAATCCCAAAGGTGAGAAGAGTGATTTGTCCGTTTTGGGAGAAATGAATACTGTTACGGAGCTTTTTCTCTTTGACTGTAATTTGAAGGATACCTTATTTTTAAGGGAAATGCCTCAGCTTGAGTACTTGTATTTGGAAATGACGCCCCTTGAGGATATGGCGGTTCTGGAGAATCTTACAGAGCTTAAAGAGCTGTCCGTTGTCAGAAATGAAGGGGCAATTCATATGGAGGCAGTCGGAAAACTGCATAAATTGGAAGCGCTGCGTCTTCAGGATTGCGGAATCCGTGATATTCAATTTTTAGGCGGGCTGACAGGACTTCACAGCTTGGATTTAAGCGACAATTCTATTTCGGATATAACACCGCTGGCTAATTTAAGCAGACTGAAACAGCTGTTGCTGAGCCAAAATGAAGTCTGTGATCTGACACCTCTTGCCAGTCTGAAAAATTTGTTTTGTCTGTTCTTAGACGAAAATAGGGTTTGTGATATTTCTCCATTAGCAGAGCTTTCGCATTTAAAACAGGCAGAGCTTTTTGATAATGAGATTGAAGATTTTTCTTATCTGGAAGGCAAGGAAGAATTGCTGATGGCATCGGTTTTTGGGAACCCATGTAAAAGCTTGAAGCCGGTATTGTTTGTCCCTCTGCTTTCCGTTTGGAGACATAGTCCGTCAGAAGAGCAGTTGAAAACAGCAGCAGTTCAGATCAAAAATAAGTGGCCGAAACTGGAAGAATATGAGTGTGTGGATTATATGGAAGGAGACCTGGACGGCGACGGCCGGATGGATGTGGCTTTTGTTGTGGACGGGGCGTTTGGGAAGATTGAAGGAGAGTATGGGAACAATTACCCGCGCCGTCTGGTCATACTTTTAGGACAGGCTGACGGTTCCTTTAAGGAAGTAGAACATGAGGCTGATGTAAGTGATAAGGATTCCGGCGGGACAAAAGGAGAGTCTTATCGGGGAATCTGGATGGAAAAAGGATGTTTCTTGCTGCAGCATTCCTGGGAAACTTCGCTTTACAGCTATCAAGATGAAGCACTGAAATTGTCGCGCACTACGACAGTATGTGATAAAGGAGCTATAGAGGGCTGTGATGTGACAGTGCGTGAGGAGGAGAGCGGTGAGGAATTAACATATTCCATTGAGACAGGAGGAGGATTATGGGATTTTTATGGGAGGGATTATTGCAAATCACCTGGCAGCAGGCGGTGATGTACGGCATCGGAATTTTGCTGATTTATCTGGCGGTAAAAAAGGGCTACGAACCTGCACTGCTTCTGCCTATGGGCTTTGGAGCAATTCTTGTGAATCTGCCCCTGTCCGGTGCAGTTAACCAAAATGTCGAGGGCATCGGAGTGGTAAATGGAATTATTGAATGGCTCTTTGAGGTAGGTATCGAGGCTTCGGAGGCATTGCCTATCCTGCTTTTTATCGGAATCGGGGCTATGATTGATTTTGGGCCGCTGCTGTCTATGCCTTCCATGTTTCTGTTCGGCGCAGGCGCCCAGTTCGGCATTTTCTTTGCCCTTAGTGTGGCAGTGCTTCTGGGCTTTGATTTGAAGGATGCGGCGTCTATTGGAATCATCGGAGCGGCGGATGGACCCACATCCATTCTGGTATCCCAGATTCTTCATTCAAAATATGTGGGAGCCATTGCGGTAGCTGCTTATTCTTATATGGCTCTGGTGCCTATTGTTCAGCCCTTTGCCATCCGCTTGGTAACAACGAAGAAGGAGCGCGGTATTCGAATGGACTATACGCCGGGCATCGTGTCCAAGGGGATGCGGATTGCATTTCCGATACTGACTACTTTCCTGGTGGGGCTGGTGGCGCCTCAGTCTGTGGCTCTGGTAGGATTCCTGATGTTTGGAAATCTGATTCGGGAGTGCGGCGTATTGGGAACACTCTCGGACACGGCTCAAAATGTTCTGGCCAATCTGATTACGCTGCTTCTGGGGATTACTATTTCTTTCAGTATGCGGGCAGAGACTTTTGTAAATATGGACACGCTTTTGATCATGGGCATTGGTTTGATTGCGTTTGTCTTTGACAGCATCGGAGGGGTGCTGCTGGCGAAGCTTTTGAATCTGTTTCGAAAAAAGAAGGTGAATCCGATGATTGGCGCTGCCGGAATTTCCGCATTTCCCATGTCGGCCCGTGTGGTGCAGAAAATGGCTCTGGAGGAGGACCAGGGAAATATCATACTGATGCATGCAATCGGGGCCAATGTGTCCGGGCAGATTGCATCAGTGATAGCAGGCGGCTTAATTATCGGGCTGGTGTCCGCATATTTGTAAATGGATTTCATTAAGGCGTATTGTGAAGCGGCTTATGGAGCAGGAGGTGGAAGATATGCTGCAGAATTTTATTATTTCGTTGGAAATTATGGGAAAGGGAATGCTTGGGATCTTTGTGGTCATCGGGCTTTTAACTCTGGCAGTCAGCATAATGGGAAGGCTGTCCCACAGGGAAGAAGGGAAACAGGAAGAAAGAGATTGATGAAAGCCTCGAAGTTTTTTGATTCCGTTAACTTACAAAAATGTAAGCTGCTGCGTAAAAATTGTAAGGTAAATCAATGGAACAAGAAAACGAAAGCTGGTATTCTTATATCAGTTGATAAATAAAAAAGAAAAGAGGGTTTCAAAATGAAAGAAATATTAAAGGCAACCGTATTAATGGCAGTTATTATCGCAGTGCAGATGGTGTTATCACATGTATTTACGTACCATGCTGCAGAGGTGTTTTCAAAAGTGTGTGTTATGGCTTTGTTTTACTATTATGTATTTAAAGCAGCTAAAGTACATGGGAAAGCCGCAGCAGCCAAATAGCCGGCGGGCAGCTTATAGAAATTCTTGCTGTTACTTTGCAATACCGCAATCTGTTTTTCTGAAAGCAAATATTCCGCAGAGTTTTGCAGAAATGTTAAATATTGTTAAATATTTTTGAAATGCTTGACAAGAACGAAGGAAAACGTCATAGTAGAGTTAATCACAGGGTGGGAGATATTTCCACCCTGTTCTTTAAGTAGTCCGGCTAAGAAATGTCAAGTGACTTTACCAAATAATTTTTGCGGACCGGTAAAGTCGCAAAGGCGCACGAGAGGAACTTTCATGAGTGTCCTTTCGAATGAAAGTTTCTCTCATTACAGGTGCGCCGAAGTGACTTTACCCTTTAGTGCCGTCGCGCAGCGACTATAATTAGGAGGAAACATGCGGAGAAAAGACAGAGAAATTTCAGATTTTGATGAGATGATAGAGGTAATAAAGAAGTGTGATGTCTGCCGGATTGCTATGCAGGGGGAGGAATATCCCTATATGGTGCCGCTGAACTTTGGCATGGAAGTGGAAGACAGCCAGGTGACGCTGTATTTTCATGGGGCAATGGAGGGAAGGAAGTATGAACTTCTGGCAAGGAACAGTAAGGTCTGTTTTGAGATGGACTGCGGTCATATGCTGTATACGGATATGGAGCAGGGGAATTGTACAATGTGCTATGAGAGCATCATAGGCTTTGGCGTGGTGGAGGAGGTGCCGGAGGAGGAAAAAACGGCGGCTCTGGATATTTTAATGGAGCATTACCCGGTTCCTGCGGGGTTTCGATATAATGAAGCCGCAGTGCCTAAGACGCGGCTGCTGAGGCTGAGAGTGGAGAGGATGACAGGGAAGAGACGGGCGAAGTAGAGGGATTGTCGTCATATGTTAGAAAAGATTAAGGCAGTGTCTGAGGAGTAAGTTCCGGACACTGCCTTAAATTTAATTACTGTTCACTTTGTGGCCGGTAACTAAATTTTCTCTATTGCATTTCTCATAACAAAAAAATATTGTAAAACAATAATTTTTATGATATACTTTTATCAAAATTATCGTTTTACAATAATTATATAAAGGAGGTAAACAATGAAGGAGCTGAAAGCTTTGTACATTTTTTGGGAAAGCATCGGTGCAGGCTTGCGGGCGTTATCCTTAAGCGGAGATATGGGAAATGCGCTTGCTTTCTTTTTATATGTTCTGCTCTCCTTACTTCCGGCACTGTCGTTGGGCGTTTGGATTCGGAAGGGGAAGAGGAAGTTTTATGGAACGGACATATTACCGGTGTTGCTGAGCGCGTATACATTTTATCTCCTTTATGCGTTTGTCAATCCCGGACTTTTTGGCAGACAGCTTCCCAAAGGACTTGGCGGTGATATAAGTATGTCTTATGTAAAAGCGATATACGGGGGATTGTGGCTGTCTATCATAGCGTCCTGGCTGCTTATGACCTGGATTCGCTCTTTAAACAGCAGGGAGGTTTTGGATAGAAAGAAGTTTCTGTATCAGGGAATGAGTATGCTGCTGACAGCCGCCATGATCATCCTGACCCTTGGGCTTATACGGACGACCGGAATAGAGCTTTGGGAAAGGCTTATAAAGCTTAGGGACAATGCGGGTAAAACTGGCGGTGATATTGTGTTTACCTTTTTGGGAGAGGGAAGCCGCCTCATTCCATCCGGATTTTTGATAGCTATTTTATACCAGATAAAGCGCTTGTTTCAGGCGATGGACAGAGAGCCTTATGGAGAAAGCGGGGTACGGCAGGCAGAACGGCTGGCAGGGATCAGCCGAATGGCAGTGACGGCGTCTGTGCTATGTAATCTTATTTGGAATGGGGCATTATTTTTCTGTGCGGGAAGTCTTACGAGCATAGATTATCGGTGGGAGTTTTCCCTGTTTCCTCTTTTGGCGGCCTTCGGTTCTTTGATTATGGCCCGGTATCTAAGGGAGGCAGGGGAATTGCATAGGGATCATGAAATGATTATTTAAAATAGTTTCATAGGAGGCTCGGATGGCGATTTGTATTTATCTGGATGAAATGCTGAAAAGCCGGAAAATGACATCGAAAGAATTATGCGGATATATTGGCATTACCGAAGCAAATCTTTCGATTTTGCGAAGCGGAAAGGCGAAGGGCGTCCGCTTCGGTACGCTTAATAAGATTTGTTATTATCTGCAATGTGACGTAGGCGAGATTCTCCGCTTTGACGGACAGTTAGAGGAAGAATCAGATGAAATTGAAATAAGGAGAGAAGACAGGGATGAATGAAAAGAAGAACGGCAGCATTACCATAAGCAACTATTCTGCTTTCAAAAGTTTGTGCATATTTCTGCTTCTTTGTCTGTCTCTTAGCGGCTGTACCTTGGCCCGCCCGGAGCTTCAGCAGACAGAAGAAGAGGAGCTTTGCGGTATTCTTGTTGTGGTAGGAGAGCAGGAGGCGGAGCGAGAACAGGAGAAGGCTTTGGAAGGAAAGAGCTTTTCCGGTATAAGAGAGCTGGAGAAGGCTCTTGCGGACTCTGTTGTGGCAGAGGGGACTTATCAGGCGGACCGCACTTTTACCTTTGCGGGAGTGGAAGGACATATGCTGGGCATAGTGGAGGAAGAGACGGAGGGAGCCCCTACTACCCATTTTGTAAACGACGGCTTTTTTACAAAGGTAAAGGCAAATACAACTGTGACAGATACGGGAAAGGCAGATACAATTTCAGGAACGATATTGGCGGCAGAGAGCTTGGAAGAGCCTGTTTGTATGTATCCCGTTTACCATAGGGGCGACGGAAGCTATTATACGGTTTTGGATTCCTGCGGATTCCTTATGGGCGGAGTTCGCGGGGAAGGCGAGATATACAGTCAGAGTCTTCAATGGGAAGTGACAGAGGAGGTAAACGGGAAAGAGGAAAAAAATTCCAGGGAAATAAAGGTTTCTCTCGAAATGGCAGTGCCGGTGGAGAAAGTGCGTGTCTATATGTATAATGAACAAAATATGCTGTTGGGGACACAAGAGATAACCAAAGCGGCCGACAAGGTGATGCTGCAAAGAGAAACCGCTTATATAATAGTAGAAGAAGAGAAGACAGACGGTCAGATACGGAGGAGCTTGTATGATTGGAATGAGGCTGTGACGGACCAGGAGCTTGTGCATGAGATCAACTATTTGGGAACCGGCGGATTGATTGAGCCGAAGGAGCTTTTATTTACAAAATCAGGGGCATAGCAGATGCCATGCACCCTGACTAGTAGTCCGTACTGGAAATCCTTGTGCATATTTCTGAGGATATTTTTCCGAGAGTGCAGGTCAAAAAACGCAGACGTAGTGGTGCTACGGCGAGGCTTTTTGACCTGTGCTATCGGAGAAATAGACCGGAAATATGCACAAGGATTTCCGATACGGACTACTAGATGTCAATATCAGATAACCCCTTTCATCACCAGCACCGAAACCGCGCAAGTCACGAACAGAAACAGGGAAAATACAATCACTCCCTTAGAATCCCCCGTCTGCTCCGCAGCAGACGGAAGCGCCAGCTTCGCTTTCCTGAGAGCCGTTACCACCGGTTTATAGAAGAGAAGCGTAATAGCCGTATTCAGCCCGCCCTTTAAGAGATTAAAAGGCAGAAAAGCAGGCAGCAAAAGCTCTGCAACAGCTTCCCTGGGATACCCCATATAAATCGGAGTAATCAGATAATTCCACAGCAGCATCACCGCAACCATTACGCCGCAGCCTGCAAAGAGTCCAATCATAGCGCCGGACTTGGTGTGCTTTTTCTTATAAATAAAAGCAGCAGTACAGGCAAAGCTGCAGCTTGACAGCACATTCATAATAAAACCAATAATACCGGTATCACTGGCCGAGAGCATCTCAATAAAGGAAACCACCACCGAGATAACAAGAGAGGCAAACGGCCCCAACAGGAAGCCCCCGATGGCAATCATTACATCCTTGGGGTCATATTTCAGGAAAAGGACCACCGGGATGCGCCCCACCACCATCAAGGCGTAGGCGATGGCACAAAACATGCCGATTAAAGCGATTCTTTGAGTTTTCTGGTTCATTGTTATATACCTCCGTTCTGATTTTGCAGCTCTTATGATTCATCCGCCTGCGCTTAGGCCGAATCATAACAAAAGACACCTAAAAAACGTTCGTCTTCCAGGTGTCATTCTCATCAGAATAAAAAGCAATATAACAAAAACTCTGCCAAAACAATTCTGACCTTGTACACATCTTCTTCCATCCAGACTATACTGTCGGTTTTGGAATCTCACCAAATCCTGAACTGAACCAAAAACAAATCCTAAGACAAATCCAAAAACATCTCTGCCCTTGCATAACCTTCTGTCAGTTCCTGCGCATACACGCTCGCGGACTATACCGCCGATCGGGAATCTCACCCTGCCCTGAAGACTTTCCGTATTCAAATGTCAAACATATTATAGCAATGTGTTTCCCCGCTGTCAATCACAAAAAATAAACCTTACAAAAATTTACAAATCAAAGGTTGCTATTCACTACGTACTCAGTAACAACCAAAACTCAAATTACAGCTCCGGCCATTATTGAAAAAATTTCTCCCGAATCTCCTCAACCGGCATATCCTGCCCGGTCCAAAGCCGGAAGGCCATAGCCCCTTGGTGAAGCAGCATATAAAGCCCGTTGAACACCATACAGCCTTGCTCCTTCGCCATATGCAAAAGGGCCGTCTCCCTTGGATTGTAAATCACATCCCCGACAGCCAGATCCCGCCGAAGCATGGAAGCATCGGGAATGAGGCAGGCTTCCGTATTAGGCGCCATGCCTACGGAGGAAGCATTGATCAGGCAGTAGCTTTGCTCCAGGCTTTTGGAAAGCCGCACCTGATCTTTCAAATCATACAGATTCAAAAGGCACGCCGTCTTACTGCGGATAAGCTCGGCCTCCTGCTCAATCAGCCGGGTAGAAGCGCTTTTTTGCCGGGAAAAAATATCAATGGAATACACGCCGTCCAGAGCAGCCTGAGCAATGATAGAGGCGGCCGCCCCTCCGGAGCCGAGAACGGTGAGCCGCTTTCCGGCGGCGCGGAGCCCGGCGTCCTTCATAGACTGCATAAAGCCATATCCGTCCGTATTGTCTCCATAGAGAACACCGTCCCGGTTTACCACCGTATTGACAGAGCCGGTGAGAAGAGCCGTATCCGAAAGGACATCCGCTCTCTGGTGCATCAGCCGCTTTAAGGGCATCGTACAGTTCCACCCGGCGGCGCCGAGGGCAATCAGACCGTCCACAGCCTTCGAAAAGGTATCCTCTGTGACGTCAAAGGCCAGATAAGCATAGTCAAGCCCCAGAAGCCGGAAGGCTTCATTGTGCATGGCCGGGGAAATGCTGTGCTCCACCGGACTTCCAAGCAATGCGGTGAGTTTCGTTGTTCCGGAAATCATATTTTTCATGGGAAATGCCTCCAAAGAAAGTCTGAAAGAACCGCATAAAAACAGCAGAGCGGTTCCCAGGGTTACAGGTCAAGGGCCGGTTTTTTCTATTATGGCTTATGCTATCGAAGTTTTGAGAAAAAGTCAAGGAGAAGAAGTCTGCCGTTAAAACACAAATGACTGACAGCGGATTTTGCCGGGTCCCGTCCGAACTCTTACCAGGAAACGGAAAAAAGGCGGCAAAAAGATATAAAATAGAATATTTTTAGACTGGAAAGAACCGACGATATATGATATATTGATAAAAGATTTGTGAATCAATTTGACAGGAAGGTGATCAATTGGAAAACTATACGAAGTATAAGTTGAAGAGCAAGGATGAGCTGTCATCGTTGCTGGACGGAAAGGACAGGCTGTTCCTTATCGCATGTAACAAGTGCTTCAAGGAATTTGAGACCGTTGACGAGCCGGATTGCGAAGCATTTGAAAAGCTGGCTCTCGAGCAGGGAAAAACGGTCACAGGCAGCGTGAAGGTTGACTTTTTGTGCAACAAGGTACAGACAGAGAAAAAGCTTAAGGGTATGATTTCGGAGGAAACCGAGAATGTAATCGTGATTTCCTGCGGCCTGGGCGTTCAAACAGTCGCGGGTCTGGCGGATAAGCCCGTGTACGCGGCAGCCAACTCCCTTAACTACAGAGGACATCACGGCATGGCCCTGACAAAGAAAGCCTGCGGCGCATGCGCCCAGTGTTATCTCAATGTCACCGGCGGTATCTGCCCCGTAGTAGACTGCTCCAAGAGCCTGCTGAACGGACAGTGCGGAGGCGCCAAGAACGGAAAATGCGAAGTAGACGAGAACAAAGACTGCGCATGGGAAAAGATATACGAGCGTTTGGAAAAACAGGGACGTCTCGCCGAGTTTTTGGCACAGCCCATACAGATGCGGGACTTCTCCAAGATCAATCATAAAACCATTCAGGATTACGTAACATCCATCCGGGAGAACCGACTGGCCGGCTATTACGGCGGCGTACATCCCCTGGAGCACAAGGAATTTACCGAGCATCTTGCACTTAAGAGATTCCCGGAGCCGGAGGTTGTGGTGATTCCCCTGTCCATGCATGCGGGGGCACCGGCCAACCCAATCGTGGAGGTAGGCGATACCGTTAAGGTGGGGCAGAAGATCGGAGAATCGGCCGGATTTATCAGCAGTCCCGTTCATTCCAGCGTCAGCGGAACCGTAACGGCCATCGAGGTACATAAGCATGCCACAAGAGGCGAGTGTCTCTCCGTGGTAATCCGCTCCGACAAAAAGAATACGCTCCATGAGTCCGTGAAGCCCCATAAGGACCTGGACAGCCTGACGCCGGACGAGATCGTAGAGATTGTCAGGGAGGCAGGAATTGTAGGTATGGGAGGCGCAGGCTTCCCCACATCCGTAAAATTAAAGCCGCCGAAGCCCATAGACACCGTTTTGCTCAACGGCTGTGAGTGCGAGCCGTATCTGACTGCGGACCACAGAGTGCTGTTAGAATTTGCGGACGATGTAATTTTCGGCCTTAAGGCCATAGTCAAAACCGTAGGCGCACAAAAAGGCATCATCGTTATCGAGGACAATAAGCCTGACGCCATCGAATTGCTGGAGTCCAAGACGGCGGATATTCCGGAGCTTGAGGTGGTTACGGCCAGGACAAAGTATCCCCAGGGCGCTGAGAAGATGCTCATCAAGCGTGTGATGAAGCGTCAGGTTCCAAGCGGCGGGCTGCCGGCAGATGTGGGCTGCGTGGTAAGCAATATCAGCACCACAAAGGCAATCTCCGATGCAATCCAAACGGGTATGCCTCTGGTAGAGCGCGTGGTGAGCGTTACCGGCGAGCATATTCAGAATCCGGGCAACTATATTGTAAAGATTGGAACGAATACAAAGGAGCTTATCGACTACTGCGGCGGCATCACGGGAGAGGACGTTACCGTTAAGGCAGGCGGACCTATGATGGGATTTGTTCTGACCGACACAAATGTACCGATTATGAAGGGTTCCAACGGAATCATTGCCGTGGATACCGACCATACGGCCGAGCAGCCCTGCATCAAATGCGGACGCTGCGTGGATGTCTGTCCGATGGAGCTGTCTCCGCTGTATTTCGCAAAATATGCGGATGACGAGAACTGGCAGGGCATGAAGGACAAGAATGTAATGGATTGTCTGGAATGCAGGTGCTGCGAGTACATCTGTTCCTCCAAGATTCCGCTTGTTACCAAGATAAAAGCGGGCAAAAATGCAGTAAGGGGGATGAAGTGATATGTTGATAACTGAGTTAAAAGAGAAGGAAGCAATTCTGTCACTGGCAGATGGCAAAAAAGTTTTTATCATCAACTGTCATGGATGCAGAGAGGTTTATTTCCCGTTGGAAGAGGCAGAGGCGCTTCAGAAAGAAATGGAGTCCGCCGGCCATGTAACCGGAAGTATTACAACGGACTATATCTGCAATCCGGAAAATATGAAGCTGCGTCTTGAAAAAAATATGGCCAAGATAGAAGCTGCCGATGCGGTGCTTGTATTTTCCTGCGGCGTCGGCGTGCAGACCATTTCCGAATATCTGGAGGATAAGCCGGTCTATGCGGCATGCGATACTTATCCGCAGCCGGGTTTTCAGGGAGTGACGCCATTGGAATACGATTGTGATCAGTGCGGGGAATGTTACCTGAATATCACCGGCGGAATCTGCCCTATTACCGCCTGCTCCAAGAGCCTGGTCAACGGACAGTGCGGCGGTTCCAAGAATGGAAAATGCGAGGTAGACAGCGAGATGGAATGCGGCTGGGAACGCATCTACCGGCGGCTTGCACAGATTGGACGTCTTGATCTGTTAAAATGCCCCACACAGGTTCGCAATTTCGCAACGGATCAGGAAACAGCAGAATAAGGAGAGTGAAAGTTTGGAAGTAAACTTCCAAATTTACTTAGATGACACAGCAAGTATGTCAAGGAGGAGGAAATCATGAAAATTACGGAAGCGTTTGAACGCGGTGAATTTGTAGTTACGGCGGAAGTAGGACCGCCGAAAGGATTTCATATTGAACATATGCTGGAGGAGGCGAAAACCTACTTAAGCGGCATTACGGCAGTAAATGTAACGGACAATCAGTCCTCCGTGATGCGCCTTGGTTCTCTGGCAACCTGTAAGGCTTTGAAGGATGAAGGACTGACTCCTATTTTCCAGATGACCTGCCGTGACAGAAACCGGATTGCACTGGAGTCCGATCTTTTAAGCGCCGCACTGTTCGGAATCGAAAATCTGCTGCTGCTGACGGGAGATCATACGAAGCTAGGCGATCATCCCCAGGCGAAGCCGGTGTTTGATCTGGATTCCGTGTCCCTGATCCACGCGGTAAAGCAGTTGGAGTCAGGGGTTGACTTGGGCGGAAATGAGCTGGTTGGAGAGCCGCCAAAGTTTGCCAAGGGAGCGGTTGTATCTCCCTGCAGCGATTCTGTGGATGTTCAGCTTGCGAAGATGGAGCGCAAGGTCGCCGCAGGAGCGGAATATTTCCAGACCCAGGCGGTTTATGAGCCGGAGAAGTTCATCCAATTTATGGAGAAGGCAAAGCAGTTCGGCAAGCCGGTACAGCTTGGAATCGTGATTCCGAAATCTGTGGGAATGTGCAGATATATGAATGCAAATGTTGCAGGAATCCATGTTCCCGAGGAAATGATTGAGGAATTGAAGGCGGATAAGGAAAAGACGAAGGCAGGCATCACCGGCGTGGAGATTGCGGCCCGTGTGATTAAGGAATGCCGGCCTTACTGCCAGGGCGTACATATTATGGCAATGGGATGGGAGTCCAAGGTGCCGGAGCTTCTTAGGCAGGCAGGGATCTAATCGGGGATCATTCATCGGGTATCGCGTTTCTGAAATAACCGGACGCTTACCTGCCTGAAAATATTCGGCGTAATTAGTTTGGGCATTTATCAAACATGATAAGTGCGAAGTGAAATGTAAAGAAGTGGCTGCCGCAAAGGAATGCGGCAGTCACTCACATATTTCGGTAATACCTTTGGCTTCATAGGATAAGGGAAGCCTTGATAAAACCGCACGGAGTATTCCGGGTTCAGGGGGGAACAATATGTTAGAGACATTGAGAAAAAAGGCAAAAAAATCAAACATTTGGCGGATTGTTTTATCCATCATCGGTATTGTGGTACTGTTGGCGATTACGAAATTTGCCATCTTTGACGTCATTACGGGACCGACCCATATGGACATTACCGCAGATCCGGCAACCTATGAGGGAAAGTATGTAACCATCGACGCAGACTTTTTCCTGTACGATTACATAGAGCATACCACCACTACGAAAAAGAAATACGGCGGCAGCACGACCTCCACGGACGGATACAGCTATATCGCGTTCCAGTGGGTGGATGATTATGAAAATAATTCGTCTGTCTGGTATTTTTACAGTGTTTTCCTGAAGAAAGACAGACAGTCGGAAATGAATGTCAAGATGGACGAGGCTTTTGAATTTCTGTTTGACGAGACAGGAAACACCGCTCCTCCCGAGCCGGTTACGGTTACCGGCGTCTGGAATAAGATGGATTCCCAGACGGAGAGGTATTTCAGGGAATCTCTGGCAGAAATGGAAATTACGGAGACAGATCTCGACCTGTTTTACTTTTATGAACTGGATACGAAAAATATCGGCGGTGTGAACGCCCTGTTATTCTGGGTTATGATGGCAGGCGCTGTGGGTCTTGCCGTATTTGCCGCTTTAAGCGTTGCCGGCCTTTTCAGCGATTCCTATTCCAAGCCGATTCAACAGTATCTCCAGAGGGACAGCTCTGTTTCTATGGCAGCCATTGAGGAGGACTTTCACCAGGCCCGGCTCATTGGGTCAGAGGTATGGGTCGGAAAAAGGTGGACGATCTATATGCAGGGCAACAAGGCTAAGATTCTGGCTAATAAGGATTTGGTTTGGGGATATTATTTCAGACGTACCGGACGGAACAGTGTAAGCGAGATGCGTCTTTTTACCAAAGAAAAAGACCGGTTCGGCATTAACCTGTCGGAAGGGAATACCCAGGAAGCTTTAAGAATCTATGGGGAGGAACAGCCTCATATGGTGATTGGATACAGCGGGGAACTGGAAAAGATGTATAACAAAGATTTCAATGGATTTTTGGAATTAAAATACAATCCCGCAGCAAGGGAAAACGAATACTAAAAAGGAATGGGAGAAGGCCGTGTGGACAGCCTTCTCCCATTTTATAAGGCTGCCGCAGAATCAATGGGCAGCTATTTCCATATCCTGTGTCTGTATCTCTTTTAACTGCTTCATAAACTTATCGGATGCTTTGGAAAATACCTGATATTTTTTCCATATAATGCTCATTCCGGCTTCTCTGCGAGGAGAGAGGGGACGGAAACTTAGCTTACTGCTGCCGGAGGTATGAATGATTTTGTCAAAGCCGATGGCATATCCCAAGCCTTCTTCAACCATTAGGGAAGCATTAAAAAGCAAATTATAAGTTGCGACAATCTCCAGTTCCGATGTCTCACGGCCTATCCAGGACGCCAGTCCGTCGGATGAATTTTCCTGTCTTGACAGAATAAGGGGCTTGTCCCATAAATCTTCCGGGGAAATGGCTGCTTTTCCGGCAAGAGGCGAGTCTTTGCGCATCAGAACGCCCCAGACTTCGGTAAGGGGGAGCTTCATGGAGTTATATTTTGTCTGATCCACGTCTCCGAATACAAGACCGAAATCAATCAGCCCTTTTTCCAGCTGTTCCATTACAAATGCCGCATTTCCGCTTGCGATGTGGTAATGGATTCCGGGATATGTCCGGTAGAGCTTCCTTGCAGTTCTTGCAATCAGACGAACCGCGTCAGTTTCGCCGGCCCCAATATAAACATCCCCCATAACAACTTCGTCTGACAGTGAAATTTCACGTTCTGTTTTGTGGACGAGGTTTAAGATTTCCTCCGCCCGCTTTCGGAGGATCATGCCTTCCTCTGTCAATGTGACCTTTCTGGAGCCTTTGGATCCGCGAATCAAGAGCTTCTTGCCCAGTTCTTCCTCCATCGCTTTTATCTGTATGGAAAGAGTCGGCTGAGACAGATGGAGAGATTCTGCCGCACGAACAATGCTTTGTTCCCTTGCTATTGCAAGAAAATATTGAAGTACGCGTAATTCCATGAGTGTTCTCCTTTTGCGGTTTTTGCTTTTCTTTTACTTTTCTTTTACAGATCCCAGATTAGCACAAAAATGTATAGGTTTCAACTATGGAAAAGTATTAAATATAAATATTTGCTATTATATTATGAGGAGAATATAATGAAGTCAACAGCAGATTTGACAGAACGGTTCAGGGACAGGGGGAGAAAATCGCTGTTATCATGGAGAGTGAATAAGCTAAGCTTGCTGGAGGAGCACAGAGAGACAATTCTTGGCAGGGTACATGAGGAAGAGAGGAAGATTATCTGCCTGGACTATCTGGTTTACCGGATTCGGAACAGAAAGAAACAGACACAATGAGATATGAAAAGTCCGGCCAAGAAATGTCAAGTGAGTTTGAAAAATAATTTCTGTTGGCAGGTAAAGTCGCAAAGTTCCTCTCATTACCGGTGTGTCGAAGCAGCTTTACCTTTTAGTGCTGTCGCGCAGCGACTTTTATAGGAGGTAATCAGTAATGAGAAACATTGAAAATCAGATATTTGACATGGAAAGAGCGTTATATGGGAGCAAAGATGTATATGTAAAGGACTGCGCCTTTGACGGACCGGCAGACGGGGAAAGCGCCTTTAAAGAAAGCTCTGATGTTGCGGCGGAACATTGCTTCTTTAATCTGCGCTATCCCTTCTGGCATGCTCACGGGCTTAAAATTTCCGGTTCCGAAATGACAGAGCTTTGCCGTGCTTCCCTCTGGTATTCCGATGACATAGAGATTGCGGATACAAAGATGCATGGGATTAAGGCGCTTCGGGAGTGCAGCAATGCGGTTATACGGGGCTGCGATATTATTTCACCCGAATTTGGCTGGTCTGTGCGGGGCATACGCATGGAGGATACCAGGGCGGTCAGCGAATATTTTATGATGCGATCCGAAAATCTGACGTTCAGAGAGGTAACTTTCCAGGGGAAGTATTCCTTTCAGTATATCAAAAATGCGGTTTTTGAAAATTGTACCTTTGACACCAAGGATGCATTCTGGCATGGTGAAAATATAACCGTCCGCGACAGTACGATCAAAGGTGAATATCTTGCATGGTATTCGGATGGGCTTACATTAGAAAATTGTAAGATTATCGGGACACAGCCTTTCTGCTACTGCAAAAATTTAAAGCTCATAAACTGCAAGATGTACGGCACGGATCTGTGCTTTGAAAAATCTGAGGTGGAGGCGTGCATCACAACGCCGGTTGACAGTATTAAGAATCCGCTTTCCGGGAGAATCTTTGTACCGTCCGTGGGCAGGATTATCCGTGATGACACGGCGTCAAAGGGGGAAATTATCGCCTGTGTCCAAAAGCAGGGAGCAACGCCGGAGTGCGGTGGCAAATCAAAACCTTGCAGAGCAATTGCATGATAGGAAAGGGAGCATGATAATAGGCGGAGGGTGTTTTCCGAATGATTATGTGAGTAAAATTGCACGTTAGGGGGGCTATATTTGAGACAGAAAATATATGCGTTGTTGTTTGCGGCATTTCTGCTGTTCGGATTTGCGGCCTGTTCATCACAAAAGCCTGTGGACGGGCAGACGGCGGACACAGTGAGGGCCGTAGAAGCGGAAGAAATACCAGACACGGCATCCTTGGAAGATGTATCGGCAGAAACCGGCACACGTTCGGAAGAGGGATACGATGGGCGGCAGAGTACACCGCAGGAGGAAGAAAAAGTGGATCAGAAGCAGTTTTATATTATGGTGGGAGAGACGATGTTTACAGCGGCTTTTTGTGATAATTCCAGCGCTGAGGCATTTCGGGAGCTGCTTGCCGAAAACCCCCTCACAATTAAAATGCATGATTACGGCAATTTTGAAAAGGTTGGAGAAATCGGAAGCACGCTGCCCTCGAACGACGAGCGGATTACAACGGAACCAGGGGATGTGATTCTCTATCTTGGCACAAGTATCACAATTTATTATGACACAAATTCATGGAATTTTACCCGCCTGGGGAAAATCTATGATGTTACCAAAGAAGAGCTGCTGGCCGCATTTGGTGACGAGGATGTTACGGTTACATTCTCCATTGAAATACCGGAATAAAACAGAACGGAATTTTGAATGGCTGTCAGAAAATGAGACAGCCATTATTTTTATATCTTGTGTTCGGACAATTTATCTATATTTTGTCTGTTTTTTGCGTACATTGCAGAAACAATGTCCGTCCACATCAGACAGTCCGTATGCAAATAGCCGGACACTAGATGCTGGAAAAGTTGGTTGTATCATTTCCCAATACCTCTTCCGTGCGGAAGGAAAATAACTTTTTGATTACAAAATTTTACAAAAATATCAAAAGTTGCATCTGGACTTTCCTCTTATAATCAATTATGATGTGGTTGACATAAAAGGTGCTTTCAAAAGCGTACCTGCGCATAGCCGGAAAAATAGGAGCGGATGCAAAAATGTATTGAAAAAAAAGCAATTCCCCAAAGGAAATGAACTTGATTAAATCCCCCATATAGGGTATAATAACTCTAAGTTTGTGATGAAATTAACACAATATAGTGAGTGTTACGAGACCAGAAACTGTAATATTCCTTGCCATATACAAGTTGATTTGCGGGCACATGGTCTTGCGGCTGAAAATTAATTTTATATTGGTGTGATTTGGAAATATTACGGAACTTTAAACAATAATATTTCTCAAAGTACGCAAATTGATTAACAGGCACATGCACTTGCGGCTGGGAATTGATTTTGTTTCAGTGTTTTGAGGAGTATTGCGGGATTTAAAATAGCAGGAGGAGTAGTTATGCATATCGTAGACGGCGATCATGGACATACGCATGGTCATACACATGAACATACCCACAAGGACGGCTGCACCCATACCCATGCACACGAGCACGCCCACGGCCATGAGGAGGAGCATGAGCACACCCATACTCATGAAAATTGTGAAGGCTGCGGCGGATGCGGCGGGGAGCGTCCGGCCAATGAGCAGGAGGCAATCTTAGCGTATATGCTGGATCACAACAAGCATCACGCGGCAGAGCTGGCAGAGATTGCAAAGCAGTTCCGCAAGGACGGAAAGGAAGAGGCGGCGTCACAGATTGAGAAGGCTGTTGAGAACTTTGAGAAGGGCAACCTGTATCTGAGCGTGGCACTTTCCAGTGTGAAGGCTCCGCAGTAGAGCGGAAGAACCGGAATGGAGGTGTACTTATGTGTCTGGCAACGGTTTATAAAACCACCAAGGATACGGAAGAAGTCGTATTAAAAAATGTAAGCAAGATTTACGTAGAGGGAAGCCAGGTGCGCCTGGTAGATATCATGGGAGCCGAGACAGTAGTGGAGGGAAGCATTTCCTTTGTAGATCTGACCGGTTCCGTTGTAAAACTGAACTGCCCGGCTTAAAAGCCGTATTGATTGTGGATAGATATAATGGAACTATGAAACAGCAATATCCCATTCAGTACCCAGATGGATTTACGGACACATATTTTTGTGGCCGGAAATTCATCTCCGATATTTGCGTACGGAATGGGATATTGCGGAACTGGAATAGGAGATGAAAAATGGCACACACGATAGCGGTAGCCGGTAAGGGCGGCGTAGGTAAGACAACCCTGACAGGTCTTTTGATTGAATACCTGTGCCAGAAAAAGCAGGGACCCGTACTGGCGGTAGATGCGGATGCTAATTCCAATTTAAATGAAGTACTTGGAGTAGAGGTAGAAGCCACATTGGGCGAGATCCGGGAAGAGATAGCCCAGGCGGAGATTTCCAATACCAATCCCATTCCTCTGGGGATGTCCAAGCAGGATTATGCGGAAATGAAGTTCAGCTCCGCACTGGTAGAGGAGGACGACTACGATCTTCTTGTTATGGGTCATACCCAGGGCAAAGGCTGCTACTGTTTTGTAAACGGACTACTGACAGCCCAGATTTCCAAGTACGCCCAGAATTACAAATACGTAGTGGTGGACAATGAAGCCGGAATGGAGCATATCAGCCGCGGGATACTTCCCAAGGTTGACACCATTATTCTGGTCAGCGACTGCTCCAGAAGAGGCGTCCAGGCAGTAGGCCGTATTGCCAAATTGATTCCTGAGTGCGGCTTAAAGCCCAATACGGTAGGATTGATTGTAAACCGTGCCCCGGGCGGCGTCTTAAATGAGGGAACAAAGGAAGAGATTGAGAAACAGGGCTTAACCCTGCTGGGCGTAGTTCCCCAGGATGAGCAGGTTTTTGAATTTGACTGCGACGGAGTGCCTACGGTCAAACTTCCGGAGGATTCCCCGGTGCGCAAAGCATTGTATGACATCATGGGCCAATTAGACTTGTCATAACAGGAGTTTCGTTCCGATTCATCGGAACAGAGGAATACCTGCGGGAACATAAGCAGATATTCTTACAAATGCGGAACATGATAAGAGCAGGCCCATTGCTTTACAGATTTAAAATGAGCTTGCAGATTTTTATCATAAATATTTTAGGAGGTTTATAATGGGAGACTTTAAATTAACAACGGTGGAAGAATTTGAAGCCGCAACAGCCAGACTGTTGGAAACAGGAGCGAAGGTGGGTGCCGATTCCTGGCAGCTTCGTGTGAAGAACCAGACCCCCCACTGTAAGTTCGGTGAGCAGGGCGTCTGCTGCCGTATCTGTTCTATGGGTCCCTGCCGTATTACACCCAAGGCGCCGAGAGGTATCTGCGGATGTGACGTACACGGCATCGTAGGACGTAACTATCTGAAGTTCACAGCCGGCGGAGCCGCAACCCACTCTGACCACGGCCGTGAGATCTGCCACACCCTGCACTGCACGGCGCCGGACGGAAACTACAAGGTAAAAGATCCGGAGAAGCTGATCCGCATTGCCAAGGAATGGGGTATCGAGACAGAGGGCAAGGATATCTACGATCTGGCTCATGAGGTAGCCGTAGAGGGCCTTATGGAGTATGGAAAGCCCTTCGGACATCAGCGTTTCTTAAAGAGAGCGCCGCAGCATACCCAGGAGCTTTGGGAGAGAGAAGAGATCGCTCCCCGCGCCATTGACCGTGAGGTTGCAAGCTCCTTACATATGACTCATATGGGATGTTCCTCCAAGCCGGAAGCACTGATTCGTCAGTCCTTGCGTACCGGTCTCTGCGATGGATGGGGCGGCTCCATGATGGGTACGGAGTTCTCAGACGTGCTGTTTGGAACACCGAAGCCCATTGACACCGAGGCAAACCTGGGCGTTATGGTAGCAGAGAATGTCAATATCGTAGTTCACGGACATGACCCGTCACTTTCCGAGATGATCTGTGAGTACGCAGATGATCCGGAGATGATCGCATATGCCAAGAGCGTAGGCGCAAAGGGCATCACCATTTCCGGTGTATGCTGTACCTCCAACGAGGTTGCCATGCGTCGGGGAATCCCGATGGCCGGTAACTTCTTACAGCAGGAAAATGTCGTACTGACAGGCGCTTGCGAGGCCATTGTCGTAGACGTACAGTGTATTTTCCCGGCTTTGGGACCCTTAAGCAAGTGCTTCCATACAAAATTCGTAACCACTTCTAAGATTGCACAGATGCCCGATTCCGAGTTTATGCATTTCACGGCGGAGACAGCAGGCGAGAACGCCAAGGCAATCGTGAAGATGGCCATTGACAACTTCAAGAATCGGAAGCCCGAACTGGTTTATATCCCGGATATGAAGCAGAAGGCTACCGTTGGATATTCCGTAGAGGCGATCAAGAAAACGCTGGATACGGTTACAAACTCCTATGTGGACGAGACAGGAACCACCAAGCCCCTTGTAGAGTGCGTGAAGTCCGGTGTTCTCCGCGGCGCCGTTGCTATGGTAGGCTGCAATAACCCGAAGATTCGCCCGGACGTTGCTCATATTGAGCTGATGAAGAAGCTGATTGCAAATGATATCATTATCATCGCTTCAGGATGTTCCGCACAGGCAGCTGCCAAGGCAGGTCTGATGAACAAGGATGCCAAGGAGCTTTGCGGCGCAGGCTTAAAGAGAGTTTGCGAGCTTGCTAACATTCCTCCTGTACTTCATATGGGTTCCTGCGTGGATATCAGCCGTATGATGATTCTGGCAGCCGACATTGCCAAGGATTCCGGCTGGAACATTTCCCAGGTTCCCGTTGTGGGCTGTGCGCCTGAGTGGATGTCCGAGAAGGCCGTTTCCATCGGAAACTACGTAGTGGCTACCGGTATTGACACCTTCCTGGGCGTAGATCCCTATGTATGCGGTTCTACGGAGGTAGATAACCTTTTGAAGCACGGCATCAAAGATTGGGTAGAGGCTTCCTATACCGTAGAGAAGGATATCGACAAGCTGGTTGACGCAATGATCGACCGGATTGAAGAGAAGAGAACGGCTCTTGGAATCTAATGTGAAGAAAAATGCTTGCTTGCAAGGGTATTTTTCGAGCATTAACGACAGATTACGAAACGTAATCCGGAGTGAGTGGTAAACAGTTCAGCTGCGTTTGAGTTAGCTGAATCTTTAAAACATGGATAAGCGGCAGTTAGGAGTGTAGACGTATGAAGATTGCAATAACCGGCAAGGGCGGCGTGGGAAAGACCACATTTGCGGCAACGCTTGCAAGACTCTGTGCGGAGGAAGGCAGGACCGTGCTGGCAGCGGATGTGGACCCGGATGCAAATCTGGGCCTGGCACTGGGATTTCCGGAGGAGGTTCTTGATTCCATTATTCCCATTTCCCGGATGCGCAAGCTGATTGAGGAGCGCACGGGTGCGGGAGCCGACAATACCTTTTACACCTTGAACCCCAAGGTGGACGACATACCGGATACCTACAGCAAGACCTACAACGGTGTCAAGCTTCTGACCCTGGGAACTGTGGAAACAGGCGGAGGCGGCTGTGTCTGTCCCGAGCATGTGATGCTGAAACGGATTCTCAATTACTTAAGCCTTCGGAGCAAGGACGCGGTCATCATGGACATGGAGGCCGGCCTGGAGCACCTGGGGCGGGGCACCTGCGAGGGTGTGGATCAGTTTGTGGTAGTCATTGAGCCGGGAGCAAGAAGCGTACAGACCTACAAGAACGTAAAGCGTCTGGCGATGGATCTGGGCGTGAAAAGGGTTCGCGTGGTGGCCAACAAGGTGCGCGGCCCCGAAGACGAGGACTTTGTCCGTTCCAAGATTCCGGCGGAAGACTTACTGGGCTTTATCCATTACAATACGGATGTCATCGACGCAGACCGGCAGGGGAAATCCCCCTATGATATCAGCCGGGAGGCTACGGAGGAGATTCGGAAAATAAAGGAATTGTTAGAAAAGTAATGAATAGTTTACGCAGTGCACAAGCCGGAAAAGCATTTGAGTTTCCGCCATGTACTGCTTGCAGCTAATAAAACAGCGAAGCCCGGACAGTGCACAGAAGGATTTACGGACGTATGCCTTTTGCGGCCGGAAATTGTTCTGGAAAAGGGTGTACCGGAAGGGCGGAAGCGGAACTTATAAAACAGCGAAGCCCAGACAGTGCACAGAAGGATTTACGGACGTATGCCTTTTGCGGCCGGAAATTGTTCTGGAAAAGGGTGTACTGGAAGGGCGGAAGCGGAACTTATAAATAGGAGGTTTATACCGTGACATTATTTGACAGAGTATTCAGCGGTTCAGGTGAAATGTATGCCTGGGCTGAGAAATCGGTTGCAGAAGCATTGGAAAAGCATGGCGCCGATGCGGCAGTATCCCTGCCGAGCACCGCATACAGCCTTCCCTGCTACTATGCGGTAACAGGAGAGAAGCTGACCACCTTAGGAGAGGTGAAGGCCGCTCTTGAGGGAAGAATCAAGGAAATGATGACAAGAAAGGAACGTTTACATAATGTATTCCAGTCCGGTATCGCAACAGCTCTGGCTGCGGAGATCATCGAGACTATGAAGTACATGGACGGTGCCGTGCCCTACGAAGAGCCATACGTAGGACATTTCACAGACGCCATGATCCGTGAGCTGGGCGTTCCCCTGGTAACAGGCGATATCCCCGGCGTTCCGGTTATCATTAACGCAGCTCCTTCCGTAGAGGAAGCCGTTGCACTGGTAAAGAGCTACCAGGCACAGGGCAACTTCGTAACCTGCGTAGGCGGCATCTGCGATCAGCTGATTGAGGCCGGCTACAACACAGGCTTCAATGTACGTGTAACTCTGATGGGCAAGGACATCACCTCCGCTGCTCACGTAGTTTCCATCGCACTTCGTGCGGCACTGATCTTCGGCAACATTACACCGGGGGATTTGCCGAATCTGATGAAGTACACCTTTGAGCGTGTATTTGCATTTGTAAATGCATTTGCTCCTGTTGACGATTTGACCGTAGGCTGCGGCGCCGGCGCAATCGCATTCGGCTTCCCGGTTATCTCCAACGATCTGGAAAGCCTGAAGGGAATGAACGTACCCAAGAGCTTAATTCTCCAGGGCGATACCGAGAAATTCAATCCTACCTCCATTGAGGCAAGAGATGTGAAGATCAAGGTAACGGATATTGATATTCCCGTTGCATTTGCATCCGCATTTGAGGGCGAGATTATCCGCCGGGGCGATATGCAGGTTGAGTTTGACGGCTCCCGCGTAGACTGCTTCGAGCTGGTACAGACCAAGGAGGCTTCCGAGGTAGAGGATCACAAGATTGAAGTAATCGGACCGGACTTTGACGAGTTCGAGGTAGGAACAAAGCACAGCATCGGCTACATCGTAGAAGTTGCCGGACGGAACATGCAGTCCGACTTTGAGCCGGTATTTGAGCGTAAGTTCCACAGCTACCTGAACTGTATCGAGGGCGTAATGCATACCGGACAGCGTGACATGATCCGCGTGCGTGTGGGCAAGGCTGCATTTGAGGCGGGCTTCCGTGCAAAACATATCGGAGAAGTGCTCTACGCAAAGATTAAGAATGAGTTTGACGCCGTTGTTGACAAGTGCCAGGTAAAGGTTATCACCGATCCGGAGAAGTGTACGGAGCTTCGCCACAATCTGGCTGTTCCGTCCTTTGATAAGCGTGACGACCGTCTGCGCACTCTGACCGACGAGTCCGTAGAGGTTTACTACAGCTGTATCCTGTGTCAGGCATTCTCCCCGTCCCACGTATGCGTGGTAACTCCGGAGCGTCTGGGTCTGTGCGGAGCCGTTTCATGGCTTGACGCTAAGGCAACCAACGAGCTGGATCCTCAGGGACCCTGCCAGGTTATCACCAAGGAGCGCGTGATCGACGAGCGCACCGGCGAGTATGAGGATGTAAATGAGGCTGTGAAGATGTACTCTCAGGGAGCACTGGAGAACGTATCTCTGTACTCCATTATGGAGAACCCCATGACCTCCTGCGGATGCTTTGAGTGTATCTGCGGTATTGAGCCATTCTCCAACGGCGTTATCATTGCAAACCGTGAGTATGCAGGCATGACTCCTCTTGGAATGACCTTCCCGGAGCTGGCTTCCATGACGGGCGGCGGCGTGCAGACACCGGGCTTTATGGGACACGGAAAGCACTTCATCGCTTCCAAGAAGTTTATGAAGGCCGAGGGCGGAATCGAGCGTATCGTATGGATGCCCAAAGAGCTGAAAGAAACCGTTGCGGAGCGTCTCAATGAGACAGCCAAGGAGCTTTACGGCATCGAGAACTTCACCGATATGGTGGGAGACGAGACCATAGCGGAAGATCCGGAAACCTTACTGGAGTTCTTAACAGAAAAAGGACATCCGGCACTTGGCATGGACCCGATGATGTAGTATAATATGTGTTAGCATTTAGGTTTTAAGCATAGGGAGGCAAGACCCTATGCTTAAAACCGTGTAAAAGATAAAGGAGGTAACTAAGAAATGCCGTTTAATGGAAAATCAGGAAAGTTTAACGCTGCTATCCGTACCGTAGAGATCGGTACCGGAGACAAAGCAGTAAAGCTTGGCGGAGAGAATGTACTGCCTTTCTACACATTTGACGCGCCAATCGAGAACGCACCCAAGGTAGGAGTTATGATTACGGACATGGGTCTGGAAAATGAGCCTGCTGGGATCAAGGACTACTACAACGGATGCACAAGCTTTGCGGAGATTGCAAAGAAGGCTGAGGAGATGCCGGGCGCAGACTTTGTTGTACTTCGTTTTGAGGGTGCGGACCCCAACGGCGAGAACAAGTCCGTGGAGGATTGTGTTGCCATCGCAAAGGAAGTGGGCGACGCTGTCACAGCTCCCCTTGTGATCGAGGGCTGCAAGCACGTGGAGAAGGACGCAGAGCTGTTTGCCAAGGTTGCTGAGGCTCTCCAGGGAAAGAACGTACTTATTTTATCTGCAAGAGAAGAGAACTACAAGGGCGTAGCCGCCGCTGCAGGACTGGCTTACAATCAGAAGGTAGGCGCAGAGTCCGCCGTAGATATCAACCTTGCAAAGCAGCTTAACGTACTTATCGGACAGCTTGGCGTAGATCAGGCAAATGTTGTGATGAACGTAGGTTCCGCAGCAGCAGGCTACGGCTTTGAGTATGTGGTATCCACAATGGATCGTATCAAGGCGGCGGCTCTGTCCCAGAACGACGCACAGCTTCAGATGCCTATCATCACTCCCGTTGCGGAAGAAGCATGGAGCGTGAAGGAGGCTATGGCTTCCGAGGCTGACATGCCGGAATGGGGTTCCCAGGAAGAGCGTGGTATCGATATGGAAGTAGAAACGGCTGCAGCAGTACTGGCGTCTGGTTCCAATGCCGTAATTTTGAAACATCCCACATCGGTTGCAACGATTTCGAAATTAATCAAAGAACTGGTTTAATCGAGGGAAGGAGGAGAAATTACTATGGCATTAAAAGGCTTAGACATTTTTAAATTAACACCGAAGACAAACTGTAAGGAGTGTGGAAGTCCTACCTGTATGGCATTTGCGATGAAGGTGGCACAGGGCGCGGTTGACATTACTAAGTGTCCCCACATGTCCGACGACGCACTGGCAACGCTTTCCGAGGCTACCGCACCGCCTATGAAGACCATCAAGGCAGGTACCGGCGACGCAGAGTACACACTGGGCGGCGAGACTGTGCTGTTCCGTCACGAGAAAACATATGTGAGCAAATCCCGCTATGCGGTTTCCGTTTCCTGCTGCGAGGAAAATATGGACGCCAAGCTTGAGGCGGCTAAAACCGTAGACTATGACCGTATCGGCGAGCGTATGCACGTGGAGATGCTGTATCTGGATTACTGCGGCGGCTGCACACCGGAAGGCTATGCGGAGTTCGTAAAGAAGGCGGCGGAGAGCGGAAAGACTCTGGTTCTGAACTGTACCAACGTAGATGTGGCTAAGGCCGCTCTGGACGTATGCAAGGACAGCAAGCCGATCTTAGACGGCGCTGACGCTTCCAACTACGAGGCAATGAGCAAGCTGGCGACTGAGGCAGGCGTGGTTCTGGGTGTTCGCGGCGCGGACATAATTGTATGATACCGTTGCTGCCATTGAGAAGCTCGGCAACAAGAACCTGGTTCTGAATGTGGGAACGGCTTCCGTTAAGGATGCATTTGCTACTACCGTTCAGATTCGCCGGGCGGCTCTGAAGAATACGGATCGTACCTTTGGTTATCCCTCCATCGTAAATGTGGGCGCTCTGGCTCCCGGAGATTCCGTTATGCAGGCAGCTTTGGCTTCCCTGTTTACCGTGAAATATGGTTCCGTAATTGTAATGGAGAGCATGAACTATGCACAGGCGCTTCCGCTTTACGGCCTGCGTCAGAACGTATTTACCGATCCGCAGAAGCCCATGAAGGTGGAGCCGGGCATCTATGCCCTCAACGGCGCGGATGAAAATTCCGTATGTCTGACTACCGTTGACTTTGCTCTGACCTACTTCGTTGTATCCGGCGAGCTGGAGCGCTCCGGCGTTCCCTGTAACCTGGTAATCAGCGATGCAGGCGGACTTTCCGTACTGACCGCATGGGCGGCAGGCAAGCTGTCCTCTACCTCTGTTTCCAAGTTCATCATTGAGAACGTGGAGCCGAAGGTAAAGAGCAGAAAGCTTATCATTCCCGGTAAGGTAGCTGTTCTGAAGGGTGATATTGAGGCGAAGCTTCCGGGATGGGAAGTAATCGTAGCGCCCAACGAGGCAGTTCAGCTTGTGAAGTTCTTAAAGGACATGCAGGCTAACGGCGAGATCTAAGATATAGTTTGGAACATCGTAGGTGAGGTTTTACAAGCGGTGTGGCTGAACGTATACTGAAAGTAACTGTGATGGTCAAGCTTGGAGGGAAGCTTCCGGGCTTGACGCTTATAATATGATTTTAATGAAAATAGGACGGGATGGAGCTGCCCGGATTTGCTTCCGGGCGGCTGTCAGCCCGAAAAAAGGAGAAGAACTATGGCAAAATTTGTTGTTATTGGCGAGAGACTTTCTACAACAGCACCGGCAATTAACCGTGCATTTACAGAGAGAGATCCGGAGCCGATCTTAAAGCGTGCAAAGCAGCAGCTGGATGCAGGCGCAACCTATCTGGATGTAAACATCGGGCCGGCTGAGAATGACGGACCGGAGCTGATGAAGTGGGCCGTTGAGCTTTTGCAGGGCAATTTTGATAATGTTCCTCTGGCACTGGATACCTCCAATGTGGCAGCTATCGAGGCCGGTATTTCCGTTTATAATCGTTCCAAGGGAAAGCCGATTGTAAACTCTGCTGACGCAGCAGGCAGAATCGAGTACATTGACCTGGCAGCAGCCAATGATGCGATTGTAATCGCTCTTTGCAACGGCGAGGGTATTGCCAAGGATAATGACGAGCGTATGATGTATATGCAGACCATGATGGAGCGCGGCATGGAGCATGGCATGGCTGTTGACGAGGATATGTGGTTTGACCCGCTGTTCCTGGTTATCAAGGGTATGCAGGATAAGCAGATGCAGGTTTTGGAGTTTATTAAGATGATCTCCGATATGGGTATGCAGAGCACCGGCGGCCTGTCCAACAACTCCAATGGTATGCCCAAGCACATTCGTCCGATTATGGACTCTGCTATGGTTGCTATGGCTATGATGAACGGTCTGACCTCCGCTATTGTAAACCCCAATGATCTGCGGTTGATGGAGACCATTAAGTCCTGTGATATTATTAAGAATAATAATCTTTATGCGGATTCTTATCTGGAGATCTAGTACAAGGAAAATTAAGTTTTAGATCGTTTTCCTGGTATTGGTTTTAGATTGGTTTGATAAGAGGCGTAAGCTGTACGAAAGAAGGATACCCCGTGAGGTGGGGTGTCCTTCTTTTGGTGTTATCTGCGTAATTGCGTTTGATTCATTGAGATTTTTGATTCCCCTCGGGGGCTTTGATTTTCTATTTACGATTCTTGGTTTATCTGTCAGTTGTTTTCTGCTGATTTACCCATTTTATGAAAAAACTTATTGATATTACAACAAAAATGTTGTATACTATAAAACTAGTAGTCCGTACTGGAAATCCTTGTGCATATTTCTGAGGATATTTTTCCGAGAGTGCAGGTCAAAAAACGCAGACGTAGTGGTGCTACGGCGAGGCTTTTTGACCTGTGCTATCGGAGAAATAGACCGGAAATATGCACAAGGATTTCCGATACGGACTACTAGAAAGGAATTAGAGCGTATGAAAAGGACTTTTATAGAAGTTCCGATATTTACCAACAGATGGAAGGAGTTAGGCTTGACTGATGAAAATTTAAGAGAATTGGAGAATGCATTATTACGGAATCCGAAGACCGGTGATACGATCCAGGGAACAGGCGGTATAAGAAAGATGATTTGACGGAGGATGAGAAAAAGGCATTTAAAGCCGCGGTAAAAATTTTGAAGGAGGGATAGTTCATGGGCGATTTTTTTGACAATACCATCCAGGGGCTGTTGGAGGCGGCTGAGATCGAAAGAGGAGAGATTCCTTTGGTACAAAAGGAAGATATGCCGGTGCCGACATTTACTGCTTATGACAAAGAGAAGGAGCTGATTGATGAAATCGTCCGTCTGCGAAAAGCACAGAAAATGTCTCAGAGCCAGCTGGCAAAGCTGACAGGGAATAAGCAGCAGGCGATTTCCCGCATAGAGAATAAGGAGCACAGTCCGTCTTTGAAGCTGTTTTATAGTATGGTCAAAGCTTTGGGGTATGATTTGAAGATTGTGAAGGCATGAGAAGTGATAATTTGAGCGGAGATTGTCATCTTGAAGCCGGGAGAACGGAAGAAAAATCAACAAGGAGAGTAACAATGAAAATCACTATAATACACGGCCAAAGTCATAAAGGCTCCACCTATCATATTGCAAGAATGCTTGCGGAAAAACTGGAGGGCGATATCACGGAATTTTTCCTGCCCAGGGATTTCGGGGCTTTCTGTATCGGATGCACCAGGTGTTTTGAAAAATCGGAATCAATGTGTCCGCATTACGAGACTTTGAAGCCCATTACGGAAGCGATTGACAGTGCGGATGTGATCATTCTGGCAAGTCCGGTGTATGTATATCATGTGACGGGAGCGATGAAGAGCTTTTTGGATCATTACGGATATCGGTGGATGGTGCACCGTCCGGAGGAGCGGATGTTCCGAAAGCAGGCTGTCTGCATTTCAACTGCCGCAGGGGGCGGGATGAGGAGTACCAACAAGGATATGGCGGACAGTACTTTTTTCTGGGGCGTTGCAAAGACTTACCGGTACGGCGTAGGTGTTGCGGCGGTATCCTGGGCCAAGGTCAAGCCAAGGATTAAACGGCGCATTGATGCAAGGACAACCGC
The DNA here is from genome assembly GCA_910574835.1 of Clostridia bacterium. Taxonomy (GTDB): domain Bacteria; phylum Bacillota; class Clostridia; order Lachnospirales; family Lachnospiraceae; genus Laedolimicola. The sequence continues at coordinate 18,390 of CAJTDE010000022.1, read as the reverse complement.
ACTGGCACAGGAGATCCGAAGGAATCACGGCAGGGTGAAGCCCTCTTTCAAGACAAAATGTTATTTTTACATTATGAGACTGGCACAAAAAAGCGGTTGGAATCCGGTGGATGCAGCGTATTGGAGGGAAAAGGGATGGCTTGGGAGAAAGCGGCCGTGGAGAAGGTGAGAAATTAAAAATGAGATCAGCCGCAGGATCTATCAAAACTCTATTGATTTAGGAACAACAAGATATGGAAGAGGCGGCTGCAAAATGACGGACGGCGTATTCCGCAGCGGCCTCTTGATAACTTATTCAAAGGAGTACCTTAACATATAGCTCTTTCAGATGGTTCTTTATGGGTATCCGTACCCTCAGTGGACAAGGGACCGTGTGTCTCCTTGTCCACTAAGGGTACGGATAAGTATACAAATAATAGAAATATTATGCAGTTTGATTTTTACAATTCTTCTTGTGAGCCTTCAGCTTTTTCATAGCCCAGTCATAATGACTGGATGTGGTACTGACAAAGTAAGAACCCAGGGTGCTTCCGCCCACCCATTTGTATACGCCTTTTGTGAAAAGCTCTTCATTGGAATAACGCTCCGCCAGGCGAAGAACTTCTTCATGAGACTTATAAAACATATCCCGTGCATCTTCCAAGGTCGTATCCTGATGCCTTTTCCAGAGGGCCAGATTCATATCGCCATAGGTTTTCCAGGTATAAGGCCGGGGAATAAAGGGCTTCGGATCTCCGTTTTCATTGGATGCCACAAAGCGCAGAAGAAGCTGATGCCATTCATAGAGGTGGATATAAATATCCCGGAGATTTTTGTCGCGTTTCCAGTGGTTTTCCTTCTTTTTCTCATCCCCGGAAAAGTCAAAGGGAGTGTTTCGCTCCTCCTCGGTGAGTGAGGAAATAAGCTGGTTTAATTTTTCAAAGTTGACAGCGGCGGCAGTAAGTAAATCTGATTTGGTGGCTGGTCTTCCCATATTGATTCTCCATTCTTTTACATTGTATGTACCCCATATATATCCCCCATATACATCCCTTTGAGTTGGAGGGACTTTCGTTCATGAAGGTACGCTTTACAGTCATTCCTGCGGGCATTGACGGATCGTCAGCAGTTTCATAAGACAGGTTAAGTGTACTGTTAAACACAGTATAAAACCAAAATACTGACATCTGATGTCAGGTTTTAAATTTTTCATAAATTAATTTCCCCTGCTCCGCCAAAATCTCCTTTAAATAGGCCGGCTCGATCACATCCACCTGATTCCCGAAGGACAAAAGAAAGCTCACCAGCCATGCGTCCGCAGGCATATAAGCGGACACAAGGAGATCTCCGTTTTCTTCCTGGGTAACGTAGTCCCTGTCAAATTCATCATAAACCCGGTATGCCAGCTCCTTTGGAAAACGAAATGTAAGCTGGGTACAGACTGCATCCGACCCTGTCTCTGATTCAGGAAACGCATGGGGCACAAAGTCTTCCTCCAAAACCTCCAAATCCAGAATACGGTTCAGCTTAAAGATACGGTAATCCTGCCTTCCGGTGCAATACGCCTTGAGATACCAGGCCGCGCCCTTGTAGGACAGCTTTAAAGGATGCACTGTCCGCTGGCTTAAGGCTCCATAGGAGTTTGCATAAGAAATTCGTACACATTTGCACCGGAGAATTGCTGATTTCAACAGGGTAAAGGTATCATTCTGCCGTTTCGGTTCCCACCACCGGGAGAAGTCCACCTCAAACCAGTTTTCCGAAGAAACCTGGAAAAGCCCGGACAGTTTTTCAAGGATACCCGGATCATGGCCTACCACGGCCAGACTTTGGAGGGCGGAGAGAATTTCCTGTTTCTCCTGCCTGGACAGCAGAGCGCGGTCCAGAACAAAGTCCTCCATTAAATAAATACCGCCATTTCGACCTGCTTCCGTATAAACGGGAATGCCTGCGCTGCTCAAGGCATCAATGTCGCGGTAAATGGTTCTCACGGACACTTCAAGCTTTTCGGCAAGCTGGGGAGCTGTCGCCCGGCCGTGCTGCAGCAGGTGATATAAAATTTGAAATAGTCTGCTTTCCTGCATATGTGTTCCCTCGTTTTCTAAGCGTCCGTACACGGATGCCGTTTTCGGCAGGTAATTCGTTTTGGTAATTTGGAAATACAATATTCGTGCATAAGCGTCTTGGGTAATGATTGTAGTACTTTATTTTTAGTATAGCGCAAAAAACTTGACAGTCAATGTCAGGATATAAATATAGTATAAAAATATAGTATAAAGGTATAGTATAAAGATATCTAAATCAAATATGGTATAAAAATATTTCTGCCGGATCGCGTTTGAAAATGCTTCCTGTCAGATGTGCGGTGCAGATGATTTTTTAAATACGTTCTAGGGAGCTTTTTGTTTACGTATGAAATGCTCTCCTTCATAGATACGCACCGGATTGCCGCGGATGATGCGGTTATGTTCCCGCCATGCGGTGTTGGTCTGCCGGGCCTGCTGTTCCTGCTCCAGCCGGTTTAATTTATCTGCCAGTTTTGCAAAAGCGCGCTGTTTGTTTTGAAATTGGCTGCGTTCCTCGGTAGATTCTGCCGTAAGGCCGGTAGGGAGGTGAATGATGCGTACGCCTGTTTCAACCTTATTTACATTCTGGCCGCCTTTTCCTCCGCAGTGGAATTTTTCTATGCGGTATTGCTCATCCTTTGCAATTTCCGTCTGCTCCGGGAGGATGCTTACGTCTACATACCAGTTTTTCCGTTTGTGATTCTTTCGGAAGGGGCTTTTGCAGATCCACAGCACCGTGCCCTCCAGATGGCTCAGATTTTGATCGGTCCGGAAGCGGAGGGAATCAAAACAGTCTTTTTTGGCGCCCTTGGTGCTTGACAGCAGTGTGAGATCTTTGTATTCTCGTTTCAGTGCTTCGTACAGCTTTGCAACCGCAAGCTGACATTCGCAGGGTCCTTGGCCTGCGCTGATTTGTATGATCATATTTTATTTCTCCATTCCAGTAGTCTGTACCGCAATATCCCTTCAATACCTTTAGCAGAAGTGTTCATAAATCCTTCCGGTATTGTCAGGATATTGCTGATTTTATTTTCTGCTTCCTGCTTTGAAGCTGTAAACCGGCTTTAAAATTTCCGTAACCTCCACGGTGTCCCCGATCTGCTTCAAAATATCTTCCATAGCACGGTAGGCAAAGGGAGCCTCATCTAAGGTATCGCTTCCCACGCATGTGCTGTAGATGCCTTTCATTTCCTTTTTAAATTCCGACACGGTATGACGGCTCTTTACATCCGTGCGTTTAAGCCGCCGCCCGGAGCCGTGGGGTGCGGAAAAGTTCCAGGCGGCGTTGCCCTTTCCAAGACCGAGAATCACGCCGTCTCTCATATTTACCGGGATTATCACCCGTTCCCCCGCTTTAGCGGAAATCGCGCCTTTGCGCAGAATACCAAGGGCATCCAGGTAATTATGGGCCACGGAAAATTGGTCCGCCGCCTTCCATTTCATGGCTTTTAAGATTTCCCGGGCGATGATCTCCCTGTTTAATTCTGCGTACTGCTGAATCAGAGCCACATCCTCCAGATAGGCATTCTTATCGTCGCCCTCCAGATAGCTCAGAAAATAGGGAACATTCTTCCCTTGCTTTTTGAGCTTTTTTGAAGCCAGCTTTGTATAGTACTCCGCCATTTCCTGGCCCAGATGCCGGCTGCCGGTATGGATGATGAGATAAAGGGATTCGTCAGGTCCTTTGTCCAGCTCAATAAAATGATTTCCTCCGCCCAGGGTGCCAAGGCTTTGCAGGGCTTTGTCCTCCCGGATGTGCCGGAAGCAGCGGAGCGCTTCATAGGGAAATTCCAGGGCCATAGGATGGATGTCTTTTCGGATAGCAAATCCGGCCGGTATCTGCTGACGAATCACGGCGTCCAGCTTTTGAAATTCCGCCTTTTGCTTATTTAGTTTTACACAAGTCATTCCGCAGCCGATGTCCACGCCTAATAGCTGTGGGATGACCTGCTCCGTTACAGTCATGGAAAGCCCGATAGGGCCTGCCTTCCCCGGATGGATATCGGGCATCAGGCAGATGGCGCTGCCTTTGGCTGCTTCCTGATCGCAGATTAGCTTCACTTGGGCCTCCGCGTAGCTTTCCACATCATCTGTAAATATTGCTGCATTGGCATAAATGCCGTTTACTATTTTCATATAATTATTTCTCTCCTTGTTGGTTGTAAAATGGTTGGAAAAATCAGTTGATTTTTATAATTTATTTTCGGAAAATCCTTGCTTACATTGAATAAGGCGAGTGCCTTTGATGTACGGTTTGAAGGTTTGTCAGACGTACACAAGTCAATATAAGGGAAAAATGGGTACAAAAAAAGCACCTCAAAGGTGCGGCATACGAATGATGAGCGCAGATAGCAATGTTATGGTGCGAGGGCAGACTTCACCCGGCAGAACAGAGTTATCCGTATATCATGAGGGCCATTGTACCTTTGATTGTCAGTTTCAATATGTTGCTGTCTGCTTTATAATACTTCTGCATAGTAAGCCCTCCTTTCATTTGTTCGCATATGCTTCTTTTATATAGATATATGCCCCAGGGTGCTTTTTTGCCTTTTAGACAAATTCACCTTGCCCGTGGGATGTTTTTATTTGCATATGCTATCCAAACATATAGGATGTTTTAAATCCTGATTTCTTAGCGACGGATAGATCATAACACAAGGGAGTGTGATTTGCAAGAATCATATTGAAAAATATTCTTGACGTGGAAGTTGTTTCTCAATAGAATAAATTTTAGGCAGATATACTTCCGGGATGCTGCCTGGTATGAAAAAGGTTATAAGAACAGATAGAATTGATTTTCAATATGAAAATGATGTGGAGATTTGCGGAAAAGAATATGGAGTTTTATCATTGCGCTCTTTCATTTGTCTTTGCTCATCTCCGTTTCATGGAGTGAGGAATAGGGACAATACGGGCGTTAAGGAGATAAACAGTCATGGAGATAAAGAGACTTCACGGTGATTTTACGGTGTGTAAAACTGCTGATTTTTCTCAAGTGAGGCTTGATGCGGAATATTGCTTTACAGGCAAAACGGACAAGGAAAACTCTCTGATCTGCCAGACAAAGGATGTACCGGAGAATATAGTGGAACGTGTGGACGGATGGAGAGGTTTTCGCATAGAAGGCGTATTGGATTTTTCTTTAATAGGCGTTCTTGCTAAAATTTCCGCATTGTTAGCGGAGGAAGAAATCGGAATCCTCGCAGTTTCCACATACAATACGGATTACATTTTTGTAAAAAAGGAACAGGAGGAGAAGGCGTTAAGCAGGCTGGGAAGAGCCGGATATAAGATAATTGGGATGTAAATCAACAGTTGCCGGGAAGAAAGAAGGAACCGCAATGTCAGATTATATTGTAAAAATTATTCCTGCGGATGCAGCTTACCAAATTACAGAGAAGCAGGCGCAAAGTGTTTTGGAATTTCTGAAAGCAAATATAAAATCTGAAAAAATAGAGAGCCTCATTCAAGATTCCCCGGTTTTTGTTGACTGCGGGAGCAATTTGGAGAGAATCCTATGCCCTCACTGCAAAGTGCGGCAGGACTTTGAGTGGTGGGGAAAAGCTATGAGAAGTTGGAACGAGCGATTGACAGGAATGGAAGTTTGCTGCATTTAGAGAGGATTTGAGACAATGACAAAGATACTGCTTGTAGAGGACGACAAAAATATTGTGGAAAATTTAAGCGCCGTATTGGGAGGCGAGGGCTTTCAGGTAAAGACGGCCTCCGGACAGAGGGAAGCCCTGGAGGCTGTGGAGCAGGAGAGCTTTGACCTGCTGCTTCTGGACGTATCCTTAAAGGACGGCAACGGCTTTGCGGTTTGCTCTGCCGTAAAGGGAAGCGGAGATCTGCCCGTGATTTTCCTGACAGCCTCCGGGGACGAATACAGTGTGGTGACCGGATTGGAGCTGGGAGCGGAGGATTATATCAGCAAGCCCTTCCGTCCCAGAGAGCTTGTGTCCCGGATACGCAGCGTTCTTCGCCGCTGCGGAAAGACTCAGGCGATAATGGAGATCGGAGATTTGCGGGTGGATACGGTACGCGCTTTGGTGACAAAGGGAGGACAGGAGTGCTTTCTTTCCGCCCTGGAATACCGCCTGCTGCTCTTTTTCCTCAACCATAAGGGCATGATTCTTACGAGAAATCAGCTTTTGGAAGAAATCTGGGATGCGGCAGGAGAATTTGTCAATGACAATACCCTCACCGTTTACATCAAGCGTCTTCGGGAAAAAATAGAGACAGATCCTCAGAATCCCCAGATCATCCGCACTGTTCGGGGAATGGGATATACTTTAGCGGATGAAGTCCGCCCGCTTCGAAAGGGTATGAATTGATAGGGGGACTGTAGAGTATGTCTTAACGGGATACCCGTAGGGAAAAATAGGGGGGATTCATAATGAGCTTTTTTCGAAATCAGGAAATTCGAAAGCAGATAATAATTTCCTTACTGCTGCTGATTTTTACAGGAGGCATAGGCTTTTACCTTTTTCCGGACAACCGAGCCGGTATAGCATACGCTTTTTGGTGCTGTCTGGCTATGTGTCTGCTCTGGCTTATTTTTACAAAAATGCGTTACAGCCATCTGAAAAATCTGGCCGCAGACGCAGACAGGATGCTCCACGGAGAGCGCAATCTGAACTTCACAAGCTACCAGGAGGGCGAGCTGGCTATCCTGGCTAACGAGGTGGAGAAGCTTCTTTGGCGTTTGACAGAGCAGTCGGATAATCTGCTTAAGGAGAAGCGTTATCTCAGCGATTCCCTGGCGGATATTTCCCATCAGCTTCGCACGCCTCTCACCTCTTTGCATCTTTTACTGACACGGCTTCAGGAGGCGGAGGATGAGCGGGAGAAGCGCCGGCTGGCCTATGAGGGCGCACAGCTCTTAGGAAGGGTGGACTGGCTGGTGAACGCCCTTTTAAAGATTTCGAAGATTGACGCGGGAACTGCCGTATTTGCAAAGGAGAGAGTGGACGCCGAAGCTTTGGTGGAGAAAGCCCTTAAGCCTCTTAGTATCCCTATGGAGCTGCGGGAGCAGGCGGTTGTCAGGGAGATGGAGGACAGGGCAGGATTTACGGGAGACGCGGCCTGGACCGTGGAGGCTTTGGGAAATATTCTGAAAAACTGTATGGAGCATACGGGCCAGGGGGGAACCCTGTGGATTTGTGTGTCGGAAAATTATCTTTACACGGAATTTCAGATAGAGGACAATGGTTCCGGCATTGATCCGGAGGATTTGCCTCATCTGTTTGAGCGGTTTTATAAGGGGAAAAATGCCTCCGATTCCAGTGTGGGCATTGGGCTGGCGCTTTCGAGAATGATTGTCTGTGCTCAGAACGGGACCTTAAAGGCGGAAAACCGGGCAGAGGGAGGCGCGCGGTTTACGATGCGGTTTTATAAAGGCGTGGTGTAAGTAAGATAATTGGTATGATTTGCTTTGGTATGAATGAAATAATACTTTGGGATTGAAGGAGAGAGGAATGGGGTTTCGCGATATATTGGAAAGGACGGATGGACGGGAAGCGGATCGGGGGCCGGGAAGAAATCAGACGGTTGTTCCCATAGGCGAGAGAGGCGGTTATGGCAGCAGGCAGGCGAGGGTTGGACCGATTGAGGGGGAGATTGCTTCGCAGCATGAATTTTTCTGGCGCCGGGAGGATTTGAAGCTTGTCAGGGTTGAGAATGACAGAGCTTTTTTTCGTGTGGAGACAAATCTGAAGGCGCAGATTCTTCATATGGAACGGTTCGGAGCGGGGGAGGTGCCGGCGAGGGTGCGTAATATCAGTGCGGGCGGAGCGGCTATTGGGACGAAATGTCAGTGCTGTACGGGGGATAAGATTTTGCTGAAGGTGAAGCTGCTTGCGAAGGAAGAGGAGTGGAAGCTGTTTTGCAAGGTGGTGCGGATTGAGGAGCATGGGGTTTCGGGGTTTGTTTATGGGTGCCAGTTTATTGAATTGGATCGTGAGGAGCAGGGGAGGCTGCTGGAGAGTGTTACTAGGCTGCGGTGGGAGTTAAGGGGGTAGAGGGGACGGACGGACGCAAAATAAGCCGGCAGACATTTCCATATCCTGTGTTCGGACGATTCGCGTACACGCCGTCTGCTATGAACAGACATTACCCGGGATGTTTTTTTCGGATGGTGAGGTTTTGAGGGCAATGTCTGTTCCTATCAGACAGCGTGTGCGCGAATAGCCGGACACCGGATATCGGAAATGTCTGCCGGCTTATTTTGCTGTTTGTTGCTGCAAGTTTGAGTGGTAAGTGACAATTTTGTTATTTTGGCGTCACCGGAATGTCATTGCGGGGGGTTATACTTTGGAATTGAAATTAGGATATTGAGGAACTTTTGTGAGTGCTTTTTCGAATAAAAGTTTCTCTCATTACCGGTGTGTCGAAGCAGCTTTACTCTTTAGTGCTGTCGAGCAGCGACTACAACCAGGTAAAGCTGCAAAGGCGCACGAGAGGAACTTTTATGAGTGCTTTTTCGAATAAAAGTTTCTCTCATTACCGGTGTGTCGAAGCAGCTTTACCCTTTAGTGCTGTCGCGCAGCGACTTTTTATAGGAGGAAGATTATGGAATTGTTGAAGGTGGAGCATTTGTCTAAGGTGTATGGCAAAGGTGAAAATGAAGTGAAAGCGCTGGATGATGTGTCTTTTTTGGTGCAGCAGGGGGAGTTTGTGGCTATTATCGGGCCTTCGGGGTCGGGGAAGTCTACGCTGCTTCATATTTTGGGAGGGGTGGATCGGCCGACCTCGGGGCATGTGTATCTGGATGGGAAGGATATTTATAGTCAGAATGAGGAGCAGCTGGCGATTTTCCGGCGCAGGGAGATTGGGCTTATTTATCAGTTTTATAATTTGATTCCGGTGCTGGATGTGGAGGAGAATATGACGCTGCCTGTGCTGATGGACGGGCGGGAGGTGAATGAGGAGCGGCTTTTAGAGCTTCTTCATGTGCTGGGGCTGGAGGGACGGAAACGGCATCTTCCCAATCAGCTTTCCGGGGGACAGCAGCAGAGGGTGTCTATCGGGCGGGCGCTTATGAATGCGCCGGCGATTGTGCTGGCGGATGAGCCGACCGGGAATCTGGATTCGAAGAATAGTCAGGAGATTATGGAGCTTTTGAAGCTTTCCAATCAGAAGTATGGGCAGACGCTTCTTGTGATTACTCATGATGAAAGCCTGGCGCTGCAGGCGGATCGGATTATTTCTATTGAGGATGGGAAGATTGCCAGAGATGAGGTGATCCGCAGATGAATGTATTTACGAAGACGACGATTAAGACCTTGAAGAAGAATAAAATGCGGACGCTGGTGACCATTATAGGGATTGTTTTGGCTACTGCTATGCTGACGGCAGTGACGACCTTTATTTCCAGCCTGCAGAATTATATGCTGCGGGCGGTGGTTGCGCAGATGGGCGATTGGCATGGAGCGGTCTATGAGCTTTCCGGGGAACAGATGGGGGAGCTGGAAGGTGATGAGAGGGTGGAGGAGACGGCGGCCATTCAGGAGATTGGCTTTGCTGTGCTTCCCGGTGCGACGGATGAAAGCTGGCTGGACAGACAGGCGCCCTACCTGTTTGTGCTGGGCATGGCGGAGGAGGCAGGGGAAATGCTTCCTGTGCGTCTGAGTAAGGGGCGGATGCCTCAGAATGAGGGGGAATTGGTGGTTGCTTCGATGGCGATTGCCTCGGGACGGGCGGATGTTGAGGTTGGAGATACGGTGACTCTGGAAATCGGGAAACGTATGTCTACGGGGAAGGAACCGGAGGAGCTTTTTCTGTACAATCCGCTGCTTATGACAAAGGAGGATGACGGTGCGGAGCTTGAGGTTGCAGAAGAGCTGATTCCCCGGGAAACGCGGACTTATAACGTAGTGGGACTTATGGAGACGCCTGGCTTTATGGATGCCGGAGGCAGGGAGGCTTACCTGGCTATTACTGCGGCGGATCAAGAGCCGGGGGAAGACAGCCGTTTTGTCGGTTTCTACCGGTGCCGCAAATCGTCGGATGTATATGAGGTTGCGGATACGTATATGGCGGGAAGCTCCTATGCTACGAATAATTCGGAGCTTCTGCGCTACCAGGGGGTATCTCTGAACCGGCCTTTTATGCGGATGCTTTATGGGCTGGCGTCGATATTGATTGTTCTGATTATGATGGGAGGCATTTCTCTGGTGTACAATTCCTTTGCTATTTCGGTCAGTGATCGGACGAAGCAGTTCGGGCTGCTGGCTTCTACCGGGGCGACGCCGAGACAGCTTCGGGGGATGGTGCTTCGGGAAGCCCTTCTTGTAAGCGCTGTTGGGATTCCGCTGGGGATTTTCAGCGGTATTGTGGGGATTGGAATTACGCTGCATTTTACGGGAAACGCTTTTTCTTACCTGTATTATTCTTCCTCGGAGGTATTGCGGCTTTCCGTTTCCTGGCCGGCGGTGGTGATTGCCGCTGTGACGGCTCTGGTTACGGTTCTCATTTCGGCCTGGATTCCCTCCAGACGCGCGGCCAGGGTTTCGCCTATGGAAGCGATACGCCAGGCAGGGGATATTAAGGTGGCCAGGGGGATTGCCCGGAAGGGAAAGCTTTCCTACCGCCTGTTTGGATTGGAGGGGATGATTGCCGGGAAGCATTTCAGCCGGAGCAAAAAGCAGTACCGGACGACGATTTTTTCCTTATTTATCAGTATTGTGCTCTTTATCTCCGCAAGCTCCTTTTCCTCTTATGTGAAGAGCAGTGTGGACACGGTTAATGATATTTCGGAAAATGATATTTCCATGTATATTGAGGAAGAGAAGGAAGGCGAGATAGAGGAAATCCGGGAGCGTGTGCGGGGGACGCAAGGAGTGGATCATATGCTTTCCGAGAGCTGCATCAACATGGATGTTCCCATCGACCCGGAATTGGTGTCGGAGGACTACCGGGCTTTTCTGGAAACACAATATAATGGGGATGATACGGGATGGGGAGGGCTTTACCGTGAGGATGGAAAGCTGATGTTTTATGATTCCCGGATTCTGGTTCTGGAGGACGCGGCGTATGAGGCTTATGTGGAGGAGCTTGGACTTTCGAAGGAGGAATATCTGGGGGCGGAGACGGATAAGGTGATTGCCCTCAATCAGCTAAAGGGGTATATTTCCGAACAGCAGCGTTTCCGGCTTTATGATATTTTGAAGGCTCCCGGAATGGAGATTGAGATGCTGATGACGGATTACGATGCCTGGAATGAGGCGGAAAGGGCAGCGGGGAAGGATTTGGCACGGACCGATTTCCAGAAGCCCTGCAGGGTAACGGTGGGGACATTTGCCGAGCACGCGCCTATGAATCTCTATGGGGAGTGGGGCGGAGGTTTCTCTGTCTTTCTCTCGGAGAGTATGCTTCAAAGGCTGACAGGGGAGGAGTATCCTTATTTTAGTGCCGTGCGGTTCTATATACAGGCCGAGAATCACCGGGAGACGGCAAAGCGTCTGGAGGCGCTGGCTCTGGACGGAGGCTATGAGAGTTATTTCATTGTGATGGATGAGGCGGAGACGCGCCAGACTCACAGAAGCCTGCTTTTGACGGTGGATGTGTTTACCTTTGGATTTATTACACTGATTTCGCTGATTGCGGTGGCCAATGTGTTTAATACCATTTCCACGGGAGTGCTGCTGCGGAGGAAGGAGTTTGCGGTTCTAAGCTCTGTGGGTATGACGCCTAAGGGACTTCGGCGGATGCTGAATTATGAATGTGTGCTCTATGGGTGCAAGGCTTTGCTCTATGGGCTTCCGGTGTCGCTTTTGGTTACCTTGCGGATCTATCAGGTGGTGGAAAGGAGTATGGATGTGGGCTTTTATATTCCGACGGCCAGTATTTTGATTGCCGTGTGCAGTGTGTTTCTGGTGGTGTTTGCCACGATGATGTATGCCAGAAGCCGGATGAAAGGGGAGAATATTATTGACAGTATCCGGCAGGAGAGCTTGTAGAGAAGGAGTCCGGGGACAGAGGCCATGCGGCTTTTGTTCCCGGGCGCTTTTTATGTAAGATGTATGTCTGGATATTAAAACAGCGATTGAAAAAGTAGGGGTGAAAAAAAATATGAAAAAATGTGAAAAAATATCCCCCGGGGTGGCTTGTGAAGGTTTTAACACATGTGTATAATCAGAATTGTTGATTCACATTTTACTTCGAAATGAATGTAAGGATGTACCAGAGAGCGAGGTATGACACGAAATGAAAAGCAGAAAACTTTCTTTTATTATAGCTATGATGCTTGGCATAAACCTTCTTTCTGCCTGCGGTTCCGGACAGGAAGCCCCCAGGGGGGATGGGCGGCAGCAGGAAGAACAGGGGACGGAGCTTTCGGGAGGCGGAGCCGGGGACTCGGTGATTGTCGCGATGGGGCCGAACTCGGAGCCGGAGGCAGGCTTTGACCCGGCTTACGGCTGGGGAGCCGGAGAGCATGTGCATGAACCGTTGATTCAGAGCACCTTGACCGTTACCAATCCCGATCTTTCCATCGAATACGATCTGGCAACGGATATGCAGGTGAGTGAGGACGGCATGATTTGGACCGTGACGATTCGGGATGATGTAAAGTTTACGGACGGCGAGGCGCTTACGGCTTCGGATGTGGCGTTTACTTATAATACGGTGAAGGAAACAAGCTCGGTGAATGATTTTACCATGCTTGCGGAGGCTGTGGCGGTGGACGACACAACGGTGGAATTTCATATGGCGCAGGCGTATTCCATCTGGCCGTATACAATGGCCATTGTGGGTATCGTGCCGGAGCATGCATACGGTTCCGATTACGGAGAGCATCCCATCGGTTCCGGACGGTATCTGATGAAACAGTGGGACAAGGGACAGCAGATTATCTTTGAAGCCAATCCGGATTATTATGGAGAGGAAATAAAGATGAAGCAGGTTACGATTGTCTTTATGGAGGAGGACGCGGCTTTTGCGGCGGCAATGGCCGGCCAGGTGGATCTGGCGTACACGGCGGCGGCCTACTCGGATCAGACCATTGACGGCTATGAGCTTTTGGCCTTTGAGACGGTGGACAACAGAGGCTTTAACCTTCCGGCAGTTCCGGCAGGGACGGACGAAGGCGGCAATGCCGTTGGAAATGATTTCACCGCGGATTCTCAGGTGCGCCGTGCAATTAACATCGGCCTGGATCGTCAGGAAATGCTGGAAAATGTGGTAAACGGCTACGGAACGCCCGCTTACAGCGTATGCGATAAGATGCCCTGGTATAACAGTGCGGCGGAGGTAGAATATAACCCGGAGGAAGCGAAGACTATTCTGGAAAATGCAGGGTGGACGCCGGGGGCGGATGGTATCCGGGAAAAGAACGGGATAAGGGCGGCCTTCAATCTGCTGTATCCGGCCAGCGATTCTCTGCGTCAGGCTCTGGCGGCGGATACGCAGAATCAGCTTAAAGAGCTTGGCATTGAGGTGACTATCGAGGGTGTGGGCTGGGATACGGCCTATGATCGTGCTCAGGCGGAGCCTTTGATGTGGGGCTGGGGGGCACATTCGCCTATGGAGCTTTACAATATTTACCATACTCTGGAAAATGGACTGGCCGGTTTTTCACCCTATTCCAATGAGACGGTTGACCGGTATATGGACGAAGCCCTGGCGGCCGGTGATCTTGATACTTCCTATGAGCTTTGGCAGAAGGCACAGTGGGACGGAACCACCGGAATTACTCAGGAGGGAGATATTCCCTGGATCTGGCTTGTGAATATCGATCATCTGTACTGGTCTAGAGAAAATCTCAAGGTGGCGGAGCAGAAGCTTCACCCGCACGGGCATGGATGGTCCATTGTCAACAATGTGGATCAGTGGATATGGCAGTAAAGGAAACTGCTGCGGCTTAATAAGCAAGCCTATTATAAGTAAACCCATTATAAATAACCTATAATAACCAACTTTACCTTACGGGTATCTTATCAACGCATATTCCTGTGGGATTGGCGGATGTCGCCCGTTGTGGTAAAATGCAGAGAAGGAGCTGTTTTCGGCGGCTCCCCTTTGCATGTATGTGATTCTATAAGAAGTGTAAGATGTATCGTATGGGTATTACGGTACTGGAAAACAGTAATACCCATATGATACATAGAAGGATTTACGGACACATGGCTTTGTGGCCGGAAATGCTTCTGTGTAAGATGTATCATATGGGTATTACGGTACTGGAATAGAGGTGACCGAGTGAAGCAACATTTATTATTTTTAACGAAACAGGCAGTCCGCATGATGTTACTGCTGATATGCGTCAGCATTGCCGCATTTTTCCTGGTGTCCTTATCCCCGGTAGATCCCCTGCAGGCCAATATCGGCCAGGCGGCTCTGGGAAGCATGAGCCAGGAGCAGATTGCAAAGCTGAATGAGTATTGGGGTGTAGGGCAGCCGGCCGCAGAGCGGTTTTTGGCCTGGGCTTCGGATTTCTTTCGGGGCGATATGGGGCTTTCTCTGTTGTACCGCAGGCCGGTGTCGGAAGTGATTGCCGTGAAATTCGCCAATTCCATCTGGCTTCTGGCCATTGCCTGGGTGATTTCCGGTGCGGTTGGCTTCTGCCTGGGGGCTTTGGCCGGGATGAAGCAGGGAACCTGGGTGGATAAGGCCATCAAGGGCTATTCTCTGGTAATTGCCAGTACGCCCGCCTTCTGGCTGGCCCTGGTGCTTCTGATGGTATTTGCGGTGTGGCTGAAGGCGCTGCCTGTGGGACTCAGTGTTCCGATTGGAATGGAGGCTGCGGGTGTGACCTTTGCGGATCGGATTCGCCATGCCATCCTTCCGGCGCTTACCTTAAGCATTACGGGTATTTCCAATATTACCCTGCACACTAGGGAAAAAATGATTGATATTATGGAGAGCGATTATGTGCTTTTTGCCCGGGCAAGAGGGGAAAGCGGGTGGAGTATTTTTAAAAATCATGGCTTTCGCAATGTGATTCTCCCGGCACTGACTTTGCAGTTTGCGTCTATCAGTGAGATTTTCGGCGGTTCTGTTTTGGTGGAGGAGATTTTTTCCTATCCGGGGCTTGGACAGGCTGCCGTGACGGCGGGAATCGGAAGCGACGTGCCTCTGCTGCTTGGGATAACTGTGATCAGCGCGGCAATTGTATTTGGCGGGAATCTCATCGCAAATATGTTGTATGGAATCGTGGATCCCCGGATCCGCAAGGGAGGTGCCGGACTGTGAGAAGTATGAATGGAAGGCAGAAAACGGTTCTTTTATTCGGCATGGCAGTGCTTTTTCTGGCGCTGATTACCGCTGCGGGACAGGTGTTTGCTAAAGAGGCTATGGCGACGGATTTTACGAGAAAGAACCTGGCTCCCTGCGGGGAATATGTCTTTGGAACAGACTGGATGGGCCGGGATATGTTTGTGCGTACCCTTACGGGTCTGTCCATGAGCATCCGTATCGGACTTCTGGCTGCGGGGGTGAGCGCGCTTTTGGCTTTGGTTCTCGGCATTGTTTCGGCAACAATGGGGCGAGCGGTGGATTCCGCGGTAACCTGGGTGATTGATTTGGTTATGGGGATTCCCCATATTCTGCTGCTGATACTTATTTCCTATGCCTGCGGCAAGGGCTTTCGGGGCGTAGCCATCGGAGTGTCGCTTACTCACTGGACCTCTCTTGCCAGGCTGATTCGGGGGGAGGTTCTGCAGCTTAAGGAGGCGCCTTATATTAAGGTGGCAAAAAAGCTTGGTCTTAGCTCCTGGCAGATTGCCTGGAAGCATATGGTTCCCCATTTGTTTCCGCAGTTTTTGGTGGGCTTGATCCTGCTGTTTCCCCATGCCATACTGCATGAGGCGAGCATAACCTTTCTGGGCTTCGGCCTGTCCCCGGAGCAGCCGGCTATCGGGGTTATTCTTTCGGAGAGTATGCGGTATCTGGCTATGGGAAAATGGTGGCTGGCGCTGTTTCCCGGTTTGCTGCTGGTGCTGACAGTGATGCTTTTTGATGTGGCAGGGGAGAGCCTTCGGAAGCTTTTAGATCCGGGGAGCGCGCATGTGTAAACAGCGGGAACGGAATGGCGGGAGGTCATAGGATGGATGAGAAAAAAATAATATTGGAAATACAAAACCTGTCCGTTTCTTTTCAGCAGTATGACAAGGGCTTTGGGCGGACGGATCTGGATGTGATTCGGGATCTCAATGTGACAATCAATGAAGGTGAGATGGTGGCGGTGGTAGGGTCCAGCGGCTCCGGAAAAAGTCTGCTGGCTCACGCAGTCCTGGGGATTCTTCCTTACAACAGCGTTCTTGGCGGAACCATTTTGTATGACGGGGAGGAACTGACCCAAAAGCGGAAGGAGGAGCTTCGGGGAAATGAGATTGTTCTGGTGCCTCAGAGCGTGGCATTTCTGGACCCCCTGATGAAAATCGGACCTCAGATCCGCAAGGGGAAAAATGATTCGGAATCAAAGAGGAAGCTGGATAGGATTTTTGAAGGATATCATCTGAAACAGGAGGTTCAGGAGCTTTATCCCTTTGAGCTGTCCGGGGGAATGAATCGGCGTGTACTTGTTTCCACGGCTATGATGGGAAATCCCCGCCTGGTGATAGCCGACGAGCCGACGCCGGGCCTTCATATGAAAATGGTGCGGCGGGTGATGAGCCATTTTCGGGAGCTGGCGGATCAAGGGGCCGGAGTGCTGCTGATTACCCATGATCTGGAACAGGCTTTGGAAGTGGCGGATCGAGTGGCAGTGTTCTATGCCGGGACTACGGTGGAGGATGCGGATGTGAAGGATTTTGCCAGAGAGGAAACCTTGCGGCATCCCTATTCCAAAGCGCTTTGGAGGGCATTGCCCCAGAATGGATTTCAGTTTATCAGCGGGACACAGCCCTATGTGAAGGAGCTGCCCAAGGGGTGCCCTTTTGGGCCGAGGTGCGAGTATTTTTGCGAGGCATGCGAAAGGGAGATTCCCTACCGGGAGGTCCGGGGCGGGAAGGTACGGTGCATAAGCGCGGAATAGGAGGCAGACATGATATTGGAAGCAAAGCATATTTCCTTCCGCTACGGAACGGACAGCAGGCAGATTTTAGATGATTTCAGTTTAAAGCTGACCCAGGAGGAGCGGGTTGGTCTGATCGCTCCCAGCGGTTTTGGAAAGACGACCTTTTGCAAGATTCTGGCCGGCTATGAGAAACCGGATGAGGGTGAGGTTCTTTTAGACGGGCGCCCATTGTCCGTATATAAGGATTATTGTCCGGTGCAGATGATCTGGCAGCATCCGGAGCAGGTGGTGAATCCCAGGCTTCGGATGAAAGATGTTTTGGCGGATGGCGATCACCCAAAGCAGCGTATCGTGGAGGGACTTGGCATCGAACCGGACTGGCTGAACCGTTATCCGGCGGAGCTGTCCGGCGGCGAGCTTCAAAGATTCTGCATTGCAAGGGCTTTGGGAGAGCGGACGCAGTTTATCTTGGCGGATGAGATCAGTACTATGCTGGACCTTATTACGCAGAGCCAGATCTGGAGCTTTCTTGTCCGGGAGGTAGAGGAGCGGGGCATCGGACTTCTGGCTGTGAGCCACAGCACGCCGCTTCTTCAGCAGGTGTGTACACGGGTGGAGGATTTGGAGAAGTGTTAGGATGGAGATTAGGCTTTAAATGACTCTCTTTTTTCTGCTAAAACGCTTGATTATCTCAAAAAAGCCTTGATTTACGGGCGTACAAGCAGGATTTCAAGCTGAATTTACTACCAATTTACTACTTTTAAGGGAAAGAGCCTTGATATGCCGCCCGGAATCCTGCAAACTCCAATATCAGTACGACATTGAAAGAATAAATGAAAACTGAATACGACACAGACACGGCGTTTCTCTATCCCATAACAGGGAAAACGGGAACGCCGCTTTATATACCCTCATGTTACGCGATAGAAGCAAAAAGAGACTTGCTACAAGCGGTTTTGCGGGTGTGTTTCTGCCAGAGATAAGGATTTATGCCTATCCCCGCCAAAATGGCATTCTATTGCGTAACATACCCACAGCAAAAGGAGTGCTGAAGCTATGGCTGTTTTCCAAAAGAACCTCAACCGATATTGCTCGATATTGGGAACCCGACACCGGATAACCCGATATTGGATTTTCCGATACCGGATTATCCGACGTCGGAAAATCCAATGCAATTAAATAAAGATATACTGTAACTATTCAGCACCCCGTTTAGGGCATATTGATTTTTGATCAAAACAGAGAAAATAAAATTTCTGTTTTACCATTGCTTTATCACGAAAAGTGGATAACTTTTCAATATAACTGCCAAGTGCTTTTGGCCTGTGGATTATGGCATCATCAATCCTTGATCACAGCCTAATAATGGACTATTTGTCAATTTTATCC
>CAJTDE010000021.1 GCA_910574835.1 Clostridia bacterium | reverse complement strand
ATTCTAAAAAAATATTTCGAAAAATCATAGGGACTTTTTGCGCTTTTTCAGTGTTTAAGCAAAGTATGTGTTATTAATTATATAAGTAGCACAACGAGTTAAATTAGAATCAGAATGTGAGAAATACAATTCAAAAATAAAGAGAGACACAGACTGAACCTCTCTTTACCGGAATTACCATATCGGCGTTTGAGGAGGTGCTGTTTATGAGGCGTTTTGAAAGATTGCTGCTATTTGCTTTTATTTAGTAATCAGACAACATTCTCACCCAAAATTATTTTAGGCATTGCAGTCAAACATCGATTCCAGCGTTTATAGAATTTCTCTATGCCAAGCTTTGATACTCTTGCGTGTGCTTCTTCGTTTTCCAGCACCCAATATAGGACATAGGTTACTTTTCCGATATTTCTTGTAAGGCGAACGGGCAATTCGCCTTCTTTAACTGCATTAAAATCTTTTTGCCGATGAGTACGTTTTATATAATGTACGTCTATGACACCGTCTTGCTTCAAATAAAATTCAGCTACTTCCCTCATTAAATCTTCGATCTCATCCAATTTCGTTAGTTTTGCTTCATAGATACATATTTCATTAAACATAAAATACCTCCTCAGCTTCCGGATTTATATACCGGATCATAGAATATTTGCCTGGGCCTGCAATACGTGTTGATAGGATGATTTGGAAACGGGCGCACAATTTTGATTTGCCGCTTTGATTTTTTTATTGTACCATAATTCTGAGAGTGTGGAAACAGTGGGTTTTTCAGTCAGTGTTTTGCCTATTGTATCCGACACTTGTATACAGTACATAAGTTTTTCCGGCCATATCATTGATCTGCCGGTCTGTTGGCGGTATAATAAAATCAGTTTTGAAATATTTTAGGGATTTGGAAATAAAATGTCTGTTTTGTGATGTAGAAATGCTGTGGGGATATTTGCAATGCGGTATTGCTATTTGGAGTACGAAAAAGCATAAGATTAGTTTAAATCCTAATATGCAGGCTGCCGGGTCCTTGATTGACAGTTCAGATTATAAAAATAATATTGAATGAGAACGAAATGGGATAGAAGATATGAAGCATGAAATGATGCCTGGAGATATATTTATGATTCCCCTTTTTCTGCCATCATACCAGGAGTGGCGGGGATTGGAAGAGTTGATGGATTATAGGAGATATCAGTTTCATTCGGAGGATGTTTTTGCTTTCGGGCGGTTGATTGAGCTGGAAGCCGGGAATTTGAATCTGGTGGAGATTTTTTCTTATGTGGGCAGGATTCCGGATGACCCCAAGATTCTTGTCCGATCAGGCCGAATGTTTGCACCGGTGACAGTAGTGGGTGTATTTTCCAGGGAACGTTGGAGGTTTTTGTTTGATGATCCGAATTATGATAAATGGGTGGATTCGGACTATAGAAATATTTCTTTTCTTCTTCATTCGGAGCTGTGGAAGGGGAAAGAGAAGATTCGGATTTCACAGCAGGAGCGCAGGGAGTTGAAGGAATCGGGCGTGTGTGATATGGTGGTGCATGGGGGTGTGGATCTGGAAGTGAAGATTCGTTCTTTGCTGACAGAGCGGGGAATGGATCTGAATTATGAACAGATCGTGGAAGAGCGCAGGAATGAATATCCGAAGCCCCGGGATGTGGATAAGAAGTTGAAGGAAGCTCTTGTGCCCTTTCGGTGGCAGGGAGAGCGCGGCCGGTATTCCCTTAGTTTGGATGCAGGGACGCTGAATCAGGACAGCTTTGCAAAGTATGGGATGCTTGGCAACGGGTATGACTGGGAAAAGGCAGCTTCCGCATTTGCCAAGGTCTATGGGTGGAACTCCAAGGGGCGGTTTCACTTTGATTGCGAGGCGGATACATTTTCCATGCAGTCATCTTCCAAGAAATCTTTGAAGGAATTTGCCCTTACATTTCATAAATGTGTGATGGATGCGGGGGAGTTTGAAGAATTGCTGAAAGGTTGAAATGGTTTGGAATAGTTCCAATATGAGGAAAGGCGGAAACAATTCGCTGTCCTCTCTTGCGGCCTCTCTTGACAGGATTGAAATAAAATGCAGGAGCACAGCCGGCACGATGATTTCCGTAGAGGATAAAGAAGGGGTTCTCAATGAAATGAAAAACCGGGGAATTGCATAAAAAGGAGATGGAGATTGTGTCAGAATATTTAGCAGATATTCGTTCACGCATTGAAGCATTGGGATTGGATTTTCAATTTAAGGGAACGATCAAAGCCAGTGGAAACGGAATGGAACGGGAAACGTGGCTTTGGGAATATGAAGGTTCCCAGTTTGTCTTTGTGGCCGGCCGGAAACATGTGACTTTAGGGTGGAATACCGACCAATGTCCCTTGGGCGAAGGGGTATTGAAGGGCCTGCAGGAAGAGTTTGAGGCGGGGCATGCATTTTATCAGGAAGAACTGGAGGTGCTTGAGACAGACTACCAGCAGCAGATTCAGGAAGCCAGGGAGGAAAATAATTCGTCAAAAGCGGAGGAATTGATTTCCGAACAGGAAGAAGAGATAGAGTGTCTCAAAGAGGAAATGAGCGAAAAGGGCTATACGACCTGGGAGGATTTTATGGCTAAGTGGAATGAACATCTGTCTCAGTGTTTATCGCCGCTGCGTACGGCCGATATCGGAGATATGCTTGTGGAGGTGGACAGCCGTTATCTTGAGGAAGACATGCCCTCCTTGGCCGAGGCAGTCTCTTCGCTGAAGAAAGGTCCTTTTACATTGGCTACGGAAGATGAATGGGAGTATCTTTGCAATGGAGGAACACGCACCTTATTCCGCTGGGGCGATATATTGGACCATGTATTAACAGAAATCTTCCAGGTGGGTTGTGTGAGCGAAACTAATGAAGGAACGGAATCTATTTTGAATCGGACAAATATGCTCGGCTTATCTATAGCATACGATTCTTATAAAATTGAAATCATTGACAGCACGCAGTATACGAAGGGCGGCGACGGCGGCTGTTCTCTTTGCGGAGGCGACGGGGCCATATTTGTTCTGCCCTGCTATACGGCATTTTATCGTCAGATGACTGACAAGCAGGAAAACACGCTGTCAAAGCATTATTACAGCTATCGGCGGATTGTTCGGCTGCCGTAAAACTAACGGTAAAGGCGCAAAGTTTCTCTCAATACAGGTGTGCCGAAGTGACTTTACCCTTTAGTGCCGTCGCGCAGCGACTTTAATTAGGACGGAGGTACAATATGCCAGATATTTTTAATGAAGCAAACATGAGAATGACTTTGGAGAAATACATACCCGAGGGAGAAACACTGTTGGCCGGGATACATGCAATCTCAAGGGAAACGAGCATCATCGGTATATTTGAAAAGTGCATCCGCACCGAATACAGTCTGATTCCCGATGAAAACGGCGGAACAGTTGCATTAAACAAGAAAAAATTTTCCGCATATGATATTTACCTTGGCATTACGCAGTCCGCTTTGGTCATTGCCGAGTGTGAAAAGCATAGCTATTTCTATCAATTTAAGGACGACCCAGTGGTAAATGAAGATGATATACAAAAGCTTACCGCAAAGCTGTCTTTGGACGATATCGGAACATGCTTTTCCCTGACGGACATACAAAAGTGCGAGATAAAAAAGGGATGGATGGGTTCCGTAAAGTGTCATATTACGATGAAAAACAAAAGCTATTTCAAGCTTGTCCTTCCAAAGCTCGGAGGAGTGGGCGGGGGCATGCCCAATCACACACAGTACCGGGAGGCCATTATTGCGCGTCTTGGCGGAGGAATATAAATACATACCCCATCGGTGTGTGCGGACTACGTGGGGCAAGGCATAGATCTGTAAAAAATCATCAAATAAAAATTTAGCATTGTACAAGGCACCTTTATGTGTGATAATGATAAAGAAATCGGACAATCTCATGAAGTGATTTTATCAGGACGCTTTCGAGAATGAAGCTATGAATTTGACGAACAAACGGATAGGATGAAGAGTGAAAGGAGATGTGGCTTTTGAACGCAGGAACTATTGTATGCAGCGTTTCCTGCCTGATATGTTTGCTGTTTGCCCTTATTTTTACTGTTTTAAAGGGAAAAGCGGCAATCTTAATCAGCGGTTTCAACACGCTGCCCAAGCAGGAAAGAGATTTGTATGATAAGAAAAGTATGAGCCGCGATCAAAGAAACACATTTCTCATATGGTCTGTTATCCTTGGCATCGGCGCCGTTTTGTCTTATTTTGTCTCAAAATATATGGCGATAGCTGCTTTTGCCGTTTGGCTTCTTGTATTTTTTAAGGATGTACATTTAGATGAAGAAAAAGCATTCGGAAAGTACAGAAAGTGACAGGAAACAGTTGTAAAGAATCACAAAAAGCAATCAAAAACTCCGCAGGGTTCAAAGACGACTTTACCCTTTAGTGCCGTCGCGCAGCGACTTTTAGGAGGAAGATATGCTGAATATCAAGAAAATTGCCTCATCCATATTGCCCGGCTCAACGGAGCGTAAGAAAGAAAAAGCAAAGGAGGCTCCGCACAGATCTTTGTTGGATGATATCATTCATACGGCGGACAATTTTGCGGAGAATTTCCATGAGAATCCGGCTTTTACGTTTGTGGAAAAAGGAACTTTAGATTATTCCATAGAAAGCCTTTCGGCAGTTGACGATCTTTTGGAGGAATTAAGTGATTTTGAGTGGAATAAGGAGCAGCTTTACAATATTACTTCTATGATAGGCTGCTATATTTTTGAAACGGCGCGGAGAAATTACGGAGGAGAATATTTCTGGCAGGAAAAAGAGCAGCAGCCGGTTTTAATTGCCGGCCTGCCGGATTTTCGCGTTCAGATGAAGGTTTGGGAAAAGGTCAGGGGGCGTGTATTGAATGGCAGGGAAGATAATATTCCGTTTTTTATTGCAGGATATAAAGAATACATAGAGCGCGCGAAAGAGGGAGATGTTTTTACAATTGTATAATCTTTCAATTGCTTTAGCAGACGAGGAACTTATTGTTATATATCAAAGAGATCCGATTTAAGGAAAGGAGCGCCATATGGAATTTCCATTTTACGATTTACCAAATACGGCAGCAATCGTATGCAGCCATGTGCTCAACGGTGAAAAGCCGATTTTATATGTATTCCATGATGAGGATGATGGTATGTGGCAGTTTTTATGCGACGGAACCCATACAATGGAAGAGGCAAAAATCGTTTCCTTAAAATTTGTATACGACTTGGACCATTCCGTAGGCGCATTGAGGGATATGCCCTGTGGCTGCTATGCAAAAAGAGCGGCGCAGACGGATGAATGGACAGATTTATACGGCATTTCATCCCATAAATGCCTCTGACCGTTTCGGAAATCCAAAGGAAGACGGCTCCTTTACATTCTGCAAAACCCGAACTGCGCCCGTTGTGATAGGAAACAATGTATGGATAGGCGGCGGAGCAATTCTTTTGCCGGGAATTACAATCGGCGATAATGTCGTAATCGGAGCCGGAAGTGTTGTCACAAAGGATATTCCGGACAATACCGTTGCATACGGAGATCCCTGCCGCGTCATCAGAGAAAACAGATAAAATTTACATTTACCGGATCATGTTAAAAACCGTACGGAGATCCAGACCTGTTATCCGCCGGTTCATTCCGGTAAAGTAATTTATGATAGAGAGACTAGAAAAGGAGTATCAGACCAATGCTGACATTAGAAAAATTTGAGGAAGCCTCAGAGGTAGTAAAACAGGTAGCAATCGAGACAAAGCTTTTGTACAGTGCATATTTCAGCAATCAGACAGGAAACAAGGTGTATCTGAAGCCGGAAAATATGCAGCTTACGGGCGCTTACAAGATCCGGGGAGCTTATTACAAGATAAGCACGCTGACCGAGGAAGAACGGGAAAAAGGACTGATCACTGCCTCCGCCGGAAATCATGCCCAGGGCGTGGCTTATGCGGCTAAGGCATTTGGAGTAAAGGCCGTGATTGTGATGCCAACCACAACACCGCTTATGAAGGTGGAGCGCACCAAGAGCTATGGGGCGGAGGTAGTACTCTATGGAAATGTGTACGACGAAGCCTGCGCCCATGCCTACGAGCTGGCCAAAAAGGAGGGCTATACCTTTATTCATCCCTTTGACGATCCGGCCGTAGCCACGGGGCAGGGTACAATCGCTATGGAGATTGTAAAGGAGCTTCCTCTGGTAGATTATATACTTGTGCCCATCGGAGGCGGCGGACTCTGCACAGGCGTTTCCACCCTGGCAAAAATGCTGAATCCCAATATCAAGGTCATCGGCGTAGAGCCGGCCGGCGCAAACTGTATGCAGGTTTCGCTGAAAAACGGAAAGGTGACCACCCTTCCCGCCGTAAATACCATTGCGGACGGTACGGCGGTAAAGACGCCGGGAGAGAAGATTTTTCCCTATATTCAGAAAAATCTGGATGATATTATCACCGTATCCGATGACGAGCTGATTGTGGCCTTCCTGGACGTGGTGGAGAATCACAAGATGGTAGTGGAAAATTCCGGCCTTCTGACCGTGGCGGCACTGAATCATCTGGATGTGAAGAATAAGAAGATTGTGTCCATCTTAAGCGGTGGCAATATGGATATTATCACCATGTCCTCCGTAGTTCAGTTTGGTCTGCGTCAGAGGGATCGAATCTTTACCGTATCCGTCCTGCTGCCGGATAAGCCGGGCGAACTGGTGCGGATCGCAGATCTTATCGCAAAGGAACAGGCAAATGTTATCAAACTGGATCACAACCAGTTTGTCAGCACAAACCGAAATGTGGGCGTAGAGCTTCGCATCACAGTGGAGGCATTCGGAACGGAGCATAAAAACAGGATTTTCAATAAGCTCAAGGATATGGGATGCAGGCCCAAGCTGGTAAATGTGATGATGTAAGGGCCATGAAAATAAAGTCGCAAAGGCGCACGAGAGGAACTTTTATGAGTGCCCTTTCAAATAAAAGTTTCTCTTAATTACAGGTGTGCCGAAGTGACTTTACCCTTTAGTGCCGTCGCGCAGCGACTATACTGGTAAAGTCGCAAAGGCGCATGAGAGGAACTTTTATGAGTGCCCTTCCGAATAAAAGTTTCTCTCATTACAGGTGTGCCGAAGTGACTTTACCCTTTAGTGCCGTCGCGCAGCGACTTAAAATAGGAGGATATTACAATGGAAAGACATGCAGCTGCAATGCGGATTCAGCCTGGCTGCTTCAATGCATACAGGCAGAAATTAGGAGAGGTATGGAAGCCTCTGGTGGAAGTTCTTGACCGAATCGGCATACGGAATTTCAGCCTTTGGAATATTGGGGACAAGGTATTCGGCTACTGTGAGACACCGGACGGCGTAACCATATCGGAAAAAGACTGGGAGGATTTTCACAAGCTGGAGAAAATCATGGGGGACACCTTTTCCTGGATCTCCACCCCAGGAGAACCCATGCGCCTGATGTATGAAGACTTCGGCGTTGTCCGGGAAAATAAAGAGCTGATACGCCACCGTGTATTTGTAACAAAGCTAAAGCCGGGAATGCAGGAGGAGTACAAGCTGCGCCACGACAGGCTGGCTGAAGCAAGAAACGGAAAAATCACCCAAGGCCCTGACAGCAATTTTTCTATCTGGAATGCCGGAGACTATATTTTCGGATACAACGAGATCGACATTACAATGGAAACCGAGGAAACCGAAGAAAGCCGTCAGAACACCATTGCCTGGGAGACAAGGATGCTGGAGATCATGAGCTGGTACACCGACGATGTGGACTGGATCACAGGGCTTCATCATAAGCATATTCAGCGGATTGGGTATCACAACTAGAAATATTGCAGATAACAAATTCCAACGTATGCGGTTCAGTGGCAATGCAATAAATTAAGGTACAATAATTAATAAAGTCTTAATAAAGACAAATAAAAATAGACTAGACATACGGGAAAAATGGGAGTATAATTACTCAATGGTACACGACTTAAAAATGTACCAGAATATTATTACCTGATAGAGGGGAGAATAGGAAAAATGAAAAAGATTGTAAGTGTAGTAATGGTTCTTTGCATGACTCTTGCATTGGCAGCATGCGGCGGCAAAGAGCAGACAGTAAGCTATCGTTCCGAGCAGGAGCAGGGCGGTCAGAAGCTGGTTGACACCATGACTCTGGAAGCTAAGGGCGATAAGATCGTAAAGATCACAGAGAGTATTGAAGTTGATATGTCTGAATTTGATGAGGCTACACAGGAGCAGGCAGCTGCAATATATGATGCTCTGGTTGAGCAGTATGCGGCAGTTGAGGGCGTAGAGTGTACCGGAAGTGCCGGAACAGGTACTTATACCATCAGCATTACTATTGATGCAACCGGCGATGCTGTAGAAAAGCTGGCAGAGCAGGATTTGCTTGCAATTGAAGGCAATGGAAGCAAGCTTTCTCTGAAGGCTACCGGAGAATCTCTGGAAGCAGGCGGATACACAAAGGTTGAGTAATCCGTTTCTTACATAAGAATCAAATCAAAAAGAGCGTCGGGAAACCGGCGCTCTTTTTTCAGTAGTGCGCCTGGCGGCGCACGTTTCGTTGATTATAGCATAAATTTCTCAATAATCTCCGCAATCCCGGAATGATTATTATCCCGCTCCGTAATATAGGTTCCATAAGCATACATCTCCGGGCGGGCATTTTTCATAACACAGGGCATCTTTACGGCTTTCAGCATGGTTATGTCATTTTCCGCATCGCCTGCTGCCAGCGTGTGTTCATAGGGGATGTTCAGATATTCACTGATAAAACGCACACCGCTTCCCTTGTTGATACCCTCCGGAAGAAATTCAAGATATTGATCACAGGAAAAGAACATATCAAGATGATTTTCTTTTGCCCAGGACTCCATATGCTGACGGAAGGCTTCCAGACGGCTTCGGTCATGGAGATCGATGAAAAGCATTTTTATGGGATCAGGTTCCTTATCAAGAGCCTTGGTTACATCCACCACCACCTCATAGGGCAGAATAGTAGAAGCGGAATAATAGCGCATTTCCTCCGTATCGTGCTCGCACAGAGCTCCGGTCTGATTATAAGTCTGGGGATGAAGGTGAAACTTATAGGCTTCATCAAAGGCTTCCCGGATGCAGTCCTTATGTACTCCCTTATAAAAGATGGTTTCCTTTGTATGGGCATCATAAATCAGCGCTCCGTTGGAGGTGATGGCATAGCAGCCCGGAGCGGTAAGTCCCAGCTTTTCTACCTGCTTTGCGGTGCTGACCAGAGGCCGCCCGGTGCAGACCACAATGGCATGTCCAAGCTCCGTGGCTTTTTGAATAGTAGCCAGATTTTCCTCCGTAATGTCCTTGCTGTCAGTCAGCAGGGTTCCGTCAAGATCTAAAAATAAAATCTTTTTTTCCATCATGTGAACTCCCTTTATCATTATTTTTAAAAATTCCGTCTCTTTTTCAGCTGTAAAAAATTCTTATCAAAATACTATTTAACAGTTTCCCGTTCCATATCTTCCAGAGCCTTAAGAATCCGGTCACGCAGAAGATCATCCGGATACTGTCCCAGCATAGAAAGCTGTTCCTGCCGCACCATACCGCCAGCCATCTCACTGTGTCCTCCGCCATCACCGATTCCCTCAAGGGCCGTCCGGATTAGCTGTCCGGCATGCACCTCGGAGATTTCCGAGCGTACGGAGAGTTTAATCCCATCCTTGCGGTGGCACAGAACGACAGAAACAAGAACCTCCTCCAGCGAAAGAATAAAATCTGACAATGCCGCAATCAGCCCGTCAGGACAGGAGAAGGGAATGGTGGCAAAGCCTGTGGTGTCATAGAGGGTGATGGTATTGATGGCCTCGCTGTAGGCTCTCAGATCCGTGAGCTCAATGTTATTGCGCTCAAGCTCCAGCATTTTTTCCGTGTTGCTTAGGGGAAAGAGATAGGAAAACATCTCAATATCCATTTGTGTAACGCCGCGGGAAAACTGCAGGGTATCCATGCGGATTCCGTAGAGAAGGGCGGTGGCCGCATTTTCATCGGGCGTAACTCCAAGTCTTTGGAAATATTGTGCGATCAGCGAGGAACATGCGCCTGTAATGCGGATATCCTGATAGAGATATTCTGTCCGCACAAAGATAGGATGATGATCGATGCAGGCGATCTCATCCCCTATAAAGTCCGTAATATTTCCGCTGTTTTTCTGGCTGTCCACACAGATGATAGGGTCCTGTTTCCCCATGTGGTTGCGCAGCTCCTCATAGGAAAGCATTTCAATATCAAAAGCAGTCAGCATCTTGGAGGAACTCAGCTTATCAATACGTCCGGCATAGCACAGGGTACTTTTCAGACCGAAGTGTGCAAAGAGGCGTTGAAGTCCAAAGGCGGAAGCAATAGCATCCGGATCAGGAAAATTGTGGGTCTGTATGTAGACGTTTTTTCCCTGACAGAGTTGAATCAGGCGGTTAAAATCTTCCATAAAATCAGTAACTTCCTTTCTGGTATAATGTTTTTCCGTGTCCGGGAGCGACGGCTTCGTATATGCGCCTTCGATCTCTTTTCCTGAATGATTATAGCAGAAATTTAATAGGAAGTATAGTTTTTCCCGATTTTTCTCATACTATGAAAAATATGATTTCGTAATATGGACGGGATATTGCGGAACTAAAATTAGGAGGTGCTTGAAGGATGGGAATCAGGCTTTCCGAGCATTTGGATGAAAATGTGTCGAACTTGAATGAAATCTTGAATCTGGACAGTAATTTTGATATTATCCGCAAGGGAATTACCATAGCAGGTAGGGACGCCTGCATTTATTTTATTGACGGTTTTCTGGAGGAGGCGATTATGGAAAAGCTTCTGGAGTTTTTCTATAAGCTGAAACCGGAGGAAATGCCTATGACGGCAAAGCAGATGATTGATCATGTGGTGCCCTATGTGGAGGTTACGGCTATTGAAGAGGAGGATTTGCTGGTTCAGAGCCTGCTCTCGGGTATTACCTGTCTGTTGATCGACGGTTATGATACCTGTATCGGCCTGGACTGCCGTTCTTATCCCATGCGCGGGGTGGACGAGCCTTCCAAGGACAAGGCGCTTCGGGGATCTAAGGACGGCTTTGTGGAGACGGTGGTGTTTAATACGGCTCTTATCCGGCGGAGAATCCGAAGTCCCAAGCTGTCGATGGAAATTCTTACGGCGGGGAGGACGTCGCGGACGGATATTGTACTTTGCTATATGCAGGATCGGGTGGATCGGAAGCTTCTCCGGGAGATCCGGGGGCGGATCAATGCGATTAAGGTGGATGCGCTGACTATGAATCAGGAAAGTCTGGCGGAATGTATTTATGACAGGAAATGGTTTAACCCCTTTCCGAAGTTTAAGTTTACGGAGCGGCCGGATGCGGCTTCTGCGGCTATCTTGGAGGGGAATATTGTTGTTTTAGTAGATAATTCTCCTCAGGCGATGGTTGTGCCGACATCGATTTTTGATATTGTGGAGGAAGCGGATGATTATTATTTCCCGCCGGTGACCGGATCTTATCTGAGGTTGACGCGGTTTTTGATTGCGCTTATTACGCTGCTTTTGACGCCGGTGTTTCTGCTGCTGTTTCAGAATCCGCAGTGGGTTCCGCCCTGGCTTTCTTTTATTGAGATTAAGGACACGATTAATGTGCCCATTGTGTGGCAGTTTTTGATGCTGGAGCTTGCCATTGACGGCTTAAGGCTTGCGGCGATTAATACGCCGAGTATGTTAAGCACGCCGCTGAGTGTGGTGGCCGGTATTGTGCTTGGGCAGTTTACGGTGGATTCCGGGTGGTTTAATGCGGAGATTATGATGTATATGGCGTTTGTGGCGATTGCAAATTATACGCAGTCCAGTTATGAGCTGAGCTATGCGCTTAAGTTTATGCGGCTGATTATGCTTGTGCTTACTTCTCTGTTTGATCTTTGGGGATTTTTGATCGGGCTTCTGATTACGGTTGTGGCGATTGTGGGGAATAAGACGATTGCGGGGAAGAGTTATATTTATCCTTTGCTGCCGCTGAATTTGACGCAGCTTAAGAAGCGGTTTTTGAGGCTGCGGCTGAAGGAGTAGGTGGGGACGGATAAGCGTCTGGCGGCAGACTGGCCCTATGATTTTTCCATATCCGTGTTCGGACGGTTCACGTACAGGCGTCTGCTCTGAGCGGACATTGACTTGATTTGTTTTGTGATGTGATGGATTTTTTGTCAATGTTCGCCCATATCAGACGCCTGTGCGTGAACAGCCGGACACTGGATATCGGAAAAACCATAGGGCCAGTCTGCCGCCAGACGCTTATCCTGACTTTGGGGGTGAAGGGGTGAGGGGTATGTAATGCTATTTTTTGTCCATGTTCTTCACATTTTTAGCCTTTTGTGCTATACTTGAGAATAGTGTGAACAAATGCGCGAAAGGGATGATATCTATGGACGAAACCATTAGCTTTTCCATTCTGGAAATTGAAAAGACAAAAGACAAGCAGGTGATTCAGGATGCCTACCGGCGGCTGTTGGTGAAGGTGAATCCGGAGGATGATCCGGAAGGGTTTAAGCGGCTTCGGGAGGCTTATGAGGCGGCCAATGCCTATGCGGATCGCCCGGAGGAGCTGAAAAAGGCGCCGGAGACGCCGGTGGAGCTTTGGATCGAACGGGTGCGGGAGGTTTATTTTTCGCTCTCCAAGCGTCTGGATGCCTCTTTGTGGGAAGAACTTCTGCGGGATGATATCTGTCTTGATCTGGATACCAGCGTGGAGGTTCGGGATGCACTCCTTGATTTTCTGGCGGATAATTACCGGATTAAGACCGATATTTGGAAATTGATTGACAAGACGTTCAATCTCCAGGAGGAGCGGACGGAGCTTCTGGAAAAATTTCATCCGAATTTTATAGATTTTGTTATGCATCAGTGTCAGAGTGACGACGATTTCCCCTATGAGGCGTTTAGGGGGGCGGATGACGGGGATTATGATACTTTTCTGTACCATTATTATGAGCTTTGCAGGAAGAATGACAGCGGAGACACGGAGGGAGCCGGCAGTATTCTGGACACTTTGAAGCATCTGCCTGTTTCCCATCCCTATCTGATGCTGGAGGAGGCCCGGTTTGAACGGAACCGAGAGGATATTGCCAAGGCTTCCGGATGGATACACAGCCTTCTGGCATTGATGGAGGACGATATGCGCAGTCTTGCCTACGGAGGTGAGATTTTCTGGGAAAACGGGGAAAAGGAAGAGGCGAAGGACTGCTTTGAAAAGATTCTGAAGGAGTGTCCGACGCATTATATGGCAAATAAATACCTGGCGAAGCATTATCAGGAACAGGGAGACCCCATAAAGGCCAAGGAATACTGCGTGGAGGCTCTTCGTATCAGTTCTCAGGAGGATGCGCTTCTGGAGACGATGCGGGATATCAATCAAAGCCTTATGAAGCTTTATGAGGAGCGGATTGAGAAGGAGGAGGCTTCGGACGAGGATGTGATGGAGCTTGGCTGGTGCTACCTTCAAAATGATCTCCCGGGGAAGGGTACGGCTCTTCTGGAGGGCCGCAGTATGAGCGAAAGCAGAAGGGCGGAATACTACAGTCTCCTTTCCAAGTGCTATCTGATGGAGCAGCAGTACCAAAAGGCCGTAGACGCGGCAAGAGCCTGTATTCCCTGTATCCAAACGGAGGCGGAGGCCAGGGAAGCCGAGGCGAGGGAAGAGGAAAAGGGCAAGCAGCTGGATCGGATTCCGGGGCGGATTGCCGGAGCCTGCGAGATTATTGCAAAGGCACTTCATATGCTTGCAAAGGAAGGGGAGCTTCCGAAGGAAGAACAGGAATCCTGCTATGAGCAGGCTTTGGAGTCCATTGATGAGGCTTTGAAGCAGGAGCCGAATACCCGGAATTATCAGATTGAAAAAGCACAGATTTACATGGATCAGGAGGAATATCAGAAGGCCGTGGATGTGTGCGATCAGATGATCGAGACGGACCGCAATGATTTTTATGCCTATGTGCTGCGCCAGAAATGCTGCTATGAGATGCATAACGGACAGGGCGTTGTAGACAACTTTTACAGTGCCAAGGATATTTATAACGGTTATCCTCAGATTTATGAGCTGGCTGCGGATGTATTTATCCGCTACGGCCAGTATGACGATGCCAGAGGAATCTTAAAACAGGCGGAGGAAGCGGAGGTCGGAAGTCCCAAGCTGGATCTGATTGAGCTGACTATTGCAAGAGAGACGGCGGAAAAGGATGAGGAGTTCAAGTCGGCCTATGAGCAGGCGAAAAAACTGGAGGAGAAGTTTAAGGAGTACCGGGAGAGCGTAACCGACGAGCAGATGGCGGAGCTGTACTATGAGATTGCACGCTGCTGCCGGGGGCTTGACCGTCAGAGAGACGCCTTAAAGTACATAGAAAAAGCATGCGGTTTTCATAATGATAAGCTGTATCTGTGGATTCGGGCCAATACCCTGGCGGATCTCAAGGAGCATGACCGGGCGATGGCCGATTACCAGATCTGCGAGAAGGAATACGGGGAAAATGAACTCGTATATGAAAATATGGCCCGCTGCTACGCCAGCATGGGCAAGCGGAGTCAGGCTCTTGAGTATTACAAAAAGGTTTTAAAGGTCAATGAGGAGAATCCCAGGGCCAACAGCCGGATCGTGGACATTTATACGGATATTTTAAAGGATACGGGCGATTTGAAGTATTATAAAGAGGCTGTTCCCTTTGCCACCCGGCAGTTGGAATTAGATCCCTGTGCCTACTATTATATTGAGCGCGGCCTTTTGTATCTGGAGGCAGGAGAGTGGGATTTGGCTGAGGCTGATTTTATAAAGGCTGCGGAGCTGGAGCCGAATAATACGTATGCCTACAATAATCAGGGCTGTATTTACAAATACACGGAGCAGTATGAGAAGGCTGTTGAACTGTTCAAAAAGTCCATTGAAGTAATGGAGGAGAATGAGACGATTATTGCCTACAGCAACCTTGGGGGCACTTATGAGCGCATGTGTGATTTTACAAGGGCTTTGGAATGGTATCGGAAGGGAAGCCAGGAGTTTCCTCAGAACCGCGCCATCCGCAAGGATATTATCCGTGTGCTGAAGAAGATGCATCTATTGGAACAGGCGATGGAGGAGATCAAAAGCTTTTACGGGGAGGATACGGTTTCCTATTACCTGGAGGCAGGAGAGATATATGTACAGATGAAACGCTTTGCCAAGGCCATTTCCCTCTATCAGACCGCCCGGAAGAAGGCGGAAAATGACGGGGATGCTTCGGATGCATGGAGCCATATTGCGGATGTGTATCTGTATTATAAAAAAAATACAAAGAAGGCTCTGGAGTGCTATCAGAAGGCTCTGGATCTGAAGAATAAGAATGCTTACGGCTATGATCGCTGCTGCCGCAGTATTATGGAATGCTATTATGAGCTGGGAACTCCGGATAAGGGCATTCCCTATCAGAAGCTTGCACTGGAATCTATCGGCAGACGCTTCGGGCATATTGACAAATACTTAAATGATTTCTATTATAGAAGAAGCCGCCTTTACAATATGGGCGCCATGTATTTCTATCTTGGCGATCTGGAGATGGCGAAGAAGTATTTTAACCAGATTGAAAAAGCAGCCAAATGCCGTCACTGCAACTTTAAAGAGTGTGAAGATTACTGGGAGGCTATGGGATTTCTTTACGAAAAGGAAGGAAATCTTGCGGAAGCTCTGAACTGCTATGAAAAGGCATGCAGGGAGTCCGTGCGCAATGATTTGAGCATTGCAAAGATGGAGTTTCTGACAAAGAAGCTTAAGAAGCGTTAACGGATTCGGAAACATGCTTCTGTTCCGATACTGATTTTGGGAGGATGTATGAGAGCAGTTCGGATTTGAAACAAAAAGACGTATATAAGAAACTAGAGGAACATGGAATGATTATTGGAATTGATTTAGGAACAACAAACAGTCTGGCCGCTTACTTTACGGAGGACGGGCCAAAGATTATTCCCAACCGCTTAGGGAAGAATCTGACGCCTTCCATTGTAAGCGTGGACGAGAATGACCAGATCTATGTGGGCGAGACGGCCCGCGAGCGGGGGCTTTTGTACCCGGGTACGACGGCTCAGGTGTTTAAGCGGAGCATGGGAAGCACCAAGAAGTTTGATCTGGGACACAAGCAGTTTACGGCGGAGGAGTTGTCTTCCTTTGTGCTTCGTTCTCTGAAAGAGGATGCGGAAGCTTATCTGAAGGAAGAGGTGACGGAGGCTGTGATCAGCGTTCCGGCCTACTTTGACGACAAGAGGCGAAAGGCAACCAAGCGCGCCGGGGAGCTGGCGGGCTTAAAGGTGGAGCGTATTATCAGCGAGCCTACGGCGGCGGCCATTGCCTACGGTCTTTATGAAAAGACGAAAAATACGAAGTTTCTTGTATTTGACTTAGGCGGCGGCACCTTTGACGTCTCCATTCTGGAGCTGTTTCAGAATATTCTGGAGGTCCGGGCCGTAGCCGGCGACAATTATCTGGGGGGCGAGGACTTTACGGATGTACTGGAAAAACTGTTTCTCCAGAAAAAGAAAATAGATGCGGATACGCTGGACAACAAGACCAGAGGCATGCTTCACAAAGCGGCGGAGGAATGTAAGCTGGGCTTTGCGGACAGCGCCAAGTCAAAATTTACCTGTACCATTGACGGAAAGACGGAAGAGCTGGAGATTACCCAGAAGGAGTACGAGGAACAGTGCGAGCCTCTTTTGGATAAGATTCGCAAGCCGGTTCAGAGAAGTCTGGCTGATGCTCATATTAAGCTGTCGGATATCAATGTGGTGGTGCTTGTGGGCGGGGCGACCCGTCTCCAGGTAGTGAAAAATTTTATTATTAAGCTGTTTCGGAAATTTCCGGATACTTCCGTCCATCCCGACGAGGCGGTAGCTTTGGGGGCGGCTATCCAGGCTGCTATGAAGGAGCGGAACCAGGCGGTGAAGGAAGTAATTCTCACGGATGTGTGCTCTTTTACTTTGGGTACGGAGGTAACGGTGAACCGCGGAAACGGACGCTATGAGTCGGGACATTACTGTCCGATTATTGAGCGGAATACGGTGATTCCGGCCAGCCGCACGGAGCGGTTTTATACTCTTCATGATGATCAGAGTAAGATTACCATCAATATCCTCCAGGGAGAGAGCCGTTTTGCGGCGAACAATCTGCTTCTTGGAGAGCTGACGGTGAATGTGCCCAAGAACCGGGCGGGCGAAGAGTCCGTGGATGTAACTTATACTTATGATATCAATTCCATTCTGGAGGTGGAAGTGAAGGTGCTTTCCACCGGGGAGGTGCGCAAGCAGATTATCAAGAGCCAGGAAAATGAGATGACCGATGAGGAGATCCAGGAGCGCATGGAGGAATTGTCCTATCTGAAGATCCATCCCAGGGATCAGGAGGAGAACAAGCTTCTGCTTCTGCGCTGCGAGCGGCTTTACGAGGAGAGCATGGGGGATACCAGGCGGATCATTGATATGGAGATTCGGAAGTTTGAAGAAGCGCTGAACACACGTGACCGGGGAAAGATTGAGGAGGCGCGGGAGGATTTGAAGCTGGCGCTTAAAGATCTGGAAGAAGATTTTTAAAATGGCTGCCTCTTGTACAGTGCCAGCGGAACTGGAAAACAGCTTTCCCTTGTACAGTGCCAGAACGATTTACAGACACAGCAGTTAGTGGCTGGAAATCGTTCTAGTTAAAGGGTACTGTACAAGGGACAGCGGAACTGGAATAAAGGAGTTTTTATTATGTCGATAGAGATTGTACGCAGGTATTTTTCCTCCTATGGAATGGAGGAACGGATTCTGGAATTTCCGGTTTCCAGCGCTACGGTGGAACTGGCGGCTCAGGCTGTGGGCTGTATTCCGGCGCGGATTGCAAAAACCCTGTCCTTTAAGGTAGGCGAGGCCCCGATTCTTATTGTGGCTGCCGGAGACGCCAAGATTGACAACCGGAAATACAAAGATAAATTCGGAAAGAAGGCCGTTATGCTGTCCCAGGAGGAGGTGGCGGATAAGATTGGCCATGCCGTGGGCGGCGTATGCCCCTTTGGGATTCCGGATACGGTGAGCGTTTACCTGGATGAATCCATGAAAAGGTTTGAGACTGTGTTTCCTGCGGCGGGAAGCTCCAACAGCGCCATCGAGCTTAATATGGAGGAGCTTATGCGGTATTCCCGCGCAAAGGAATGGATTGATGTGTGCAAGGGCTGGCAGGAGCAGGAGGCATGAGCCGGTATTTTCCCCTGTTTGTGAACCTGGAAGGAAAGAAGATTCTTGTCTACGGGGCCGGTGTTATCGGGTTCCGTAGAATTTTGGCTCTTTTGGAATTTGGCTGTGAGCTTACGGTGATTGCGCCAAGGGCTTTGCCGGAAGTGGAAAAGCTGGCAAAGGAAGGCAGGATTTTATTTAGAAGGACTGTTTATCATCCGGGAGAGATTAAGGAGGACGTCTGTCTGGTTTTGGCGGCAGTGAGTGATAAGGAGGTAAATGCACAAATAGCCGCGGAGTGCCGGGGGAAGCGGATTCCGGTGAATGTGAGCAGCGATAAAAGCCTTTGTGATTTTTATTTTCCGGGGCTTGCCGTTAAGGATGAGCTGGTGGCAGGCGTTACGGTGGGGGGAATGGATCATAAGAGGGCGCGGGCGGCTTCGGAGGCAATTCGGGGAGTGGTGGAAAGATTGTAAACCTTATTCTTTGAAATGCAGAGAGCATGGTTCATTTTTCATTGATCGCAGTTCATAGGGCAAATGCATAAGCTAATAAAAAAAGCAGGGAGCTATGCTATGAATCGTGTACGGGAGCTGGTGGGAGCTTCGGAGATTTACCGTATGGGGTATGACGGAACAGGTATCGGAGTTGCGGTATTGGATTCGGGAATGGACCCACAGCATCCTGATTTAAAGGGGCGAATGGTTTATACCTACAATTATATTGGGCGAAATCAGAATGGGTCCGATGACTGCGGTCATGGGACTCATATCTGTGGGATTATAGGCGGGACAGGGATGGCATCAGGCGGAAGATATCAGGGAATTGCGCCGGGATGCCATTTTGTATCCCTGAAAGTATTGGACAGGATGGGAAATGGAAACAGTAAGGCGGTGGTGGAGGCCCTTCACTGGCTGATTGAGCATGGAAAGGAATACGATGTACGAATTGTAAATATTTCTATGGGGAGCACGGCGCCGCAGTATTCGGAAAAATCAGGGCTTTTAGAAGCTGTGGAAGAAGTCTGGGATGCTGGCTTTGTGGTTTGTGCCGCTGCCGGAAATCAGGGTCCGGATCGTTCAACCATCACCATACCAGGCACCAGTCCCAAGGTGATCACTGTGGGCAGCTCCGACGACAATCAGGCAGTCCGGGTAATGGGAAAGCGACGCGCCAATTATTCGGGGAGGGGTCCGACGTCTGCCTGTATCTGCAAGCCGGATGTGGTAGCGCCCGGGGCTTATATTATCTCCTGCAATGCAGCGTGGCGAAAGCCCGGAGCCGCCGCCTATGCCACCAAATCGGGTACTTCTATGGCAACGCCGGTGGTGGCCGGAGGCTTGGCTTTACTGTTGTCAGGGAGGAGGGAGCTGACCAATAAGGAAGTAAAGCAGCTGCTGTCCGTTTCCTGTAAGAATTTGGGACTTCCACGGAATCAGCAGGGATGGGGGATGCTGTGCCTGCCGAAGCTGTTTAACAGCTCCGTATGCGGCTGCCTGAAAAAATAGAAGCGGAATATTCCGGAGGAGCAAGGCTGCCGCCCGACGGTTTTTATCTTTCGCCGTCGGGCGGTTGTCTATCTATGCATTTGTTCGGACCTTTTTCGGAGTAATACATAAACGATACTCCACAAGATTGCGTGAACAAATAATGCCGTAATCCCAGGGAACAACGCTTTTGTCTGCCCGGCCAGCAGATCCATGATTCCATAAAAGGTTGCACTTGACGGCAGAAAGTAAGAAAGTTTAAAAAGAATACTGCTTTCAGACACTGTCAAATAGAAAAAAATCGGCGGCGCCAAGAACAAAATCATAATGATTTTAATGTAAACAATCCCCACCATCAAACCATCGGAAAAATAGCCGATGAACAATCCGATCAAAGCTGAAATATAAGCCGAAAGTAAGACAATCAGCAGAAACGGCAATATTTGTTCTATTTCTATCCTTACACAGATCAATGCGGTAATGAGAGTTGACAGCATACCTCCGATAAATCCCAAAAGAGTTTTCTGAATGATGTAGGATTTTGCCGTAAGGGGCAGCACCTGATTGATAAGCTCAATACCATCCTCTTTTTCACTGATGATATTCATAGCATTAAACGTACAGCCCATAAACATAGCAGTTACCAAGGTGATTACAATCAAGAGAGATCTTACCCCATCATTATTTGCGGCTGCCGGTATCATGGTTTTTGTGGCGGATAACGCCTCCGCCTGATTGTGATAAATCTGCGGAAGTGTATCTGCAATACGAACATTCATTTCCAGTTCATCCCCGGAAATAAATGTTTGTATCCCATTTTCTGTCTGCAAAACGCCGATCATTTGTGTGGAGGGTTCATTGACAGCTGCCCGCAGTTCATCAAGCGTTTCATATTGTGCGACGGTTCCGTTTGCCTGAAGCCATTCGACCGTATCAGCATCAATATGGTTCTCCCAAACGCCAAATGTATTTTCACCTATGGACTGAAAACTCACACCGGAAAGCAGATGAACGGCAATTCCCACAACAACAGGAAGCAGAAAAGTCAAAATACACATTTTGTCGCGGCGAACGCTTTTCAGCTGATATCTTAGTCCTTCCATGCCCTATCCCTCCTTTGCTATTTCACGATTTAAGGTTTGATACGAAAGCAAGAACAAAAGAATGATCGCTCCCAAACAAGCCAAATAATACGAAGCTTTTGTTATGGGCGCAGAGAAATAAGCCGCTTTCATTGCCTTAAATAAATGATACATCGGGTGATAAACAATCTGTTTCCATTTCATGCCGGTCTGTTCTGCCAGAAATACGGGCGTCGTCACGAAAACGGCAAGTATAAGATAGAACAGGGAAAACTGTTTGAAATCCGGCAGCTTAACCGCACATAGAAAACCAACCAGTGCCATGATAAGCGATAAAATGCCCGCCTGCAAAAGAACATCCGGCAGCACCTGAACAGCCCCGGCCGCTCCCAAATTGATTACCGTCAGCAAGATTGCAAACACCAGATCGGAAAGCAGCAACAGCAGCAGTTTGGATAAGATGAATACGGGCCGGCAGACAGGGAGTATTCCATGTACCCGTATAACGCCCATTTGCTTTTCCTTAAAGAGCATGGAAGCCAGTCCTAAAAATCCAACTGCTGACAACTCAAAGAACAAAAATTCCGCAGTAATTTCCCGGCGGTTTTTCATTTCCTTATTATAAGGACCAATTCTGTCCGCATGCCCATCTGCATTTCCATGCAGTATGGCTTCGCCCCAAGTCATGCGGTAGTGATCAATGGTTTCTCTGCCGCAGGACAGCAGATACACTTCCGGCGCATCACGGGAAAAATCAATGCCGACAGAGTATTGGTCTTTGCAAGCCGCCTCTAAAGCTTCCCGGCTGTCCAGTTTTGTAACATATTCCCGGTTGACCGGCAGTTTGTCCTGCGGATCGTAAAGGTAGACAGGATACATTTCCTGATCTAAATTCACAAATACAAAATTAATATAGCAGGAATATAAAAATAGCGAGAGAAGGGCCAACAGAAAAAATTTGCCGGATACCATCAGTCTAAAATCTTTTTTCAGCAAATGTGAAAAGCCTCTCCACATTAAGTCAGCCCCCTTCCCGTATATTGAATAAACATATCCTCCAAAGTAGGCTCCTGGGAATGAACGCTGATGAGTTCATCATACGCAAAAGGAATACCGGCTTTCAGCGCCGGGGCCTCAATCGTCTGCTCTTCCCGTTTGCCCTGATGCAGATAATCAATGACAACACTGTGATTGCTGTTTTTCTCTTTCAGATTTCTCGGCGTATCGAGAGCCACGATGTTTCCGTTGGAGATAAACGCCACTCTGTCGCAGAGCAGGTCGGCGTCCAGCATATTGTGGGTCGTCAGAAATATTGTTGTTCCCTTTTTCCGCTCTTTTTCTATGATTTTGCGGAAAAGAACAGCTCCGGCAGGGTCTAGGCCGCTTGTCGGTTCATCCAGAAACAGGAGTTTGGGATTGCTGATCAATGCTCTGGCCATACTGACGCGCTGGCGCATCCCCTTGGAGTAGGAGGATACCGGCTTCTTCAAAAAATCCTTCTTAAACTCCAATTCATGGAGCAGTTCTTCAGCGTTCCTCCGCTGTTCCTTCGGATAGAAAGATGCAAAGTAATGCAGATTGTCAAGGGCGCTCAAATTGGTGTACAAATAAGGAAATTCAAACAGAACGCCGATTTTTTGAAAAAACTCCCGGGTATGTGCACTTTGCATATCTTTTCCGAACAGAGACACCATTCCGCTGTGACCTTTCAATATGCCGGTCAATATCTTTTGCGTCGTGGACTTGCCGGAGCCATTCGGCCCTAAAAATCCGAAGATTTCTCCATCCTTTACGGAAAAGGTCAAGCCATGTAATGCCTGCTTATCTTTCCCGTAAGAAAAGGCCAGATCCTTTACTTCGATCATTCGTCATCCCCCCATTTCCCATGCTGTTCTTTGTCCTTTTCCTGCCGGCGTTTGCTCCACCATTTCATAAATTTGACCTTGAACGGAATCGAAATTGCCAGCAATACCAGAAGAATCATCCACCAATACCATTCCAAATCTAAAAACATAATCGTTACCTCCTTGTTTTAAGGGCCTTCCCCTTTTGTTAAGGTAAAAATATAATAATGCGTTGAAATTGGTGTGAGATTGCTGTGAAATTGGCGTGAAATCTCTGCTCAACACAAAGATCCGAATCACCGACTGAGCCGACGGCTTTCTTTGACCCGGCAAAGTCCTGCTGCCTGTACCGGAGTTGATGTATCGAAGTTATAAAGATTATCATTGACTTTTAAATCCTACGGATGTAATATTTTTATAATGCAGATGAATTTTTTTATCATAAAATCCTACATATGTAAGAGACAAAGAAGGAAATAAAGAGATAAAGAAATAAAAAAGAGATAAATAAGGAAAGACACCACAGGATTTTCAGGGAGGAACCTATGAAAAGAAAAGATTCATACAAAACAGAAGGAAAAAATGGCAGAGTCTTTATATCTGCACTTATTGTCACAGGGATACTTTTTGCCGGCATTGCCCTGTGGTCAGGCGGATTTTTCACTCAAAATGCTCCGAAAAAGATTACGGAAACAGGATATGAAGAAATGGGTCTTAAATGGAAGGAAAGCCATGAACCGGAGGAGAACAATAAATCAGAAGCAGGCTATAAAAGGGAAACAGAGAACGCTTCGAAAACAGAAACAATCATAGCTCTTTATCGCGATATTTACAAGGAAGCAGTCAAATATCCCGCAGAAATAAGAGCAAACACCACAGACAGCCTGGAAGAAACAAAAGCCCTCATCCGTCGTCTGGGCGAGTACGGTTATACGGCAGTTGACAGGGAGAACCAGGTGAATATGACAAATCCGCAGGCAGTTATGAAATTCTGCGAATCTGCGGAGGAGGGTCAGAAGGCAGAGCTTATGCTCCTGGTGCTTTCCCCCTTTGCGGATCTGACCATATATCAGTGCAAAACGGAGAACGGAACCATCATGATAGTAAGAGAAGATTACCAGTGGAAGGACGAATCCATCCGTCAGATCAGCAAAATCAGTTATCCGGCAGATTTCTGGGAGTACACGGCGGAAGGCTATCTGCTTTTTGGCGGAACCTACGATTCCGATCTGAATTATGTACTGGAATTAAGCGAGGGACAGGACTGCGCAGCCCTCAGGGTTCTGCCCCTGGATGAAAAATGCAGGGAATACGGCCGAACATACCTGCGGTCCATCGGTTACCGGAAAAACAATCTGTTTCTCACGGATTGGAGCGAAGAGGATTTCGGCGGCCTGAATTTTTATGATGTATTCGACAGCCTTTACCAAATCCGGTATGAACAGCCGGTTCCCTATGAAGCGGATGAAAATCTAAACATCAAAGCGGAATACCGGATACCGGCGCAGGAGTTTGAAGCTGTGATAATGCCTTATTTTTCCATTGACAAAGAGGAATTGCAAAGGAGAACCATGTACATTCCGGAGGAGGGAGTATATGTGTACCGGCCAAGGGGCTTTTATGAGAGCGAATACCCCGATAT
The DNA here is from genome assembly GCA_910574835.1 of Clostridia bacterium. Classification (GTDB taxonomy): domain Bacteria; phylum Bacillota; class Clostridia; order Lachnospirales; family Lachnospiraceae; genus Laedolimicola. The sequence continues at coordinate 54,284 of CAJTDE010000021.1, read as the reverse complement.
CCCCTGCCCGGAGGTAACCGGCTATCTGGAAAATGCAGACGGAACCATCACATTGCTTGTAAACGCCGTATACCCGGAAGAATATACGGCCAAAGCATTTTCCCATAAAACAGTGATACGCCCGCTTCCGGAAGGCGGTTTTCAATATGTATCCAATGAAATGCTGCCTTCCGGACAGGAACCGGATCTGTGGTGGCACTCAAAGCGTCTGACAAAGGAAGAGTGGGAAAACTTATAACAGATCCGACAAAATCTCCGCCGTGATTTCCGCCGCCCGGCTTCCGTCGGCATGATCGTCCGCCTGAATATTGACGGCAAAAAAGCAGGTCCGGGAGGGCAGCTCCACATAGCCCACAAACCATCCGTTCACATCCTTTCCATCCACCCGCCCGGTTCCTGTCTTTCCATAAAAACGTCCCTGCTCCGCGGAAGAGAGAAGGATGGAATCCTGCACGGCGCGGACATTTTCCGGAGCAAAACCCCAGGTATTTTTATATAGATCGGTGAGAAGCTCCACCTGCTCAATGGGGGATATTTTCAGGGAGGATTCCAGCCAGTAATTCGCTGAACCTTTGCCGATCTTCCGGTTGCCATACCCAACCTCCCGAAGATACCGGGAGATACGCCCGCTCCCAAGCTGCTCATCCAAGGACTGAAAATACCAGTTCACGGAAGCATCCATTGCGGAAGAAAGGGTTTGGTCCTGATTCCAGGCATCAAAGGGGTAAGGTGTTCCGTCCCAGGCCATAAAGGAATCCGCAGGAGTAAGCAAGCCTTCCTCCAGTGCAAACAATCCATTGTATATTTTATAGGTTGAATCAGGCGCAGACCGGCGGACAGCCAGCTTTGGCTCAAAGATCTGCCAGATATCCGACTCCAAATCATAGAAGACAAAGCATCCCTCATAAGCTCCGAAATAATCAGAGGCGTCCATAACAAAAATACGCTTTGACGCAGTATCCCATGAATAATAACTGTCATCTGCCCCATAGACAGACAGGGCCGGCGCAAAGCAGATGAGAACAAAGGCAGTCATCAGAAAAGCCAGCCTTCCTTTTCGCCGTTTCCGGGCGGAAGGCTTTTCATAGGCCGCAATATTGGCAATACGCCGCTTCATCTGCTTCATTCCGTTGCTCATTCCGGAGGCAAATGGAAACGCCGGATGCGAAACATGTCCCGCAAGACGGATAAGCGTATTGCCATAAGCTTTATATTCATTTTCCTCCAACAGATTTAAAACGGAAGAATCGCAGGCAAGCTCCCGGTCATTTTGCATTTCCTTCAATGCGCGCCGGACAAGAGGGTGAAACCAGTAAATCGCTGCGGCAAGATTCATCAGCCCATTTGCCAGGGCATCCCTGTGTTTATAATGCTGCAGCTCATGGAGCAGGATATGGCGCATAGCGGCAGGCTCACAGTCATGGATAAGCGAAATGGGAAGGTAGATTTTGGGTGAAAAGAATCCCGCAATCACAGGAGATTTTAAAAATACGGTGCTGTAAATGGGAATCTCTCTCAAAATATGCATTTCCTTAAGGCAGCTTTGGTAAAGACTGCGGACCTCCCGGTTTTGGACAGGAAGAGCGGATTTTTGGATACGGTTGAAACGTATTTTTACTTGGATTATAAGGAATATCATGATCAAAACTCCGGTAAGCCAGAAAATCCACAGAAAAAGGCTGAAAGAGCTTAAGGTATTCCTGTTGACTGACAGTGTAAAATCATTAATCCGGCCGGCGGAAGCAGGGCTAAGAGAAAAAGGCGTCTTCGCAGCAAGCCTGTAGATGTCAAAGGAAGCTCCCTCTTTAAAGGGGTAAAGCCGGAAGAGCAGGGCATGAAATCCGGAAAATGAGACGGGAAGAAAGGGTATGGCCAGAAGCCCCAGGAATACAAACCACAGGTGATACTGCATATGACTTGTTAAGATATGTCTGCAAACGTGCTTTGTCAGAAGAAGGATTCCGGTGAGGATGCAGATAAAAAGATTGATTAAGAAAAAACGGATAATAAAATATTGCAAAAATGGGTCCTCCTTTTCAAGTCAATATAGGGTGATTTTTTATATTTTACCGGACAAAGTCTGTCTATTTTGCACCGCCTTTTCTTTCCGCTCCATCCGCAAGAAGAGCACGCAGCGTATCAAGCTCCTCCTCCGATAAGGCGTTATTTTCCAGGCAGGCGGAAACCATAGAGGTGATATTTCCGTCGTAATAGCGGTCCAGAAAGGAACGGCTTTTCTGTCCCAGATATTCCGTTTCCCCCACAAGAGGGGTATATACAAAGACCCGGCTCTGCTTCTCGTAGGAGAGAGCGCCCTTTGTCACAAGGCGTTTGATCAGGGTCTGGATGGTTTTGGGACTCCAGCTTGTAGTCTTTACTAATTTTTCCGTAATTTCATTGGTGCTGACAGGCGCAGACTGCCAAACAATCTTCATTACCTCGTATTCAGCCTCGGATATTTGTGGCAGAGTTTTCATTTTCCTGGTCCTCCCTGGATTTTTATTCCGGTCGTTTAAACTTTTATGAGCACCATTTCTCGAAAGGCGTTCTTGAATATTTTGTTTATGATGCTACAATAGAATTATCAACGAATGTATTATCTTCAATATAACACAAAGAAAGGACATATTGCTATGAATTTTATCGAACTTGCAAAAAAACGCTGCTCTGTCCGCAAGTATACCGATCAGCCCGTAGAAGCGGAAAAGCTGGAGAAAATTTTGGAGGCCGCCCATGTGGCTCCCACGGCAGCCAATCGCCAGCCGGTTCATCTGATTGCAGTTCAAAGCAAGGAAGGGCTTTCCGGAGTTGGCAGAGCAGCCAATATCTACAACGCGCCTCTTGCGATTATTGTGTGCGCCGATCGGGACAAGGCGTGGGTGCGTCCCTATGACAGCAAGCAGGTCGGAGATATTGATGCTTCCATTTTGACGGATCACATGATGCTACAGGCCACGGAGCTGGGGCTTGGATCCGTATGGATTTGCTATTTCAAGCCGGATGTGCTTCGCGAAGAATTTCACCTTCCGGCCAATCTGGAGCCAGTTAATATCCTGGCTGTCGGCTACCCGGAGAATGGAATGGGAGAGCCGGACCGTTTTGATACACAGCGTATTCCGGTCAGTCAGTTGGTTTCTTATGAAAAGCTGTAAATAAGCCTGCGGCACAGCCCTGTACATGTGAACAGTAACTATGGAGCGGTTTTTCGACATCACGCTTGATTTTAACGCACCAATATGGTAGCATAAAGATGCAATGAGGTGGGATATTGCCTTAATGATTAGGCTATTAATATGTAATTATGGCAAAGGAGATGGTTGGTATGAATCCTACAGTTTTCACCGATTCGGCGGAAATACCCACGATACGCAATGATGCAAAAAGAACAATAAAAGATAGCGTTTTCCGAAATCTCTTTTCCCAAAAGGAATACTTATTGCAACTTTATCAGGCGTTGCATCCGGAAGATAAAAATGTTACGAAATCAGATTTTGAGTATGTAACTTTGCAGAATATAATGATAAATGCAGATTATAATGATTTAGGTTTTCTTATCGGAAACCGCCTGATGATACTGGTAGAGGCACAATCAACATGGTGTGTGAATATCATAGTAAGATGTGTCATGTATCTTGCACAAACATGGAAAGACTACTTTATTCGAACAAAACAAAGTGTTTATTCTACTACTACCCTGAATTTTCCTGAACCTGAATTGTATGTGGTTTATACCGGCGATGAAGTTATAGAAAAGAAAGTGATACGGTTTTCAGAAGAATTTTTCAATGGCAAGCAAGTAGCGGTTGAAGCAATGGTTAAGGTAATCACGGGGAGCAATGATGACGATATTTTAAGTCAGTATATTTTATTTGCTAAAATAGTTGATACACAAAGAAAGCTGTACCCAGGTGACAGCCGGAGAGCTGTTACGGAGGCAATCAGAATTTGCAAAAATAGAAATATACTGAAAAGTTATCTGGAAGAACGTGGAAAGGAGGTTGTTGATATAATGGTAACACTCTATAGTCAGGAAGAAGCCGTAGAACAGTATGTTATCAGCAAACAATTTGAATCTGAAATCAAAAGTGCGGTACAGTCTTGCCGTGATTTTGGCAAAACAGTTACGGAAGCTATCTCTTACCTTATGAAAAGATTTGAATTTTCAGAAGCAAGATCTCAAAAAGAGGTGGAAAAATACTGGAATTTATAATCCTATAATCAAATACTAGCCGCCATATCAGAATACTTCATTTAGTTTGCGCTTCTGATAAGGCGGCCTTTATTTTAGAAATTTAGAAATAATTTGTGTTAATATTATTGTTCACAGACAGAGCTATTAAAATGGGCCAGCTTTTTCAGCGCAGAAAAGAAGGACTGGAACAGGGAATCCGGGCCGTAATAAAATTTTGCAGGGAGGACTCTTATACAAGAGACAAAACATGTTCCGGATTAATGGAAAGATTTTCCATAGCTTTGGAAGAAGCGGAAGAATATCTGAAAAAATACTGGCTGGCTTAGGCATTTTTTGACAGCTTTGTAATGAGCTTTGGCGGCTGAAAAAGAGTCAAATGGACATGTCAGCACAAGGTGAGTCCGTTCAGGGCGAGAGAGTGGCCTGGGCCATGTCCGCTTGGCTCGTTGCTCACAGGAATAAAAAGGAGCCAAATCACAATGAACAACACTACAATCCTTCTGGTAGAGGATGACAAAGAAATCAGCGAAATGCTGCAAACCTATCTGACAGCAGAAAATTTTAAAGTAATCTGCGCCTACGACGGCCGGGAGGCGTGCCGGATATTCGACCGGACACCGGTACAGCTTGTCCTTTTAGATCTGATGATCCCAAAAATCAGCGGAATGGAGGTTATGCAGTACATCCGCAAAAACAGCTACGTTCCCATCATGATTCTATCCGCCAAGGATTCCGAAGGCGACAAAACCCTTGGTCTCGGCCTGGGTGCGGATGATTATATCACAAAGCCCTTCTCCTTGGCGGAGGTTCTGGCCCGTATCAAGGCAAACCTGCGCAGAACCACCCAGTATGACGCCGCGGCCGCGCCGACACCCACCGTGCTCACAGCCGGAGAAGTCGCGATGAATCTCTCCGATTACACCGTGACCAAAGGCGGAAAGCCTCTTGAACTGACCGCCAAGGAATTTGAAATCTTAAAATTATTTCTGCAAAATCCCAAAAAAGTTTACACCAAGGAACAAATATACGCCTTGGTCTGGAAGGATGCATACTATGGAGACGAAAATGCCGTCAATGTACATATCAGCCGATTGCGGAATAAGCTGGAGGACGATTCCCGCAATCCCAAATATGTGCTGACCGTCTGGGGTATCGGCTATAAGCTGGGGAACGCCCTATGAACAGCCCGCTTATGTTCTTCTTTTTATGCCTTCTTCTGTGTCTGCTCCTTGCCCTCCTCCTATATCAGCAGTATGCCTTCCGGACAGGCACACAGGCAAAGCTTCGCAGTATTCACGAGAAGCTAAAAGAGATCCTCGACACAGACAGTCAGGAGCGTATTCTGATTTTTACGGAAAATAAAGAGCTTCAGGAGCTGACCGCACAGCTCAACGACCTTCTGGAAAACCATGCAAAGGCAAAAGCAAATTATCGGAGGATGGAGCAGACCTCAAAAAAAATGTTGTCTAATATTTCCCACGATATCAAAACACCTATGACTGTGATCCTGGGCTATCTGGAAATGATGCGGATAAACGGCGAAGCCACGCCGGAAATGCTTGGAAAAACGGAACAGAAAGCAAAGGATGTGGTGGAACTGGTGAATCAGTTCTTTACCTTGGCCAAGCTGGAGGCCGGAGATATGGATCTGACTCTTTCTAAGATCGATCTCTGCGAAACCTGCCGGGAATGTATTCTGGGCTTTTACGAAATCTTACAGGAAAAGGAGTTTCAGGTAGAGCTTTCTCTTCCGGAAGCCCCTGTTTTTATTTATGGGAACCAGGAGGCCTTGACACGTATCCTGTCCAATCTGATTTCCAATGTGATCCGCTATGGAGCTGAGGGAAAGTATCTGGGCGTTTCCCTTAAGACGGAAGAAAAAGAGGTGCATCTGGATGTGGCGGACAAAGGCCAGGGGATCGGAGAGGCTATTGGGAACCGTGTGTTTGACCGTCTCTTTACAATGGAGGATTCCAGAAGCCGAAGCATACAGGGAAACGGCCTGGGACTGACCATTGCAAAGCATCTGGCGGAGCAACTTGACGGGGAGCTGACCTTTGTGAGCAATCCTTATGTTCGGACCGTATTTACGCTGAAGCTTAGAAAAATAATTTAACAAAAGAAAGAAATTTGTAAGATTTAAGCAAGAGTTTTGAAAATCAAAGCCGCTATGATAGAGTTCATAGAAAACAAGCTGGAAATGCATAAAAGCATATGCGGATCAAGGAAACACCCTGCGGGCATACCTACATGCACAGAAAGCATGTGCAGATCAAGGAAAGGAGAAATCATGTCTTATATTTTACAGACAAATCACCTGACAAAAACCATCGGCGGCAAAACTCTTGTGAGAGATATTAATCTTCATGTGAAAAAAGGAGAAATCTACGGCTTTTTAGGTCCCAACGGTGCAGGCAAAACCACAGTCATGAAGCTGATTACCAACCTGTGGAAGCCCACGGCAGGAACGGTGGAGCTTTTTGGGAAAACACTTACTCCGCAGTCCTATGAGGTCTTGAAGCGGATGGGAAGCATAATTGAATTTCCCACCTTTTATGAGCATATGACAGGATATGAAAATCTAAAGCTTCATGCCGAATATATGGGCTATTATCAGCACGGCAGCATTGAACATGCTCTGGAGCTGCTTCAGCTGGCAGACGCAGGAGGAACGCCCGTAAAGAATTATTCCCTTGGAATGAGGGAACGCCTGGGGATTGCAAGAGCGGTGCTTACCCGGCCGGAGCTTTTGATTCTTGACGAGCCGACCAACGGCCTTGACCCGGCCGGCATGAAGCAGATTCGGGATCTTCTGAAGGCCCTGTGTACAGAATATGAGATTACGATTATGATTTCTACGCATATTCTTTCGGAGATTGAGAGCATCGCGGATACCATCGGTGTGATTCATCACGGGCGGATGCAAAAAGAGATCACGATGGAGGAAATCCGGGAAATGAGCTTTGCCTATATTGAACTGTCCGCGGAGAATCCGAAGCGCGCGGTTTATGTGCTTTCGGAGAAACTGGGGCTTACGAATTTTAAGCTGTCCTCGGAAGGGCAGATCCGAATTTATGACAGCCGGATCTCCCTGCAGGAGCTTTCTAAAACGCTTGCACTGGAGGATGCGGCGGTGACGGCGCTTGGGAGAAGGGCGGAAACACTGGAAGATTATTTCCTGAAAATGACGGGGGAGGCGGAAGATTATGTTAAAGCTGATTAAACTGGAGTGGGAGAAAAATAATATTCGGAAATATATCCGAAATGCAGGAGTGACGGCTTTTGTTTTGTGCCTGTTTATGTTTGCCTTTGCCTTTTTGGGGATTGCAGATGATCCGGAAACAGGGGTGCCGGATGCGGCTTTTGACACGGGGATGCTGGCGTCTTCCATTGAGATGCTTACGAATATGTGCTTTCTTGTTTTTACCGGGGTAATGCTTTCGTCGTTTATAGTCAGCGCTTATAAGAATAAGACGATGAATATTATGTTTTCGTATCCGATTAAGAGGCAAAGGATTCTTGCTGCGCAGATGCTGGCAGTCTGGATTTTTAATTTTGCGGCTTTGGCAGTGACGAAGCTGTTGGTTTATGGGTGTGTTCTTTTGGGGGCGTGTTTTATGGAGTCGGCGTTTCCGATAGACTTTGATATGATGAGTGCCGGGTTTTATGTACGGATGCTTGTGAAGTCCGGGACGATTGTTACGATGGGATTTATTGCATTGTTTGTTGGGATGAAGATGAAATCCTCTAAGGCGGTGATTATTTCTGCGTTTTTGCTGATTGCTTTGACACAGGCTAATGTGGGGGAGGTTACGCTTCGGGACAGTGTGGTTTTTCCGGTTGTGTTGATGGGGATTTCGCTGGGGTTTGCTTTTCTTTCGGTTTTGGGGGTTGAGAGGAAGGATTTGTGAGGGCGGACGGAACGGACGAAACGGACGGAATTGCCCCCGGATAAGCCAGCAGGCTTTTCCGGGGGCAATTCCTGTTTGGTGAAAAACAAAGCTACGCTTTTCGGCTGTAGGATGTGCCGGAAAAGGAGCTGTTGGCTTTTTGGAGCCGTGCTTCTACGGATTCGCGGGTTACTTTGTCCAGGGCGCCGGAGGGGATGGGGCGGCCGATTGTCCAGGATGGGTCGGCTTCTTTTGCGGCGGTAACGAAGGCCTGGCGGTAGGCGCGCTCGTATTGTTGCATGGTGTAGCCGGCGGCCAGGCGGTCATTTTTTTGGACCTTGCGGTACATGTTGTTGTAGACATCGGAGCGGCGGGTGGTGTCGCCGTTTGAAACGCCATTTTCCTGGAGAAATTCTTTTTTGGTTTGGTTGAACATTTCTTCCTTGCTGCTTTCAGGAATGGAGATGATGCGCTTGCGGCTGGCGGCGTTTTCTTCGGTGAGCAGCAGACCTGCAAGGCCGTTGGTGGGATCGATGTAGTCGCCGTCCTGATCGTAGGATTTCATAGAGTTTTTGATGGCCTGGATGTTGGTGTACATGGCCCCGTTTCCTTTGCTGGCCTGCATCATTTCTTTTATAACGGCTTTGTACTGCTTGCTGTTGGTGTCGATGCCGGCGGCCCGCAGCTGTGCCTGTACGGAGCGGCTGTTTAGATTGGAGAGCTGAAAGCTGCCGATTGGATTGGCTGCTTTGGCTGCGCCGGGCAGATTTTTAAATAAATAACTGTAATCTATGATTCTTGGCATATGTGATTCCTCCTGCTTTTAAATTTCTGCAATATCTCCAATTTCTTTATATTTATATCGAAAGAAAACGGCTGTAACTTTAGGGCATTTCACATCAATTTTTTTGGCTCTTGTTAAGGAAAGGCTAATATCGTATAATAAATAATATAAAGTTTGCGAGATATGTTTTATGAGCATAAAAAGGTAATTCTTTGTTATATTGGCTGCCTTTTGCCTGTTAGAAGGAGGTTGACTGTTATGGGAATGTTTTTAAATACGGTTTCACCTCATGAAACATATAAATTAATTTCGAACTCAAAATACTTTGTGGATAAAACGGGAATGTTGGAAGAACTGATTTCCGGCCTTCAGGGAGAAACACAGTATCTTTGCATCACAAGGCCCCGCCGGTTTGGAAAAACGGTTATGGCAAATATGATTGCGGCATATTTCGGAAAGGCAGAATCTGCAAAGGACATTTTTGATAAGCTGGAGATTGCAAAAGCTTCGGCTTATTTGAGACATTTGAATCAACACGAGATCATTTACATTGATTTTAGCCAGGTGCCAAAGGACTGCAGTACCTACAAGCAGTATATCCGCCGCATACAGGAAGGGCTTTTTGCAGATTTGTCAGAGGCTTATCCTGAATTAAAGCTTGACGGTCAAAGAGGCGTCTGGGACAATCTGACGGAGATTTTTGAACGGAAGAATAAGCGGAAATTTATTTTTGTTATAGATGAGTGGGACGCTTTGTTTCATATGCCTTTTATGAAGGAAGCGGATAAAAGAGAATATCTGCTTTTTTTGAAATCCTTATTGAAAAATAAAGCGTATGTGGAGCTTGCTTTTGGATTTACGGAGGAAGAGACGGATCAGCTTTTTGCCCGGTATGCGGATACAACTGCAAATATGCGGATTTCACGTGCGGAATTAAAGGAGTGGTATAATGGGTATCATGCGGCTTTCGGCCAATGTCTGTACAATCCCCGATCCGTGGTCTGTGCGCTGACAAACAATCAGCTCGCATGTTATTGGACCGGTTCCGGTATTTATGATTCTGTTTTTTATTATATCAAAAATAATATTTCACAGGTACGCGATGATTTGGCTCTGATGATTTCAGATTTATTCGGCTATGGTGGTTTACGGGCTTCTTACCTATGAAAATGGGGAGGTCTTTATCCCCAATAAAGAGCTGATGAAAAAATACGAAGAACTGCTTCGAAACAAAGAGTCCCTTGGTTAGATTTTCTTTTTTATCCCATAAAAGAAGGAGATGATGGGATTATTTTGGAATTAAAAATAGATTGCGGGCCGGAAGCTCCAATTGCACAAATCAAAGAGAGAAATTATGCTCTTTGTTTTGAGGGAAAATGGGCGGAAAAGCCGGCTTGTACCGGCCGGATTCTTGCAGTGGGAATTGGATATGACAGGCAGACAAAGGAACATAGCTGTAAAGTGGAAGTATTAAAATAATTATATAAAAAAGGAGTTGTTTCAAAATGTTCAATGTATTTGGAAAAAAAGAGGTTTCCAACACAGATCCCGTAAGCGACTGCCAGCAGAAAAGAGACTGGGTAGGGCTTGCAAAAGCCTACTATCAGATGGGCGTTGAAGCTATGGAGCAGGAAAGGCTCAATGAGGCGAACTTGTGGCTTTGCCGGTCAGACACCATCTACAGCGCCGTGGACGAAATCTATGAAAAGGTAGGAGAGGGGATTACGGAGGATTGCTCCGAGCGTATCGGAGAACTGGAGGACGAGCCTCTTCTTTATAATGATCTGCCTGCGCTGGTGGCGGAAAGATCCGAAGCGCTGCGATATACAAAGGTACGCATCTGGGGACTTTTGTCATTGGCAAGGCTTGTGAATCTGGGAGAACGCCTGTCGGCCATTCCGGGCTGTGAGGTCTTTGGAAAGCTTGGATGGGCTGTGGATACCGCGTTTCGGTGCCTGCAGGGACCGCCCAGTCAGGAAGAATTTAACGGACTGCGGGATCTGTGCGGCGAGCTTTATGAGATAGGGGAAGACCCGGTTTTCTGGGGAATGGGAAATGAGATCCCTGTTCCGGGCGGCGCACCCTTCCAGGTATTTGACCTGAATGGTTTACAGGGAATGCATCAGGAAATTGATGCTTATCTGGACGATATCCTGCAGATGGTCTGCGCTTTAACCCAGGACGAAGAACCGCCTGTACCAGGGACAGACATCGTTGCCTGCGCCCTGCTTCCCGACTACTATGTTCGTACCTGCGCCGGTGATTTGGAAGAGGTCCCGCAGATCAAAGCAGAGCTTGAACGGATTTGGAGCGATTACGAGTTTGTAGGTTCGGAAATCACCTGGGAAATGATAGGCCAGCGGATTGAAGAATATAAAAAGCTGGATGTTCTGGCGCACAGGTAAGAAAAGAATCCCTGGTTTGCCGCTTTTGATTATATGAAATACCTTTACACGGCAGGCTTTGTGCTGATACTTGCCTGTATGATTAAGATTATCTATTCCGCCAACAGGCTCTATGATCAGCAGGAGGCTTTAGAGGAAACCCGGGTGGAGGGAGATAAGGATTATCTGGCAAAGGCCGTCCGGAATCTTTTGTCCAACGCAGCCGCATACAATGTGCCGGAGGGACGGATTTTGATTACGCTGAAAGAAAAATCCTGCGCCATCGAAAATACGGGCTTTCCTTTAAGTGAGGAACAGCTCAAGCGGAGCTTTGAACTGTTTTACAGCGGGAACAAAAGCCAGGACGGAAAGCATATGGGAATGGGGCGTTATCTGGCGGAGAAGATTTTTTCCAGGCATGGACTTTCCATTGCGCTTGAGAATACAAAGATCAGGATAAAGTCCACCGTGTCAGCTGCTTCCCGTTAGAAAATTACCGGCACAGGAAATCATCATACCCCCGGCAGGCAATGAGACATACCTCTTTTGCCTTCCGGGGGTATATTGTTATTATATCCGCCAAAACATTGACTTGCCGATAATATTATTATAGTATTTAAATATTACCGGAAATGGAGCAGTGCTTTGATAAAGAAAAAAGATTCCAAAAAATATTTGAACCTAAAGGCCGAAGATCCGGTTTTTATAATCTGCAAAGGAACGAATACGGAGCCGGCGCCCAAACCGATAGATATCATTTTTATCTGCAAAAGATGGTAAAAAACAGCAGATATTATGCGTCTGTTTGACAAGAAAGCAGCATAATTTTATATTTTTTATGGACATACTAAGCAGGTAAAAAAGAGTCAAAACCCTGAAAGGAGAATGTCATGAAAGAACTCATATATCTGGTTACAAACCCAATGGGCGTCCACGCACGCCCATGTGCATTGTTTGCTCAATGCTGTGTAAATTTTAAAAGCGCTGTTACCGTAGAAACAAAAGGGAAAACTGCTGACGGACGCAATTGTTTAGAGCTATTGGATCTAAAGGCCCAAAAAGGAGACACACTGACGGTACAGGTAACCGGAGAGGATGAAGAACTGGCTTTGGAAGCTGTCCGGAGCGTGATTGACAAGGAATTTAATGAAAAAAAAGAGGCGAATCTGCTGAAAATTGCATTTTTCGGCACCAAAGATTATGATAGGACTTTTTTCAGTGAGCTTACCAGGGATAAAGGAGAGGGCACCTACAATTCTGATATCAAGTATTTTACCTCCAACCTGGGACCGGAAACCGTATATTTGGCAGAGGGCTTTGACGCGGTATGTGTTTTTGTAAATGACGATGTGTCCTGTCCGGTGGTGGAAAAACTTAAGGAATACGGCATCCGTCTGATTCTGCTTCGCTGCGCGGGCTTTAACAATGTGGATCTTCCTATGGCCAGAGACTGCGGTATTACGGTTCTGCGTGTTCCGGCCTACTCCCCTTATGCGGTAGCCGAACATGCTATGGCGATTGTTCAGGAGGCAAACCGCCGGCTGCACAAGGCATACAATAAAGTAAAGGACAACAACTTCGCCCTGAGCGGACTTTTGGGACTTGATCTGCACAATAAGGTAGCAGGAATCGTGGGCACCGGAAAAATCGGCGTCTGCATGGCGCGGATTTGTAAGGGGTATGGAATGACGGTACTGGGATGGGACGCTTATCCCAGTGAAGAGCTGGAAGAGGAAGGCCTGCTGACCTATGTAGAACAGGAAGAGTTATTCCGGCGCTCTGATTTGATTTCACTCCATGCACCTTTGTTTCCAAAGACATATCACATAGTCAATGAGGAAACCATAGGCATGATGAAGGATACCGCCATGCTGGTCAATACCGCAAGAGGCCCGCTGATTGATGCGGAAGCGCTGATTGCAGCCTTGAAAAAGGGTAAATTTCATGCGGTAGCCCTGGATGTGTATGAGGGAGAGGATGACAATGTATACACAGACCGAAGCGATATAGCCATTACAGATGATATCACTGCCCGGCTTTTGATGTTCCCCCAGGTAGTGATGACCAGCCATCAGGCATTTTTTACAAGAGAAGCCATGCAGGCCATTGCCGTAGTGACTATGGAAAACGCCCGGAACTTCAATGAAGGCAATGCGTATTGCGACGCGGAAGTGACGGCTTAAAATAACCATACCGATAAAGAACGGAAAGGAGCTTTTTGGGGGAGATGTACGATATTATCATTATTGGAGCAGGTGTATCAGGTGCGGCGGCAGCCCGCGAATTATCTCGCTATCAGGCGAAAATATGTGTTCTGGAGAAAGAAGAGGACGTCTGCTGCGGAACCTCTAAGGCCAACAGCGCTATAGTACATGCCGGCTATGACGCTGCGGCAGGCTCTTTAAAGGCAAAACTCAATGTACGCGGAAACGAACTTATGGGCAGGCTTTCTGAAGAATTGGATTTTCCGTTTCAAAGGATCGGTTCTTTGGTGCTGTGCTTTCAGGAGGCGGATCTGCCAAAGCTTCAGGCGCTTTATCAGAGAGGAATTGAAAATGGTGTTCCAAAGCTTCGTATTCTGGATAGGGAAGAAACCCTGCGTCTGGAACCGAACCTGTCGGAGGATACCTTTGCGTCCCTGTACGCTCCCACGGCCGGGATTGTCTGCCCCTTTGAACTGAATCTTGCCTTGGCCGAGAATGCATATGCAAACGGTACAAAGTTTCAATTCCATACCGAGGTCCAATCCATAGAAAGGCTGGAAAAAGGTTATCTGCTTCACACGAGTCGAGGAGAGCTTCGGACCCGGTATGTAGTAAATGCGGCCGGCCTTTATGGTGACGAGATCCACAATATGGTCAGCCAAAAGAAGCTGAAACTGACAGCCAGACGGGGAGAATACTGTCTTTTGGATAAAACGGCGGGTACACATGTAAGACGGACTATTTTTCCCCTGCCGGATAAAATGGGAAAGGGGATACTCGTGACGCCGACAGTTCACGGTAATCTCCTTTTAGGACCGACTGCCGTAAATACAGAGGACAAGGAAGGCGTTAACACAACCTTGGAGGGACTCGCCCTAGTGTCGGAGCGGGCAGCCCGGAGCGTAAAAAATCTTCCTGTCAGGCAGGTTATCACTTCGTTTGCCGGCCTGCGCGCCCATGAGGAGGGGGACGATTTTATCATAGAAGAGGTTTCGGATGCCAAAGGATTTTTTGATTGCATCGGCATTGAATCTCCGGGCATAGCAAGCTGTCCGGCCATCGGGGAACGGGTGGCCGCGCTGCTGCAAAAGGAGATGGACCTGAAAAAGAAAGACCATTTCATTTCCGCAAGAAAAGGGCGCTTAAATCCCAATGCCTTAAGCTTTGCGGAGCGAAATGCACTGATCCGAAAGCAGCCGGCCTACGGCAATATTATCTGCCGCTGCGAGATGATATCCGAGGGCGAGATCTTAGAGGCCGTCCGCCGTCCCCTGGGCGCCAAATCCTTAGACGGCGTCAAGCGCAGGACCCGATCCGGTATGGGACGCTGTCAGGGCGGCTTCTGTTCTCCCAAGGTTATGGAGATATTAGCACGGGAGCAGCAGACAGGACTGCAGGAAATCACAAAATCCGGCGGAAGCTCCAAGCTGCTTGCAGGCACAAACAAGGATGCTTTCTAAAAAACGGCAGCTCACATTTGAGCTGTGAAAGGAGTTTTACCGCTGCTATGAAAAATTATGATATTGTTATTATCGGCGGAGGCCCTGCAGGTCTTGCCGCCGCCATTTCTGCCAGAGAAAGCAAAATAGAGAGCATATTGATTTTAGAAAGAGACCGGGAGCTTGGAGGAATTTTAAATCAATGCATCCACAACGGCTTCGGCCTGCATACTTTTCAGGAGGAGCTGACAGGGCCGGAATATGCTGATCGCTTTATCTGTCAGGTGGAAGAGAAGAACATTGCATATAAGCTGAACACCATTGTTCTTGATATCACTTCCGAAAAAGTTATAACGGCTATGAATCGGGAGGAGGGCTTGTTTCAGACTCAGGCAAAGGCAGTAATTCTGGCAATGGGCTGCCGGGAACGCCCGAGAGGAGCGCTCAATATCCCCGGCTATCGTCCTGCCGGTATCTACTCCGCCGGAACGGCCCAGCGGCTTGTGAATATGGAGGGCTGTCTGCCGGGCCGGGAGGTCGTTATCCTGGGTTCCGGTGATATTGGCCTTATTATGGCCCGGAGACTGACGCTGGAAGGCGCTAAGGTTCAGGCAGTTGCGGAGCTGATGCCCTATTCCGGCGGTTTAAAACGAAATATTGTGCAATGTCTGAATGATTATGACATTCCTTTGAAGCTGAGCCATACGGTAATCGACATTCAGGGGAAGAAGCGTGTAGAGGGCGTTACTCTGGCTGCCGTTGACGCTCAGGGAAAACCAATCCCGGGAACAGAGGAACATTATGCATGCGATACCCTTCTTCTTTCTGTGGGGTTAATACCGGAAAACGAACTTTCAAGGGGAATGGGAGTCGAACTAAATTCCGTCACCTCCGGTCCAAAGGTAGACGAAAGCCTGGAAACAAGCCTGGAGGGTGTATTTGCCTGCGGGAATGTGCTGCATGTACATGACCTGGTGGATTTTGTGTCGGCGGAATCCGCTGCTGCAGGAAGGAATGCGGCTGCTTATGTAAAAGGAGAGCTTCCGGGAAGGGCTTCGGTAAAGAAGCTTTTCTTAAGGCACGGGGAAGGTGTTCGCTATACGGTTCCGGAAACAATCTGTCCGGAGCGGATGGATGAGGAGCTTACGGTGCGTTTTCGTGTCAGCCGTGTATACCAAAGCTGTTATATAAGCGCTTATTTTGATCATGAGAGAATCCGGCACAAGAAGCGGCAGATTATGGCTCCTGGCGAGATGGAGGACATAAAGCTTACAAAAGAAGAGCTTCTTAAGTATCCGGACAGGAAGCAGATTACCATAATGATTGAGGAGGGCTGACAGAGATGGAGACAAAGCGGCTGACTTGTATAAATTGTCCTTTGGGATGCGCTCTTACGGTGGAGATGGAAGAGGGCAATATCCTTTACATAAAGGGAAACAGCTGCAAACGGGGAGCCGTGTATGCCCAAAAGGAAGTAACCAATCCGGTGCGCACGGTAACTACAACGGTGGCTGTAAAGGACGGCGCCCTTCCCGTAGTGTCCGTAAAGACACGGGAACCAATTCCAAAAGAAAAGATTTTTGACTGTATTCAGGAGCTGAAAAGGGTGCGGCCTGCGGCCCCGATTCATATCGGGGATGTGATTCTTGCCGATGCGGCCGGCACAGGAGTTGATGTAGTGGCCACGAAGCAGGTATTGGCTCCATAAACATAAGAAAAGGACAAAAGGTTAACAATTATGCAAAATAACATGGATTTAAAGTCTCTTGATTTAAAACAGGAACCGCCGGTAAAAGAACCGGAGCGTCAATACTATTATATAGCAAAATGCCGGGAATTGGTCGGGCAAAAAGCAAAGACGCTTGGCCGCTCTTTGACCTACCATGTAACGACCTTCGGCTGCCAGATGAATGCCCGGGATTCGGAAAAGCTTACGGGAATTTTAGAACAAGCAGGATTTGCGGAAGTTCAGGATGAGCAGGCCGACTTTGTCATTTACAACACCTGTACGGTAAGAGAAAATGCCAACTTAAAGGTCTACGGTCATCTGGGACTTCTTAAACATGCAAAAAAAAGCAATCCCCATATGCACATTGCCCTTTGCGGCTGTATGATGCAGGAACCGGAGGTTGTGGAAAAGCTGAAAAAAAGCTACCGTTTCGTGGATTTGATCTTCGGAACTCATAATATTTTTAAATTTGCGGAACTTTTAGCTAAGATGCTGGAAAGCGGGGAGCAGATTATTGATATTTGGGACGGTACAAAAGAGATTGTGGAGGAGCTTCCGGTTGAGCGGAAATATCCGTTTAAATCCGGCGTAAATATTATGTTTGGCTGCAACAATTTTTGCAGCTACTGTATTGTCCCATATGTGCGGGGGCGGGAGCGCAGCCGAAAGCCGGAGGATATTGTCCGGGAGATCGAATCTTTGGCGGCAGACGGCGTATCTGAGATTATGCTCCTGGGACAAAATGTAAATTCCTATGGAAAAACACTGAAAGATCCTGTTTCATTTGCGGCGCTTCTTCGGCAGGCGGAAAAAGTCGAAGGGATTGCCCGCATCCGTTTTATGACGTCTCATCCGAAGGATTTGTCGGACGAATTGATACAGGTGATGAAGGAGTCAAAAAAGGTATGCCGCCATCTTCATTTACCTCTTCAATCGGGAAGTACCCGGATTCTGAAAGCAATGAACCGAAAATATACAAAGGAACAGTATTTGGATCTGACAGAGAAGATTCGCCGGGAAATACCGGATATTTCTCTGACTACGGATATTATTGTAGGATTTCCGGGTGAGACAGAGGAGGATTTTCAGGAAACTCTGGATGTAGTGAGAAGGGTCTGCTATGACAATGCCTATACCTTTATTTATTCCAAGCGCACGGGAACGCCTGCGGCCGTTATGGAGAATCAGGTTCCGGAGGAAGAGGTTAAGTCCCGGTTTGACCGGCTTCTGGCTTTGGTGCAGGAAAATGCCAGAGCGCAGACTGCGCGGTTTGCGGGAACGGTTCAGGAGGTCTTGATCGAGGAGGTCAATGAGCATGACTCCTCTCTTTTAACAGGACGGATGAGCAACAATCTGCTGGTGCATTTTCCGGGGGATGCGGCTCTTATCGGAAGCATCCGCAACGTGCGTCTGGATGTCTGCAAAGGTTTTTACTATATGGGAACTTTAGTATCAAATTTGTGAAAATTGGGCATACTGACTTGTAAACAAGGAGGCATACTATGGCAATACAAGCAGAGCCTAATAAAAAAGGGATTATTTCTCTTATTGCAATTATTATTTTGATGATCTTAGTTACCGCATTGTCCAACCCTATCTATCAAGCGCTTTCCGGTAAAAAAGGCGGAGCTACTTATACGGCTGTAAAGCAGGGCTATGGAGGAGATGTGATCATCACTTTGACAGTCGATGATGAACAGATAAGCGAGCTTACGGCAGAAGGTGAGTTTGAGACGCCGGCGATTGGACAGAAGGCCATTGCGCAGTATAATGAGACGGTGTTTTCAGAGCTTTCCGATGCGTATATTGATGAGGTGAGTACCCATCTTGATGCGGTCAGCGGGGCTACGCTTACATCGGGAGCCGTGGCAGCAGGGTTTCAAGAGGTTGTGGAACAGGCACAGGCGGCGGAAGTGACGGAATAAGATAGTAAGGCGGGGACAGACACTGTGCAGGGAAGCCGCAAAGTAAGCCCGCCGGATTTTTCAGCGGCTTCCCCGCATGGCTGATTTGTAATGAAAAATTAATATCTTCTGTTGGGACGGTATGATGACAGCCGTCTTTTTTTGTGGTATACTTTAAAACAGGCATTATGATAATACGGTAACTGGAATGGAGAAACTATATGGAATCAAAGCGTTACTGCCTAAGGCATCCATATTTTTCTATAAAGACACAAACGGATCGTTCTTTTGGAGGAAGTCAGACCTGGTCCTCCAGCCGGATCATGCGCAAATACGGCTGCGGTGTAGTGGGTATGGCGGATGTTCTGCTGTACCTGGGGCTTCATCAGACCTCCTGCGAGACGGATTTGCTTTATGGAATGCTGCAGGAGGATGGATACTTATCTTATCCCAGATATGAGCGTTATCTGATGAAGATGCGCCGAAGATATCTTTCTGTTATTCCCGGCTTCGGGGTTCCCGGATTTTTTCTTCCTCTGGCTATGAATCGCTATTTCCGCCATTATCGAATTGATCTGAGAGCGAGCTGGTGTATTCTTCCCGGAAAGGTTCTGCCCCGCATTGAAGAAATGCTGCGGCAGGATATGCCGGTGGTTTTGGCCATAGGTCCTAATTTTCCCGTATTCTGGGGAAAGCGCAAGGTTGCTTTTTACCGAAAGGAGAATGGGGAATATCTGTATGCTACGGAGACGAAGGCTCATTTTGTGGTGGTGACAGGTATTATGGACGGCTATCTGCAGATTTCTTCCTGGGGTAAGGAGTATTATATTTCCTGGGCGGAATATCAGCGGTATATGAAGAAATACAGCAGCTGCTTTACCAGCAATATCTGCCGGATAAAGGCGAAGAAGAAAAAAGAAAGGCCAGGTAAAAAGGCATGAACAGTTTTTTTGCCATGATGTCCCGGATGAAATATATTGACCGGTGGGCGCTGATGCGCAATTCGAGGAATGAGAATTTGAGCGAGCACAGCCTGGAGGTTTCTATGATTGCCCATGCGCTTGCTGTGATTGGCAATACGCAGCTTGGAAAAGCATTGAATGCGGATAAGGCGGCTGTTCTGGGTATGTATCATGATGCAACGGAAATTATTACGGGGGATATGCCCACTCCTGTGAAGTATTATAATGCGGAGATTAAGAACACGTATAAAGATATAGAACGTCATGCATCCGAAACGCTTTTGAGAATGCTTCCTGCAAAGATGCAGGCTTCCTACAGGGAAATTTTTGAGAAGCAGGAGGAGGACGCGTATCTGTGGAAGCTGGTAAAAGCCGCAGATAAGCTGTCTGCCTATATCAAATGTGTGGAGGAGGAGCAGACCGGGAACTTGGAATTTGTCCGGGCAAAGGAACAGACACTTCAGCATATCCGAAAACTGGAAATTGCGGAGGCAGACTTGTTTTTGGATTATTTTATAGATGCTTATGGAAAAAATCTGGATGAACTGACAGGAGGAGAATCATGAGTGATAACAGTAATTTTAACTTTTGCCCCCATTGCGGGGCTTTAATGCAGAACGGCGTATGTCAAAGCTGCGGCCGCGGAGCAAGAAGGAATCCTCTATCCGGCGATTATTATGCACAGAATCCCAATGAACAGCCGCAGATGCAGCAAGGCGGTTTTGGAACAGGCGTATCGGGAGGACCGGGAACAGGACCCATTTATCTGCATGCGGCGCCTGTGAAACAGAAAAATCACACGGCAGTTATTGTGATTTCCGTAGTTGCCGGCGTTGTTCTGATTCTGACGCTCCTTGTCATTGCGATGATTGCTATTGTAAATTCCGCACAGGGAAGCACGCAAAACAGACGTTCTGACAGCTATGATGATTTCTATGACGATTATTATGGAGATTATGACGATGAATATGATTACGGCTACTATGAGCCGGATGAGAGTGATCCATATTATCGGGAGATTGTAGACTGTACACGGACAGATTTGGATTATGCCGTTCAGTGGGCGGTGGAATCGGTTGATCCGGATAATTCGGAGGACGAGTGTACTTATTATACCACATACCCTATTTTGGAAGAAGACGGCTCGGATGCTTTTAAAACCATCAACGAAAAGCTCCGCCAGGAGGCCGTTGTTTATCGTGAGACTTACAAAGACTACGAGGGAGGCGTATCTACCTTCGGCTATATAACTTTTATGGACGAAGAGAAGATTAGCGTTGTATTTAAGCACAATTTCTATAAAAAAAATGTAACTGAGGTACGCCTGGATGCCCGTACCTTCCGGATTGATACCCAGGAGGAATTGACTCCGGAAGAGATGACGGAGCTTGACCTGGATTTGGCTATGCGGTTCCAGGCTCAGGATAAGCTTCAGAATGAAGGCGTAGAATATGTACAGCAGCTGACAGGAGAAGAACTCCTTGATATTTTAAAAAAGCCTGAGCAGGCCGTATTTTTCTATACGCCTGTGGGTCTGGAGGCCGGTTTTAATTATGATAGCGGCTGGGTCACCGTAACTTTAAAAGAACAGGCATTGTAAGAGAAGAGGAGTATTCGTCCATGCTAAAGATTGGAAACCACATTTCTTCCTCCAAGGGCTATGAGGCTATGGGGAGGCAGGCTCTGAAGCTTAAGGCCAATACCTTTGCCTTTTTCACCCGGAATCCCCGGGGCGGAAGTGCAAAAGCCATTGATCCGGAGGATGTCAGACGTTTTCAGGAGCTTTGGAAAAAACAGGGCTATGACCGGATCGTGGCTCATGCCCCCTATACCTTGAATGCCTGCTCCGATAAACCGGAGGTCCGCCGCTTTGCCCGGGAGACCTTTGCGGATGATTTGAAGCGTATGGAGTATACGCCCGGTAACTATTACAACTTTCATCCGGGAAGCCATGTGGGCCAAGGGGTGGAAGAGGGTGTCCGTCTGATTGCCGGGATGCTGAACGAATGTTTAAAGCCGGATCAGACGACAACGGTGCTTTTGGAGACTATGGCCGGAAAGGGAAGCGAAATCGGGAGAAGCTTTGAGGAGCTTCGGATGATTCTTGATCAGGTAACGCTTTCCGAAAAAATAGGGATTTGTCTGGACACCTGCCATGTGTGGGATGCCGGTTATGATATTGTAGAAAATTTGGAGTATGTACTTGAGGAGTTTGACAATACTTTAGGGCTGTCAAGATTAAGGGCCGTTCATATAAATGACAGTATGAATCCCAAGGGCAGCCATAAGGATCGGCATGCCCGCATCGGAGAGGGTACCATCGGTCTTGAAGCCTTTGAGCGTATAATCAATCATCCTTCTCTTAGGAATCTTCCCTTTATCCTGGAAACCCCTAACGATGATGAGGGATGGGCCGGGGAGATTGCCGCTCTGCGGAAATTGTATCTGGAAAATGATTGTATTTCCCGAACGGAAACGTTATAATAAAAATAGTAAATATGTTCGGAAAAAACTGAAAGGAGACGGCAAATGAAGCTTACATTTTTAGGGGCGGCCCATGAGGTGACAGGAAGCTGCCATATGCTTGAGGCTTGCGGCAAGGTGATGCTTATCGACTATGGTATGGAGCAGGGACCTGATTACTATAAGAATCGGGAGATACCGGTGGCCGCAACGGATATTGATTTTGTATTTTTGACCCATGCTCATATTGATCATTCCGGTTTGCTGCCTGTTCTCTATAAGCAGGGCTTCCGGGGCGCTATTTTTTCTACCAAGGCTACAAGAGATCTGTGTGAGGTAATGCTCCGTGACAGCGCTCACATTCAGATGTTCGAGGCGGAATGGCGGAATCGAAAGGCAAGGCGTTCCGGCGGAGAAGAGTATGTTCCTCTTTACGATATGGCCGATGCGGACGGAACGATGAAGCTGTTCTGCGGTTGCGCTTATGGAGAGCAGATACATCCGGCAGACGGAATTACGATCCGCTTTACGGATGTAGGGCATCTTCTGGGTTCCTCCTGTATCGAGATTTGGCTGACGGAAGGTTCGGAGGAGCGCAAGATTGTATTTTCCGGAGATATCGGCAATCACAATCAGCCTATTTTAAAGGAGCCGAAGACAATCGCGGAAGCAGACTATGTTGTAATGGAATCCACCTACGGAGATCGCAGCCACGGCGAACGGCCCGATTATGTAGAGGCGCTTACGGCGATTCTGCAGGACACCTTTGACCGGGGCGGCAATGTGGTGATTCCCTCCTTTGCGGTGGGAAGAACCCAGGAGATGCTCTATTTCTTAAGAGAGATCAAGGAACGGAGACTTGTTCGGGGACACGAAGGCTTCCAGGTCTTTGTAGATAGCCCTCTGGCTGTTCAGGCAACGACTATCTTCAATAAAAATATGTACGAGTGCTTTGACGAGGAGACGCTTGCCCTTGTTAAGAAGGGGATCAATCCGATTTCCTTCCCCGGCTTGAATCTGTCCATTACCAGCGACGAATCAAAGGCGATCAATTTTGACGACGCGCCCAAAGTAATACTCTCTGCGTCGGGTATGTGCGAGGCGGGGCGTATCCGTCATCATCTTAAGCACAACCTTTGGCGGGAGGACAGTACCATCCTTTTCGTAGGGTATCAGGCGGTGGGAACCCTCGGGCGCGCCATTGTGGAGGGAGCCTCTGCCGTAAAGCTTTTTGGTGAGGAAATTGAGATACGGGCAAAGATCTGCAAGCTTGCGGGCATCAGCGGCCATGCGGACAAGGAAGGTCTGCTTTCCTGGCTTCATGGCTTTGAAAAGAAGCCGAAACGGGTATTCGTGGTTCACGGAGAGGATAAGGTCTGCGATGAGTTTGTGGAATGTCTGGAGGCAGGTTACGGCTACGACGCAAGAGCGCCCTACAGCGGAGGCTGCTATGATTTGATTACCAATACCCACTTAGAAGTCGGGAATATGGTTCGAATCGAGAGAGATAAAAAGGTTACGAAGCAGACATCTACCGTATATGACAGATTGGTGGAGGTTGGAAAGAGACTTATACGCCTGATTGACAGAAGCAAGGGCTGGGCCAACAAGGATCTTGCCAAGCTTGCGGATCAACTGCAGGCACTCTGCGAAAAGTGGGAAAAATAAATGACAGTTCGGTTGTCCGAACGGTTATAATAAGAATGAGGGGATGAACAAAAGCTATGGAGCGCAGCGAAAGAGAAAGGCAGATGACTCCGGCAGAGCGCCGAAGAAGAATGGAGGCCAAGAGGCGCCGCCAAAAAGAACGTGCACGTAAAAAGCGATTGCGGATGATGATTCTCATTGGTATGGGAATCCTGGCGCTGGCCATTGTCGGATTGATTGTTTTTGGAATTGTAAAATTGGTTTCCGGCAGCGGTTCCAAAAAAATAGCCTCCAAAAGCGGCAATTTTGTCATTGCCATTGATGCAGGCCACGGCGGTGAGGATATTGGCCGGAGCAATGGGGATGCCGTAGAGAAAAATGTAACGATGGATATCTCCTCCAAGCTTAAAACCATGTTGGAGAGTCAGGGCTTTCAGGTGGTTATGGTTCGGGAGGACGATGCCAGAATGTCCAAAGAAGAGCGTGTGCAAAAGGCCAATGAATCCCAGGCGGATTTGCTCATAAGTATCCACGGCGGATACTCGGAGGACGTCAATGCCTCCGGAGCTGTCAGCTATTATAACAAAGAGAACAAGCAGAGCAAGAACCTGGCGGAGACGGTTCAGAGTGCTCTGGTGAAGGAGAGCAGCGCTTCTGACGGCGGCGCTTTGGAGGGAAGCTTCCACATTATCAGTGATACGGAAATGCCTGCAGTTCTAGTAGAAGTTGGGTATATCAGCAACGCTGAAGAGGCTTTGAACCTTGCGGACGACAGCTATCAGAATGAGGTTGCCAAGGGAATTGCAAAAGGAATTATTATGAGTCTGGAAAAAACCGAATAATTGGTGTATAATAGTTTCAGACAGTTTCAGAAAGGGGCGAGGACCAATATGGCAATAAATACGATTATCACAATTGGACGCCAGTACGGAAGCGGCGGGCACGACATTGGAATGAAGCTTGCGCAGGAGCTAGGAATCCCCTGCTATGACAAGGATCTTTTATCCAGGGCAGCGAAAGACAGCGGTTTGTGTCAGGAGCTTTTTGAAAATCACGACGAGAAGCCGACCAACAGTTTTTTGTATTCTCTGGTTATGGATACCTATTCTACCGGATATTCCTCCGCAGCATTTTCGGAGATGCCGTTAAATCATAAAGTGTTTCTTGCACAGTTTGACAGCATTAAGAATATCGCAAAGGAAGGACCCTGCGTGATTGTGGGAAGATGCGCGGACTATGCATTGGAGAATATCCCCAATGTAGTAAACGTATTTCTCTATGCGGATCTCCAGGCGCGTATCGCACGAATTGCCAGGCGGCACGATCTGACGGACGCAAAAGCGAAGGATCTGATTCGTAAGACGGATAAGAGCCGTGCCAGCTATTACAATTATTACACCAGCAAAAAGTGGGGTGAAGCGGCCGGCTATGATCTGTGCCTTAACACCAGCACCCTTGGTATTGACGGCGCTATTCACATTATCCGGGAATTTGTTACATATAAGGAAAAGGAGCACGAGAGAATTTAGGTTAAAAAGGCTTGCATTAAGGCGTATTGTAGTGTATAATTAGACGACTTGGAAAAAGCTTTTTTACGGGAGAAACATTTTTTATGAAGTTTGTAATACAAAGAGTGTCCCATGCATCGGTAACGGTGGATGGGACTGTTATTGGAAATATAGGAAAGGGTTTTCTGGTTCTCATCGGCGTAGGGCAGGGAGACACGCGGGCAGAGGCGGATCGTCTTGTAAAAAAGATGCTGGGTCTGCGGATTTTTTCGGATGAGAACGGAAAGATCAATCTGTCCTTAAAGGATGTGGAAGGGGAGCTTCTCTTAGTTTCCCAATTTACCCTCTATGCGGACTGCAGCCACGGCAATCGGCCGGGATTTACCAATGCCGGAGAACCACAGCTTGCCGAGGAGTTGTATGAATATATCATTGAGAGCTGTAAGGGGAAGGCTTCTAAGGTGCAGCAGGGAAGCTTTGGCGCAGATATGAAAGTGGAACTTGTGAATGACGGACCCTTCACGATCATTCTGGAGTAGCTAGAAACAGGATGTATTTCAAGGTATTTTCCTTGCGTGCATCCTGCTGATTATGTAAAGGAGAATATATATGAGTAAAAGAAACGATATCCACAAGGTTCTGATTATCGGTTCCGGCCCTATTATCATCGGCCAAGCCTGTGAGTTTGATTATTCCGGCACACAGGCGTGTAAGGCGTTAAAAAAATTGGGTTATGAGATCGTATTGGTCAACTCCAATCCGGCCACGATTATGACCGATCCCGAAACCGCAGACGTAACTTATATTGAGCCGCTCAATGTGGAACGGCTGACACAGATAATTGAGAAGGAAAGACCAGATGCCTTATTGCCGAATCTCGGAGGACAGTCTGGTCTTAATCTTTGTTCGGAGCTTTCCAAGGCCGGCGTCCTGGAAAAGTACGGTGTAAAGGTTATCGGAGTCCAGGTAGATGCCATTGAGCGCGGCGAGGACCGCATCGAGTTTAAGCATACGATGGACAGCCTTGGCATCGAGATGGCCCGAAGCGAGGTGGCCTACAGTGTAGACGAGGCCGAAGCCATTGCAGAAAAGCTTGGTTATCCGGTGGTTCTGCGCCCGGCTTACACGATGGGCGGCGCCGGCGGCGGTTTGGTTTACAATGTGGAGGAGCTGAAAACCGTTACGGCAAGGGGCTTACAGGCCAGCCTTGTAGGCCAGGTTTTGGTAGAAGAATCCATTCTCGGCTGGGAAGAGCTGGAGCTTGAGATTGTTCGGGACAGCAAGAACAATCGGATCACAGTCTGCTTTATTGAAAATATCGATCCTCTGGGGGTACATACAGGAGACTCCTTCTGTTCCGCTCCCATGCTGACCATTTCCGAGGATGTGCAAAAAAGACTTCAGGAAAAGTCCTATCGCATAGCGGAGGCTATCCAGGTAATCGGCGGCACCAATGTTCAGTGGGCGCACGATCCGGTGACGGATCGGGATATTGTCATTGAGATCAATCCCAGAACTTCCCGTTCTTCCGCATTGGCATCCAAGGCGACGGGCTTTCCTATTGCCCTGGTTTCCGCTATGCTTGCTTCCGGGCTTACCCTGGATGAGATTCCCTGCGGCAAGTATGGAACCCTTGACCGCTATGTGCCGGACGGGGATTATGTGGTAATTAAATTCGCCCGCTGGGCCTTTGAGAAGTTCAAGGGCGTGGAGGACAAGCTGGGAACGCAGATGCGGGCCGTAGGCGAGGTGATGAGCATTGGCAAGACCTACAAGGAGGCGTTCCAAAAAGCCATACGAAGCCTGGAAAACGGCCGCTACGGCCTGGGCTTTGCCAAGGACTTCCGGGAAAAATCAAAGCGTGAGCTTTTGAAGCTGCTGGATACGGCCACCAGTGAGAGACAGTTTGTGATATATGAGGCTCTCCGCAAGGGCGCGACAGTGGATGAGATCTATGAGCTGACGAAAATCAAACATTACTTTATTGAGCAGATGAAGGAACTGGTAGAAGAGGAGGAAGCGCTTCTGGCTTCCAGTCATGGAAAAGTGCCGGAAGCTGCAGTTCTTCGAAAAGCCAAGGAGGACGGCTTCTCGGACCGCTATTTAAGTCAGATCTTGGAGGTTCCCGAGGAGGATATCCGCAAGGGCCGTATGGCATATGGTATAACAGAGGCATGGGAGGGCGTTCACGTAAGCGGAACAAAGGACAATGCATATTATTATTCCACCTACCATGTACCGGATCGCAGTACCGTCAGCACAGATCGGCCAAAGATTATGATTTTAGGCGGCGGACCTAACCGGATCGGACAGGGCATTGAGTTTGACTACTGCTGCGTCCATGCGGCGATTGCCCTGAAGAAACTGGGCTTTGAGACGATTATCGTAAATTGCAATCCGGAGACGGTTTCTACAGATTACGATACTTCTGATAAACTGTATTTTGAACCTCTGACCCTGGAGGATGTTCTGAGCATACATGAGAAGGAAAAGCCGGTGGGCGTGATTGCACAGTTCGGCGGTCAGACGCCTCTCAATCTGGCGGCAGAGCTTGAAAAGAACGGTGTGCGCATCTTAGGCACCAGTCCGGAAATTATTGACTTGGCGGAAGATCGGGATCGGTTCCGAGCTATTATGGAAAAGCTGGAAATCCCCATGCCGGAAGCAGGAATGGCGATCAATGCGGATGAAGCTCTGGCTATTGCAGAGCAGATTGGTTATCCTGTTATGGTACGTCCTTCCTATGTCCTTGGCGGCCGGGGCATGGAGGTGGTTCATGATCCGGAAAGCCTCATCGGTTATATGCGCGCGGCTGTGGGTGTGACGCCGGATCGGCCCATCCTGATTGACCGTTTCCTTCATCATGCTATGGAGTGCGAGGCGGATGCTGTCTGTGACGGTACCCACGCCTTTGTTCCGGCCGTGATGGAGCATATTGAGCTGGCAGGTGTGCATTCAGGTGATTCGGCCTGTATTCTGCCTTCTCTCAATATTTCGCAGGAAAACTTAAAGACCATCAAGGAATATACGAAGAAGATTGCGGAAGAAATGCATGTCTGCGGTCTGATGAATATGCAGTATGCCATTGAGGACGGAAAGGTCTTTGTGCTGGAGGCCAATCCAAGAGCATCCCGCACCGTTCCGCTGGTGTCCAAGGTTTGTAATATACAGATGGTGCAGCTTGCAACTCAGGTGATCACAGCAGAGCTGACAGGCACGCCTTCGCCGGTTCCGAAGCTTAAGGAGAGTCAGTTCCATCATTACGGCGTAAAGGAGGCAGTATTCCCCTTCAATATGTTCCAGGAGGTAGACCCTCTTCTCGGGCCGGAGATGCGCTCTACAGGCGAGGTGCTGGGACTTGCCCCCAACTTCGGGGAAGCCTTTTACAAGGCCCAGGAGGCTACACAGACCTGTCTTCCCTTGTCAGGAACGGTGCTGATCAGTGTCAGCGACCGGGATAAGCCGGAGGTGCTTAAGACGGCAAGAGGTTTTTACGAGGACGGATTCTCCATTCTGGCTACGGGGCGCACTTATGATATGATTGCGGCAGACGGGATTCCGGCAAAGAAGGTGAAGAAGCTCCAGGAGGGAAGGCCGAATATTTTGGATGCCATTGCCAACGGAGAGATTCAGTTAATTGTCAATACGCCTTCCGGCAGGGAAAGCCTGTACGATGACAGCTATATCCGCAAAGCGGCCATTAAAAATAAGATTCCTTATATAACCACCATGGCGGCAGCCATAGCCACTGTGGAAGGTATCCGTAAGGTGAGAGAAAAAGGCGGCAAGCTGGAGGTGCAATCCCTGCAGCAGCTTCACAGTGAGATTGAGTAAGGACTTATAGTTGATTAATAAGAGGAATGTAAAACAGCCCGGTTGCTTTCCGTAAGGAAAAGCTGCCGGGCTGTTTTACACTACAAGCTTGATGGCTTATCAGCTTGCTGCGGGGTATTTGGCATAGATTTGTTTTGTATTGGATTGCCGGACAATGCACGGACATATTCCAGGGCTTCATAAGGCTTGTAGATACCTTCCAGAATCGACCGAAACATACGCTCTGAGGTGCCCGGATGCTCCTGATTCAGACTGCGGAGCAGATCCTTGGCATATTCCCGTTTGGTATGCCCGTCGGCCGGGCAGGGACTTTTGCAGACAGGCAGATTGTATTTGTGCTGAAAGCCGATGACATCCGCCTCATCTACATACATCAGGGGGCGGATCACAGTCAGATCCATCCGATCCAAATAGGTTACCGGCGCAAAGGTGTGAAAACGTCCCTCAAAGATGAGAGAGAGCAGCATGGTTTCCACCACATCATTTTTATGGTGGGCATAGGCTATCTTATTGCAGCCCGTTTCCTTGATGGCCTGATTTAATGCTCCTTTGCGCATCTTTGCACAGAGGGCACAGGGATTGCTTTCCTTACGTACACGGAAGATGATATCATAGATATCCGTAGTCACCACTGTATAAGGAACCTCCAGTTCTTTACACAGAGCTTGTATTCCGCTTAAATCAAAGTCCGGAAAGCCTAAGTCTACCGTAATAGCCTCCAGCCGAAATGCAGCCGGATAGAAGCGTTTCAGTCCGTGAAGGGCATAGAGCATGGCCAGGCTGTCCTTTCCGCCGGAAATTCCCACAGCGATTTTATCCCCCTCTTGTATCATATGATAATCATCCACGGCTCTGCGTGTATAGCTCAAAAGCTGCTGCAGTTTCATATGGTAAATGCCTTCCTTTCATGAATTTTCAAAATCTGTCCTGGACATCATACCATGCAGGGAAGAAGCTTGGCAAGTGAAATAATTTTAGCGTTTGTCTTGAATTACTGCCGTAATTATGATAAATTGTAAAAAGGAGCAACAGAAAGGAAGGAAAGATAAAATGACAATTAGAGAATGTTATGATGCTATGGGAGGAAATTATGCGGACGTAGAGGGACGCCTAAGAACAGAAGAGCGCATTAAAAAGTTTGTACTTCGTGTTCTCAGTGATTCCAGCTACGAGCTGCTTTGTACATCTATGGAAACCCGTAATATGCCGGAAGCATTCCGGGCAGCCCATACCATAAAGGGAATTTGCCAGAATCTTTCTCTGGACCGGCTCTACGAATCCTCCAACAACCTTGCCGAGCTGTTGCGGAACAGGGAGGACTACGGCGCCGATTTAGAGCCAGCATTGGAGAAGGTAAAGGAAGATTACCAGGTTACCATTGACTGTATTAAGCAATTAGATTAAGTTAGACAAGACATATTTTACTGCTTCCCTTAAGATTCAAAGCTTTGTCACCCAAACAGTTTGTATGAGCTGCGTTTGGGTGACTTTTATTTTTGATAATCCGAACAAAGATACGAACATTTTTCGAACATATGTATTGACAAACAATTGTTCTGTGTGTATAATAACAGCATACAGAACAATTGTTTGGAAAATGTGTTCGAAATTTACTTAGGGGGAAGAGATATGTGTCGGAGAAGGAAGATTACATTAACAGCTTGTTTAACTATTTGTTTGATTCTGGCTTTGGCTTTTACGTTCGGAAGCTTTTTATCAAAGGCGAAGAATAAGGAGCCGGAAGTTACTTATTACAAGTATTATACCAATATTGAGATTCAGCCCGGGGATACCTTATGGGAGCTGGCTGATGAATATCTGGAGCATTATGAATCCAAAGAGGTCTATATTAAGGAAGTCAGTTTGTTAAATTCTATTAAGGACGGTAAGATTATTTCCGGACAGAATTTGATTATGCCGTATTACTCTACGGAATATAAACTTTAAGTTGTCAATTGCCTGGAGGGTTTGCAAAGACCGCCTTGTGGATGATATTTATATGATCCACAAGGCGGTCTTTTCAAATGAGATGAATAATTCTATAGTTTAGATCTATGCGACAAACACATGTTTTTCGCATAGATCTAACGGCAAAATACAACAATGAACCATTTATCTAAAAAATCCCATTATTTACCCTATTAACGGAAGGACATACGATGTCCAAAGCCAGCTAACTGGCATAACTATCACCATTGCAGGAATCATATCTGCCGTAGGAAACATTTTCACTTTACTTATCCGAAAACCAGTTGCAAGCATCAAAACACCGCCGCATGCTTTGAAATCATTAATCATTTCATCCGTAGTCAACGGAAAGATAAATCCTGCACACAAAAATAATACCATAAAAATAAGAACCTGCAAAATTGCAATCATAGATACAGTAATACCCAGACTACATGCAAATATAATGGCTGTAAATAAATCAAGAATAGATTTGGCTATCAGAATGCTGTGATCCCCGGTTATTCCTGATACAATCGCCCCATAAATTCCCGTACCGCTGGCACAAAACAATACAATGGCAGTAACCAGCATAGAATCTTCTTCCTTTGAAGCTGCCGTATCCGGATGCCTTATGAATCGAGACATAAAACACTGCATCATCTTACCAGCATTATTGATTCTATCTCCAAGCCGCACGGCCAGGCCAACAGCCGTTCCAATAACCACGGAAAAAATAACCGCAGGCATATTCCCCATTAAAACAATACTGCTGATTCCCATTGCCATAGAACAGCATCCAAAAATCATGTTCATATTTTCTTTGAAGTTTTCCGATAATTTCCCTCCGGCCCATGTGCCGATCACTCCTCCGAATATGATGGATGCCGTATTCACAATAATTCCTAATGGCATATTTTCCTCTCCTTAAAATTCCGCAACTACCGTTTCGTTCGCCATGACATCCATACCTGTCTTAAATTGCACATCTTTTCCCCTTTTCTATTTGATATCGTCATACGTTATAACCTGGATTCCATGCTCCTCTAACCAGAGCTTTGTCTCTTCACTGCAGGCCATTTCCACTTCTAAGGCCCGTGGGGTTGTCATTGAGGAGGTTCTTAAAATATAAGCGTCCAGATATCCTGGATGACAGACAAACATAGCACAGCCATTGGGACCATAATCCTTCTGCGCGGCTTTTTTCAATGCTTCAAGGGGATTATAATCCGGTTTCATACTGTCCATGCTGACATATAAGAGCTGATTGCGGAATTTGATCGGCTCATCCCCAAAGCTCATTCCCAGATATGGCAGTCCATGACGCTTAGCCACAATCTTAAGTCCACGGAAAAACTGTTCACTGGCAACTGCATGTCCTTCAAAGTATCCGGGCTGCCTTCCTGTCAGCTCCACAAACCGCTGATATTGTGCTTCAATCTCCAGAATCACTTCCTCCAGTACCACAAAATCCTCACTGGCATTCCGGTAAGCTCTGCTGGGTTTGAATTCTCCGTTTTCCTGTGTAATGCTGGGAATAAGAGCCGGATCTGTAAGCGGCTTCCCTACACAGATATTCGTATGCTGTCCATAGCAGACATCCACACCCTTCAATAAATCCAGACCATGCTGCACGGCAGGCATATTGGTCATAACACCAACCGAACGAATAATCCCCTCTCTCACTGATTTGGCAATTCCATAGTTGACACCTTCCGAATAACCAAGATCATCTGCTCTCACAAGAATCTTAGACATCATTTTCCTCCTGTTCCATTTCCCCGAACTATTATCTGCAATCTCTTTGTCAGGAAGAATCTCCGGTTTCAAAAAATACATTCGAAAATTCTTCCAAGCATAGCCTTAATCCTGCCGTTTCCCATATTGCCCCGCTTCCATAAACAAAGAGTCAAATACTCCGTAGCAAGCTGACGGGGCATCAAGCTTGTAGCGCAGCAGAGCTGCGGGGTATTTGACCCCTGCGGCAGTCGCCAAATGGACGTGCAAGCACGTCCGCTTGGCTCGTTGCCCACAGGAATAAAGTTAACATTGTTTAACGGAAACGGGGCTTTTTTATTCCTAAGAAAGCTTATGCCTTCTTTTCACGACAAAGAATATAAGTAACAACCGCAGCCACTACAACTGCTATAACGCCGGAAATGATACCATGAACCAGGTTCATGGCAGAGCCTCCTGCGTAACCGGTCATAGCCAGGAAGCTGGCAACCGGCACCATGGCATAGGCCTTTACTCCCATCAGGCCGGCATACAGACCTCCGGCAAATCCGCCGGCTGCCATTCCGATAAACGGCTTACGGTAACGCATTCCGATTCCGTAGAGACCGGGCTCCGTAACACCTCCGAGAAAAGCCGCAACCACATAGCTGAAGCTTAAGCTCTTCTCTTCCTTTCCTTTCAAGGCTAATGCACAGCCAAGGCACATACCGGTTACAGCCAGACTTGCCGAAGCAGCGCCAAGTGTAACTACGGGATCGTATCCCGTCTCGGAAAATACAAGAATCATCTGTGTGATCATTACATGATGCATACCGCTCATAACCAGGAACTCCCATAAAGCGCCGATGACTGCGGCTCCCACAAATCCAAAGGTATTGGAGAATGCAATAATCAAAGCACAGATATATTTACCAAGGAATGCACCTGCAGGCCCAAACATGCACAGGGAAATAGGAAGCATAACGGCAATCGTCAAAACCGGAACAAACAGAATTTTCAGTGTATCCGGAATAACTCTTTTAAAGAACCGTTCCACATAAGACATGGCCCATACGGACAAAATAATGGGAAGCAGGGTACTGCTGTAGTTCTGTACATTGCAAGGGATTCCATATACGGTAAATGCCGCGCCGTCTGCTGCCATCTGCACCATAGTCGGATGAAGCATGATAGCTCCCATAAAAATTCCCAATACAGGCGATACGCCCAATTTTTTTGCTGAGGTGTAGCCTAACAGCAAGGGGAAAAAGTAGTATCCTGCATCACCTACAAAGGTAAAAAGTGTATACAGATCACTTTCCGCATTCAGAATTCCCAGCATATCCGGCCCGAATACTGCCACAATCATTTTAAAAATGGATGCGGCCAAAACTACCGGAATAATCGGGGTCAGAGAACCGGAAAGTGTATCCATAATTCCTGCGCCAATCGATTTAAGTGTCACCTTTTTTCCGGAAACAGGCAGCATAGCTTCCACAGAGGATTCATTTTCCGTACCGCTTATTTTCGCAAATTCCTTATAAACCTTATCCGCATTTGCGCCAATAATTACCTGGTATTGCCCGGCCTTGAACTGCTGTCCCATAACGCCGGATATGCTCTTAACCGCCTCTGTGTCCGCCAGGCTCTCATCCTTTAAGGTAAGGCGCAGACGTGTCATACAATGGGTCGCATTTGCAATATTAGCTTTTCCTCCTACTGCCTTTAATACCTCGGTAGCTATTTTTTGATTGTCAGCCATCATTTTTTCTCCTATTCGTTTTTGTTGTTGTTCTTTCATAGCATTGCTTCACTGCCTGCGCACTGCAGTAAAAATTTCCATAAAAAACCTTCAATGAAACAGGCGAAAGCTTTTTCATACAAGTCGCTCGCTCACTGAAGGTAATGCCCACATTTCCTGTGGTGGCAATCCATGTTTATACAAAAGCTATGTATAAAACCAGATATCCCAGGGTAAAAAATAAACCCCTTGAAACAATTCATAGTAAACACTTCTTTACTATGGTAATGCCTCCAAGGAGTTACAATCCATGTATTTATATTAGTCGCAAATGTTTAAAATGTCAACCGTCATAATTCACAATATTTAACAGCTGTTTTTGTGCATATTTCCAAGCCGCCTTATGTATTTGCCTTGGAGCATACACGGTTAATATGCAGAATCAGATAAAGCTGCTCTTCTTCTGTCAGAGCTGCGGACCAATTGTCCCTATAATAGTCATTGATCTTGCTGACACATTCCGCTACCTTTGGATATTCTTCTCTTATAGTAGCATATACCTGTAAATTATCTGAATCCATATACTGCTGTGTAAACATGCGGCGGAAAAGATAAGAAAGATGTGACGCAAATCTTGCATAATTAAAAGAATTTCTTTGGACTTGAATGTCCATTTCCCATTCTATAATCTGTGTCGTCTGCTCCAGCATTTCCTCGTACTGTTGCTTTCGGACCTTATCCTGCTTTTCCTGCTCCGGATTTATCCCATTGTTTTTTGCATTAATAAAATGCATGGCAATCCCCTGGACTTCATCCGGGGGCAGCTTCACCTGGAAGCTGCGCTGGATTTCGGACAAAAAGCGTTTACCGATCTTAACCTCCAGAGGATGGCTCTGCATCATTTCGTAGATGGAAGGCATCTGAACATAAATCCCGTTTTTGGCTCTTTCGATGGAAAAGGCAATATGATCGGCCAGTGTCATAACAATATTCGGGCTTGTCTCATAGGGCAGCTTTCCTTTTACATCATCCATCATCCGAGCAGTAAAATCAATAATTTCTATAGGGATATCATTCAAAAGAGGAAGAAACCGGCTGTCCACATCGTAAAAGGTGCGGTCTACCAGATTCATATCCGTTATTTCATAAGGAAGCTTGGGAAATCCGATCCCCTTGCCTAAAGCAATCAGCTCCCGGCCGTTTCCATCGATACAGACCGCAACATTGTTGTTCACCTTTTTTGTCACCAGCATTTGCTCATATCCCCCTAATCATAATTTCAAAGAGAAAAACCGCCCCAAACAAAAGAAAAACTCTCCAAAGCAAGTGTGCAGTGATTCTACTATCACGGTAATGCCTCAAAGAGTTACAATCCTTTATTTATATTACTTATTTTTTGCTAAAAAATCAATAGCTAAATTTTACTTTTTCCTATTATTTCATGCAATCGTTGTTTGTATGCCAGTCCGCCTGTAAAAAAAGCGCCTATCACAGGAATTGTTTTCAGAAAGCATCCTGTATTCCGGAAAAGAACAGCTACAGGTATTCTTTTCCGATAAAAAAGCTTCTTACAACAAAACCCAGACAGACGCCAGGGCATCCAAAGGAACCTGGGAAAGGCGTGAGTAAGCCGAATGCCGTCACAGCTTATCAGACCTTGTGCGTTTAGGATATGTCACCTTCAGATGGTACGTTCTTCCACATTGAGCATTCCATATGATAAAAAATGCCTGCTCCCACGGAAACAGACACGTACAAAAAGCCAAAAGGCATTTTTGACAGGAACTGAACTTTCTTCGGAAGTCTCTCCTCAAGTATTAAGCAGGTTTCCTGGCTTACAGATCTGCATATTTTCCTTTCCTTCTCATACAAAAAGTTGTACAATGGATTCGTTAGGAAATATTCCCTGCTTACAGTGACCGGATCGCTTAGGACTTGCACCTAATTCCCTCTTCCTGCCAAAATTTTGAATCTGACAGGCACTTAATACCTTATATGGAATTGTACTTTTTTATTATAGCATTGACCTGGTGATACGTCAAGGTACTCTTAGTGCCATTTGTTATGAGCTTTACAATTCGCACCAGCAATGAATGGAAATAGTTCAAAACTGATATAGGTGTGAATTGTAACGAGAAACTGATTGATAAGTTACATAATTTTATTATGTAAACTTATATATTATATAGGAAACCTATACAATACTTAGGAAGGAATTTTTCAATTATGGAATACAAAACCTACCATGAACAAAACGATATGGAAAATATTCGTAAACTGCGGGAGGTATTGAAAACGCTGCCATCCTTTGCCAAGGATTATTTTCGGGCAATTGAGCCTACTACCTCCACAAAGACCCGAATCTCCTACGCCTATGATATCCGAGTTTTTTTTCGATTTCTCATTGAGGAAAACCCGGTTTACAAAAATTATGAAACTAGGGATTTTAAGCTGAGTGATCTGGATCGGGTTGAGGCTGTGGATATTGAAGAATATCAGGAATATCTGAAGCTGTATCAGAAGAAAATTGCTTATTCCGGTACGGATAAGGAGAAGGAAAGCTTCGACACCATAGATATTACCAATGGTGAACGAGGATTAAAACGGAAAATGTCCGCTTTGCGGAGCTTTTATGCATATTTTTATAAGCGGCAGCTTTTAGAGCACAATCCTACGGTGTTTGTGGACATGCCAAAGCTCCACGACAAGGCGATCATTCGTCTGGATGTTGATGAGACTGCAAGGCTTCTGGACTTTATTGAGCATGGCGGCGACGGACTTACCGGCCAGAAGAAGGTCTATTATGAAAAGACAAAGGAACGGGATCTGGCGATTGTCACGCTCCTTTTGGGAACCGGTATCCGTGTGTCAGAGTGCGTGGGTCTTGACATTACGGATGTGGATTTTCATAACAACGGAATCAAGGTAACGCGAAAGGGCGGCTCCGAGATGATTGTTTACTTTGGGGAAGAGGTAGAACAGGCTCTTCGCAACTATATCAACGGAAGCCGCAGGGAGGTGATTCCCCAGGAGGGACATGAGCTTGCACTCTTCTACTCTACCCAGAAGCGGCGCATCGGCGTGGGCGCCGTAGAAAATCTGGTAAAGAAGTATGCAAAGCAGGTAACGCCGCTTAAGAAAATCACTCCCCACAAGCTTAGAAGTACCTACGGAACTACCTTGTATCAGGAAACCGGAGATATATACCTGGTGGCCGATGTACTGGGACACAAGGATGTGAATACAACCCGGAAGCACTATGCCGCTCAGGATGAAAACCGCCGGCGGATGGCGGCCAAAGCGGTAAGGCTTCGGGAAGATTAGATTATAAAAAAGACTGCCGTAAAAGAACAATTGCCGTTTTTATATCTCAGCTGTTGTCCTTTTACGGCAGTCATTGCTTCAAGCAATAAATGTAAAAGATTGAACAGGAAAATTCGGTTTACTGAACCACCAGTTCATCCCACTTACTGTCTGCTACAAAACCAATGTAAGTCTTTCCTGTATTGATCTGGATCTCGTCACCGTTCATATCGTAGTAAACAGTGCGCTCCTGCTCGCTGACCTTACTCCATGTAATAGGCATTGCCTTTCCATTGGTGATGTAATAGCCTTCTTTTCCGGCATCCAGGCAGTTCCAAATCAAGTATCCATGTTCGTCCAACTGGCTGTAGGTCATTTTTTGAAGAATTACATTTTTAAATGCCAGCTGTGTGTTGCCATTTCCCGGATCCTTGTGGGCGCTGCCATACTCAGAATACAGATATGTTCCGGAAGCCTCATCATAATCCAACTGAGAGCTGTTGTGTCCGAACGGGAGATCAACTAAAGTACAGTCAAAGCTTCCGGCCTTCTCTTCCATCTTTACAGGCTTCTTTTCCGATACAAACTGAAAATGAGGATCTTCCAAACGGTATTCGTTGTATTCGCGGTCAACCTTGGTATTCCGGAAGTTTTTGTCCATATCTCCGGGAAGAATGTACTCTGTAAACTCTCTGGGTTTTCCATTGTTTACACGAGAAAAGGTTCCGCTGAAATGATCTACATAAGGCTTCTCCAGATACATATTAATATAGAAGGGTCCACCGTCATGACATACAATTGCGTTCCACTCCGGAGCAATGATCAGGTTCGTGGGACGTACACTCCGCACGCTTCCGATCTGGTCAACACTGTCATAGTCCTTAAAGAGAACCATAAAACGGGTGATCTGATCGTTCAGGGTGCTGTTCATCATCTCATAAACAATATCTGCCTTTGTTAAACCATAATGAGGCAGGGCCGTCTTTTCATTATCCACCATAACGGCGATGGGGCGCTGATTCTTTAAATCCTCGCTGATCCATTCATTCGTCAGCTCACTGCGGTACATTCCTTCGGGTGCAACCTCAGGCTCTTCTTCCTCTTCTTCAGGCTCCTCTTCCTCTGGTTCTTCAGCTAAAATCTCATCCTCTGTGGATAATTCTTCTTCTGCCGGAGCAGACACCTCTTTTTCTTTCTTTCCACATCCTGTTGCGCAGACTCCCACTGCTAATGCCAGCAGAATCCACAATAATCGCTTCCTCATAAGTAGAGTTCCTTTCTTTTTTTCCTGTTGTGTGATAAATTCTTAAAATTCGTAACAATTATATCACAGAATTTTAAAATATACTAGAAATTTTTTTAAATTAAAACAGAACAAATTTTCAAAACATTTGTTTGCTTTTCTTTCGAACGTATGTTATACTATATATAGTTTACAGAATGAATCCAAACATCTATATAAGGAGGAAATCATCTATGCCCTACGGCAAAATTACTAAAAAGCAAAGCGAGATTCTGGAATACATTAAGTCACAAATTTTGAATAAAGGTTATCCGCCGTCAGTCCGGGATATCTGTGAGGCTGTGGATCTGAAGTCTACCTCCTCCGTACACTCTCATTTGGAGACCTTGGAAAAGAATGGCTATATTCGCAGAGACCCTACCAAGCCTCGTGCAATTGAGATTATCGACGACAACTTTAACCTGGTGCGCAGAGAAGTGGTGAATGTTCCCATCATAGGACGGGTGGCTGCCGGACAGCCGATATTGGCCGTTGAGAATGTGGAATCCTACTTCCCTGTTCCTATGGAATTTATGCCCAACGAGCAGTGCTTTATGCTGAAGGTTCAGGGCGATTCCATGATCAATGCCGGAATCTTTGACGGCGATACCATTCTCGTAGAACAGCGCCAGACGGCGCGGAACGGAGATATGGTAGTTGCTTTGGTGGATGACTCCGCTACCGTAAAAACCTTTTATCAGGAAGCTGACCACATCCGTCTCCAGCCGGAGAACGATTCTATGGAGCCGATCATTGTTCCCAGTTGTCAGATCCTTGGAAAAGTATTTGGCGTCATCCGTTTTTTCCAATAGGCTGAATGGTTTTAAAAGAGCGTGTTTAAAAAATGCTTCCTGTTAGATGTTCGACACAATTTGCGGGAAATCTGCGCCGCACATCTGGCAGAAATGATTTTTAAAACACGCTCTAAACACAAAAATGATTATACTTTTAAAAATCCAAAGGGATTGTCCGGCTCCGCATGCAGGAAATGCATCATCATATAAGCACACATCAAAGATACATGCTCTTCCTTAAGGATTCGCCGAATCTCCCTGCGGTCGGCCAAAACGACTTCAATCTCTTCCGTATCCTCCTGTCCCTTGACCGAGATCTCTCCGTCCGCATAGCCATAGACGGCGGAACAAGCTTCATCTGTCATTCCAATCGTAGTAAAATATGGCTTGGAATAAATGGGATCGACCTCTAAGGGGTGAAATGTAAGCCCTGTTTCCTCCCAAAGCTCCCGGATTCCCGCTGCATGGAAGTCCTCTCCCTCATCTATCAGACCTGCCGGGAACTCATAGATATAACTGCCAATGCTGTATCGATATTGACGTATGAGTACCACACGCTCCCTTTTTTCTCCATAGAGGGCGTAAATGATTACTCCGTCCGGCTTATTTACCCTGGTGGACAGCTTTAGCTCTTCTTTACTCTTTGCTCTGGAAGCTACATGATAGATATGCGGTTTCCCGTTCTTATCCTCCACATCCAGATTATATATGTTCAGAAACCGGTTGTTTGTCACCTGTGTAATATTCAGAATCTTTCCCATCTGCATGTCTCCTTTTTGTTGCTGCCCACCTGGCATGTGTGAACAGTGATTCCTTGTTACATAAATCTGCACAGCAGAATCGGCAGAAAAACAGCCGGGATGGAATTCATGACGCAGATTTTATTTTTAAACAGCATATTGACTGCAACTCCTACAATAAGCAGAGATCCCACGCAGGTCATTTCATTGATTACGGAGGTTGTTAAAAAAGGCCCTATAAACTGTGCGCATAAGGCCAGTCCTCCCTCATAGAGCAGACACAGAATGCCTGCAAAAAAGACGCCGAAGCCCAAGCTGGAGGCGAGCACCACAGCGGCTATTCCGTCAATAAGGGACTTGGCGAACAAAGTACTGTGGTCCAGAGACAGCCCGCTTTGCAGAGAGCCTACAATGGTCATAGCTCCGGTACAGAATAAGAGGCTGCTGGTAACAAAGCCTTCCGCAATAGATGTCTGGCTGTTCTTCGATTGAAACCGATTCTGAATCCACTGCCCCAGCCGTTCCATACGCTCATTCAGATTCAAAAGCTCGCCAATCACTGTTCCCACAGCCATAGACACAATGGCAATCAGTACATTTTCTCCTTCAAAGGCTCCGCTGATACCAATGTAAATGACACAAAGAGAAAGCCCTTTCATAATGGAATCTCCCATACGATCCGGCAGCCCCTTTTTCAGAAAAAGGCCCGTAGCGCTTCCGGCAAATACGGCAAGGGCGTTTACAATAGCTCCTGTTAAAATCATTTTTACATCTCCAATTCCTCTGCCCGTATCAGACTGCCGTCTCTCCAAATGCGTTCCAGATCGTAAAACAGTCGATTTTCCTCATCAAAAACATGGATGATAATGTCGCCATAGTCTAAAAGAACCCAATTAGCGGTATTGTAACCCTCTACTTGCTTTGGGGAAAAGCCTGCTTTGCGCAGCTCTTCTTCTACATTGTCTACCATAGCCTGCACCTGGTTTCGGTTCGATCCGCTTGCAATCAGAAAATAATCGGCCAGTACGCTGACCTCTGATATATCCAGAATACGCACATCCTTTGCTTTTTTATCTTCCAATGCATGACAGGCTTTTTGGGCCATTTCTTTCGATTGCTTTAAAGTCATTTATATTTCTCCTTTTATAGTCGCTGTGCGGTAGTATTCGTATGCTTTTACGGTCATTTCGTCAATCTCGCCGGAGCCTTTATCCAGATAGCTCAAGGTATCGGAGAGAATCTTATAAAGAGCCTTGTCCAGATCCAGGAAGGCCAGCTTGCGTACCTCCGGCAAGTTTTCCGCTTTGCTGCGCCGAGGCTCGATATAATCCGCCACATAGACGATCTTGTCAAGCAGGGACATATTGGGCTTTCCGGTGGTATGATTCAAAATGGCGCTGATTATTTCTTTGTCATGTACGCCATACTGCTCCATTGCTAAAAACGCCCCCAGCTTTGCATGCAGCAAAAATGGATTCCTTCGCTCTGTCTCTGTCATCTGAATGTTGTGCTTCTCGCAAAGCTTCAGTTTTTTTCCGTTGGGAATACATTTTGCACAATCATGGAGAAGTCCGGCCAGCTCTGCTTTTTGAATATCGTATTCATAACGCATGGCAAGGGCTGCACAGGTATACATGACTCCAAGTGTATGCTGATAGCGGCCATCGTCCATCTCGTGCTTTATTTTCTTCTGATAAGCCTTCATATCATAATGTTTCATCCGAAAATCCCTCATTTCCTGTGGTTTTCGCTGTATAAGCCTTGTTCCTGAATATAGGCGTTCACGGCCTCCGGAACATAATAACGGATGCTTTGTCCCCTATGCACTCGTTCCCGAAGCATATTGGAGGAAATATCAATATTTGGTGTTTCCAGTGGATGAATATGGGCGCCATGCTCCTGCTCCAGCCGTTCCATATGCTTTTTCAGCTCCGCAGTCTCCATCCGATCCCGGGTGGCTGCCAGGATTTGACAGCATCTTAAGATGCGTTTCGGTTCCTTCCAGGTATGGAACTGCTTCAAAGAATCCGCCCCCAGAATAAAATAATAATCTGTGTCCGGATGTTTTTCAACCAGAAATTCCAGGGTTTCATAGGTATAATGATAATCCTGGGGTGTTTTTTCAAAGTCCGATACGCGGAAATGATCGTTGCCGGCAGCGGCCAGCTCCGCCATCCGGGTGCGCTGCGTCATGGAGGCATTCACCTGCCCCGGCTTATGGGGCGGATTGCCGTTGGGCATAATCAAGACATAATCCAGAGAAAACGCCTCGTAAGCTGTCTCAGCCAGTATGAGATGCCCGGTGTGGATGGGATCAAAGGTTCCGCCCAGTATGCCGACTCTTTTTCTCTTATCCCCTTTGCTGTGGGAGTTCAATTCGTTTTTTATCATCCTTGCCCTCTTTGTAGAGTACGATTTTTTTCCCGATTACCTGCACTACCTGGGAATGGGTGCGTTCCGCTATCATTTCTGCTATCGATTTTGGAGCGTCCGCGCAGTTTTGCAGTACGCTTAGCTTAATAAGCTCTCGCGCAGTCAGAGCTTCGCTGACCGCGGTAATCAGTTCGGGGGTAACGGAGGCTTTTCCTACCTGGAATATGGGGTCCAGGGCCATTGCCAGGCTCTTTAGGTAAGCCCTTTGTTTGCTTGTCATGTATGAATCTCCTTCATTTGTTGTAATTTACTCTGCCGTATACTGTTAACGGAAGTATTCAAAGGCCAGACCGTACATTTTTACGGTGTCGCCCTCCTGGATTCCGGCTTCTTCCAGTTCTTTTAGAATGCCTGTGTCCTTTAGGAAATTTTGGAAGAATACGAAGCCCTTTTCTGAATCCAGATTTGTGTAACCCAGCATTTTTTCGATTCGGGGGCCTTCTACGATAAAGACGCCTTCTTCTTCCTCGGATCTTTCTACGGTATAGGGAAGCTGTTCGTCTATGCGCATTTCTTCCGGGAAAAATTCCTGTTCAAATACGATTGGCTCTTGTTCGGTACCGTCAAGGAGTTCTTTTGTATAGTACAGAAGTTCTTTGAGTCCCGTTCCGGAGGCGGCGCTGATGGGAAGCACACGGATTCCCTGCGGCTCAAACTCGTCTTTCAGGCGGTCTACGGGGCTTTTCTCTCCGTCATCGTATATAGCGTCGATTTTGTTGGCTGCGATGACCTGCGGTCTGGCGGCAATTTCTTCGTTGTAGGCTGCAAGCTCCCGGTTGATGGCATAGACATCCGCTACCGGGTCCCGCCCTTCTGTGGAGGCTGCGTCTACCAGGTGGATAATGACACGGGTACGCTCTATATGACGAAGAAATTCATGGCCCAGTCCTACACCTTCGGAGGCCCCCTCGATAAGCCCCGGAATGTCGGCAATTACAAAACCGCCGCCGTCCAGATCTACTACGCCCAGATTTGGATTCAGTGTTGTAAAATGATAGTTGGCTATCTTGGGCTGCGCGTTGGTGACGCGGGAAAGAAGGGTTGATTTTCCTACATTGGGGAAGCCTACCAGCCCCACATCAGCGATGACTTTCAGCTCCAGCAAAACCTCCAGCTCTTGGGCCGGCTGGCCGGGTCTGGCGTACTTGGGTACCTGCATGGTGGAGGTAGCAAAGTGCTGGTTGCCTGCTCCGCCCAGTCCTCCTTTTAAGATTACCTGACGCGTATTGCCGCCGGACATATCTGCGATGACTTTGCCGCTTTCCGCCTCTTTGATTACGGTTCCTTCCGGAACCTTCAATATAATATCGCTGCCATTTTTTCCATGACAGCGTCGTTTTCCGCCTTCTTCTCCGTCCTCTGCTTTAAACTTGCGCCTGTGACGGTAATCATAAAGGGTGTTTAGGCCCTCGTCTACCTGAAAAATGACGTCGCCGCCTTTGCCCCCGTCGCCGCCGTCCGGTCCGCCGTTGGGGACATACAGCTCCCGGCGGAAGCTTACGTGTCCGTCCCCGCCTTTTCCGGAACGGATAAATATTTTTGCTCTATCTGCAAACATAGAGTTTACCTTTCTTG
This sequence comes from Clostridia bacterium, assembly GCA_910574835.1. Lineage (GTDB taxonomy): Bacteria > Bacillota > Clostridia > Lachnospirales > Lachnospiraceae > Laedolimicola. The sequence continues at coordinate 9,813 of CAJTDE010000021.1, read as the reverse complement.
ATATCCTTATGCCCTGTCAACAGATGAACCGGGCATGAGTTAAAAGAGGCTTCAAATCTATCGACTTGAAGCCTCAACCATACTATTCTGCTGCTACCGGAACGATAGAAACCTGTTTCTTATCTCTTCCTTTTCTTTCAAACCGTACAATGCCGTCTGTCAATGCAAACAGGGTATCGTCTCCTCCGCGGCCTACGTTCACGCCCGGATGAATCTTGGTTCCGCGCTGTCTGTAAAGAATGTTACCGGCCTTTACAAACTGTCCGTCCGCTCTCTTTGCGCCCAGACGCTTTGCCTCGGAATCTCTGCCATTCTTGGTAGAACCTACACCTTTCTTATGTGCGAACAACTGAAGGTTCATCTGCAACATGGTCTACACCTCCTTAAAGATCAATCTGATATATTGCTTTCCATAGTTATTCTGAATGTCCGTTAAGCCAAGCACCATGGAATCCATCAAAAGCTCCGCTTTAGAAGATAAGGGGCTTTCCAACTGGCAGGTGAGAAATCCGTTCATTTCCTCTGCCTTTAACTTATTGCCGGTAAATTTTTCAATGGAATTTACCGTATTCACTGTCAGAGCACTGACGGCAGCACAGATGATATCGAATCCTTCGTGAGCATAACCGGCATGTCCTTCTACAGTGAATCGTTGATACTGACTGGAATCCTTATATATGGTAACTGTAATCATAACGACTTATACTGCTGCTTCTGTTTCAGTCTCTTCCGCAGCTTTTTTTGCGCGTGGCTTTCTTACAGCGATCTTCTCGATCTTCACTTCCGTGTACTGCTGTCTGTGGCCGTTTTTCTTGTGATATCCGCTTTTTCTCTTGTACTTGTATACGATGACCTTCTTGCCTTTTCCATCACCAATTACAGATGCGGTAACAGTTGCTCCCGCCACGGTGGGGGTTCCAACTGTTATAGTGTCTCCGCCCACTGCTAAAACCTGATCAAACTTATACTTTGATCCGGCCTCCACGCCGAGCTTCTCCACTCTGATAACATCGCCCTCAGATACTTTGTACTGTTTACCACCTGTTGCAATAATTGCGTACATATGGCACCTCCTATTATCATTACTCGCCAGCTTCGGTGATGTACTGCTTTTATAAAAAAGTACATACTTTTACCCCACTGTGCGGCATCCGTAACAGGATAGCATATATGGGGTAAAATGTCAAGAATATTTTCTTTAAAAAATCTATAATTCCTCTACAATCCGCACCCCTGCGCTGACGCCCAGACGGTTTGCGCCTGCCTCAATCATTTTTAGTGCATCTTCCAGGGTACGGATACCGCCAGATGCCTTCACGCCTACGGATTCTCCTACGGTGCGCCGCATCAGTGCCACGTCTGCGGCAGTTGCGCCTCCTGTGGAAAATCCCGTGGAGGTTTTGACAAAATCAGCGCCGGCTTCTTTTGCAATCTCACAGGCTCTTACCTTTTCCTCATCCGTCAAAAGACAGGTTTCCAGAATCACCTTCAGCTTTGCACTGCCCTTCACCGCATTTACCGCTGAAATATCTGCTTTTACACTGTCCCAGTCTTGGCTTTTCACCGCGCCTACATTGAGGACCATATCAATTTCTGCTGCTCCGGCCAGGACCGCCTCCCTGGTCTCCGCCGCTTTCGCAGAGGTGAGCATAGCTCCCAAAGGAAAGCCTACCACACAGCAGGGGGATATGGTTGTTCCTTTTAATTCTTCGGCAACAAAAGGAATCCAATAGGAATTAACGCAGACAGAGGCAAAGTGATATTTCCTTGCTTCCTCGCATACCTTCCGTATCTGTTCTTTGGAGGCATCAGCCTTTAATAAGGTGTGGTCCATATATGCCGCCAAAGCTTCTTTCGTCAATAATGTTTTATCCATGTCGCATCCTCCTATTTTAAGTCGCTGCGCGACAGCACTAAAGGGTAAAGCTGCTTCGACACACCGATAGTGAGAAAAACTTTTATTCGAAAAAGCACTCATAAAAGTTCCTCTCGTGCGCCTTTTCAGCTTTACCGTCCGGCAGAATTTTTTTTAATAAATACTTGACATTTCTTAGCCGGACTTTTTTGTTCGGTAATTGTATCACTGTGACGCCTGCTCCTTCAAGGTCCGGCGCACTTTTTTCCGTGTAATCTCCACAAGTCCCAAAGGCGTCATATCTACAAGGACCGTCTTGACCGGGTCCTCCTTCAGCGCTTTGGAAAGAACGCTCATAAGCAATTCCTTACTTTCCTGTTCCTCCAAATCAATAAAATCTACCAAGATGATACCAGACAGATTTCGAAGACGTATTTGTCTGGCAGCTTCCCTGGCGGCCTCCAGATTGATATGCAAAAAAGTTTCCTTTGGTTTTTTATGACCGTCATATTTTCCTGTGTTTACATCAATTACGGTAAGAGCCTCCGTAGGCTGTATGACAAGATAAGCGCCGGATTTTAACCAGACCCGCTCCGACAGCGCATGTTCCAATGCCCTGCTAAGGCCGTAAAGACTGTCCAGGGAGGGTACTGTTTCCGTATAAAAACGAAGCTTTTCCAAGTCCTCCGGCTGACAGGCGGCAAGATAATTCTTTAAGGCTTCATAAATCCGCGCATCGTCCGTTACGACCTCCAAAAGCTGCTCCTTCTTCAGATTGCGAATCCCTGCGGCGTAGCCGGGCGGTTCCTGATAGACCAGGGAGAAGCAGCGTTGATGGATGCCTGTATTGAGAATCTCCCGGGCTGTCCGGCTCAGGCGGGCATATTCCTCTTTTAAAGCCTTCTCCTCCGCCTGGGCGGCATTTGTTCTGACAATCACGCCAAATTCTTCCGTAAATAAAGTCTTTGCAAGCGCTCTCAAACGCTCCTTTTCCTCGGCAGAGAGCTTTGCGGACAGTCCCAGCTGCTTTTTTCCTGTAGTAAGCACAAGGTACTTTCCGGGGAAGCTTAGATTGCAGGTAACCGTGGGGGCTTTTGTCTTTACGGACTCCCGGCTTACCTGTACGAGAAGTTCATCGCCCACTGCCAGCTTTGCGCCTTTTTTTTCTTTCACATAGACAGGCTCCTCTCCCTGATTCACAGGGTAATAGCACAGGATTCCTTCTCCGATCTCAATAAATGCCGCCTGAATATTTTTTACAATATTTTTTACCTTGCCAATGTAGATGCTGCCCAGAAGCTGTTCCTCTCCAACTCCAAAACAATTCAGCTCTACCGCCGCCTTATCCTCATAATAGGCGGAAAGTATCCGCTCTTGCCCCCGAATCTTCTGTCTTATGATAAATAACCTTCCGTTTCGTTCCATAAAACAAACTCCATTACTGCCTTGCCGTTTCTATCACTTCTCCCAGAGATTCCAAAGGTACCAGACATTGCTTTTTGTCTGTTCCCACATCTGCATACAATTCCTGCCGATGTATGAGAAGGGCAAACTCCGGAAGCTCTGTTTTTGTATAGGATGCGAAGGCATCCATAACCAGCTCCGGCTTCAGATTTTCCGAACTGCCGGCCGCCAGCTTTAGAAAGATACCGTTTCCCTGAACACGGGCTTCATAAATCAAGGGACGGATATCAAGCTCCCGCTCTCCTTTTTTTGTCTTTTTAAGGACCATGATGGAGCTTTGTCCGCAAAATTTTTCAAAATCCTCCTGCCAATGTTTCTTTGGCTCTTTTCCCTCCCGAAAATGCACCTCATAATCGGCGGCAGCCATAAGGGCCATTGCATTTGACGCCTTTCCGTCCGGAATCCTGCGGCATGAAACCACTTCCACACCCTCGACCATCGCCTGATTTAAGCGCCGGACGGTTTCCTCTGATGAAAGAACCTCTCCTACCTCGATATCCAGATATTCTCCGTCACTGGTAAGCCCCACTCCCAAAGGAGAGGCAAAGGACATTATCATGTGCGGGCTGAAGCCCCCGGAATAGCAGATATCAATTCCGGCTCTGCGTATGGCTTTCTGAAAGTAGCGCATCATATCCAGATGCCCGATAAACTTCATTTCTCCGTATTTGCGAAATTTTACTCGAATTTTCATAGCGGTTGAAATCCCCGTTTCTTTTTCCATCCAATCTGTGTTATGCTGTTTTTTGTTCCAAACTGATTTTTAGTTCTTTTTTACACATAGGTGCGAATGACATCAGAACTTTAACGGCTTTCCACGCAGATACCGCTTTCATAACGCCCCGCCCCGCAGCCCTGACACTGCTGACGGCAGTTGGGAGTAACCGTCTCATTCAGAGCGCGCTCCCACTCCCGATATAAAAAGCCCTTAGTAACGCCGATATCGATAAAATCCCAGGGGAAAAGCTCATCCTTCTCCCTGTTTCTTGTGGTATAAAACATCAGATCCGTCTCTGTCTCCGCCGCAGCCTCCATCCAAAGCTCTCCCTGAAAGGTTTCCGTCCAGGAATCAAAGAGGCATCCCTTCTCATAGGCCCTAAGAAGGAAGGAAGAAAGCCTTCGGTCTCCTCTTGCAAATACGCCCTCCAGCACCGTTACATCTGCTTCATGCCAGTTGTATTTCATGCTTTTGCGGTTTAGCTGAGCCTTGACCTCCATATTGACGGTATAGGCCCGTTCCAAAAATTCTTCCCGCGTACACATCCTTGCCCACTGGAAGGGGGTGAAGGGCTTCGGTACAAAAAAGGAAGTACTGATGGTAATCTGACATTTGCCGCAGCGCCGCTCCTTGGGAATCTCGTAATAGCGCTTTGCGATTTTTTCAGCCAGATGCGCAATTTCTTTTTGATCTTCTTCTGTCTCCGTAGGCAGGCCCAGCATAAAATAAAGCTTGACCTTGTTCCATCCGCCGTCAAAAGCCGTTCCGGCTCCCTCAAGGATAACTTCCTCTGTCAATCCCTTATTGATTACATCGCGAAGCCGCTGAGAGCCGGCCTCCGGCGCAAAGGTAATGCTGCTTTTTCGGACATCCTGGATTTTGCTCATTACATCCAGAGAAAAAGCGTCGATTCGCAGGGAGGGAAGGGAAATGTTAACTCCCTGCCCGCGGAAATGCTCCATGAGATAAGTTACCAGCTCCGGGAGCTTTGAGTAATCGCTGGAGCTAAGGGAGCTTAAGGAGATCTCCTCGTGTCCGGTGGATTCCAGCATATTGTGGGCGGATTCCTCCAGCATTTTCAGATCCCGCTCTCTTGTGGGACGGTACATCATTCCCGCCTGACAGAACCGGCAGCCGCGGATACATCCTCTTTGAATCTCCAGAACAACGCGGTCCTGAGTTACCTTGATAAAAGGAACCAGGGGCTTCTTCGGATAAACGGCAGACGTCAGATCCGACACCGCCTGACGCCGTACCTTTTCCGGCGCCTGCGGCTTTGCCGGCTTCATGGCGGCAACGGTGCCGTCGGGATGATACGTCACTTTATAAAGGGAGGGCACGTATATGCCCGGAATGCCGGAAGCGGCAAGAAGGAAATCCTCCCTGCTTGTCCCCGATTTTTTATGATTTTTATAGAGATCTAAGAGCGCATCATAAGAAGTCTCTCCCTCTCCAATGTAGAAAAGGTCAAAGAAATCTGCCAATGGCTCCGGATTGCAGGCACAGGGGCCGCCTCCAATCACAATGGGATCTTTTTGACCTCTGTCGGCGGCCCGAAGGGGAATCCGGCTCAAATCCAGAATCTGCAGCACATTCGTATAGCACATCTCATATTGGAGCGTGATTCCCAGAAAATCAAAGTCTTTAACAGGGTCTTGAGACTCCAGAGCAAAGAGCGGAAGCTTTTTCTCTCTCAATATTCCGTCCAGATCCACCCAGGGAGAATAGACGCGCTCGCACCATACATCTTCTCTTTGGTTGAACATATCATAGAGAATTTGTATCCCAAGATGGGACATGCCGATCTCATAAAGATCCGGAAAGCACATGCAAAAGCGGATATCCGTCTTGGACTTATCCTTGTAGACTGCATTGATTTCATTTCCGATATACCGCGCAGGCTTTTCTATTTTTAATAAAATGCTGTCGTCTAAAGCTAATTTTCTCATCGTAATCTCCTATTCCAGTTCCGTAATCCCCTTTGCAATACACTTTACCTAAATCAATTTCCAGCCACAAGGCCATGTGTCTGCAAATTGATTTGTGCATTGCAAAGGGTATTACTGATCCCAGTTCCGTAATCCCCCTTCCAGTACACCTTATCTAAATCAATTTCCGGCCGTCAAGGCAGAATCACCCGATCCGGAACTAAGTTCGGAACCCCTACATGCCAAAAAGCAAACAGGGACATAAGACAGGTACATATCAGAATCCCTCTTAAAAGCCTGTCCTTCTCCGGCTGCTCGGTTCGAGCTATCAGATAGGTAAAAAAGAACAGGATTGGCAAAAGATAACGTCCCTGGGGCTGAAAGTCAATAAACCAGGAATTAAACACAATCAGAGCATACTGCAAAAAGCAGCAGAACATAACGGCTCCGTACTCCTGCCATCTCTGCCGGCTCTTCATCCTGATAAACCGCCAGGTAATCCATCCGAGCAAAAGTACATACAGAAGCCCCATGAAAATATAGTACCAATTCCCTTCTCCAAAAGCATAGCTTCCAAAAAATCCCGCAAAGGTCCGAAAGAGATTCTTATGAAATTCATATTTTGTCAAAAGTTCCCCTAAGGTAATTCCCTTTCCGAAGAAACTCATGGAATAAGCCTGCAGGATAGGCGGCGTGGAGGGCTTATAGCCGTATTCTGCATGGCGCTCCGTCACTTCAATCACTGCGCCCAGTTTGTCAAAGCCATAGTAGGGATAGTCGGTAATCATATAGCGGACGACAAAAATTCCCAGAGTCAATCCAACGAGAATCAAATATTTGCGAAGAAGCGTTCCCCGCTCTTCTTTCTCCCGATGCACAAGGCGAATCAGCAGAATAAGGAAGAGAAATACCAGAATAGGATAAAAGGACGCCTTGGCCCACAGCAAATGAATAAACAAAACACTTAAAAGGCCATAGTACAAAATGTGACGTCTCCTGTAAGGTTCCCGAAGGAGGCGGTTCAGCATACTGTTCTCCTCCAAAAGCTCGTACAGGCTTAGGAAGCCGGCGAAGAAATCCAAAGCGTCAGAGGTGGAATAGCTGAAAATATACCACACCTGAGGCGTCAAAAGAAGCACAAACAAAAGCGCATAGTGCCTCCTGATATTTTTTAACGTGATTCCGGCCATAACCGTAAAAATAATAAGGCTGAACAGACGCATTTGAAGAGCCGGATCCGCAAAAAACTGCCCCAGCTTGGCCGCATAAAAATAAAACAGGTTCCACTCAAAATGCCTGGAGGTTCCATACACCGGAAAGCTGTCATTGATGATATCGCTGCGGATATCCGGCGGCATAAAATGCGTAAAATAATAGTTGACAGCCGCCTTCACATCGTATTCGTCAGGATTCAGCCAAAAAGGACTACGAAGCCCTGTATAAACACAGGTGAAAACGGCCCCTAATAAGCCGGCGGCAAACAGACAGGCGGCAATCCGCTGTCCCTTTGATGCGCCGCTCATCTCCCGATACAGCCAGAGGTACAGGGCCAAAAGAAGAATCAGTCCCCCGCCAAAGGCAAAAAAGCCGACGAGAAAAACGGGAAAACGGAACCGGCCGTACATGGCTTCCAGCTCTGCGGTCGGAAGAAGCTGGGGGTCCTCGCCCGTCACCTCAAAGGTAAAGCCCTCTCCTTCCAAAAGACGTATATGCTCATTTCCCGTAAGACAGTTTTGAAGCTGCGCTCCTTCCAGCTTGATTGTCAGAATTCCGTTCTGCCGGATCGTAAGGCTCTCCAAGGTAAGGGGACCGGCGTCATATGCCCGATCCAAGGGATCAATCCGTTTCAGGGAACAGTGATTCCCATAGCGGATATCAAAAAAGGAGATGCGGGCAGCGCCGCTGTTGATGACACGGCTTTTGGCATCGGAAGGGCGCACATGCTGTCTTGGCCCTGCATAGACGGTGGTAATATACTCCCCGCTTGGGTCCTCCGCAAAGTTCAAGGTCACGGTTGTATACACGGGAGTCAATACCATACACAGGAGCAGCCAGATCACCAAGGCGCCCCCCAAAAGAAGCTTATGCTGTTTGCAGTAAGTAAATAGGTTATTTTTCATAGTCCTTATTGTAACGGTTTTTCTTCTCATCTGTCAATGTCTGTTTGCTTTAAGGTTCGGAAGGCTTTGAAGGCGTATCTTCCGGATTTTCCTCCGATACCCAGATGCCATCCAATACCTTTGCCAGAGTTTCCTCCAAATCCATCTTTGCAGTCATATCCTTTTGCACCTCCGCACAGATGCGGGCACTGTCTACCTCATAGACAGAGGCTTTTGTATAATCCAGGATCACATAGCACAGAAAAAGACAGAGACAGATATAGAACCGGATGCGGAAGAAGCTGACCGGCTCCTCTGGCTCTGCTGTTTTCACGCCTCTTTGTGCAAGGAGCATCTGCCGATATTGGCCGCCTGTAGGTTGTGTCTTTGCCATCGCTTATCCCTTTCTCATTGCTGTTATTACTACAGCTTATGACAAAAAGTGAAAAACTATGAACAGGCTGTCATGCCCGGACTGCCGGGAACTTCCTAATTAACAAATCGTCCGCAGCTTAGCGGTTGGCCAGCTCCGCAGTAATATCCTCCCAGGTAACGCCGCTCTCCGCCATAAGTACCATTGCATGGTAAAGAAAATCGGCCAGCTCGTATTTTATCTCCTCCGGGTCGGGATTCTTAGCTGCAATGACAAGTTCCGTGGACTCTTCTCCAATCTTTTTCAGAATCTTGTCAATCCCCTTATCAAACAAATAATTTGTATAAGAGCCTTCTTTTGGATGAAGCTTCCTATCGGCAATTACGCCGTACACTTCCTCAAATACCTTGAGGGGATTGGTATTCTTGTAAGCCACCTTTGCAATCTCATGAAAGAAGCAGGAATGATTGCCTGTATGGCAGGCGGCCCCTGTCTGAGATACCTTTGCCAGAATCGTATCACAGTCGCAGTCTACCGTAAGCTCCTTCACGTACTGGAAATGACCGCTGGTCTCTCCCTTTAGCCAAAGCTTCTGACGGCTTCTGCTGAAATAAGTCATTTTTCCGGTTTGTATGGTTTGACGGAACGCCTCCTCATTCATATAGGCCACCATCAGCACCTCATCCGTCCGATAATCCTGTACTACCACAGGCACCAGGCCGTCCGGGCCTAGTTTAAACTCGGACCATTCCATATTGCAACTTAGGGGACGCAGCTTTTCCGTAAATCTCTTAAGCTGATCCATAGAAATCAGTTCGCTGACATACTCCTCTGCCAGAGCCGCAGGAGCGCTGACCACATCGGAGCTGTCTACGGAAGCCGCAATCTTTTCCTTTCCGAAGCGCTTTGAAACCTCCTCGGTCAAATCAATATTGCTCTGCTTGGCATAATTTAAAATGACCTTGCTGCAGCCGGCATAGAGAAACTTCTTTACATCCTCCGCCCGCTCAATATGCCCCCCTGCCTTTACCGGAACCTCGCATACGCGGCAAATCTGCTTCAGAACGCGGATCGAAGCCTCATGATCCTCCTCTGTCTTGGAATAATCAAACACCAGTATTTCATCTGCGCCGTTATCGCTGTAGTATCCGGCCAGCTCTACGGGATTTTTTCCATCCTCCGAAGCTCCGCCCTTAAGGCAGATAATTCCATAATTTTTCTCACTCATATTACAGACTTCCTTTCGTTGATAACACATCTACAATTCTTGGGTCTAAGGCAACTGCCATATCCAGCGCCTTGGCAAAGGCTTTAAACATACCTTCAATCATATGGTGGCTGTTGTCCCCGGCAAGGAGCTTAAAGTGCAGATTCAT
>CAJTDE010000020.1 GCA_910574835.1 Clostridia bacterium | reverse complement strand
AAGCATTCCTATAGAGAATGAAATTTGAACTTTGACAAAATAAAATCTCCCCGTATGATGTATATGAGTTTGACGACTTAATACATCAGAAGACAAAGGAGATTTTATAGCAATGAAAGTAAAGTATGAAGACCGCCTGAAACAAAAATTAATAGCAATTACAACAGATACACTCGTAGTCGGCGTAGATATTGCCAAAAACTACCAGTGGGCAAGGTTCGTGGATTTCAGGGGCATAGAGCATGGCCGCGCCCTGAAATTTAAAAACAGCAAAGGCGGCTTTGAAACTATCTTAGCAAGAATCCGGGAGATATGCAAGAAGGAAAATTTTGCAAAGGCTGTTGTCGGGATGGAGCCGACGGGACATTACTGGAAAGCATTTGCGAACTGGCTGGAGAAACAGGAAGGAATAACGGTTGTTCTTGTAAACCCATATGCGACAAAACAAGCGAAGGAACTGGATGACAACAGCCAGACAAAGTCCGATAAAAAGGATGCGCTGACAATTGCGAAGCTGGTAAAGGACGGACGGTATTTTGAACTGTACCTGCCCCATGACGTCTATGCACAACTGAGGGGACTGTCCACCACCAGAACCGGGTTAAACAAGCGTAAGAACGCAATAAAGGATTCTATCGGGGTGGATTACGGGGAAGAGGCGGCAAGGCTGAAACTGCGCCTGATGCTGGAGGAACTGGAACTTTTGGAAAAGCAGACAGAAGAGCTGGAAAGACAGATGGAAGATACCTTGCGGCAGACAGACTATGCGGATTTTCTCTTAAGCATAAAGGGGATAGGCATTGTGACACTGGCGACTTGCCTGGGAGAGCTTGGCGACCCGACAAGATTTGATGATCCACGGCAGATGAGCCGCATGGCGGGATACAACCTTGTGGAGGACAGTTCCGGGAAGAATAAGAGCGGGACAAAGATATCCAAAAGGGGAAGGAAAAACCTGCGGGGCGTGCTGTACCAGATGGCGCTGACAATGGTTGCGACAAATGACGAAATGAAACAGCTTTACCATTACCTGAAAACGAGGGAGAAGGCCCCTCTGAGGAAGATGCAGGCGCTGATCGTGGTCAGCAAGAAGATACTGACGCTGATCCATACGCTTGCGAAAAAGAAGGAAAGCTACGATCCGGAGAAGGTCTTCGGACATGTCCGCAGGGAGCAGCTGAAAGCTGCCGCCTGAAAACAGAATGAGCCGGTAATGGCACGGGGACAAGGAGGGTTCCTCCATCAGCCCAAAGAGGCAGCAAACAAGCACAAGTCTGCCCCGTGCCTTTATCCATAAAGCAGAATGAAGGAATGTGAGGGCACAGACCCAGCGAGAACTGATAGGGTAAGCGAATGGATATGAATCGGCAGGACACCATCACCAATCATTCCATCCAATCATGGATGATGATATATAAATATAAAAATATATCGGGAGATATATTGACAAATTTCAAATATTGAGATAGGAGGACTAAAAAATGAAAACAAAATGGATGTGTATGATACTTATGCTTGCTTTGGCGCTTCCTCTGTCGGCCTGCGGGGATAGACAGGAGAATGGGAACAGCTCTGAAAATGGAGCCATAAACATGGAGCCGCAATCCGTAGAAGATGATTCATCGGAAAATACCGGAAATGAAAGCAGCGAAATGAACGTGATTGATCAACAGGATAACGGTACGGATAAAAATATGATGGCGGTCGGCGGGTTCAAGGATTCCGCTTTTTCAGGAAAGGTCAGAGGCTGCTATTATGCCGATGGAAGCCGGATTATCGTTGCGGCGGATCAGCTTTATCTTTACGATACGGGGAAAAGCGAAACAATCGCAAGTGCGGATATTTCCATGGGAGACTTATGCGTACAGACCTTTACAGACGGCTACTTTGTTGTGGGCCAGGGAAAGGCTGGCGGCGGAGACAGCAACGGTTCATTTGCTGCATCAGACAGCGACGGAATCAATGGATACATACTGAATAAGGACTTTGCTATTCAGGATACCATTTCCTTTAGCGGATTATTAAGTGACGATTTTATCCCGCAGATCACAGGGATAGCTATTTCACAGGACGGAAAACAGGTTGCTTTCGGCGGACTTCAGGGGCTTTACCTTTATGATGTTTCTTCCCGGAAGGTTCGTGCCATTCTGAACTATTCCGAAGAAGGCACGGCAGGTAATATGCAGATTGCAGCCATGGACAGCCTTACCTTTACGGGGGACAACACTTTAGTCTATGTAGGCATGGCTGCAGATACCTCCATTGGCGGGGATGGGGTCAGTGTTTATGGTACAGTATCCACAGACAGCGCAAAACTCACGATTACCAAAAAGGGGGATTACAAGGTAGATACGGAAGAAGTGCAAAAGGGCGGAAACCTGCTTATTATGCCCCAGAGCTTTGACGAAAATAATGGAACCTTGCTGATGCTTGATACCATATCCAATACGGAAAATACGATGTCGTTCTCAAGCCGCAGTGAGGGAAAAGACGGTGTTTACTGCTCCGGGCAGGGAAAATATGTGGCTGCTGCTATTTTGGAGGAAAGCAGTGTTACAATCAACATTTATGATACGGCATCGGGAAAACGTATCCATACGAAAACCGTTCAGGACAGCAACAGTACCTATTTCCTGCGTGTTCCACAGATTTTGATTTTGGATGAATCCGGCACCTGTATCGTTGTGCTTGGACGGGGTATTGACGAGGTAAGCACCTTGATAACAACCTTTGGCTTTGCGGGGTGATTCCCTATGAAAATATCATTACGAAATGTTTCAAAGCAGTATAAGGGCAAGTATGCCCTGAAGGATTTCACTACGGAACTTACGGAGGGTGTCTATGGGCTTTTGGGCGCTAACGGTGCGGGAAAGACGACACTGATCAATATACTTGTGGGTATTTTGGGAAGCGATGGCGGAACGGTTTTGATTGACGGACAGGATGCAGGAACTTTGGGTAAGGACTTCCTGTCAAAAATCGGATATATGCCGCAATATCCTGTCTTCTACCGGGATTTTACTGTAATGGATTTTCTGCTGTATATGTGCGCACTGAAAGGAATCCCTGACGAACAGGGGAAAAAACGGGCTTTGGAGCTTCTTAGCATTGTCAATCTTTCAGATGCGAAAGAGAAAAAGATTGGCGCTCTTTCCGGCGGTATGCGGCAGAGGGTCGGCATTGTCCAGGCGATGCTGGGCGATCCTGAAATTCTTATTTTGGATGAGCCGACAGCAGGGCTTGATCCCAGTGAACGTATCCGTTTCCGCAACCTGATCTCAAAATTCGCACAGGGACGGACAGTTTTGCTGGCCACCCATATCGTTTCCGATGTGGAGTGTATCGCAAAGGAGATTATGATCTTAAAGGAAGGCTCCTTAATAACCCAGGGAACTACCGACACATTAGAACAGAATATCTATGGGAAAGTGTGGGAGGTGACAGTAAACGGGGAAGACGCCGCCAGACTTGGAAGCGAATATTATGTCAGCAATATGAAACAGCAGGGGGAACGCTTTTTGGTAAGAATCGTAAGCGATATGCTGCCTGCTTCAGACGCAGTAAAGGTTTCCCCTAATCTGGAAGATGTATTTCTGTATTACTTCCGCGGGCAATGAGCCAAGCGGGCATGCTTGCATGTCCATTTGGCGAATGCCGCGGGAGTCGCAAGACCCTCCGCGGGCAATGAGTTAAGGGAGAGATCATATGACACGCTTAATCAAATATGAATTTTACAAATTATTCTGCAAGCGGTCAATACTTGTTGTATTCCTATTGTTCAGTGTAATAAACCTGTTCAAAATAAACAGCGAATTCCACTCGTATTCCTACCTGGCGGACGGAAATGACAGCCGCAGTTGGAACAGCGTGTATTGGCAGCTTTATGAGGATTACAGAGGGGAGATCACTGCTGAAAAAATCAATCATCTTCTTTCCATATATCAGCCGTTAGCAGACGCTACGGCTGATATGACAGCAAGCACAGCCAAAGACAATCCGGATATGATGACGGGGAATATATACAGTGACCGGAATATCTTGGAAAAATACTATGTGGAGCCTATGGAATATTTCTATCATTATCAGACTTATGCCCTTCAAGTGGCAGAGAGGGCAAAGGAAAATGCCGCTGTTTACAAAGAACGGGGGCAGACTGTAGAAGTACGTAAAAACAGTGTGATCTATCACCTTTATTCAGGGCGGAGCATAAAAGACTTTGCCTATGAGGAGATGTATAACTATTATCTGAACTATGATTTTTCGGTCATATTGGTTTTATTTCTTTGTCTGTACGGGGTTGTCAGTACCTTTGTCTGCGAAAAGGAAACACAGATGGATATGCTGCTGCTGACAAATCCGGGCGGCGGTAAAAAGACCACATTTGCTAAAATTACTGCGGCTTCTTTGTTTGTAATCAGTGTGGCCATATGGTTTTCTGTTGTGGATTATATTGGCTTTGTGTATTTCTTCGGAACGGCGGAAGGAGGAAATCTTCCGCTGTATGCTGTCAGCAATTTCAGCACGGCTGCGGTAAACTGTAATTTATGGCAATATGCGATTCTGTCCGCAGTGACAAAGGCAGTGGGCGTATGGACGATGAGCATGGTGTTTCTATTGATTTCCTTGTTTGGGCACAGTGTCCTTGTTCCGTTTGTCGCTGATTTCGGAGCAGCCCTGTGTTTTATTATTACAGGTGCGTCGCAGAGCTGTTTCAGTAATACCTGGCTCAAGATTATAAACCCATATTCGCTGCTTGCTAACCGCATACTATTTGGCAAGACTGAGTTTATTGATTTTGCAGGATATCCGGTACAGAGCTTCCAGGCAGCAATTATTTTTGCCATATCCGCAGGGGTGGTTTCCATAACGGCAATGATGATGCTTTCTAAAAGGAACTCTTATATTTTCTGCTGGATGGTAAAGTCGCAAAGGCGCACGAGAGGAACTTTCATGAGTGCCCTTTCGAATGAAAGTTCCTCTCATTAAATATGCGCCGAAGTGACTTTACCCTTTAGTGCTGTCGCACAGCGACTTTAAATAGGAGGATAAAATGTCTGGATTTATGTACGAAGTAAAAAAGATTATGCTCTGGCAAAGGGGGCTGTTCTATATTGCCCTTGTCCTGCTTTTTGGCACGGTCTGGCTTGCCTTGTCCGACAACCCTGTAGACATAGCGATGGAGCAGTATAAAAATGAATATGACTGGTATCTGGAAAAGGTAAACGGATACTGCACCGAGGAATCTTCCCTTTATCTGGAGCAGGAGGCGGAGCGGATTGCAAAAGCGAAGGAGAGGCAGAACAGCCTTTTGGAGAACTACTATGACGGGAAGATCAGTGAAAGTGAATATAAAAAAGAGAGCCGGGAAATAGAGAAGGTTCTGGAGCGTCAAAATGGATTTGAGGTTATCTATCAGCAATATCTCTATATCTGTGAAAATGCGGGGAACCGCTGTTTTCTCCAGACAAACGGATGGATGGGGCTTCTTGGCAAAGGTACGCTTAATTTCATTCTCTTCCTTGGCATTTTGCTGATTGTTACGCCTGTTTTCTGTTCTGAGTACAGCTGCCAGATGGACACCCTGATCCTGACTGCAAGGGAGGGGCGAAAAAGCGCTCTGTATAAGCTGCTCATTATTACCACGGCCGTTCTTTTCCTGTCGCTTTGCATTTCGCTTATTGAATACGGATTTTACAGGTTCAAATACGGACTGCCGGATGGGGATTATCCGATTCAGAGTATTCGTTACTTTGCAGACAGCAGCAAGGATATGTCGCTGCTGGAGGGATATGTATCGATAGGGCTGCTCCGGATGTTTGGCGGTGTGTTTCTTGCGATACTCCTGATGTTTATTTCCGTTTTAGCAAAAAAATATGCGGTCACCCTGCTGACTGGTGCGGTGTCCGTGATGATTCCCTATATAGGCTTATCAAAAACCGGCATTTACCGTCTGCCGCTGCCGCTGCCGTTTCTGCTTGGAACAGACTTTTTTGCAGGGGATATTGTTATGAGCGATGCCCTGACGGGTGATGAGAAAATTGTTTTTGCGGAGGTTGGTACGGTTACGCTGTTGACCTTGCTCTTTGTATCCGTGCTTTTGTGTACTTTGGCCGTTGTCTGGATTTTACGGCGCAATTCTAACAGATGGCTGATGAAATCAGGGCAAAAGAAGCGTGGGGCGGCTTTCGTTGTCATGTTTGGCCTGGCATTGGCAGTGACGGGATGTTCAGGCCGTGGAAAAACGGGAAGCGTTGTCTATAATTCATCGGCAGGGTATGACTGTATGGGATATGAAATCATACAAGATGCAGGGGATTTTGATTATTCTCTCAAAAATACTTCCACGGGGGAAACATATCCTTTAGCACGTTCTCCTATGTTTGGGGTATTTTCTGATGAAGAAGAAATATGTGCGTTTTATGTGTGTCCGCCATATCTGTATTACACCACATCGGTTATGGAAAGCTATGTCAACCGGGTGGGAAACTATAACAGCAATATAACGAAAGTGTCGGTTGTAGAGCTGAATCTGAATACCTTTGAGGAAAAAACAATCTTTGAGCAGATGACGAATTCCGGGCGTTCTCTTTTGGGCATTGACTATGAAACGGGGAATAAATGGAAGTTCCTGGATTTTCACCACGCTTTTTTCCTGAATGACGATAACCTGTTTTTCATTGGCAATGACGGCATAACAAAAGTAAACCGGTATACCGGAAAAACTGTAAAGCTCGACATTCCTGTAAACGGAAATATTTCATTCGATGGGGAAAGCATCTTTTACAAAAATGAACAGGGGGTTTTAACAAGATATGACGTTTCCGGTAATGAAACTTACACATATGAAAATATAGTTGCATATGATTTCTGCATGGATGAGCAGTCAATCTATTATGTTTCCAGGACGGACGGAGGAGATTTGTATTCCTGCGGCAAGGGCGGGAATAACAAGGAATTGATCAGTCATATACCTGCAATGTCTGTTACTTGTGATACGGAAAATATTTATGTGTTATCAAAAGAAAGTGGTGAGGAAATCGCTTTACCAAAAAGCCATTGATTCCCGCGGGGTGTTGACTTATTCCAGATTGAGGAACAAATGCGGCAATGAACAGGAAACAATACCAAAAGAGGAAAAAACTCAGGAAGAGAAAGATGAAGCGGCTTATGATTGCGTATCTGCTGAGGGCAATCGTCATACTGATACCAATTATAATGATGATACTTATGGCTTGCGGATGTCTTTACATATACGAGAGATTTACAAAGGAAGATGAAAAGGTAAATAAATACACGGATATATACACAGGTAGAAACGCAGGCAGCGATGTTGTTCCTGTTGCTTCAGCAGAGAATAATGCCCCGGGGTTTTGTGTTGTCGTGGATGCAGGGCATGGAGGAAGTGACGGAGGTACGGTCAGCGGCAAGGCAGTAGAAAAGGATATTAACCTTTCGGTTGCGCTGAAGCTGAAAGCTATTCTGGAGAATGACAATATAGAAGTTATCCTGACCAGAAGCTCCGATGAAAATATGAGCCTTGCAGAGCGTACTTCCGTTGCAAATGCCTCCAATGCAGATTTTTTTATCAGTCTTCATTGCAATTATTATGAGAAGGGTGCCCAGATAGCTGGTTTGGAATGTTATTACAACAATTCAAATGCGACAGAAAGCAAAGGATATGCAGAAAGTATCATCAACGCAGTTTCGCTAAGTGAGGATATTGAAACGAGGTACGCAAAAACAGAGGGCTATTATGTTTTGCGAAACACGCAAATGCCCGCTGTTTTGGTAGAAATGGGATTTCTCTCAAATTATTCTGAGAGTCAAAAGCTGCTGGATGACGATTATCAGGAAAGTTTGGCACAGAGAATTGCAGAAGGAATTTCCAATGAAATAAAGAGAGGAGAGAATCTGTGAAGAACAATAAAAAAGGCGATAGCGCCAAAAGAGATAATCATAAAGAAATAGAAAACTGTCAGAATCAAAAGAAGGACGAGGAAATAAAAGCGGTAGATTATTCACAATTTGAAGCAAGTACAAAATCGTGACGAGTGGGAGGTTCTGAAAGAAATCGCACAGAAATTCCCGGATCTCGGAAACGGGAATCTGATTCTGCCGGATGAAAATTATGTTCCTTTCGGAAAAAAGAATTATATGGACAGCAACTACCAAGCGCTCAATCAGCAGGGAGAGATGGCGGACTGGTAGCGGAGACTATCTGCGATATGCCGGCCCATGCACCGCTGAGGCGGATAGACGTAGAAGATGTATTTACGGAGTCCGACCCCTTAAAGGCCGTGAAGGAAAAGTATGGGCTGACCGTGGAAATAGTGCTGTAAAGCTGAGATAAGAAAAGGGGATGTCACAGAGAAAGACATCTCTTTTTCTTTCGAAAAATTTTTAAAATCTTAAAAATATAAAAAATTCATAAAATGTGTTGACAAATAAAATGGAAAGCATTAATATAATACCCGTAAGTTAGCACTCGATCTTGGTGAGTGCTAATAAAGAAAACGACAACAATAGAATCAAGGAGGAATAGAAATGAAATTAGTACCATTAGGCGACAGAGTTGTACTGAAACAGTTTGAAGCAGAAGAGACAACGGCATCCGGAATTATTCTGGCCAGCAAGTCCCAGGAAAAGCCGCAGCAGGCAGAAGTTATCGCAGTAGGACCTGGCGGAATGGTGGACGGAAAAGAAGTTACCATGCATGTGAAGGAAGGCGATAAGGTTATCTATTCCAAGTATGCGGGCAATGAGGTGAAGCTCGGCGACGAAGAGTTTATCATTGTGAAGCAGAACGACATCCTTGCAATTGTAGAATAAAGCGTGTATTGACAGCATCAGCCTTTTGAGGCCGGGCGATAATACGCATATGGAAGTATAACAAATAAGACTGGAGGAGTTTTAAAATGGCAAAGGAAATCAAATACGGTGTGGAGGCAAGAACCGCACTGGAAGCAGGCGTGAATAAACTGGCGGATACTGTTCGGGTAACTCTGGGACCGAAGGGAAGAAACGTTGTTCTTGACAAGCAGTTCGGCGCTCCCCTGATCACCAACGACGGTGTTACCATTGCAAAGGAGATCGAGCTTGAGGACGCATTTGAGAATATGGGCGCTCAGCTTGTAAAAGAAGTAGCTACTAAGACCAACGACGTAGCAGGCGACGGAACCACAACCGCAACCGTACTGGCACAGGCTATGATTCATGAGGGCATGAAGAACCTGGCGGCAGGAGCGAACCCCATTGTTCTGAGAAAGGGCATGAAGAAGGCTACCGATGCGGCAGTTGAGGCTATTGCAGGTATGAGCAGCAAGGTAAACGGCAAGCATCAGATCGCAAGAGTAGCGGCTGTTTCCTCCGGAGACGACGAGGTGGGCAATATGGTAGCGGACGCTATGGAGAAGGTTTCCAAGGACGGCGTTATCACCATCGAGGAGTCCAAGACGATGAAGACCGAACTGGACCTGGTAGAAGGTATGCAGTTTGACCGCGGATATATTTCCGCATATATGGCAACGGATATGGAGAAGATGGAGGCAAATCTTGACGATCCCTACATTCTGATCACTGACAAGAAGATTGCCAACATCCAGGAGATTCTTCCCCTTTTGGAGCAGATTGTACAGACCGGCCGCAAGCTGCTGATTATTGCGGAGGATATCGAGGGCGAGGCTCTGACTACTCTCGTTATGAATAAGCTGCGCGGAACCTTCACCGTAGTTGGTGTAAAGGCGCCCGGTTACGGCGACAGAAGAAAAGAGATGCTCCGGGATATCGCGATTCTGACCGGCGGACAGGTAATCTCCGAGGAGCTTGGTCTTGAGCTTAAGGAAGCTACCCTGGATATGCTTGGAACCGCGAAGTCCGTGAAGATTCAGAAGGAGAACACCATCATCGCAGACGGCGCAGGCGACAAGGCTGAGATTGATCAGAGAATCGGCCAGATCCGTGCTCAGATTGAGGAGACGACCTCTGACTTTGACCGCGAGAAGCTCCAGGAGCGCCTTGCAAAGCTGGCAGGCGGCGTGGCAGTGATTCGTGTGGGCGCTGCAACCGAGACCGAGATGAAGGAAGCAAAGCTCCGCATGGAGGATGCTCTGGCAGCTACGAGAGCAGCCGTAGAGGAAGGCATCATTGCAGGCGGCGGCTCCGCATATATCCATGCAACCAAGGAGATCGAGAAGCTGCTTGACACTACCGAGGGCGACGAGCAGACCGGTGTAAAGGTGATTTTGAAGGCTCTGGAGTCCCCGCTGTTCCACATTGCGGCAAATGCCGGACTGGAAGGCGCCGTAATTATCAACAAGGTAAAAGAGTGCGAGCCGGGCGTAGGCTTCGACGTACTTCATGAGGAATATGTAAACATGGTAGAGGCAGGTATTCTCGACCCGGCAAAGGTTACCAGAAGTGCCCTGCAGAACGCAACCAGCGTGGCGTCTACCTTCTTAACCACCGAGAGCTGTGTGGCAAACATCAAGGAGGAAGCTCCGGCAATGCCCGCAGGCGGCGGAATGGGCGGTATGATGTAATTAAAAGCCTGTACTGTAAAGACAAATGTCCGTGTAATAAAAACAAGTCAAAAAAGTGGCCTTCGGGTCACTTTTTTGTTAGAATTTTGTAAGAAATTGTATTGACATTAACCTCTCTTTTCGCTAATATAGAAAATTAATATAAACAAAATGAAAACTGATAAACAGTAACAGACTCGTTGTTTGGGCTGTTACAATAGACACGAGAGGAGAGAGAAAAATGGGTAAAATTATTGGTGAGAGCATTACATTTGACGATGTGCTGTTAGTGCCTTCCTATTCGGAGGTAATTCCCAATGAGGTTGACTTATCAACGTATTTAACAAAGACCGTGCGTCTGAATATTCCCATGATGAGTGCAAGTATGGATACGGTAACGGAGCACCGCATGGCGATTGCTATGGCAAGACAGGGCGGTATCGGTATTATTCATAAAAACATGTCCATCGCGGCCCAGGCCGAGGAGGTGGACAAGGTAAAGCGTTCTGAAAACGGCGTCATCACAGACCCCTTTTATCTTTCTCCCGAGCATACACTGGCAGAGGCCAACGAGCTTATGGGCAAGTTCCGGATTTCCGGCGTTCCCATTACCGAGGGCAAGAAGCTGGTGGGCATCATAACCAACCGCGACTTAAAGTTCGAGACCGATTTCACAAAGAAAATCAAAGAATCCATGACCTCCGAGGGCTTGATTACGGCAAAGGAGGGTATTACCCTGGAGGAAGCCAAGAAGATTCTGGCAAAGGCGAGAAAGGAAAAGCTTCCGATTGTAGACGATAACTTTAATCTGAAGGGCCTTATCACCATCAAGGACATTGAGAAGCAGATCAAGTATCCCATGTCCGCCAAGGACGAAAAGGGCCGTCTGCTCTGCGGCGCCGGCGTGGGCATTACCAGCAACGTTCTGGAGCGGGTAGAGGCTTTGATTAAGGCGCAGGTGGATGTGATTGTTCTGGATTCCTCCCACGGACATTCCGCAAATGTGATCCGCTGTCTGAAGATGATTAAAGAGGCGTATCCTGAGCTGCCCGTGATCGCAGGCAATATTGCTACGGGACAGGCTGCCCGTGATCTTATTGAGGCGGGAGCCGATGCCGTAAAGGTGGGCATCGGGCCGGGATCTATCTGTACGACCCGTGTGGTTTCCGGAATCGGCGTGCCGCAGGTGTCCGCCATTATGGACTGCTATGAGGTGGCAAAGGAATACGGGATTCCTGTGATTGCCGACGGCGGTATCAAGTATTCCGGCGATATTACCAAGTCCATTGCGGCGGGAGCCAATGTCTGCATGATGGGAAGCATTTTTGCCGGCTGTGACGAGGCGCCGGGCGAGTTCGAGCTGTTCCAGGGAAGAAAATACAAGGTTTACCGCGGCATGGGTTCCATTTCCGCTATGGAGAACGGAAGCAAGGATCGCTACTTCCAGGAGGGCGCAAAGAAGCTTGTTCCCGAGGGCGTGGAAGGGCGTGTGGCTTACAAGGGGACCGTGGAGGATACTATCTTCCAGCTCCTGGGGGGCCTGCGTTCCGGCATGGGGCTTTGCGGGACGCCGAGCATTGAGTCATTGAAGGAGAACGGAAAGTTTATCAAGATTTCGGCTGCTTCTCTGAAAGAGAGTCATCCTCATGATATTCATATTACGAAAGAGGCGCCGAATTATAGTACGGATGCATTATAGGACTTATCCTTACGGGCGGGGCTTTTATCCGCGTATAAAAGGAGTGCCAAAAGCATCTGATTAAAAGAGGTATTTCGTATAAAAATAATAAAAATCACTTTGGAATGACTTTTTTGTAAAAATAAATCATTTTAAAGTGATTTTTTGTTGGAAACGAATCTTTCTTCCATTATAATAGGTTAAGAGAATTTTTAAAAAAGATTTAATGTTTTCTGTAGTAATTCCTAATTCACATACGTTATTATATATGTAAAAGACAAGCAAAAGACGCGTATTTTGCAGGGGAGGGGGACCCTTAAGATGCTTTTATACTTATCCATGCTGGACACCCAGGAGGAAAAAGACAAATTTACACTCATTTATGAACAGTATCAGCAGTTCTGCTGGTATGTGGCGTATCAGCTTCTTGGAGATGCCCATTTGGCGGAAGATGCGGTGCAGGAGGCATTTCTGGCTCTCACCAGGCATCTTGATAAGGTAGAGAACGTGGACAGTCCGAGGACGAAGAAGTTTCTTATGACCATCGTAAAGAGCAAAGCCATTGACATTTTGCGCAAAAACAAAGCGGAAACCTGCTCTTCGGAGGACATAAGCCTTGAGATACCGGACCCATCTTCGGACATTTTGGACCAGTATATTACAAAAGAAAATTATGATTATCTGATATCCTGTATTTTAGAGCTTGATGAGGCATACCGCGTGGTATTCGAGTATAAGTATCTGCATCAGATGTCAGACACAGAGATTGCCGGGCTGTTGAATATTTCCCCCAAGCTGGCAAATGTGAGATTTTACCGTGCAAGAAAGAAGCTTCAGGAAATGCTGGAAAAGGAGGTGGCAGGCCGTGCCGGGAAGCGATAAAAAAGACAAAGCCTTAGACGCAAAAGAAGAGCTTTTGAAGGAAGCGCTGGATGCCTGCATGGAGGAGCAGTTAAGCTTCATTCCCCCGGAGTGTGAGATTGCCCGTATGCATACCTTTTCCCAGGAATTTCGGGAGTACATGGAAAAGCTTTTAAAGACCAAGGGCCGTCCGGAGCGGCGGACCATTCATCGAAAAGAATTTATTTACAGCTTTAACCGGGTGGCGGCTTGTATTCTTGTGCTCTTTGTAGTGGCGGGAGTCTTTGCGGGAGGATTGCTTCTGGTATCAAAAAGCGGCTCGAAGAGCAGTACGGATATGTCCGCCCCGGCGGAAGCTCCGTCGGAGACAGAAGCCGAAGCGCCTGCATCTGAGGAGGGGGGAGCGGACCGGGATACTGCGGCAGGAGGAGCGGAAGAACCGGACGAGGCTTTGGCGGGAGATTCCGGCGAGGCTTTGGCACCCGAGAGCGTGGAATATATGGGCGGCAGGATTTTCCTGGCTGACAATCAGAGACTTCAGGAAAAAACGGAGACTGTGAAAACTCTTGTGAACAGCCCTGTGATTGCACGGGATGCGGAGAGCATCAAGGTAACGATTGGAAATATGGACGAACGGCCGATTTACTATTATGCCTCTATGGATCTGGAGGTACTCATTGACGGCGCCTGGTATCTTGTGCCGCCGAAGGAAAAGCCTACGGAGGAGGAAGAGCGCCGTCTGGTAAGCCTTGAGCCGGGCATGGCTCAGGATGAAGAGATTTTTCCGGATAACTATGAGTTTGATTATGATGCAGAGATGTACCGGGTAGTCACCTACCTGGACGGTCTGATCCTGTGCTCCCAGTTCCGCTTCGAAAATCCGGAGGAGGATCTGGAGGAAGCGCTGGAACAGACATGGGAGTAGACTCGATAGAATCATCCGGCGAAGAAATGTCAAGTGCTTTTGAAAAATAATTTCTGCCGGCCGGTAAAGTCGCAAAGGCGCACGAGAGGAACTTTTATGAGTGCCCTTTCGAATAAAAGTTCCTCTCATCACAGGTGCGCCGAAGCGACTTTACCCTTTAGTGCCGTCGCGCAGCGACTTCAAATAGGAGGAAAAATATGGGAAAGGATATAAAGAAAGATATTAGAAGAATTGCCTTATTAGCGGCAGGCGTCTTAATTTTAAGCGGCTGCGGCGCAAAGTATGCGGATACGGCGCCTGCTTCCGCACCGTCGATGTCAGAAGAAAGCTATGATGCGGGATATTATGATAATACGTCTGCGGAATATAAGTCAGAGGAGGCTCCGGCGGAAGATGATTACGCAGCAGAGGAGGGCGGAGGCGGCATATCCTCCACCGCAGGAATCGACAGCATTGCCCCGACTGCCCAGAAGCTGATCAAAACCGTCTCTATGAGCATGGAGACAAAGGAATTTGATCCCCTTTTGGAAAACATCCGAAGCAAGGTAGAGGAATTGGGCGGATACATAGAAAGCTCCGAAGTTTCCGGAAGCAGTTACTACAGCTTGTATGAGAGCCGCCGCGCGTGGATGAAGCTGCGGATTCCCTCTGACAAGCTGGACGGCTTTGTAACTGTGGTCAGCGAGCTTGGCAACGTAACGAATAAAAGCGAGTCCGTTGAGGACATCACCCTGCGGTATGTGGATGTGGAAAGCCATAAAAAGGCATTGGAAACCGAGCAGACGCGCCTTCTGGAGCTTTTGGAAAAGGCGGAATCTATGGAGGATATTCTCACCATCGAGAGCCGTCTTTCCCAGGTGCGCTATGAGCTTCAGTCCTACGGCTCCACTCTTCGGACCTTTGACAACCAAGTAAGCTACAGTACGGTAGACATTGACATCCGCGAGGTAGAGCGTGTGGCTCCGGTGGTGGAAGAGCTGACCTTCTTCCAGGAAATCAGAATCCGCCTGTCCGACAATTTCTATGACATCGGCCGGGATCTTCGCAACTTTGCCATCTGGTTTATCAGTTCTCTGCCCTATCTTATTATATGGGCCGTTATAATTGTGGTTGCGGTACGGCTTGTGAGAAAGCTGATATGGAAGAAGCCCTTCTTTGGAAGAAAAAGGAAGCAAAGAAAGGAAGAAATGGAAAAAATACAGTCCGGGGAAGAAGGGAAGAGTCAGGAACAGGAGAAAGATTTAGAGTAAGAGAAGAGACAAAAACCGTTCCGCCGCGCAAAAAGATTCTGCTGCGGCCGGGTGAACGGAATGTAAAGTCAAAGACTCCACGGCAGCGGCTATGGGGTCTTTGGCTTTTGCGGAACATCCGCCGTTAAAAAGTGACAAATGTCATAGAGAATTTATTACAAAATACAGGTGCGCGGAAACCGAAAATTTTTTATGATAATTACTGTAACAAAGAAAAAATTTTCAAGGGAGGATTTTAAAATGAAGAAAAAAATTCTTAGCGCACTGTTGTGTACCGCAATGCTTGCAGCAGCGGTAGCAGGATGTGGAAGCAAGCCGGCAGAAGCTCCGGCGGAGGCGCCTGCAGAGGAAGCTCCGGCAGAAACGCCGGCAGAGGATGGGGGAGACGATGCGGAGGCGCCTGCAAAGAGCGGCGGACGCGTATTCGGCTACACCTGTATGGACGGAACAAATCCCTTCTTCGTAGCGCTTGAGGGAGCTATCCGCGAGGTAGTAGAGGCTAACGGCGATACACTGCTTACGGTAGACCCGGGCAATGATTCCAACACTCAGATCGATCAGATTGAGGACTTGATTTCCAGAGGCGTTGAGATTATGTTTGTAAATCCGGTAGATGCGGACGGCATTATTCCGGCGCTGGATGCACTGAAGGAAGCAGACATTCCGATGTTCGGCTTTGACACCCAGGTTGGCGATATGAGCTATCTGGTATCCTATGCAGGCTCCGACAACTACAATGCAGGTTATGTATGCGGCGAGGATCTGGCAAAGAAGGTTCCCGAGGGCGGTGACATTCTGGTGCTTGACTCTCCGACCATGCAGTCCGTAACTGACAGAACCGACGGCTTTTTGAAGGCTATCGAGGATTCCGGCGTAACCTTCAATATAGTAGGACAGCAGGATGCCCAGGGAAATCAGCAGGTGGCAAATGAGAAGGCAACTGACCTTCTGACCGCTCATCCTGATGTAGTAGCTATCTTCGGCGGCAACGATCCCACGGCTCTCGGTGCATACGCAGCGGCAGACGCAGCCGGCGTAACCCCGCTTATCTACGGTGTGGACGGTTCTCCTGACGTGAAGAAGCTTCTTGAGGACACCATACTGGAAGGTACGGGAGCACAGTCTCCCATCACCATCGGCAAGACCATTGCCGAGACCGCATACGAGTGGCTGGACGGCAAGGAAGTAGAAGCCTTTATCCCCATTGAGACTTTCCTTATCACCTCTGACAATGTAGGCGACTACGGTCTGGACGGATGGCAGTAAGAAGAAGGCGGTAAAACGCTGATAAGAAATTGAGTGACTGATAAAACAGGAAAAAAGAGGGCTTTGGTCCATAGACGGAGCAAAGCCCTCTTGCCAAGTATTCTATTTCCGATGTGATAGTTTTAAAAGACAGGTGGTGGCGATGCGTGAGTGAACAGTATTTACTTGAAATGAAAGGAATCCATAAATCCTTCCCCGGTGTCAAGGCCCTTCAGAATGTAGGTCTGCAGTTAAAGGCCGGAGAAGTACATGCGCTTCTGGGGGAGAACGGCGCCGGTAAATCCACTCTGATTAAAGTACTGGGTGGTATTTACCATGCAGAAGAGGGAGAGATCTACATAGACGGCCAAAAGGCGGCCATCAACGGTGTTGTGGCGGCACGGGAGGCGGGCATTTCCATAGTGCACCAGGAATTGGTTCTGGTTCCCTATATGACCGTTGCCGAGAATATTTTTCTGGGCCGCGAGCCGGGAAGCAAAATGAATATTAACCGTAAGCAGATGACAGAGGAAGCACAGAAGCTTATGGATACGTATGAGATGAACATCAATGCGGATACGCTGGTGGAACATCTGACCATTGCGCAGCAGCAGATGGTTGAGATTGTAAAGGCAATCTCCTTTAATTCTAAAATTTTGGTTATGGATGAGCCGACCTCATCCATCTCGGACAAGGAAGTGGGCTTCCTGTTTGAGACTATGCGTGCCCTTACGAAAAAAGGCGTGGGCATTATCTATATTTCTCATAAAATGAGTGAACTGGAAGAGATTTGTGATCGGGTAACTGTCATGCGTGACGGGGAGACCGTCGGAACCAAGGTGGTGAAGGAGACGACAAAGGATGAACTCATTGCCATGATGGTTGGGCGGGAGCTGACCAATTATTATACACGGGATTATCTGGAGCCGGGGGAGGTAGTGCTTAAGTGTGAGCACATTTCAGATAATAAGATGGCAAAGGATGCCACCTTTGAACTTCGAAGGGGAGAGATTATCGGCTTTGCAGGATTGGTGGGTGCGGGAAGAAGCGAGACCATGAAGGCAGTATTCGGGCTGGCAGACCATATGTCCGGCGAGGTCTTTGTGGAGGGCCGGAAGGTGCAGATTAAATCTCCCATAGACGCGTTAAAATACGGAATCGCTCTGGTTCCCGAGAGCCGGAAGGAGGAAGGACTCTACAAGGTGCAGAGCGTGCGCTTTAATTCCACCATTGAGGTTCTTTCCCAATTTATCAAAAATCTGAGGGTGAATGTGAAAAAGGAGGAAGAGATCACTCAGAAATACATTGATATGATGGGAACAAAGACACCGAGCCAGGAGCAGATTATCGGCAATCTCTCCGGCGGAAATCAGCAGAAGGTTATGATCGGACGCTGGCTTGCCACAGCTCCCAAAATTTTAATCCTGGATGAGCCTACCCGCGGCGTGGATGTAGGCGCAAAGGCGGAAATTTACGGGATTATGAACGAACTGGTAAAACAGGGAATGTCTATCATTATGATTTCATCCGAGCTGCCGGAAATTATCAATATGAGCGACCGGATTTATGTTATGAATGAGGGCCGTGTTACCGGATGCCTGGATCATGCGGACGTTACTCAGGAAAAGATCATGCAGCTTGCGGCAAAGTAAGAGCGAAGTGAAGGAGGAGAAGCTATGGCAGCCAGATTAAAGAATGGAATTGTCAGATATTTCAAGGATAATATTGGTATTATAATTGCATTGTTGGTAATGTGTATCTTTTTGGTTGTGTTCCCCACCACAAGGGCTACATTTCTGACGCCGAAGAATGTGTTCAATATTCTTCGTCAGAACGCATCCAATTTATTTTTAGCCACTGGTATGACTATGGTCATTATCTTAGGAGGCATTGAACTTTCGGTTGGTTCTGTGATTGCACTTTCCGGCGTTGTGGCGGCAGGCTGCGTGATCAATTTCGGCCTTCCCGAGATTGTGGGATTTCTTGCGGCTATCGGCGTGGGAGCGCTTGTAGGTATGTTCAACGGCTTTGTCATCTGCAAGACGGATATTCCGCCTTTTATTGTGACCCTGGCATCTATGAACATTACCAAAGGAATCGCCCTGGTGCTTACCGGAGGCTCTCCCATCCGCTGTATGACAGATACATTCAAGTTTCCGGGAGCCGGCTATGTTGGCCCGGTGCCGACGCCTGTCATTTTGATGATTATTGTATTTATCATCGCGGCGTTTATGATTAATCGGACACAGCTGGGACGACATATCTATGCGGTGGGCGGCAACGCACAGGCGGCAAAATTTTCCGGTATCAATGTGCAGAAGGTAAAATTTATTGTTTACACCTACACGGGCATTATGTCCGGTATTGCAGGCCTGGTGGTTGCTTCCCGTCTGTATTCCGGCCAGCCCACGGCAGGAGACGGCGCAGAGATGGATGCCATTGCGGCGGTAGTGGTAGGTGGTACTTCCATGAGCGGCGGTTCCGGGCGTCTCGGCGGCACTTTGATCGGCGTTCTGATCATCGGCGTACTGAACAACGGCCTGAACCTGTTAGGAGTAGACTCCAACTGGCAGTATATCGTTAAGGGCTTGGTTATCCTTCTTGCGGTATATGTGGACTTCATCCGGAATAAAAAGGCAGGAAGATAAAAAGTACCGATTTATACCAAAAGTCTCTGCGGCCTTCCGGCCAAGGAGGCTTTTGTAATGGAGAAGAAGATGAAAAAAAGTACTTTAGCAATTGGATTTCTGGTTGGTTTTTGCATCTTGACAGGCTGCGGGATGATGCGAGACAATAAAGAGGAGCATATTCCCCGGGTTTTCGGCGCCACCTATATGACCAGGAACAATCCGTACTTTGACGTGCTCCATGAAGCCATAGAGGAAGGCGTC
Source organism: Clostridia bacterium (assembly GCA_910574835.1). Taxonomy (GTDB): domain Bacteria; phylum Bacillota; class Clostridia; order Lachnospirales; family Lachnospiraceae; genus Laedolimicola. The sequence goes on along the minus strand of CAJTDE010000020.1, from coordinate 61,265 downwards.
TCCGGAAACGGGGATATTCTCATTTCCAGAGACCCAAACCAGGATCAGGAAAGGCAGAATGCCCAGATCATGGAGATGATTGAGGAAGGGATCGAAGTGCTCTTTTTAAATCCGGTGGATTGGGAGAAGGTGGAGCCCGCCCTGGAGGCATGCCGGGAGGCCGGCGTTGTGGTGATTAACGTGGATACTGTCGTAAAGGACAGGGAATATGTGGTTACTGTCATTGAGACAGACAACTATCGGGCCGGCGTTCTCTGCGCAGAGGACATGATGAAGAGAGTGGACAGCGCGCGGATTGTGATCATAGACAATCCCATACAGACCTCAATTACAAACCGCGTCCGGGGCTTTCTGGATACCATTGAGGGAAATGACAGCTACCAGGTGGTGTACACCCAGGCAGGAGCGGGAGAATTTGAGGTGTCGGCGGATGTGATAGGGGAATTTCTCAAAAAGGATATGGAGTTTAATGTCGTTCTGGGAGGAAACGATCCAAGCGCCCTGGGAGCCCTGGCAGCCCTGCAGCAGTATCACAGGGAGGAGGGGGTTTTGATCTACGGGATTGACGGCTCACCGGATTTTAAGGCCATGTTAGAGCTTGGAGCCGTGTCGGGAACCAGCGCTCAGAGTCCCAAGACCATTGGAGAGGTAGCGGTAAAGAAGGCTTATGATTATCTGAATGGGGCGGAAATCGAACCCTACATCAGCATTGAGCCTTACATGATTACCAGAGAAAACCTAAACGCCTATGAAATTAACGGCTGGCAATAAAACAGCAAGGCCCGGACAGCACATAGAAGGATTTACGGACGCATGTATTATGCGGCCGGAAATTCTTCTTGGAGAGATGTGCGGTCGGGGGCTTGCGGAACCGGAATAATAATTATGAGTGACAGTAAAGAACGCTTTGTAACACTGCTTCAGGGAGCCATGCTGATTTTAAATGTTTTTTGTGTTGTGGCTATCTGTGTGCTTATCTATGTGACAACCAGAAAAATTATCGGCAATTATGATGCCCGGGAGTTTTTAAATGCGATAGATTCTTTTCCGGAAAATCCCCAAAATGATATGATTATCTGCATGGGCTTTATGGGAGTTCTCATACTGACCTTTCTGGTACGTCATCTCTGGAGGGAGATCCCGAACAAATGGAATGTGGCGACATTGATTCTGGATATGCTCGCGTGCAGCGTTGTGATTTATCTGCTGGACTTTAACTACAAGGGGCTGCTGCTTCTAGTCTTTGCCAGCGTGATTGCCTATGTAAAGGACGGCAAGATGAAGCTGGCCTTTGTAGCAATGGCAATTGCGGGCTATCTGGTGGCGGATTATGAGCTGCTGTCTATCTATATGCGGCTTTACAATATTTCAGATTATATTCAGTACTATTCTTACAATACGCAGCAGTATCTTTTCAGCATTTACAATATACTGCTGTCTCTGAATATTATTTTGTTTATTGTCTACTGTGTCTATGTGATCAATGTCCAGCGCGGTACCATCGAAGAGGTCAACCGGCTTTACCATGAGCTGCAGACAGCCAATGAGCAGCTTCAGGAGTATGCGGATGTGACGGAGCACATGGCGCAGACAAAGGAGAGAAACCGCCTGGCCAGGGAGATTCACGACACCTTGGGACATACGCTTACGGGGATTGTTACCGGGCTGGACGCATGTCTGGCTTTGATTGACGTATCGCCGGAGCAGACAAGAAAGCAGCTGGCTCTGCTTTCAAAGGCAGGCAGGGAGGGAATCCAGGATATCCGGAGATCGGTGAATGAGCTTCGGCCGGATTCCCTGGAGCGTCTGAGCCTGGAGGTGGCTATCCGGAAGATGGTTACGGATATGAGCAAGGTTTCCGATGTCCGGATTCATTTTAAAACCGGGGAGAAGCATCTCAAATTTGATGAGGATGAGGAAAATGCCATCTACCGTGTGGTGCAGGAGAGCATTACCAACGCAGTCCGCCACGGGAAGGCAAAGGAGATCTGGATTACGCTGGAACGGATCGAAGGGGAGATGCTTCTGACAATCCGTGACAACGGAATCGGCTGCAAAGAGATGAAGAGCGGATTTGGAACAAAGCATATGAAAGAAAGAATCGAAATGCTGCGTGGAACGGTGACCTTTGACGGGCAGCGCCAGGGATTTACCGTAACTGCGCATATACCGATTCGCTGGGGGGAGAGCTATGATTAAAGTTTTGATTGCAGATGACCAGGAGCTGATTCGGCAGAGTCTTCAGATTGTACTGGACAGCAAGGAAGGACTTGAGGTAACGGATGTGGCGGCGGACGGACAGGAGGTGATCCGGTGCGTCCGGAAGCAGAAGCCGGATGTGGTGCTGATGGATATCCGGATGCCCAAGATGGACGGTGTTCAGTGTACAAAGATTATCAAGGAGAATTATCCGCAGATTAAAATTATCATTCTTACTACTTTTGATGATGATGAGTATGTGTATAATGCGCTGAAATTCGGCGCCAGCGGTTATCTTTTAAAGGGTGTTTCAATGGATGAACTCGAGAATGCCATTCGGACGGTATACGGCGGCCGGGCCATGATTAACCCGGATATTGCCACAAAGGTGCTGCGCCTGTTTTCCCGGATGGCCCAGGGAGATTATACGATTCCCGTGGGAAATAAGGGAGTGAAGGAGCTGACAAAGACGGAATGGAAAATTATTGCCCAGGTGGGGACCGGAGCGGCGAACAAGGAGATTGCGGATACTCTGAATCTGTCAGACGGAACGGTAAGGAACTATTTGAGCACTATTTTAAATAAATTGGATTTAAGGGATCGCACCCAGTTAGCTATCTGGGCGGTGCAGACGAATGCGGCGAAGCAGGCGCCGGAGGACTGAAAGGCAGGGGCGGACAGGGCTGCTGCAGGATAAGGCGGCAGCCTCCGGGAGATGAAGATGGGGAATATAAAGGTTTATAAAAAAGTGTGGATAGGCCTGGCGGCTTTGCTGTGTGCCGCGGCGCTGCTGATTGTCCAAAACAGCAGGAAGAAGGAGATTGTTCTGGAATTCGGTATGTTTACAGGAAGCAATTGGGATGTGGCAACGGCCAACAGCTTTGTACTCATTGATAAGGCAATTGCCCGCTTTGAGGCGGAGCATCCGGGGGTCCGTATCCACTATTACAGCGGTGTTTTAAAGGAGGATTATTCCGAGTGGTTTTCCCGAAAGCTTTTGGTGGGCAGGGAGCCGGATGTGTTTATGGTGCTGGGGACGGATTTTAATCAGTTTTCTTCTCTTGGGGTGATGAAAAATCTGGATGAGCTAATAGAACGGGATGCGGCCTTTGACCCGGACAGATATTTCTCCAGCGCTTTTTGTACGGGGCAGTATGGAGGCGTTCAGTATGCCCTGCCCTACGAGACGGTGCCTACGCTGATGTTTGTCAATAAGACGCTTCTTACCAAGGAAGGCATCGCCATGCCGGATCAGGATTGGACATGGGAGGATCTTTTGGCTATCTGTGAGAAGGTTACGAAAGATACCAACGGGGACGGCGTTCCGGATCAGTTCGGAATTTTCAATTATGATTGGAAGGATGCGGTCTGTTCTAACGGAGGGGAAATCTTTGATTCGGACGGAACCCAGGGATATTTTACCGATGAACGCCTGGTAGAGTCGGTGAAATATATCCGGCAGCTCAATGAGCTGAACCAGGGCCAGAAGGTGGTTCAGGAGGATTTTAACAACGGCAATGTGGCATTTATGCCGCTGACCTTTGCGGAATACCGGACTTACAAGACTTATCCCTATAAAATCAAGCGGTATGCCAATTTCCAGTGGGACTGCATAACCATGCCGGCGGGAACCAAGGGCGATAACCTTTCCCAGGTGGAGACCCTTTTAATGGGCATCAGCTCCAGCACCGGGGAGGAGGAGCTGGCATGGGAGTTTCTGAAGCTTCTGACCTATGACGAGGAGCTTCAGACAGAGATTTTCCGCTATTCTCAGGGAGCCTCGGTCCTCAAGGCCGTCACCCAGTCAAGCGAAATGGAAAGCATAGTCCAGGAGGATATGGAGGAAGGCGATACGGTTATCAGCGGGAGGCTTCTGGGCCGGGTTATTGAGGAGGGGCATATTGAACCCCAATTTAAACGATATGAACAGGCCATAGCCTTGGCGGACAGCGAGATCAGCAATATTCTGGAAAATGACAAAACAGTAGACAGCAGTCTGAAAATACTTCAAAGAGCCATCAATACTTATCTTAGGCAGTAGGCCCGTTTTGGCTCTCTGTAAAAATCCGGCTCTTACCTATATGGCAGGGGCCGGATTTGTTAAACCCAGTCTATGGCATTGGTAAATGCTCTTTTTACAGGACATTAAAATTTCTGTAAAAAGAGCATTTTTATTGAAAATTTAGAAAAAATTTCTACAAATGAACGGGAAATTTCTTGTCAAATACTGACAAAATCTGCTATAATGAAAAATACGATTTTATTATTTCATAATAGGGGGAGAATCGTCATTTTACAATACAAAGCAGAACATTGCGGAAAGGATAGGAACTGAATGAAGAAGTGGGACAAGAATATTCAGCATGACATTAAAGAAGGCATTCTTCAAGGTCCAGGCGTCCGAAAGCTGGGGGAGGATACCTGCTTTACAGTAGCAGTACCGGATAAAAAAACCTGCAGTTTGTTGCTTTACAGAAAAGGAAGAAAAGAGCCGGAAGCCGCTATCTCTATGGAAGGCTCCGGCCAGTATGGAGATCTGCGTTCCGTGCTGGTAAAAGATCTGCCGGCGGACAGATATGAATATAATTATGAGATTGACGGTCAGGTAGTCACAGACCCTTATGCCTGCCGGATAGCAGGAAGGGAGAGCTTCGGAAAGCCCGTAAAGGAGGAAGTCCTGCGGGGCCGAATCTGCCCGGGCGTCTTTGACTGGGAGGGAGACAGACCTCTTCGTCTGCCCTACGAGGAGATTGTAGCTTACGCGGCGCATGTGCGGGGCTTTACAAAGCATGGAACCTCCAGGGTAAAGGCAAAGGGAACCTTTGCGGGACTGAAGGAAAAGATCCCTTATTTAAAAGAGCTTGGGATCAATCAGCTTGAGCTGATGCCGATATATGAATTTTCAGAGCTTGCCTCCGTGGACAGTCCGGCTCTTAAAAAATACGCGCCTTTGGACGGGGGAGAGACGCGGATCAATTACTGGGGATATTCTCCCAAGGCGTACTATTTTGCTCCCAAGGCTTCCTATGCCGCCTCGGACAATCCGGTGCAGGAGCTAAAAGAGCTTATCCGGGAGCTTCACAAAAACGGAATAGAGATCATTTTGGAATTTTATTTTCCAAAGGGAACGAAGGCGTCTCTGGTGCTCGGCTGTATCCGTTACTGGGTGGTGGAATACCACATTGACGGCGTACATATCAACCGGGATAACGCGCCTGTGGAAGCTCTGGCCCAGGACCCGCTTTTGAGCCATACGAAGATTTTCAGCGAGGGCTTTGCCTTGGATGAGATTTATGAGGAAAAGGCAGTACCGGCCTTCCGCAATCTGGCGGAGTACAACGACGGCTTTATGCTGGACGCAAGACGTTTTCTCAAGGGCGACGAGGGGCAGCTTACGGCCATAACAAGCCGGGCAAGACGCAACCCTAAGCGCAATGGGGTTATCAATTACATGGCCAATCATAACGGATTTACGCTGACGGATCTGGTTACCTATGATGAGAAGCACAATGAGGCCAACGGCGAAGCCAACCGGGACGGCACAGACGTCAATTACAGCTGGAACTGCGGAGAGGAGGGGCCAAGCAGAAAAAAGCGGCTGCTCAAGCTTCGGAGCCGCCAGCTTCGCAATGCCTTTACCATCCTTTTGCTGAGTCAGGGAACGCCGCTTATCTATGCCGGCGACGAGAGGGGCAATTCTCAGTCCGGCAATAACAATGCCTGGTGCCAGGACAATGAACTATCCTGGATTCCCTGGAAAACGGGAAAGGCGGAGACGGCTCTTCTGGAATTTGTAAAGGGGCTGATTGCCTTCCGCAAGGCTCATCCCGTATTTCACCAGGCCCGGGAGCTTCAGATGACGGATTACCTTTCCTGCGGCTACCCGGATGTATCCTATCACGGCAGGCAGGCGTGGTTCGGAGATTTTGAAAATTACAGCAGAAGCGTGGGTATTTTGTATGCGGGCGATTATGTGGAGGACGATTTCTTTTATGTAGCATATAATATGCATTGGATGCCCCATGAATTTGCGCTGCCCGGACTGCCTGCGGATCGCAAGTGGCGGATTGCCCTTGATACGGGACTGGAAGGGACAGAGGGCATTTTCCAGGAGGGACAGGAGGAGATTCTTGAGGAGCAGCGGAAGGTTACGGTGCCGGAGCGCACGATCCTGGTGCTGGCAGGAAAGTAGAGATATGAAAGCTTGGAAGCATTTTTGCACAATCACCCGTCACAGACTGCTTGTGATGAAATATTGTTTTAAAATCGGTCTTTACCGGCAGGGGCTGACCCACGATCTGTCAAAATATTCTCCGGCGGAGTTTGTGCCCGGATGCCGGTACTACCAGGGATATCGGAGTCCCAACAACGCGGAGCGGGAGAGCAGGGGCTATTCCTCCGCCTGGCTCCATCACAAGGGGCGGAATAAGCATCATTATGAGTATTGGATTGATTACAGCTTACAGGCAGGCGGGGAGCTTGCCGGGATGAAGATGCCTGCAAAATATGTGGCGGAGATGATGATGGACCGCATAGCAGCCTCCCGGATTTACAAGGGAGACGCTTACAATCAGCATCATCCTCTGGCTTACTATGAGCAGGGAAAGGAAGCCTATGTGATCCACGAGGAGACAAAGGCTCTTTTGGAGTACCTGCTTCGTATGCTGTCGCGGCAGGGAGAGGCGAAAACCCTTGCATATATCCGTCGAAATCTGGTAGGAAAAAAAGAATATCCAAATTTGAAGAAAAAAAGAGGGAATTGAGAGCGGACGCAGAATAAATATAATAGAGGCAGTTTTACGGCACATTTTTGCGGCTTAACGAAATGACATTGGTTTGGCAGGAAGGGAGCTGCCCTTCCGGAAAGGAGCGGCCTATGACGATTCGTGAGAGTACGGAGCAGTGGGAGCAGGAGTATTTAAGTCCTTATGCGGCATTCAGCAGGGATTCCAGGGGAAGGGATGCACCGGAGCCGCCCTGTGATATACGGCCGGTGTATCAAAGGGATCGGGATCGGATTCTTCACTGCAAGTCTTTTCGACGTCTGAAGCATAAGACCCAGGTGTTTCTGACCCCGAGAGGAGATCATTACCGGACACGTCTTACCCACACCCTGGAGGTTGCTCAGACAGCAAGAACAGTGGCAAAGGCCCTGCGGCTCAACGAGGATTTGACGGAAGCCATTGCACTGGGCCATGACCTGGGACACACGCCCTTTGGACATGCCGGGGAAAGAGCGCTTAACGGCCTGTGCTCCAGAGGCTTTGCCCACTATGAGCAGAGCGTCCGGGTGGTGGAACGCCTGGAAAAGCAGGGAAAGGGCCTGAATCTGACCTGGGAGGTAAGGGACGGCATCCGCAACCACAGGACAAACGGCAGCCCTTATACATTGGAGGGGCAGATTGTGCGCTTTGCGGATAAGATTGCCTATATCAATCACGATATCGACGACGCTATAAGGGCAGGGATTCTGGAGGAGACGGATATTCCCGGGGAATACCGGGATATTCTGGGACATTCCACCCGGGAACGGCTGAATACGCTGATCCATGATATTGTGATGCAGAATGTGGACTGGCTTAAGGAAAGACCGGCAGGGGAATCGCAAGAAGAGAGGAAGCTTCGCATGTCCGACGAGGTGGGCGGCGCCATGCAGGATTTGAGAAGCTTTATGTTTAAGAATCTGTATACGAATCCCCTGGCAAAAAGCGAGGAGATCAAGGCTCAGGAGCTTTTGGAGGCTTTGTTTTCCTACTATATGGAGCATCCCCGGGAGATGTCGGAGGAATTTCTTGACATGCTTTTTCAGGAGCATGAGGAGAAGGAGATTGTGGTCTGCGATTACATATCCGGCATGACAGATCAATATGCGATCTACAAGTTTAACGAATATTTTATTCCCAAGGCTTGGAGCATCTAGTACGGCGTTGCACAAATAACAGTGAAGCCTGTGTTCGCTGTCTGCGATGGCTGCACGCCCGGGAAACTTTTTGACCTGTGCTGCCGGAAAAACGGGCCGGAATAACTGCTCCTGATTGGAATGGGTGATAATGCATGTATTATTCGGAGGATTTAATAGAGGAAATACGTTTAAAAAATGATATTGTGGATGTCATATCCGGCTACGTGCGCCTTCGGAAGCAGGGGAGCAGGTACTTTGGACTCTGCCCGTTTCACAGTGAGAAGTCGCCCTCCTTTTCCGTGACGCCGGATCGGCAGATGTATTACTGCTTTGGCTGTCATGCGGGAGGCACGGTGTTCAATTTCCTGATGGAATATGAGAACTACACCTTTCCTGAGACCGTAAAGTATCTGGCGGACCGCTGCGGCGTGACTCTGCCGGAGATGGAGTACTCGGAGGAAGCAAAGCGGCAGGCGGACTTAAAAGGCCGGTTGTTGGAGATTCACAAAAAGGCGGCTAAGTTCTATTATTATCAGCTTAAGCAGGAGAGCGGGAGAGATGCCTACGAGTATCTCAGAAACAGAGCGCTCACCGACGACACCATCCGCCGCTTTGGATTGGGCTATTCCGGCAAGTATAACGGACAGCTTTACAAGTACTTAAAGCAGGAGGGGTATTCGGACGAGCTTTTGAAGGATTCCGGCCTGATTACGATGGACGAGCGGCGGGGAGCTTATGATAAGTTCTGGAACCGGGTGATGTTTCCCATTATGGACGGCAATAACCGGGTGATTGGTTTTGGAGGGCGGGTGATGGGGGATGCCAAGCCCAAGTACTTAAATTCCCCCGAGACAAGGATTTTCGACAAAAGCCGGAATCTCTACGGTCTGAACCTTGCAAGAAGCGCCCGGAAGTCCAATATGATCATCTGCGAGGGCTATATGGATGTGATTGCCCTCCATCAAGCAGGTTTTAACCAGGCGGTGGCGTCCCTGGGGACGGCCTTTACCCCGCAGCAGTCCCTTCTTCTGAAGCGGTTTACCCAGGAGGTGCTTTTGACCTATGACAGCGATGAGGCAGGCACCAATGCTGCGCTTCGGGCTATTCCCATTTTGAAGGAGGCAGGACTTTCCGTCCGGGTGATCAATATGAAACCCTATAAGGACCCGGATGAATTTATCAAGGCTCTGGGGACGGAAGCCTTTCAGCAGCGGATAGACGAGGCGAAGAGCAGCTTCCTTTTCGAAATCGAGGTTTTGGAGCGGGGCTTTAATCTGAAGGACCCGGCAGGCAAGACGGCATTTTTTGATCAGATGGCAAGAAAGCTTCTGGGTTTTTCGGACGAGCTGGAGCGGAATAATTACATAGAGACGCTTTCGCAGCAGTATCATGTCGGCTATGAAGCGCTGCAAAAAAAGGTCAATCAGATGGGGATTGCTCTGGGGGGTGTCCGGCCGGTGGAACGCCCAAGGGATGTGTCCTCACGCAAAAAGGAGCAAGAGGACGGAAGCGATGCCTCCCAGAAGCTTCTGCTGACCTGGATGATCTCCGATCCCGTATATTTCCGGGAGATCCGCCGTCATGTATCGCCGGAGGACTTTACGGTTCCCCTTTACGAACGGATTGCCGGCATGCTTTATGAGCAGCAGGAGAGGGGAGATCTGAATCCTGCCCGGATTGTGAATACCTTTGAGGATTCCGAGGAGCAGCGCAGGGCGGCGGCCGTTTTTAATGCGGAGCTTAAGACGGACACAAAGGAAGAATTGGAGAAGGCTCTGAAGGAAGCGGTTTACAAGGTTTTGAAAAATGCTCTGGAAAAGAGGGCAAAAGAACTGGACCCAACCGATATGATTGGCCTGCAGCAGGTAGTAGGGCGCAGGCGTCAATTGGAGAAATTGCATATTTCTTTGGATTAAGGATAAAATACTAACAAGTTATGGAAGGATGGAACAACATGGAAGAAAACATGGTAAAATTTGAGGAGAAGTTAAAAGAGCTTCTGGCTATGGCAAAGAAAAAGAAAAATATCCTGGAATATCAGGAGATCAACGACTTTTTCCATGACATGGAATTGGATGCGGAGCATTTCGAGAAAATCCTGGAATACCTGGAAGCCCACAATATTGACGTGCTCCGGATTACCAGCGACGACGATGACGATGAGATTATTCTCACGGATGAGGACGAAGTCGATGTTGAACAAATCGATCTTTCCGTACCGGAGGGCGTCAGCATTGAGGACCCCGTCCGCATGTATCTGAAGGAAATTGGAAAGGTTCCGCTCTTAAGCGCGGAGGAGGAAATTGAGCTGGCAAAGCGTCTGGAGCTGGGAGATGAGGAGGCCAAGAAGCGTCTGGCGGAGGCGAATCTGCGTCTGGTGGTCAGCATTGCCAAGCGCTATGTGGGCAGAGGGATGCTTTTCCTGGATCTGATTCAGGAAGGAAACTTGGGTCTTATCAAGGCGGTGGAGAAGTTTGATTACCGTAAAGGTTTCAAATTCAGCACCTATGCTACCTGGTGGATTCGCCAGGCCATTACCAGAGCCATTGCGGACCAGGCCAGAACCATCCGGATTCCCGTGCATATGGTGGAGACGATTAACAAACTGATCCGCGTATCACGGCAGCTTTTGCAGGAGCTTGGAAGAGAGCCTTCACCGGAGGAGATTGCGGAGGAGATGAAGCTTCCGGTGGAGCGCGTCCGGGAGATCCTAAAGATTTCTCAGGAGCCGGTGTCTTTAGAGACGCCTATCGGTGAGGAGGAGGACAGCCATCTTGGCGACTTTATCCAGGATGACAATGTTCCGGTGCCTTCCGACGCCGCGGCTTTTACGCTCTTAAAGGAGCAGCTTGTGGAGGTTTTGAGTACGCTGACAGATCGGGAGCAGAAGGTGCTGCGTCTGCGCTTTGGCCTGGACGACGGGCGGGCGCGTACCCTGGAGGAAGTGGGAAAGGAGTTCCAGGTAACGCGCGAGCGTATCCGTCAGATTGAGGCCAAGGCTCTCCGGAAGCTGCGCCACCCGAGCCGCAGCAGGAAGCTTAAGGATTATCTGGACTAAGCTATGAATCTATCAAAACGATTGGAGCGATTAGCCGGAATGGTATCCCCCGGAAACCGCCTGGTGGATGTGGGAACAGATCATGGGTATGTTCCCATCTGCCTTTGTGAGACAAAGCGGATTCCTTCGGCGATTGCTATGGATATTAACGAAGGCCCTCTTCTACGGGCGAAAAGCCATATTGAGGAAGCAGGGCTTATCGGGTACATACAAACAAGGCTTTCGGACGGCCTGACAGCCCTCAAGGCAGGGGAGGGAGATTCGGTTCTGATTGCCGGAATGGGCGGCATTTTGATGGAGAAGATTCTGTATGAGGGAAGAGAGGCGCTTTCCTCCGTCCGGGAGCTGATCCTGCAGCCCCAGTCTGATATTGCTGGCATCCGTCAGTGGATTTATCGGAATGACTGGCAGATTATCCGTGAGGATATTGTAAATGAGGATGGAAAATATTATCCCATGATGAAGGCGGTACAGGGGAGAGGACGGACTTATACCCTGCCGGAATATCGTTACGGGAGGGTTGAACTGCAGCAGTCCCTTCCGGTTTTGGAGAACTATCTGAGGAAGCAGATTGAGACGAATGAGAAGATTCTTGAGAGGCTCCCGAAGGAGGGAAAAGAGCGGACGCTTGCCCGGGAATATTTTGTTCGGAGGGATATACGGATTTTGAATGAGGCTTTGGAAGGCTGTGTTCTTGAGCAGCAGAAGCGGAATGTTTAATGGTGAAGTAATGTTCCGCGCAGCGACTTTTAAATGGGAGGGGCAGAGTTTTATGATAAAATGCCAGGATTTGATTGAGAAGATAGAAGAGCGGTATCCGAGAATCTATGCCTGTGATTGGGACAATGTAGGGCTTCTGGCAGGAGATCGGGAGCAGGAGGTAAGGAGCGTGTACATTGCTCTGGATGCTACGGACGGAGTGATTGACAGGGCGCTTAAGGAGAAGGCGGATCTTCTTCTGACCCATCATCCTATGATTTTCGGAAGCATCAAATCCGTTACCACAGATGATTATGTGGGAGAACGGCTGATTCGATTGATTCGGGGTAATATTTCTTATTACGCCATGCATACGAATTATGATGTGATGGGAATGGCGGAGCTTGCGGCTTCTTTTCTGGAGCTTACGGATACCTTTGTGCTGGAGGAGGTCTTTGACGGGGAAGGGATCGGACGGGTGGGAAGCCTTCCCGCTTCTATGACCCTGGAGGAATGTGCGGGGCTTGTGAAGGAGCGGTTTCATCTGCCGAATGTAAAGGTTTTCGGGGACTTGAATAAGACGGTAAGAATCGCCGCCCTGTCGCCGGGGGCGGGGAAGAGCATGGCGAAGCCGGCCCTTATGTCTGGGGCGGATGTGTTGATTACGGGGGATATTGATCACCATACGGGAATTGACATGGAGGATTGCGGTGTGGCGGTCATTGATGCCGGACATTACGGGATTGAACATATTTTTATTGCGGATCTAAAGAGCTTTGTGGAGCGGAATTTTCCGGAGCTTACCATATATACGGAGGCGGTGAGGCAGCCGTTTTTGGTGGTTTAGGATTATGGAACTGGAATAGTCCAGCTAAGAAATGTCAAGTATTTATTAGAAATAATTTATGCTGGACGGTAAAGCTGTAAAGGCGCACGAGAGGAACTTTTATGAGTGCTTTTTCGAATAAAAGTTTCACTCATTACCGGTGTGCCGAAGCAGCTTTACCCTTTAGTGCTGTCGCGCAGCGACTTTTAATAGGAGGGCACATATGGATTACAAAGTAACGATTGACGGGAAGGTTTATGAGTATCCGGAAGGAACTGCTTATCAAACGATTGCGAAGGATTGCCAGAAGGACTATCCCTACGATATTGTTCTGGTATCTGTGAACAATAAGCTTCAGGAGCTTTCAAAAAAGCTGAGTTCAGACTGTGAGCTTGATTTTCTTACCACGGCTACCTTTATCGGTCAGCAGACCTATCGGCGGAGTATGACGCTGCTTTTGATGAAGGCTGTCTATAAGGTGATAGGTCACGACAGGATACATCGTGCTCAGGTTCAGTACTCCTTAAGCAATGGTTACTACTGTACCCTGGAAGGGGATCTGCTTTTGAATGAGGAGCTTTTGGCGAGGATCAAGGAAAAAATGCTGGAGCTGGCCGGGCAGGCTATGCCTATTGAAAAGCGCAATGTCAACACGGACGAGGCTCTTGCTATTTTCCATGCTCATAAGATGTATGACAAGGAAAAGCTGTTCCGTTACCGCAGGGCTTCCCGGGTGAATATCTACAAGCTTGGGAATTTTGAGGACTATTACTATGGGTATATGGTTCCGGATACCAGTTATCTGAAGTATTTTGAGCTTTATCTTTATGATGCGGGCTTTGTGATTCAGTTCCCCCTGCAGAAGCAGCCGGATACCGTGCCGCCCTTTAAGCCGCAGCACAAGGTATTCCAGGTGATGAAGGAATCGGTTTCCTGGGGGGATATGCTTGAGGTTTCTACGGTAGGAGAGCTGAATGACTGTATTTCCAGGGGAGGCATGCAGGATCTTGTGATGGCTCAGGAGGCGCTGCAGGAGCGTAAGATTGCGGAGATTGCCCGGACCATTGCGGAGGACAGGAGCCGGAAGTTTATTATGATTGCAGGCCCTTCCTCATCCGGAAAGACAACATTTTCCCACCGGCTGTCCATTCAGCTTAAAGCGGCAGGACTCAGACCTCATCCCATTGCCGTGGATAATTATTTTGTGGAACGGGAGATGACGCCGAAGGACGAGGATGGCAATTATAACTTCGAGTGCCTGGAGGCTGTGGATGTGGAGCTGTTTAATCAGCAGATGAGCGAGCTTTTGTCCGGAAAGACTGTGGAGATTCCCCGTTTTAATTTTAAGCTGGGGAAGAAGGAGTACAACGGAGATTATATGACTCTGGGAGACGAGGATATTCTGGTATTGGAGGGGATTCATTGTCTCAATGACAAGCTTTCCTACAGCCTGCCCAGGGAGAGTAAGTTTAAGATCTATATCAGCGCATTGACACAGCTCAATGTAGATGAACATAACCGGATTCCCACCACGGACGGGCGTCTGATCCGCCGAATGGTGCGGGATGCCAGGACAAGAGGCTCAGGAGCGGCCCGGACGATCAGTATGTGGCCTTCCGTGCGCCGGGGAGAGGATGAAAATATTTTCCCCTATCAGGAGGAAGCGGATGCGATGTTCAACTCCGCGCTGATCTATGAGCTGGCGGTATTGAAGCAGTATGCGGAGCCTTTGCTTTTCGGAATCGGGCGGGAGGAGCCGGAATACCTGGAGGCCAAACGTCTTTTGAAGTTCCTGGATTATTTCCTGGGCGTGGACAGCTCCTTTATTCCGGATAATTCCTTGGTGCGGGAATTTATCGGGGGCGGATGCTTCCGGGTGTAAAATCGATTTACAGGCACATGCATTTGTGACTGGAAATTGATTTTATACGGGTGTATTGGAAGAGATATTACGGAACTGGAATAGGAGAGAAGATAAGATGAAAACAGCATTGACAAGAGAGCAGGCGCTTTCGCTGCTTAGGAAGTACAATAAGGAACCTTTTCATATTCTTCACGGCCTGACCGTGGAGGGCGTTATGCGCTGGTATGCAAAGGAGCTTGGATACGGAGAGGAAGAGGACTTCTGGGGCATTGCCGGACTTCTTCATGATATTGATTTTGAATTGTACCCGGAAGAGCACTGCCGGAAGGCTCCGGAGCTTTTAAAAGAAGGCGACGCAGAAGACGAGCTGATTCATGCGGTGTGCAGTCATGGCTATGGTTTGGTAAGTGATGTGAAACCGGAGCATGAGATGGAGAAAATTCTTTTTGCCGCAGACGAGCTGACCGGCCTTATCGGGGCGGCGGCGCGGATGCGTCCTTCCAAGAGCGTGATGGATATGGAGGTTTCCAGTCTCAAGAAGAAATTCAAGGACAAACGCTTTGCGGCCGGCTGCTCCCGGGATGTGATCCGCGACGGTGCGGAGGTTTTGGGATGGGAGCTGGATAAGCTGTTTTCCATGACTATTGACGCTATGCGATCCTGTGAGGAGCAGGTGGCAAAAGAGATGGAGACTGTGGCGGAGGGATAGGATTTATCCGGAAACACAGGAAGCAGCATTCAAAAGCTTGAAGCTGATAGAAGAAAAAGAATCCTCATAGAAATCCCTTGCAATAACGAAGGAGAATTTCTATGAGGATTTTTTTGCTTTACTATTTTAATGGTATCTCCAGCTTTTCAAATTTATCCTGCCAGGACTTGTGAAGCTTTTCATTGCAGTAAATCTGATTCTTGATCGCAAGCATCCTGGCATCTGTCTGGGCGATTATCTCCGCACATTCCTTCAATTCGGCAGAAACAGCCTCCGGATTCTCCACATCCTGCTTATATTTAAGCTGATGATCCACACTGGCCCAGAAATCCATAGCGATTGTGCGGATCTGTACCTCCACACGCATATTTCGCTTCTGCTCGGAAAAAAATACCGGAATCTGCACAATTAAGTGCAGGCTGCGGTAGCCGTTGGGCTTGGGAGCCTGAATATAATCTTTTTGGCGGATAAGTGTAATATCATCCTGCTGAAGCAGCATATCCGCAATGGCATAAATATCATCAATAAAGGAACAGATAACCCGGATGCCGGCCACATCATTCAGCATTTCCTCCACAGCCTCCACCGTGAAGGGAGCGTCATAACGCTGCAGCTTTTGAATAATGCTCAAAGGCCGTTTGATGCGTGAGGTAATGTGCTTGATGGGGTTGCGCTTATGGCGGATGCTCAGCTCGTCATTCAAAACCTCAAGCTTGGTACGGACCTCCCGGATGGCGCAATTGTACATCATCATCAGCTCTTGAAATTGATAAGCCTGGTTTGCAAAATCTTTCGGTATCTCCGGGAGCGTATTGATATCCGTATAGGAAGTATGTGCTTCGTGTTCCATAAAATGACTCCGATTTCTGTAGGTATTTCTTATAAATTCTCTGCCTGTCCGGCAAATACCGGGGATAATTGCCGGGACCGGGAAGGTATATCAATGGCGGGGATTGTCCTTTACCTGGGTACAAGCCTTCAAAGCCTCCACCGTAACCTGGCTGATAAGCCGGCCGGTGTAGTAGCTCACCAGGGGATCCACCGCGAACTTATCTACAATTTTATATTTGGACGGAAGCCCGCTCAGCGTAAGGGCAATTGTATCCGCCTTGCAGCGCGGACAGGTACAGACCTCAAACTGTTTCATAAAATAAATGATTTTGTCCTCCACTATACGCTGCATCACATTCAGCATCACATAATCCGGTTCCGGTTCTGCCGGGGGTTCCGGTTTTGTCAGCGGATCGGGTGAAAGCTCTAAAACTTCTTCCTGTTCCGGCTCCGGTTCTGCCGGGGTGGGAGCGGAAATTTCTGCATTAGAAGCTTCCGGAGAAGCAGTAGGAGTTTCAGCCTTGGGTTGTTCCGTGACAGGAGCGGCAGGTATTTCAGCCTCAGGCGCTTCGGCAGCAGGAGCAGCGGGTATCTCAGCTTTAGGTGCTTCTGTAGCAGGAGCAGCGGGTATTTCAGCCTTAGGCGCTTCGGCAGCAGAAGCGGAAGGAGTTTCAGTTTTTTGAGGCTCCGCGGCAGGAATGTTTTCCGGCTTAGGAGCTTCCGATATGGCTGCATTTTCCACCTTTTGGGAACCCTCTTCCATTTTTGAAGGCTCTTCCACAAGAGCCGAAGCGGTCACCGCAGCCCCTTCTTCTTTTTCCAGCTCCTTCAAAAGCTCTTCATGAATCTGCGCTGCTAAGGCGTCGGCTTCCTTCGCTCCGTTGTCAATAATCGAAATATTAGAAGGAACCTCCGGTGCGGCCGCCTGGGTGATTGCAGGCGTCGGAGCCGGAGCGGGAGCAGCTTCGGCCTTCGCCGGCTCCGGTTTTTCTTTCACAGTCGTAGTTTCAGCCTCAGTCTTTGCTTCCTGAGGCTGCTGCACTTCCTTTTCCGGTTCCCCTCCCGAGAGTAAATTCAAAACATGTGCCGTCTTATTACTTTTGCGTGCCATGAAGAACCTCCTGTTGACTGATCTTATACAATACCTCCCGTACAAATGCCTTGTAATCTAAGGAGGGCTTGGAAAGCGGAGAATAGTCATAAATACTCTCTCCGTGGGCCGGAGCCTCCGCAACGGTCACGCTGGGCCGGATCTGTATCTCGAATACGGAGCTGTGAATTTGGGCGGCAATATTCTCCGCCATCTCCTTCACCTCCCGGGCCAGAATGGTACGCCGGTTAAACTTTGTCAGTACAATCCCCAGGACATGAAGGTTGGGATTCACGGACTGCTGGACGGAATTGATGGTTTCCTTAATCTGTGCAACGCCCACGATACTGAGAATCTCCGCAACCATAGGAATGATGAGATAATCAGCCGCCGCATAGGCATTGACCGTCAGAATATTCAGAGCCGGCGGCGTGTCGATGATGATAAAATCATAGCGATCCTCTATCGGCATCAGAAGCCTTTTCAGCATCAGCTCTCTTCCGGGCTCGTTAAACTCCAGCTCCGCGCTGCTTAAAAGAATATTGGAAGTAATGAGATCACAGTATTCCGTAGGCTGAATGGCAGCTTCGATAGGAACCTGATATTTAAATACCTCATAAATGGTCTTTGAATCTTCGATATCAAGGCCGAGACTGAACCCAAAATTTCCCTGGGGGTCCAGGTCAATGCCAAGTACTTTTTTGCCCTCTCTGGTAAGTCCGGCTGCCAAAGCACTTGAAGTTGTGGTCTTGCCAACCCCACCCTTCTGATTGGTAAGTGCAATGATAGTAGCCAAGGTAAATTCCTCCGTTTCTCTAATTTCTGAAAATCGTTGTCAGTCATAAAAATAAATTCAAGTATTAACTAAAGTATACTATATGCCGATAAATAAGTACAGAGTAATTTCGAAAATGTATAAAAATGAAATATCGGTTCTGCTTTGGAGGGTCCCCGGAAGAGGCGCTGCAGGAGAATCGCAACAAAGAAAAAGAGATAAAAGGAGTGGTTAATATGGCTAGCATAAGCAGTTTAAGTGGATCTACCAACAAGGCAATGTCAAGCTTGAGAGGATACGGCGGACTGGCCAGCGGACTGGACAGAGACGAATTGATCGAGGGAATGACCGCGGGGACACAGACGAAGATCACCAAACAGCAGCAGAAAAAGACGAAACTTGAGTGGCAGCAGGAAGCATATCGGAATATCAGTGATAAGATGATTGCATTTGCCAATAAGTATACATCTACCATGTCTTCCAGTACAAACCTGTTCAGTGATGCTTTCTGGGGATCGGCCAGCACATCTGTGATAGGAAAGAACAGTAAGTTTATCGGCGTAACCGGGGCAAATAAGACAGCGGCGGCAAACGTAACGATTATGGGTATCAAGCAGATGGCAAAGAATGCCCAGATGATGTCAAACGGGGCCGTGTCCGACCGGAAGCTGACAACCAGCGGGATTGAGACCGGCGAGATGGATATCAGCACATTGGCCGGGAAGAGCCTTACCTTTAAGGTGGGAGATAAGAGCTACAGCGTTTCCATTCCTTACGGAACAGGAGAGCCTTTTGATAATGTAGAAGATGCGGCTAAGGCAATCAATGAGGCAATGGCCAAGGTAGAAGTAAGCTATACGGGGTCTTCCAAGAAGGGAACATTGGCCGATTTTGTGGAAATCGGAACAGCCGGAGGAAGATTTACCATTTCCAGTAAAGGGAATGAGGTGACCTTGACCGGCGGCTCCGCTATGGAAGCTATGGGCTACAAGGAGCTGTACGACCAAGCCAAAAAAGACAAAAAGAACGGCCTGGAGATTAAGAGTGAGGCAAATGGAGGAACCCTTGCAGGTAAGCCGGCGGAATTGTCGGAGAAGCAGACACTTGCTCAGCGTTTTGGCGGAAAGAGCTTGACATTCAGCTACAACGGTACCAACAAATCGATTGAACTTCCGTCAGCAGCGGACATTGAAGCCAATGCAAAGGACGGAGACGGCGGTTTGGAGTATGTGAAGGAAGAACTGCAGAAAAGTCTGGACGCCGCTTTTGGAAAGGGAAGAGTGGAAGTTGATCTGGATGAAAACAATAAGCTTTCCTTTAAGACCACCGTGCCGAATAAGAAAGATGAGAATGGCAATTCCGTAGAAGATACCACTTCTACCTTGACTATTACGGGAGGAAGCCAGTCTCTTATGGCCTCTCATGGCGGCCTGGGAATTGTGGCAGGAGAATCCAATCGTCTGAATCTTAATACAAGTATTCAAAATTCCGGTTTGAAGGGTGCGGAGAGTATGGACCCTGACAAGACCTACAAGATGAAGATCAATGGTAAGGAATTTGAATTTACGGGTAAGGATTCCATTTCTTCCATTATGAAGAAGATTAATGAGTCCGACGCCGGAGTGAAAATCTCCTATATGTCCACTGCGGATAAGTTTGTGATGGAATCTACCGTAGGAGGCGCTTCCGGTTCTATCAAGATAGAGGCCAGCGATGATCCGAATGCCGGCGACGCGGCAGCGCTTTTGTTCGGGGAACAAGATCCCGCAGATGGCGGCAAGGGTTATACTGTCACAGACGGTCAGGATGCTATCGTTGCCGTGAAGTATGCGGGTTCCGATGAAATAGTTGAGCTGACCAGAGGAAGCAACAGCTTCTCTATTGACGGTCTGAATGTGACAGCCAAGGGAGAGTTCGGCTATAAAGAGGACGGCACAATTAGCACGGACCCGGAGGACGCGGTGACTTTTGAAACCAATGTCAATTCCGAGAAGATGATAAGCGCCATTTCCGATATGGTAAAGGAATACAATGAGATTCTGGAGCTTGTGAACTCTCATGTGAGCACCCGCCCGGACAATGATTATTTTCCGCTGACGGATGATCAGAAGAAGGAAATGAGCGAGAGCGAGATCAAGCTCTGGGAGGAAAAGGCGAAGGCCGGTATCCTCTTCGGTTCCAGTGAGCTTCGCGGCCTGGCTGACGATCTGCGGTGGGCAATTTTACCGAAGGATCAGCAGGCAATGGAAGCGATGGGAATCTCCGTATCCGGCAGCTGGCAGGATAATGGTAAGCTTTCCTTTGATGAGACGAAGTTTAAAGCAGCATTGGAGAAGAATCCGGACGCAGTAAAGGAAGCATTTACCGCAGCAGATGGTATTGCATCTAATTTGAAGAACACAATGGATAAGTATGTGAAGACTATGGGTGCAACAAAGGGTATTTTGATTGAAAAAGCAGGTTCCACCCATGCGCCCACCAGTGTGAAGAGCAATTCCTTGCAAAGTGAGATTGACGATATAGATAAGATTCTGGAGAATCTGAAGACCCGCTTAAAATCCGAGCAGGATCGCTACATCAGCCAGTTTACACAGTTAGAGACGCTGATTTCTCAGATGAACTCTCAGAGCAGCTATTTAAGCGGAATGGGCTTCTAATGCGGCATACCATAAGACGTTTCATTCCTTGAGAGTGGAGCAAAGAAAGGGTAAGAAGTGAAACAGTGATGAATGCGAACGGTTATCAACAGTATAAAACCCAGTCCGTCAACACGATGACGGCCAGCGAGATGCTCCTTCTCCTGTTTGACGAGCTGGTAAAACGGCTTACCAGGGCGGAATTGGCATTGGAGGTAAAGGATGAAGAACTGTTTGAACAGTCCGTAACCCGTTCCAGAGAGATTGTGCAGTATTTGAAGGCAACTCTGAACAGGAGCTATGCCATCAGCAGAGAATTAAGCGTGATGTATGACTTCTTCATTTATGAGCTGTCCCGCATCAGTGCAGGCAGGAACCCTAAGGTGATTGCGGAACTGAAAGAGCTGGTGGAGGAGCTTCGGGAGGCGTTTCGGGAAGCCAGCAGAATGCTCAATAATTGAGAGGACAAAAAGAATGGCAGAACAGGAATTGTGGACGGAGCTTCTTAAGCAGATGCATAGGCGCTATGGAGCGGTAAATGAAGTGTTTCGTGTGACAAAGGAGATTGCGGATGCCCTGTCAAGGGATGACCGGGTGGCGGCTCAGATGTTACTGGGGATGCGCCAGGAGGAGATTGATCACCTTTCGGAGAGCGAAGAGAAGATTTATATGCTTCTGGAATGTGCCGGGCCTTTGGAGCGCGGGGGTATTCTGGCTCTGCTTAAGGGAGAACGGGAAGCTGCGAAGGAAGCCTCCTTTGAAGAAAAGAAGATCGGGGAGATAGGGAATAATATTCGGAGGAACCTGGAGAAGATTAGGGAAGTGGATCGGGTGGTCAGCGTGAAGCTGGCTGGGAAGGATTCGTTTTATCAGAAGTAATCGGGGTTCTTTGGGAAAGGGTGAATGTAAATTTGCCCTTTCTTTTTTTTGTGTTGTATTGTAAGATTTAGGTGGTGGGAGGGGCTGCCGCAAAATAAGCCGGCAGTCATTTCCATATCCAGTGTTCGGACGGTTCGCGTACAGGATGTCTGCTCTGTACGGACATTGCCCTTGTAGCGGGGTGGGAGTGGTTTGGTTTTGAGGCTATGTCCGTCCATATCAGACACCCTGTATGCGAACAGCCGGACACCGGATATAGGAAAAGCCTGCCGGCTTATTTTGCGGCAGCCCCTCGGGGGAGGTTGTTGAGAATGGGAAGAATGGGGGGATGTTATGGCCCAGATTGTGTTTGATCGTGTTACGAAGATTTTTGAGCCGGATGATCTGGTGTTGGAGGATATTTCTTTTCGGGTGGAGAAAGGGGAGTTTGTTTTTCTGATCGGGAAGAGCGGGGTGGGGAAGTCGAGTGTTCTTAAGCTTCTCAGCAGGCAGGAGGAGGCGACTGGGGGGAAGATTTTTGTGGATGAGAAGGATATCAGTGCTTTGAAGAGGCGAGAGATTCCTTTTTTTCGGAGAAAATTCGGGATTATGCAGGCGGATATGCGGTGTCTGCGGGATCGGGATGTGTATGAGAATCTTTTTTTGGTGATGCGGTCCTGTGGGTTTTCCCGGAGAGAGAGTAAAAGACGGATTGCGGAGGCTCTTGGACGGGTGGGGATGGCCCATAAGGTGAAGGCGTTTCCGCAGGAGCTGTCGGTGGGGGAGGAGGCCCGGGTGCTGCTGGCGCGGGCCTTGGTGACGGGGCCGGAGATTCTTTTGGCGGATGAGCCTACGGCTAATCTGGACCCGGATGCGGCCTGGGATATGATGAATTTGATTAATGATGTGAATCATCAGGGAATTACGGTGATTGTCAGCAGTCATTCGGTGGAGCTGGTGAATATTATGCGCAAAAGGGTGCTGACTCTGGTAGAGGGGATGCTTGTGTCGGATGAAAAGAATGCAGGTTACAGCTCCAAAGCTCTGGATATTTTTGAGGAACGGCGTGTTCGGCAGCTTCGGGAAAGAAAATCTGAAAAATTATAAAGATTTTTCTTGTTTTTTGTTATTTATCTTTGTAATGAACCGATATATAATATAAGAGTAACCAGCGTACTATTCTGTCCGCAGTTAAAGGGCAGATTTTACACTGGCAATTGGTATCTTTAAAATGAATCGGAAATGTTTTTAAAGGTGACGGTTCGGTTGCTGGAACTGTTACTCTTAAAGATAGATTCGAAAGGGGGCAATGGATATGGCAGTTGGCAGGATTGGTTCATCTATGAGTTATATGAATTACACATCCTCCATCAATCAGCTTCGGCTGCAGCAGGCGCTGAATAATTATCATTCAAATCGTCAGGCTGTGTCTCCGGTGCAGCGTGTGAACCGGACGTACAAGGATTCCAGTCTGAATTTCCTCAAGAATTATAATAGTAAGATGACGGATCTGATGCAGTCCGCAAACTCTCTGCGGGGATCAAATTCCTCCGGTGCGGCGAATGCGAAAAAGCTCGGCAGCTCCGATAACAGTGTGCTGTCGGCTAAGGAGCGTTTCGGCAGCGGATACGGACAGAAGCTTTCCGTTAATGTGAGCCAGGTGGCGAAAGCTCAGATGAATCAGAGCGCGGGCGTGAATGCAAAGGCGAAGGCTTCCTCCGGTATGAATTTCAGTATCCGGTCCAAGAGCGCTTCCGGCGGCGTGTCCGGTGTGTTTGTGCAGGTGGATGCCCGGAAGAAGGGCGGCGGATTGAGGACGAACCAGGAGATGCTTGAGGAGGCGGCCAGTCAGATCAACCGGGCCAAGAGCGGTGTACAGGCGAATGTGGTGGTGAAGGACGGGGAGGCGTCTCTTCAGATTACAGGGACAAAGACCGGGGAGGGCAATACCTTTCAGGTAAACGGCGACACCGGGATTGCCAAGGGCTTGAGCGAGACGGCGCAGGAGGCTCAGAATGCAAAGTACTCCGTTACGGAGAACGGCGCAAGCCGCAATTATGTTTCCTCCTCCAATGAGATTTCTCTGGATATGGGAAGGATTCAGGCTACGCTTAAGAAGGAAGGTAAGGCGGATATTGAGCCTCAGGAGGACAGTGAGCGGCTGATCTCCGGTGTGGAAGATTTGGTGAATAATTACAACAAAGCGGTGGATTTCCTGCGGAACAATGCGGGTCAGGGATCGGAGGTCAGCCGGCAGCTTCGGAATATGGTGAGAAGCTTAGGCTCCGAGCAGTCTCTTGAGATGGCGGGAATTACCGCCAATAAGGACGGAACCCTTTCCTTTGATAAGGAGAAGCTTACGAAGAATCTGGAGAAGGACGAGGATCTGGTGCGGGATGTGATTTCCGGCAGGAACGGCATTGCGCAGGCAGCCTTTGACAGAGGAAGCGCCGGGCTTCGGGCCAATTCCGCCGGACTGGTGCAGAACAGTGTGCGGCAGGCGGAGAGCAGCCAGAACACGGACGGCTATCATTTTTTGAATACGTTTTCCAAAGCAGGCGCTTATAATATGAGTAATTATATGGCCCTTGGGCTGATGATGGATTATTTCGTATAAGAGAAAAGGGCCGAGTAAGGCGGCCCTTCTTCTTGTGTCCCGAATTGTAAGGCGAGGGGCACGGGAAAACGCTTCACGAGGGGAAATATTTTTGTGAGGGGAATTCTTTAATAGGAAGAGAGAGGTTCCTTTGATGAACGTATTGCAGCAGGATCGCCGGTATCTGCTTTTGCTGGTATCGGCGGTCATGAATCAGAAGAAGGTTCCTGTCATGTCCGGCAGTCTGATGCCCTGGAGGACCATCTACCGGCTGGCGGATACCAATCAGGTAGCGAATCTGTGCTGGCTCGGCATCCTGGGTTTAAGTTCAGAGATGGACAAGGAAATCAAGGGCCTGTTCTATGAGAGCTATCAGAGGGAGTTGAAAAACGTACCCGGCTATCAAAGTGCGGAGGAGGTGCTGCACTGGCAGCTGGAGCGCAAGAAGATACATTTTCTCATTCTGGAGGGCACCGGCCTGAGGGAGCTTTACCCCCAGAAGGAGATGCGCAGAATGGATGCTATCCATATTTTAGTTTCCAAAGGGGATCTGGTACGTATTGACACCATTATGCGCAGTATGGATTACGAGCCGCAGGAGAACCGGGAGGACGAAGGAATTTTATACTATAAAATACCAGGCGTCTATGTGAAGTTTTATGATAAAATAAAGTTTGTCAATGAAAAGATGGAGCGCTACTTTGATTCACCGGTGCGCATGTATTCCAAGAAAAAAGGCTACCGTTATCTCCGGTGCTTTGATAAGGAGGAAGCCTACCTTTATATGGCAGGCAAGGCGGCCAATGACTATGCCCTTGGCCGGGCAACGGTTCGGACCGTGCTGGACTTCTGGCTGTATGAAAAGGCCCACAAGGAAGAACTGAACTGGCCTTATGTGGACAAAGTTCTCAAACGGTATAAGATTTTGGAATTTTCGGAGCGGCTTTTAAAGCTGGGCGATATCTGGTTTCAAAACGGAATCAGTGACGAGATGGAGATCTACAATGCTATGGAGGCTTACATTCTCTCCAGAGGGGAACAGGGGAGACAGTTAAGCGGAAAAATTCTTCCGCTGCTACAGGATGTGGCGGATTTTTATAAAAGAGACCGGCGAAGAGAGTGGATGAATCGGGAAAAGGAAGCCCTGTTTCCTCCTAAGGATTATATGGCAGGGATGTTTCCGGTTCTGAAAAAATTCTCATGGCTGTATTTGCCTTGCTGCCTGCTTCGGCTGTGGAGAATCTGGTTTTCCAAGATGAAGCAGCTTTTTGCAAAAAAGCGGGAGCAGCTCAAAGAAAAGCTGAAACGAAAGAAAAGCCCCGCGGATACGCCGCCGGATTCACAGGAAGAAAATGAAAATAATATAAGAATGGAGTAAGAGATGAAGAATTTAAAGATTTCACAAAAGCTGATTGTTTCCTTTGGAACGATTCTGGTGCTCAGCGTCGCCCTGGTGATACTTTCCATAACGGCTTTGCGCTCAATCGGAGATAAATCACATCAGATGTACGAGGGTCCCTTTGTGGCGGCCACGGAAGGCATGAGTGTTGCCGAGAAGATGTACAATGTCTGGGGAAGCTTAAATGCGGCCCTGGTAGAAGAGGATCTGGCTAAATATGCGGATCGCATCAATGAAAGCGCTACGGAAGTTGTGGCAGGACTCAACAAGCTTCAGGAGATTTCCGGAACTGCCGGCGGTTCCGTACAGAAGCTTCTGGATGACAGCGGCGAGGCCCAGGCTCTTATCGGGGAGATCTTAGGACTGATGGAGGCCGGCAACTGGGAGGAAGCCCGGGAACTGCTCACAGGAGATTTTTCTGAGATTTTTGACCAGAGTTCCGCGGCGGCGGAGGCAATCTACAGGGAAGCCAATGTGTCGGCTGAGGATATGAGCAAATCCGTCAACAGAACTACAAACAATGCGTCTCTGTTTCTTTTGGCTTTGTTAATTGTGGCAGTTCTCATTGCAGTTGGAATTATGGCAGTTCTCATTAAGGGGCTGACCCGGCCTATCTATGAGCTGGAGAAGACGGCGCAGGCTATTTCCAACGGAAATATTCAAAGTCACGTTACATATGAATCCAGGGATGAGCTTGGTACGCTGGCCGACAGCTTCCGCAAGACCAGCGAGGTGCTCTCGGCGGTGATTCAGGATATCTCTTATCTGATGAACGAGATGGCCAAGGGCAACCTGGATATCCGCACCAGAGCGGAGAATTACTATGTAGGTGATTTCCAGGCGATTCTGGGCTCTATCCGCGAGATGAATAAATATCTGAGTACAACCCTCCTTCGGATCAATGACGCCAGCGATCAGGTGGCAAGCGGTTCCGATCAGGTATCCAGCGGCGCGCAGGGACTTTCCCAGGGTGCAACGGAGCAGGCAAGTGCGGTGGAACAGCTGGCAGCGTCCATCAATGATATTTCCAGTCAGGTAAAGCAGACCTCCGAGAATGCAAAGAAGGCAAGCGAGCAGGTGGAGAATGCGGGAGCGGATCTTCAGATTTCCAATCAGAAGATGGAGGAGATGATCGCGGCTATGTCCGAAATCAGCGACCGTTCCGGCGAGATTGGCAAGATTATCAAGACCATCGAGGACATTGCATTCCAGACGAATATCCTGGCTCTGAATGCGGCCGTAGAAGCGGCAAGGGCAGGCAGCGCCGGCAAGGGCTTTGCGGTTGTGGCCGATGAGGTGCGGAATCTGGCTTCCAAGAGTGCGGAGGCGGCACAGAATACGACCCATCTGATCGAAGGCTCCATGCAGGCGGTGGACAATGGGACGAAGATCGCGGGCAGTACGGCGGAGGCTCTGCTGTCTACGGTGGAGAGCACCAAGAATGCGGTGGAACTGGTGGAAAAGATTACCCGTGCGGCGGAGAATCAGGCCAATTCCATCCAGGAGATTACCCAGGGTATGGACCAGATTTCCAGCGTGGTACAGACCAACTCCGCAACGGCCCAGGAGAGCGCGGCGGCAAGCGAGGAGCTGTCCAGCCAGTCTCAGATGCTCAAGGAGCTTACAGGCCGGTTTACCTTGAGAAGAGATTAATAAAAAATATTTGTTTTCTGTGGACAAGAAAGTAAATTCGCAGTATGATAAGGAAGAGTGTTGAATACTGCACAATAAAGAGGAAAAGAAGGGGAAAGACATGTTAAAGAACTTGAAAATCAGAAGCAGATTATTGGTAAGTTATGCGGTTGTTCTGGTATTGACGGTTATTATTTCAATAACCGCAATTTCAAAGCTGAATGCAGCCAACCAGAATCTTCATGACTTTTCGAACGGTGCCATGACAGCCAGAAGTCTGGTACGCAACAGCCGTATGAGCACCAACACGGCGGCCCGGTATTTGCGTGATATGGCGATTTCAAAGGACAACGCAACCTTGGAGAGCAATGCAAAGCGTGTAGATGAGTTGATTGTATCCATCCGTTCCGATATTGAGGAATTGAAAGCGATGAATATTCTGGATGCGGGCGAGGTCAATACATATTCTACGTTGATGGAGCAGTGGATTGCTATTGGCGGAAGAGTAGAGGAAAGCCTGAGAGCTGAGGCGGCAGCAGGCAATTCCAATACTACCGGAATGACAGAGTCCGAGCGGATTCTGGTGGAGGAGTGTACACCGACTCTGGATGCACTGGTTGCGCAGGCTATGGTTCTTGATGATGCCACGGCAGCTCTTCAGGACGAGACACTGGATGAAAGTGTGAAGTCCACGAATCAGGATATGATAATCGTTGTCGCCCTGCTGGTGGTGGCAGTGATTTTTGCATTCGTTATCTGCATTAAGGTAACAGCTTCCATCGTAAGACCTATCGCAGAGGTGGAGGAGGCAGCTCAGAATCTCTCCAAGGGCCTTGTTAAGAATGATCTGACTTATACGGGGAAGGATGAGATCGGCGTTTTGGTGGACAATTTCAAAGTAACCTTTAAGGGTCTGGATGCTATGATTACGGACTTGAACCGTCTGATGGCTGAGATGGCCAAGGGTAATTTCAATGTCCGCACAACGGCGGAAGAGTACTACGTAGGTGATTTTGCACCCCTGCTGTCTTCTATCCGGAAGATGAATTCCAATTTAAGCACCACACTGAGCCGCATCAATGAGGCTTCCGATCAGGTAGCAAGCGGATCGGATCAGGTATCCAGCGGCGCACAGGCTCTGTCTCAGGGCGCTACGGAGCAGGCAAGCTCTATTCAGCAGCTTGCGGCATCTATCAATGAGATTTCTCAGAAGGTGGTACAGACAGCCCAGAACTCCCAGATTGCCAGCGAGCAGGTCGGCAAGGCAGGCGAGGAGCTGACTATCTCCAACCAGAGAATGCAGGATATGATTACGGCAATGTCCGAGATCAGCCAGAGTTCCAACGAGATTGGCAAGATTATTAAGACCATTGAAGATATTGCATTCCAGACCAACATTCTTGCGCTGAACGCGGCTGTTGAGGCGGCACGTGCAGGAAGCGCCGGCAAGGGCTTCGCAGTTGTGGCGGATGAGGTACGGAATCTGGCTTCCAAGAGTGCGGAGGCCGCTAAGAATACCACGGCTCTGATTGAGGAATCCATCCATGCGGTGGAGAATGGTACGAAGATTGCCGACAGTACGGCCAATGCCCTTGTTATGACCGTGGAGAGTACCAAGGTTGCAGTAGATGTTGTGGATAAGATTACACAGGCTACAACGGAGCAGTCCAATGCTATCCAGGAGGTAACCCAGGGAATCGACCAGATCTCCAGTGTGGTACAGACCAACTCCGCTACGGCAGAGCAGAGTGCGGCAGCCAGCGAAGAGCTGTCCAGCCAGGCAGAGATGCTGAAGAGTCAGGTAAGACGCTTCAAACTCCGCTCCGATGCGGTTACTTCCTCCGTTTCTTATGAGGAGGAGCCGGTAGTAGCTATGGATGTGGATTATGATCCCGATCCGGTGGTTTCCGCATCATCTTCTTCCAGCCAGGAGAGCTACAGCTCTTATTACACGGGAGATAACAACAGTAAATATTAAAAAGCAGCTTTGCTTATAAAAGAAGAGCCGCTCCTTCGTGGAATGATAAGATACCGCGAAGGAGCGGTTTTTTGTGATCGATTTCGTTTTTGAGGAGGAGCGGTGTCTTTGCCTGAAGGATGAAAGATTGTGAAGGCTTTGCTTAATGACAAGGGTGATTTGGTCGATAGTTTTTATAGAGGAGCTTATTTTCAGCGGTCAAGGGGGCATCTGGGGTAATTGTGTTTCTGTCCGTTGATGGTATGGAAATGTTTTTGATATAAGGGGAAGGGTATGGAGAAGGTTGGCGTAGGTACGAATACAAAGGGGATAGAAGCACAGCCGCAGCCGGCGCCCACGGGAGCGGAAAACAGGGCTGCGAGAAAGCTGATGGAGCTGGAGGCCGGACGGGTACTGGTTGCACAGGCTGCAAAACAGGCGGAGGAGGCCAGGGCAAAGCTGGAGGAGGAACGTTCGGAGTCAAAGAGTGAGGAGCGGGAGCAGCGGGATACACCGGAGCTTTCCAGACAGAGCAAGTGGTTCGGCATTGAGGGGAAGCTTCTTATGGAGGCAAATCTTCGATGGATTCTGGAGATGGAGCAGGAGCTTTGGGAGGCGCTTCTGAACTGGCAGCCCTCTTCTTCGGGGAATCTGTCTAAGGATCTGGAGGAATTGTCCAGGCTGTATCTGGCCTTGCTGGAGGCGGTGCTGATTCATACCACGGGTCAGGAGCAAACGGTACAGAAGGAGCGGTTGGATGCGGTGCTTTCCGAAAAGCTGAATCTCGTTTTGGAAGTGAAGCTTAAGAATCTTATTTCCTTGCTGGAACGGATGGGACAGCGTGAGACCATTGATCAGATTCGGCATCGTGTGTATAAGCGGACTACGGGGGAGAGTATTTCTCCCAAGGCGGCAGAGCGCTTTTTTTCTTCGGGCAGCGGCGTCGGGAAGGGACATGCTTCTGCCGTATCTTCTCATGGTGTGACGGAAGCCTCCGGGAAGGCGTTTGGCGAGGAGGGGAGTGTGTATCAGGCTTGTGGCGGAAGGAATGTGCGGGTCAGTCAGGAGTTTGACGCACACAGGAAGTCAGGGCAGTTGGAGATGAATCAGCGGAGTCAGGCTTTTGGCGAGGCTCGGGGAGGCAGCCGGGAGAGCGGAGGCTTTGGGATAGATGAGCTTGTCCGGGCGGATGCATTTGCCAGACATTTGGGTGAGAGCGGCCGTATTCTGGAGGGGATGGGGACCTTGAAGGGGAATCAGGAAGTTGTGGGGTATCTGGCGGCGCTTACTTCTATTAAGGGTGAGATTTATCTTTCCGGGAACGGGCGGTCCGGTGACATGGCTTCGCCTGTGAAAAGTCTGGTAAATCAAATGGTAGATTATTATCTCAATCAGAAGGGGGCCTATGAGGCTTATTACCATACGACAGGGATTTATGAGAAAACGAAGGATGCGCAGCGGGCGGCTTCGGAAGGGCTGGCTTATGCGTATCGGTTGTTTTTGGAGAAGAAGGGGGATGCGGCGTACCGCAGTCAACGGGCTTATTCGGAGGAGGCCGGTTTTTTTCAGATGCTTGGAGGGCGGACTTTGGAGGAGGATTTTCGGAGAGGGACGCGGCTTTTGGAAGAGAATTGGAGGGGATTTCTTGCTGCTTTGGGGCAGGACGGGAGAGGGATTACGCTACGGGCGCAGAGGTACAGTCCTTGGGGGGCTGTGATGGAGGCGGAGGAGCGGAGGAAGGTCAGGGATCAGAAGGCGGAGAAGGTGTTTGTGCGGCAGATGCTTGTAGTAGTTGTGCTTGTGGCGGGATATTTACTCTGGAGGATGGTTGCGGGGTGATACTTTTGGAGTTTATTTTTGGGGATTTGGAGAGAGGGCTTATTTTTTGGGGGATGGGGCCGATATTATGTATATAGAGAAATAATGGAATTTTTAGTACTTATCAAGAAAGGAGGAAATTGGTTTGAGACTTGAAGATAATTATTATCAGAATGTCCAGGCAAATTCCGGATATGCGGCTGTTAATGTGAATAATGCGGTGAAGGCTGCGGAGGTGGCTCAGAAACAGGATCAGAAGGCTGTGGATGCCGTTTCCGGCGCGGCTGCGAAGCCGAGTACGGATCGGGCGGAGTTTAGCCAGGATTCTCAGGTTACAAGGAAGATGAGTGATTCCGAGCGTAAATCCCTGGTGAACAGCTTGAAGGCTGATTTGGAGAATCAGACGACGCGCTTTACGAACATGATGATGCAGATGTTCAATAAGCAGGGCATTACGGGGCTGCAGGCGGGCAGTGATGAGTTCTGGAGGACGATTGCCAGCGGGAATTTTACGGTTGATGCTCAGACGAAGGCTGAGGCTCAGCAGGCGATTTCGGAGGACGGCTACTGGGGTGTAAAGCAGACGTCTCAGAGATTGTTTGATTTTGCCCAGGCGCTTGCAGGGGACAATCCGGAGCAGATGCAGAAGATGCAGAATGCGATTGAGAAGGGCTTTAAGCAGGCGGAAGAAGCCTGGGGAGGCTCTCTGCCGTCTATCTCGGGTGAGACTTATAAGGCAGTGAATGATCTGTTCAGTGAGTATTATGAGAAGACCGGGAAGTAGAATAAGATGAGTATTTTAAGTATCTCCAATCAGCAATGGTTGGGGATATTTTTTTGTATGGCAGTCTTTCAATAAGCCTCCTGCTGTGCAGGTGTGATAACAGTTGTTGTGAGCAGTGAGCTGTGCGGACAGAGATTAGAATGAGTTTTTCTTGGACCGCTTGTTTTGTTGGTTTTCGGTGGCATGGTTGTTTGGGAGGGATGGGGATATGAGGATTTGTTATAAAATGTTATAAAGATAAAAAAATATGATATATTTTGTTATTTTCTTAGAATTTATACTTGATTTCTTATCAGAAAGTATTACAATAGAAAGGGAGAGGACAGCTCTTTGCCGGCATACGGCTTTTGGAAGGTTACGGGTCACGGAGTGAACGGCAGCTTTGGAAGTGTTCTGTTTGTTGGACGGTTTCCCGTGTTTGTCAGCGAAGGATGCCTGGAATGTAAAAGGGATATAAGGAGAGAATACCATGATTATCACACAGAAAAAGCCCATTGATGAATTGATGGCGATGCTCGGGGATGCGAAGAAGATTGCAATCCTTGGCTGCGGCAGCTGTGCTACGGCCTGTGCCACGGGCGGCGAGAAGGAGATCGGGGAACTGAAGGCTTATTTGGAATCTAAGGGTAAGACGGTGGTGGCTACCGGAATGGCGGATTACTGCTGTATGAACATGGGTGTGAAGACGGCCATGAAGAAGCTGAATGCGGCAGGCCCGGATGCGGTTGTCTGCATGTCCTGCGGCGACGGTGTGCAGGTGGCGGCCAATCATGCGGCGGCGCCGGTTTATCCGTCTAATAATACGATGTTTTTAGGGGAGGCCGTGAAGTTTGGTCTGTTTGAGGAGGCATGTCACCTCTGCGGAGACTGTGTGCTTGGAACAACCGGAGGTATCTGTCCCATTTCCAGATGTGCGAAGTCTCTGGTAAATGGCCCCTGCGGCGGACAGAAGAACGGCAAGTGTGAGGTGAATCCGGAGAATGACTGTGCATGGATTCTGATTTATAAGCGTCTGGAGTCTTTGGGTATGCTGGATAAGCTGGCACAGAGACGTCCGGATAAAGGATATGAGAAGGTTTCATATCCCAGAACAATTAATATTAGGGGGAACAAGTAATGGGAATGTTAGAGAAAGCCCTTGAGGGCGGAAAGTTTGGTGTAACCGTTGAGATGGCTCCTCCCAAGGGATATGATTTTAAGGAACAGATGGAGGCGGCCGAGCTTTTGAAGGGGAAGGTGCATGGCGTTAATGTTACGGATATGCAGTCCGCATGTTTGAAGGCTTCCTCTCTTGGTCTGTGTATTAAGCTGAAAGAGGCGGGACTGGAGCCGATTATCCAGGTGACGGGCCGTGATCGCAGCCGTATGGGAATTATGGGCGATATGCTTTCTGCGGCAGCCTTTGGCATTGATACGATGCTGGCACTGACCGGCGACCATCCTACGGTGGGCGACTGCAGTCAGTCTAAGCCGGTGTATGATTTGGATTCCGTAGGGATTCTCCATATGCTGTCCGTGATGGAAGCTACGGGAACGGACTGCGGCGGCAATGAGCTGGAAGGCGGCGCGCCGGAGTTTTATAAGGGTGCGGCGGTAACTCCTGTTTACGAACCTCTGTTTTTGCAGATCAATAAGCTTCGCCAGAAGGTGGAGGCGGGTGCACGCTATATTCAGACTCAGGGTATTTTTGATCTGGAGAGCTTTAAGCGCTTTATGGATGAAGTGGACAAGGCAAATATTAAGACTCACATTATGGCCGGTATTATTCCGCTGAAGGCGGCGGGAATGGCTAAGTATATGAATGAGAATGTGCCGGGTATCGCGGTTCCTCAGGATATGATTGACCGTCTGGCGGCTGCGGCTGCGGAGGGCAAGGAGAAGGGCGTGAAGGGTCTGCCCACACAGCTTGGCATTGAGATGGCGGCTGAGATGATCGCCAAGATCAAGGATGAGGGTCTCTGTGACGGCGTACATATTATGGCTATCGGCGCGGAGAAGAATGTGCCGAAGATTCTGGAGAAGGCCGGGATTTCTATCGACTAATCTCTTGCATTTTTTCGGAAATTCTGCTATGATGGCATAAAGATCATTTGGAATGTTTTTGCTTGTTTTCAAGTCAGGAAGCAGCGAGGCATATTCCGTTTACAGAGGTGATTATTATGGATATTGCAGCATTATCATCTGCTATGTCATACAGCCAGCTTCATATGAATGTAGGCTATGCCCTGACAGCAAAGGTGATGGACCAGGTGGAGGAAACCAGCATGGAGCTTTTGGAGATGCTGGAGGGAGCCATCCCGTCAGATCTGGGGCAGTTTGTTGACATACGCGCATAGGAAGTAAGAAAAGGAAGAAGCTGAGGGTTGTGCCTTGGCTTCTTTTATGCTATTTTTGTATAAATGGATTTTTTGGATATAATAGTCATATGAGCAGGAACTGGAATAGGAGAGATTGTTGGAAAGACTATACGAAGACGATGAGGACGAGCTGCGCCGGAGAAGGCGGCGCATGCGCAGGCGGCAGGAGATGCGGCGCAGAAGAAGACGCCGGATGTTGATCCGCCGGACGATTAAGATAGGAATGGCAGCAGCGACCATTGGCATTTTGCTGTTCATGATAAAGATCATATGGGGGAAAATAAATCCGGATCGGGGAACGGTTGCCGGTCTGCGCCAGAGAGTTACGGCAGAGGCACAGAACGCCCTTCTGGCAGACAGCATGTCAAGCGGAGGAGCGGTCAGCCCGGAGGGAGACGGTCAGGGAGCAGGTGACGGCAGTTCGGGCGTTCAGCCGGACTACCGGTATGAAGCTACGGAGGATACTTTGGCGCTGGGGGAGGATATCACCAGCACTTATGCTCTTTTTGCGGATACGGAAAATGATACCATCCTGGCTTCCAGGGATGCGTTCAGCCGGATGGTTCCGGCGTCTATGACGAAGGTGCTGACGGCCCTGGTTGCGGCGGAGCATGTTGAGAACTGGGACGATACATTTACCATAACCATTGACATTACGGACTACAGCTATAAAAATCGCTGCAGCAACGCAGGCTTTGGCAGGGACGAGACGGTTACGATACGGGATCTGATGTATGGTACCATTCTTCCCTCCGGGGCCGATGCAGCTCTGGGGCTTGCGATTTATGTGGCGGGCTCTCAGGAAGCTTTTGTGGATCTGATGAATCAGAAGCTTGAAGAGCTTGGGCTGTCGAAGACCTCCCATTTTACCAACTGCGTCGGAATTTATGAGGCTGACCATTATACTACCGCTTACGATATGGCCGTGATGATGGAGGCCGCTATTCAAAATGAGATGTGCAGGGAGGTGTTTTCAACACGTATTTATACCACCTCCGCCACGGAGCAGCACCCGGAAGGGATTGAGCTGTCCAACTGGTTTGTGCGGCGCATTGAGGATAAGGAGACCAACGGGATTCCCGTCTATGGAAAAACGGGCTTTGTGGACGAGTCGGGAAGCTGCGCGGTGAGCTTCGGAACCAATGAAAACGGCAGAACTTATATCTGTGTAACAGCTAATTCGGGCAGCAAATGGTGGTGTATCAACGATCATGCGAAGCTGTACCAGGAGCTTACAAAAGAACCCTAAAAAGTATGGAGATTTAAGAACTTGTGTATTCCCTTGTTTTATGCTTTTGCAGGCATTTTACAAGGGAATTTTTTTAAAGAGCATTTGTATTTGTCACGGAACTGTAATTATTTTCGGATATAATAAGGAACAAAGCAGGGTAGGAGGCTGCCGGCTGATTCTGCGGCAGCCCGATAAAAAGTCGGGCTATGGGGCGGAAACAGCAGGGAAAGCAGCAGAAAAATGAAAGCGATATAAAGTGGACGGCAAGGCGGAGAATGAAAATGATTGAAATTTATTATATAGAGGATGATCCCGATATTGCGCAGGCAGTTAAGGTATATTTGGAGAATAAGGGCCTTTGGGTAACGGTGTGCGCCGCTCTTTCGGAGGCGGAGCAGGCTTTGAGAACTCATGTGCCAACCTGTGTTTTACTGGACTGGAATATGCCGGACGGGCAGGGAGACAGTCTGTGCCGGTGGATTCGCAAAACCTGGAAGGAGCTGCCCGTTATCTTTCTGACAGTCCGGGGAGATACGGCGGATATTGTTTCCGGCTTTCAAAACGGTGCGGATGATTATGTGGTAAAGCCCTTTGAGCTGGAGGTGCTTTATTCGCGGATACTGGCGCTGCTGCGCAGGACCGGCGATGCGGCAAAGCGGTATCTTTCCTGCGGAGGGATTGTGATAGATCGGGAACGGAGAACCGTTTCCTGTCATTGGGAAAAGACGGCGGGAGACTGTCCTACGGAATCTTCCGATCAGGGGGAGGAAGTCAGTCTGAGTGTGTCGGAGTATGAATTGCTTCTGTATTTAATGGAGAATAAGGGAAGAACCGTTACGAGAGAAAAGATTCTGGAACATGTTTGGGATGTTCACGGCAGCTTTGTAAACGACAATACCTTAACTGTTACTATGAAGCGGCTGAGGGATAAGCTCCGTCAGCCGGGATGTCTGAAAACGGTCAGAAGCGTGGGGTATCGCATGGAGGAGGGCTTATGAGCAGCAGGAGGAACATTATTGTTACGGTGGGGGCTGCGGTCTCTGTCAGCCTGATTGCTTCGGCTCTTGCGGTTATGCTTGTGCTGGGCCGTGAAGGAAGACGGCAGTTTGAACTGCTGAATACCATTTGCGCAGAGACGGCGGAGCAAGAGCCGGAAACAAGAGAAATCATTGCCGCCGTCCTTAAAGAATATACCCGGAGACAGCAGGGCAGCTTGTCTTATGAGACGGCGCGGGATAATTCTTCCGGGCAGGCAGACAGGGAGCAGGAGGATATTTTAGCCGCGCTGGGATATGGCGTATCTGATTTTGCGGGACCGGCTTACGGGCAGGAGGTGTTCTTTGCCTTTGCGGGAATTTTGACAGGGATTCTGCTGTTGTTTCTTACCTTTCTATATCGGAATCAAAAAGAGTCTTTGCGGATTCAGGCCCTGACTGATTATCTGGAACAGGTTCCTATGGGGAAAGCCCCTGTTCTCGCCGCCTCCGGGGAGGATGAATTTTCCAAATTGGAGGATGCGATTTATAAGAATGTCACTTATCTCTACCAGACAAAGGATGCGGCAGTACAGGCGAAAAATGAGTTTGCGGAGAATCTTTCCAATATTGCGCATCAGATAAAAACGCCGATAACGGCCATGTCCTTGTCGGTGCAGATGATGCGGCAGGAGGGCAGGGGCAACTATTCCGGACAGATAGGGGGGCAGGAATGTAAGGAAAACAATTCGGAGCAGGCGGAGAGCCAAAAGAGAAGTAAAGGGGACTTTTCAGAGCAGGCGGAGAGCCAAAAGAGAAGTAAAGGGGACTTTTCAGAACAGGCGGAGAGTCAAAAGAGAAGTAAAGAGGGACTTTCAGAGCAGACGGATAAGCCGGAGATGGGAAGGGAGCATTTGGAACAGGTGGAAAAGCAGATTTTGCGGCTTACGCATTTGCAGGATGCTCTTCTTGTGCTGTCCCGGCTGGACGCCGGAGCGTTGGTTCTCCGGAGAAAGGAAGTGGATGTATTTACGCTCCTTGTTCTGGCTGCGGATAATTTGCAGGAGTTATTTGCAGAGACAGGTACTTCCATTGACATCCCCGAGCTTCAGGAGATGGCGATAGCGGCAGATCCGGACTGGACGATGGAGGCCGTTATGAATCTGATGAAAAACTGTATGGAGCACAACAGGGGCGGGACGGTTCGCTGCTCCTACGGGCAGAATCCGCTGTATACGGAAATTCTTATTTGGGATGAGGGGGAAGGCTTTGCAAAGGAGGATCTCCCGCATCTTTTCGAGCGGTTTTACCGGGGAAAGAATGCGGGAGAGGGCGGAATCGGGATTGGACTGGCCCTCTCAAAAGAGCTGATTGAGCGTCAGAACGGAATCATCCGGGCAAGAAATATACCGGGCGGGGGTGCATGTTTTGAAATTCGGTTTTACAGTCACTGAGCTGTAACTTTCGTCTGCTACAATATAAGTTATAAGGGGAAATCCAAAAAGACAGGCAGACAGAAGAAATACACCGCCTGGGAATCCCTGTACGCTCTGAAAAGCCAGGCAAGCAGACGAAAGGAGATAATGATGGAGATTTTAAAGTGTGAAGGGGTCCGAAAGGTCTACGGCTCAGGAAGCAGTCAGGTAACGGCGCTGGACGGAATTGATTTGACAGTCAGCAAAGGAGAATTTGCAGCAATTGTGGGCGCTTCCGGTTCAGGAAAGTCCACCTTACTGCATATTCTCGGCAGCGTGGATAAGCCGACGGAAGGGAAGGTTACCGTAGACGGAACGGACCTTCTGGGGCTGAATCAGACACAGGCCGCTATTTTCCGGCGCAGGAAGGTGGGGCTGGTGTATCAGTTTTACAATCTGATTCCCACCCTTACGGTAAGAAAGAACATCCTTATGCCCCTGACTCTGGATAAAAAGAAGCCGAATCAGGAATATTTTGAGAAGGTGGTGAGCACCCTGGGCATAGCGGAAAGGCTTGAGGCGATGCCTAATCAGCTGTCGGGAGGGCAGCAGCAGAGAGTTGCCATTGCGCGGGCTTTGATTTACCGCCCGGCGCTTCTTCTGGCCGACGAGCCTACGGGAAATCTGGATCAGAGAAATTCCAGGGAGATTATGGATATGCTGAAGCTCTCCAACCGGAATCTGAATCAGACCGTTATTCTGATCACCCATGATGAAAAAGCGGCTCTGGAGGCGGAGCGGATTCTCACCATTGAGGACGGACGCATTATCGGCGATGAGCGGCGGAGGTGATTGTATGTGGAAAGATTATTCGGCAAGCTATATCAAGCATAATCGCTCTTCAAGTATGTCCGTGATAACAGCGGCATTTATTTCCGCATTGCTTTTATCTCTGCTCTGCGGAGAATTTTACAATCTGTGGAAATATGAGGTGGAACGGATTGAACTGGAGGAAGGCGGCTGGCAGAGCCGTATTACCGGGGAGTTTGACGGCGAAGCCATAGAAGCCGTTCGGAATTTTGCCCATGTAAGGGATGCTGTTGTAAATGAGAAAGAGTCCGCAGGACAGGAAATTGTGTTGGATCTCTATTTTGACCATATGGGAACGGCTTTTGAGGACACGCCCCGAATTGCCGCAGCTGTGGGGATTTCGCCGGAAATGACGGACTATCATTATTCGCTTCTGGCTATGTACCTTGTGCGCAGCGCTCAGGACAGGGCGCCGAGGCTTTTGTTTCCCATGTACCTGTTTGTTTTGGTATTGGCTTCCTTATCGCTTATTGTGATTATACACAATTCCTTTGCGGTATCCATGAACGGGCGGCTTCATCAGTTTGGTATTTTGTCCAGCATCGGGGCAACGCCGAAGCAGATTCGGACATGTCTTTTGCAGGAGGCGGCAGCGCTGTGCGCCGTGCCGGTTCTGGCGGGGAACCTTCTGGGCATTGGCGGCAGTATGGTATTGGTGCATCTGACAAATATGCTGGCGAGTGATATTCCGGACCGTCATACGGCAGTTTTCGGATACCATCCGTTGGTTTTGGGAGTGACGCTGTTGACCACGGCAGCCGTCATATGGATTTCCGCTTGGATTCCGGCACGCAGATTAAGCAGATACACGCCTTTGGAGTCTATGAAAGATACAGGAGAATTGCAGTTAAAGCGGAAAAGAAATTCCCGTATTCTTACGTTTTTATTCGGAGTGGAGGGGGAACTGGCGGGAAATGCATTGAAGGCGCAGCGGAAATCTCTGCGGACCGCCTCTCTGTCTTTGGTTCTGTCTTCTTTGGCATTTACCATAATGCAGTGCTTTTTTGCCACTGCGGAAATCAGCACAAGGGAGACGTATTTTGAACGGTATCAGGATGTGTGGGATATTATGGTGACGGTCCGCGGTGCGGAGGTGGATACCCTGGAGTATGCGGAGGAAATTCGGGGACTTCCCGGGGTGGAAAACGCCATTTTTTATCAGAAGGCAGCAGTAAAACGAATTGTCACGGAGGAGGAAATGAGCGGGGATATGAAGGCTTTCGGCGGGTTCTCCCATGCTTCCGGCAATGAGGCGGTACCGGCGGAAGGCGGCTGGCTGGTGAATGTGCCGGTTGTTATTCTGGATGATGCAAGCTTTCTGGCTTATTGTGAGCGGATTGGGGCAAAGCAGCGGCTTGACGGCGCGGTGATTCTCAATCAGATCCGCGATGTGACAAACCCTGATTTCCGGCACCCGGATTATGTTCCTTATGTGAAGGAGAGCGGTACAAGCGTCCTCAGGCAGAGCGGGGCGGAGGAAATGACGGCGGAAATCCCGGTTCTGGCTTATACAAAGGAGGAGCCTGCTTTGCGGGAGGAATACGCGACCCTTGATTATTATGAACTGGTGCATATTGTTCCGGCGTCGCTGTGGAGTGAGATTAAGGGGCGGCTTGGAGGCGCGGAGGAGGATGTTTCCCTCTGTGTTCTTGGCAGGGAGGGCGTCACCTTGGAGGAATTGGATGTTTTACAGAGGGAGCTTGAGGGAAGGCTTGCCAAAGCTTATGAGACGGAAGGTGAGAACCGTATTCGGGAGTATGAGACGAATGGGAAGCAGATACAGGGAATGAAAGCGGTATTAGGAAGCTTTTGCGTGCTTCTTGCTGTGATTGGCATCGGCAATGTGTTTTCGAATACGCTGGGCTTTGTGCGCCAGAGAAAACGGGAATTTGCCCGGTATCTGTCCGTGGGCGTGACGCCGGAGGGGATTCGGAAGATGTTCTGCATTGAGGCTTTGGTGATTGCGGGGCGGCCGGTTCTTATTACGCTGCCTTTGGCGGTTCTTGTGGTAAGAGGGATGCTGAAACTGAGTTATCTCGGGGCCGGGGAATTTTTGGCGGTGGCGCCGTTTATTCCGATTGGTTTTTTTATGCTGGCTATTCTGGGAGCTGTGGCGCTGGCTTATTATCTCGGGTGGAGAAATATACGGAAGATTCGGCTGGCTGAGGTTTTGCGGGACGATACTATGATATAAAACTCAGGCAGCGAAGGGTCTGCGGCGAAATAAGCCGGCAGGCCCTTTTCGGCGTTTTTTTCGGAGATTTGCGGGGAATGTTGGAAGGTTATGATTGTTTCCGTGCGGGTAAGGTGATATAATGGAACCAAGGATTGGAAAATGGGTATTGGCGGTGAGAGGGCGGAGTAAATAAAAAAATTATTTTTTTGAAAGGAATCGGATTCCTTTGAGCGTATTATATATGAAGTGTGAATTAGAGCAGATATTGCGGAACTGGAAACAACAATATATCCAACAGAACACAAATCGATTTACAGACGCATCATAAAGCGGCTGGAAATTGATTTCATACATGTGTACTGTTGGAGATATTGCGGAACTGGAATAGGAGGTTTTCCATTATGAAAAGATGTTTAAAAATCGTGTTATCTCTGGCGCTGGCGTTTGTACTGGCGGGAAGTGTGTCCGGTGTGGCTCAGGCTCATCACGGCAGTCATTCCAGACGGGCAAAAAGTATCCGCACAGTGACATATACGGCCAACAGGAATCAGAAATCCGGTACGGCGGATAATGCAATAGCCGATGCTGCGCCAACAGACAATGTTGCCCCGGTTACCGCGGCAGCCGGCAATACTGCGACGACTGCGCCCGCAGAACAGCCGGAAGCTCCGGCCCAGGCGCCGGAACCGGCACCGACCTATGCAGCCTGCTATGCGAACGGCTACTGCACCGGCAACAATACCTGTGATGTGAACGGCGTCTGTCAGTACGGAGGCATCTGCAGCGGCGCGCCCTGCTATCAGAACGAAACCTGTCCCTGGGACGGCGGCTGCATTGTAGACGGCGCCTGCCAGTATGGAGGCGGCTGCTATGGAATCACGAGCCGGAATACCAACAGCGGCAATTACGGTCATCACGGCGGTGGTCACCACGGCGGCCGTCATCACCGTTAAGCATTGCAAAGACCGTATAACAAAAGGAACAGCAATTACATGAGACATCATTGATCGGCTGCTCCGAAAGGAAGTGGAGCCTTTGAAAAGCACGGCGGACGTGAACCGTGTTGTGGAAGAATATGCGGATATGGTGCGGAGAATCTGCTTCGTACATTTGAAGAACAGCCACGACACGGAGGATGTGTTTCAAAACGTATATTTGAAATATCTGCTTTATGAAGGCTCTTTTGCAAGCGGCGAGCACGAAAAGGCGTGGTTTATCCGTGTAACCATCAACGCCTGCACGGACTGGCTGAGAAAGCTTTCCCACAGAAAATGCCTCCCGCTGGAAATAATCGCAGAAGAAAGTGAAATACAGGACAGCTTTTCCGATGATATTCTGGAGGCTGTCCTTCAGCTTCCCGAAAAATACAGAAATGTCATTTATCTGTTCTACTATGAAGAATATACGGCAGTGGAGATTGCAAAAATATTGGGAAGAAAGGAAAACACCATTTACACCTGGCTTTCCAGAGGAAAGGAAATTCTGCGCAGACAGCTTGGAGGTGAGTGGGCATGAATAAGCTTCAAAAAAGCATGAACAGCATAAAAGCATCCAACGAGCTTAAGGCCGGTACGCTGCGCTATCTGGAAGAACGGCGGGAGGCAAAAAGAGACGGGGAGCGAACCGGAAACAAGACTGGGAATAGAATGGGTCACAGAATGTACGCGCCGCGCTTCGCGCTTGCGCTGGCCTGCCTGCTTCTGCTGATTGGGACCGGAGGTTATACCTTCTACGGCAGACCTGTTACCTATGTGAGCATTGACGTCAATCCCTCTATTGAGCTGGGCATCAACCGCCTGGGCAGAGTGGTTTCGGCAAATGCATACAATGAGGACGGACAGAAGATTCTTGAGCAAGTAGAGCTTAAGAATCTGCCTTATCCCAAGGCCGTGGGCCTGCTTCTGGATTTTGAGACGGCGGAGAACTATCTTTCGGAAAATTCCCTTTTGGTATTTACCGTAGTTTCCGAAAATGCGGAGGCCGTCACGCAGAAGCTTGCAGGAATTTCCTCGCCCCGGAGCGCTGCGGTGCTGACTTATGTAAGTGATAAAGAGTGTATGGAGGAAGCTCACCAGCATGCAATGTCTTTCGGAAAGTATCGGGCTTATCAGGAGCTGTCCGAGTATGACGGAAGCGTTACGGTGGAGGATTGCCACGGCATGACGATGGGAGAGCTTCAGAACCGGATAGAGGGATGCCGCAGACATGGAGGAAATGGCAGCCAGACGCAGTCGGGCGACGGCAATTCCGGCCATCACGGGGGGCATGGAGGCCATCACAGGGGAGGATTTTAAAGAGGAGTTGTTTTTTTAACCAAAATTTATGCTCCATAATTGTGAAAAACAACGAAATACAATTTTCTGTTGCAGTCCAATTGACAGAAAAACTGTAACATGCTAGAATATGTGCAGTTATTACAGATGGATTGTTACTGGTAAAGCAGGCTATACCATTCTCTTAACGATTGATGAGTCGATACAAGAGAAAGGTATGGCCTTTTCTTGTATCCGAAAGAAACGGCGGTGAAGCAGCGGATGGGAATGAAAGTCATAAAGGTCATTAACAACAATATCATAAAGTCCTATGATGCAAAGAACCAAGAGGTATTGGTGATGGGCTGCGGTATCGGGTTTAAGAAAAAGCCGGGGGATGAAGTGGAGGAGTCTTTGGTGGAAAAGATTTATACCAATATTGATAAAACCACCTCCAATAAGCTCACCGAGCTTCTGGAAAAGGTGCCCCTGGAGCATATTCAACTGACCAATGACATTATCAGCTATGCAAAGGCGTCATTGGGGAAAAAGCTCAATGACAATATTTATCTGACTCTTACGGATCACATCAGCTTTGCCATCGGCCGTATTCAGCAGGGACTCACTCTGAAAAATGCACTTCTCTGGGAGATTAAGCGCTTCTACAATCATGAATATCTGGTGGGAAAGGAAGCCCTGGCCATGATTGAAAAGCGCCTTGGCATTGTATTGCCTGAGGATGAGGCAGGTTTTATCGCCCTTCACTTGGTCAATGCCACGATGGATTTTACGGGGATGGAGCAGACGGCGGAGGCCACGAAGATCATTCAGCAGATACTGACCATAGTGAAATACCATTTCCAGATGGAACTGGATGAATATTCTCTTCACTATGAGCGGTTTATCACCCATCTGAAATTTTTTGTTCAGCGTGTATTCAGCGGAACGGAGATAGATGATGAGGAGAAAAGCTTTATTTTGATGCTGAAAGAGCAGTATCCCAATGAGTACCGATGTGCACTGAAGGTCAGGGATTATATGAGGAAAGAATTTGCTCAGGATCTTTCGGAGGATGAGTTAATATATCTCACCATTCACATCCGCCGGGTTACAACAAAGGTTTAGAAAAATATTTCTTTACCCTTTAGTGCTGTCGCGCAGCGACTATACCGGTAAAGTTGCAAAGGCACACGAGAGGAACTTTTATGAGTGTCCTTTCGAATAAAAGTTTCTCTCATAACAGGTGTGTCGAAGCGACTTTACCCTTTAGTGCTGTCGCGCAGCGACTATACTGGTAAAGTTGCAAAGGCACACGAGAGGAACTTTTATGAGTGTCCTTTCGAATAAAAGTTTCTCTCATAACAGGTGTGTCGAAGCGACTTTACCCTTTAGTGCTGTCGCGCAGCGACTATAATAATAGGAGGTTACAGTTATGGATTACAGAAAGCTTGCGGAAACAATTCTGCAAAATGTAGGCGGCTCAGACAATATATCGGGTCTGACCCACTGTGCAACACGTCTTCGGTTCAATCTGAAAGATGAGGGGAAAGCAAACACGGATATTTTAAAAGGAACAAAGGGAGTAATGGGCGTTGTAAGCAGCGGCGGCCAGTACCAGGTAATTATCGGGAGCGATGTGGCAAGTGTCTATAAGCCTCTCACAGAAATGTGCAATTTAAAGGAAAATGGAGGGGCCGGGGAAAAGGATGATCGGAAATTAGGGGCAAAGCTCATTGACACCATTTCCGGTATCTTTACGCCGATTCTGCCGGCTATCACGGCAGCCGGTATGCTAAAGGCGGTGCTCTCCCTGCTGGTAGCCTTTAAGC
This sequence comes from Clostridia bacterium, assembly GCA_910574835.1. Taxonomy (GTDB): domain Bacteria; phylum Bacillota; class Clostridia; order Lachnospirales; family Lachnospiraceae; genus Laedolimicola. The sequence continues at coordinate 16,528 of CAJTDE010000020.1, read as the reverse complement.
TGGTATCAACCGATGCCCAGACCTACCAGATCGTGAACTTTATGGCAGATTCTTCTTTCTATTTTCTGCCGATTCTGCTGGCTAACTCAGCGGCCAAGAAGTTTAAGTGCAATCCCTATCTGGCGATGATGGTAGGAGGAATTTTGCTCCACCCGAATTTTGTCAATATGGTAGCGGCGTCCAAGGAAAGCGGAGAGGCCATTAAGCTCTTTTTCCTGCCAATTTACAACGCCAGCTATTCATCCTCGGTTGTTCCGATTATTTTGTCCGTATGGTTCCTCTCTTTTGTAGAACCCATTGCGGATCGGATTTCGCCGAAGGCGATCAAATTCTTCACCAAGCCTTTGATTACCGTGCTGGTTGGGGGCATTGCGGCTCTGGTGGTATTGGGACCGGTGGGATATATCATTGCCAATATCATTGCAGCGGGAATCAATGGTCTTGAGACCTATGCAAGCTGGCTGGTGCCGACTATCCTGGGCGGTCTGTTCCCGCTTCTTGTTATGACGGGAACTCACTATGGAATTATTCCTATTGGAATCAACAACCGTATGACTCTGGGATATGATACAATCGTATATCCGGGCAACCTGGCTTCCAATATTGCTCAGGGCGGAGCAACCCTTGCGGTAGCCGTTAAGAGCAAGGTGTCCGAGGTAAAGCAGCTTGCGTCCTCCGCCGGAATTACGGCTGTCTGCGGCATTACGGAGCCTGCCCTTTACGGTATCAATATGCGGTTTAAGACTCCGCTTTATTCTGCTATGGCAGGAGGCGCCGCAGGAGGACTTTTCATGGGAATTATGCGTGTTCGCAACTATTCCGGCGGTTCGCCCGGACTGATGACGCTTCCCAGCTATATCGGCGGGGACAGCCTGCGGGATCTGTATCTGGCCTGCATCGGTGCGGCGATTGCATTTGTTCTTTCCTTTGGAATTTCTTATGTTTTATATAAGGATGAAAAGGGAAATGAAGGAAAACAGGAAACGGCTCCAAAGGCAGACGCGGCTGAGACAAAAAGTATTTTAAAAGCCGGTTCCGCAACCGTATACGCACCTTTGAGCGGAAAAGCCGTTGCTTTAAGTGAAGTAAGCGATCCCACCTTTGGGGAGGAAATTCTGGGTAAGGGTGCGGCCATTATTCCATCTGACGGGAGAGTGGTTTCTCCTGTGAACGGTACGGTGGAGACGGTTTTTGATACCCTCCATGCCATCGGTTTGAAATCGGAGGAGGGTGTGGAGCTTCTCATCCACATCGGCCTGGATACGGTTAAGCTGGGCGGAAAGCATTTTAAGGCACATGTAAAAAGCGGGGACAAGGTAACGGCGGGGACACTTCTGGTGGAAGCCGACCTGGAGAAGATAAAGAGCGAGGGCTATGACGTCATTACCCCGGTGATTGTGAGCAATTCCTTTGATTATGGGGATGTACTGGCAGTTACCGGCAAGGATGTGAAAGCCGGTGACGATCTTCTGAAGGTAGTAAAATAAGCTTGCTTTGAGAGAGAGGTGGTTTTTATGGGCAGCTTGCCGGAGAATTTTTTGTGGGGCGGCGCTACGGCGGCAAACCAATGTGAAGGAGGATATCTGGAGGGAGGAAAAGGTCCGGGAACGGTGGATGTGATTCCCTGGGGAGCGGACCGCAGGGCAGTGATGCTTGGGACAAAGGATTACAGAGAGCTTCCGAAGGACGCTTATTATCCCTCCCATGAGGCAATTGACATGTATCATCACTGGAAAGAGGATATAGCCCTTATGGCTGAGATGGGTTTCCGGTGTTATCGTTTTTCTTTTTCCTGGTCCAGAATCTTCCCCACAGGGGAGGAAGAAGAACCCAATGAGGATGGGCTGAGATTTTATGAGGATATGATTGACGAGATGCTCTCCCGGGGAATACGGCCGGTGGTTACCATCTGTCATTTTGATGTGCCGCTTCACCTGGAGCAGAAGTACGGTTCCTGGCGGAGCAGAAAGCTGATTGACGCCTATCTGCGTTACTGCGAAGTGATTTTCCGGCGTTTTCGGGACAAGGTGACTTACTGGATCACATTCAATGAGATTAATATGCTGATGCATCTGCCCTTTATGGGAGCCGGCATTTCCATTCGGGAGGGGGACAACGAGCTTCAAGTCAAATATCAGGCTGCACACAACGAGCTGGTGGCCTCCGCGATGGCTACAAAGCTTGCCCATGAGATTAACCCGGATTTTCAGATTGGGTGTATGCTTGCGGCGGGGCAGTTTTATCCGTACACATGCAATCCCGCAGATGTCTGGGAGGCGCTTTTGAAAGATCGGAATAACTATTTCTTTATTGACGTTCAGTCCCGGGGAACCTATCCCTCCTATGCCAAGAGGTTTTTGGAACGAAATGGAATTGTTTTGGAAACAGAGCCGGAGGATGAACGGTTCCTCAAGGAAAATACGGTTGATTTTATTGCTTTCAGCTATTATGCCTCCCGTCTGACCAGTGCGGACCCCGATGCAGGGGTTTCCACCGGCGGGAATGTGATTCAATCCTTAAAGAATCCCCATCTGAAGGCCAGTGAATGGGGATGGCAAATCGATCCCCTGGGGCTTCGCATCACCCTAAATTCTCTGTATGATCGTTACCAGAAGCCCCTTTTCATTGTGGAAAATGGTCTTGGTGCGGTGGATAAGGTGGATGAGGACGGCCAGATCCGGGACGACTATCGGATTGCCTATCTGGAGGCTCATATCAGGGAAATGATGAAAGCTGTGGAAGAGGACGGCGTGGAGCTGATTGGCTACACTCCCTGGGGCTGGATCGATTTGGTAAGCGCTTCTACCGGAGAGATGAAGAAGCGGTACGGCTTTGTGTATGTGGACAGGGACAACACCGGAAAGGGAACTCTTAAGCGGATCAGGAAGAAATCTTTTGAGTGGTACCGGCAGGTGATTGCCTCCAATGGGGAATGCCTGAAATAGCGGGAAAGTGATGGAATGTATTGCGGAGGTCTTTCATTTCTGTTATCATAAATTTAACAGAAACAAGCTGACTGTGATAAGGATATTACAGTACATCTAACAGGAGGGACCTCACTATGAAATGCTTATTCACCTATGCAGACAAGTATCTAAAGCAAAGCAGTTGGAAGGATTTGGCGCTCATTAAGTTCTGCCTTTTTGCTATGGGAATTATGGCAGGCATCCGAATACCGGAAAAGAATAAAAAGGCGGCAGGATGGATCGCATACTTTGTATTCCTTGCAACCTACCTGCCTCTGATGTCAAAATTCCTTCGTATCGTAACGGAAGAAGACGATTGATATGGGTTTATTTGACAAGCTGAAAAAGAACAGGCAGGAAGAACAAAGGGAGCAAAAAGAACTAAAAGAACAGGAGGTTTCTGTACATGGCTGGGATGCCATTAACCGGGAGTGTGAGCGCATTTATCCGGATCAGAAAAATCCCAAGCATTACGGAACCTTAATCAAATGGAGCCTGGGAGGAAAGGATCCTCTGGACGGCATCAGCATTTACGACGGCGGGGACTGTTGGCATTTTGTGACCTACGGCATGTCGGAATTGTATGAGAAGGAATCCGAGAATCAGGAGATCAGCGGCTTTGGAATGGAATTTACCTTTAAGCTGAAGAAGGATGATTATGAGGATGAAGAGGCGGAGCTTACATGTATCTGCGGAATTTTGCAGACCTTAGCGAGAATTACCTTCACGCAGGGAGAGCTTTTCGGACCTTACGAGTATGTGTATACCGGCCAGACACAGGGAATTGATGTGAATATGCGGTCCAATATCACAGGTTTTATCACCATTCCCGATAAGGAGCTGCAGCCTATTGACACACCGAACGGCCGGCTCGTATTTGTGGCCTTTATCGGTGCAACGGATGCAGAGCTTTCGGCGGTTCATGGGAAAGAGCTGACGGTGAAGGAGCTGTATGATCGGCTTGGGAGTGATGTGACGGACTATCACAGGGCTTCGGTATTGTAAAATATGAAATAGAACAGAGCGGATTGGCAAGAGAAGTATGATTGTCAATCCGCTTTTTGGGATCAAAATTCAGCAGGATCAAAATTTCATCTGTTAGTATTAAAACTTGACAAAAGATGTCAAGATATATACGTTATACTTAATACCATAGCAACATAGCTCTGCGTCGCAAATCTCATTTATTTTTAGAAAAACGGAGGAAATACAATGCTGGAAAATATACCGTCTCAATCAACTATGACAGAATTACTCGGTCAGTCTTTGTATGAAGTCTGGCAGGAGTTATGTTCGGTTATTGAAGAAAAATATGAAATGGAACGATTATGGAATACCGGCGGTAAGAATTGGACTTACGAGTATAAATACCGCAGAGGCGGTAAAACACTTTGCTGCCTGTACGCAAAAAGTAATTGCATGGGTTTCATGATTATCTTTGGAAAAGATGAAAGAGCAAAATTCGAAGCCATAAGAGATACTCTTTCTGCCGCCGTATGCAGGCAGTATGATGAAACAAAAACCTACCATGATGGAAAATGGTTAATGTTTGAGCCAATAGATACTACGTTATTTGATGATTTTATGAAACTGCTGGGAATCAAAAGAAAGCCCAATAAGAAGTAGGTTTGCGGTGATAAGAAAGTATTTTGATTAGGCGGTGCAGCCCTGATTACGAGGGCTGATAAATATTTGAACTTTTTCTTCTCTCTTGCATATACCGGAATATCTGATACAATAATGGGGTAAGTTAATGGGGTAAGTTAATGGGGGATGTTCCCCATTCGTCAGGAGATTATTATCGTACTGCCAATCAACGCATCAGATTTAATTAACCGGAAAAAAGCAAGGGAAATTACACAATCACATATCATTTCAAAGGGAGAATGTTGATTCCGCGCACATTCTCTCTTTTATTACTACAACGGAGAATTTTTAAAACGCCAGAGAAAATGAAGATATTTTACAAGACTTTCCCACATTCCGGCAGTACAATATGTGCGAAAGGAGTGAAAACGAATGAAGAGAGAAACGCGAACAGTAGTTTATGATGATGAGTTAAGGATGGAAGCCTACCGTTTTGAGGGGATTGTGCAGCCATTCCCAAATCATTTCCATGAGCATTATGTGATAGGATTTGTAGAGAAGGGACAACGTGTTTTATCCTGCAAAAATAAGGAGTACAGCATAGAAAAAGGAAATATCATACTTTTTAATCCGGGAGACAATCACGCATGTGTCCAAAGCGACGGCGGCACCTTTGACTATCGGGGCTTTAATATTTCCAAAAGCACCATGCTTGACTTAGCGGAAGAAGTAACAGGAAAACGGGAACTTCCCGGTTTTTCAAAGAATGTCATTTATGATGAAGAAATAACCTGTTATCTGCGCCCCCTTCATGAAATGGTTATGAACGGCATTTCTGATTTTGGAAAGGAAGAAAGCCTTTTGCTCCTTATCTCCGCTCTGATACAAAATTACGGACAGCCCTTTGAAAGCTGTGTGCCGGAATGTCGGCAGGAAATTGAAAAAGCCTGTGAATTTATCCGGCAGCATTTGAATGAGCGGATTTATTTAGACCAGATATGCCGTTATGCCGGATTGAGTAAATCTACCCTGCTGCGCGCATTTACAAAATCGAAAGGAATTACGCCCTACCGCTATTTAGAAACAATCCGTATCAATGAAGCAAAAGCTCTTTTGGGAAAAGGCATACAGCCCATAGACGCTGCCATGCGGACAGGATTTTCAGACCAAAGCCATTTCACAAATTATTTTAACAGCTTTATCGGACTTGCTCCCGGCGTTTATCGAGAGATATTTTCTGACAGAGATAAGGACAGGGAGTGACGGTATGGAGAGCAGAAAAACATTCGGACATTTAGCGGCACTGTTAACCATTGTGATTTGGGGAACGACTTTTATTTCAACAAAAATCCTGTTAGCGGATTTTCAGCCTGCGGAAATTCTCTTTTTTCGCTTTGTGATGGGCTATTTCGTTTTACTGGCAATATATCCTCATAAATTAAAGACCGCAGACTATAAGCAGGAATGGACCTTTGCCCTTGCGGGACTGTGCGGAATATGCCTGTATTACCTGTTGGAAAATATCGCCTTGACTTTTACGTTAGCGTCCAACGTGGGCGTGATTATATCCGTTGCCCCGTTCTTTACGGCAATACTGGCGCATTTGGCTATGAAGTCAGAGGAAAAATTGCGCTTACAATTCTTTATCGGATTTGTAGTTGCAATGGCAGGTATTGTCTTAATCAGTTTTCATGGACGGGAGTTAGAGCTGAATCCTTTTGGAGATTTGCTTGCGGCTGCGGCTTCTTTTGTTTGGGCTTGTTATTCCATACTGACAAAGAAAATCAGCAGCTTCGGCTATCCTGTCATCCTTTCTACACGCAGGACATTTTTTTATGGAATTTTATTTATGATACCGGCACTGTTCATTTTTGATTTTCAAGCGGATTTATCCCGGTTTACAAATATAACATATCTGTTTAATATCCTGTATTTAGGGTTAGGGGCTTCTGCGCTCTGCTTTGTCACATGGAATTTTGCCGTGAAAGAATTAGGCGCGGTAAAGACGAGCGTATATATTTACATGGTTCCTGTAATAACAGTTGCTGCCTCTGCATTGATTTTATATGAGCCGTTGACTTTACTGGCAGGAACAGGAACGATTTTGACTTTGACAGGGTTATTTTTGTCAGAATATAAGGCGGGAAGGAAGGGCGCTGAAAATGGATTTGCAAAATGAGAAGTGCGTCATGGTAATTATAGAGAAAATGAAAGAGGTATCGGAAATTGACCTGAATTATTATGGAATTGCAATTTGCGGAGCAAAAAAGAAAATCAATAAGCTAACAGGGAGTATGCCGCTGCTTCGATAACATAAAATAACTTTCTCTGCTCCTTTTAGGCATATCGGTTCAAAATCTCCGCCACACTCCCCAGATACATCCTGCCAAACAGATTCAAATGATTCAAAAGATGGTACAGATGATACAGCTCCTTTCGCTGGTCATAGCCCTTATGAATGGGATTGACTTCGTGGTAAGCAGAGTAAAAGGCGGACGGAAAGCTGCCGAAAAGCTGCGTCATGGCCAAATCTGTTTCAAAGTCTCCGATATAAACGGCCGGGTCCAGGATCCAGGCTTTCCCGTCGTTTCCGCACAGCACATTGCCGCTCCACAGATCTCCGTGGAGCAGGGAAGGAAAATCCGGTTCTCTTAGATAGCGATCCAAATGTTCCAGAAGATAACCGGCCTTTTTCCTCATCCCGGAATCAAAATAATGCTCCGCCATTTTGATCTGGGGCATCAACCGGCTTTCCCGATAAAAGTCAATCCAGGATGCCGAGGGAAGATTTTTCTGCGGATTGGCTCCGATAAAATTGTCCTCCCAAAAGCCGTACCTTGGCAAAGGCTGCCCGTCTGTCACAAAGAAGCAGGAAGGGCGGTGCGTTCTCTGCGTATCCTCTCTTGTCCGAAGCTTCTCCACATGTCCGGGAGCTGCCTTATGCAGAGCGGCAAGCTCATGACCGAAGACCTCCCAGTAATTTTTGACGGAAGGAGCGCTTTCCATATATTCCAACAGCAGAAAGGAAATCCCTTTTTGCGAATCCGTTCCGGCTCCAAGTATTTTCGGAACACCAATGGCCTCCGGCTGGCCCAGGGCAGCAAGTCCGTGGGCTTCCGTGATAAAAAATTTAGCATTTGCAATAGAATTTGTCTTTAAAAAAACCTTTTCTCCCGTAGAAAGGCGGAGCCGGAAGGCATGATTAATGTCGCCTCCGGGGACGCGATTGGATTCGAGTATTTCAGTATGGTCTCCAAAAACAGCGTGCAAGGCTTCTTTCAGAGATTGACAGGAAAGTCTGGCGGTTTCGTTTGTCATTTTTTACCCTCACAGAACTTTTTGATTTTATTTACTGCAGTTTCCGCTTTTATATTACTACAGTTTACGCTTTGGGACAAGAGGACCTTCGTGACCAGTAACGGTGTATCTGCCTGCCCCGGCATGGCCGGGGGAATAACCGGCAATGCGCATAGGAAAAGCCGGAGAGCGGATACATTTTATGGATAAAATTATTACAAAACTTTTGAAATAACAGTTGACAATTGTTAAAACTATGATATTATAGAATTAAAGTTGTTGATATAACAAAAATGAACTGTTGATTCAAAATAATGAAAGGAGGTTTTACTATGATCTACACCGTCACACTAAACCCGGCCCTGGACAAAACCGTAGAGATTCCATCCCTGACCGTAGACAGCGTCAACCGCATCACCGCTATGCGGACTGACCCGGGCGGAAAAGGCATCAACGTATCCAAGGTCATAAAAAAGCTCGGCGGCCAAAGCATCGCTGCCGGTATTCTGGGAGGCGCTACCGGCCGGACCATCTGCTCCGCGCTGGAAGCTATGGAGATCAAAACAGGCTTCCGGTTTGTAGAAGGAGAGACCAGAACCAATCTAAAAGTCATTGATCCGGTCAACCACACCAACACCGACCTCAACGAACCGGGAATCACCGTATCCGAGGAAATCTTAAACGGCCTTTTACAGGAGCTGCTGCTGGAAGTAAACCAGGGAGACATCGTAGTACTGTCCGGAAGTCTGCCAAAGGGTTCCCCAAAGGATACCTACGCCGTATGGGTAAAAGCCTGCAAAAAAGCAGGAGCGAAAGTAATTCTGGATGCAGACGGAGAACTGCTTGAGGAAGGACTGAAAGCATCCCCCTACCTCATCAAGCCCAACAACCACGAGCTGTCAGCGCTCCTGGGAGAAAAACTTGAGACACCAAAGGAGCTGGAAAAAGCCGCCCGCGGCCTCATGGAACAATACGCCATAGAAAAAATCGTAGTATCAATGGGAGGCGCCGGCGCCCTCTACATAACCCAAAAGGAGACCCTCTACGCCGAGGGCCTGAAAGTCCCGGTCAAAAGCACCGTCGGAGCCGGCGACAGCGTAGTAGCTGCTCTGGCCGTATCCGAAGAATCTCAAAAGAGCCTGGAAGAAACTGTCCGCCTCTCCACCGCCTGCGGCGCCGCCAACGTCATGTGCAGCGGAACCCAGGCCGCCGAGTACGAGGCCATTGCGGAGCTATTACCCAAAGTCATATACCGCAAGCTATAAGTGGTTTCATTTTCCCAAAACTGTTACCTCAAAACCCAAAATTGTTGCAATACCCCCAAAAATCAAATATTATAAAGAAAGGAACTTTTATTATGAAAGCAAAAGCAGTAAGACTACACGGAGCCAATGACTTAAGGCTGGACGAATTTGAGCTCCCCGAGATTACCGACGACGAAATCCTCGTCAAAGTCGTATCCGACAGCATTTGCATGTCCACCTACAAATGCGCCATTTTAGGAGCCGATCACAAGCGCGTCCACGACGACGTGGCCGATCACCCGGCCATCATGGGCCATGAATTTGCCGGCGACATCGTCAAGGTAGGCAAAAACCACCAGGACAAATTCAAGCCCGGCATGAAATTCACCCTGCAGCCGGCCCTCAACTACAAGGGGACCATGTGGAGCCCCGGCTACTCCTACGAATACTTCGGCGGCGACTGTACCTACTGCATCCTTCCGGCAGAAGTCATGGAGCTTAACTGTCTCTTCGAGTACACGGGCCGCGCCTACTACGAAGCATCCCTGGCAGAGCCAATGTCCTGCAGCATCGGCGCATTTAACGCAGCCTACCACACCAAAATGGGCGTCTACACCCACGAAATGGGAATCAAAGAGGGCGGCAAGCTGGCAATTATGGCAGGCGCCGGCCCGATGGGACTTGGAGCATTGACCTACGCCCTTCACCGGGACGCACGCCCTGCGATGGTAGTGGTGACAGATGTAAACCCGGATCGTCTGGCCCGGGCGGAAGAGCTGTTCCCTGTGGAGGAAGCAAAAAAGGACGGCGTAGAGCTTCATTTTGTAAACATGAGCGATTACGCGGACCCGGTGGCGGAGCTTCGCAAAATCTCCGGCGGAACCGGCTTTGACGATGTATTCTGCTATGCTCCGGTAGCCGTTGTCATTCAGCAGTCCAGCGAAATTCTGGGCAGGGACGGCTGTCTGAACTTCTTTGCCGGTCCCACCGACAACAAGTTCAGCGCGACCATGAACTTCTACGACGTACACTACAATTCCACCCACGTAATGGGAACCACCGGCGGCAACACCGACGACATGCTGGAGTCCTTAAAGCTCACGGCAGCCGGCCGCATCAATCCGGCGGTTATGGTTACACACATCGGGGGACTGGATGCGGTAGTGGATACCACCCTGAATCTGCCCAAGATTCCCGGCGGCAAAAAGCTGATTTACACCCATCTGACCATGCCTTTGACGGCTTTAACCGATCTGCGGGCCAAGGGAGAGAAAGAGGGCGACAAGCGTCTGACCGCACTGGCAGATATCGTGGACGCACATCAGGGATTATGGTGCCCGGAGGCAGAGGAATATTTAATTGCAAACTTTATAAACGAATAAAGAGGCCGAAGGCTCCGGGCAGGAGAGCTTTTTGGCCCGGACCGGAGGAACATATATGGATTCAATGGAAACACGCAGAAATGCGATTGTAGATCTGATTAACGAAAACGGAACCGTAAGCTTTTCACAGCTGAAGGATGCATTTCCCAACGTATCGGAAATGACGCTGCGCACCGACTTAAAGCTCCTGGACGAGGCCAGACGGATCTTAAGGATTCACGGCGGAGCGAAATCCGTCCAGGTGCTTATCGGCACCGATGATTTTCTGGGCCGGAAATCCGTCCGCAATATTCCGCAGAAGCAGAAAATAGCGGAAAAGGCTCTGACGCTTCTGCGCCCGGACACCACGGTTTATCTGGATTCCGGCAGTACCACTACTCTGTTTGCCCGCCAGTTTCCCGATCAGTCCAATCTGATTTATACCACGGGCTTAAGCTGCGCCACGGAGCTTTCCAATCTGTCGAAGCCTGCGGTGATGCTTCCCGGAGGCAAGCTGAACCGGTACAGCCAGAGTGTGTTCGGATTTTCCGCCATTAAAGAGCTGGAGAGCGTGAATTTTCACCAGGCATTTTTGGGAATCACCGGCTATCACACAGACGCAGGCTTCAGCTGCGGTATCCGGGATGAGGCGATACTCAAGCAGACGGCGGCGCGGCAGTCGGACCAGGTGATTGTGCTGATGGATTCCAGCAAGCTTGGGCTGAAATGCAGCTTCAACATCTGCGGTCTTAAGGACATAGATATTGTGGTATCGGACGGAAATCTTCCGGAGGACTTTTTGGAGGAATGCAGGAAGTTCCAGGTTGAGGTTTTGTAGATCTGTTTTCATGGAATCCCGAACTATACCGGTAAAGTTACAGGTGTACCGAAGTGACTTTACCCTTTAGTGTCATCGCGCAGCGACTATACCAGTAAAGTCGCAAAGGCGCACGAGAGGAACTTTCATGAGTGCCCTTTCGAATAAAAGTTTCTCTCATCACAGGTGTGCCGAAGTGACTTTACCCTTTAGTGCCGTCGCGCAGCGACTATACCGGTAAAGTCGCAAAGGCGCACGAGAGGAACTTTCATGAGTGCCCTTTCGAATGAAAGTTTCTCTCATTACTTGTGTGCCGAAGTGACTTTACCCTTTAGTGCCGTCGCGCAGCGACTTAAAATAGGAGGGATCGTTTTGAAGAATAAAGTACAGCGTTTTGGAAAATTTTTATCGGCAATGGTAATGCCGAATATCGGCGCCCTTATCGCCTTTGGTTTTCTTGCCGCACTGTTTATTGATACGGGGTGGATACCCAACAAGGGCTTCAACAGTATGGTCGGTCCCATGCTGACCTACCTGATACCCATTTTGATTGCATCCACCGGAGGCCGCATGATCGGCGGCGACCGGGGACGTGTGGTTGCGGCTATTGCCGTTATCGGCGCGATTCTCAGCAACACGGAAATCACAATGCTTATGGCCGCTATGGTGATGGGGCCGCTGGCCGGTTTTTGCGTGAAGAAGTTCGACCGGCTTATGGAAGGCCGTATGCCTGCCGGCTTTGAGATGCTGATTAATAACTTTTCCGTGGGAATCTTAGGTATGCTGCTTGCCATGCTGGGCTACATATTAATCGGACCAATCATGAGCGGTATCCTGGCGGTGCTTGCCGCAGGCGTTACCTTTCTGGTGGACCACAGCCTGCTCCCTGCGGCGGCCGTATTCATTGAACCGGCAAAGGTGCTGTTTTTGAATAATGCCATTAACCACGGTGTGTTTACTCCCATTGCAACCATTCAGGCGGCAGATGCGGGAAAGTCCATTATGTATATGCTGGAGGCCAATCCCGGACCCGGACTCGGCGTTCTCTTAGCCTATATACTTTTCTGCAAGGATAAGGCCACCAAGGATTCCGCCCCAGGCGCGGTGATTATTCATCTGCTGGGCGGTATTCATGAAATCTATTTCCCATATATTCTGATGAATCCGTTCGTTATCATTGCTCCGATTCTGGGAAATATGGCAGCGATTCTCTGGTACACCATCACAGGCGCCGGTCTGGTAGGCCCTGCGTCGCCCGGCTCCATTATTGCTTACCTGATGATGACGCCTGGATCGGATATGGTAAAGGTAGTTGTGGGCGTGCTCATTGCCGCGGGCATTTCCTTCCTGGTTGCCGCTCCCATTGTGAAGATGGCAGGCGGTAAGAGCCTGGAGGAAGCCCAGAGCGAGATGGCGGCCAGAAAAGCGGAAGCCAAGGGGCAGCCGGTGGTTCCGGGCACCATTGAGAAGGCTTCGGATATTAAGAAGATTGTATTTGCCTGTGATGCGGGCATGGGCTCCTCGGCTATGGGAGCGACCAAGTTCCGCAACCGGATCAAGGGAAACCGGCCGGATATCACGGTGATTAATACCTCTGTGGACAATATTCCCGGCGACTGCGACATTGCGGTGGTGCAAACCACACTGGCGGAGCGGGCAAAGAAATCCGCACCCCAGGCACAGCTTATCACCATCGGAAACTTTCTGGCGGACCCGGCGCTGGACGCTTTGTATGTACAGCTGACCACCGGCGATCAGCCGGCGGCTCCGGCAGGGGAGAACACGGATATCGTGATTCCCGATGTGCCTATTAAGAAAAATATTCTCATAAAAGAGGGGATTCAGCTGGGGCAGAAGCCGGTGAGCAAGGAGGAAGCTATCCAGGCGGCAGGCGAGCTTTTGGAAAAGCTGGGCTATGTGGACGGTTCCTATGTGGCGGCCATGCAGGAGAGGGAAAAGCTTGTTACGACCTACATGGGTATGGGGGTAGCCATTCCTCACGGCACCACCCAGGCCAAGGGTACGGTGAAAAAGAGCGGAATCGTATTCTTCCAGTATCCCAAAGGCGTTGATTTCGGAGAAGAAAAAGCACAGCTTGTATTCGGCATCGCAGGAGTGGGGGATGAGCATTTGGATCTTTTAGGAAAGCTCTGCACGCTTCTGGAGGATGAGGCCAGACTGGAGACCTTGAAAACCACGGATGATGCGGAGTGGGTGCTGGAGCAGTTGGCGTAAATAAATTTAACATTGGGTAAAAATGGCTTTCGGAGAATATCCGGGGCCATTTTTATTGCGCCGGTCCCGATTTATGAGGAACATTTTTCGAAAAACAATTTTGGCTTTCGGCCAAAGAGAGGAGCGCAAGACGCACTGAAATAATGTCAGCAGATCTTCCGTTGTATCTCCCCATAGCCTCTTTCATTGTTGAAACAATGTCAAAACAGTGTCGAAAAGCTCCGAAAATAAATACCATTGTCGTAAAATGCTGATACTGTTTGAATGAGCGGAAAAGCATTTCTTTTTTTAAAAGGATTGATTATACTAGGGGCGTAAAGAAAGCAGAAGAGAAATAAGCGCTTATTATTTCTGAATTAGAGTTAAAAGGAAGGTGGGATTTATGCGGAAAATTCTTTTGGCAACACATGGAGAATTTGCCGCCGGGATTTTAGATTCGGTCCGCATCATTATTGGAGATGAAGAAAAAGTCCGGGCCTTGTGTGCATATGTGAATCCGGAGGAAAATTTTTCGGAGCAGGTGAAGGAAAGTATAGAGGGAATAGAAGAAAGGGATGAGCTGGTAGTTCTGACAGATATGTTAGGCGGCAGCGTAAACAATGAATTTATGCGTTACCTCAACCGGCCCGGATTTTATCTGGTCACAGGCTTAAATCTTCCGCTTCTGATTGCTCTTCTGACAAGCCCGGAGGCAGATACGGTTCGGCTGATTCAGGAATCCTTGGAGGAGATGAAGAACCAAATTGTATTTTGCAATGAGCTGAAAGCAGAGGAAGAAAACGAAGATTTTTAAATTTAAAGGAGGAAGGGAAGTTGATCAAATTACTGCGGGTAGATTATCGGCTGATTCATGGACAAATCACAACGTCGTGGGTAGCGCAGATCGGGTGTGACTGCATCTTGATTGCCAACGACAAAGTTCCGGGGGATGTTTTACGGAAGAATGCATTGAAGCTTGCCAAGCCGCCGGAGACAAAGCTGGTAATAAAGACAGTAGAGGATTCCATAGCGGCAATCAACAGCGGTGTGACAGACAAATACAAATTATTTGTGATTGTGGAAAATGTACAGGATGCGAGGCGCATGGTAGAAGGGTGTCAGGGTTTTGAAAGAGTAAATCTCGGAAATGTACGTATGGGAGCAAAGTCAAAGCAGCTTGGAACCACGGTATTTGTGTCAGAGCAGGATATGGAGGATATACGTGTCATGCAGGCAAAGGGAAGCTCAGTGGACGTACAGAGTATTCCCAGAGACAAATGTACGATAGTAAAATTATAGGAAGGGGAATGGTGAGATGACAGTTTGGACAGAGGCGCTATTGATAGGAATGATTGTAGGTCTGGCGAACTGGCTGTGCAATGGTATTATTACGCGGACTCAGTTTGACAGCCCGTTGATTGTCTGCCCTTTGGTGGGAATTGTAATGGGAGATTTTCAGCAGGGAGTGATTCTGGGAGCGGCATTACAGCTTTTGTTTATAGGAGCCTTTGCCGTTGGAAATGCGATTCCGCCGAACCAGAGTGTGGCAAGCGCTTTGGCCGCCGCTTTTGCGATTAAGATGGGAATGGGAGCAGAGGTAGCTCTTGGCTTGGCAATGCCGATTGGAATTATCGCGGCAATGCTGCAGAACATTATATTTTCTTTGGTATCTATTCCAACTCGTATGATTGACAATGCGGCGGCTCAGGGAAATACAAGGAAAATAGGAACTATTTTTCTTTTGAACGGATTTTTTGTGTGGGTTGTGTTCCTGGGAGGAATTACTACTTTAACCTATGCCTTGGGCGTAGATGCGGTACAGGCCGCAGTAAATGCGATTCCGCAGTTTGTGCTGGACGGTATGTCAGCAGCAGCGGGTATTATTCCTGCGGTGGGAATCGGCCTCCTTTTAAAAATGGTATATAAAGGTTATTTGATACCCTATTTTTTCTTAGGTTATATATTGGCAGCATATATGGGCTTGCCGGTGCTGGGAATCGTACTCCTGGGCTTAGTGTTAGTTTTTGTAAAAATGGATTTCAGGGGAATGAAAGCAGCGGCTGGTACAATAACAGGTGATCAGGAGGTGGAAGATGATGATTTCTAAAGAAGAGAAAATGGAAATGACAGTACATCAGGTAGAACCCGTCACAAAAAAGGATTTGCGGAAAATGTTCTGGTATTCGGTTCCTTTTTATTCCTGCTGGAGCATGGAACGTCAGGCAGCATCCGGATGCCTCTTTACCATGATGCCGCTTTTAAAGAAGCTTTATAAGGATCAGCCGGAAAAATTAAAGGAATCACTTGTAAGAAATAATGAACTTTATGCAATTGCGGATCAGTTCCATGAGTTTGTAGCCGGTATACTGATTTCTATGGAAGAACAGAATGCAAAGACAGATGATTTTGATACTTCTGCTATCAGTAATGTAAAGGTAGCGCTGATGGGTCCTTTAGCAGGTGTGGGCGATTCATTCTTTCTGGGAACTCTGCGAGTGATTGCCATTGGCATCGGCGCTTCCCTGATGGCTCAGGGAAATCCTCTGGGTATGCTGATGTTTGCCTTAGTATGGAATGTGCCCTGCTTTTTAATCAAGTATTTCGGGACCTTTTGGGGATATCGCCTGGGAGCAAGCTTTATCACAAAGGCCGCTGAGAGCGGTGTGATGCAGAAGATCATGGAGGCCGCCGGAATCATTGGTATGATGGCCATTGGAGCTATGTCCGTAACCTCCGTCAGCACGAACTTCTCACTGGCTATTGGCTCCGGCGATGCGGCCGCAACCCTTCAGTCCGTGCTGGATTCCATTATGCCTGCCTGTGCGTCCGTGGGGCTTACCTGGGGAATGTTTGCTCTGCTGCGCAGGAAGGTACATCCGCTGATTTTGATTTTTGGAGTTATGGTAATCTGTATTTTATTATCTGCCATAGGCGTATTTTAAGCATTCCTATAGAGAATGAAATTTGAACTTTGACAAAATAAAATCTCCCCGTATGATGTATATGAGTTTGACGACTTAATACATCAGAAGACAAAGGAGA
>CAJTDE010000019.1 GCA_910574835.1 Clostridia bacterium | reverse complement strand
ACAATGAACCCACCAGAGTTTTTTATCCACTCTGGTTCCGGTTTCGTCGAAATGTCCAAGCGCGGAACCGATCATCTTATCCTTGATCTTACCGACTGTTTCACTCAGACTGTCAGCGCATCTTTTTACCATGCTGCTGACCGTTCCTGTTGCAATCGGAATGTTAAATACGCCGGAAAGAATCTCATGGGTACGTTTGATGCTGACTGCGCCTACGGTGTTTAATGCGACAGATAGTGCCTGCAGGTTTTCACCATACTGTACGGTTGCTTTTACATCAGAAGGGAAAGCACCTATGCGGGTATCTCCATGCAGCATACAGACCGGAAGTTCCAGTGCCTGATGCTCCGTTACATTGACTGTAACAACCGCGTCAATAACATGGCGTTTCTGCGTAATACATGCAGTGCCTTTGCACATCTGATAATGCTGGCATCCTTTACATGCGGAGGGCATATGTTTGACTATTTCATCCGGAGCTGTTATTACNGCTAAATGTATCCCCTGATGTCCATCCTGTCCACCGACCTTTTTTCCGGATGGTTTGCGCAGACTCTTAGGAGCAGGTTTTTTATAGCCATCACTTGAAGGTGGTTTGGAACTGTTTTTGGAGTTCTTATTAAGCTGTTCCTTCAGTTCCTGTATGGTCTGATTTAACTCAGCAATAGTTGCTGTGAGAATTTCATTTTGCTTGAGCAATGAAGCATTCTGTTCAAGCAATTGCTGAACCATTTCAAGTGTAACATTTACTGGCATTCAGACCACCTTCTTCCGTTAAATTTGATACTTCTATTTTAACGGAAAATGGTCCAAAAAGCGAATCGTGTCGTTTTGATATACTGTCAAAATGACGGTGGATAAGCAGTAAAAAACAAGAGATAATTGCCGATAACACCCGGATAAAATCCACAATTACTCTGTTATCTGTGATACAACTGGGGAATTATGTTTTAGTAATCCACAACCCAAAAGCACTTGGCAGTTATACTGGAAAGTTATCCACTTTTTACACTAAAGCAATGACGAAACAGAAATTTTATTTTCTCTGTTTTGTCCAAAAATCAATGTGCCCTTAACGGGGTGCTGAACAGTTACTATTTCAGAATGGTTCCGCCGCCCAGCACGCAGTCGCCGTCATAAAAGACTACGGCCTGGCCCGGTGTTACGGCGCGCACCGGCTCGTGGAACTGAACTCGTACCTGATCCGATGCGGTTTTTTGAAGGGTACAGGGCGTTCCGGTATGGTTGTAACGAATCTTGGCTGATGCTGACCGTTCTTCCGTAAGATCCGGAACGGACATCCAGTTAAGCCTGTCGGCAAGGAGATGGTCGGTCCATACGTCTTCCTGTTCTCCGATTACGACCTCGTTGGTTTCGGGGCGTATCTCCGTAACTACCACCCGGCGGCCCATAGGCAGTCCCAAGCCCCGGCGCTGGCCGATGGTGTAGTGGATGATTCCCTTATGCTGGCCCAGTATGGTTCCGTCTGCCTGTACAAAGTTTCCCGTTTGGGAAGGCGCTCCCGTGGTGCGTTCGATAAAACCTGCGTAGTCTTGATCCGGTACAAAACAGATCTCCTGGCTGTCCGGTTTGTCTGCGACGCTTAAGCCTATCTGATCTGCCATCCTTCGGATCTCCTCCTTGGAATAGGAACCTACGGGCATTAAGGTATGGGAAAGCTGCTCCTGGGTGAGATTGTAGAGGGCGTAGGTCTGATCCTTGGCCGCAGTCACGGAGCGGGTCAGGCAAAAGCGCCCGTTTTCCAGCTGCCTGATCCGGGCATAATGGCCGGTTGCAATGTAATCGGCGCCTATCTCCAGGCTTCTGTTTAAAAGGGCTTCCCATTTTACATAGCGGTTGCAGGCGATACAGGGATTTGGGGTACGGCCTTCCAAATATTC
The DNA here is from genome assembly GCA_910574835.1 of Clostridia bacterium. Classification (GTDB taxonomy): domain Bacteria; phylum Bacillota; class Clostridia; order Lachnospirales; family Lachnospiraceae; genus Laedolimicola. The sequence continues at coordinate 80,922 of CAJTDE010000019.1, read as the reverse complement.
TGACACAAAATAGTCTATCACAAACCGTTTGAAATCTGCCTTAAAGTTCATTACATAATGGGGTATCTCCAATAGCTGGGCTGTGCGTCTGGCATCTTCTACGGCGCTTAAGCCGCAGCATCCTCCATTTTCTTCCAAGACTTCTTCCTCTTCGTCCTGCCAGATCTGCATGGTGACGCCGATGACTTCATAGCCTTGTTCTTTTAAGAGCCAGGCAGCCACGGAGGAATCCACGCCGCCGGACATTCCAATGATTACTTTTTCTTTTCTGCTCACTGATTTATGTTCCTTATCCTGTCTGTCAATGCTTTACGTAATCACGTTTCTAATACGGATCACATGCCTGTCCGGAATTTCCGTTCTGTCACCGGTAATCCTAGTTGTAAGAATTTTGTTGACATAGGTTTTATTGATGTTGATTTTGCTGGTATTATTTTTATTAATTTGGATTCTGTTGGTTCGGATTTTGTTAGTATGTGCATGAAATACTCGAATATCTCTGCTCCTCAATTTTCTTCATAGCGAGATACATGTATATCAATGTCGCTCCAAAATTCAGCACCCAAAAGAACGGTATATTCACGCGGAATAACAGCATATCGCACATCCGCACGACTATGCCTTTGAACATCAGGGGCAATGTTCTTCCGTAAAGAGCCAATACAAATATCTGACCAAATTTCAGGTTTGTTTTTAACAGGTTGTTTAAAATCAATCCCGGCAGGGTGACCAACAGCACGCCCAGGAAAAACAATGCGGTAATCCAGACGAAATACAACAGCAGCATAATGAAAATGATCAGATATAGCATTGGAATCAAAGCCATTATAAGCTTTTTATTGAGATAATAGTCACTGTCTATCATATCGAAATACATGGTTTCTATTTTTCCATCTTGCTTGACAATCAGCTTTTCTGCATCAATCATGATGATATTGTCGTATCTCCATGCCTGCTGATAGATTTTCTCCTCGCTATAATAGCGCTCGGCGTCCAATCCAATGTATGACTTTTCTGTTTTATAATAAAAAGGCTCTTCTATCCAAAAGCCATCCCGGGTCAATTCAAAATCCGGAAGCTCTTCCATAAATACATGCAGTACTTCTTTGCTCTGTACCCCTATAACTCCCACAGGCAGAACGGCGCTGAACAGATAATAAAAAAACATCAGCAGTATTCCATAGCCAAATACCTTTCCGCCCTTGTTTTTCAAAAATTGTAAATATGCGGAAGGTTTTCCCACAGCATAGACCATTTCTTTAAACACATTCATGCTCGTCCCCCCTCCGTACTGCCTTAGTAAACCTCTTCTTCCTCTTCCTCACCCTCGTGAATATCGGATTTTGGCTTTTCCAGCCCCTCTATTTTGATTCCGTTTTTCTCCGCATAGTCCCATAGGGCCGCGTGGATTGCCTCCTCTGCCAGAAGAGAACAATGAACCTTGACAGGGGGCAGTCCATCCAATGCCTCCATTACGGCTTTATTTGTCACTTCCATAGCTTCCCTTATGGTTTTTCCCTTCACCAGCTCCGTAGCCATGCTGCTTGTTGCTACGGCGGCTCCGCAGCCGAAGGTTTTGAATTTACAATCCTGTATCACTTGATTTTCGTCAATATCCAAATAAATCCGCATAATGTCGCCGCATTTCGCATTGCCTACGGTTCCCACGCCGCTTGCGTTCTCGATCTCGCCCACATTGCGGGGATTCTGAAAATGATCCATTACTTTTTCACTGTACATTTTTTGCTTCCTCCTATTTTAAATCGCTGCGCGATGGCACTAAAGGGTAAAGTCGCTTCGGCACACCTGTGATGAGAGAAACTTTTATTCGAAAGGGCACTCATAAAAGTTCCTCTCGTGCGCCTTTGCGACTTTACCAGTTGGCCAGCAGTATTTCTCTTATAAACACTTGATATTTCTTAGCCGGACTGTTTGCAGTCGCTGCGCGACGGCACTAAAGGGTAAATTTTTATTTTGCTTTCCGCATAAAGTCCTCATACAGAGGCGACATGCTTCTTAAGCGCTCGATAATCCTTTTTAACTGCTCCACCACAAAGTCCAAGTCTTCCTTTGTAATCTCCTCGTTCAGAGTAAGCCGCAGCGACCCGTGGGCAATCTCGTGGGGCAGTCCGATCGCCAGCAGTACGTGGGACGGGTCCAAGGAGCCGGAAGTACAGGCGGAACCGGAAGAACCGCAGATTCCCTCCATATCCAGCATAATCAAAAGGGATTCTCCCTCAATAAACTGAAAACTGAAATTCGCATTGTTGGGAAGACGATTCGTTCTGTGACCATTCAGCCGTGTATAGGGAATCTCCTTTAACACCCGTTCAATCAGATAATCACGAAGGTCCCGCTCCTGCTCTGTCCGGCTATCCATATTGGCAAACGCCCGCTCTACGGCCTTCCCAAAACCTACGATTCCGGGCACATTCTCCGTACCTGCCCGGCGCTTGCGCTCCTGTGCTCCTCCATGTATAAAGGAACGAAGCTTCAGGCCCTTGCGGATATAGAGAAAACCGATTCCTTTCGGCCCGTTCAGCTTATGACCGCTGGCGCTCAGCATATCAATATGGTACTCATCCACATCAATCGGGATATGTCCGAATGCCTGTACCGCATCTGTGTGAAATAAAATCCCCTTCTCACGGGCAAGCTCTCCAATCTCCCGAATCGGCTGCAAGGTTCCAATCTCATTGTTCGCAAACATTACGGAAATCAAAACAGTATCCGGCCGAATGGCTCTTTGAAGCTCATCCGGCTTAACCACGCCATTTTCATCCACATTGAGATAAGTCACCTCAAAGCCGTTCTTTTCCAGCCACTCACAGGTATGAAGAATGGCATGATGCTCAATCTTGGTGGTAATAATATGCTTCCCTTTATTGCGGTAACTCTCCGCCGCAGCCTTTAAAGCCCAGTTATCCGCTTCGCTGCCTCCGGCTGTAAAATAAATCTCCTCCGTTGCCGCGCCCAGAGCCTTTGCAATGGTTTCCCTCGCCTCCGTAACCGCCTTTTTACTCTCGGCTGCCAGGCCGTATACGCTGGAGGGATTGCCGAAATGCTCCGAAAAATAGGGCAGCATGGCTTCCACAACCTCCGGGGCCGTCTTTGTGGTAGCCGCATTGTCCATATAAATCAATCTTTTCATAATGCCATCTCCTTTATTCTTATTCCAGTTCCGCATCTATACATACAGTCCACGAGGGTAGAAGCATTTCCAGTCACAAGTCCTTGTGCCTGTAAATCCTTCTGTGCACTGTATGTATAGATGCTGTTTTCCAGTTCCGCATCTATACATACTCCACGAGGGTAGAAGCATTTCCAGTCACAAGTCCTTGTGCCTGTAAATTCTTCTGTGCACTGTATGTATAGATGCTGTTTTCCGGTTCCGCATCTATAATCCGGTACACAATTTCAAATCCTAATTTGTACAGCAGGAGCTCACCGCACTCCCCGCCTTATTCCCTACATTTCTGCTTTCCTCTACCAGCCGGCTTAAAGAAATCCCGTCCACCGTCTGATTGATGCTGTCGTTAATCTTCTGCCAAACATACTTTGTCACACAAAAATCTGAGCTGTCACAGGTACTTTCCTCTTTCAGTCCCGGACACTCCACCGGATCTAAGCTTCCTTCCAAGGCCCGCAGAATATCACCGACCGAAATCTCCTCCGCCGGCTTTGCCAGCTTATAGCCCCCGCCGGCTCCCCGCACGCTTGTCACCAGACCCGCCTTACGAAGCTTTGCGATCAGTTGTTCCAGATAGCTCTCCGAAATATTCTGCCTGGAAGCAATACTGGCAATAGAAACCGTCTCATCCCCGCTATATACGGCCAAATCAATCAATGCCCGCAGGCCATACCTCCCCTTCGTTGACAACTTCATACAATCACCTCGCAATAATTCCTACTACTTTACTCGGATTTCAAATAGATGATACCACCGACTGCGTGTTCTGTCAAGAGCATTCCCGGAATATATTTATTAGAAAAACAGGAACAGGAAATAACACTTCCCCATGAAAAAACAAAAGCATCCCCTTATCGCCGGAACCCTGATTCTAACGCTCACCGGCTTAGCCAGCCGTTTTATCGGCTTCTTCTATAAGATATTCCTAAGCCGTACCATCGGTGCCGAAGGAATCGGCATCTACCAAATGATTTTTCCCATCTACGGTGTCTGCTATGCCTTCACCACCGCCGGCGCAGAGATCGCCATCTCCCGATTTGTCTCCAGCGAAATAGCCCGGGGGAAAAAAGAACAAGCCCGCTCCATCCTGTGGATTGGTCTTTCCATGTCCCTGGCCCTTTCCCTATTCACCACCTTAACCGTCTACCTGAACGCAGACCTTATAGCCCTCCGCCTGCTCCACGAAGCACGCTGCGCCAACCTGCTGCGCATCATGTCAATCACCATCCCCTTCGGAGCCTGTCATTCCTGCATCAGCGGCTACTACTACGGTCTCCAAAAAACAGCCGTCCCCGCCTGCGCCCAGCTTTTCGAACAGCTTGTACGCGTAGCCGCCGTCTATATCATATACCAGGTCTCCCTGGAAGAAGGCCTGACCCTCTCCCCCGCAGCCGCAGTCATCGGTCTGGTACTGGGTGAATTTGCCTCCATGCTCTTCACCCTCTTTGCCATATCCTCCGAAAACCTGCGGACACGCACCCAAAAAGCAGCCGCCTTCCCCACCCGCAGCTATGCAAAACGAATGTTCCGGGAAGCCGCCCCGGTCTCCGCCAACCGCGTCTGCATGAACCTCTTAGGCAGCGCAGAAGCCATCCTGCTCCCCCTCACCCTCCAGCAATACGGCCTCACCGTAGAACGAGCCTTAAGCGTCTATGGCACCCTTACCGGAATGGCTATGGCCTTCATCCAGTTCCCCAGCGTCCTGACAAACGCCGTATCCGTCATGCTCCTCTCCTCCGTATCCGAATCCCAGGCCGCCGGCAACCAAAACCAAATCGCCCGCACCATCCGCAAAACCATCCGCTTCTGCCTCCCCTTAGGCATCGCCTGCACCGTTTTCTTCCTCCTGACCGGAAAAACCTTAGGAACCTTCTTCTTCAAAAACCCAATGGCCGGAGACTTCATCATCACCCTGGCCTGGATCTGCCCCTTTTTATACCTAAACAGCACCCTCCACAGCATCCTGAACGGCCTGGGAAGAACCGCCGCCGGCTTCGTCAACAACCTAATCGGAGTGATGATCCGAATCTTCTTCATCCTCACCTTTGTCCCAAGATTCGGAATCCAAGGCTACCTCTGGGGCATCCTCTCCAACCAGCTCTTCGTAGCCTTCCTAAACATAAACGCCCTCAAAGAAGAACGAAAGCTCACCAAATAACTAAAGCCCCGAGCACCAACCTAAAAAGAGAATGGCGCAAAATGGCCCGGGAGCTTTTCCTATATCCAGTGTCCGGCTTTTCGCGGACAGCAGTCTGAATTTGGCGAACGTTGCTCAAACCGTCCAACAGGCGCAGCCTGTCAGCAACCAAAAATCAACGTCCGACAAAGGCAGACTGATGTCCGAGAAACGTCCGAACACAGGATATGGAAAAGGTCCCGGGCCATTTTGCGCCATTCTCACCACAACCTACCGTCTAAGCCGTTTTTCAACACCTCTCCGCAATCTCATAAAGCAGTCTCTCCGAATCCCCCCACCCAAGACACGGGTCCGTAATAGACTTCCCATAAACATGATCATGAATCCCCTGGCATCCTTCTTCAATATAACTCTCAATCATAACCCCCTTCACCAGCCTCCGGATATCCCCGGAACAGGACCTGCTGTGCAGCACCTCCTTCACAATCCGGATCTGCTCCTTAAACTGCTTATTCGAGTTACTATGATTCGCATCCACAATACAGGCCGGATTCCGAAGCTCCCGCTCATTATAAAGCTCCAAAAGCGTCTGCAAATCCTCATAATGATAATTCGGCAGCGACACCCCTCTCTTATTCACGGAACCCCGAAGCACCGCATGGGCCAATTCATTTCCTTCCGTCTTCACTTCCCAGTCCCTGTAAATAAACGTGTGCTTCTGCTGAGCCGCATACACCGAATTGAGCATCACGCTAAAACCGCCGCTGGTGGGATTTTTCATTCCCACAGGCACATCAATCCCGCTGGAAACAAGCCGGTGCTGCTGATTCTCCACCGACCGCGCCCCAATAGCAACATAAGACAAAAAGTCCGTCACATACCGAAGATTCTCCGGATACAGCATTTCATCCGCCGCCGTTAGCCCTGTTTCCTCAATCGCCCGGATATGCATTTTTCTAAGGGCGACAATCCCTGCCAGCGGATCGGGCTTCTTCTCCGGGTCCGGCTGCGTCATAATCCCCTTATATCCCTCCCCCGTAGTCCTGGGCTTATTGGTGTAAATACGGGGAATAATAATCACCTTATCCTTAATCTTCTCCTGAACCGGTACCAGACGGCGCACATAATCGCAGACCGCCTCCTCATTATCCGCAGAACAGGGTCCAATCATCACCAGAAACCTCTCCGACTCCCCTGTAAATACTTTGCGGATCTCCTCATCCCGTTCCTTCTTTATCTTGGCCACCCGAGGAGGCACCGGATACATCTCTCTGGTCTCTTCCGGGCTTGGCAAAGGCTGTACAAACGTAATTCCCATTTTTATCCTCCTATTAAAAGTCGCTGCGCGGCAGCACTAAAGGGTAAAGCCACCTCGACACACTTGTAATGAGAGAAACTTTCATTCAAAAGGGCACTCATGAAAGTTCCTCTCGTGCGCCTTTGCGGCTTTACCGGCCGGCAAAAAAATATTTCTTATAAACACTTGACATTTCTTAGCCGGACTATTCCGCTTTTCATACTCCCGGCTCTTATCATAATACAAGACCTTCAAAAAGTCACGAAAAAAAATCTGCGCGGATATCATTCTTATCCGCACAGAACCTTTTACAAAATCATATCTGCAATTCTTCCGCCCCTTCTTATCCTCTCGGATGTGCCTTCGCATACAGCTCCCGGGTCCTCACCGCGTACATCATAGTGGTGGAAATATCCGAATGTCCCAGCATCTCCTGAACCATATGAAGGTCCGCTCCATTATCTACCAGATGAGCCGCAAAGGAGTGACGCAGCGTATGCGGCGTAATCTCCATCTGAATCCCTGCCTGCTTCACATACTGCTTCAAAAGCTTCCAAAAGCCCTGCCGGCTCATGCTCTCCCCGGAGCAGTTCGGAAACAGCATTTCACACTCCTTGCCGCCCACCAGCTCCGCCCTGGCAGACTGTATGTACTGATCCAGCGCTTTTCTGGCTTTTGCCCCAAAGGGAATAATCCGCTCCTTATTGCGATCCCGGCAGATAATATAATCCAGCTTCCAATTCACATCCTCAAGGTGCAGAGAAATCAGCTCCGTCACGCGGATACCGGTGGCGTACAAAAGCTCCAGCATCGCCCGATCCCGAAGCCCTTTGGCCGTGCGGGTTCCCGGCTGCTCCAAAAGCCTCTCCATCTCCGCCACAGACAATACATCCGGCACCTTCTTTTCTACCTTCGGCGCTTTTAAATGCTCCGCCGGATCCGTGGCAACCTCTCCATTCTTTAACATATAAAGATAAAAAGCCTTCATCGAGGCAATATTGCGGGATACGGTGGCTGCCGCCATTCCCTTTTTCTCCAAATCCAGAATGTAGGAATTTAAATTCGTCTCTGTTACATCCTTGGACTTCTCCACCTTCTGCGTGCGAAGAAAACGCATCATCTTCATCAGGTCTCTCTGATAAGAAAGCTCCGTATTCTGCGACGTTTTTTTTACATCATGCAGATAAGTCACAAACCCTTTAATCTCTTGTTCCATAAAACTTCCGCCCTCAAACTACATAATCAACACCCTCACCGCAAGCAGCAGCATTGTCGATCCCTGCTGCAATTACAGTGTCAAAACACCCGTCATGTTTACCATTATAGTAATAAAAAAGCAGAAAAGCAATGGTCATTTTTTACTCTAACCCCTTATAAAATCAAGGTTTTTCGGCATTTCTACAACATCTGGTTTTCACTGTTTTCCGCGACCACCAAATCTTGTAAAATTTTTGTAAAAAAATTTTACAATTTGTAATTTTTTATTTCCGGCGGTATAATAACCATAACCGATATCCCATAACAGAGGAAAAGGAGCGGCCTATGGAGCAGAAGGAGCTGAAAAAATTAAGTCTTTTGGCAGAGGTTGCCTGCGATTATTATGAACGGGGATTGACCCAGAACGAGATTGCTGACAAGCTCTTTCTGTCGCGCACCCGTGTTTCCCGCCTTTTAAAAGAGGCCGTAGATAAGGGTATTGTATCCTTTACCGTACACTATACCTTTGAGCGCCATTATGAACTTGAAGAACGCTTAAAGACACGCTTCGGCCTTAAGCACGCCCGTGTCTTAAATAACCGGGGCCGTGAAAAATCCCTGTATCACCAGGACGTGTGCAAGCTTGGCGCCGAATACCTTATGGAACACGCAAAGAAAAATATAATTATCGGAACCGGCTGGGGCAGCAGTTTGGCCCTGCTTATCAAATTCCTGCAGCCTTTCAATATTTCTGCGGATATTGTACAGCTTACCGGCTCTCTTCCCTGCGCATCCCTAAGCCACACGCCTCAGGCCATCGTCACTTCTCTGGCTGAGACCTTTCACGGTCACGCCGATTTCCTGAATCTCCCTCTCTACATTGAGGATGATTATGCCCGAAAGGTCATGTGCAGCGATCACAATAACTCCGTTATTTTAAAAAAGGGGATATTTTGCGATAAAGTACTTGCCAGTGTAGCGACACTGGAACAGGTAAAGGAGAGCAATTACTGGCGCGGAACCATGCCGCCCGGCCTTTATGATGAGCTTGAGAAAAAAGGCGCCTGCGGCTCCATACTTGGACGCTTTTTCAATCAGGAGGGTCAGGAGCTTGCCTGCCTGTGGAATGAAAAGAGCGTAAGCCTCTCCATCCGGCAGCTTATGAGTATTCCCGATGTGGCCGTCGTAGCTTCGCCGTCCTCCAAGGCCGCCGCTCTTACGGCTGCCCTCAGAGGTGGATTTATCAGCACATTAATTACGGATGGCACAACTGCCACCCGTATCTTAAATGCCGCGCACCCCTCAGCATAGTATTTTCAAGCCTCAGAGCAATGCCCTTGGGCTGCATTTTTCAGCTTTTCACGCTCAAAAATATATTCCCCTCCATACATTTGACGATACAGCTCATTCATTCTCCGCTGCTTTTCCTGATAGAGCTGTCTTCTTGCAGGATTGGGTGAAAATGCTTCCTGCTCATCCTCTGATGATATCTGCCTAAGGGCCGTATCATAGTCGGGATACAGCTTCAAAGCCACAGCCGCGCCTGCCCAGGCTCCAAGGGCTGTCTGTTCCCCGTTTCCCATATTGTGAATCAGTCTTTTCTGATATACGTCTGCCTGTATCTGATTGAAGGCTGCAAACCTGGTCAATCCGCCCCCAATGCGGATTCGTTCCAGTTTTCCCGCATACCCTTCCAGAATATCCAGATTGTTTTTCGCCTCCAGGGCTATGGCCTCTAACACAGCTCTTGCCATATCATTTCTCGTAGTCCCAAGACTTATATCCGCAAAGCAGCCGGATGCTCCTGCATTCCAATCCGGCGTTCCCCTTCCCTGGAAATAAGGCAGTACAATGCAGCCATTGGCGCCTGCCGGGCTAGCCTCCACAGCCTCATTGACGGATACGAAGCTCTCCTCCTCACTGTCTGCAAACAGTATTTTCTTAGTCCAATTGTACAGGGCCGCACAGGTAAGCATACTGCTTTCCAATACATATTTTCCCGGAATGGCGTGTGCTCCGCAGATCACATTATTTTTCAAAGAATCGGGAACCTTCTCACTGTAGCCGAGCATAAAAGCGCCTGTGCCTGTGGTAATCTCCAAGCTTCCCGCACCGGTCACTCCATGTCCCACGGCCGCACACTGCTGATCGCCTCCCGCAGAGACAAGAGGCAGCCCCGTTTTCAATCCTGTCTTTTTGGAAAATTCCTCCGTCACGCAGCCAATGACAGTTCCCGGCTCAACCAGCTCGCACAGCTTTTCCTCATTTACCTCAAAAATATCCAGCAGACGGGCATCCCAGCTGCGGCTTCTCACATTCATCAAAAGGCTTCTGCTTCCGTAAGTATGGTCCGTCCTGTATTCTCCCGTAATTTCATGGGTAATAAAATCCGCTATTGTGCAGAATTTATGAGTTCTGCGGTAAATCTCCGGCTCCATTCGCCGAATCCAGGTCATTTTTGTTCCCGAAAATACCGTATTGATCCGCGCGCCCGTCAGCTCATGGATCAAATTTTCCATAGGGCGAAATTCTTCCGCTATCTCCTGATTTCTTTTATCCTGCCACATAATCGCCGGACTTAAGGGTTCTCCGTTTTTATCCACAGGGATCACGCTGGAGCGCTGACTTGTAAGGGCCAGGGCATCACAGCTTACGGCCGCTTTTTCACAATATTTCACCGTCTCCGCGGCTATTTCAGCAATGGTCCGGGACCAATCGGAAGCATCCTGTTCCGCCAGTACGCTTCCCTTAAAACGGACTTCATAGGGAATCCGGTGACAAAATAAGCTTTTTCCGCACTTGTTATACAGGATTCCGCGGATGCTGGAGGTGCCTGCGTCAATTACTAAAATATTCATGGCAATTTCCTTTCTGCCGCATCACACAAGGCTTCAAACAGCTTTCGGCTGTCTCCCAGATAAATACTTCCGTGGCCCGGCGCAATCATATCCAAAGGCGGAAGCTCCATAAGCCTTTGCAGGGTCGCCGTCTCCTTATCCTTATCATAATCAGGACTGCCGTTCCATCCCGGTTCCACCTGCAGCTCGTCCATAGGCGTACAGGGCCGCAGAGTAAATAAATCTCCTGTAAAAAGAACTTTCTTATTCTTTATCTCTACCAAAACGGAAATCGTGCCCTTGGTATGACCCGGATGCGCCAGTACCGTAAGACGGACATTTCCATAATCAAAGGCGTCGCCATCCTTCACAATACAATCGGGTCTGTAGCGCCGGAATTTCCGTTCAAAAAGATTTTCAAGCAATACGCAGGAGCCTGTGCCTGCCGCCTCCCCATCCTCTTTTGTCATGCAAATCTTTGCCCCTTCCTGCTGAAACAGCCAGCCATTTCCGGCATGATCAAAATGGCAATGCGTTATAAATAAATCCAGCAGCTCCTTACCTGCAAGCCGATCCCTTTTTTGCTGCTCCCGCATAATCCGGTACTGTTTTTCTGAAAAGCCTGCGTCAATGAAAACCAAGCCTTCCCTGGTGTTTAAACAATAGGTATTGGAATTTGTGCCGAACATTATGCCGCTGGTCTGGTAAATTCTTTCTGCTATTTTCATCATATCTCCTCTGTTAAGCCGCTGTGAAACCGCATTTTTATACTGCTGTTCTCTGTCTTGATTTGATAAATTGTTTGACGGAATCAATGCTAAGTGCAAACAGCAAAATCAATCCCTTTACCATAAGCTGTACATATTCTCCTGCGCCTAACATTACCAGTCCGTTTTGAAGGACGCCTATGACCAGCACTCCTGCAATCGAACCTGAAACCTGACCGTCACCTCCCGTAAAGCAAATACCGCCGAGTACAATGGAGGTCAATACATTCATTTCCTGCCCTATCCCTGTGGACGGCTGTCCGGAATTTACTCTGGATAACAAAATAACAGATGCCAGAATCGTAAAACAGGAACAAATGACATAGGAAGTAATCTGTATAAACTTCGTATTCACTCCCGATAATCTTGCCGATTCTTCATTCGACCCCACCGCATACAGCGTACGGCCATAGACGGTTTTATTCAGAACAAAGGAAGTAAACAACGCGCAAAAGGCAAAAAGGATAATCGGAATGGGAATCGGGCCTACGGACCCCTGCCCCAGCACGCTAAAGCCTTCCGGAAAGCCGTAAATGGGCTGCGCATTGCAGATGGTATAGCTGATTCCCTGAAAAATCCATGAGGTCCCCAAAGTGGCAATGATACTGGGAATTTTACAATAAGTTACTACAAATCCATTCAGCAATCCCAGCACCAATCCAAGTGCAATGCAGATGAAAATCGTCGCCGGAATGTTCAGCCCCCATTCCACCATGCAATAGGACATCACAATTCCAAGCAATGACACCTCACATCCTACGGATAAATCCACATTTCCAAGCAGCATCACATACATCATACCCAAAGCCATAATCCCAAGGGAAGAAACCTGGCGCAGCACAATTATGATATTGGATGCCGTAAAAAAGGTAGGGCTTAGGGCAGAAAACAGAATAACAACTGCAATTAATGCAATATAAATACTGATTGTCTGTCCTCTGAACTGTTTTAATATTCTTTTCACGATCATTTCCTCCTAATATTCCAGTTCGTAATATGCTTTATTTTTTACCGGACGCCAGTTCAAGTACCTGTATCTGATCCATATTTTCTTTTGACAGCTCGCCGGACATCTTATGCTCGCACATCACAATCAAGCGGTCTGCCATCCCCAACAGCTCCGGCATCTCTGATGAAATCATAATAATAGACTTACCGCTTTCCACCAATCTGTTCATAATCTGATATATTTCCTGCTTAGCCCCCACATCCACGCCTCTGGTTGGTTCATCAAAAATCAAAATATCGCTGCTGCTGATAAGCCATTTAGCCAGAACAACCTTCTGCTGATTTCCACCGGACAAATTCTTTGCCAGCTGATCCACTCCGGGCGTCTTTATCCCCAAAGCCTCCGTCTGTTCCCGCGTCGCTTTTTCCTGCAATTTTCGGTTCAAGACACTTCCCCTGGCAAACCTTTTCAGCATTGGCAGCGTGGCATTTTCCATAATGCTTTTATCCAGGATCAAGCCGTGACGTTTTCTGTCCTCCGGAATGAGTGCGATTCCTTTTTGAACAGCCGCCCTTGGATTGGGTATTTTTACCGGTTCTCCGTGAAGCCAGATACTTCCGCTCTCTACCCTGGCCGCGCCGAACAGCATTTCTACGGTTTCGGTCCGCCCTGCCCCCACTAAACCGCCGAAACCGAGAATCTCACCTTTATGAAGAGTAAAGCTTATATCCGATACGGTATTTCCCGTCAAATGCTCCGCCCGCAGTACCTCTTCACCTATCCGAGACTTTCGCGTGGGAAATGTTTCGCTTACTTCCCTGCCCACCATATACCGAATCAGCTCTTTTCGGGTCGTATCCTTTGTGTGAACAGTGGCAATATACCTTCCGTCTCGAAGGACCGAACAGCGATCTGTTAATTCAAATATTTCTTCCATTCGATGAGATACATAGAGAATGGTCACGCCCTCTTCCTTTAATTTGCGGATTGTTTTAAAGAGAATCTCTACCTCTGCGTTGGTCAGAGTTGCCGTAGGCTCATCCATAATCAAAATCCGCACGTTTCTGGAAACCGCTTTTGCGATTTCCACAAACTGCATATATGCTACGCTTAAGGAATCTACCCGCGACTCCGGATCAATCCGAATACCAAGCTTCTCAAAAAGCTTTTTTGTAGTTTCTATCATATACTTTTTGTCCGCCAGCCTGTTTCCCGGTCCTTTTCCTGCCAAATTGCCAATAAAAATATTTTCATATACCGGAAGCTGAAGCGCCAGGTTAAATTCCTGATATACGACTTCTATACCACATCCGCGTATCTCACTTGTTTTCATTTTCGTGAGATCCTTCCTCTCAAAGAGAACCGCTCCGCTGTCCGGCTTGATTGCGCCTGCAATCGTTTTGATAATCGTAGATTTTCCGGCCCCGTTTTCTCCCACCAGGGCATGAATCTCTCCCTTTTCAAACGCTAAGGACACCTGGTCCAAAGCCTTTACTCCGGGATATGTTTTTGTAACATTATCTACTACCAATATACGCTCGGCCATTTTTGCCTCCTAATTGAATACCGAGGGTGTGGACAAACTCTATTTTTCAATAAAATCTGCATATTCCTCCACATTTTCCGCAGTCACCTTTTTGCATCCCATAATTACGGTATCCTCAACCGCATTTCCATCCAGCAGGTCATAGCAGATCTGAATTGCCGTGGTTCCGCTTACCGTATTATCACAGTCAATGGTTCCCCGATAGCAGGTTCCTTCATTGATGTAATTCAAAGCTACAATCGAGAGGTCCGAACCAAAGATTCCAAAATCATCCCCATCCTTTCCCAATGCTTTTACTGCCTCATAAGAGCCTACGGCGGGCCCATCAGAGATGGAGCAGATTACATTAGCCTCAGGATGTGCGGCCAGCATGGATTCTGTGTTAGACATGCCTGTTTGGGAATCAATCGCATCAAAGCTTGCCACAACGTTTACATTCTCGCAATTTGCTTTTAGTGCTGCCTCAATTGCTTCCGACCGCTCCACCAATACATCCAGCAATGAATAGCCGATAATGCATACGTTAGCCGCACCATCCAGTTCACGGTTGATCCACTCTGCCGCCATTTCTCCAATCGCCGTTCCGGTTACCGTGTTATCGTTTTTATACCATACATCACAATTATCAAGACCAATTCCGTAAGCAACTACTTTGATTCCCTGATCCATAGCTTTCTTTGCCTCCTGAGACATGGAGGTTGCATCAATTGCCTGAATGATGATCGCATCACAGCCGGATTCGATAAAGTTCTCTATTGCATCCAGCTGCTTTGCCGCATCGTTGCCTGCATCTGATACCAAAAGCTCGCCGCCCTTACTCTTAATATAAGCTTCCGCGTCCTGAATCGTCTGAGCCATAACCGCATCTGAGATAGTCATTAAGGAAAAGCCGATCTTATAGCCCTCTTTGTCCGTTTCCGCTTCTTCAACAGGTGTGTTATCTGCCGGAGTATCTTCTGTCGGCGCCTCTCCTTCCCCTTTACCGGCATTATTTCCGCAAGCTGTCAAAGATACTATAAAAATACTTGCCAATAGAACTGCTAATAATTTTTTACCCTTCATTCTTTTATACCTCTCTTTTCCGTTTTTATTGTTCTAAGTGAATAAACTGAAAGCTCTGATCCGTTTCGTCCGGCCACACCTCCCATGTATCATCATGGGGCGGTTCCGGAACAGCTTTTCGGATCTCATCCTTCTGATATGCATATTTTCCAAGCATGGCCTTGTCCTGCTCCGGCGTAAGCGGCGGTCTGGTGTTGGTCGGCTCCATACTTTCCACCCATCCTGCATGATATTCGTTCTTCGTCAGCCGAAGCCAGGCGCCCCAAAGACGCTTCCATTCTCCATCCTCCACTACATTAGCTCCCGGCACGCTTCCAATCGAAATAATGGCCATCGGCTTCTCGCGGAACTTGGAGAGTCCCTCTACTCCCAGGGAGCGCCACACGGAACGGCATTTGGTATTTGTCTTGTCCACTACAATCACCGGCGTGGTAAGGGGATGAACCAGAGAATTACCTTCCAGAGAATCTACTACCGGTTTGTTTCGAAAAGCCATTTCCGCCTCTACATTGACACTGGGATGTTTTAAAGCCATATACTCGTGACGCTTTTCTCCAATCCGTTGATCATCCCAGTAGATTGCGGAGCCGCCTCTCATATTGGATACCATCCAGCAAGAGGTCAGGCGTCCGACCTCCAATTCCAGCTGTTCAAATTCTTCGTCTGACAGAAGGTCAAAATCTTCTATTGTCACATCAAACATATTCCGTTCTCCTACTAGTGTTATCATTACTGTCTACCAGTTTTTATTTTCATCCAATTCCCAGTTCTTATCCGCATCCGTATAGGCGGCATAAGGCTTTGGCGGGCATGGAATCCCTACTCGTATGCTTGTGGGCGAATACGGATTATGGTACGTGGTTGTATCTGCCATCGGATGAAGCGGCGTATTCAAGCGGTTGATCATACTCGTATCATCCACCCATCCTTTTTTATAATCACACTTTATGTAGCGGAAATAATGCAGTTTCCATATTTTCCATATTCCTTCCTCACAGATAAAAGTAACCGCTAACTCTCCCCATGCCCAAATCGCTGTGGGATCTTCATTTTCGCCGGGAACAGCGCCTGCTCCGGGCATCCACCACACACATTTTGCCGTCTCAAGATCATCTGCTATCTCAATAATCGGCGTGGTTAGCTGCATATCCAGCATCTCCCCCGGCTTAGGTTCCGCTCCCACCGTTTCCTGAATAATTGCTTTTACTGCCTCCGGCCCGCGAAAGACGCCCTCATCTGCATATTCCAGAGAAACATCCTTCTTATCCAATGCGAAAAAGCTTAATAGCTGATCCGCCTGCCTGAAATTGAAGGCTGATACCGCGCGTCCCATCTCGTTTTGTATCTGCCGGTATGCCTCCAGCTTTGCCATTGCATTCAAAAGAGCAGCCTTTCTTTCCTCCGTAATCATTTTATTCATCTCCTTTTTCCATACAATATTTCGCTATCTGGCCAGAGTCAAACCGCCGTCAACTGCAATTACCTGCCCATTGACATAGCTGGATGCAGGACCTAAAAGGAATAAGATCACGGCCGCTTCCTCTTCCGGGCGTCCCGGGCGCCCCATAGGGTTGATGGAAATTAAATGCTGCATATGCTCCCCCTCTACCGCACTGTGATTTCGCGGTGTATGAATCGGACCTCCCGGACATACGCAATTCATGCGGACACGCCCTTTTAATGCTTCTGCCTGGTTCTTTGTATAACCTGCAATTCCTGCCTTTGCTGTTGCATACCAGGGATCTCCGCCGCCTCCTTCAAAAACACCGGCTACTGCAGCTACATTGACAATCGCCGCACCTTCGTCCAAATCAAGTGCCTCAAATGCAAGACAGAGGCGGTGAATCATACCGCAGGCAATTCCTGTCACTTCCTGGTAATTCCACTGGGTATTCAGCATCTTAGGACCTGCTACATTGGCTAAATATTTGGGCTTACAAAATTTCAATGTCTCTTTCATGGCTCTGTCCACATCTTCATCAGAAGACAAATCCGCCTGGATCGGTTTGATATTTATACCGAATTCTTCCGCCCTGTCAATGGTCTCCTTTATTCCCTCCGCAAACATGTCCCAAGCCGCCACCTTAAGCCCACTCTTTGCCGCCAGAATTGCTGTCGCCGCACCAATTCCGCTTGCCGCTCCTGTTACTATAATTCCTGTTCCGGGCTTGTCAGTCCATCCGCCAAAAATAATTTTGGGTTCTTTGTAATTTTCAGCCATATTTCCTTCTCCTTTTTTTGATTTTTTATGCATTTCATAATTAAATTATAGTAAACAAATCTATTTTTTGCATATTATAACTAAAATCGCACCTTTGACACTAAAAAAATTGACAGGCGTAGAAAAAACGTCTGTCAATTACATTTTACTTGATATTTTTGCACAAATGTGCGTTTTTATCCCTTATAAACGTCAAAACGCTCACAGCAGTTTAAAGCTTTTTTAAAAAGGGCCTCAAAAAAATCGGATTCACATAGCTTTCCAAAAATGCGCCCGCAAACAAAAGGGCAATCCCTGTTACTCCTACCAGAAGATAAGGAAGAATCTGCTTCTTGCCATTGCTCCACTGGCGGAATTTGTAGTCCTGCTTTGCTGACATCTCGCAGATTTTTTTTAAGATCCAATATACAGCCGGAACATATAGGACAAAATGAGGAAGTCCGCCGGCAATGCACAGCACAATCCCCATCAGCCCCATTTTCATAGCCGCTGTTGTCATGGTTATGCCAAGAGCCGCCCCCACCCAAAGCAGATATCCATAGGACGCCAGGGAGCCAAGCACCGTCAGTCCTGTCAGCCACAGAATGAAAAAGGTGGAAAGGCGGGCTTTCAGGATATAAAGAAACAATTCCTCCGGTGCAAATTCCAGACGTTCATATTTTGAAAAAAAGTATGGACTTAAGAGAGAGGTATTGTGCACCGCTTCCTTTCCAAATACGGAAATATACAGCACGCCAAGGACAAAGCCAGATAAAAACAATGTCAGGAAAAAATCCTTTTCCTTAAACCGGATTCCTTTTGTGCTTTTTACCGCGCTGCTTTTTTTCATATACGAATTTCCATGCTTTATCGGCTTAATCGGATTGATTCTTAAAGCCTTCAGCGGAAGCGGCCGAAGGGTTATGTTTTTCAGCTCCACACCTTTGATCTTCATGCAAAAAACCTCCCATACACTATTCAGTGTATGAGAGGCTCTCCGCTTCCATTCCAATCGCTTTATTCCCGCGAGCAACGAGCCAAGCGGACATGCCAGCATGTCCATTTGACTACTTTGTGCATGGAAGGCTACTTCATGGATTCGGACTTTTCGTAGCAGGCATCACAGGCTTTCAGCACCGCATTTCTCAAGCCGTATTCCTCCAATGCCGCAACGCCCGCTATGGTTGTCCCGCCGGGAGAGCACACCTTATCCTTTAAGGCTGCCGGATGCTCTCCTGTCTCGAGTACCATCTTAGCCGCGCCCGCCACCGCCTGAGCGGCAAAAAGATACGCCTGTTCTCTTGGCATACCATATTTTACCGCTCCGTCCGCCAGGGCTTCTATAAATTGATACACAAAGGCGGGAGAGCTTCCGCTTGCACAGATTACCGCACCCATTAAGCGTTCCTCTATATCCGCACAGGTTCCTACCGCTCCGAAAAGCTTATGTACCAAGTCCAATTCTTCCTGCGAAAATTCCTCTTCATGAAAGCTTAGGCCGGTCATTCCTTCGCTGATAAGGGCCGGTGTGTTAGGCATGGCGCGGATGATTCTCCGGTCCGAACCAAGAACCTCCTTTAAGGATGCTATGGTAATACCGGGAGCCAATGAAATCACTACATGATCCGGTGTAACCGCATAGCGAATCTGCTTTAAAACAGTCGGATAGTACTGAGGTTTCACCGCAAGCACCACATACTTGCAGGAATTGGCGCACTCCGCATTGGATTCCACATAGGCTGCCTGTGTTTCCATGTGTACTTTCTGCCGGGTCTTTGCCGTTTTTGCCGTAAATACAAAAGCGTCTGCCGGAAATTGCTTTAATGCTCCTTTTAAAATTGCATATCCCATGTTCCCCATTCCAATAAAACCTATCTCTGCCATTTGAGCCTCCATTCCAGTTTTGTAATATTTCTCACCGTACATTTTTATAAAAACTATTTCCAGCCATAGATGCTGTGTCTGCAAATCAATTTATACACTGTGAGCGATTTCACTGTTTACAGTTTTATATATAAAATCACAAAGGAGGCTGCCACATTTTGCGACAGCCTCCTTCTGGCTTTCTACTTTGCGTAGTCCGTCACCCTGCTTTCGCGGATGACATTTACCTTAATCTGGCCTGGGTATTCCAGCTCAGCCTCAACCTGCTTGGAAATATCTCTTGCCAGCAATACCATAGCAGCATCATCTACCTGCTCCGGAACTACCATAATACGAATCTCTCTACCTGCCTGAATCGCAAAAGACTTGTCTACGCCCTTAAATCCATTGGCGATATCCTCTAACTGTTTTAATCGATTGGTATACGTCTCCAGGGTTTCTCTTCTTGCACCCGGCCTTGCTGCTGAAATCGTATCGGCAGCCTGTACCAGACAAGATATCAAAGAAGTTGGTTCCGTATCACCATGATGTGACTCTACCGCATTGATGACAGTTGCCGATTCTTTGTATTTCTTACATAAATCAGCGCCTATCTGAATATGTGATCCCTCTACTTCGTGGTCGATGGATTTTCCGATGTCATGTAAAAGTCCGGCTCTCTTCGCCATGCGAACGTCCACTCCGATCTCTCCTGCCAGCAAGCCTGCCAGATGAGCTACCTCAATGGAATGTTTCAACGCATTCTGACCATAGCTGGTCCGGAATTTCATTCTTCCCAAAAGTCTCACCAGCTCCGGATGGATACCATGAACCCCTACTTCAAGAGTTGCGGCCTCTCCTTCCTCGCGGATCATCACTTCCACTTCTTTTTGCGCTTTTTCGACCATCTCCTCGATGCGTGCCGGATGTATCCGGCCGTCTACAATCAATTTTTCCAGCGCAATCCTCGCCACTTCACGGCGGATGGGATCAAAGCCCGACAAAATAACTGCCTCCGGTGTATCATCAATAATCAAATCAATACCGGTCATGGTCTCCAAAGTCCGGATATTCCGTCCCTCTCGGCCAATGATTCTTCCCTTCATCTCATCATTCGGAAGCTGAACAACCGATATGGTCGTCTCCGCCACGTGATCTGCGGCACACTTCTGAATTGCCGTTACAACATATTCCTTTGCCTTTTTATCGGCTTCTTCCTTTGCTCTGCTCTCAAGCTCCTTGACCAGCACAGCGGTTTCATGCTTTACTTCGTCTTCAACAGTCTTCAATAAATAATCTTTTGCTTGCTCGGAGGTTAACCCAGAGATTCTTTCCAGTTCCTGTACTCTTTTTGAATGAAGCTGTTCTATCTCAGCAGACTGCTTCGCCAGCTTCTCTTCCTTTGCCGCATAGCTTGCTTCCCGTCGTTCTAACGCTTCCGACTTTTTATCCAATGCTTCTTCCTTGGATAAAACTCTGCGCTCATAACGCTGAAGCTCCGCCCTGCGTTCCTTCGTTTCTTTTTCCAGCTCGTTCTTTGTCTTCAGCGATTCTTCCTTTGCTTCCAACAAAGCCTCCCGCTTGGAACGTTCCGCAACCTTTAGTGCATCATCTATGATTTCCCTTGCTTTTTCCTCCGCATTTCCCACCTTTTTCTCTATAGTGGTCTTACGCACATATACCGTCACAAGGGCCGTTCCTACACAACACACCAGTGCAGTTGCCATTATTAAAACAACCGGCACAGGAGCACCTCCTTATTTAGTTTTCATTGTACAAATACAACATTTAAATTCTATACTGTTTTTTGCATTGTGTCAAGTAAACTTGGTTTTTTTCCGCAAAAATTGTGCGAAAGGTGTTACTTTTCACACCCACGCCAATCACTCCGCTGATTGGCGTGGAGCCGATACAGTTATGGGGCCGAAGGGACTGCCCCTCGCCGAAGGCGACTTTAAATGGGCAGTCCCCGTTACAATTTGCACCCTTATCAAATAAAAACTTTACAAAAACTGGCGTGGGTGTAAATTGTAACCGAAAGGTGCGAAACAGGCTGCCTTTTAGATTCACGTCATCCCTTGAGTTCCCGCAATATGTCCTCACTTTGAAAGCCTCTGCGCATCAAAAACTGATAGAATCTGCGCTGCTCCTCCCTGGTGGCGGTTTCAGCGGAATAATGCTTTTTCTCCATCCATCTGCGAATCAGAAGACTTTCATCCGGGGTTTCTGTCTCCTCGCCTGCCTCCTCTAATATGTCTCTGGAAATTCCTTTTTTGTAAAGAAGCTCCTGCTCCACCTGCCGGCGGCTCTTTATCTGGCAGCGGCTTTTCAGATAGTTGACGGCATACCGCTTATCGTCAATGTAGCCGTACTGCTTCACGTAGCGAATGGCCTCCTCCACAATCTCCGGTTCGTAATTACGGCTCAATTTGGTACGCAGCTCCTGTTCTGTCCGATCGCACCGTTCCAGAAGATAAAGTGCCCGATGCTTTGCACGCTTTAACTCATCCATTATTTTTCAGCAGCCGCCTTGGATTTCTTTTCTTTGGATTCCGCTGTCGGCTTTTCCTCGGAAATCACTGCGGATTCCAGGCCAAAGCCTTCCCGTACCCGCTCTTCGATCTCCTGACAAACAGCCGCATTCTGCCGAAGATAGGTCTTGGCATTCTCACGCCCCTGGCCAATCTTGTCGCCGTTGTAAGCGTACCAGGCGCCGCTCTTATTGACCACGCCCGTATTCACGGCCAAATCCAGAATATCACCTTCCCGGGAAATACCCTCGCCGAACATAATATCAAACTCCGCTTCCTTAAACGGCGGCGCAATCTTATTCTTTACCACTTTGATCTTGGTACGGTTGCCTACCATCTCTCCGCCTTGCTTTAGGGTTTCCACGCGGCGCACGTCCAGACGGATAGAGGAGTAGAATTTCAGCGCCCGGCCTCCCGTAGTCGTCTCCGGATTGCCGAACATCACGCCTATCTTCTCACGAAGCTGGTTGATAAAGATCACGGTACAATTAGACTTGCTGGTTACGGCCGTCAGCTTTCTCAATGCCTGGGACATCAGCCGCGCCTGCAGGCCCACATGGGAATCTCCCATGTCTCCCTCTATCTCCGCTTTTGGCACCAGCGCCGCCACGGAGTCCACAATGATGATATCTACGGCCCCGGAACGCACCATAGTCTCCGTTATCTCAAGGGCCTGCTCTCCGTTGTCCGGCTGAGATATGTACAGATTGTCTATGTCCACTCCGATATTCTTGGCGTAGACGGGGTCCAGAGCGTGCTCCGCATCAATAAAGCCTGCGATTCCGCCACGCTTCTGGACCTCCGCTACCATATGCAGGGCAACTGTGGTCTTACCGCTGGATTCCGGTCCGTAGACCTCGATAATTCTTCCTTTGGGAACTCCGCCAAGTCCCAGTGCCATATCAAGGCTCAGGCAGCCGGTGGGGGTCGTCTCTATCTGCATGTGTGCTCCCTTGTCTCCCAGCTTCATCACGGAGCCTTTGCCAAACTGCTTCTCAATCTGTCCCAATGCTGCATCCAATGCTTTTAATTTTTCTTCTTTTACCATCTTAATCTCCTATTCCAGTTCCGTATTATCCCTCCCAATGCACTTTGACTAAATCAATTTCCAGTCGCAGGATCATGCGCCTGTAAATCGATTTGTGTATTGGGAGGGATATTACTGTTTCCAGTTCCGTATTACCCCTCCCAATGCACTTTGACTAAATCAATTTCCAGTCGCAGGATCATGCGCCTGTAAATCGATTTGTGTATTGGGAGGGATATTACTGTTTCCAGTTCCGTATTATCCCTCCCAATGCACTTTGACTAAATCAATTTCCAGTCGCAGAATCGTATGCCTGTAAATCGATCTGTGCATTGTGAAGAATATTATTGATTCCTGCACCAAACATACATTTTCCGAATGTTTGTTCGTTTTCTGGTTACTATACTATTATATTTTTCTTCTTCTGTCAAGTAAAAATGGGAAAACGGCGAACTGCCCTGACAGACAGGATTATCCTATCATATGTATGTGTAATTATACAAAAACTAAGATTAACACGCTTTTTTCGTATAAAGCAAAAATTCTTCCTCCAACGCCTGAATGTATCCCGGATTTATTTCATTTTTCGGGCAGCCAAGAAAGGTTATTACGCCTGTAACAGCTGATTTTCCAATATGGATGTCCCAATCCTTCAAAATATCCATCCCCAGTAAAATATTGCTTGTTCCATCATAGTTTATCCCAATTATAGCATTTCCGATATGAAATTGGCTTAATTCCCAGTCCTCGACTAAATGATAAAATTTCAGCGCTTTACAATCTATAGCTTTGTCATTCTTTATTAACCAACTGTCCTTTTCTCTTGTTTCTGATGTATCACTTATTCCATAACTTCTCACATACCTTACGCCATTTCGCAATGCCTGCTGCTTTAATTCCAATGCCATGTTATTGTCCACACCTAATCTTTTTATAGGAACACAAGTCTTGCTGCATCCGGTATCAATTTTAAACTCACAGGTTTTCATTTCGCCAAAAAGCCGAAAACTTGATGATACATTAAATGTTCCCTTCTCCAAAACACTTTTTATATAGCTATTCGTCATAGTGCACACCTTCCTCCATTTCCGTAAGATCCTGATAAAAATCAAAGACAGGTTTTTCCAATCTGTTTGATTCCACATTCAATTCCTTACCTATAAACGAAACAATGCCTGTGATTATATTTTGAGTTATTTTTACGCCCGTTAAAACGATATGATACCCATAAATATTTCTTAACTGCTTTTGATTGACCAACATACCCATCTGAATCTCACTGATATTGCAGAATACCTTCCTTTCCTCTGTTGCCATATATCCTTTCTCCTTCCTCACATGATTCTTCACTTAATTCCTACCCCTGAATTGAATGAATAAATATTATACTCTTTTCCACAACACTTAATTGGTAAAATGGGAAAACGGCGAACTGCCCTAACGGATAGGTTTATCCTATCATACGTTAGGGCAGCCCTGCAAGCAATTTTTCAAAATTTCAACAGGTTTTATCCGCACATCTTAGCTATTTTACGACATCTGACTCTATCGGCTCCAAATCCACCACAACCAGCTCCGGCCGGTTGAAAATCCTCGGAACAGACGTACTCTCCCTTGCCAGTCCGCGGCTTACAATCATAGTCAAATTCTCAGCCGTATAGCTTCCTCCGGCATACTTTGGAAAGACGCCCTGATCCGGAGCAAACACACCGTTGATAAGCCCCGGAAGCCGCCATTGTCCTCCGTGTGCATGGCCGGACAGAACCAGATCAAAATCATAATCTCCATAAACATCTATCCATTCCGGCCGATGGGCCAGCAAAATTGTATAAAGCCCGTTGCCGGACACACGCTCCAAAGCTTGAAGCTGCTCCTCCGATCCCACATCCGAATCCGTATATCTTATAACATCCGGATCGGAAATCCCGCAGATATTTATGTGCTGGCCGCGAAGCTCTATGATATCACTCGTCCCGCTCAAAACAGTCACTCCATAGGCACGAAACAAATCCAGAATATCCTCAATCCGATTGCTCCAATACTCATGATTTCCTGTCACATAATAGCAGGGATAATGATCTGCAATTCCTTTTAAAAGAGCTTCCGTATTATCATTCGGAATCTTATCATCACAGATATCGCCGCCCAGCAAAATGACATCCGGCTTCTGCCTGTCAATGGCTTCAATAAGCGTTCTTTGCTCCTCCCCGTATTTGCAGGAATGCAGATCCGTTATCAGAACTATACGAATCGAAGCGCTTATTTTATCCGAACAAACGGTATAACTTCTGACCTTAAGTCTTGTATCAAATGCTGCCAGCAATATCAGCAGCAACCCCAAAAGCACGGATACAAAAACAATTTTTTTCTTCACCGGCCCCTCCTTCCTCAAAAACCCTTACACACTGTTTTCCATCTCTTTACTCCGAAATCTGAAAATGCTGATAATCCTTCAAGCTCTTCCAATCTCCTCCCCAGGTAAAGCCACGCTCGGAAAAGAGCTGCCAGCACAGATCCCCGTCCTTTCCAATCTTGTGAGGAAAATCCGCCTCCCGATCCGCGTAAGGCTCGCTTCCTTCGGGAGAAATATGCTCCACACCGCCGGGATAAGTCACATAAGGATTGTAAAAAGGATTAATATCAATGGCAAG
This sequence comes from Clostridia bacterium, assembly GCA_910574835.1. Taxonomy (GTDB): domain Bacteria; phylum Bacillota; class Clostridia; order Lachnospirales; family Lachnospiraceae; genus Laedolimicola. The sequence goes on along the minus strand of CAJTDE010000019.1, from coordinate 55,668 downwards.
GCCGTATGCATGACGGGAAAGCTTCTTACTCCCCTCCACTACCCGATAATTAAAGGCCGATGTATTATTGTCCAGAAGGGAGGCGTGATCATCTCCGTCATAATCATCAATCAGGCGCATCTTTTCAATCTGGTAGCCGCTTTCATAAAGGGTTTGAAAAATCTCCAGAATCGTATCCGCAATGGATACATGAACGATCAGCTCCCCTACGTGAGTCTGCTCATCAAAGCCCACATACAAAAGCCGCAGGTAACGCAGATCTTCTAAGGCGATATCCTCATTTTCCACATAGGAAACACCATCCATCCGGGCAAATACCTCCTCCGGTATCTCCTGCGCATAAAAAAGGGACGAAACCTCTTCCTGGGTCAGTTCCTGCTCCACAACCGTTCCGGACATGCAGGTGCGGTAGTCCGGCTCATTCTCTTCCTCTTCCGTTTCCGCCGGCTCCGGCCGGGGGACGCTTTCGGAATCCTCCCCGCCCGGCAGTTCTTCCTGTTCCTGCTGCTCTGCCGCTCTCCAGGTTTCCAACTCCTCCGGTCCGGCATTTCCCGATTCGGCATATTCCTGATCTGTTTCCTGCTCCGGCTGTCTTTTCTCTTCATTTTTATCCTGCAAGCATCCGCATAACAGGCAAATGGTCATTCCTGCAACGGAAATGACCATTTTCATAGAATCCCACTTTAACTGTTTCACAATTATTCTCCAATTTCCGGTTCTAGCCTTTCGCCCCAATATACCCCTGTGCCTTCAGAAATTCCGCACAGAGCACGGAGCCGCCGGCCGCGCCGCGGACGGTGTTGTGGGAAAGACCCACAAACTTCCAGTCATAGACATGATCCTCCCGGATTCTTCCGATGGATATGCCCATGCCTTTCTCAAAGTCCACATCCAGCTTCACCTGGGGACGGTTATCCTCTTCCATATACTGAATAAATTGCTTCGGAGCGCTGGGCAGCTCAAGCTCCTGGGGCAGTCCGCGGTAGCTCGTAAGCTTCTCAATCAACTGCTCCTTTGTCACCTTTTTGCGGAACTTTACAAATACAGCCGCCGTATGGCCGTTCAGCACGGGAACACGGATGCACTGACAGGTGATAACCGGCTCCTTGGCAAGCTTGATCTCGCCGTCCTCACAGGTTCCAAGAACACGCAAAGGCTCTTTCTCGCTCTTCTCTTCCTCTCCGCCGATATAGGGAATCACGTTTTCGACCATTTCCGGCCAATCCTTAAAGGTCTTTCCGGCTCCGGAAATCGCCTGATATGTAGTTGCCACCACCTCATAAGGCTCGAACTCCTCCCATGCCTTCAATGCCGGAGTATAAGACTGAATGGAGCAATTGGGCTTCACGGCTATAAAGCCTCTCTTTGTTCCCAGACGCTTCTTCTGCTCCTCGATAATCTTCACATGCTCAGGATTGATCTCGGGAATGATCATAGGTACATCCGGCGTCCAGCGGTGAGCGCTGTTGTTGGAAACCACCGGTGTCTCGGTTTTTGCGTATGCCTCCTCAATGGCTTTGATCTCATCCTTGGTCATATCAACGGCGCTGAATACAAAGTCTACCTCTGCGGCGACCTTTTCCACCTCATTTACATTCATAACAATAAGCTTCTTTACGGACTCCGGCATAGGGGTATCCATCTTCCAGCGTCCTCCTACGGCCTCCTCGTAGGTCTTTCCGGCGCTTCTCGGACTTGCCGCAATCACAACAACCTCAAACCAGGGATGATTCTCCAGCAGGGAAATAAAACGCTGTCCCACCATTCCGGTGCCTCCTAAGATTCCAACTCTCAATCTGTCACTCATTTTTCATATTCTCCTCTTAATTCCTCTGATGTGCGGTATCCGGAATCCGCGGCAGCCCGGATCATGAAATCCGCCTGAGCTTCCCTGCATAACCGCCTTTTTTCTATGTATCCTATCGCATTTTTAGGGAAAATGCAAGTATTTATTTTCTCAGAAATCACAAAATGAACCGCAAAATTATACGGCCAAAATACATGGGTCATCATAATCCGGAATAAGGGAATCATGGGTCATAAAAACCATATTTTCCACGGATGCCTGACATATAAGCATCCGATCAAAGAGATCTTTGTGAGGCGGAGCAGTTTCCTTTCGTTTTAATCCTGCCAAAGCAAAAATATGATTCTCTCTGACCAACAGCTTCTGATACCCCGACTGTCCGCAGTACTCCGAAAGTTCTTTTGCGCAAACCGGCATAGCATCCGGGTGTGCCAGGTGCTTTAATTCTACCTCCCACAAAGAAATAAGGCTATAGTAAATTCTGTTTTCGGTGTTTTCAATCAGCTCTCTCGCTTTTTCCGGCAGTCTGTCATCATTGGAAAGCGCCCAGAGAAGAATATGTGTATCTAATAAAATATTCATATCTCTCCTCCAAACATCTCTTCAATCTCTTTATCCCATGCATCAAACTCGTCCGGAATCTTGAATTTTCCCTCTGCCGCGCCGATGCGCTTCTGACAGGAAGCCTTTGGGATCAGCGTCATCTGCACAACAGCCGTTCCGTTCCTTGCCAGATAAATAACATCCTCTTCTTTTGTTTCAAGCATTCTTACCAGTTTTGATAAATCCGTCTTGGCTTCTAGCATATTTACCTGTGTCAAAATGATACCTCCATTCCAGTCAGCGCCTTTAGCTATCTTAGCTAAGTTTATTATATGCTGTTTTTGGCAAATATCAAGTACTGCATTAACCTTATATTTTTCAGAAAGAAAACAGCTAATTCTAAAACTAACCGCTTTCAATATCAACTGCCGAATAAATTAAATTCTTTTTGCAACCAATTTTCTACTTGTTTTGCTTCTTTCTCTTTTAATCCAACTTCGATTTGTTTTGGAATAATTATTAAAATTTTATTTTTTTCCCACTCAAGATTACTCAAAACAAGAAATTCTTTTGCATTCCATTTGGTTTTAGGTGCATATTTTAAATTTTTCGTAAAATTCACATCAGAAGTTCTATTAACCAATTTAGACTTTGTTTTACCTGCAACAATCCCATATAATTGATTATTCTTTTTGAAAAATTTTATATATGCAAAATAAAATATTTGTGCTTCAGCAAGCTTATTTTCAAAACTATTACTAGGTCTAATTAACTCTGGGTTATCAGCTGGTATGTCAGTATCAAACCATTTATACGAATCTTTATAATCAGACTTATCTAACCGTTCTTCAATTTCTTTGTCAGTATAAAAAACGAATTGTTTCGTATATTGAAAATTTTTACCCATAAAATAGTTTTCTCCTTTCATGCTTTATTAAAGATATTTTAATCAAGCATCCCCTACATAAGCACCACAATAAAGCTTTATACACCAATGCACAAACATCGGCCTCTATCAGCTATCAGCATGGTTATAAACCTGTAAGTACTTGTGCAAGGCGTACTCGGCTTCTTTTCGCCCCACAGTCAGTACAATTGCGTAAATAACTACGGCCGCACAATGGCCTTTGCCGGACACTTCTCCATACATTTCTCACAGCCCACGCATTTATCATAATCAATGCCGGCCAGGTTATTCTCCACCTGAATCGCTTCCGCCTCACACTGTTTTGTACAGAGCTTACAGCCGATGCAGCCGGCAGAACATGCCTTTTTAACCTCCGGCCCTCTTGCCTTGCTGGAGCAGGCAACGGCCGCTTTTGCATCGCCGGGGAGCAGCTCAATCAGATTTTTAGGGCAAACGGAGGCACAGCGACCGCAGCCCGTGCATTTATCCGGGTCCACAACTGCAGCGCCGTCCCTTACATGAATGGCGTCAAAGGCACAGGCTTCCACACAAGAACCAAAGCCGAGACAGCCATAATCACATTCCCAGACGGGCAAACCGGACATAACTGCTGACCGGCAGTCGCGGATTCCCACATAATTACATTTCACAGAAGTCTTCTCACAAGTCCCGGCGCAGCGGACAAAAGCTCTCTTCTTCACGGTCTGAACGCCGTCCACTCCCATAATCGCACTGATTTCCTGAATGGCCTTTTCATTGCAGACGGGACATACATTTACTTCCGCCTCTCCATTTACAATAGCAGCCGCAGCCGCGTCACAACCGGCCTGACCGCAGCCGCCGCAGTTGTTCCCCGGCAGACATTCCCGTACAAGCGCTTCTCTCTCGTCAACCTCCACATAAAACTTTTTCCCGGCGGCCACTAAAGCGGCGCCTATCAAAAGCCCGATCACTCCCACAATGAGAGTAGCTATTACAATTCCCTGCATCCTTATCCTCCTATTTAAAGTCGCTGCGCGACGGCACGAAAGGGCAAAGTCGCTTCGACACACTGGTATTGAGAGAAACTTTTATTCGAAAAGCACTCATAAAAGTTCCTCTCGTGCGTCTTTGCGACTTTGCCTGGTCGCTGCGCGACGGCACTAAAGGGCAAAGTCGCTTCGACGCACTGGTATTGAGAGAAACTTTCATTCGAAAGGACCTCATGAAAGTTCCTCTCGTGCGTCTTTGCGACTTTGCCTTATCGCTGCGCGACGGCACGAAAGGGCAAAGCCGCTACGACAATCCCCCGAATCCCATAAACGCAATCGCCATCAGCACAGCGCACAGCAGTACTATGGGCGCTCCCCGCAAGGGCGCCGGAATCGCGTCCTCGTCAATCCGCTCCCGGATACCGGCCAGAAGCACAATGGCAACCGTATATCCAACCGCCGTTCCAAAGCCGGCCAAAACACTCTCCAACAGATTAAATCCATTCTGCACATTGGTTAAAGCCACGCCAAGGACCGCACAGTTGGTCGTAATCAAAGGCAGATAAATACCCAAAGCCTGGTAAACGGCCCGCGAAGTCTTTTTCAAAAACATCTCCACCAGCTGCACCAGCGCCGCAATCACCAGAATAAATACAATAGTCTTAAGATATGTAAGGTTCAGCGGAACCAGAACAAAGTCATACAAAAGGCTCGCCACCGCAGAGGAAATCGTAATGACAAAAATAACCGCTCCCCCCAGGCTTGCGGAGGTCTTAATCTGTCTGGATACTCCCAGGAAGGAACAGATGCCCAAAAACTGGTTCAGCACCACATTGTTAATCAGCGCCGTAGAAATCACAATCATAATCAGCGAAGTCATTTTTCCTCTCCCCCTTCCTCTGTATCACAGGACTTTGCACATGACGCGCAGCAGCCGTCACAGCCCTCCACCACCTTATTTGCCCGTGTATTGATATGTATCGCATTCATGATCATAATAATCATCATCAGCACCAGAAACGCCCCCGGCGCTTTGATAAAGATGGCAATCGGAGGAAAGGACTTTGGCATCACTTCAAAGCCAAAGGCCGTCCCCGCCCCCAAAAGCTCCCGGACAAGCCCAATCACCGTCAGAGCAATGGTAAAGCCAAGCCCCATTCCCACGCCGTCCATAGCAGAGAGCACAGGCGGATTCTTAGAGGCAAACGCCTCCGCCCTTCCCAGAATAATACAATTCACCACAATCAGAGGAATGTAGATTCCAAGAGCGCTGTAAAGCGCCGGAACATAAGCCTCTGTCAAAAGCTCCACCACCGTAACCAGGGAAGCCACAATTACAATATAAGCCGGAAGCCGAACCTCGTCGGGAATCACCTTCCTAAGAAGGGAAATCACCAAATTGGACACCACCAGCACCGCCAGGGTAGACACTCCCATACCGAACCCATTCACCGCCGAGGTAGTAACCGCCAGGGTGGGACACATGCCGAGCATCAGCACCAGCGCCGGATTTTCCTTTAATATCCCATTATAAATACGCTCCATACATGGTTTCATTTCGTTCCCCCCTTACTTGATGTATGTGCCAAAGAAATCCAAGGCCGCATTGACCGCGTTGACCACCGCTCCCGAAGAAGTGGAGGCTCCGGACACCGTGTCAATCTCATTGTCCGCCGTGGAATCTCCTGCTTTATTCAGGGTAAACCGCTCTGCATTCACTCCTGCAAACTGACCCTTAAATGCATCTTCGCCGCAGAGCATTCCCATACCTGCCGTCTCATTCAGCTCCGTAAAGGCAATGCCGCCAACTGTTCCGTCCGGCAGAATACACACGGACATGGTGATATTTCCCTCAAAGCCGTCGCCGCTTGTGACACTGAGCACATACCCAACGGGAACGCCGCTTCCATCCACTCCCACGGCTGCCTCATTGATGTAGGCTTTGCCAAAGTCCGTGCCGTAAACCTCGCCCTCCAGAGCTTCGATAGCGCCGTTAATCTTCTCATCCAAGGTAAAATCAGCCGCGTCGGGACATACCTCACGATAGGAAGCCGCCTTTGCCTCTGCCTTTTGTACCGCAATCTGATCCTCTGTCATCACATACACGCTGCTTAAGGCCGCCCCGGCAATCAATGTAATCACACAGAGAATCACAGCCGATTTGGGTATCCCCCTCTTCCCCTCCCTAGGCTTTCTGAGGCCAAAGGGCACGGGCACGGAAATCTCATCAATAAGGGGAACTGCCATATTTGCAATGATAATGGCGTAGCTTGCGGAATCCGGCGCGCTTCCGTATACCCGGAAGATTCCGCTTAAGATGCCAATCAATCCGCCGAAAATAAACTGTCCCTTGGACGTCACCGGACTAGTCACCGGATCTGTTGCCATAAACAGGGCGCCCATCATAATTCCCCCGGATACCAGATGAAGTATAATAAATTCCAGGTCCAAACCATGTCCGCCGAACAACGCCAGGAACACGGAAAATGACACCAGAGTTGCCAGAGGAATTTCATAGGTAATGGCCCGAACTGCCAGCAGGTAGATTCCGCCGATGCACAGGGCCAGAATGGAACTTCCGATTACGCCGTTTCCAAAGCCCAGAAAGGCATCCGTCACATTTACCGTCTGCCCGGAAGCAAGAGCCTCCAGAGGCGTTGCCGAACTCATTCCGTCCAGAGAAAAATCAGCCACCACGCCGCTGAAGGATATCAGCAGAAAGCACCTTCCTGCCAGGGCCGGGTTCATAAAATTGTGTCCGATACCGCCGAAGAAGCATTTTACAAATAAAATGGCAAAAATGCTTCCCAGACAAGGCACGTAAAGCGGCTCATAGGCCGGGAGGCAAAGCGCCAGAAGAAGTCCTGTGACAACTGCGCTTCCATCTTTTACCGTGTTGGGCCGCCCGGTGATCCGGTCAAATATATATTCTGTCAGAACCGCAGACAAAACGGAGGCTGCAATCACCAGAAAGGCCCCTGTTCCGAAGCGGTAGATACCAAATACTGTGGCCGGCATCAGGGAAAGAATCACCTGGTACATGACTTTGCCTGTAGTCAGTCTGTTTCTTGCATGCGGACTGGAAGAAACATTGTATAATTTGTCCATTATTAAAGCCCCCCTATCTTCTCTTCGCTGCCATAATCTCGGCCTTCGCCTGCTTAAAGAGCTGCATCAAGGGCCGTTTTGCCGGGCAGATATAGGTGCAGGAGCCGCAGGCGATACACTCCAGGCCATACAGCTTCTTCTCATAACGCTCATAATTCTTCTTTTCCGCGGCAACGGCCATCATCTGCGGCGTCAGTCCCAGAGGGCAGACCTGATTGCAGCGTCCGCAGCGCAGGCAGGCAGTCCGGGTCTTTTCCGCCTCCTCCACCGGGTCCGTAGTTAGAACAGTCAGCGCATTGTTATTTTTGCAAATGGGAACATCCGGGGAAACAAGAGCTATTCCCATCATGGGACCGCCGCAGAGCATCTTCCGGGCTTTTACACCCTCCCGGATGCCTCCGGCCTCCTCGAGTACTTCCGCAAAGCTGGTTCCTATCCGCACCATCAGATTGCAGGGACTTTTGACCCCGTCTCCCGATACGGTAAAGCCGCGCTCCATCACCGGCTCCGATTTGCACACGGCCCGGTAAATGGCGTGGACCGTAGCTACGTTATCCACCACACAGCCTGCGTCTGCCGGAAGCATGCCAAGCTTCAGATGCTTTCCGGCTATTACGCTGATAACGGAACGCTCGCCGCCCTGGGGGTATTTTGTATGTACGGCCCGGATGTGAATCTTTTCCTGTCCGGCACAGGCTTGTTCCATCGCTTTGATGGCTTCCGGTTTATTTTCCTCAATTAAGATCACGCCCCCGGCATTTGGGAATAGGCGCAGCATAATTTTCAGCCCTTCCACAATTTCGCTGCCTTTTGTCCGCATCAATTGATCGTCGCAGGTAATGTAAGGCTCGCACTCGGCGCCGTTGGCTATGACGTATTCAATCTCCCGGGGATTTTTCGGCGCAAGCTTGACATGGGTGGGGAAGCCTGCTCCTCCCAGGCCGATGATACCTGCGGCTTTGATTTTTTCCAGAATCTCCTGGCTTGTGAGATTGGTTGCGTCATTTTCTGTTCCGATGCCCTCGGCCAAGGTGTAATTTCCGTCGTTTTCCACTACGATGCAGGGGACGGACGGGCCTGCTACGGTTTTGCGGTTTTCAACAGCCTTTACCTTGCCGGAGCATGAGCTGACAATGTTGGCGGATACGAAACCGTCCGCCTCTGCCAAAAGCTGGCCCGTAAGAACCAGATCCCCTTTTTGCACAACCGGTCTGGCCGGCTTGCCGATATGCTGATTCAGCGGAAAGACCAGATCTCCTTTGGGGAGATAGACGCGGTAGGGTATGTTTCTGGCAAATTCCTTTCCGTCCGCCGGGTGCACGCCTCCCTGAAAAGTTTTTCTTAACATAAGCACTCGTTTCCCTTTCTATTCCAGTTCCGTAATATTCTTCACCATACACCGGTTTAAAATCAATTTCCAGTCACAAAGTCATGTAACTGTAAATTGATTTGTGCATGGTTAAGAATATTACTGATTCCAGTTCCGTAATATCCCTTACTGTTCACCTTATCTAAATCAATTTCCAGCCACAAGTGCATGTGTCTGTAAATCGATTTGTGAACCGTAAAGCACATTACTGATTCCAGTTCCGTAATATCCCTGTCATTTCATTTATTTAACACTTTACCATATCCAAGTAAAAAAATCTATAATTTGTCAAATTTCTTTCCAATATTTTGACATACTTAGACAAGCTTTTCAGCCAAAAAAACAGACCCTGCGTTTTAACACGCAAGATCTGCTTTTCTCATATAAAAATTTTTATCCCAAGCTCCCATGACTTTCCAGCCACTCCCGGTTTTTGCAAATCACCTGTTCCATAGCCTTCTCCCCCGGTGCTCCCAAGGTCAGCCGCTTATTCACACAGGTATCCATGCTGACCGCCTCATAAATATCCTCCTCAAATACGGGACTGATTTCCTTAAGCTCCTCAAGGCTTAATTCCTCAATCGCCTTCCCCTGCTCAATGCAGTAAAGCACCAGACGGCCAATCACCCCATGAGCATCCCGGAAGGGCACGCCGTGATTTACCAGATAATCTGCGGCGTCCGTGGCGTTGGTAAAACCATTTCTAGCGCTTGCGGCCATCTGAGACTTATTGAACTTCATGGTATCCAGCATCCCGGTAAAGAGGGCCAGGCATCCCTTCACCGTATCAAACGCATCAAAGGTCAGCTCCTTATCCTCCTGCATATCCTTATTATAAGCAAGCGGCAGTCCCTTCATAGTCGTAAGCAGCGAAATCAGCGCACCATACACCCGGCCTGTCTTTCCCCGAACCAGTTCCGCAATATCCGGGTTCTTTTTCTGGGGCATAATGCTGCTTCCCGTGCTGTAGGCGTCATCAATCTCCACAAACCGATACTCATTGGTATTCCAGATAATAATCTCCTCGGAAAACCGGCTCAGATGCATCATAATTGTGGAAAGCGCCGAAAGCAGTTCAATCAGATAATCCCGATCCGACACGGAATCCATGCTGTTAAGCGTCGGCCCTGCAAATGCGAGAAGCTCCGCCGTATATTCCCGATCCAGAGGATAAGTCGTTCCCGCCAAAGCCCCTGATCCAAGAGGGCAGTAATTCATCCGCTCATAGATATCGGCAAGCCTCCCCCGATCCCGCTTAAACATTTCAAAATATGCCCCCAGATGATGAGCCAGCGTAATCGGCTGCGCCTTCTGCAGATGGGTAAAGCCCGGCATAATGGTCTGCGTGTGCTCTTCCATCAGCCTTTGCAGTACCGTAAGAAGCTTCCGCACCAGACCGTCAATCCCGCAAATCTCATCTCTGGTATAAAGCTTCATGTCCAGAGCCACCTGATCATTCCGGCTGCGCCCTGTGTGAAGCTTCTTTCCCGGATCGCCTATGCGGTCAATCAGAGTCGCCTCCACAAAGCTGTGGATGTCTTCATATTCGTCGCTGATCTCAAGCTTCCCGCTCTCCACATCCTTAAGTATCCCCTCGATTCCGGCCAGAATTACGTCCCGCTCTTCCTCGCTCAGAATCCCCTGCTTTGCCAGCATCCGCACATGGGCCATGCTGCCCTTCATATCCTGTTTGTAAAACTTCTTATCAAATGAAATTGACGCGTTGAAGTTGTAGACCAGTTGATTCGTTTCCTTCGTAAAGCGCCCTCCCCAAAGCTGTGCCATTGTTATTTCCTCATCTTTCCCGGAAGCCAATTTTATATTCCTCTATAAATAAGCTTCCCGTAATTTAACTTCTCCCAATATAGCACAATTTTCCTTTCCATTCAAGATTTCCGTAAATTCCTTTCTCCGCTCCTTTCCGGATTTATGCGCCAGGCAGATGAAAACAATGTGCATCCGCTATCCGCAAATCTATGCCTCCATAATCTAAAAAGGAGCGCTGTTACACAGATAATATCTATCTGTTTTACAGCGCTCTTATAAAATTTGTTTTCTTATACGCTGTACCCAGCTACCGGATAATAAGCCATATCTTTTCTTCTATCCAGCCGCCCGTACACCGCAACCACCGGCACGCTGCTTTTGAGAATAACTGCAAACTGCCCCGGTTGAATCTGATACCCCTCTTCACCCAGCGGATAATCCATGCGGAAACAATTTACTCTCTTTGCCGGTACGCAAAGCTTGATCCCCTCCTTGGGCTCTTTATCCTCAAAAAGCAAATCTAAGGTCAGCTCTGCATCCGTATCGCCATAGTTTACAACCATCAGCGCCTCATGTCCGAAAGGCTCTTCATTTCCCTGCGGCGGCAAATCACCGTCGGCAAAAACCCATGTCATCTTACCAAGTTCCATTTCACAATCCTCCTATTAAAAGTCACTGCGCGACGGCACTAAAGGGTAAAGTCACTTCGGCACACCTGTAATGAGAGAAACTTTTATTCGAAAAGCACTCATAAAAGTTCCTCTCGTGCGCCTTTGCGACTTTACCGTCCAGCCAAAAGTATTTCTTATAAACACTTGACATTTCTTAGCTGGACTATTTGTAGTCGCTGCGCGGCAGCACTAAAGGGTAAGTTCCGTAATACCCTTGTTTTTAAATTCTATACAACATCTTCCTCAAACAATGCATCCAGTTCCGGGCACATAGGCTCGCAGCCGTCTTCTGTTATCAGGTAGCCTGTCTCAATTCTTGCTCCGTGCAGTGTAGGATGTCCAAAGAAGCTGATATCCACGCATACCGTCATCCCCGGCTCCAGAACATCCTCAGAGTTCGGCCCGTAGAAGGGACCCTCTGCCTCCATAAGCCCAATGGTATGTGCAAAAGGACACACCAGATATTGAAGCAATCCTTCTTCCTTGAAAATCTCCCGTCCGGGAACATCGATCTCCTTTCCTGACACACCGGGCTTTAACATATCCCGCGTCGCACGCAGTACCTTCCTCAGCACATTAATTGCCCATTTCTGCTCATCCGAGTAAGTACCGGATACCGGAAGGGTCTCCCCAAAGGTTCCGGCATAACCGTTTACTCTGGGTGCAATTCCCAGCATCACCCATTCCCCATCTTCCAGCTTTTTGTTAATGCCGGTAGGCACTACCGCATTTGACCGTTCGCCGCTTCCCACAATGGTTGCATAAGCAAAACTATTAGCTCCGTTCTTTCTACATTCAAATTCTCCCACAGCCGCAATTTCATGCTCGTATACGCCTGGCTTTACCATGTCCTTCATGGCCAGATATGCCTGATAGGACAGATGAACCGCCTTCTTCACATTTTCCTGCTCCCACTCAGACTTATGGGAACGCAGCTCTTCATAGGCATCTGTAATATCCACCAGTTCAACGTTGGCAAAGCCTGCCTCAAACTGTGTATACACAGCATGAGGAATAATAGTAGTTCCTACAATTCCGATTTTCTTTAAAGAAACTCCCTTGCCGCTAAGCTCCTCATAAAGCTTCTCAAAATCCATAATTGTTGCATTGGGATATTCCTCATCCGGCACCATAAAAACACTGAAATTCCGCGTCTCCCGAATAGCACTGCTCATTTTGGCAAACGGTTCGCTCTCCGGCCCGCCTAGAAGCAGAGGCTCGCCTGAAAGAGGCAGTAAAACCGCTCCCTTCTCAAACTGCGGGCACCAGCCAGTCAAATACCAGCCATTTGCAATGTTCAGCTCATCATAATAGATAAGCGCCGCATCCAGCCCTTTTTTCGTCAAAATCTCTCTGACTTTTCCGATTCTTTTATTTGTTTCCTCCTGATTAAAATACGACATGCTTATTCCCCTTTCTTTTTTATGTTTCTCTAATACAAATCATATTTCTGCTGCTGTTTACTTAGTGGCAGCAACCTATTTCTTACCTTTTTATGGATGAAAAAATACCATCTCCATCGGCCATTCCTTCTGCCCTGTGCCCTCCTCTATATACACAAAATTCTCCATGAATACACGCCATTTACTATAAATCTCACTTTCTGAAAGAACTTGGTTCATATGCTCTTCATCCTCTACCTCGTAGTAAGCAAAAAGCATCTCTCCAAGATTCCAAATCGAATAATTTTGTATCCCAGCTTCCGTAAGGACCTCACGCATCTGCGGCCAGATCTCTTCATGGGCCCGGATATAGTCCTCTCGGCATCCTTTCTTTATCTTAAAATAAATCCCTACCCGTTTCATTCGCACCACATCCATCCTAATGCTTCTACCCCCAAATAAATCGGTTCCTTCTGAGGATGATGCGGATCAAGGCGATTTAAAATACACCTTTTCAGCTCATGATAAGGAATCATACAGGTGGCAACGCCTGTTTCCGTAATGGGATTTACATCAAAATAATTCTCCCGGATAATTGCAAATTCCCGCTCATTATCCAAATACATTCCCATCAAAAGCTCCCGTTTTTCTTCCTCGGTCCCGGCTTCTTCATATTCCAAGGACTTAAGCGCCATATCATAGATAATCCGGCTCCGCTCCAAAGAAACCTTCCATTTCTTAAAATGAGGTACATAAGCTTCACGCCGTTTATCTTTTTTCAAAGCTTCCGTCACCCGTTCCAGCTTCTCCATCAGATCCGGATAATCTGAAATCGCCTCTTGAATCCTTGGTATATCCCGTTTTTCCACCTTGTTCCTGGTCATAGGAAATTCCAGTTCAAAAATATTCAATTGACTCTCATGAATGGTTAGCATATGGGTCATCACAAAATAAATATCCTCTGCCAGCTCCCCAAACACTGCCTGCAGCGTATAGCGGTAAAAATCATCCGTCTCCTTGTTTCCACCCCACCCATAATATGCATGAGCAAAAAATGCCATAAAGAAACCATACCATTCAAACAGATATCCATTAATTCCTGCCACTCTTCTGGCTGCTGAACCCCTATGCTGTCGTATATCCTCTTCCAAATACTGTGTGATCGGCTCTTCGGCACTGCGAAGCCCATTGCATCTTAAGGGCCGGATCAGTCTGCCCAGGCATGATGCAAATCCTATAGCCTCCGTATCCCTTGCCCGAATCCGCTCTCTGCCAAATGCTACTATCCATTTATCAAATTCACTGTCCTCCACGTACTGCCCGGGAGCCCAGAACAGCACCACATCCTCCGGAACACTGGCCTTCATCTCTGCGATCAATTCCTCCGAGCGCACAAGAGGCGGCTGTCTCCAGGCCCGGATTCCAATGACAAGCTCTGGATTGGCTTCCTTAAGCTCCTTATAAAGAATTTTCAAAAGATAGGTATTCGCCGCATGCAATGTTTCTTCCGGTGTCTTAGCTCCGTTCCAAAAGGTTTTTTGACATTTCTCACATCCGCAGTACCAGTAGGCTTCCTCACTTTCCTCAAAATCAATGCCGTCAAAGCCTTGCTCTACAATCCTTCGCATACTCCTTTTCAGATATGCGATAGTTGTCTCATCGCTTAGACAAAGACTGTCAAAATCATTGATAAAACGGCTATTCTCTGGCTTCTTCATGCGTTTTTCCTTGTGTGCATTGGCATACCCGCCGCTGTAGCTGTTCAGGCCGATATAAGCATAGAAGCGGATACCCAGCTTATGGCCCCAGGCAATCAGCTCTGGCAAAAACTCATCTGCCAGATTGGGATGCATATATTCCACTTCCATCCAATTTTCACTCTCCGGATTCCAAAGTCTCATTCGTATGCCCCGAAGCTCTGTTTCCGGGTATTCCTCAAACCGGAAGGGCCAATAACCATAAAGACACAGATTTAACTGATTCACCTTATAGTCTGAGCAGATTGTAAGAAACTGCTTCCATTCCGGAAGCCCCCATAGCTGCATATCAAATCCCAGGCGTCCATATCCCGCATACCAGGCAAAGGTGGTGGATAAGCTTCGGTACTCAATGACAGGCCAATCTGCAATCAAGGCCAGCGGCAGACGGAAGGCCTCTTCCAAAAGCTGCTTCATTGTTGACAGGGCATAGGAAAATCCCTCTGCCGTATCTGTATATATATAGATCTTTTCTTTCCGGATCTCCATAACATAGCCCTGCTTCTTAAATAGATCCGGAAGTGGGTCCGGTTTACAAGGTGCATCTTCAAGCATTCCAAGCTTGATTTTCATGCACTCCTTCTTCCCTGTAAGCTCCTGATAGTTCCAAAGCTTCCACGGAAAGATTTCCTGAGCCTCTTTAAAAAACGGCACCTCCCCGTAAAGGGCCAGGCTTCCAAAAGGCTTTGTATATCCTCCTTTATAGTCTATTTGCTTTACCTCTGGCAAAAGCAATCTCATAGCTTCACCTCTATTCCAGTTTTGTATTTGCCTTCCAGTACCCACTAATTGAGATGGATTTCCAGTCACAGCATGTGCCTGTAGATCCATCTGGGCACTGTCAGGCAAATACTGATTCCAGTTCCATTTGTGTCATAACATCCTCCCAGGTAATGCTTTTATTAATGGGATACATCTGTTTCTTTAAGTTCCGATACCCCAACTGTCCAAAGTCATTACTGCTTACCCCGGGAGTCAATGCGAAAATAAAATTTTCTGTAATCGTTTTCAGTTTTGGGAAAAGATAGCCCATCTTGATGGCAATCACCTGATAATCCTCTGGGCAGACTCCCATCCTGGAAAAATGCTCCGGTGTTGTAAATGCTGCCCTGGCATTCGTCAAAACAATATCCGTGTTGCCGCAGGAAACTAAAACACCTTCTCCTACCTCATCCCCTGCCCATCCATAGACCGTCCCTTTCTTTTTCAGCGTTACCCGGCAGACAGTTTCTATTCTCTGCTTCTCCTGATATCCTTTGCTTAGACAAATCTCTTTCTGAACTCCCAACTCTTCCTTAAGCAGCTCATTTACAATATCCTTGGCAAGAATACCGCAGACCAGCACCCCCTTTACATTTCTTTTTAAATATTCCCGAAGCAGCAATGTTCCTTCTCCGTCTGCCCCTGCCGTCGTATTATCACCAGAATCTGTGACAAACACAATTCCGTCCCTTGGCTCCAGAGAAGCTGCCACTGCCTCATCCACCGGCATAGCATGTTCAAGAGTTAAATTGTCCCTTGCAGCCCAAAACATTTTTGCCAGCTCTAGGGCCTCTCTTCGTCCTCGGACTGCATCTGTACAGGAAACTACTGCACAGTTCCCCGTATAGGGCGAATCATACCAGGGCTGTCCGTTAAAAAATGCACAGGAGACCACCCCTTCTTCTCCATCCAATTCCTCCAAACGCTTTGTAATGCTGACAAAAGGTTCTTTATCTGTGGTAGATGCATCGCCGCCTAAAAACGGAACGCGGAATACTGCCGGTTTTGGACAAACATGACTACGTATACATGCAAGCAAGGATTTCGCCGCCCGGCGCTCCGTATCATCCTGATCGATGTGGGGCGCAGTGCGGAACCCCTGAACTGCATTTACCTGCTTCAGAAAACCGTCTGACAGATTGGCATGATAATCCAAAGCCACCGCGATTGGTATCCGCTCTCCCACTACCTGACGGATCGCTTTTAAAAGCCACTCTTCTCCGCTTCCCAAGCCCTCTACATACATCGACCCGTGGAGATACAGATAGATACCATCCATATCCTTCTCTTGTTTTATTAAATCTACAAATAAATTTTTGTAATACTCAAATGCTTCTAAAGTCACCATTCCGCTGGGCAAGGCACTGACGTAGAGCAGCGGTACTACCTTCGCCCCTGCCTCACGGAATATGGGTGTTGCGGCCATCTTATTCAGTAATTCTTCTCCTTCATACCTTTCAAAGTCCTCTATGCCGGCTCGCTGGCCGCAAAATGTATTTGCTTCACATTGAAAGGAGCCTTCTAATATTTTCATTTTTAAATTCCTTTCATTACCGAAAGCCTCTCAGCTTGTCTTATGGGAGTGTCAAAATAACCATTATTCTCCGGAACGCAAGGTCAGGAACTCCTGTGCCTTTTCTACTGTGTTAATTGCAACGTAATCTGCAAGAATCTCTTTCTTCGGTTCATTTCCATCAAGAATACTTACCATCTCTTCTACCGCCAGCCTGCACTCTTCCTCACAATAATCCAGAACCGTTCCCGCCATCTCTCCGTCAATTACAGCCTGGAGAGCTTCTCCGTCCCCGTCAATTCCCACAATCTTAATTTCTGTCCTGTTGGCTGCCTTGCATGCATTCATTGCCCCCAATGCCATCTGATCATTGTGCGCTACAATAGCGTCAATCTGACCTGCCGGATATTTTGCCAGCCATGCATCCACAACCTCCATAGACTTGTTCTTATCAAATTCACCGCTCTGGGTTTCCACAAGCTCAATATCCGGGTAGTTTTCCAACGCCTCCGCAATTCCGGCTCCCCGGTTAATCTGGGCCGTATGTCCCACGATTCCCTGAAGCTCAAACACTCTGCCGGACTCTCCAATTGCCTCCGCCGCCAGATCCATAGCCATAATACCGGAGGACTTCACATCCGTTCCTACAAAGGTCGCATAGTCTTCATTTTCCGTATAAGAAATAAATTCTACCAGAGGAATACCGGCTGCCTTACACGCTTCTACTGCGGCGGAGCTTCCCTCCAGGCTCAGGCAGTTCAGAAGAATACCGTCCACCTTCTGGGCGATCATGGTATCCACATCACTCAGCTGCTTCTCCACAGAATCTTCGCTGTCCACCAAAATCAGTTCGATATTGTCCATTTCATCGTCCAATGCATTGAGTGCGTTCACCATATTCTTGATAAATTCATACTTCCACGCCTGTGTGGATACTCCGATGCGGTACACCTTGCCTTCTGCCTGCGTTTCCTCCGGGGTCTCAGACGGTTCGGCGGAGTCTTCCGCCGCCGGTTCGCTTTCTGCCGGCGCCGCCGGCTCTTCTGCTTTGGAACCACATCCGGTGAACATACCTGCTGCCAAGCTTAAACTAAGTAACAAACCCAATAATCTCTTCTTCATAATAAACTTCTCCTTTGCTAATTTTTTTTGGTTTTCATATCTAACAACACCGCTGCTGCAATAATGACGCCTTTGATAATCTGCTGATAATAAGATGACACTCCCATAAGAACCAGCCCATTATTCAGGACTCCGATTATCAATACGCCAATAATTGTTCCGCTGATTCTGCCCACACCGCCGGTCATACTGGTTCCGCCCACTATAACCGCAGTGATGGCGTCCATCTCGTATCCGCTTGCTGCCGTAGGCTGGCCGGATGTGATTCTGCCTGCAAGCACAATGCCGGCAATTCCGCACAGAATACCATTGAACACATAAGTGCAGAATTTTACCCTTACAGTATTAACACCTGACGCGATAGCTGCATTTTCATTCCCTCCTACCGCATAGATATGACGTCCATATCTTGTCTTGTAAAGCGTCACGCCTACCACAATGGCTACAGCTGTAAATACCAGAATGGGAATCGGAATACTAAGCCCCCCTGTTTTGGACGGGTCCCACAAAAAGCCGTTTCCAATATTGGTATAGGTTTTATCTTTAATTGTATGAGGAACGCCGTCGGCAATCACAAGTACGACGCCTTTGGCTATGGACATGGTAGACAGGGATGCAATAAAAGGAGCGATCCGCATTTTTGCCACCAGCATACCAGTCCACATACTGATAATTGCTGCTGACAGGATGCCTGCTAAAACAGCCGGAACCAAGATGCCCTCATTTTTCTCCAAAAGCAAGGCTGACACTACACCTGCCGTAGCTGCCAATGGTCCGATAGACAAATCAATTCCCCCAGTTATAATCACCATCATCATTCCTACAGCCAGAATCCCATTTACTGACACCTGACGCAGCACGCCTATGATATTGGTCATGGTAAGAAACGTAGGGGAGGCAATGGCAAATACCATACAGACAAAGATAAAAATTACCGCCAATGCATAATTTCTCACATACAATGCCACATTTTCCCGCTTTAAAAATTTTCCCTCTGTTTTCATCCTTCCTCCTTCTCCTTTCCTCCCAGTGCGCTTTTCAAGATCTCGTCCTGGGCATACTCCTCACGCCGAAACTCTCCGCGAATCCTGCCCTCTCCCATAATGATCATACGGTCGCTCATACCCATTACCTCCGGAAGCTCCGAAGAAATCATCACTATCGCCAGCCCTTGCTTTGCAAACTCGCACATGAGAGCGTAAATTTCCGCCTTTGCCCCCACATCAATCCCCCTGGTAGGTTCATCTAATATAAGAACCTTCGGCTGTTCCATGAGCCATTTAGAAAGCACTACCTTCTGCTGATTTCCTCCGGAAAGCTGTCCTGCAAGCTGATGAAGACCACTCATCTTCACAGACATCTTACCTGCGATTTCCCGACATTCCTTTTTTTCTCTTTCCCCATTCAGAAACGGCCCTTTTTGATATCTTTTCAGATTGGGCAAGGCAATATTTTCCTGAATGGACCTGCACAGAACCAGCCCATCCTCTTTTCGGTCTTCTGTTACCATCACAATTCCGGAACGAATAGCATGATAAGGGCGACTGATGGATAGTGCTTTTCCATCCAGGCAGATTTCTCCGCCGCTGCCGGAATCCATACCAAAGATTCTGCGGAATACTTCACTGCGTCCTGCACCCACCAAGCCATAAAAACCAAGAATTTCCCCCCTGCGTACCTGAAAGGATATATCCCAAAAGCGATCTCCGCAAAGGTTCTTTACCTCCAAAACTGTCTTCCCAATCTCTGCTTCCTCCTTAGGATATATATTGGAAAGCTCACGGCCTACCATCATTTGAATCAATGTATTTTTGTCAAGCTCTTCTACATCCCGCGTGGCAATGTACCGTCCGTCCCGCATAACGGTTACCGCATCAGCAATAGTAAAGGTCTCTTCCAATCGATGGGAAATGTAGATAACGGATACCTGTGCCTTCTTCAATTCCTCTATTTTCTGAAATAAAACCTTGATTTCTTCGTCTGTAAGAGAAGAAGTAGGCTCATCCATAACAATCAGCTTTGCACCGGAAGAAATCGCCTTCATTATCTCAATCATCTGCATTTGGGCAATGGAGAGGGTTCTCATTCGGGCTCTTGGATCTATGGCAAGACCAAACCGTTTCAAAAGCGCTTCCGCCTCCGCCTCACTCTTTTTCTTATCTACAAACAATCCCTTCATAAATTCTCTGCCGATAAAAATATTCTCCGCAACCGTCATATCCCGAATAGGGTTTAACTCTTGATAAATCATGGCAATGCCCTTTTTCAGTGCAGCAGCCGGATTTTCAACCTTGATCTCTTCTCCCTCCAGACAAATTCTGCCTTTGTCCGGCTGCAGCAAGCCATTCAGTACCTTCATAAGCGTTGATTTTCCGGCGCCGTTTTCTCCCATCAGAGCATGAACCTCACCCTTCTTCACAAGAATGCATGCCTCATCCAAAGCTTTGACACCAGGAAAGGTTTTGCAAATCCCTTCCATTTTCAGTAAATACTCCTGCAAATTGTCTCACCTCTTTCTTTTTCAAGAGCGCTCCTCCTTTTACCTGTTTCTGTAAACGTTTACAGAAACAGGTAAAAAAATGAATTATTGCTTTACCGTATTTTCCCTTTTATAATTTTCTGTACACACATAGGACTTCCTCCCTTTCCATACATCTGTCTTAAGTCAAGTGTTTTTCAGCAGGACAGTGGGGCATCCTGCTTACAGCACAGTAAGCCAGCGGGATATTCGGCCCGCACGGCCATTCCCGGCCAAGCGGGCGGACTTTCGTTCAGTAAGCACAGACAGCGTATGCCCAAACCGTCCGAGCATAAGATATGTACCCGGCAGATGACTACCTTCCATTGATTGGTTTAACACTTTCGCCCTCCTCCATATACGGCTCCAGCAATATCTTCTCCGAGGTATGTTTCCCGGAGTCCTTCTCATCTAAACGTTTCAGCAAAAGCTCTCCGACCTTCCGCCCTATCACGCTCTCCGGCTGGCGCACCGTCGTGATACTGGGAAATATCAGCTTTGCCCTGTCCTGAATATCAAATCCCACCAGAGAAATATCCTCCGGAATCCGAAGCCCCCTGGCATGAATCGCTTTAATAGCTCCAAAGGTCATCATCTCACACGTTACATATACCGCTGTAAAGGGATGCTCTTTCCTCTGCTTAAGCAAAGTCTCCATACACCGATAGCCTGCATCCTCCTTATAATTTCCATACTGAATCAAGTCCGGATCTACAGGAATCTCATATTGCTTCAGCGTATCCAGATATCCCTCTCTTCTGGCATATCCGGTAGTTTCCTTCACGGAACCGATAATAACCGCAATCTCCCTGTGCCCTCTTTCAATCAAATATTCCACTGCCATGCGGCTTGCTTTCGCATTGTCAATCACCACGCAGTCCACATCCTCAAGCTCCGGAATATTGTCAATAAAGACAATGGGAAAAGACGAAAAATAATTCTTCACATAATCCCCCGACAAATCTACCGTAGCAAATACCAGAGCATCAATCCGCTTCTGAAACAGCATATCCAGATATCTTTTCTCATTCTCTTTCTTTTCATCCGTATCTGCCACTATGATGCTATATTCTCTGTAAGCGATAGTCCGTTCAATCCCCTTGATAATCTTTCCGAAAAAAGCCTCGCATATGTCCGGAACAATCACGGCAACTGTTTTGGTAGATTGAAGCTTCAAAGAACGGGCAATCTCATTGGGAACATAATTGTATTCCTTAAGCGCCTGGAGAACCCTCTGACGTGTCTCCTCCTTCACATATTCCTTATTGTTGATAGCTCTAGAAACTGTTGCCACGGATAAATTCAATTTTTCCGCAATGTCCTTTACTGTGCTCGTCCCCATCTGTCCGCTCCATTCTGTAAACGTTTACAGAATTTATTATAATCACTTTAGACAAATATGTCAATCACTTTTTTATATTTTCCGTTATTTTTTCATTATTCTATTATTTTTTCTTGCATCTATTGGGTATTTTGTCCCGTTAAGAGAGCAACCCCATCTCCGCCTCTTTCCCGCAGAGAATACACACACCCGCAATAATCCTGCCGATAAAGCCCATACTCCCGCGACAGCTCAATCGACCTCTTATACCCGTCCCGCTTTTTAAAATCACTGTTCAGATAAGCAACCCCATATTCCCGGGCCAGCTTTTCCCCAATCTCATTCAGCTTCCCCGCATCCTTCAAAGGACTGATGGAAAGCGTCGTCGTAAAATAATCAAACCCGCCGGCCCGCGCCATCTGCGCCGCCTCCAAAAGCCGCAGGTGATAACAGCGGAAACACCTCTCTCCCCCTTCCGGCTCAAGCTCAAGCCCCTTTGCCGTCTCGTAAAACCGCTCCTGCTCATAGGGTCCCTCCAGAAATGAAATCCTGTGCTTCGCCGGCATCCGTTCGATCAGCGCTTCCTGCTCCTTCACCCGTTTCTCATACTCCTTGGCCGGAAATATATTCGGATTGTAATAAAATACCGTAATGGAAAAATACTCCGAAAGATATTCCAGCACATAGCTGCTGCATGGAGCGCAGCAGCTATGCAGCAAAAGCCTGGGTGTACGCCCTGCTTCTACAAGCTTTTCTATAGTTCCGTTCAGTTCCTTCTGGTAATTTCTCTGATTCATTGTGTCCACACATCCTGTCTTTCATTCTGCCTGCATCACCGGCCGCCTGTCTCGTCCAAATACTCCTCCAGACAAATCCCCTGTTCCATAATCTCCTTAGCCGCTTTCTCACCCACATACCGATAATGCCACGGCTCAAAGATAATTCCCGTCTCCTCCGTCTTATCCGTCGGATACCGCAGAATAAACCCATATTTCCAGCAATTTTCCTTAAGCCACCGGGCTTCCTCCGTCCGGGCCTGCTTTTCATCAAGAATCTGATAATCTCTTGCCACAATATCCACGGCCAGCCCCAGATTGTGCTCGCTGGTGCCCGGAAAAGCTACTTCCGTGCCCGCCTTTTCTCTGGCCGCTTCCCCGGTAAGGCCCGTCTCCGCCGTCACTCTGCGCACCTTATCCTCAAACAAATCCGTCTGCTTCTCTATGGTACGATACGCCGAACAAACCCAAAAGTCAAGTCCTTCTCTCCGGCCTGCCGCAAGCATTTCCTGTAAATACCCCACGGCCCTCGCATCAAAGTAGTAATTATTTTCAATCTCCGCAACAGCCGGCTTATAGCCGCTCTCCATAGGATTCCATTTATTTACCAGGGTCAGCATCCAGGCTTCTTCCTCACCGGCTTCCGTTCCCTCTGTCAGAAGTTTTCCTGAGATCCCTTCCGCTTTAGAAGGCTCCTGATCCCATTCCTCTTCTTCCATGCCGTATTCCGCCTGCTGCGCATATTCTTCCATGTCCTGTACGTAATCTTCCTCCGCACTCTTCGCAAATACAATTCTTCCGCACAATACCCCCAGCAAAAAGGTAAACAGGCAGAAGCCTAAAATCTTCCTCTGCATGGCCTGCTTGCGTTTTCTTCTCCTTGCTCCTCTGCTTTCCTGTTCATATTCTTCGTATCTACGCATTTTTCATCACCTCGTATGTTAATCATAGAGGCGCCTTGCATCAAAAACGCATCAAAATATAAACATTTTCGCCAATCTTTTCTTCCTGTCTTACCTAGACATATAAACATCTATCTGGAAAACTCTGTCTGTGACTCCCATTGTATAGACAATCTGACCGCCGCTGTCTTCAAAAGTTACCCGAAATGTCTCCCCCAGCAAAGGGTCTATTCCCCAGGAAAGCGCTGTCTTAATCTTCGCCTCTTCGTAGCTGTAGCCCTTGCTTACAAAGTTATCAATCTCTTGCTGAAATAACTCTTCCTCCGCACCCGGCATGATTCCATTAGGGTAAGATTGGCTGCTCACCATCTCGCAGCCCAGATATTCACCCCATCGGACAGCCAGTTCTTTTTGTTCCTCCGCATCCATATCTGCAAAATACTTTTCCACGTAAATAGCCTGGTCCGTCTCCGCAGATGCATCCGCTGCCGCCTCATAATCCACAACAGGTCTGGCGGCATATTGAGAAAAGCTCACGATTTTTCCTGTCTCATCGTCCAGGAAAAACAGCAGCTGGTATTTCGATGTTTCCACAAATCCCTGCCAGAGCATAATGGACTTTTCACTGTCCTCCATATCCACATAAAATGTAACCGCAGCTTCTTTGAGCGTCAGCTCACCCGTATCAAAATCAATAAGAATGTTCCGGTCCGCAAGGATCTTGATTTCCTTTTTTATTTGCTCCTCTATGGTATCCTTATTGTAGTTTTTTCCGTTGACCAAGGTCAGTGTGTTGACCGTATCCTGACTTCGAAGCTTAAGCTTCTCCGACAGTGTCATGGAAATTTGCTCCTTTAATACAACCTCCTGCACTTCCTCAATTTCACTTTTGCCGGTCCGCTGCCTGTCCTGCCACTTCAAAACCCGGGAAGGCAGAAAGAGACTTGCCGCAGCCAGAAGAAACAGAAGCAATCCGGCAATTACATAATTTTTCATAATCGGTCTCCTATTCCAGTTCCGTAATATCTCTCGCAGTACACTCAGTCTAAATCAATTTCCGGCCACAAATGCATGTGTCCGCAAATCGATTTGTGCACTTCGAGAGATATTACTGGTTCCAGTTCCGTAATATCTCTCACAGTACACCTCAGCCTCAGTCCAAATCAATTTCCGGCATCTCCAGGAAAATCCGCACCATAGTTCCCTTGCCCGGAATGCTCTTAAAGGTCATGGTCCCTCCGTGCCGCTTCACAATCTCCTGACAGATGGATAAGCCAAGTCCGGCTCCCCCCTGCTGCCTGGCCCGGGACTTGTCTACCATATAAAATGCCTCCGTGATCTGGGAAAGCTCCTCCTTAGGAATCCCCTTGCCCGTATCTCTGACATAGAGGGCAAAGCCGTCCTCCTCCCTGCGTCCGAGCAGATAGAGGGTTCCCTCCCCCTCTATGGCCTTCCGCCCGTTGTCCAGAAGGTTTAACAGCACCGTTTTCATCAAATCCGGCTCCAGCATCAAGCTTGCGTCCTCCACGATCACCTTCAGCACAATCCCCAGCTTTTTCAGCGAAGGCTGCAGCATCCCCTTGATGTCCTCCGCCATCCAGCGGATTTTCACCGGCCGAAGCTCCAGTTCCTGATTCTTCACCACCATCAGATCCAGCAGCTTAAAGGAGAGAGATTCCAGGCGCTTCCCCTCCTTAAAAATATAGTTTGCCGCCTGAAACTGCTCTTCCTGCGTCACCTCCGTAGTGCGAAGCATGTCCGCATACCCTATCATAGAGGTCAGCGGCGTTTTCAGCTCATGAGCAAAGCTTCCGATAAAATCCTCCTGACGCCTGGCCGCATCCTCAAGCTCCTGAAACTGCTGTTCCAGGTTATCCGCCATATGGTTAAAATCCGCCGCCAGATCTCCGATCTCATCCTTACTTTCCATTCTGGCGCGGACGCTCAGGTTTCCTCCCGCAATCCGCCGGGTGGCTCTGGAAAGACGTCTGAGGGGACGCAGAAGCCAGGAGGCCATTCCATAGCAGAGTATACTCTGAACCGCCAGAAGTCCCGCAAGCCACTGACCGTAGATCCGATACTGGGACTCCCGCTCCTCAAACAGCTCCGTCACATCCCGGATACTTTCCAGATACAGAAACGCTTCCTCCCCCAGACAGACCATGCTTGCCGTCTGAAGCTCATAGCCGCTGTCGTTCCTGCGCAGCATATGTCCCCGGCTGGTCCTTGTAATGGCTTCCAGAAGTCCCGTGTCCGGTTCTGTCTTTGCATTGTCATAAAGCACATTGCCGTCCCCGTCGGAAATCCGTATCCGCAGATCGCTTCCCGCCATTCCATCCACCATAGCGTCCGCCGTGCGCCGCACATTTTCCAGGCTCGGCTCCATATCCTGTATGGTGGCGCTCCAATAGGCCGCAAAGGAATACTGAAGCATCCGGTTCTCCTCCCCGGCATTGGCAGCCTCCCGCTCATAGGTGGACTGAAACAAGGCGGATATCAGTACATATCCGCCGATGGTAAAAATCAAAAGACTTAACATAATGGTTGAAAAGCATATTTTCCAGGAAAATTTCATCTATCCCTCCAAACGGTATCCAACCTTGTAGACCGTGACAATCTTATCCTCCCAGCCTATCTTTTTGCGCATCCGCTGCACGTGAAGATCCACGGTGCGGCTGTCTCCCATGTATTCCCCTCCCCAGATCCGTTCGTAGATGGTTTCCCGATAAAGGGCTACGTTTTTGTTGCGGACAAACAAGAGCAAAAGCTCATATTCCTTTTTGGTGAGGTTAATGGGGTCCCCGTCCCGTTTTACAATCCGGGAGGAGGTGTCTATGACCAGATCGTGCACGGTCAGAATATTTTCCGTTTTGTGGTAACGCCGAAGCACGGTTTCCACTCTTGCCAAAAGCTCTATGATCTCAAAGGGCTTGGTGAGATAATCGTCCGCTCCCAGCTTCAGGCCCTTCACCCGGTCGGTGACAGACGCCTTGGCCGTGAGAAAAATCACGGGAATCTCCAGGGGTGTTATATAGTTCATCAGCTCATAGCCGTCCACCTTGGGGAGCATTACATCCAGGAGAATCAGATCGTATCTGGTTTTATCCAGGGCATCCGCCGCAGCCATGCCGTCAAAGACACAGTGGCAGGAGTAGCCTGCTTTTCTTAAGTTTACGGCTATGAGATTGGAAATGGGTCTTTCATCCTCGACTACTAAAATCTGTATCATTTTGTTTCCTCTTCTTGTCAAATTACCATGTGCTGTCCGGGGTTATTTTCCCAAATGAAAACAGGGCATAAAAACTATGATTAAAAATTTACATCATTAGTGTATCATAGTTGCATCAAAAATGTCTCTAAATTTTAATCGAATGAGCATACATGTGTAAAAGCACCATTTCCTGATGCTCTCATAAAATAGCTATATATTACAATAGGAGGCATGCTTATGAACCCCTTACTGGAGCTTTCGCACGTCAGCTATTCCTACCACGAAGTGAATGGTGAAACGCTCGCCCTGTCCGATATTTCTTTTACCTTGGAGAGCGGCAGCTTCCTTGCCATTGTGGGACCCTCCGGTTGTGGAAAATCCACGCTTTTATCACTGATCTGCGGCCTTCTTAAGCCCGAGGACGGCTCAATTGCCTTCCGGGGAAAGCCTCTTAGGGAGGCAGGCGCTAACATCGGATATATGCTGCAAAAGGATCATTTGTTTGAATGGCGCACCGTCTACAGCAATGTGACCCTTGGGCTGGAGATACAGAAAAAACTGACCCCGGAGCACATTTCCTCCGTAGATGCCATGCTGGAAACCTATGGACTTTCCTCTTTTAAGGATGCCAGGCCGTCACAGCTCTCCGGCGGTATGCGCCAACGGGCGGCTCTTATACGCACTCTGGCTCTGGAGCCGGATCTTCTGCTTTTGGATGAACCGTTTTCCGCTCTGGATTATCAGACAAGGCTTTCTGTCTGTGACGATATTGCGGCTATTATTAAAAAAGAAGAAAAAACGGCTATTCTGGTCACTCATGATCTGTCTGAGGCTATCAGTATGGCGGATCAGGTACTGGTGCTTTCCAAGCGTCCCGGACGGGTGCAAAGACTGGTTCCGGTAGCTTTTTCTATGGAGGAGCGCACGCCCATGCGTTCCAGAAACGCACCGGAATTTAAGGACTATTTTAATCTTATCTGGAAGGAGTTGAATATAAGTGGCTGAACCGTCTCTTGCTCAGCAAAGCTTTCTGGAACAGCGGAGGAGAAGGCTTCGGGCAATTACCCTTGCCCGCATTTTTATTTTTCTTGTCTTTCTGCTTATCTGGGAAATGAGCGCAAGGCTTCATTTGATTGACGCCTTTATTTTCAGCAGTCCCAGTCGGGTATACAATATGTTTGTTTCTATGATATCCGACCGGTCTATTTTTCTGCACATGGGTACGACCTTGACAGAAACCCTGCTGAGCTTTTTCCTGGTGTTTCTGTTCAGTCTGTTGATTGCCGTTTTGCTATGGCTCTTCCACAGCCTTTCCCGGATTCTGGAGCCTTACCTTGTGGTTCTCAACAGCCTGCCTAAATCTGCTTTGGCGCCTCTTCTCATTGTATGGCTGGGGGCTAATATGAAAACGATTATTGTGGCAGGCATGTCTGTGGCCGTATTTGGAAGTATTTTGACTATTTACACGGGATTTTCCGAGGTGGACCCGGAGAAAGTAAAGCTGATTTATACTCTGGGTGGAAATAAGAAGGATGTGCTTCGGAAGGTAGTTCTTCCAAGCTCTATTCCGATTTTTATTAATACAATGAAGGTGAACATCGGCCTTTGTTTGGTGGGTGTTGTGATTGGGGAATTTATCGGCAGCCGGCAGGGGCTTGGGTATCTGATTATCTATGGAAGCCAGGTGTTCCAGCTTGATATGGTGCTGATGTCAATTGTGATTCTCTGTGTGATGGCTATGATTCTTTACCAGGGAATTAACCTTGTGGAAAAGCATTGTTTGAAGCGGTTTTGATAACCTTAGTACTCTGATATGTATCTTGCTATTTTCTGCCGTTATATTCAAAATCAGGAGATGCGGAAAGCACCTCCTGGAATACATATTTCTATTGTTAAAAATGTAAAAAATTTTTTAGTATCCGTATTTTTACTTCTCTGTGCCTATCAGAACCTTTTTCCCGCAAAAAGCAAAGCCGTACTTGCGTATTTTTTCTCCGGATATTCCCTTTTCCATCAGAATGGCCGCATATTTTTTCTTTTCTATCTGCTGCAGTGCCGCCTTCACGGTATCCGCAAGCTCCTTCTCATCCTCCATATCCTGTACTTTAAATTCCAGTATGATTCCGTCATCATCCTTTTTAGGCTCCAGCATCACATCATATCTTCCAAAGCCGCTTTCACGATTGGAGATTATCATATAACGGTCAGAAAGCTCTACCAACAGCCCTAATACGAAGCCATGATAAAATCGCTCCGGCTCCGCTGTCTCCGAGGGTTTACTTCCGACGTCAAAGCTGCTAAAGGTAGCGAGAGCCACCTTATTCATATAATAATTCATGGCTTTCAAATCGTCCGCTATCAGGGCCTTGATAAATTCATTGTACTCCCTTCTGCTCTTGCCAAACCAATCCCGCACCATAACGCAGAACATCCGCCTTACTTCACGATTGGTAAGTGCCAGCTCATAGTCCGGCGCATCCACTGATTCCCAATCCTCTTCGTAATGAAGCACTTTCAAATATCCGCTGGCCAATAAAAGACTCCAGATTCCTTCTTCATTTCCATCCAGCTCTCCATATACAATCTGCTCATCTATTGGTTTTATAATTGATTTACCCGAAATCAAATCTTCAAATTCCTGCTTGATATCTGCGTTTCCCTCTCGGATCAGCTTTCCTGCCAAGCTGTTGGAGCTGGAATTGGCCCAATATGCTCCCGCTTTTCTTTTATCCAAATAGTTTAAAACAGACCAGGGATTATAAATATCCGTATGATTCCCAAAGGTAAATCCATCGTACCAGTTTTTAACCTCTTGCTTTCTGTCCGACATTCCAAATTCATCTAATGCGGCAAATACCTCTTTCTCTGTAAAACCAAAGCTGTCCGCATACTTCTCTGAGGTAGTTGTCACCACCTCCAGATTATTCAAATCCGAAAAAATAGATTCCCTGCTCACCCTTGTAATTCCTGTCATAATAGCCCTGTTCAGATAGGGATTCGTCTTAAAGGTTGAGTTGAACAGACTTCTGGTAAAGGATACCAGTTCCTCCCAATATCCATTCACATAGGCTTCCTGCATAGGAGTATCATATTCATCCAAAAGAATAATCACCTTTTTATTGTAATAACGGGATAGAAAAGAAGATAAATAATGAAGGCTCATGGTGGCGTCTTCCTCATTCATCGTCTCTGATATCCTGTTGAAATAGTCCTTTTCCCCTGAGGTCAGCAGATCTCCATCCAGCAGAAAATAATTCTGCACATATAAATCCCGAAGTATCTGACAGATTCGATAGCGAACCTTTTCATAGCCGTTTTCCTTAACATTAGCAAAAGACAGGCTGATGACAGGGTATGTTCCCTGCAGCTTTCTGTACTTATCATCTTCCCAGATAGAGAGTCCCTCAAAGAGATCTCCCCGTCCGGCATATTTTAGGGAAAAGAACTGTTCTGTCATACTCATAGTTAACGTCTTTCCAAAACGCCTGGGACGGGTAATCAGGGTAACATCATCCAGATTTTCCCACCATTCTTTTATAAACTTTGTTTTATCAACATAAAAGCATTGTCTTTCTTGTATTTTTTCAAAGCTTTGCAGCCCAATCCCTACCGTTCTTGCCACGCCTTGCACCTCCTCATTTTTCGGTCTGTTTTCCGATTAAAACCTTTTTTCCGCAAAAAGCAAAGCCGTACTTGCGTATTTTTTCCCTGGGAACTCCTTTTTCCATAAGGGCTGCTTCGTACCTTTTCTTCTCTATCTGCTGCAGCGCGGCCTGTACTGTGTCGGACAGCTCCTTCTCCTCCTCGGGGTCCTGTACCTTGAACTCCAATATCATTCCGTCGTCTCTCTCCTTTGGCTCCAACATCACGTCATAACGGCCGAAACCGCTTTCGCGGTTAGAGGTTACGGTATAGCGGTCGGACAATTCTACCAGCAGGCCCAGCACAAAACCGTGGTAAAACCGCTCCGGCTCCGCTTCCTTTGAAGGCTTGTTTCCTGTGTCGAAGCTGCTGAAGGTTGCCAGGGCTACTTGGTTCATATAGTAGTTCATGCTCTTGATATCATCTTCCAGCAGCGCCTTGATAAAGCCATTGTACTCCTTTCCGCTCTTGCGAAACCACCCCTTTATCATAGTGCGGAACATCTTCCTGACCTCCCGGTTTGTCAGGCACAGCTCATAATCTATGGTATCCTCATTTTCGTCATCGCCGTATTCTCCATATTGCAGAACCTTCAGATAACCGCTCGCCAGTAACAGGCTCCAGACGCCTTCCGAGCTTCCGTCCAGCTCTCCATACACAATCTGTTCGTCAATCGGCGCTACAATGGACTGTTCCGAAATAAGCCGTTCAAAGTCCTGCTTTATATCCGCATTTCCTTCCTGAATCAGCTTTCCTGCCAGGCTGTTAGAGCTGGAATTAGCCCAATACGCTCCCACCTTTCTTTTATCCAAATAGTTTAAAACAGACCAGGGATTATAAATATCCGTATGGTTTCCAAAGGTAAATCCATCATACCAGCTTTTCACCTCTTGTTTTCTGTCCGACATTCCAAATTCATCCAGTGCGGCGAATACTTCTTCTTCCGTAAACCCAAAGCAATCCGCGTACTTTTCCGAGGTAGTTGTCACCACCTCCAGATTATTCAAATCAGAAAAAATAGATTCCCTGCTCACTCTTGTAATCCCTGTCATAATAGCCCTGTTCAGATAGGGATTCGTTTTAAAAGCCGAATTAAACAGACTTCTGGTAAAGGAAACCAGCTCTTCCCAATATCCGTTTACATAAGCTTCCTGCATAGGGGTATCATACTCATCCAGAAGGAGGATCACCTTTTTTCCATAATATTTATACAAAAATCTTGACAACTGATGCAGAGCCATCGTTGCCGTAACCTCAGGCATTTCCGCGCAGATGCTTTGAAAATACTGCTTTTCTCCCGGAAGCAGGGTATCTCCTTCGGCTAAGAAACTAAAATCATAATACAGATTTGTCAAAATCTGGTTAATTCTATAAACCGCTGCCTTGTAATCCTTCTCCTTTACGCCTGCGAAAGAAAGGCTGATCACCGGGCAGGTCCCCTGAAGCTTCCTGTATTCCTCCTGCTCCCAAATAGAAAGTCCCTCAAACAAATCCCCTCGTCCGGCATATTTTACGGAAAAGAACTGCTCTGTCATACTCATAGTTAATGTCTTCCCAAAACGCCTGGGACGAGCTATTAATGTTACACTATCTTTATTTTCCCACCATTCCTTAATAAATTTTGTCTTGTCTACATAAAAACAATTATCTTCTCTTATGACCTCAAAGCTTTGCAGCCCAATCCCTACCGTTCTTGCCACGCCTTGCACCTCCTATTTAATATAATTCCCCATCAGCGCCTTGATAAAGCCACTATACTGCTTCCTGCTCTTGCCGAATTGGCACTTTCCTTCTGACATCATATTTTTATATTATCATAACTGCAAGACAGTATCCAGCATCTTTGCCGCTATCCCGGAACAAAATATGTCATATTATAACAATACCTGCCAGAGAATCATGCTCTGGCAGGTATTACTAATTGCTAATCTTTTTTACGAAACTGCGCTCTTATCAGGAAAATGATAAGAATCAACAAAAGACATGCTATTAAAGTTGTTATCATATAGAATGCAATCTGTGCTTGGTCGCCGGTCTTTACGCCTGTTGTCTTTGTTGTTGTAGATGATTTATTTGTAGTGGTTGCCTTATTCGTATCATCTTTCTTATCAGTAGTGTTCCCGTTATTTGTACCGTTATTTGTACCGTTATTCGTCCCGTTGTTATTTCCATCACCGGAATTATTCGTGCCATTATTTGTGCCGTTATTCGTCCCGTTGTTATTCCCATTGTTCCCATTACTAGGGTTATTTGGGTCATTTGGATTATTCGGGTTATCCGGATTATTCGGATTATTAGTTGTTGCTGACCAGCCAATGGCAATTGGCGATAAGCTGGTTACCTGGAAACGGACGCCTTCTTCCATCGCCGCTACTTCACTCCAATTTCGGGTCTCAACATTGCCTCGCTTCATGCCAGGACCATCTAATGCAATGTCCTCCGTAAACATATGAGCCGCCATAAAGGAGGTTCTTCTTGAAGTTCCGGCAGGATAAGGAACCGTAACCGTCAAAGCTCCCCAGGGGAAGTCTCTTATCTCCTCATCACTCAACTGACTTCCATCCGCTTTTGTAAGCAGAATATCATATACAGCAACATTTCCTTTGGGAACTCCCTGGCCTATAAGCTTTGATTCTATCTCGCTTATAACCTGATTTTCCGTATCAAATCCCGAATCTTTCAGCTTCTCTAATGTAGTAGAATCAACACCGCCTGCTTTCACAGATACCTTATATAGATTGCTGACAGATACTGGTATTCCTTTACTCTGGATCACATAATTATCACATGCGCTGCCGCTCAGTCTCGGCTTATCAATGGTTACCTTTGATTGATCTGCACTTAAATCAAGTTTATCATAAACTACAAGCACATCATCATTTTCAAGGTTTTTCTCAATTGCTGCCAAGTCTTCGCCTTCATTCAGATGATATTCTGTTTTCAAACCGCCTACTACAGAAACCGTATTATCATCTGTAATTACCATGAACATCTTGTCAGTATCCCAATCCAATTCTCGTTTGTCAATGGTCAAATAACCTGAACGCTGTGTAAATTTGTAATTATCCCTTGCAGGCTTGGTGCTGTCAGCATCATATGTTTCAATCTTAATCTCATACCTGCCGCATGCTTCACCTTTATCGTCCTGTCTTGCTATATCACCTTTTATTTTATTCTCATCTCTGGGCAAAATACCGCCCTCAACAACATAGAGTTCATTTGCTTCGCTGGTCAAATCAAATGCCCGCCAAGAATCCGGATCATCCGCTCCATAAGCTTTATGCTGATCCTTTACAGACACAGTAACATTTCTCGGTTCAATTCTTATAATCTTAAGCTGCTTTGAACCCATATATTCCTTCGTTGAAGGCAATGTACCCTCAATAATATACCAGCCTGCATCTATCGGAGCCTCTAAGCCTTCTGCCTGCAATTGATCTGCTATCGGCTCTAAGCCTGAAACCCCTGTAACGGACTTTTTATCATATGCCTCATTGACCGCTGCTTCCGTGCCTTTATACCATAAATATCCCGGCTCATCTTCATTGGTATTCCCAATCATAACGTCTTTCAGCTTTACTGGCATCTGTAAGGGTTCGCCGTCATAAATATGGGGCAGACTATAGTATTCACTTGTAAAATTAATCGTAGATATTCGCCTAATAATAATTAATTTTTTATCTGCATACCAGCCATCCAGTTTCTTAGTAACGCCGGCTGTAATATGATGATTTTCTGTGGCTGCATTACCAGAATAATATACGTTTCCTCCTGCTGTCTCATATACTCCAGTTAAGCAATATGGATGATTATAAGCCCAGTCCTCATTATCCCATGAATCTTTATCATTCTCATTGAGCTGCGGCGGTAAAATATAAGTCTGATCCGCTGTCTCAATTGTAAAAGGTACTGTACCTACCCCTCTGTCGTCTAATTCTATTGCAAGAGGTTTTGTCACCTTTACAGTGTCATCATCAAGATTTTTTGCATCAACAGCATTCCAATACAATGTTACTGTTCCATTTGTTTTGCCGCCAGTAGCAGCTTTCTCATTAAATATAGCAACCTGAACTTTACCTGTAATCCGCTCCTTATTTTCATACACTGCGGATGCATCCGGCCCATATAGTTCTTTTGATGCTTCATCATCACCTCTATCTGTATTAATCGTCATACTCCAAGGAGTCATTGTAAATCCAACAGAAGCCGTCTCACCGGTTTTTGTATCTGTATAAACAAGTGTATAATCTCCTGGATCTCTGATTCCTATATCTGTCACAATAGCTGTATGACTAGTACTACCTGGAATGGGGTCTGCATCCTCTATTCCTGGTTTCCAGCTACTTCCAGTCTGTTCTACAGGTTCTCCTTTTCTAAATAGACTAATCTCTGTAAGTTTTGCAATAACCTTAATTTCAAATTTAATATCTGGGTTTAGTGGTTCATAAGACCATTCTTTGTCAATAGTAACTACTCCTTTTGTATTGTCCGTAATATCCGTATCGTCTGTCCCTTCCGTATCGTCAACCTCTACCGTGCTATCAACTGTACGTGTATTACCAGCCACATCTTGTGTACGAACATCACCATTATATGCAAGCTCATATCCAGTAGGAATATGCAACATATTATCACTAAGGCCAGCAAGAATAAACTCACCTTCTCCTGCTAAATTGATCTGTCTATTGCCTGTTCCTAAACAATTTTTGTTTTTTATAGTCAAGGAGCCATCATTTGTAAGTGTTACAGAAGCTGTCTCTTCTTTTTCCAGAACACTTCCAGATTCAATTACAATTGTTCCTGTATTTAAATTGTAATTATCCGGATCGTCCGGTTTTGGAGAACGCTTAATTGTTACTGCACCAGAACTCTCTGAGCTGCTTCCTATAATTAACTTATTTTTATTCTGAAGCATCCCTACCTGCGCTTTTGCCCCATCATCAATTGACACGTCTCCTTCATTTGTTAAAATTCCCACTTGGCCATCTTTATCAGCCTTCAGGAGACTATTTTGTCCTGTAACAGATATTATTCCACCATTCTTATTTTTAATATCCTTTGCTTCCGCACTACCTCCATTAATCAACTCTATTTTTCCACTATTATCTATCAACCAGTCTTTTGTATTATCGTCTTTTATAACAGTCCCTTCATTGACATACAATCCACCTTCGTTAATAATAACAGTCTTACCACTACCATTTTTAAACCGTCCCTGAGCAGTCAAAGTACATACATTTGAATTATGACCTTCCCATTTTCCTCCAATTTCCACTTTTCCGTCATTAGCAAAATCAAAGGTTCCTAATTTGCTGGATTCTGATATCGTCATTGCTCCAGTATTCGTAAACGGGCCATTATTGATAATTTCACTAGCCCCCTTCATTGTCATAGTTCCTGAATTTTCAAATTCACCTGTACAGGTCATTTTAACATCTTTATTAATGTTTAATGTTCCCTTATTCTCAATAACCCTGTCAAACCCTCCAACAGAGTTCGTTAGATTTATTTCATCTATCGTAGTAGCCACCGTTGACAAATTCACAGTTGCTTCTGATGGGATAGAAAAAATCGCACTATATCCTTTATCACTAATATCAATATTTAAATCTGTTAAAATAATTTCATAGGTACCTGGCTCCATTAATTCAATAAGTTCATTGGTTGATTGGAGTTCCTTAGGTATGTCTGTCAAAGTACCTGTAATGCGATACTTTCCTGGTTTTGTAATTTGAATACGCTTACTAATTGAAGACCATATTATACCATCTTCCGGTCCAATCGCATATATCCCGTAGTTAACAAGCACTGGATTTCCATCAGGCGGATCTGCATAAGTCACAATATCATTTTCACTTCCAGCACTACCAGTATCATCCGTGGTATTATCTTGGTCATTTTGTACAACACTTCTTGTAGTCTGAATCACCGGCACCTGTGTCATAGCATTCATAAGCACCAGAGTATTTCCATACTCGTCTGTCTCCGGCAGCACGGGCACATAAGTATCGGTAATGCGGTTATTTGATTGAGAAGAAGATGCGGTATCCCAAGTCAAGCCGCTAATCGTGGTATTGCCTTTAGGAAGCTGAACTATTTCACCCACAGCCTGGACTACATTTGATATACCTGCTCCGGTTGTAGTTGATTCTTCCCCTTCCTTATTCTCTTTGATAGCAACTGTCACATCCAGCTTATCCGGAAGGTTTGGCTCTTCTCCCTCTTCCAATTCCTGAAGCCTTACATCTTGATCTAATGTGGCAAAATCTGTAATAATGAGTGTCGTGTCTGTCTTAGACGCACTGCTCTCCTCATTTCCTGTACCGTTATCTACTGGTTC
This sequence comes from Clostridia bacterium, assembly GCA_910574835.1. Classification (GTDB taxonomy): domain Bacteria; phylum Bacillota; class Clostridia; order Lachnospirales; family Lachnospiraceae; genus Laedolimicola. Next base: position 19,279 of record CAJTDE010000019.1, on the reverse strand, counting down.
CGTGCTTTCTGTGGGTTTTTCCGGCTCAGGCGTATTCGCTGCCAGCGCAGAAATCCCTGCCGAACTTCCAATCAGAACAGCCCCCAGTACTACCAATGTGGATCTTTTTAACCATGTTCCCCATTCTTTCATGAATCCATTCACTCCTTTTATGTATCTGACACTTGTTTTAAACTATTCCAGGCATGTACTGCTATATTCCTAATCGACAATTTTCTTCTTTTTTTGAAAGCTGTCTACAATTTAATTGCCATTACTCTCATTTTACCAAAAATTTTGACAAATGAAAAGTATTGAATTGAACAACTTTTTTGTCATTTTGAGGAATATATGCATCAAAAATGAATGACTGGAACCTGTTTCAATACTCATTACACAGACAGTATTCCGTATCTACTATGTATATCGGCAGATACCCTTACAATCATTATACTTACTGATAAAAAATATGCCACATTTTCAAGCCATATAGTCAACTCCTTACAATGGGGCGGTATGCTTATGTAAACTATTATGAGGCTGCCGCATTTCCAGTACAGCAACCTCATATTATTGTCCTTATCGCTTTCTATTGCTCATGTTAAACTCAGCAGCAAAGCAAAGATATAAGGCGCCCCAAATACATTCAAAGACTTCGGCCCCGTCACCTTCTCCGGGTTCTCCTTCACACGTTCCAAGGCTCGCTGGAAAGTCGCTTTGGTGATGGACTTAGATCTGCGGTCCACGAACATTTCCCCGCCTCGTATCTCATAAGCAAACGGAAGACCCTTGGCTGTGTAAAAGGTCTCCCCCTGATGATACTCCAGTAGTTTCCATAACTCATCCCCGCTCAGACTCAAAACCGCCTCACCCAGTTGTCTTCCCATGCCGCCCTCCCGGCTGCCGCCTTTTTGGTGTTTGCTTTATATTTATCACTTTCTAAAATATCACACAACACGTATTATGCCAATACATGTTGTGTGATATTGTGCTTTTTTTCCTTATTCTTTTATTTTTTCAGAATCTCTTCCCGCCGCATAAAGCCACCGTTTTTATTCTTCCACATCTCTTTTATACTGGAAAATAACGGCTGCGATCGCTGCCAGGAATAAAACAAGAATGAAAACATAACCTTTTACTGCATTTCTGTCGCCAAGTTCCGGTGCATTTACTTCCTGAGGGCTGGCCTCCGGTGCGGGACCTTCAAAATGGGACTCCGGCTTATCTCCTTTTGGCTTTGGCGTCTCCTTCGGCGTCTCTTCCGGTGTGTCCGGCTTGTCCGGTTCCGTATCCACGCCATCCTTCATTTCCACAGTCTGGATCTCATCCGTATCCAAAACCCGGAAAATCACATCTTCCGCATAGCCAAAGCCCTCCGGCGCCTGCTTCTCTACCAACCGATAAGTTCCAATCGGAAGTCTTTCTATATAATGCGGAGTATCCGTACTCACCCAGGTTTCCAAAAGCGCACCCTTTTCATCATACAGCTCCAAGAGCGCACCCGGAAGCTCCTCATTGGTGGCTATATCCTTTTTGCTGATCTGTACCTTGGTTATATCATCCTCCATAATCAATACCTCCTGGTTCACAGGTTCTTCATCGGATTCCTCTTCCTCCGCCAAGGCTTTCTTCCCCTTCGGTTCTTCTCCCGGCTGTTCTACCACATAGACGCCTATCTCATCTGTCAATCTCCCCTCCTCGTCCGCAAGCTGCTCCAACCGAAAATAAATATCCTCGGCCGTCACGTACCCCGGCGCCGGCCTGGCCTCCCGGAACGCATAGGTCCGGCCTAACTGCAGTCCTTCCGTCATATGTACCATTCGGCTCGGCCCTGTGGAGATCCAGGAATCCTTCTTCACCTCTGCGCTGTCCGAGCTGCTCCTGGAGCCAGGCTCTTTTGCAAACGGCAGCTCCCATACCTCAAGCAAAGCTCCGGCAAGCTCCCGGCCGTTGGTCATATCCAGCTTTTGAAAACGAACCCTGGTAATCTGATTTTCCAAAACAATAACATGTTCCTGATTTTTTACATCCTGTCCTCCTTTTTCTCCCTCATAGCTTCCGTCTACTTCGAATACTTCCTCGGACAAAAGATAGCCAAGAGGCGCCTCTAACTCCCTTATCTCATACTGCCCCAACGGCAAGTCCTCATCAAAGACAGCCTTTCCTTCCGAATCCGTAATGCAAGTGGCAATCAAGGTTCCCTCTGCAAACAGAACTTCCGGCTTTTCACGAATGATCCAAGCCTTCTTTTCCTCATCATACAGGATTCCGGTACAAATATCCTCTCCCGCATACAGACCATAAACGGCTCCTGCAAGGTTTTCTCCCGATTCCTTATCCTTCTTTACCACGTTCAGGTTCAAGCGCTGGCGCTCATTTTTATAATCCGCGTTCCGGATATCAAAGCTGACTGTCTGCTTCTGCGGGGAAATGGCAAATTCTTTCTCCTCAGTATTCAGCACAAAGCCGCTGCCCGCGACCGTTTCCCGAATCTTATATTTTCCGATATAAAGTCCTGCCGCATAGGCAAAGCCGCTTCGATCCGTCGTAATCTCCGCCACCACATCGCCTTGCCTCCAAATGCGGTAAGGCGCCGTATCAATTCCATATTCCTCCAGCAGCTTTATGTCCAGTTCCTGACTGTAGATATCCTCCGCAGCCACGATTTGAAAGCTTGCTCCCTCTACAGGCGCATCCTCGTAAGTAAACACGGCATCCTGGTGCCTCGCCACCTCCTGAAGCTTGAGATAACGGAACGGCTCGTCTGCCAGCTTATCAAGAAGCGTTTCCTCACTGGCATTTGCACCGGATACCTGTTCTCCATGCTTATAGATCTCAAGAATCCCCTTCTGCTCCTGATTCTTTTGCAGTACGGTTACCGTGAGATTTCCATAGGCGTCGCACAAGGCGTATTTGCTGATTCCCATTTGCCCATTCGGATATACGGAACCGTTTTCAATGGTAAATACGGTTTTCCCCTTGGGAGTTTCCACAAGTTCATAGCTGTTCCTGTTTTCTGTGCTTGTGTCATTTACTGCCTGTTCGGCCCCATTTATCACATACCCTTCCGGGGCGGTCAGCTCTGTCAGCTCATAGGTCCCAACCGGAAGCTTCTGGGGCAGGGTGATATAACAGTCTGCAATTTTCCCATCCTTTTTCAAAAATGAGGTTTCATAGGGATGCTCCTTCGTTCCGGTCAACAGCTTTCCTCCCGGATAATAGTAGCTGAGATACCCTTGAGCATCTACCATCCAGTTCAAAGCCTTCAGACTTTCTTCCTCCGGCGACAGGCAGCGCAGGCGGTATTGCGCTCCCTCCTTGAGAACCGTTCCGCGCACTAATTCCTCCGCCTTCACATAGGTTCCGGGCGGCACCAAAAATTCCTCGTCCGCTTTTATAATACGAAGATAAGCTTTGGTAACAGTATTGTTGATAATTCTCTGCTTCTGAGGTAAGCGGCCCTCCCGCTCCTTTGCGGCTTTGTGATCGCCATAGCGGATTCCTTCCTTTGACGTATAAGTTTTTTCTATCGTTCGCCTGCCTGCATCTGTGTAAAGCACACCTCCATCCTGCGTGATATGAACGATAAAGGGCCTGGCCATCACATGATTCTCCGGCGTTGTGGTTTCCACAACCACATAAGTTCCAAATGGAAGCTCCGGCGTCTCAATGCATCCATCTTTATCCGTAAACATTTCCGCCACCTGATATTGATTGGCTATACCTGTCCCTGTCAGCCATTTTTCATCGCCTGCGGTCCATTGTTCATGGTTGGTGCGCTTATATACAATTGCTTTGGATTCTTTTGTGAAATCATAATCGTAGAAGGCTTTGATATCATCGCTGCCCCAGACGCCGTTCAAGGGCGTAAGGGTTCCGTTTTTTACTCCCAAAAGATCTTGAATAAGATAGATGGAGAATCCGGCTCCTTCCAGGGCGGACAGCTCTGTGTCGTGGCCATTGTCGGAGGTTTTTACAAGCTTGATTCCCTGCTTTATCACATAATCTCCGGAATATACGGTATGAGACGTATCTCTGTCGTCTACGGTCAGTTCATTATTTGCATCGCTGGCTCTCTCATTACGAACCTCTACCTTTGTCATCTGATTCTTATAAGTAAAGGTTACGGAGTAAATGGCTTCGTCCAGCATATATCCGGGCGCCGGCGTAATCTCTTTTATATAGTAACTGCCCAGCTCCAGATCTCCAAAGGCGGTCCTTCCGGGTGTATTCTCATAGGCAATAGCGCCTCTGGGATTTTCTATATGGCGGCTGCCGTCCGTATTCAGAATGTAACCGTCAGCATTTCGTCTTGGCGTTCTTCCCACCGTGGCTGTGGCGGCCAATTCATCCTTTCGAAGCAGCCGGCCCGTTTTTCCGTCTCTGTGGCTGATATTTTCCGCCGCATAGATGCCGTAGACGGCGCCGTCCAGCTCTGCCTCGCCCTGAGCCGTTCCGCTCTCGCTCTCCGTATCATATTTTATAAGCTCCACACTGCCTAAGGTCCTCTCATTGGTTAGATCGAGTGTCACGGAACCATTTCCGGATACGGAACCCGATTTTTCATTTGCCTGCCACACATAGCCGGTAGGGGCCGTCACCTCCCGCGTGCCGTAGGTATAACTTACGGAGGCAAAATCCTGCTTCTGGGACTCGATATTTGCCTGGGCTTCTTCCCGAGAGGTATATCCGCCTACTGCTGCCTGCTGCTCCGGCGTCAAATCTCCATAGTTGCTGCAGTAATCTGCCTGGAAGGAAGCGGATTTGCTTGTGCTGTAGGAGGCTTCCCCATTGGCGTCTGTGGTAACAGAGGCTATCTTTTTTCCATTTTCAAAGATATCTACCACACAGCCTTTCAAGCCCACACCTGTCTGCCAATCGGTTTTTCGTACCCGGACCTCATAGGATACCGCAATCGAATCCTCTATGGAAGAAAATTCCGGCTCCACCACCGGAAGTTCCGGTTCCTCACCGCCTCCGCCGGTTCCCGGCTGATAGATCGATGTGGAAGGCTGGTTCCTTACTCCCAAGGTCTGTGCATTGCCGTTGGCAGAGCGATAAACATAGTAGGGAATGGAATGGCTGCAAGCTCCCTGATAGTAACCCCAGACCAGCTTCGCCATATCCTCCGCCTCCTCTGTGGAGGTATTGAGCATAGATGCCGCCCTGCTCATAACCTGTGATTGGGAAAGTGAACCGGACTCCAGATACAGCCATGCTGCTATTTGAACCGTTGCGTAATATTTTCCTGACAAGGAGGCATAGTTTAGAAGGTAGCCGATCCCATTTTGCCGCCTTTCATTTTCACCTTCTCCTGCAAAATATTTATACCCATTCCGGGCGCTCCTCCCCATATTCAAACACAGCGCCGGCTCGCCGCCCAAGGTCAGCTTATAGATGGTGCCGTGGCCTGTGCCGGAATATCCGCTGGCTGATACTGACAGATTGGCTACTCTATCTCCGGCTTCCAGGGTTCCGGCAGCGGCAGAGTAGGTCTGCATCATACCCATGTCTGTCATAATCTTTTCGGCCGCACTATAAAGGCTTTGGTATTCCGCCATCCATTCGTTATCTAATTCATGTGCTGTAGCCTCTTCCGGATAAGCCGCCAGAAATTCATATACCTGATCCAAAGTCCGGCCATTGTCTCGAAGTGCATAGAGATCGGAAAGCTCCAGTGATTGAAATACGGTTCCCTCAAAAAATGCAGCCGGCGAAGCTCCCTGCTCCAGAATCGATATAATCTCATCCAAGTCCTGCCCGCTATATATTTGGGGATCCAACTCTACAAGCGAACTTCGAATAAAGTCTGCCAGATCCTTCTCATAATCATAAAGCGCATCCCACCAGTCCTGATCCAACAAAAGAATATCCTCATATCCGCCTGGCAGGTAGAGCCTCATCCACTCCTGCACACTTTCCACATCTCCGTCCCGGAAGTGAAATTGTTCTCTTTGTTCCGGTGTTTCCGCATTTTCCGGTGTTTCCGTATTTTCTGTATCCGATGACTTTTCTTCTGTTTTCTCGTCAGGGGCTGTCTTGTTATTTTCATCCTCAGATTTTTCCGATTCTTTTTTCTCTGTGTTTGCAACCTCTTTATCCTCTGCCGGAGAATCGTTGTCTGTATTATCTGTATTATCTGTATTGTTTGTATTGTTTGTATTCTCCGTATTCTCGGCAGTCCCTGTGTCCTCTGTGTTTTCAGTGTTTTCTATGTTTTCGGTGTTCTCCGTATCCTGCGTATTCTTAATATTTTTAATACTCTTAGTATTATTTGTATTTTTAGTACTTTCAATATTCTTAATATTCTTTATATTCCGTAAGCTCTGAGCATCTTTTGTTTGCTTTTCCTGTTTTTGATATTCTTCTCCTTGGTATTCAGTCTCATAAATCTCTGCTCCTGCATAAGCATATACGCCTGCTGTCTGTGCAAGCATCGCCGTCAAAAGCAGCATCAAACCTGCTTTTTTCAGCAGATCTTTCCATTTTCTTTTCAAACAATATAACCTCCATCAATAAAACATTCCAGATTCTTTCATTTTATCTATTGTATATTTTTCTGCTCACTCCTTTCTTTCTGTTTTCATTCAAATGTTGTGGAATAAAAAAGAATCTTGGACGAATCTCACTTGAAGCAGGAAGGAATTTCCCGAATCTTCCAATGACTAGCTGCGTCCTGACCTGTACTATAAAGCATTTTCCAGGATTTGTCAATGTATTTTTGTAATCTTTTTGTGATTTTGATTATCAGACACAGATCTTTGCTTTACAGAAATTCTTTTCAGAATTATAATACAAATGAATAAGCAGCTGATTTCTCACATGAATAGAATACGGAGGTATCCATATGAAAAAGCTTCTTCTTGTTATCGACATGCAAAATGATTTTATTGACGGCGCTCTGGGAACCAAGGAGGCCGCGGCTATTGTTCCGAATGTAGTGAAGCACATTCAGGAGTTTGAGGGTGATATCCTCTATACCAGAGACACCCATTCGGATAATTATATGGAAACCCAGGAGGGACGCAATCTGCCTGTTCCCCACTGTATCAAGGGCACGCCCGGCTGGGAGCTTTGCCCAGATCTCAAGGCTCTGCGGGATGCCGACAACTCCCCGGTGCTGGACAAAGTGACCTTCGGAGCTAAGGATCTGCCTGCTTATCTGGAGGCGCGCTATCCGGGCGGGCTTGAGTGCGTGGAGCTTATCGGCCTCTGTACGGATATCTGTGTCATTTCCAATGCTATGGTATTAAAGGCATTTTTCCCGGAGCTTCCCGTAAGCGTCACCGCCTCCTGCTGCGCGGGTGTAACGCCGGAAAGCCACGAGAACGCTTTGAATGCCATGAAAATGTGTCAGATTGCCGTTCTCTAGTAGTCCGTATCGGAAATATGCACAAGGATTTCCGGTACGGACTACTAGTCCTGCCGACTGCAATCCATACCGGCTGTTTCAAGGTTACTGTTCTCTCTGTGACCAGTAACGCTTGAAAGACATCATTCTTATTCTTCACCTTCCGTCAGATCTTGAACAGCCGCAATTCCGAAATACTCGTCCAGGCCGTCCGCCATGCCCTGGGCGAGTTTTTGCTGGTAATCCTCCGAAGCCATCTTAACATCCTCCTCCGGGTTGGTCATAAAGCCCATCTCTACAATCGTAACCGGCACCTGGCACCAGTTGATGCCGCTCATGGTGTCTGTCTCCCAGACCTTTCTTGCTTTTGCTCCTGTAGCGTCGACCATATGATTTAAAACCGCTTTTGATAAGGCCCGGCTGTTTTCATAGATTCCCGGCGTGTAGGGATTGTTTGCCGTGAGGCAGATAGTCATAATGCCGCTGGCTGAACTGTTCTCCGAGCCGTCGGCGTGGATTCGGATAAATGCGTCCGCCTGAGCTTCGTTTGCCATCTGAGCGCGCTCCGCATTGCTGATATTTACATCATTGGTTTCCCGGATCATCAGCACCTCATATCCACGGGCTGTCAGCTCCTCCTTCAGTTTTAATGCCACCTGTAACGTCAGTTCGTATTCTCTTAATCCGCTGGCTGTTCCAGAGGTCCCTCCCGCCACCTTGGCCTTCATCTCGGAAGCTCCCGGGCCTATAGGCTCCTTTTCGGAATTGCCCTTTGCCTGATGGCCCGGGTCGATGGCTACCAGATATGTGCCTGCGGCGGCCTTTTGCTCTTCGGCCAGCCGGGCTTCCTCTTCGGCCTTCTCCTGCTCCGCACGAATCTTTTCCGCTTCTTCCGCCTGTCTGGCTTCCTCGGCAGCTTTTCTCTCTTCTTCCGCCTTCTGCTCAATCTCCAACCGGACCTCCCGGCTGGCCGTCTCTATTCCCGCTGAACCGGCCCGGAGTATTCCGGAATTATCTGACATACCTTCCTTCACACAGGCGGAGAGGAAGACGCACAGCACAACTGCCAGTCCAAGCAGACCGTACCGCAGGCCGCTTCTTAGGCTGTGAATCATATCCTTCCCCGCTTCCAATTCCCCTTTCGCGTAAAGCTTGTCCCTGTTTTTGCTGTTTTTACTGATTTTTCGCAGCCTTCGCAATTGTTTCTTAATCATTTTAAATTTACCCCTTTACAAAATGCTCTTTTTGGATTATAATATCAAATGCTGAAAAGCACAAGCTGGAATAGCTCAGTCGGTAGAGCACTTCACTCGTAATGAAGGGGTCGAGAGTTCAAGTCTCTTTTCCAGCTTTTTTATTTTAGGTAAATATTTTAGGAAGATCCTGTTTTCTTTGGATCTTCCTTTTATCTTTTCCTGCCGCTATACCATCTCATTTTCCAGCTCAATGCATTGTCTGGTCCTTAGGCTCCCGCTTCTGAATTTTGGGAACTCCATTTGCCTCTGTTAATGCGGATTTCGCCAGCTTATCCACCTTCTCGTTGTAGTAATCACCGGAGTGGGACTTTACCTTCCGGAAGGAAATGCGGATCTGGGTCTGCTTTCGGCGCATAAATTCCGCATACTTCTTTGTAAGCGTATTGTTGGCTTTCCAGGCGTTTGTAGCCCATTTTTCAATTCCCTCGTAGTCATAACGAATCTCTATGATTTCATAGCCGTTTACAAGCGCCCACTGAGCCGCATACATGGCCCCTAGCATTTCTCCCGCCACATTTCGGATAGCTAAAGAATCAGGTTCGTTTCCATTCCCAAATTCTTTGATAATTCTGCCGCCCGGAAGAAGGAGCAGACAGCCAAAGGAGTATTTGCCAATTGATTTGTCAAAGCTTCCGTCCACATATGCGATCACTTGATTCTCCGCCATTTTTTCCGTGTGAGTTTCTGCCTTTTCCCTTGCTTTTGACTGTTTGGGTTCCTCTTTCTTTTTTGGAAGCATTTCACCTAAGTATGCCCTTGCCTCCGCTTCTTTTGCAAATCCCTTAAATTCCGCACCGGGATATCCGTTGACCGCATCGCTGCACTCGTCCCAGGAATAGAACAGTCCTATTGCCTTTCCCTTTTTTACGGCATAAACCTTCTTCTGACTCATAAATCCTCCCTGCCGCTCTCCTTTCGCGTTACTGTTCACTCCGTGACCAGTAACACGCTTCGCGATGCACAGAAATCGCAAAAAGATGCGATTTCGCGCTGAAAAACTCGGGATTTCCGCACAAATTGTGCGGAAACACCTCGCGGAACAGTGGTATGTGAACAGTAACCCTTTCGCCTCCCCTATGATGAACCGGAATGGCCGGGGATTCTCTGTGTTTATGAGAGCTTTGACCTACATTATACGTTGTTGAAATAAATGCGTCAATGAATTTTCTTTCTTAACATCAGAGGAATAAAATTTAGAAATAATTTAGAATCTTCTCACCATTTTTTCAGAATTCAGACACATATTTGACATAATCTTTTTATATGATAGAACTAACAAAGAAAGAGGCTGCCGGTGCTTATGGGTGCTGACCAGCTTCGGCAAACAACAACAGGCAAATGCCTTTTACATAAGATGGGCTGCCGGTTTTCCGGCAGCCTAAAATAATGAGGAGATGTGCAAGATTACAGGCGCATCTCTTTATTTCATCTCTGTCAGTGCGCTCCACATTGGATTTGTCTCATCATTGCCCGTGCCGTTGAAGCAAAGAACGATATTCGCAAGGCTGTCACTTGGCATACGGTCCGCATCTACTGCAAAGATTAGGGTGTAGTCTATACTCTCGCCCTTTGCCATCGAACGATAGAAGAAGGAATGAAGCCTCTCTTCACCATTTATATTCTTCGGACAGCTTAGGTAGAAGGCGGAAGCATCCATCTGGAGCTCATAACGTTCGCCGGGAACTGCCTCGTAGGTATCCTTCCTAAAGTTCCAGGTTCCGTCGGCACGCTTTTCCACATAGACCAGACGTGCATCCAAAGCAGTAGAATCCTGGGTGCTTCCGTCGCTAAATTCATCATAACCGATATACTGCTCCGCCGTAACCTGTACTGCCAGGAACTTGGGTGTTGCCGTCGTTTCTTCCAAAATTTCACCCTCTTGATCAAGATGCATGCGCTGATAAGGCTTATGAGTTCCGTCGGCATTCAGCCAGGGACTTAGTCTCTCCAGGTCGTAGACACCCTGCTCCGTGTATCCGGGAACATCAAAGAGGCTGTCGTAAATCTTTACGTCATTTACGGTATAGCTGGCGCCGTAGCCTTCACATTTCAAGGTTTCGCCCGGCTTGGTAATCTGATCTATAGTAACGCCTTTTTCTACCAGACTCTCCCACTGTGCATCGCCAGCTTCTGCCGCCGCCTGCTTCTGCTGCTCTTCCGGGGTCAGACCGTAAGTCAAATCCTCACTTTCCGTAACAGTGATTTTTAATCCCTCGGCCACTTTCTTTACTTCCTCTGCCGGAACTCCATAATCTGCGAAAATGCGGATTACATAGCCGTCCTCCGGGTTGAAGAGGAACAAATCCTCACCTGCTAAGTATTTGTCCGGCTCCTGATAGGTAATAATATGGGCCTCCATGTTCCCGATGGTGGTTTTTTCCACCTGATCCACATGGCTGAAGTCCAGCATTTCCTTTTGTGCGTCAATATTTACCATGTTCATCGGCATAATGGAAATACCATGACCATAATTGCCTTCAAAGAAGTATTTTCCTTCCTCCTGCTTGATCATGCCTTCCGGCAGGTAAGTTGGCTCTGCTTTGACTTCCACCGGCTTTAATTCGTAATTTACCTCAAAGGAGTAGGACACTTTGCCGTCTGCCTCCTGTACATTCTTTGTAAAATATCCCATAGACGCCATAACGCCCAGGCCGGAAACGGCTATGAGAGCCGCTGCCAGGCCGGCCGCCCAAACATGGCGGAGGGAACGTCTGCTGCGCATAGGCGTTACCTTCGCTTTCTGACGGCTCTTGGCCCGTACAATGCCATAGGCTGCCTGAATCTTATCCTCGGTTATCTTGGATACGGGGATACTCTGCTTTAATACCTGCTCTTCTAATCTTTTTCTATCCTCACTCATAATCTTTGCCTCCTCTACACCACCATTGGGAAAAATGCCTGCTTGATTTTCTGTCTGCCGCGCTGCATCCGGGATTTTATCGTTGCTTCTTTTATGTGAAGGATTTCCGATATCTCTCTCGTTCGGAAGCCCCACACGTAATATAGAATCATCAGGAGCCGATCCTGCTCTTCCAAGGGTTCCAGATAATCCAGAAAGGCCCTGGTCCTCTCGTCGGTTCTGCCGTCTCCCGACAGGATTTCTATTTGATCCGTGTATTCGGTGCGTTGGTTGGATTTTCTTATATTGTTGCAGTTATTGATCAAAATCCTTACCAGCCATGTTCCGAAATAACGTGTTTCACGTAAGCTTTCCAGATGTTCGAAGCAGTCCAGTATGGTCTCTGATATGGCGTCCGCCACATCTTCTTCCCGTTTCAGATATGCCTTTGCTACTTTGTACATGGACTGCTTGTGCAGCTCCATCAGTTCCACAAACGCATCCCCGTCACAGGCTCTGGCTTTCAAAAGCAGTTCTTCTGTTTTGTCTCTTTTCATTCCTTACCTCCTTAGGGTTGCTTGAATGTACATTCACTTATTAGACCTGGTAAGATGGGGTTTGGATGCGTGAGGAATAAATTTTTTGGGAGTGGACGGGCTAGCGGCGGTGGGGCCAGCCCTGTTTGTTGGCAAAATTTTATTGGTGTGAGGTCAGTTTTTTCTAAATTAACAATGATGCTTATGTTGTTTGATTAGTGATATGATTGTAGATTGTTGGGTGGAGTGGGTTTGCGTTTACAGGTCAAAGTACATCTTAAACTCCGCCGGATTTGGAATCTGGTCCAGCTTCTTTAGTTCTGCCCGTTTTCTGGAAATCCATACATGAATGAGATGTTCCGGGAATACGCCGCCTTTGGTGAGGTAGTCGTGATCCGTTTCCAGGGCATCCAGAGCTTCGCCTAAAGATTTCGGCAGACCCTTGATTTTTTTCTGTTCTTCTTCGGACAAGGTGTACAGGTTGAAGTCGTAGGGGCCCCAGCCCTGTTCGGATGGATCGATCTTGTTCTCGATTCCGTCCAAGCCAGCCATAAGGATTGCGGCGTAGGCATAGTAGGGGTTGGCTGTGGCGTCAGGATTCCGAAGCTCGAAACGCTTGGTTTCCGGGGTTTTCGCATAAGCCGGAATCCGGATAACGGCGCTGCGGTTGGAGGTGGCATACCCGATGGTTACGGGAGCCTCATAACCCGGCACCAGGCGCTTGAAGGAATTGGTGGAGGGGTTGGTGAAGGCACACAGGGATGCGATGTGTTTTAGCAGCCCTCCTATGAAGTAGTGGGCTGTGCGGCTCAGGCCGGAGTAGCCGTTTTCATCATAGAAAAGGGGCTGTCCGTCTTTCAGGAGCAGCATATGTACATGCATACCGCTTCCGGCCTCCTGGTAAATAGGCTTGGGCAGGAAGGTAGCTGTCTTTCCCTCCTCTGCGGCCAGATTCTTAATGATGTATTTGATGATCATGGTATTGTCTGCCATACTGGGCATGTCGTCAAGCTCTACCTCGATCTCCATCTGGCCGGGACCGCCTACCTCGTGATGGTGGTATTTTACCTGAATGCCCCAGTCTTCAATCATCATGCACATGCGGCTGCGGAGATCGCAGCCTACGTCCTGGGGCGCCGCCACATGGTAGCCGCCCTTGTAGGGCACCTCGTAGCCGTTGTTGCCTCTTGTATCTAAGCTGCAGTTCCAGTCGGCCTGTCTGGCGTCAATGCGGTAGCCGCACTGGTGGGGGGATACTTCAAACCGGGCGCTGTCAAAGAGGTAAAATTCAAATTCTGGTCCGATGACCATGCGGTCTGCAATGCCGGTTTCTTTCATGTATTCTATGGCCCGAAGGCTTACATTTTTTGGATATTGGTCGAAGGGCTTATTTTCTCCCTTTCCGATGGTGCAGACGTTGCCGCACATGGTCAGTGTGGGGACCTCTGCAAATGGATCTATGTAGGCTGTATCCGGGTCCGGCAGAAATACCATGTCGCTTTTTTCAATGGGTGCGTAGCCGTAGTTAGAGCCGTCAAAACCGATTCCCTGGGTAAATGTATTTTCCCCGAACCGCTCTACCGGAATGGTGATGTGGCGCCAGCGTCCGTCAATGTCTGTCATTTTAAAATCAATCATGCGGATCTGGTTTTCTTCACATAATTTTTTGATTGCTTCGCTTTTCATATGTTTTCCCCTTTCCCTTGGCATTGTTTTTTGTTCTCTCCCTTTTCATCTGTCCTAAAGAGCAGTATCCTACAGGATATTGTTCCACAGGATCAGACAATGCCGGTATATGATTTATTTTATCACATATCGGCATTGCCTGGCACTATTCTTTTTTTGTTTTTCTCTCTTCCTTTAAATTTTGTTTACATCAGCATATTAATTAAAAAGCTGCTCTGGCTCTCTTCCTCTTGTTCCTGCTCCTTTCCTGAAACCTCACTTAACCGTTCCATCGCTTTTTGCAGCAACGCTTTTGCCTTTTTTACTTCATTTTCATCACACATGTCATTGGAAAGACCGCTTTCACAGTCAGAGACATCCTTTTTCAAAAGGCTGATTACAATCTGTATCTGCGCCGGCGTCTTTGCGGACGCTATCTGTCTGGCTCTCTTTCCCTCATTAACGGCCACCTTGCCGGAACGCTTTTCATTGTCCGGCTCTGCTTCCGGGGCTTCGGATGACAGGACGAGCTGATCTTCTTTTGTCTCCTTTGCCGCCTCTTTTCCGTCTGCCTTTCTTGTCATGATGTCTTCAATGGCTTTGCTTGAGAATATTTCATCCAGTATGTCGGAAGGAATCTGCTGTCCTGCCTGCCAGCCGGGAATCTTTTCCCGAATTGCGCTTATCACTGCTCCCGACAACTCCTGGCTAAGCTGTCCCAATGTCCATGCGGCGGAAAGCCGATCTTCTCTGTCCAGGGTTTTATAATATTCATTCAGGCCCCGGGAATAAGCCTCGTCCTCCCTCTCGTTCCCGCCGGACATGCCGTTGTACTTGTAATAGGACTTTTTTACCTCCTCCAGCACATGATTTTTCATGTCATCCGACACATCAATGATTTTCTTGTAATCGCTTCTTCCGGTAACACACATTCCCTCTACGCCATAGGAATTTTTAAAATGCCCGGAATACAGGTCTTGAATCGTGTTCTGATAATATGCCATCTCTATTCTCCTTTCCTTAATTTGTCCATGCTTTTTGGACATAAAGGGATACCCTTCCCCCCTAATCTGTAGATGGAACTTTCAGCATCACAGCCAGAATAAACATCCGCTCTGCCACATCCCAATCCACAGCTCCCTCATAGCTTTCCGCCACATGCTTGATATTCACAAGGCCAATTCCGTGAAGCTCTCTGTCTTTCTTTGCCGTAACAGGAAATTCTGACTGAGGTTTTCGGATCAGGCTTCCGTTAAAGCTGTTTTCTATCCGAAGAAACAAAAGCTTTCCCTTTTGAAAGGAAATCAGACGGATAAACGCTTCCGCCTCCGGCTCCTGCTTTTTCAGTCTCACACAGGCTTCCAGGGCATTGTCCAGAGCATTTCCCAGAATAATACCAATGTCATAGCCCCGGATGGGCAAATCCTTTGGGAAGAGCAGCTGCTCTGCGCTAAGCCTTAGATCCGGAATGCTTTGAAGAGCTTCGTAATATTTCATATGAAGCAAAGCATCTACAATGGAATTTCCCGTGTGAAAAGGAAGCTCCAGTTGATTCATGGTTTCCATTAAATCAGACAGATAAGCCGTCAGTTCCTTATTTCCCTGCAGCTCTTTTGGGGGCATCGAATCGCTCGCAGAAATAAGTCCCGAAATCACCGCAAGGGTATTTCTCATGTCGTGCTTCATGCTCCGCACACCGGAATAAACCCGTTCCAGCTCCCCCATGTGCTCCTGCATGCTCTCCACCTGTTTTTCCAATATCACCCGGCTGTTTTTCTCCCTGTTCAGGCCGGCTATTTCTTGAAGAGATTTTACCCCCTGGAGAATAGACAACAGGGATAAGAACAATACCCCCGGAAGCAGAAGAACAAGGAACGGGTATTTCTGGTATAAAAAGATCGTAGCATCCTGCTCCACCGTAACCATAACAGCCCGCAGCAGCATACAGAGCATCAGACCCGTCAGTGCCGGAATCAGAATGAACTTCAGCTCGCTTTTGTGCATTCTATAATCCTTTTCCCGAAAATCTTTTACAATTTTTCTCAGGGAAATCCCCATCACCAGAAGCGCAAACAAAATACGAAAGATCTGAAGCCCCACTATACTTATATTCATTGCTCCAAGCCATTTCAAAATATCGCCGCCGGATTCTTTCCCCGTACCCCACTCCCACAGGGCAAATATCAGATCTGCCGGTTTGTCCAGCAGGATAACGGCGATGTAAACGCTGATATCCCTCACTGCCTGAAAAGACACGGTCAGGAAAATCGTAATACTGCAAAGGGCCTTATAAAAGCACAGAACGAAAACTATAAGAAGCGCAAATGAAACCATCTGCTTTCCCAGAAGATTTATCCCCTCATAGCCTGGGGGCCATATGGCGTCCAGCCCTTTTCGAAAGAGGGTATACACCACTGCCAGACACACCCCCATTTGATGCCTCCTGCCCCTTGGTTCCAGAAAGCTTCCCATGTAATACTGCAAAAAATATCCCTGAAACAGGACAAAGACCACATCCAAAAGTTCAAAAATGATTGTTACGGAGTTAGACACAAGACACTCCTCCATTCTGGAGATACCACATATAGGCTTTGACAAACTCACCATGCTTCTTTTTTGTCAGATAAACCCTGGCCCCTCCCGTGAGCGTGATGCTGTCGGCACCGTACTCCGTAATATAAGCCATGTTCACCAGATATCCTCTGTGACAGCGGTAAAAGCTTTTGCTTAATTGTGTCTCCAGCTCATTCATGGCTCCATAGATCGAGAAAGTCTCCTTTAGGGTGTGTATGTCTACTTTCTTTCCCCTGCTCTCAATGTAGAGAATGTCTTTTTGGTCTATCGTCAGGTTTTTGGTGCGGATGAAAAGCCGTTCCTGTCTTCCCGCCCTGTGCCTTTGGCTTTCCAAGAGCGCCCTGGCCAGCACCTCCTTAAATTTTGTTTCCTCAAGGGGCTTTAGCAGATAATGAAAGGCCGACACATCAAAGGCCTCAAATACATATTCTTTTGACCCTGTGACAAAAATGAGAACTGCTTCCGGCTGTGTCTTCCGAAGAGCTCTGGCCGTGTCCATGCCGTCCATTCCCCCCATCTGAATATCCAAAAATACCAAGTCAAACTGCTTTCCCGCTTCCAGAAATGCCTGACCGGAAAAGTAGCTGTCTATCTGGCAGTCCCCATGTTCCTTTTGTATGAAATCCTTTATCTGCTCACAGATGATCTTCTCATCATCCACGATTGCTATGCGCAAGCTTTTCACCTCATTTGGAAATTCTTAAAATATGTGATACCCTGTTATCTTATATATCGGCAAAACGGCCGGTTTGATTTGCTGTCAGGAACGAAAAGGGGGCTTTTAAGGAATAAAAAGGCGCCAAAAAAAGAGGGGGCCGTAAAATGGCAGTAGCCCATAAGGAAACATTACAAAACTTATGACTTACGCCAGGTAAACGGAAAAATAGAAAATGCTATGCAAAAGGTTCACTGATTGCATAGCATTTTTTATTTTGGTAAGATATTAACTTTCGATTTTTCAGCGTTCCAACGGAACGCGCAGCCATTGCCAGCGGCAATGATCTTAGGGGTTTGGGGACATATCACCAACAAGCAACAGGCAGGAATTACGGGAACGAAATTTCTGCCTGGTAGGCATCTTTTACGTAAAGATGCATTGCTTGCCAGTAGTTTTAAGAGTCTTTGGCAGAGAATCTGTTTACAGTTGCCGCATTGAGAAACCTTTGATAACTGCCTATAATAAAATCATTATTTTGAGCTACTATAACAGAGAAATGAATGAAAAAAATAAATTTTTTTGCTCGTTGTAACATTTCGCGGACATTTGCCTGTTATACTATCTGAAAAAGATAAGGGGGATTGATATGGCAGCAGTAAAGACAGTATCTTTAACAAAAGAATATTCTAATGGAGAACACTATTTAAGAGCAGTTGATGATATATCTTTCACAGTTGAAGAAAATGAATTTGTAGCTATTATGGGAAGTTCAGGTTGCGGAAAGACCACGTTGCTCAATTTACTAGGTGGTTTGGAAAATCCCACACACGGATGTGTCTATATCAATGATGTAGATATTACACAGTTATCTATGGAGGAAAGGAGTTCCTTCAGAAGATGGCATATTGGGTTTATTTTTCAAAATTTTAATTTAATCCCAGAGATGAATGTATTTGAAAATATAGTTTTACCTGCCAAACTTATGGAAAGAAATATCAGTAAAAAAGAAGTAATGCGGATAGCTGAAGAACTGGAAATTGAGGAAAAACTATTACAAAATCCTATGACTTTATCTGGTGGACAACAGCAGCGGGTCGCAATCGCCAGAGCTATTTATACACATCCTACCATACTTTTGGGAGACGAGTTGACAGGAAATTTAGATTCTACAACCAGTATATCCGTTATGAAATTTTTGAAAAAGATGTGTAAAAAATATAGCCAGACAATGATTATCGTTACACATGATGAAAGAATAGCAGCTATGGCAGATCGGATTATTCAGATGAAAGATGGGAGGGTTGTATAGGATGGAGAATTACGATTGTAATCAGTCGGCTGAAAGAGTGCTTATGGATGCTTCCAGGAAAAAGAATCAAAACAGAAATCGTCTACTGTTTATCGTAATTACAATTACTGTAGGCGTGATTTTTAGTGTGTTCTCTTTAATCTATGGGAAGATGGAGATTGATATTCAGAAAAATATGAAAGCCGATGGTATGGCTGTATCGACCTATATTGAAAATGGTACAGCGGATATGACACAACAGCTTACACAGCTACCATGCATAGAAAGCATTGGGAAAGAAAAGTTTGCAGGAAAATTATTAGATGATTCCATAAAATATTGTGATTGCGTCATTACAGATGTGACCGGATTTGAAAAAATGATACGTCCTGCATTTACAAATGTGGTAGGGACTTATCCAGAAAAAGAAAATGAAATTATGCTTTCTACGAAAACTCTGCAATATCTTGGAATCAAGAATCCCGAAGTGGGCATGGAAATTGAACTGGATTTTTATTGGAATGACATTTTCAATACCAGTGGAACCGGTATGCAGAACTTTTTACTTTCTGGGTATTTTACAGAGTATCAAAATCAAACCTCCGGTGCTTCTGTGGCTTTTTTATCAGAGAAATCAATGGAGAAGAACGGACTTCAATGGGAGCCATGTAGGATTTTAATAGATCATACAAAGAAATATTCCAGTGGTTCGCAAATAGAACATATGCTGACAAATAACATAAAGTTGAATGAGGGACAGAGAATTGTAAGTATGAACCCAGCAGAATATCGGGCAATAAGTGAAATGATGGGAAGTTATGGATTTGCAGTCTTTTTTTCGGTTATGGTTTTACTTTCTATGTTTTTGTTTATTTACAATATCCTAAATATTTCGCTGGAAAAAGATTTACAACGTTATGGTCTTTTACAAGTAATTGGTGTGGAACAAAAGCAGAATATTAAAGTCATGAATCGTGAGATGCTAAAAATAGGACTTACGGGAAGTATCGCTGGAGCAGTTTTAGGAGCTTCCTGTATAATTCAAATATAAGGAATTCCAAGAAGGGTGGTTGATAAAAAGATACCTCAGAGTAAAATAAGATTACTGACTTTTGGACGGTTAGTAAAAATCT
>CAJTDE010000018.1 GCA_910574835.1 Clostridia bacterium | reverse complement strand
TCATGTCTTATATCGGTACCGCACACAAACAGGGTTACAATGCTTATGAAGCAATCAAAAATGCAATTTCAGGAAATCCAGATTTCATCTTTGGATAATGGGTGTCCTGAACAGTTACCATATTTTATAATATTCAAGATGCCTGTGCCTATATTCTTGGAGAAGAAGATGTGATTACATTTACTAAAGATTCGTTATATAGGTATGAAATTGTAGTAAAATATTCAAATGGCGACAAAATTGATATGCAGTTTAAGGAACAGCAGGCTGCAATAGCTAGTTTAAATCGGTTAATATAAACTATTTGTATTTTTACCAGGAACTTTTTTCGTTGTACTTATTTATTAAGTCAAGCATTCTATTTCAATGGTTTTGTTTGTGTGCTGATAAAGATTTTATACAAATAAAACTTGTTCTTTATCATAATCATGGTTATCCGTGATGGGATTCCGTATGTTCTGATTTACTGCAATCTTCCCGGTTTGCTTCACCAAAGCGCTGGAAGTGCACAACTTCTCTGGCACGAAGGAAGCGGATGGCGTCGGTTACGTCCGGGGAGTCTACTGACAGACGCAGAATATTGTCGTAGGTGGTGCGGGCTTTTTCTTCTGCTGCCATATCCTCCGTCAAATCTGTAATGGGATCTCCCACTGACTGGAACATCGCCGCTGAAAAAGGCGTTCCGGAAGCGGCTTGGGGCCACAGTCCCAATGTATGATCCACATAATAAGCATCAAAACCGGAGGCTTTCAATTCCTCCATAGTCATATTTCTGGTAAGCTGATGCACAATCGTGGCGATCATCTCAAAATGTCCCAACTCCTCCGTGCCGATGTCCGTAAGCAAAGCCATGCACTCTTTATAAGGCATGGTATACCGCTGTGACAGATAGCGCATGGACGCTCCAAGTTCGCCGTTAGGTCCTCCGTATTGTAAAAAGTTATAATCTTTATTTTGCTGGTCAAATTCATGTGGAATTTATTGTCTATAGAATCTATAAGAAATTTAAATATAAGAAAGCATCCCGCAATTACACAGGATGCTTTCTAAAATTAACTTAATTAGGTGTAGACCTTCTATGTCCACCTACTCTTGTACCATCCTTCCTTGTATAGCTTTTAACTGGTACAATCTTTTTATTCTGTACACCTCTTGTACTGGACTTTGTTTTGGCCATATTACTGCCCTGCCTTTCATAAAAGCAGAGACACTCCAACTGGTAAAAGCGCCTCTTAGGTTAACTAGTTACTCTTCCCCGGCTCTGGTCCTGGACCAATCCAGATCCTAAAAGCTCTCTTACCGTAAGCCTTGGCATAAATCTTAGTGCCATCCTTGGTGGTGATGCTTGCACGAAAAATGTACATAGTACCGCCCTCCTTTCGCAAATTTTACTTGCCAAAAGGAAGCCCCAATGCTATAATAAGATTGTTCAGAAATTATTATAACCAGTTGATTGTGGCAACACTTTCGGCTACTAACCAAGTACCTTGTGTGCTTGGTTTTTTCTATGTTAAGGATTTCCCCTTTACATCAGCACTTTTGATATTCTTTAAATTGTATTTCTGCCGCCTGCATTGACATCCCACATTTCATTGCAATTTGTTCAGCGCTTAAGCCTTTTACAATATCATATGGTGCCAGAAGCTCCCCTGCAAAAGTATTGGCCTGCCATTCCGGATCACAGTATCTTGGCACCTTGCCCCTTGCATAAGCCATCACTTGTGGTCTATGCAATAAATAATGCCCTAGTTCATGACATAGAGTAAACCTGTCTCTCGGAACTCCCTCAACCGCGCGTTCATATACGTCCTTACGAATCTTCATTGTATTCGTATTAGTATTAGTGCTGCCATACATATCTTCCATCTCCCACGGCTCCATTATTTCATAATTGAAATTCGGATTCTCTGGATCTCCTAAAATCAATTCAATAAACTGCACAATCGGAAAATATACTTGATTTTCATAACCGCTAATTTTGCGAACATATCTGGTCAATGCTCTTATCTTAACTCTGGATAGTCCAGGAGCAGAAATATTCATTTGTTCCCCACCTCTCTATTCCTCTAAAAATTGTTTTAACTTTTCTCGATCCAATGTATCAAGTTTCCTGGCAAATGACCACATGTATGCCTTATCCTCTTCCGAAAATCCACTAATATCAATACTCTTTCGATTATTTGCTTCATAAAGAGAAGCGTCCAACTCCTCTATCTGCTCAGCATCCAAATTATACAACGATATTAGCTTTTCGCGCCATTCTGCAGGCGGTTTCCCATTTCCATTCTCAACCTTAGACAAAAAAGCTGAAGAAACTCCCATACTATTTGCCATATCGTATAGTAACTCACGATTTTCGAGCCTCAATTTCCTGCAAAAAATGCCAAACCTGCTTAATTTGCTATTTCCCATTTCACTCTTCCTTCCTAAATCACTAACGATTAACCTCTTTGTTTTTATTATTTAACCACATATTGGTTAATTTGTCAACTCCTTTTTGTAAATTTATAAAAATACCCTGTATTTCTACAAGATGTCTTCTAAAAATGTATTTGGAAGCTTTTGCAGTTCTGCTCCTGTTTTGCCTTAATAACATATTATTACATTTTTACCAGACATTTTAAAAATTTTCAAAAAAATATATCTGCTGGTTTGGGGCTCTATCTGGTATGCTATCTTCATTTCCCGGATGACTGTTTCGTATAAGGACTTCAGGGCTTTGCCGGACTCAATGATGAAGAATTTGTTGATGCTCCTTACCGTTTCCACCCGCTGCTTTAAGCGGCATGGCTTCTTTTGGTCCAGGCGCTCATAGCTCTCAGCCCTGACCAACCGGTAACATTTGGATCTGTCTCCCTGGTATGGATAAGACAGGCTTTCTGTAATAACACTCCGGTAAGAGCCGGCCCATTCTTTGAAAATCTGTTCTACTGGTCCCATCATGGCCACTCGGATTACTTTCTGGCTATTCTTCAGTTCTGCCAGTCGTTTGGCCCGTTGTTGCTACTCTAACTCTCGACAAGGCATGCTTTCTCCAAAGATAGGTGATGTTCTGATTTGGAATTACGGCTATAAAAGCAAGATCATGGAGATACCCCAAGTAAGACAAAAAAGCTCATCACTGCCATGCTCAAAAGCCAGCAGAACGGACAGATTCGTTCTCGCAAGATAGGTGCTGAATGTCTGGTGGCTGTAGCATGAAATTATCAGAGATTGGAGACTAACAAATGAAAATCACAGATTGAAAATTTGGAAAGATTGAAAATTATAATCCATATAATAATCACGTAAACAGAAATGGCATGGTTATGGAATGGGTAGCAAGGGACAGCTGGGAAAATACTGTTGCATTTGGTAATACTAAGGCTGAATGTATTATGGACGCAAGGGGATATTGCAGGCACAATTAACCACTCCAGTGGGATACAGAAAATTATATTTTAAAAAGCCCCTGGATTGCTCCAGGGGTAATAATTAATTGTAACGAAGCACATAGACTGTCATAGCTCCAACAATACTATCTACAACAATGCCATAATGCGCCTGTGCCTTCTTCACCGCCGCTGCCGTATCAAAGCCAAATATTTTGTCAATATTGCTCTTGCCCTTCTTGTTCTTAGGAGGCAAGAATCCAAGGCGGATCAAATGATACTGTGTCCAGCCCACGTCATCACCGCGCATCCGGATAGGCTTAAGTTTCAGGAGCCTTTCCGGTGGCTCATACGGATTCTCCTGCTGCACTTCCGGCGTGCTCATAATTTCACCATACCAAAGGTTCATATCCACATTTCCGGCGATTCCAGATACTCGCCCTTCGCCGCTAAATTGCCAGCCTTCCAGAGTATGTTTGATAATCGGTTGATTTGCTATAACCGGATTCCTGTACCTGGCAATCCAAAACCTGCAGGTCAGATAACCGGCCCACGGCTTTATGTAGCTGTTATAAAAGGATAGGCCCGTATATACGCCAAATTCCAGCCCAGCGCCTTCTATTACTTCCTGGTATGCCTGAATGATGTGTATTAGTTTGATGCCCAATCCTTTCTGACAGGTGTCCTCCACATCCAGCCAGACCTTAACCTTACGGCCAGCCAAGATAGACAACACCTTTTTCGCATCTGCTTTGGCCTTGGCTACTGTAGTTGCATAGGAATAGTTGTATACTCCGATAATCGGTACACTGGCCGCTTGGCATCCCTTCCAGTTGTTTTCAAACTGCTTGTCCGGATTCAAGTCTTTACGAATCACCTTAAGGATTGCCCCCTGAATCCCAGAAGCTTTCACTTTAACCCAGTTGATCACTCCCTGATAGCTTGATACATCAATTACTTTTTTAACCATATGATTTTCTCCTTTCCAAAAACTGGGAGCCTTTCAGCTCTCCGTAATTATTTGCTATTATACTTTGTCCGCTGCCACATCTCCGCCACACGTTCCCAGCCTCCGGTTGCCACCAGATATACAATAAAGGCCGCAACAACAGCCGCAACCCAGTAATACCAGATAACCGTAATTTTGAGCAGCTGGCAGATAATAGCTACGGCCAACAAACAGAGAATCAGCGACACCACCAAAGCAACTGCATTTGTCTGAATATCCTTAAACCAGGACAGTTCCTTGATCACCTGCACAATAACTGCTACTGCAAAAGCCAACATACCAATTGCCATAAGTGCATAGGTTACATACTGCATTAAAATTTCCATGTTCATACTAAAGTCCTCCCTTTAATAAATTGCTTCAATTCCCCGTCTCGTCAGAAAATCTTTCTGCTCATGTTTGACTTCTCTTGCATATGCCAGAGCTGCCTCTGTTTCTCCGTTTGTATGACCATTCTTTAATGCAATGGCCGAAGCTTCCCCAAGAGCAATAGCAGCGCCAATCCCTTTTACCATAAGAAATTCCTGTTCTTCTCGAATCTCTTCCTGCTCCTTTCTTCGCTTTTCATTCCTGTCGAGTTTCCTCTCCAAAAGCCAGAAACAAAATCCGGTGATCCCAGACGGGATACTCATAGCCAAAATCAATGTTCCAAAATCCAACTTTTACTCCCTCCTATGTTTAATCAGACAATAATATGGCCGTTCTTCTCCAAACATCCAATAGCGTAACCAATCATCCAACACAATTGCTGCCAAAGCCACCGGGAGCCACAACAATATGTATAGAATACAAATCTGTCCCAGAATATTTCCCGGAAGGCCGCTATAGTCCCACACATTCCAGCCTAGCCACAGGTTTACAATACACCCTACCAAAAATTCCGAGCCAGTGATGATAAGCACGCCAATAAATATTTGCTTCCAGAGCTGCATACACCAAGGTATTACCTCGTTGACTGCCCCAATAAGCACAAAACAAATGCCTCCCAGAACAAACATCGTCCAATGGCTATAGCCTCTCCAAACAAATTCCAAACCAATATATAAGAGGCCTCCGATGCCGCACAGAAGCAAGCATTTAAGATACTGTCTCATTCTCTTCCACCTCCTCCCTTGGTTCTTCCATAATTTTAGCCAGATAATCCTTCAGCACCTCACTTTGGTACTCCTCCGGTACCTCCGCACCATAAAAAATACCTTCTAATTCCTTCATAGTTTCTGCCCCTGCAACCCACATATTAAGGCTATTGCAATAGGTTGTATGATAGGAAACATGCTCCGTAGCTGCCGCAATGATCACCTGCATCTCTTCCGCCGTATAATACCGGCACGGATGGCCGTCTTGGTGGTACTCCAACCGCTCTGCTCCGGATGCAAGTTGTACTTGCTTACCAAACAAATTGAGTTGATCCTTTTCGGTCAAACTAAAATGCTCAAAACCCGCCGGCATTTCTACCATGATACCGGAATAGATAGTCTGTTCACACGCAGTACTAATTTCCTGCCGCTTTTCTACTTTCACCTCCTCCAGTGTCGGCGGCTCTGGTTCCGGCGCCGGTTCAGGCTTCACAGGCTCAGACGGAACATATACGCTGCCATCATTAGACAAGATAACACTGCCATCTTCCAATCGCTGATAAATAGTGTTATAAGCCCTGTAATCGCCGTATACACTTCCCTTGGCCGTGAGTAGTTCAAAGCCTGTTGTCAGTTTTTCTTCTGGTATCCCGCCTTCCAGACGAACCAGACCAGGTTTGGGAATCGTTACCGCCAAATCATAAACTTCTGCACTTCCCAAAAATCTTACTCTCATTACTTTTCTCCTTTCTATGACTTTTAATGGCAAAAAGCCATTTATAGATGTCCTCCATGCTGGAGGGCACCTATAAACAGCTTTTTAAGAGGTAAGTGTGAAATTGCATCCGGTTGGGAGTATTTATATATCAGTTGATGCCACAAACCCAGCTTTGCTATTTGGTGGGACTTGGCAGCAGATAACCGGACGCTTTTTGCTTGCGGCTGGTGGGGGATATTCGGCTGGGACTACAGGAGGTGAGGCTGCTCACAAACTTACAATGGCAGAAATGCCTTCGCATAGTCATTCTTATGGTGCAAAATATGGAGGCGGCGTTAATTCAAGTACCAGTGGTGTTCATTTCTGTTATACTAACCAAAATACAGGCACTTCTGGTGGCGATAGTCCACATAATAACATGCCACCATATTTGACAGTATATATGTGGAAACGTACGGCCTAAATTATAAAAACTTAAAATTTGAGAAAGTTATTGTTGGTGCAGATGCGTGCCATGATGTTGTAGAAGAACTATCACTACTTTTAGGGTATGCATCAGCCTTTTGTGATGATGTAACTTTAAAAGTCCCTGTACCATTTTTATATGTGTATATACCAACAGTTGTTGCTGTTCCCCATATTAAACTTAGATTATTCGCCTGATATAATTTTGAGCTTGTTGTTACAGTGACCTGGAAATCCCGTTTAAAAGGGAGCGCTGAATCTGCACCTGCTGAATTAACAAAATGGATTTTTCCGTCGCTGCCCACATATACCCGCACTTTATTCAAATTCACACTTAGGGCTTATTTTACCCTTCATGTTATACTATCCCCATAAAAATATAAGGAGGATAGCCACCATGAAAGAACAATTAATCAATGATGTGCTACAATTTTTATCCGGCAAACTGCCGCCAGAGTACAATACGGATCTACGATTGTATCTCTATTACCAAATGGCTGAATATGACGTAATCAAAAAATGTACGGATGTCGCTGTGCTGGACGAGAAAACCTATATGGATTACCTCTATATGTATCTGGCCGCCCTCAAAATGGCTGGGCGGAGCGACAAAACAATTGAGCATTATAAGCTTCAGCTAGGGTTAATGCTTCATACCCTCAAAAAATCGGTCCAGGACATTACCACGGAAGATCTTTTTACTTATCTGGCACAGTGTAAAGCTGTCCGACAAGTAGGTAATCGCTATCTAAATAACAAGCGTATTTGCTTCAATAGCTTTTTCACATGGTTACAAAAGAAAAAGCATATTATTTACAATCCGGCAATCGGGCTTGATCAAATCCATTATGAAAAGAAAGTCAAA
Source organism: Clostridia bacterium (assembly GCA_910574835.1). Classification (GTDB taxonomy): domain Bacteria; phylum Bacillota; class Clostridia; order Lachnospirales; family Lachnospiraceae; genus Laedolimicola. Next base: position 80,515 of record CAJTDE010000018.1, on the reverse strand, counting down.
AAGCCTTATTCGGATGAAGAACGTGAAATACTGCGTTGTGCCTGTCAAAAAGAGCGCGATCTGGCTGTTATTGAGTTACTCTACAGCACCGGTATGCGTGTCGGCGAGCTGGTCCGGCTTAACCGTCAGGACATCCACTGGGATACTTTAGATTGTATTGTTTTTGGTAAAGGCAGTAAGGAACGTGAAGTTTATTTGAACGCCTCAAGCTGCTACCACTTAAAAAAATACCTATTATCCAGAACCGACACCAACCCTGCCCTTTTTGTTTCAACCAAAGCTCCATATTTACGTATGAGTGAACACGGTATTCGCCAAATGCTTCACCGATTGGGACATAGAGCCGGGATAAAAAAGGTTCATCCGCATCGTTACAGGGCCACAGCCGCCACTAATGCACTTAATCGGGGGATGCCAATACAGGATGTACAAGCTCTCCTCGGTCATGAAAACATAGCCACTACCATGATTTATTGCACTGTAGCCCGCGATAACGTGCGTTCAGCCCATAAGCGATATTTGTCGGCTTAAACTTTCAAGATTTTAATACTCCCGGAATACTTCGGGAGCTCTTGGTGTGCATTTTTCCAACTTCTGATTCATTTTTATAGGTTTGCTCTGCTTTTATTGCTTTTTATACGCTGATTGCTCTCTGCTTTTCAAGTCCTAAGTGTGAATATAGATTCGGTTTTTCGATCTGTCAGTAGTGGAAAAGCATCTGTAGCATCCGCCATTACTGCAAAAGGTGTAACAACTAAAGCGGATGCTACATTTGCAACGATGGCCGCAAACATTGGTAAAATTAAGGTATCGCCAAAATCTCTGAGTGGAAATTTTACTGTTAATTCAATTGTTGCACATTCAACTTGGACTCAACAGGTTACCTTTTCTAGTGCATTTGCATCTATTCCGACAGTAACTATTGGCGTAAATAGCAATTATTGTACAACAAGTATAAGCAACTTGACGAAAACTGGGTTTACAGCAAACATAAAAAATAATGCATCATCAACTGTTCATGGGCCATTGTACGTAAGTTGGTCAGCAAGTATATAAGTTATGTTGTACAATGGCTTAATCCAAACATAGTTATTAATTAGTTTGCAAATGTGTATTTTTGCTGTTATTTAATTATTAATGTTAAATATCCATTTGTACTACCACTAGCCGGAGAATTGCAATGTATATAGTCACCTTTTGACAATGTAATTATTTTTGATAATGTACCTTGCTTATTGTCACAAGAAAAATTATGTTTATTATTAACATATATTGAGCCATGCCACGACGATACAACACCGGCTGTCCCTCTTGCTGTTAATGTAAAAGTATATGTGCCAGCTTTTTGACAATATGCGTATCCATTACTAAAAGAAAAATAATCAGGGTTACAAGTAATAGTTGCATATTTAAAAAAATTGCCTGGAGTTTTACTTGTGAGTTCTGGTGATACCGCTTTAAATGGTACATCATATATTTGTTTTTGCCATACTGTAACGCCATTATATATAATCTTTTGTAAGGATGTGCCATTATAATTCACGGTAGCATTAGAAGGTATAGTAACACCATTATATATTAGAGCCATACAATACCTCCTTATTTTGGCGTAATTGTAAGAGTGGTGCCACTCAATCTAAAAGTACATTGGGTTCCAAGGGCAGATGCATTGGCTTTCTTATTCAAGTTCACACTTAGCTCTCGTAACGCATCTCCCGTCAACTTCGCATCCGCAGCAAATCCTTCCTCTGTAGCCGTCATCGGATCAACTACTTCCACCTCTTTATTTGCGAGATACAAAAGTTCTTCTGTTATCGTTACTTTCTTCCAATGTTCCGTATTCCACTCTTCCGGTTCTTCTATCGGGACAATACATTTATACAAATGCTTATCATAGATGCAGTAATCACCCAATGCATACGTGACTTCATTACTATAAGTATCTTCCGCATTACCTATATTATCTGTGAGTTCTTTTATTCTATTTGTCAAAATATTCTCCAGCTCTTTCATATCTTCGAAAAGAGCAAACGCCCCAGGAGCCGAAACTATTGACACCGTAGCCGCGTCTGATACCGTAGCATAATACTCCTGCACTATCTCGGAAGGATTCAGCCCATTAAAAGGCGGCAAAAAATCTGCCTCAATAGCTAACGCCAAAGAATACAAAAATCCATCGCCTTCCGTACCTTTCTCCCTTGCATAAATTCCCACTTCCGTAATTCTATATCCTTCTTCCAACGTCTCATTAGAAATTACACTCTTTAAAAGTACCGATTTCTCCGACTTTACTTCAATAGCATTAAAAACAAATTCCTGACGCTGATCTTTTAACCCCGTCCTTTCTGCCAAAGCATTTTTAGCTTTCTCTTCTTCAGTATACTCCCCTGCTCCGGATACCATCTTCACAAATTCTATATTCCCAATTCCCGCAATATCATTGGCGATCATATTCACGCCTGCACGAGTAATTACTGCTGGTTCAAAATATGCCATACTATCTTTCCTCCTCTTCGATTACAAGCCTTCCAACTGCCTTTGTCCCTGCTGCGTATCGCAGCGCCTGTCCAATCAATAGACTATCTGTAAATGTATCTTCGATTGTCTGTCTGACCACCTGCCAATACACGCCAGCGCCCGGATATAATGTTTGGTGTACTTCTCTGAAAACCTCCACTGCCTCTAAATGGGAGCGTGTATTTTTTACATTTTGTATAATTCGTGTAAATCTGTCGATTGCACTCTCTGTCAGTGAAACTTCCGCTCTTACTCTGAAAAAATAAGGTTCCCCGCCATATTCCCACCACTCCCTAACGCTTCCTGCTCCAAACACAACCTCTATTAATTCCTGTACGGCTGCTGGTGTTCCCGCAGAGCAATGCCATTTAATAGCATTTTTTATGATTCCCCTTTTCACATTGATATTTAAATTGTTATCATAGTATTGCGCGTTCAATTCCAAAGCAAGCAGATCCAATTCCTCATCCCGCAGTTTGTGAATAGCGGCATAAACACTTGCCCTTTCTCCACATAGCAGCAATTGTTTCAGAGCCTTACCTACTGCATAGCTAATTGCCTTCACCTCAGGAGAACACAAAATATTAGGAAGAATCTGTACGATTTCACTATCCTTATACTCAATCATCCTCGATTCCTCCGTATACAACATTGACATTCTGTATTCGCGCTACCGCATTATCCGGAACCAATGTAAATACAGGTTCTATAATATCAACCCTTTTTGCTTCTGCCTGGACTATAAAATATAAAAGCTTTGACGGGTTAATATCTCTTCCAATCCGCTCCTGTTGCCACACCTTAAAAGCCTCTATTGCACTCTCTACATTCTTCTTAATTTTTTCTGTTCTTGACGCATCTCTTTTGTTAATGTAATAAGTCAGCTCAATATTACATTCAATTAAATCCGGCGCTCCTGTCCGCACCTTATCTGTAAGCGGCCGTATATTGTTATCACTCAAATATTCCTGCAGCCCTGTGATCAGATTTTCTTCCGGAAGCTCTCCATCCTCCATAACAAAACGTATATCTACAATTCCCTCAGAAGGAGATGTCACCTTCACATCCGCAATTCCGGAATTGTATTTCTTCGTCCAATACTGATACGCCGCATCCGGACCGGCTACGGAATATCCGGCCGGAGCTAAAAATATCCGTTCAGCCAGATTTTCATCTTTCTCTACATCCTGTCCTCCGGCCGAAGTATCTATATTGCTTACACTTTGCACATAGGGAATTAAATCTACCAGTATAGAAATAGCTCCCGGCTCCAAGCCGTTTGCCGCTGTTCCCACTTCTGCACATTCCGTCCGCACATCTATGTTCAACATTCCAGGAGGAATCTCCGCCAACTCTGTCGTATAAAAATAAATTTCATTCCCTGATGTCACCCTTGTTCCTTTTGGAATTGTAATTACTCCTGTTTGCTCTTTAGAAAGAGTAAAACGCACTGTTGTTTTTGCCTTCTCCCCTCTGCTTCTGGCGATTCCCTTCAAAGCGCCCAGATTTTCTAAATGATCTCCATAAGCATACTTTAAGAAGGACTGTTTTCCTGCCTGATCCAAATACTGAAATGCTTGATATAGCTGCAAAGATGCTGCATACAAAATCAGCCGGAAAGGATGAGCCGGAGCTAAAGCCATCTCTTTTCCGGTCAGCTCCTTGTATTTTTCCGAAAAGTCCGCAAGCATTTGATTCTGTAATTTCTCCAGAGCCAGATTGTCAATAAAGGATATATCCGGGTAATTTTTAATTGTATCTATTGTATCATTCAACCTCTTCACTCCCTTCTACATATACAATCGGGCGCAGCCTTCCGCTTTCCGGCTCACAGTCGAATAAAACCCGAATTACATTTACCCGTGGTTCATAACGTTGGGTCTTTTGGATTATTTCTACTGCAAGTTCATTTTTGGCCACAGGCAGAGGCTTTCCCACAAATTCCGTTGAAAGACCAAAACTCCGATCCATTGGCTGCGTTCCCTCTCTCACAGAATACAACGCAGAAAGACAGGAACGGATGTCCTCAGCTTCCGGTCCTGTGGCTGAAAACTTTAATACAATATTTTCAACATCAATCATCGATATTCCTCCATAGTTACGTTAAGGCTTGCCTTTGCCAGCTCTCCTTTACTGTAAATCACATTCCAGGTTTCGCTCACCTCCGTAATAACAAATCTACAATTCCCGACCATGCGCCCGCCTATAACCAGGTATTCAGCTGTTCCCTTTTCCACCGCATTTTCAAACCACTCAATTACCTCTGTGGGACGCACGCCAAGGGTTGCATCTAAATCAACTGTAAATGAAATTCTCCGGCTGTCCGGCCCGTTAAACTCTTTTTTCGGTTTCCCTCCAATTGTCTTATGGCTGCTCCATATGCCTGTGACTTTCTGGGAAAAATCTTTAAATGTCAGCGCCTTTTTGTCGCTGACCTCGAACACTATCTGCTTTCCAAAATGTCCTATCTCCGCCACTTTTTCATCCCTTTCCCAATGTCTGGCCTAATGCCTCCAGGCATTTTGCTATCTCTGACAAGGAGGTATTGTATGTTTTGTCCTTCAAAAGCAAATCCCCCGAAGCTGTCACCGAAACTGTTCCCTCTGCTGCCAAATCCGCATCCTGCAAAGCTGACATGGAAATATTCCCCTGCGCTTCTATACTGACCTCTTCTGCCGAAGCTACGGAAACAGCCCCTTGGGTCTTCAAATCCATATCTCCTTCTGTTTCCAAATCTATATCACCCTTTGCTTTTACGGAAAGAATTTCTTCCAGTTCCAGGTTAAGCCCTGTCATAAGAGCTGTCAGTGTTCCGGAAAGAACTTCCATCTGAATTTCTTCCCATTTCACAGTTTGGGCCGCAAGCTCCATCTTTGGAGTATCCAGAAGCAATTGAATATTGGCTCCTATAACTAATTTAGCGCCTTCCAGCTCTGTTTCGTTATTTCCTATAACACTGATATTTGGAGCCTTTATTACCATTTTCCCGGTATCTTCCGTATATTGCTGTACTGCTGCCCCGGTTGTCTTGGAAAAATCCTGCCTGTAGACTCCCTTTTTCCCTTCTGCCGGGAGATTATTCTTATTCCATACAGTGCCTAAAATAACTCCGCGGCTGGAACCGTTGCTCAAATGCGCCACAGCAACACTTTGGCCAATCTCCGGCATATGGTACTGACTGCCGTAATTCAGCATAGGAAATTCCCGTGTTACGGACTTATTCTTATCTGTGTATGTAACTCGCATCATCCCTGTTTCATAATTAATACTGGATACTTTACCAATCCGCATACTTCCCAAAATCAATCACCTTCCCGCAGTGCTTTTAAATCATGCCGGAGGAATCCTTAAAACCGTCCCCGGAAAAATCCAATGCCCGTTTCCGGAATTCTTTTTCCCCCGTCCTTTTGCCGTTGATTCAATAATATCCTTATTGCCATTATAAATCTCTACATACCTTACACCGCTTCCCAGAAACCTTCTGGCAATATCCCAGAGCGTATCGCCGGAAACTACCGTATAATCGGTTCCTGCCTTCTGTTCACGCTCTTGTGCGGCCGCCACAGCCTGAACAGATACGGATTTGATTCTGTCCACCACCAGACGCAGACTTAAGGACATGGAGGTCTCCCCGCTTCCGGATACCTTTGTCACGGCTTTTTCCACATAATATTTTCCGGATAACTTTGCAAAATCATTTAACTGAATACAGGAGCCTGCTGTCACTCTGGGATTAAATTTCATGGTAATGCTCATAGTTGTCATTTTTTTATTCTCATCATTCAACTTGGCAATCCCCTTCCGCTCTGCATCGGCCAAATTATCCGCCGTGATATTCAGCTCCAAAATCCTGCTTCCTCCGCCAATCCGGACAAGATAATCTTCATCGTTTTCCGGATCTGTAAAGCTCACACAGGCCCCCGTGTAGGTTCCCGCCACCTCTGTTTGATACTTCCAGCCCGGAGCCACATCTTCTTTTTTAAAAGTTGCTACTGCAGATCTCTTCTCATAGCGTTCTTCTTCAAAAATCACAATTTTCCAGGAATACACCTTCATTGCAAGACCATAACTCTGACATAAAGAATATAAAAACTTGCAGTCCTCCTGGGCGTTCTGCTCGATGGATTCAATAAAAATCGTATCTGCTTCGTAATAAAGGGCCACGCCTGCCTTGCCGGAAATCTCCTCCGCTATTCTCTGAATGGTGATTCCCTCCCATGTTTTTGTCCGCTTCCGGCTGTTAAATTCCTCCGATTGAGGAATACTCACCGCTCCAATCGTACATATATTAGGAGAACCGCTGAAGCTTAAAGAATCTATTTCAAATTCTCCGCAATGTAATTTCTCTGTAGCGCCTTCTGCTTCCCAATGTCTTCCATAAATGCCGGCTTTCATCCGATCGCCCTTCACTGGCATCCAATTCCCCATCCACCGCCCGTCTATATTATCCAATACAATAGACAAAGTATCCGAAGAACCGGAAGCTACATCCGTATAGCTGACACTCTCTAAATATCCCTTCACCTGCTCAGATACATTTGTACCCGAATAATAGAGTTCCGTATCTGCCCGCCTTACATTCATGGCTGCCTCCAGGGCGGAAGCTCTTCTGCTTTTTCCGGAAGCTCCGGAACCTTCAACACCTCTCCGGATGAAAACACAAACATATGGAGCTTTTCCGGATTGTTCTCCATGAGGAAATCCGCATGTTTCTCACTTCCATACACTTCTTTTGCTATCATGTCCCAGGTCTGCCCCAGAACCGTTGTATATAATGACAAAATACCCTCTTTAATAGAAATCCCTCCTCTGATTTTCACGTATATACTCTTCCATATATGCCGCAAATTCTTCCTGGGACATGCGCATAGCTTCTGCCACTCCCTCTTTATCTGCGCCGCCATAGAAGCTTAACACCGGACTATATGTAATAGACAAAGGGCTGCCCGTCACTTCCTTCTGCTGTACCTCTTCTCCTTTCTGCATATTCCCCTGCATAAATACTTCCGCCAGAGAAGAAAAACTATCCGGCTGTTCTGACATTCCGAGAAGTTCTCCTGTCTGTTTCCATAATTCAATCGCTTCGGAACTCCCATTAATGGGAATCGCTGCCTCCGGGCCGTCTTCCGCGAACCAGGCTAAATGAGGCTTATCGAAAATCCCTCCCGCCGCATGTCCCGGAATCTTACTGACAATCCCTCCCTTTAAAGTGCTTATCCCATCATATGAACCTGCTCCCGGCACTTCACCTGTTTTATTGTAGGCTTTTACCATCTCATAATTTACAGGTATCTGTACATCAATGCCCGCCTCCATCGTAGAAGCAATAGATGCCATAAACTCTTTCGCCTGTGTCACAGCGGCTTCCTGATTCTCTAATATTGCTTGAGATACCTCTTCCGGAATTGCTCCACCCGTCTGATGCGCTAATTCGATTACGGTCGCATAGTCTTCATTGCCGGCTACCTCATTACCAATCAAAGCCCACATAGCAGCCTCGTTTCCTCCTGCGGCGCCAATAAGGGTAATATCGCTCATTCCCTGGATAAGACTTTCCGGAAGCTCCGTACCTGCTTCTTTATACTTTTGTTTTAATATCTCCATCTCTTCCTGTAAAGGAAGCATATTTTCAAATAGATCAGAAAGGGCGTTCCTGGTGCTTGCATCCAGACCCATTCCCTCTGTGGCTTCTAAAAAAATATTTTGGAGACCATTGGCCCAGTCTTCCGGAGTGGAATAGGTATTCCAGAAGTCATCATTCGTCATGATTTCATTCAACTTTGAGGATATGGTTTCTTGGAGTTCCGGTCCCAATCCATTTAACTCCGCTTCATATGCCTGTTTCAGTGTATTGATCTGAAACTCTGCCGCCTTCGCCTGCATATCCGCTGTCTGCTGAAAGTAGGCTTCTTTGGCATTTTTCACCATTTCACCATACCCGGCATCATCAAGAGCCCCCTCCTCCAACATCACTTTTGCATTTGCGATAGTTAAAGTATAGGCTTCATCATAATCTGCCATAGCAGTTTGAACCTGTTCCTGAATCTCTGCCTGTAGATTCTGAAATGCTTCTGCATCCAATGCCTCCCCTGAATATTTCATGTTAATTAAATCCAGATTAGCCTCAAAGTTGGAGCCTGCAACAGCGGACTGAATCTTTGCCATCTGCTGCTGAAGTTCTGTGATCTGTTGTACTTCATCCATATCAAGCAGTCCATCCTGAAAAGCATCTGTTATCGTGTCATTTAATTTTGTTCCCAAATCTGCCAATTCCTGCCGTTTACCAGCATAAAATTCATCAATCTGAGCTACTACATTACTATTTTCCAGCTCATCACCGCCAAGAACCCCCACGGCTAAACTAACCGCATACTGTCGCTGTTGTACAAATCCCTGCACCTGCTCTACATAATTCGTGATCTCTTCCTGGTATTGGCTGTTTTCCGTGTCCGATAACTCCATACCTATGGAAATCTTCCAATTCATACGGCTAATGTTTTCAACCGCATCTTCAATCCCCGTCTGCATATATGACAGATCGTCAAACGCTGAAAGCGCCTCCCGTACCTGACGCAGCTCCTGCGTCTCTACCAGATGGCTTGCCACCCTGTCCAGTTCTTCAATAGACAGAGAAATATCTCCAAAATGCCGTGCAAGGTTTGCTTTCTTTGCTTCATTAGATGCTTTTCTAATCTCCGTACTGATTCCGGCAATGACCGCCACTGCTCCGGATAAACCCAGAATTGCCATTCCTGCCGGATTAAGGGCTTGCAGAGCCGATGTAAGAGAGGTAATACCAGTTACTACTTTATAGCCTGCAATGGCACTCCCGATTCCCGTAATCGTTCCTGTAATCGTTCCCGGATGGTCCACAAGCCATCCTCCCACCTTCAAAAACGGCTCTGCAAAATCACCCACAGCAATCCCAAATTCCTTAGTTTTCCGAATCGCCGTTGGCAGCTGCTTATTCAGATTCCTGGCAAACTCTGTCATCTCAGCGCCACCAGCCCATTCTCCTAACGTCTCTCCCGCAAATTCCCGCAGCACTCCAAGGCTCTGAAGCACCGGTTCACGAAAGTTCTGATATAAGCTGATTCCCGCATCTGTTGCTGCATTTTTCAGCATCTGCATCTGGCTCTCCATTGTCTGGTATCGCTGGGCCGCTTCATTGGTTAAGGCCGTATTTTCCTCCCATGCACGATTTGCAATCTGCAACGAATCTGAAAACAAGTCTCCTGCTCCGGCCGCGCGAAGAAGCGTGTCACGCAAACGCACTTCCTTGATTCCCATATCATCCAATACTGCAATAGCCGTCTTTCCATTGCGTTCCGCATCATTCAAACCCATCAAAAAAGTCTCAATAGCTCCGGCCGCATCATTCTGGAAAGCCTCTTTAAACTCACTTGCACTCATACCGGCCACCGCAGCATACTGTCCCAGGCTCTCTGAGCCGGTCTCAGCTGCTAACTGCATATTGACTATCAGCTTGGAAAAAGCGCTCCCTCCAGCCTCTGCTTCAATGCCAACCGAAGACAGCGCCGCCGCATAACCCATAATCTGGGATTCCGACATATTTACCTGTTTTCCTGCCGCTCCAAGACGCAGACTCATGGCCGTAATTTCAGCCTCGGTAGTTGCCAGATTATTTCCCAGGGCGACAACAGTACTTCCCAGATTCCCGAAATCTTTCTGCGACATTTGTGTAATATTGGCAAAACGCGCAAACTCCGTAGCCGCCTCCTCACTGGACAGATTGGTAGCCACACCCAAATTGGCCATGATTTTGGTAAAATCAACCAGATTCTCTTTCTCAATTCCAAGCTGCCCGGCTGACTCTGCAATTGCTGACAAATCCTCCGCTGTCTGAGGCATCTCCTTTGCCATAGCCCGGATATTCTTCTCCATAATTGCATATTCATTATCCGTAGCATCAACCGTCTTTTTCACGCCTGCAAAAGCTGATTCAAACCCACTTCCCGCGGAATAGGAAAAAGCTGAAATTCCGCCGATTGCGGTGGCGGCCGTGCCTGCTGCCACCGCCACCGCCTGAAACGCCGCCTTTCCCGCTTTCTCTATTCCGCTGAATACGGGCTCCACCTCCTGCAGCTGCTGTTCAACCTTCTTTCCAAAAGTCGTCGCTTCATGGGATGCCTTGACCGTTTCCCTTGCAATCTTATTTAATTCTTTTCTGGTTAAATTAGTGCTGTTATATAAAGATTTGTCGATTTCGCCTGCTATTCGTATTGCCAGTTTATATTCATCGCCTCTTTTGGCCAAGCTCATTCACCTCTCTCAACGTTTCGTAAAGCTCTGCTAAGGGCAGCTCCATAAAGTAATCAATGCCTGTCCTTGTATACCCAGATAACTGAATAATCAGTTTTCGGAGCCTCTTACTGTCTCCAGGTATCAGATGGCTCCGAAGAAAAAACCCGTCGTCCTGTTTTTCAGCTTGATTGCATCCGGTGCCTTTAAAGATTTGTAAAATTCAATAGGACGTCCCGTCACGCTTCCCGCCAGATTGCACGCATATTCCAGAGACATTTCCTCATTGCTCTCCACAATCCCTGCCATAGACATCATCCTGCTTACCTTGATCATATCGGCGGCCGTAACATCCCGCAGGCTCCTTAAATCCATTACATCAATGTCTTCGCCTTCAAAATGATAGGTCCCGGAAAGCGGCACCAAGAGTCTGTCCTCTTTCTCTGCCGTCTCCATCTTTACATTCTTTTCAATCTTTTCCATTTTCTTCTGCTCCTCCTTTTAGCACTGTTTCCTTACTTTCTCCAGCAAATCCACGCCATTTACTATGAATACATCATTTAATTTATCCAGTTCAAACATTGTCTCACCGTCTACTTCAATCAAAATATAGACCAATTCCAGACTGACCGAACTATCCATCTGGCCGCCTTGCTTCAGAGTTCCAAGCTTCATATCCGTGGGACTTCCCCGGAATACAATGCGCATCCCCTGGAAATCGATCACCCCGCTTCCTTTCACCGTACTCTGTTCAGATGCCCTTAAGGTAAGTTCCAAAGGCTCCATAGGATTGTACAGCTCAAGCATATCCTTTGACAACATCCGAAACGGAAGCTCCTGCTTGATGCTGCCAAACATTCCGATGCTGGCTCTTTCTATTTCTCCGGCAACTCCCGCTCCGCTGAATGTGTTCGTCATGGACGGGAGATCCGGCAATGAAATTTCACCTGACACACCAATAAGCCGGTTTCCCTTCAAATACATATTAAAACGGTTAATTGATTCCGGAATCATATTATTATTCATACCTTAATTCCTCCCTTCCATTGCCGCCCGAAGCATTTCCGGCGAAAAGCTTAAAATATTTAAAATATCTTCTGCCGGCGTATACGGCGCAAGATACTGCCGTAAGGTCACTCTGCCGTTCATCAAATCCTCTGCCGTGTTCTCCTCTTCCCGGTACTCGATCTTAATTCCTGCGCATTTCCCCTGACTTACATAGCTGTTTCCGCGAATATTTTCCGAATCACAGATAGATTCAATTAATCTCTTATCAGATGGATTACTCACTTTCTCATTGTAAGTCATAATAAACTGATTGCCCCACCATGAGAAAAACCTTCTGCAGCAAATCCAGCGCTCTTTCACATCCGTAATCTTCGGATAAGCAGCCGTATTGTTTCCCCAGATTCTCCACCCGCTGTTGTTGATGGCTGTTACAATTCCGTTTCCATTGAGCACATTGGCCTGCTCATTATCCATCAATACTTGGGTTCCGTCCTTCAAAACAGTTCCTGTAAGCCGTGACAGCTTATTATCCGGTGACAGATTGGGAACATCGTCATTTTTGATATCCTCACTGGCTGCTACTGCCGCATAGACAGCGGACATATAATATACCTTGCTTTCAATCTGTCCCATAGGCCAGCATACAATGGTATGCGGATCCTCAAGGCCCATATTTTCCTTTACACTTTCGCAGTCTGTGTACAAACGAGCTGTTTCCGTATCCAGATCTACCACATTCTCACAGCGAAATGCTCCATTGATTCCCTCTGACTTTGCGGCAAGTATAGCTGCTACAACAGAATCCTGACTCCACCCGGGCGCCAACAGGAAACCAGGTACCAGCCCGAATCTCGGATAAATCTGCCGAATCGTCTCCAGCCCTGTCTCCGCTCCCGTACTCACATCATAGCCGCCAATAATATCTGTCACTGTAACCAGCGATGCATCTACTCTGTCATAAGACACTTTAATCGAGGAGCTTTCAGCAAATGTCTCTGTTCCCAGAAGCGTAATTCTTATGCTTCCATCTTCATCCCTGGAAAGCAGGTAATCTTTATCCTTCTCAGAAACAGCATCTCCGTTTTTCACAGTAATAGAATCCATAAGAATCCCATCCGCATCCAACTGTACCTGCCCGTTATTGATCTGATATTCTTTTTCTTCCGGAACCTTGTGCTTTTTCGGATCCAGAACATTGATAAAGACAACCGGACTGATTCCAAATACATTGAAATTCAAATCCATACTCTGACACAGCGTATAATGCTCAAAATCCTCCGAATACCCTAATCTCTTCCTGCAATCATCCATATTGTAGCAGATTACCGGCACATGAACTGCAGGTTCCTCTGCCAAATGCACCGGAGCCGTACCAATCACCGCCTGCAGACCGGCGGTTCCTCTTTGCGGCTCGGATTTCACTGTTTTTTCCTCCAGTACTCGGACACCATGATAATATGCCATCCTATCTTTCCTCCTTCACTTTCTCATAGCAAATATGTAAAACACTGCCCGATTCTTTTAATTCCTGCCTTGCTTTAGCCAGCTCTGAAACCGGAACCATCAGCATAGACAGAGCCTTTTTTGTTTCCATTTCTTTTTTCAGCTTTTCAGGAAAACCATTATTAAATACCGTCCCTGCGATTACAATTCCCGGAACAGTGGGACCGGCGTAGATCATGGCCTCCTTTCCTGCTGCCTTTGCAGCCGCCTTCTTTTCCGTTTTCTCCTGTAAGCCTTCTACTTTCCTTGTTGTGCTCATGCGAACTCATCCTCCCTTTCTATACCCGGAACCTTCCAGGAGATGGCCACCCCTCCGTAATAATAGGGGTGCGTATCGCCCTCCTGTAAAGCCCATTCTATTTTTCCTGTCTGCAGGTATCTGTGATCTAAAACCGGATTTGCCAAGAATCTATGACAAATCCGATTGACTACATTCAGAAGCCTTGCATGGCCTTGGTTATCTGTTTCATTGTAGTAAAGACCAATTTCCATGTTGGTTGTTACCGTGCTGTCTGCTTCCAGGTGGCTGCCGTCTATAACACGCACAATACAATATGGATACGGATCTACCCCATCTTCCTCTTCCTCCGTGTTGCGCCCTTCAATGCGCTCTATGGGAAGCGCCTGGGAAAATACCTGCATTTCAATGTGTTCTCCCAGAGGATTTGAAAAACACATTCCTGATAATACTTTTTGAATCTCTCTGCCAAGACTCTCCTGCAGGCTCAAAACCGTCAGTTCCTCTGCCATGTATTCATCCTCCTAACATTTGCGCAACATGATTCTCCAAATTCCTGTGCAGCTGCTCCAAAGTACTCTCCTTTGCTTCTTCCGGAAAGCTTCTTAAGCCGAGCATGTGGGGAATAGAAGGACCTTTCAGTTCACGGATATAGCGCCGTCCCAGAGTACTGCCAGCAGGTACTTTTCCTTTTTCCACACGTTGAACCACTGCTACACGGCCACTCTTAAATCGAGTAATAAAAGACTTAATATTCGGCTGTGCTTTTGTATTTATCAGCTCCTCCAAAGGAGATTTTCTAAATACCTTTGCACTAACACTTTCCCCTTCCACACCGCCGGTTATTTGAAACTTAACTAAAGATCTTGGACGCCCTTTCGCTGTTATGACTGCCACCGGACTCCCTACCGTTGCCTTGCTGATATCCATATCCTGACGGAACATATCTACATTAGTATTCACATATTTTTTCTTAGCTTCCCGTGACAAAGACTTCTTCATCTGCTCCGCCGCCTTATTAATTTCCTTTTTCAGAATAGAAGGGGATTTACCTTGCATTTCTCTCAGCCTCCGGTTGATTTTTGCAATTTCATCCTCTTCTATCTGAATATTAATTAACCTTACATTACTCATGATCTCATTGCCTCCGCGCTAATGGAATACATACCGCCTTCGAAAACCGCATCCGTCACCCGGTACTTTTTTCCATCAACAGATATCTCCCGGCCAATGGCCGGGAGCGCTCCAAAGTCTTTCGCCGCAACAAAGAATAATATCTGCTTTCGGAATGTCCCCTCCACATGATTACTGGTCCGCTTTTCACGCTCAATCATCTCATTTCCATCCATGATAATAAGCATTTCCAAGCCATTCACCATATGAACTTCACCAAATTCTTTTGGATTCAAAAACGAGCCTTCAATATCTTCCATAACCAGCTCTTTCAATTCCATAATGCAAATTCTCCTTATTCTACCGACATCTAATCATCTTCATCACCTTCCTGTTCTTCCTGGTAATTGATGATTTCCTCCTGGATCTCTTTCAAGCTCTTTTTTTCATACTCTCCCAAATCAAGTCCAAGCGAAACGGCATAAGCGGCCGCATCCCTCTTCGAACGAATCCGTCTGATTTCCTCCATACTTTTCAGGCCAAAATCCTCATCATCGAAGCCTTCAAAGTCTTCATCAAACTCCTCATTGGAGCCTTCCGAGACATCAACAATCTCAATAAATTTCTTCGACTTCAAAAATTGAAAATCCGAAGAAGCAATATCTGCCGGCAGGATACTTCCCGGCAGATACTCCTTTCCCCCGGTCGCAAAAGTCACCTTTAATCTATAAGCCACCATACCTTACGCTCCTTTCTTCGCATAAATAACAGCCCATGAATCCACATCAAAGGGACGCGGAAGCGGTCTCGATGTCAGGCGGAGCATTTCCACCTCATCGGTTTCATTCACCCAGCGCTTCGGAACCAGCTTTCCTTCATAGCTCTGAATCTTTTTATCTTCCATCTGCGCCACAAGGCCATATTCAATCTGACCTTCCCCTGCTGAATGTCCCATAAGGACAGTTCCGGCCGGAATCATGGGTTCTTCCTCACCTTCATCATTCACAAACCATTCATCATAGGTATAAATATCGAGATCCAACTCCGCAATCCTGCCATAGAATGTCAGAGCCGAATCCACCACCCGGGGCTCAATCACGATATTTTTGTATTTCAACAGGTTCATTGCCCGCTCAACAGACTGATTCTTGATAAAGTCTTCAATAATATCAGATGAAAAAAGCGCAATATCAGGAGCCGAACCACTGTTCTTTATAATCCGCTTGCGAAGCTCCCGGAAGCGGATAAGCGGATCCACCGCCGCAGCCGTCCACAGCTCATCCTCTCCCAACACAACAATATTATCAAATCCAAAGTCAATCTGAACGTCAACCCCTTCATCCTCATCCACCACATCAATTTTTCCTTCAAAAAGAATCTGCCGGCACATCCATTCCTTTCTTCTGGCAATGGCATCTTCCAGATCCGACATATCCTTTGCAAGAAGTTCATCCTCCCGTTCCTCCGGAGTCCTCTGGGAATAGATATTCTCTCCAATTGACCGTTTGGTAATATCATCAATGGTCAGTACTCTTTCCGGCGCAATCTTAGGAGTTGTAAACTGATTTGTATGGAACCCCTGGCGTGTGATCACCCTGCCGCCCTTTCTGGGACTCACAAAAGGTGCCATAATCCGTCTCCCTTTCCGTACGTCAAATTCCACCTTTTCACTGATATGCGTCCGCTCCATAGGGAAAAAAGTCTTCTGTAAGAACATTCTGACCGGAGGCGTCTGGTCAATCGCCTCCATCATTTCGCGTGTTGTGTAATCCGGCATTTAAAAGCCCTCCTTTTTACTCATAATTCTGAACATTGCGAAGAAACAGGGAAACATCCCTCATATTATCTTCGTATTCGTCAACAGTTGCATTTTCTCCGGCCACAAGCACCGCATTCCGGTTAAAAATGCCGGTCTGGTAGCACACAGCCGGAATATTATCTTTTGAATCATCCATTCCGGTATCCGTATCATCTGTTAAGATTCCAAAAATCTTTCCGGCAATCTCCTCCGTGTTTTCCTCCTCGCCACTCCCGGTTATGTAAGTTGTCCCGGCAATATAACCGGCATCTTCCGCCTTAATAATCAAAGAGCCGCGCTTCAAGATACCCTGTCCCGCTTTCAGTCCGATTCCTTCCTTCAAAAACGGAAAATCAGCAGAGGCAATTAGGGAATCCGGTTTTAACTCACCTATCTTTTCAAACATCTTCATTCCTTTTTCTCCCTTCTCTTATCCCTTCCCAGAGCTGCTGCAAGGCCTCCTACTTTTGCCTGGCTCTGAATCAACTTTTCTTCTGCTTCGCTGGTTCCGGCATTTGGCATACTTCCGACATCTTTTACGCCGGAATCTGTCATATCACTGACCATACTGCTTAAAGTCTGCTGGCCGATTCTGTTATTGGCCTTCATCTGTGCCAGCGCCAGAGCCTCTGCGGAAACCGGTTCATCATATTTGGCCTTTGTCAGTACATCCTCCGGAATCCCTGCTGCAATTTCATCAATGCTTTTCAGACGCGCCCGTTCAGACCGTACTGCCTCTGTAACAATCTGGCTGACAAGCTCGGGATAAGCGCTTTTTAACTGTGAGGCATCCGCAATCTCCGGTGTCATGTTTACGGTTTCATTCTCCTCCATGCTTTTACTTCCTTTCTCTTTATTTTTATTAAAAAAAGCCCCGCTTTCTTTCGGTTTTACTGCCGAAAGCGCCAGAACCTTTTTTCGAACATCAGACGGAACCACTGTTTCCAGATAACTTTTGAAACTATATGGAACACCGTTTAATTGAAAGCAATTCAAAAATATGCTTTCTTCAAATCCGGTCTCAATTATCTCATCACAAAATCCGGCATCAACAGCCTCCTGTCCCACATACCACGATTCCTGATCCATAATCTGATTGATCTCATCCTCTGTTTTGTCCATCCGCTCCATATATGCGGCTGCTATGCTTTTCTTTGTTTTTTCTATCATATTTCCAAGCTTTAAGACATCTTCCGACGTATAAGACCCCCACAAAGTTACCGACGGATTATGAACCATAAGCATCGCATTTTTTGCAATCCTTCTGTTTTTACATGCCATAAGGATAATGGTCGCGGCACTGGCACATATCCCAATAACGGTTCCTGTAATCTCCGCCTTGTTTAATATCAAAGCATTGTATATTGCATTTGCAGCAAACACATCTCCTCCGACAGACTGGATTATAACATTGATACTCTTTTTCTCACCTAATCCGTTTAACTCATCAATGAAATTACGGTATGTTACGCAGTCATCATTCCACCAGCTTTCCTCGCTGACTATTTCTCCAAAAAGCTGCAATTCTGCCGTCTCATCATCCTTGTTGATAAAATTCCAGAATTTATTGACTTTCTGATCCCCCGTCACCTGTGCTGTCTGATTCAAAATCCTTATTCCCTTGTTTCCCTTCCATTCCATGTGATTCTATTACTCCCTTCCGTTATTCTTTCTCTGCAATCAGGCCGTTTTCCTGCATTAACTGGTTTTCTCTCGCAAGTTGCGCAACATTTGCATCAAAGTCCGTACCAGTCATTTCAATTGCTTCGCGCTGACGTGTAGATACACCGATTGCAATTCTTTTTTCTGCCGCATCCGCTTCTTTCACCGGATCAATCATACCTGGAGCCGGTCCGTTCCACTGTGCTTTGCAATATGCTTTTTTGACCGCAGGATCCAAAAAGAAGCCCGGAGCTTTGATTCTGCCGCGAGCTATTGCCTCTGTCAGAAAAATCTCATAGACCGGCTGACAGAAATCTGACGCAAGCCATTTCCGTTTCATGCGGAACGCCTTCCATGCCTCCAATAACGCTGCCCGTGAAGCCGAATAACTGGAGATAAAGCTTTTTATCAGTAATTCCACCGGAATCTCCAATGCAGCGCCGACATATTTTGCAAGGGATGTCACAAACGCATCAAAGTTACTGGATGGCCTTTTTGCGTCTGCAATCTCGATTTTATCTCCGGGGTTCAACACATTGACAATTCCGGGTCCTACCTCATAATTGACATTATCATCCGAAATACTCTCTTCATCATCCACAACCCCTGTAAATTCAAATCCGGATGAACCCCTTTCCGGTGTAATAAATACTGTAAAAAAACCATTAATCACAGCCGCCATCATTTCGGCCTCACTGTATCTGGTAAGCTGCTTTAAGGATTCAATCACCGGAGCCAGATAGGGAACGCCTCTATATTGCTCTGCCCGCTCCGTTTCAAAAATCATCAATACATTCGGCACTCCGGTACGCTCCCCAAATGCTTTTATCCGCTCCCACTTCTTCACTGCCCGAAGCTGACTGTTGGGATAGGTGGAGCAGATATGATAAGCAACCACGCGGCCATTGTCTGTCACCTCCACTCCGTTATAGATGTGATTGCCCGTTTCTTTATTCACGGCATACAGATTCACCGTTGAGCCGCTGGTGTACGGTGTTGATACCCGATCCGATTCTATCAAATGAATACGCAGGCCATAGGGGAATGTCGATCCTGGTTTTTCATATTCCAAAAGCACACATGCATCTCCATTCATCAGCCAGGCCAGGCAAGCCACCTGCTGAATCTCATAAAAATTATTTACACAAGTGGAATCACAAAACTTTGATTCCGCCCACAGGTCAAATTCCCGTTCCGTATTGCGCTGCCATTCTGCTGCCGCTTCCGGGGTCATTCTCAGATATCCCGCATCAATGGTACTTTTTAACCGCAGCCCTTCACCCACGATATTGGTCCGGTTTGTCTTAATAGCTGAAACAGCCAGCGGCGCTGACATATAAAGGCTGCGGGAACGTTGGCGGAGAAGGGGAAGATTCCGGTCAATATCTTCCTGCGGGGATTTGCTGGACGCCCTCCAGCCTCTCATGGAATTCTTATTCCGGGCAGCTCCGCTTTCATCATATCCTGAATTCTGAAACCGATGGAACATCTCCAATTTCATTCGAGCCATGTTTCTCTCCAATGCCTTTGAAGGATTTATGATTTCAACAGCCTTATCAAAAATATTCAATTTTTATCGCCTCCCTTCCCTCAGATATCCCGTGGGAGAAACCGGAAAGCTTTGTTCTTTCCTTCGGTACGCTCCAACGCTTCAATCTGGTTTTCCAAATCCTCAATCGCTTCCCGTATAGTTGACAAATCCGCCCGTCTTAAACTTCTTGTTCCAATTCTGTATTCCTGATTCAAAAGAACGGCCTCCTCTGCTTTATAGTACATAGAGAGCCGTGATTTATATTGTTCTAAACGTTGTTTTTTTAATTCCGATAGCATTTTTACCTCTACAATTCTACTCCGCGGCTCACGGTTCCGGTTCTTCTTTTCTTCTCTGCCTTCCCCGGCGTTTTTCTCATATAATTAATCCCGGCCTTTACCTTCTTTTCCAGGATGTCAAAGTTTGGCCGTAATATTTCGACAGCCGCCGTATTGTAAACACGGAGATCCAAAGGCTCATTCCGTATGCCGCTTTTTTTCTTCCATTTGACTACTGCCCTGCCATTCTTAATCTCCGTAACCCTCTGCTCGCTGTTTAAGCCTTTTATGACAAGTTCATCATATCCGCGATCCTCATTGATTGGAAAATGACAGTATCCCGGCCCCTCCTCCGTTATGGAAAGCCTGGAGACAACAATTTCTTTCCCGCTGTCAACGCCCAGAATGAACACCTTCACCTTGTATTCATTGTTCGCGGACAGCTTATGGATTAAAGGAATCCCTATACCTTCCCTTCCAAAACCTTTGATTCCGCTAATCCGTTTCCCCTTTTTCTCCATTCTCTTCAAAAATTTGTAACATTCCGTTGTTTTGTGTCCTCCGGTATCAATACAGGTATGGGCAATCAAAAGAGATGCTCCCGTTGCAAAATAAAATTCGCGCTCAAGCCATATTCCCAGTCTGTCCCAGGTTTCTTCTTTATCCAGATCTCCGTAAAGCTTCTCGTATTGAATCCCCCATGATTCATAGCCGCGCCCCCATCCGACAACTTCTATTTCAAACCGATCATCCTGCACATCAACAGATGCGGTAAGAACAAGAACACCTTCCGGAAGCTCTGCCCTGTAACATTCCCGGCGTGATAAGAGGGAATCATCATCCGCACTCTTGCCCCGTTCTTCCCAGGTTTCTCCGAGCACTGTGTTGATGAATATTTTCATCTTATTGGGATCGCCGTTCTCCTTCAGCTCCTTATGGGCTTCTTTCCATTCCCGTATGATCTCCGGCCAGTGTGTCCAGGGAGAGGTTAGCTCATTCAAGTGGAAGGACCGTTTCCGATGCCGTTCCGGATGAGCTGCGATAAACTTCCCCTGTCCCTGTTTCCAGTCTGTTTCCGAGATATGTTCGCCGCAGTATTTGCACTCCATTGTTACATCCGCAAAGTTTACTCTATTCCACTCATAAGGCTGATATTTACCGCAGCATGGGCATGGAACACACCATTCCTCCATAGTCCCGGACTGATATTCCTTTTCAATCTGGCTTATCCCCTTAATCGTCGGCGTGGAAACTTTAATTTTCTTTCTGTTCCAGAAAGCGGTTGTCCTTTTTTCAGCCAGCTTGATGGGATTTCCTTCGGTTCCGGCACTGGGAGGATAGCGGTCCGTCTCATCCAGCAGAACAATCCGGACAGGGCGCGAAGCAAGGCTGGAAGGAGAATTTGCTCCGGCTATTGTTACATGACCGCCCGGAAAGGCTTTATGTAAAATCGTATTCCCGGAACTCTTTGCTTTTACATCACGGACCTTCCTGGCCAATGCCGGTGTGTCGCGAATCATCGGAGCCAGCCTGTCCTTTGAAAAGTCCTCTGCCATAGGCTTAAGTGTTGGCTGGACCACAAGTATGGGCGCCGGATCGTAATCAATATAATAACCAATGATATTTAGAAGCAGTTCTGTCTTCCCTACCTGGGCGGAGCTCATAATAACAATCTCTTCAACCAGAGGATCATTTACAGAATCCATAATTTCCCGTTGATAGGGCGCTCTGTCCGTATTCCATTGTCCTGGCTCCGCCGCGCTTTCCGCAGACAACCGCCGGTAGCAATCCGCCCACTGGCTGACTGTCAAAACAGGAGGCGGGCTTACTGCTTTCGCAAGCTTCTGAAACAGTTTCAGCGTTTTAAACTCGATCCCGTTCATATTCGCCTTCATTTTCCTCCACATATTCTTCACTGTAAAATGCTTTCGGATCATACTCCTTCAGCTCATTCAGCACTTCGAGTACTTCTCCAGACAGACGGTCTTTAATGAATACTACATCCCGATTTTCCAACACCGGCGCCATTTTAGAAGGAATATTCATCACCCTGGTTTTGAACGCGACCAACATATCTGTCATAACCCTCTCCACATCCTCCGCCTTATGCACCTCGGCTCTCATAACCTGTAATTTTAATTCTGAAATATGACGTTTTACTCTTTCATGCAATCCCTTTTCTTCATCATAATTGATGTCGCCATCAACCAGATCTACCTCAACACCGTCTGCTGCCAGCTTCAACGTCAAAAGATAATTTTTCACAGAATCCACCAGCTTATATCTGCCTTTTGCAGCTCTGATAACAATTCCTTCCTCTGCCATCTGCCGGATTCTCCGGTCTTTCACTCCAAAAAGCTCCCCCAGCACACTGGCTGAAACAGTTATACTATCTATATTTGTGACTTTTGCGGAATCCATATCTGTTTTTGTCATGTCCTCACCTCCCTCCTTGCATTAAATACGGCAACGGCAACTTCCATAAAAGTTATTCAAAATCTAGCCATTTATTGTGCCTCGGAGACCCGCATGAACTTTTGTTCGAACAGAAGAACCTACAATTTATTCTCCGCTCTGTCCGGTCCGCATGAGCTACTGGCACAGGGCTTATTTTGCCCTCTTTTTCTTGACATATCTTTACATTCTGTCAAATAAGCCGAGCCTTTTTCTTACATTAAAGTGCATCCAAAAACATCCCCCCTATTTGACATCGGTTCAATATGTCAATCAAAAGACAAAGAACAATTCAACTGCCTTTTATTCCGCTGATAAAAGTCAAAACAAAAAGGCTTATCTTTGGCTTCTTTTTTTAGCAAAAGTCAGCCCCTTGATAGCCTTGTCTTTATTGTCCTGATTAATCCCTATGTACCGAAGCGTAACAGATATATCCGAATGATTCAGTATCTCTTTAATTGTTACAGCGTCATGTGTCTGCTGATACATATGATAGCCGAACGTCTTACGCAGTGTGTGCGTTCCTATAGCGCTGATTCCAAACGTCTTTCCCGCTTCCGAAAGAATATTATAGGCTTGCTGCCTGCTGATTGCCTTATTCGGAAAATTGGGAGATTTAAACAAAAATTCGTAATCCCTTTTCCCTCGTATGTAATTTGCAATGATTGGCTTCAGCTCCTCATTCACTGGGAAGCGTTTTTCCTTGCCCGTCTTTTTCTCCCGGATATATATGGCGTCTTTATCTTTCACATCCCGAACGCGGAATTTTAAAATATCAGATATCCGAAGTCCCGTGTAAATCCCAAACATAAACAGGAGATAGTCACGTTCATTCTTCACTTTTAGATAGTCGGCCACATCCAGCACGAGATCCATGTCCCGAATCGGCTCAACCGTATTCAAACATAACCGCCTCCTTTCTCTCTTTCATGATTTCTCCAGGAGTTCCTGCTCTGTCCAAGGAAGTTTAGGAGCAGGTTTTGAGGTATAAAAAAGGCACCGGACTTTCCTCCGACACCTTTTACATGATATCATTATATCACACTTTTATAGCAAAATTGTATCATCTTTTATTTTTTTACAACTTTTTTAGGAAAAATCATAACCATTTTTTTACAAAAAGTATCCTTTTCCATGAAGATACCAAATAAAGCATACCAATATGATCCCGACTACACACGTCAAATTAAAATAGAAAACGTATGGAAGCCTTTTTCTTATCCTCCGTATTCCACCGCATTTTTTCAAAGACTGTCCATCACAGGAGCAATTTTCCTCTATGCATCTAGCATATATATTTCTATCTGTAATCTTTCCGACCAGGTACATAAGAATAAATATTGTATTAAACATAACCATACCACATACAATTGCTGTTAAAATAACTGCTTCATAATACTCTGCTTCGTTTATCGAACTCATAACACTTCCAAGGAAAGTAAACCCTCCAGAAAATGTAACTACAATAGCTGCAAATATACTCAGCACGGCAATAAGCTCTGTCTGGATGGACGCTGCCTGTTTCGACGCCTTTTTTAATTCCTCCTGTGCCTCTCTTAACTCTTTCTGCGTATTTTTCATTTCATCATTCAAAGACACACTTTTAAGTGCTATATCTTCTATCTTCTGTTCATTTTGCGAATAATAATTCCAACGACCTATCTCCAAATTTAAATGATCGCATAATTTATTTAACTGTTCGCGTAAAGGCTCAAATTCTTTTTTGCCAGATACAAAATCCTCTTCCACATAGCTGCAAATACTATCCAGATTATTTGATAAATAGTCTAAATTACACTCATTGTCATTCTTGGAAATGTCTAGGATCAAAGGGAAAAAGCTTGAATAACTATGCCTAAAATCCCCTTTATATGTCTCAAGCAATTTTAAAAGCATCGCTCTTATTTCTTTTTCATCTGATAGCTTTTTAGATAACTCGCGAATATACTCTTCTAATTCGCTCTGCCTTCTTGTTTTTTCTTTTGCAAGCATTTTTTAAGCCGCTTCTTTCTCTATAATTAAATTAAACGGAATGGGCATTCTATTTCCCGCCCCATTTCTATAGACAACATCCCATGCCGTGCCTGGGGCATGTGTTCTATCAACTAACTTATATGCGGGTATATCAATATACTTCGAAATTATCCTCTCTAATACCTCTCCAACTCCTTCATCTATGTTTGCTGAATAAAATGCATAAATTGGTTTGCCTGCATGTGAGCAATATTCATAATAAACCTCTGGCACAACTGGGCCAAGCTGCCATGCGCATATTTCATCATGAAATAAATATTTACCTGTCTCTTTGTAAAATTCTACCCATACAAAATAAAGCATCTTCTGTAATTTAAGATTACTAACCGGTCTACTCTTCTCAGAACAACAAGTAATAATGTATCTTGCAACCTCCAAAGCGCCGTACCACATACAATCACCTCTCCCTACTTGTTCCGCTATACTATATTTTAATATTATCATATTTGACCTAAAACTTCAACAAAATTGTGGATAAGTATGTGGATTCAATGTGGATTTTGTGTTGATAACTTATTTCTACATTTTGAATTTCACATGCACTTATATATCGCTATCTAATATATGTCATTATAGAACATTTGTTTGCTTTTGTCCATAATAACTTTAATTAAATTATCTTTAAAATACCTTTTCAACTTGACTGGTTCCTAACTTTTCCATCAATGCCTCCTGGAGCACTTGAGAAAAGTTTATATTCTGCTTTATCGCAACATCATTCAACCATTCCGGTATACTCAAAGTTTTCTTTACGGCTCTGGAGCAATGTTTCCTCCTGTACTCTGCCATATCAAACTCAATGACAACCAAGAAGCTGTCCGCTTCACTTTTTATATCTTTTGGACGTGATGCCATAGGGAACTCGATCTTCTCTTCCTCCATGCCTGATAACGAAAGCCCCAATGCTTCTACAGCCATTTCATATGCTTGCTGCATATCTTCTCCCTGGGTCATACATTCGGGAATATCCGGAAAAGAGACCCAGAAGCCCCCTTCTTCCGCTTCATGGAATAACGCCGGATAAAATAATTTATTCATACTCCAGTACCTCCATTTTACCGGCAGGACTTATTTCAGTCCCGCCTGTTTAAGTATTGTTTGCTCCAAGCCTTTTTTCAAGTCTTTGGAGTGATAAGGAACGATTACCGTCTTTCCGGCTTCTGAATTTCTTAGCTTCACATGAGAACCATTCTGACTGATACTTTCAAAACCGTTTTTCTTTAGGAGTTTTATCATCTCCTGGGAAGTCATTGGCATCTTTTGTATCTCCTTTCCTTATCATGTTTTTATTTTATCACGTATCATTACGTATGTCAAGTATTTTTACGTATTTTTACGTAATTCATCAAACTACTATAAGTGACAAAGCAAATACTCAATATAACTCACAAGATTTTCCACTTTGAAAATATCCCTTTCTGCTTTTACCTCTACATTTCCCCAAGTCTCTTACCAACACTCTTCACAAAACTTCCGGATATTCGTCTCAACTGTGCTTCCTTGTAGTTTACACTGCATGTTAACTGATGATATGGTACGTTCCTCTCACTATCAGACCAGAAACGAATCCGTATCACTTTTTGATATTCTCCCGGAAGCTGATTATACACCTCCTCTACTGCTTGAATTTCCCTGTATAGCCGTTGCATTTTGGGATTCTCCAACATTCTTATCACAGCTCTTTCTGTCGGAGAATTAGGAAGACCAACACCAATACGGGCAACTGGTGACATGCTTTCCGAACTCGCGGCTAACATATTTCTGTATGTACTCTCATACTCTTTTTTAGATTCCGGATACCTGCGTATTACACGCTCAATAATTGCCCAACTATCTTTTGGTATTCTGTTCATACATATCCCCTCCAACGCTCAAGATCCTGCTACCAACAATAGAGATGAACTATCGCCCATTAATTTGCTCCAATAGTTTATTATAGTCATAATGGTGCTCTTCAAAATTATGAAATGCTGATCGCTTTCGTTGAGAAGCAGTTGTTGGCGTAAAATTTTCATCCAAATAATCAATATAACCGGAGTTGAAAAAAGTACTTCCGTTTTGAGGTTTTCTCCATTCAGCATCTTTTTTTAATTCTGCTTTATATCGTTCAATACAGCGAAGCATATGCTCCTCACCTATAGATAGTAATTCCATTTTCTTCTTTTCTGTTACCTTCCCTTTGCCACGTTTACATGGATACAGACTCCATAAACGTTCAAACAGTGCAATTGCGTCAGCTTTGCACAATATGTTTTTATTCTCTTCTCTACTCTTCTCTACTCTACTCTCTTTATTTCTGCCATCAGAAATGGCATTTATTCCGTCAGAAATTGAATTTATGACTACATTTTTATTATTTTTGCCTGCATTTAATAAAAGGTACTCTTTTTTCAGTTCTACTCTCTCACGCTTGGACACAGCATTTAGGTATCTTTCTTGCACCCCATAGGACGTTAAGATCCCAAATTTTTTATAGAGAGCTTCCGAAAAAATGTCCCTTCTGATACAAGCCTGCACTATTTCATTGATCAAATTCTTACTATCACTATTCAGACCGTTTTCAACCAGAAACAGCAATAGTATATCTTCATTCCATTCACAATAATAACCTTTTCCACCATATATTTTCTGGTATAACTTGACAATTATCGCAAATCCTTTTAGTCCAAATTCGGCTTGTATCAATTTAATTTTATCATTCAGCAGGCAGTCCAGTTCAAAGTAGTCAAGACCTACTTTATGATGCCTTCCTGCCATACGTATCTCCTACAAAAACTTTTGTAATAAGTCCCTGGAACTTCCTTTCTTCTTTTCCGGCTTCTTTACCTTTGCAAACAAATCTAATCCCTCGCTCATAGGATTCGCATTGACCGCATTGAAACTATTCACAATGTCCTCCTGATTCTCCATAGCTTTTTTCTTAATCTTTTCCATTCGTGAAAACGGAAATCTCAGCCCGCTAAGGCAGCATATGGTCTGTTCCGCCTCGAATCCCTGAAAGATATCGTATGCAGTCCCAAACTCGGCCTGCAAAGCTTGCAGATTAATTGTTGTCTGGGATCCTGCTGCCAATATAGCTATATATTTCACCGCCTTCACCTCATCCATTTCGGCAAATATCCCTTTGCGCAGATGCTCAATTACTCTGGCCGTAGTCGTATCCTGCTTGGATGTACGGCTGATAACTGCCGCTCCTTTGGTGCTCAGCACCTCCTTAATCTCCGCCCTGTCAATATTTCCGAGCGCACTGGTCTTTTTCTCCGGAATACTGATAAAATCATCCAGAAGTTTTACAAAAATATCATTAAGCTTCATTTTTCCCCTATCGGAATTATTATCTATAAAAAATGAGGCTCCTATTTCTTCAATATCTGCCAGCTCCCTCACGCAGTCCCAGGCATTGACATGAGCTTTTACAGATTCATTTTCGCTTGGAAGTATAGTGATTGCTCCCGTCACTTTATCCAATTCCTGCTGCAGCACTGCCGTAAGAGCCGGGCCAATCCCGGAGCCTGTCCCGCCTCCAGCAGAAAAAATAGTAAATACCAGCTTTTGAGGTACTTTCCCAGATATCTCCTTCATAACTTTTTCAAGATTCCTGGCCAGAAGCTTCTTTGCCTTTGTCCGGTCTTTATTACATCCATCACCGCCCTCCAGATGGTACTTATGGGCTGCATCAGGAAGAGTTTTCAAATCCTCCTCCGATGTGTTTATGTACAGAACCGTATAGCCCATCTTTTCAAACAGCTTTCCAATGTTTCCTCCTGCCTGTCCTATTGCTACAAATCCAATTTCCTTTTTCATGCTCCGTCTCCTCCCTTCACAATCTCCAATGCTTCTTTTCCTTGCTGGGTTACGTAATAAGTCTTGGAATTACCCACCGGAAGCCCTGCCGCTATATATCCTGCTGCCAATAGCGCCTTTGTATGCTTATAAAAAGAATTATAGGTATATTCCAGGGAACGCAAATTCTCAATAATCTCTTTGATTGACATTGCATTTACATTATTATTGGCGCTTTCCGACACCAGGCTTGACAATATAATAAACTGTATCCGGTTCACTCGTTTCCTTCCTTCCTGTCTCTTATTTGCTCTTAATCTCTCATATTTAGTTTTATTTACTCTTAAATGCTGTTACGCACTCAATACATACTGTTCCCAAACTGCTTGTGTTCTCCTGCTACCCTCTTTTGTGCAAGCACAATTCAAGCAGGTTTGCTCTCACCAATGCGGCCGGAATCGGCGGACACACGGCATTGCCGCAGCGCTTGACTTGCTCGGAGCGTGAATATGATTTTCCGGAATAGTCCCGGTCAATAATGTAATCATCCGGAAATCCCTGACAATTATATTGTTCCCTTGGTTCCAGCATCCGAAGCCCAATGTCTACCACCTGGTATTTTGTACCATACACTTCCACCAGGCCGAACCGGTCCCGGGTCGTGAGTGTGTCCAGTGGTTCTTTGATATCCTGCCCGTCTCCACTATTGTAATATTTAATCAAATATGCCTGGACCAATCCGAAATGCCCGGGGGATGTTGTAACTGTGGCAAGCGGTTCCCTTAAATCCTGCCCGGTTCCGCTCTTGTAAAACTTGCTGATAAACGCACACACAAGCCCATACCGGTTAGAACTATCCAGAGTCATGAGAGGCTCATCAATTTTTTGCCCTCGCACATCCTTACCGGAATATGAGTGATACTGAATTAAAAACGGTAAAACACCTTCAAATATGTAAGGTTCTTTATTATTAACCACAAACTTTACAAATCCTCTTCCTATTCTGTCCAAGGTTTTCGGCGCCAAAGGTCTAACCGCTTTGATTCCATACTTTTTCCGGATTTCTTCCGATGTATCAAATATGGATGGACATGGGAGCGAAAAATCTATTTGTGTGTACGCTCCTATGTATGGCTCCAACATGCCATCCTTAACCGCCCCGCTGTCTCTGGGGCCATGTGTCGGTTCCGGCCAGATGATAGGTTTACCATCACACCGCGCAATCAGGAAAAACCTTTTCCGCATGGTCGGAGCGCCATAATCAGCCGCCACTAATTCCCGTGTTTGAACCTCATATCCTAAATCCGTAAGCTGCTGAACAAACTTTTGATATGTATATCCACGCTTAGCCTTTATAGGCCGGTGCGACCGGTTCAGCGGCCCCCATGTCTTAAACTCTTCTACATTTTCCAACATAATCACCCTGGGTCTAACCAATCCCGCCCAGCGGAGTGCCACCCATGCCAATCCTCGGATGTTCTTATCCTTCGGCTTCCCGCCCTTTGCTTTGGAAAAATGCTTACAGTCCGGAGAAAACCAGGCCAAGGCTACAGGATAGCCATTACATACTTCAACCGGATCTATGTCCCAAACGCTTTCACAATAATGCTTTGTGTTGGGATGATTGGCCTTATGCATCCGGATAGCTTCCGGGTCGTGATTTATTGCAATATCCACACTATACCCGGTTGCCATCTCTATGCCGGTACTGGCGCCTCCACCACCGGCGAAGTTGTCTACTATTAATTCTCCATTTATCATAATTCTGAAAGGAGCCAGGATATCCTTTACGCTGGCCAGCGGCTCCGGCCTCCTTTCTTTTCTAAATTTCAGTTTAGTGCCGCATCTTCCATATTTAGTTTGTCCGCATACGCCTGAGCCTCTGATTCTGTTTCAAAATATCCTCTCGTCTCCCGGACACCACTGTGCATAGGTTCTCCTGGACGAAGAGGCCGGGTCTGACGCCACACCTGATAAAAATTTACATTAAGCATTACTTTCCATTCACTCATTTTTCTCTCCTAGTTATCCAACAGTAACTTTTTAAGTTCTAGATCTGCTTCCTCAATCGTAGGAAACGTCCATTTTTTGTGTAACATATGGATTTCAACCCCATAATTGTTGACCGATTCTAAATACATCTCCTTAAGCTGTCTCTTAAAATTTCCGGAGCAATCAACATATTCGGAAGAACATAAAATATAATCTCCGCACTCTGCCATAAACAAATAACCACTGACTTCTGCATGTTCTATGTTGGCAATGTCAAATTCTACTCCATAAATTAATTGCCCCATTTTATACGTTCTTTTTTCCATTCTTACCTCTCCTGGCCTAAATCCTAATTCTCCATTGAAAACTCCCGTTGTTCTAACTCTTCAATTTTCTCCATCAAATCCATTTCTGGATTATCTTTCTTGGGGTACTGCTGATATATGGACCTTATAGCGTGTATACCATATAAATTGTGATAATCTATGGCTAATCTTAGGGGTATTTCTTTGTGCGCACCTGTGATTTTGCATTTTGATTTATCACTATATTCAAATAATACCTTCCACATTTCTTTCCTTTCTATCCCATTGTCCTAAGTCCTAATTTAAAATTTTCTTTATCAATTGTCCTAACCACTTTTTTCCTTCTAAATCTATATTGACAATGTCTACTAAACAAATTATGATCAAAGCAAAAAAGGAAAATAATATGATAATTTATTTCTCAGAAAATAAAGTCAACAATATTTTTAAAGAGACCGAACTTAATAAAAAATTCTTCAATCCTTTTTCTGATTTAAAAATAAATTTAAAAATAATTGTATCAAATATTGCTTACTCCAAAAATTCAATAGAATATAAATTCTATAAAGTTATAAAATACTTAAAGCGAAAGAAAAAATTTAAAAAAATTGATAATCGTTTTTCTAAATTTAAAGAGCATTTTTTTTATCAATGTCATGGTTTCATGTTTCTACACCAAGCAGAAGAAACTGATACCGGTTTATTAGTTGATTTAAATTATTATGAAAAAACGAACAAAAATCTAAATTTTTATATAAAATTAGAAAACGATTATTATAACAATTTAATTGTAACCTGTTCAACATCAAATTTAATATTTCTGAACAATGTTACTTCATTGAGTTCAGAGCTTATTTATCATAATAAAAAAATACCAGTAACTGTTATTTTTTTATTACTTAATATTAATGCAGATGAAAAGACATTATATGGTACACCTCTGCTTATTAATTATCTTACTGGGTACTCCTAACTTATTTTTAGCTCAACATATCCAACTACTCTTTTAAATTTCTGGCTGTCTAACCCATTAAATACCATACCATCTTTCCGACTATAACCTCTTAGCGTTCCATTGGTTATTCCTGTAATAACAATTTCACCAAAGTATCCGTCACAACGTCTCCCACCCGAAAAGGTCCATCAACAGTTCTTCGTATGGCTGGTATGATGATATTTTTATATGCCTGTACAGAAAAAACTGTTATTATCTGCTCCGCACCAGCTTTTCGCTTTACCATAAGCCCATCCTTAAAGCTACCTATTATCCATCTTGCAATGAAGCATCCAATCATATTTATAACCTTTTTCTTCATTCTGCCCTCCTAAACCTTAATCTTTTAAAGATTCCTGAAACCATTGCTACCCGTTGGGTTTCATCTATATCAGTTCTTGCCAATGCTCTCCATGCATTATTAAAACTCTCAATTACTTCTATATCTGATATAAGATTTTTCTCCGTTTAAAACTTAATTTTTTAAAACAAGCTCAATTGCTTCTCTGGCTCAAAATTCATCCACAATATTTCCCGCTTTTTACTGCATACTTGCGAGTAACAAGTAGTCTCTTCCCGATGCCACTCATGCAGACGGTCATTGTACAACTCATTGTCATAACCTGATATCAGTAACGGCCCTTTGTGGGCCAGTGCTACATCCAGCAACTTAATCTGGCCTTTATCATCCAGCTCATATTTGTACTGTTTGCCACTTCTGGTGCTAAGCACGTAAGGAGGGTCCAGATAAATAAGCACATTGGGATAATTAAATCTTTCTATCAGCTCCACAGCTGGCCGATTCTCAATCTGGACACCCCGAAGCCTTTCAGCAGCCTGCATAATCTTTCCCGGTAAGTTGCACCAATCTTGTGAGGCGTAAGCCCTTTCTCTGCCCTGTACATCGTTCTTCCAGCCAACCTTCTCTCCGTTTGTGCGGAATCCGTGTCCCATATTTAACCGGATATAAAAATTGACCGCCCTCTCAAAACTGTCCTCTGGAACCATAGCAAAAACATCCTCATAGACCTGCCGGGCATAAGGTGTATAATAAATCTCATGGGCCAAACGCTCCGGGTCCCTCTTAATCCACTCGAACAAATTAACCACATTGCCATCTAAGTCATTTACAGTCTCTATGTGGCTTCTTGGTTTGTTAAAGAGGACAGCTCCGCTGCCAAAGAAAGGCTCCAAATAGCTATGATGCTCCGGAAAGAAATCTATGATCCATTTTGCAAGGCTCCACTTACTGCCAGGGTATTTCATTATTGCTCTCATTCCGGCCACCCGTCAGGCTTTTCGCATGGCTCAAATTCTATCACCCATACCCAGGGATTGTCTGTATTGAATAGAATTGATCTTACTCTGCTCATATCACCCCTCCTGACTAAATCCTCTTTTACCGCAATACTCTTTCCATGTTTCTTTCCGGTATATCCCACTGTATATGTACCTCTGGGCAAATTCCAGTTGCGCCTTATTTGGTACTATTCCCTGTCTCTCATTTCTTTCCGCTTGAGCATAAAGATTAATTCCCGGATAGTCTTTCAACGCTTCCACTCTTTCCGATGCATCCTTTAAATCCAACGTAACAAGTATGTAGATAAATATCCTGTAAGGTCTGACACCATATTGTATCAGCATATCAACTACCTGCCGGATTGGATCTACCTGTGATTTTTGATCACACGAAAATCTGATATAACGGAGCCAGTCCAACTTTGACAAAATCTCCGCCACACGAGAATCCACAAGCCTTGCATCCATTCCCTGATTAAGATCAATCCTATACCCGCTCCCTATCAAACTTTCAAGCTGCGATATCCCATATTTGCAAGCCAGAATATTATTGTCCATCAGTACAAGCTTGTTCGTATCCTTTCTCACAATATCCTGCCAGTATCTATATGGCCTAATCTGTCCTTCTTTCTTCGGAACAACACACCAACGACAATTTCTGATACATCCCCTTGTAAGATATCCGACCGCATAATCACATTCCGGGTAAATACTATAGTCAGGGAACATATTATCAATTTCTGATGGCAAATCCTGATTCAATGGAATATCCCGGTATCCTGTTCCTCCGCGGATCGTATCTTCCGGAAGATATGGATCTACAGGTGTAAAATCAAATATTTTACTGCTGTATACTCGGTCATATTTATACAGAGGATTCCACCATTCCACATCATCACCAAAATTCTTATGCCACGCAGATATTTTCATCAATGCCAAATTCGGAAAGCTCTTTGATTTAAAATGCGATTTTTCCGCATCATGTAATCCTATTCTCATTTCCCCTCCTGATCCGCATTAAAATCCATTCCAGATCCGCCGGCCTTTATAATCAAAAGTTTCTTTGTCCCTGCACTCTACTTCCGTCAAATCTTTGATCCTTTTCCGGCTCCGGCTGATATACACTTTGCTATTTGGCACCCCGATTCTGGAATTTGGTATTCCATTCTCTAGCATTTCATCAAATTCCAGCACCGTTTGATAATCAGCTCTGCAGCTCTGTTTACATTCATGGAAAAAATAATTGGTATGAAACGGACAGAATAGGCAGGCACTTCCGCGTGTCTCCATTCCCCAGCGTTCTTTCACATAAGCGTAGTTATCAGCCCTGACCAATCCCATTTCCACCATCGGAAATTTGTTCACAAACAACTTATGTTTGTTGTCAAATATGCGCTGCTGCTCCTCTGTGGTAAAACCTATATGCATCTCATGGGCCTGTATGTCCTCCGGTTTGGTTCTCTGTCCCTTTTTATATCCAAGCAGATTCCACCTTACAAAATCCTGCATCTGAATTATCTTGTAATCAATCGTACAATGTCTTGTCATTTTTCCCTTTTTTCCGTTTTCGTCAATGCTCCAGAAAGGGATCGTCACTACCCGGCTCCTGCCGTAATTTTTCATATAATCTTCTTTCAGATTCTTTTCCCGAAGTATGTAAAACGGGATTCCGGCCTTTGTACATTGATTTTTCAAAAAATCTACCTGCCGGTATACCCACTCCCTTTCCCCGCCGAGATCACAAAATAAAACTGCATCATAAACCGGAACGATTGGATATTTCCCTGGATTTAGCACATTATCACAGCTCATTAATGCTAGTGCCGTACTCTGCTGTCCCGCACCACATGATAATATTTTCATTTTTGGGAGCTTCCCCCGGCATATTCAATCCGGTACGTCATAAGCAGCACTCCTTTTTCCAGTAAAAATTTCATTTGAAATCATCTACCCTTTTTCCCTTTAACTCTTTCAATTTCACTTTCATCTACCTCTAACTCCAATTCCGGCCACCTGTCCGGTGAACTCTCATAAATCAAGAGACAATCCGTACATTCATTCTCTTCCATTTCAAACAAGCAGCCTTTACAGTTCCCTTGACCACAATACTGTTTTAGCAGGTTATATGCTTTTAATGCCTGCCACTTTGACACAATCTTTCCTTCCATAGCCTCAACAGCCTCCCTTGTACCACAATCATTACAGAGCATCGTTTTATTATCTATTCTCGAAACTGCCAAGAGCCTATCAAATTTACCTCCACACTTAGGACATATCCTCATAATTCCCTCCATAATTTACCCTCTTCCCGCTTATGCCCTGGCTCCAATAAGGTTCCCTGAAACGCAGGCCGTCTAAATTCCTCTCTTGCTCTCTTTGACTTCCGGTCTCGTTTTCTGCCCAAAGCAATAAGCAACTCTCTTCTCTGTTCAACATTCAATTTAAATCCATGTTTCTCCTTTTGTTCAATCCTTTCCATCCTCTAACCCTTTCGCCCTCTTCTTCAATGGATTTTTACGATTCTTGTCCCAATTTATATATTGCTGCTCCGCACCACATAACCCATTTTCATTTCTGTCTAATTCGCCCCGCACCATCTGACAATCACACTTTTCATCCGGATCCAAATGAGCCCCACAGAAAGAACACACCCTGTAATAAGGCATTCTCAATCTCCTCCTTTTCTGCTATAATAGGCTTGGATCCAAATAGGCCCTTTCTGCTTCCCGGCATAGGCTTATTTATTGCTTGTCCTTCATGGCCGCTTGTCTGCGGCCTATGCTATCTCCTTAAAATTAGCGGCATGAGCTGCCTGTCGGTTCAGGCAGTCGCTAATCTTCTTTGCCTCTTCTTCTGTCAATTCGCTCCAGGGCCTGTATTCTGTCTCATTCTCCTCTCGGATGAACAAACGTCCTGTAATTTTTTCCATCGAATCCCTCCTTTAGGTCATTCTATGAATTACTGATTGTACAACTTGCTTTCAGATGCGCTTCTGATAGGAGCCATCGGGACTCGAACCCGAATTTATCAGTATTGGAGGGCTGATTGCTCTGCCTGTTAAGCTATGGCTCCTTAGCCCCGAAGGGCCTTTTGAAATATTTCTTTTTCTTCCTTTCCGTGATATACTTTTTATACAGGCTCCTTCCAGAGCCGAGTGCATAAGGAGAAAAAATATTGTGAAACAATACTATATCGACTTAAGATCATGCAAAGAATCGGAGCATGATCGCATTATGAAATTGATAAATGCATTTGCGTGGGATGTTTATTTTATCGCCAATATTCCAAAAACTTATGCTTTTATGTGGGACAGAAAAGAAACTGTTAGTGAAGTTCTTGGTGTACCTGATGAACTAATTAGCATACATCCTCCGCGAAATATGTAATTTCAACTTTATCTGCCCGTGGGTCGTAATCTATTACGACTCGCATTTTTTTGCTTTTATCAGCCTGGAAGATTTCCATTATCGGATTTGTACCATGATTCAATAAAGCAATTAGTTTTTCGCAAAAAGTCCGCTTTACTTTATAAATAGCTTTTTTTTTCATCTCTACCTCACCTCCTCCCGGCTTATAGTTCCTCAATCCTATTTCCGCTTTCTTCCTTTCTGTGGTATACTTTTCACACAGGCTCCTGCCAGAGCCAAGTACATAAGAAAGGAGTTTTTATGGCTAAATTATTTTTAATAGATGTCTCCGAAATACCAACTCATGAAGAGCGATATAAAATTCTTGAAGCATTTGAAAAGGCATTTGATGTCCATGAAAATTGGGTTCCATTAGATCTAATGCATCGAACATTTTACACATTTGAAGCTTTCTGGCCTTATAAATCGCCTCCTCAAATTCCTCAGTTACCATCTCATGTGAAAATTATCGAGAAATGAGCCTAGTAACTATTTCTGAGAAGTCCGTATCATAATCTATGATAATACGGACTTTTCCTTTTATTTTTTCATGCTCTTCTTCATACCTCCCCACCATATGCTCAACTCCTGTTTTTTCTTTATAAAATTGACTATTCGTGCACTTATACACCGCCTTTGCTTCTGCAAACTCTTCATTAGTTATTCCAAAATGCTCTAATGCATCATTTATATGCATCCATATCCCACCTCAATGTCATTTACTTAAGCCTTCCCTCTGTTAAGTTAAGGCTTTTCCCTCTCTAAAATTTTTGTTGCCACTATCCACCCGTTTCCCTATACTGTATATACAGGCTCCCACCAGAGCCGAGTACATAAGAAGGAGATAAACTGTTATGTCAAAAGAAGATCTTGCACTAGAGTTCACAAAAATAATTGCTCCAACAATAAATACAAACTGTTCAGCCTCAGAACCAGTAGCAGCAAACTGTTGCGTAGTAACCGACTACTATCAATATTTTCTTGAAATGATTTCCCGGGATGAAAAATCTTATTTAAACAGATGACGTTCCACAAAACAAAGAAGTGTTTTAGCTTCATTCAAAAGAGCAAGCGACATTTCAATTTCATTAACTGTTATGTCGCTTTTCTCTAACAGCTCTTTTGACACCTCAATTATATCCAAAGCACTTTTTTTAACCTTTTCATCCATCTTTCCCACTATGACTTCTCCTTCATTTTTTCTTTAATTTCATCTGCCTACATTCCCGCCCTACTACCCTTTATCGAACAATGATCTACTTCTATGACTGGGTCATCTGCATGGGGGGATTGCGCAATGTCATTTACTTAAGCCTTCCCTCTGTTAAGTTAAGGCTCTGCCCTCTCTAAAATCTCTGTTGCTATTCCAATGTCATTTACTTAAGTCCTCCTTCCGTTAAGTTAAGGCTTTTCTCTCTCTAAAATTTCTGTTGCCACCATCCTCCCTTTTCCCTATACTGTATGTACAAGCTCCCGCCAGAGCCGAGTATAAGAAAAAGGAGTTAAAAATGAGCAAAGCATATTACTGGTACAGACCACATCCATATTTTGATAGTATTTATCCTGAGAAAGTACTAAGCCTAATAACGGATCCAACTATATTTTCTAAATATTTTACTGATCCTATAAAGCTCGAATTAATTAAAAAATATTTTCCTAATGGTTTAAGTCCCCACGGATTATCCATGTTTCTAAGTCGTAATATGATAAATCCTGAAGTCAATGAACCAATTACTGATATCATTTTTGAATTGGTTCGGCAATTACATTTTCCAGAATCACCATCCAGGCTTTCCTCACTGTATGCATCTGAATCTATCCAACAAGCATTCATATGGAAATCATTTCTACAAACCGGCGGGCAATCTGTAATTGATTTATGGGAAATCGAATTTCAAACAAATGCTCAATTATACGATGCATCATTTTTGGGTATTGGTTCAAAGAATGACTTTTCATTTCTTACAGCGATGGACAATGCACATAAATACTGGAATGGCGACCGCTCTCAAAAGCCTTTACTCGAACTCCTCATCCCCTATCCGGTCACCGTCATTCGGAAGATCAGTAACTCGGATCTCATGTCCATATGAATACCCTGGGGCAAAGGGGGTTGCCGCAGTAACGATTAAATTATCTTTAACAAGTTGGAAAATTGCGTACATATCATTTACTGTCGCTTCATTTTCCGCTAAAACTGATGCTATTTGTTTTGCCACTACCTTTATATGCTGATTATTCATGTTGCTCTAGTCCACCTCCTTTTATGATGTTGAATTTAATTCACAGTCGTTTGCAAAAAAAATTTCGTCCCTTTCATCTCTGGAAAGAGACAACACACGGGAAATAGAACAAATTTCAGAAAGTTTAAAATCTCCTGTCTTCATTCTATTGTATAGCGTTTCTCGCAATATTCCAGCCTTTTCAGCCACAAATGTAACTGTCATGCCTGAATTTTCTATGCTCCTTTTTAATGCATTTACATCTGTCATATCGCACCTCCTTTGCTGATTTAAATTCACTATATCATCCATGTGAACTATTGTCAACACTTTTTCACATTTTTGTTGATTTATTTTCACACATGTGGTACTATGTGATTACTGAAAGGTGGTGTTGTATGTTAGACTTATATAAAAACATAAAACGACTGCGAGAAGAAAAAGGGCTATCCCAAGATGCTTTGGCTAAATTAACTGGATATACCGATCGTTCTTCCATTACTAAAATCGAAAAAGGGCAAATAGATCTACAACAGTCTAAAATCGAATTATTTGCCAAAGCTCTGGGAACTACCTCAAGAGAGCTTGTTGGTTGGAGCGAAGAAACTGTCATCCCAGAAGAATTTGAATGGCTTATAAAAAATTATCAAAAGCTTGATCCAACTGGTCAAGAACATATAAACACATTCTTAGATTGGGAGGTCAAACGAGCAGAGCAGCTAAAGCAAGCCAAGGCTCCTGCTGCCATCATAGAATTCCAATCCTCTTCCAATGAGAATAACCGCATGGTAGAGTACTTCCGCAGCGCATCCGCAGGCTCTGGTGTATTCATCCTTGGAAACGAGGTTGCAGAGCAGATTGCCATTCCCAATACACCGGAGAACCGGGCTGTTGATTTTGCTATCAAGGTAAGCGGAGACTCCATGTTTCCCGATTATGCGGATGGAGACATTGTCCTGGTCTCCCAGAAAGCTGAACTCTTTCATGGAGATATAGGAATCTTTATCATTAATAACAACACTTACATAAAAGAGTATGGGGAAAAAGAACTGATATCCAGAAATCCGGATGCGGACAATATACAAATCGCAGAATATGACAATATTGTTTGCATGGGGAAAGTGATTGGGAAACTGTAAACAGGAGGCATTTATGGAAATACGTTACTCAAAACCTGCAATAAAATTTCTCAAAAAATAATACCGGAAAATTTCAAAGAATATATTGAAAAGGGTTAAAATTTTAACCAAATAAACTTTCGGGGATATTGCAAATTAGATTTGCATATGCTATAATGCCGATAGGCAAAAGAAGTCAGTGTTCATGTGAGCACAAAGCGAAAACCCCGGAGAGCCACCTCCGGGGTTTTCTTTAGGCTAGTTGTCATTGTTGTCACCGTCTAACCATTTGATGATGTAGTGGCAAGCTACACCAGCCATAACGGTGACCAAAAAAGAAGTCAATATATTCATGTAAGCACCCCCTTTCCGTTGCCGGATTGGGTATGACAACATAGCTATTATAGCATTGAAAACATATTTCGACAAGAAAATTGATATCCAGAAATTCGGATGCGGACAATATACAAATCGCAGAATATGACAACTCTGTTTACATGGAAAAGTAATTAGAGGACTAATTTGCCGAAATAAATTTGACAAAATTCTTCAAATCTAATTGATATTTAAATGACAATAGAATAATATAAATGCATAGATATTTTAATTTTATCTATAAGGAGGTAGGAAAATGGGAGCAGGAAGTACTACGATATTTTAGATAGGTTATAGGTACTCTAGGCATTTAGGAAACTAAACGCCTATTTTTTAGAAAAATTAAAATGAAAGCTTTCTGCAAAGCGGTCTTGGCAAGATACATAAAATATCTTATAATAACAGAGCAGGGAAAACTTTGAATCTTGCCTATAGGGCATTATTATAAGATCTATGTTATTATGTGAAGGCCTCGCAGAAATGCGAGGCCTTGTACGTTACTTAAAACCGCCCCAGTGCTACCAACACCAGGGCGACTAGCATATCGAAGATGACACGCCACTTCCAAAAAGGAGCGTAACGCCATGTTAGAAGTTAAAAACCGAATCCAGCCTGTTATTTCTCACGAAGACCTCCTAAAAAGTTGGGAATATAACAATTTTGTTTGTATGGGAAAGTAATTGGGAAACTGTGATTTTCTTTTCACGCAGATAATAAATATAAAATACAAAAGAAAAGGGGAACACTTATGGGGGAAAATGCATCTAAACAAGTAAATTACTTCACCACAAGATATAGTTTGTATAAAGAAGAACAAATGTATATCAACGATATACTTGAGCCCAAAACTAAAGAAAAAATTTTTTATGATTTTATTGATAGATTAAAAGAGGAAAAGCGTATTGAAATTCCTATGGGAAAACATTTTTATGTTATGTATTACAGAGGAACAATATCTCCAACTCGCCATCTTTTTAAATTTGCAAAAGAAATCAAAAGAACTGTAAATCAGGCAAACAGCTCTGATATAGAGGAAACGGAGATATCCGATTATCCTTGGTGTTTAATTATTGTTGACACTAAAAATCAAATTTTCCTCATTAGCAAAAACTCACAAATATCCTCAAATATTGCTGTGCAAAAAAATTATATTGCAAAGGCTATTTCAAGTTTGTTGGATACCTATCATATTTCTTTACAGCTTGAACTAGTGACAAATAAAAATATATTTTGGGAATCAATTAGCCAAAATTCTGGTGATATACGTTTTATAGAATTAAAATTAATTTCGCCAAATCTACTTGGGCAATCATATAGTACAACTAATTTACTTAACGAGTTAAAAAAAGAATGCAATAACGATTCTATGACCTGGAAATTTGAAAATAGTCAAGGGAATTTGAAAGTTCCCTTTAATAGCAAATTCTTCAAAGACCTTTTGGAATATATTTCTAATGGCTGTGGAAGTTGGAAAATCAAAACAAAATCTTATCAGAAGCCAATAACCAGTGAAGAGCAAGCTATAGAATTTCCATTAGATAATGACATGTATACTCTTACGGCTTCTCAAAAAGAAGATATTCAAATTGTCTTCTCACATATTAACGCTCTTGAAAGTGCAAATCATGAAAAGGGTGACGATCATGAAAAGGACAACTCTTAAAATATTTATAATTTTAATTTTTGCTTTTCTTTGTTGCAGATATTTTGATTTCTCAACTAATGAAATAATTAATTATAGCTTTATTTTATCTGCTTCTATTGATATTTTGG
Source organism: Clostridia bacterium (assembly GCA_910574835.1). Taxonomy (GTDB): domain Bacteria; phylum Bacillota; class Clostridia; order Lachnospirales; family Lachnospiraceae; genus Laedolimicola. The sequence goes on along the minus strand of CAJTDE010000018.1, from coordinate 38,849 downwards.
CGGTCGCTTTAGCTGTCACAGCTATCTTTTTTACAGTTATTGATCGTTACAAAGATAAACAAGAAGAGCCTAAACCTATAGAAAGATTATGTTTCCCCATTTTAAAAGAAATGTGTGAAAATGTATTGGGGATTCTATTTACTGTAATCTTAATGGTTGCTATTTCAATTTTTGAATCTTTACTTGTTACTTTTACCTTTCCTACATATATGGGTAAATTTTCAATTCCCAATTTCATATATTTGGCAGGATTTCTTTTCATCCTTTTAATATTATTTGATATTACAAAATCGGTTTTAAAGTTAACCAGTGGTTTATTTATATCAAATTCTGATACAGATTCAAATAATAATGATAAATATATATCTTTTTTAAAAATATGCAAAAAACTAGATGCTAAACATTTCAACGAATTACTTGAATATACCAAAATCTTAGTAGTAAAGCAAACAATGGAAAAAGATCAAAAAAAGTAATTCATTTAAGACATTTAAAACCGGCTCCCTGCTCCAACAGAGAACCGGCCAAGCATATCGAAAATGATACGCCACTCACAAGTGATATTGTATCATTTTCAAGCAGCCAATGCAAGAGAACGAAAGTTCCCTGGCTGTTATTTTTATACTCTTTTATCCTGTTGCCCTCCGGTAGCAAAAATGTTCGATACCAAACATACACATATATAAGGAGATGATACTATGACACCATCTAAAGAACTTCGTTCCGGATTCGCCTACATCCGGGTAAGCACCCATGACCAGGAGGAGCTTTCTCCGGATTCTCAGGAACGCCTGCTCCGGGACTATGCAAGGAATAACAAGATTGTCCTGGAACAAATCTACATAGACTCCGGCATCTCTGGCCGGAAAGCCGAGAAGCGCCCAGCCTTCCAAGAAATGATCGCCCGCGCCAAATCCAAGGAACATCCCGTGGATGTGCTTCTGGTCTGGAAGTTCTCCCGGTTTGCCCGGAATCAGGAGGAATCCATTGTCTATAAGTCTTTGCTTAAAAAGGCCGGCGTTGAGGTCCTAAGTGTATCTGAGCCACTGGTCGACGGCCCCTTTGGCAGTCTGATTGAGCGGATCATAGAATGGATGGACGAATACTATTCTATCCGCCTTTCCGGAGAAGTAAAGCGAGGCATGATAGAAAATGCTCATCGAGGCCGTTATCAGGCAACTGCTCCCTTCGGCTATCGAAACATCCCGGAAGGTCTTGAAATCATCCCGGAGGAAGCGGAGATTATCAAAATTATTTTCCGGAAGTTCATGGAGGAACATTTCGCCTTTTCCAAGCTTGCAGCCTATCTCAACAATAAGGGTATACGCACCCATCGCGGCGGTCTCTGGGAAAACCGAACCGTCAAGTATGTGCTTCAGAATCCTGTGTACAAAGGCTATGCCCGCTGGAATGTGGGACGCAATGCCCTGCGGGGTCCGGATGCATCCAGCCCTGATATGATACTGACACAAGGGCAGCATATCCCCGTTATCATTCCGGAGGACGTCTTTGATCAGGTACAGGCCGAAATTGCCCGGCAATACCGGCGCCCCAAAGCAAAATCTGCAGATTCTTATGGCCACTGGCTGGGAAACCTGGTGAAGTGCTCCGCCTGCGGCTCCTCACTTACCTATAGTCCGGCTACTGCAGGTTTCCAGTGCATTTCCTACGGAAAGGGTAAATGTAATGTCTCCCATTATATTTCCGCAAGGCTTCTGGAGCAGGCCCTTATTAATACCTTATGCGAAAACATCCGGTCCGGCTCTGTAAAATATAAGGAAGAACTTGTCCTCCCCGAGCATACTCAGGATGAACAGGCCATTTTAACAGAATCTATTGAAAGATTATACGAAAAAGAAAAACGTATCAAAGCCGCTTATCAAAATGGCATTGATACACTGGATGAATACCGCCAGAATAAAGCTTTGATTCAGTCGGAACGTAACCGGCTTACGGAACAGCTCCGGACACTCAAAGCCGCAATACAGAAGCCCGATATGGATGGGCACCTCGAAGAAATGCTACTTAGAATCCAAAGTGTTACAGATATTTTGTGTTCTGATACCTCTAAAGAAAACAAGGCTCATTCTATCCGTTCCATCTGCGACCGAATTGTATTTGACAAAAAAACAAAAAAGCTTGAGATTTATTGTGTTTTCCGCGCACTATAACTTTTTACAGTGTGGTCCTCCGTATTGTGTTATGATAGCCTTAGCCAGCTTCGGATTTGTCTCCTTAATATGAATCGGATATTCCAAACGTTTTTCATAATTAAACATAACTGATCATTTCCCTCCTTTCTATTGCCACGGCCACGGCTGATTTACCCAATCCCAATAGGTATCACAGTGATGGGCGTGCGCAAGGGTGAGCGGGCCATAGGTTTTTGAATATTCCGCCAATGCCTCATTGTAGAACTCCACATGCTCCTTAAAATATTCAATCGCTTCCATATCACAGGGATGCGTATCCAGATAAAGAGCACTGTCAACACAGGCAAATTTTGCGAGGGAAATCCAATGAAGCAGCTGTTCCCGATTCATCTCACTGCAGGGGCAGGAGGGACCCACAGGGCGGCCCTGAGGCTGATTACAGGGCGGCACAGGCCGGGGCTGCGGCTGAACACAGGTCGGCGGCGGACAAGGCTTCGGCTGGTTGCAAGGCGGCGTTGGCCGGGGCTGCGGCTGAACGCAAGACGGCGGCGGACAAGGTTTTGGCTGGTTGCAAGGCGGCGTTGGCCGGGGCTGCGGCTGAACACATGTCGGCGGCGGACAGGGCTTTGGCTGATTGCAGGGCGCCGACGGCCGAGGCTGCGGCTGATTGCAGGAGGGCATAGGCCGGGACTGCGGCTGATTGCAAGGTACGGTTCCCCGGGGCTGCGGCTGAACGCAGGAGCTCTGGCCTCTTCCCTGGTTACAGGAGTTTCCTCTCTGGAACTGTCCAAAAGATCCGTTATTCATCATCTGCATGCACCTCGCTTTCCAAGAAATGGTTTATCAAGCTCCGGGAAGATCGTTCCGACTTGCATTGCTTTATCCAACTGATAAGTCTCATTCCAGTGCTGCCAGGGCACATAGGCAATCGCCAGAGACATCCCCAGGAGCTGATCTGCGGAGCAGCTTCCGGGTCTCGGCCTTTGCATGGATTGCATATTACAGTCTGCCATAAGAGGCTCCTTTCATATTTTATCTCCATTTATCTTATGTCAAGGGGGAAAATGGGTGAAAAACGGCGGAACTTCTGCCATAATCCCTTAAAGAAACTTTTGCATACAATAATGACAAAATGCTGCGAAATAATAAAGCAATAAGCTGTTCAGCTAATATACTGCCTGATAATCAGACGATTTTTCCCAATAGGACAATTTTCAAAATAATCAGTATTCCAAGGATGCCTTGATTTTCTGCTTCATTCTAATTTAGGCGGTATGCTTTTTCACGCATACCGCCTAAACTCCAATTAATTATACCCTGCGAATCCCCATGAATGAATACCCCTTCAAAAGCGGTAGACTTCATCCGGTAAGGTATAACTTTTCTATAATTCATTTAATCCTATCCCAACAGAGGACAAACACATCATCGCAGATGTTCTTCCTTATCCCTAAGCCCGTGCCGTAATCCGCGCTTCCTCTTCCTCCGTCACCGGCCTCCCGTCACTGGTATACCCCAAAATCTCTTCCTTCTTCTGTTCCGCCGCCTCTTTCTCCTCCATACGCTCCGGATCTTGATCTTCTTTATCATCATCAACCAGATTCTGATTGGTCTTTCCCAAAATCTGCATCTGAGCAGAACGGGCATTGGCCGCACCCTGTTCTGCCTTTGCCAGCTCATTTACCTTGCTCGCAATAGCCCCCCGATTCGGGTCCCTTCCCGCATCCATCTCCATCTCGCTTTTCAGCACGGACGCCCGGTTCTCCATACGGTTCGCCGTAGCTTCCTGCGTCTTGGCATGCTTCATCGCAGCATCTGAGGAGATCACCGTCTGCATCCCTGTCTCGTCGTAGGTCTTCTGTTCCACCGCCTTCGTCTGTTCTTCCTTCTGCTCCTGCCGCTGTTCCGACAAATGCTGCTGAAGCTGAGACTGGAGATCCATGATCTTATCCTGAAGCTCCTGCTTCTTTTTCTGCTTCTGCTCCATTGTCATATTCTCATTGGAAGCAAGATTCTGAATCTGACGCTGCACCTCTTCTATCTGACTTTGAAGTCTTTTCGTCACCGCATCTCCCATAGGTGAAATCCGCATCTGCCCGCTCTGTATTCCGGACATTTTCATACTGTTGATTCCCTGCACTTTTGCCTCGTCCCCCTTCTGCCGCAGCCGTTTCCTCTTCTTTTGCAAATATATCTATTTTACTATCGGCCAAAGGATTCGAAAATATAATGCACAATATCTATTTCAAAGCACCGGTTTTCCTGCCTCTTTTTATATTTTTCCTAAAAAATATTCAAAATCCCACCCAAGTAAATACCGAATCTTCCCTTGAATCACAGATAATGAAAAGCCACCATCACCACTCCCAGTACCGTAAGCACCACACCCGTAGCCCGGTTCAGCACCGCCGGCTCCGCTTTGTTGGCAAACCGTGCCGCTATTCTGGCCCAGATAAGCGTGCTGAGTATGCAGAACACCAAACATGTCATATCCCCGACTCCTCCAATGGCAAAATGGCTTACCGAACCGGTAAATGCCGTAAATGCCATAATAAAGACACTGGTTCCCACAGCCGTTTTCAGATCATAACCCAGAAGGCTTGTCAGAACCAGAAGCATCATCATGCCACCTCCCGCTCCCACAAAACCGCAGATAAAGCCCACAGCCATTCCGCTTACCACGGAACGAATCAGGCGCTGTTTCGGATCACTCTGCTCACTGCTCTCCCTTGTAGTCATCACTGGACGGACAATAAACTTAATTCCCATCATCAAAGTCATAAACATAGAAAATCCGCCCATCGTCTTATTTGGCACAAAGCTTGACACATAGCTGCCCACCAAAGTAAAGCAGAGCACAGAGGCCATCATCACCGCTCCATTTTTTATATCCAGGTTTTTATTCCTTCCATAAGTCCAGGCGGAAACGGCACTGGCAAGCACATCACTGGCCAGTGCGATTCCCACCGCCTGGTAAGCCTCCATATTCAGAAATGTAATCAGCATCGGACTGATAGCCGCAGCCGCGCTCATACCCGCAAAGCCCGTCCCAAGTCCTGCTCCCATACCTGCAAAAAAGCAGACAAAAAATTTTAACAGCATTTTTCTTCTCCTATAAAAGTCGCTGCGCGACAGCACTAAAGGGTAAAGTCACTTCGGCACACCTGTAATGAGAGCAACTTTTATTCAAAAAGGCTTTCATAAAAGTTCCTCTCGTGCACCTTTGTGACTTTACCATTTAAACGTCGCTGCGCGACGGCACTAAAGGGTAAAGTCGCTTCGACACACATGTAATGAGAGCAACTTTCATTCGAAAGGACACTCATGAAAGTTCCTCTCGTGCGCCTTTGTGACTTTACCATTTAATAGTCGCTGCGCGACGGCACTAAAGGGTAAAGTCGCTTCGGCACACCTGTAATGAGACAAACTTTCATTCGAAAGGACACTCATGAAAGTTCCTCTCGTGCGCCTTTGTGACTTTACCAGTTCCCACATATCCCTAAGCACTCTCTACTTCCGCTTCTCCATCTCTTTAAGAGCTGTTACCACATTCGTATCAATCCGCTTAAAATTACGGTTCATAAGCTCCCGCTCCTCCTCCGAAAATCCTGCCAGCATCTTCTCAAAGCACCAAACCTGCGTTTTTTTCAGCTCCAGAGCCGTACTTACTCCCTCCGGCTCCAGAAAAATCCGCTGGATTCTCCGATTCTCGGAATCCTCCCTAAGACTTACCATTCCCCGCATACGCAGCTTCTCCAGCGCATTGGAAACATTAGACTTCGACAATCCTCTGCTGGTAACAATATCCCTGGCCGTATTAAGAGCAGGATTATTTTTCAAAAACAGAAGAATATGAATATCAATCATCTGAAGATCATACGCCTTTGCCTGAGATTTAAAAGAAAGATCATAAAACTTCTTAAAATGATTAACATGGGAAATAAACAAACCTGTTTCCATATTCCAATTATCCCTCCTTCACATGATGAAATTAAGACCGAAAAGCTTATGAATACTTTGGTCAAAACCTCCCTCTCATCAGGCATCTTTCCTCCGCACCGATAATCTTTGTAAGCTTAACTGATTGATATATATTGAGGTCAAAACATATGATCCAATTCTTACATTCTTTACTATTCAATGTAACAAAATCAGCCATTCGATCAGTTATAAATATAACAGTTATATTTATAACACATTAACTCCCAAAAAGCAAGCACAAATTTTATAACTCTAGCAAAGTAGCTCTAGCGAAGAATCATAAAGAAACAGAACCTCTGCAAAATAAACCCTCAAACTTTCTGAACTCCATATCACGATAATAGAACTTACTTCACACAACCACCAAAAACAGTAACATACCAGAGCTTCTGCACTCCCCCTCTATACTCCCCTCTATACTCCCCCTCAATGCCCACACAACATAACTGCAAAGCAGCAATCCAAAGCCCCGTTTCACTCGTCATCCATTTCTTACATGCAAAGCTATAAAAAATTACCCCTCGTGAGTAATCCTCAAGTAGCCCTCATAATGATAAATTCCATTGCAGATAAAATCAGCCTATGCTATAGTATATAAAAAATTCAACCCCAAGGCACCCCTGTTCCACCATTGCACCAAAGCCACAATAACATCTAAAAAATACCCAAACAGAAAGGACCCTTCAAATGTACGAATTAATACAGATAACCGATCAAAGCTACTATATCCAAAGCCCAACCCGCATCGGCCTGGTAAAGCTTGACGCCGAAAACGTCTGCCTCATCGACAGCGGAAACGACAAAGATGCCGGAAAAAAAATACTCCGCCTTCTCGAAGCAAACCACTGGAACCTAACAGCCATCTACAACACCCACTCCAACGCCGACCACATCGGCGGCAACCGCTATCTACAAAATCAAACCGGCTGCAAAATCTATGCTCCCGGCATCGAGCAATCCTTTACCAAATACCCCTTTCTGGAACCATCCTTCCTATACGGAGGCTATCCCTGCAAAGATCTGAGACACAAATTCCTAATGGCCCAAGAAAGCGACGCCTTAGAACTTACAACCGACTGCCTGCCCCAAGGCTTTACCCTCATCCCCCTGCCAGGACATTTCTTTCACATGACCGGCTTTCAAACCCCAGACAATGTAATCTACCTAGCCGACTGCCTATCCAGCAAAGAAACCCTGGACAAATACCAGATCACCTTCATCTACGACATCGCCGCCTACCTAAACACCCTGGAACAAGTAAAAAACATGAAAGCCAAACACTTCATCCCCGCCCACGCCGAAGCCACCGACCACATCTCCCCTCTGGCCCAATACAACATAGACAAAGTCCTCGAGACAGCCGAAAAAATCACCCATCTCTGCGAAGCCCCCCACACCTTCGAACAAATCCTACAGCATCTATTCACAGACTACAACCTAAAAATGAACTTCGAACAATACGCTCTAGTCGGAAGCACCGTCCGCTCCTACCTATCATGGCTCAAAGACACCCAAAAACTAGAAACCACCTTCGAAAACAACCAACTACTCTGGAAACAAATACACCCATAAAAAATCCCCCCATTAAAAGTCGCTGCGCGACAGCTCTAAAGGGTAAAGTCGCTTCGGCACACCTGTAATGAGAGCAACTTTCATTCGAAAGAGCACTCATAAAAGTCCCTCTCGCACGCCTTTGCGACTTTACCAGCCAGCAAAAAACATCTCACAAAATCACTTAACATTTCTTAGCCGGACTATATCCTTCCCCCCACACAACCCCAAAAGCAGCCAAATCCAAACCACTCCCCCAAAAACCTCCCACAGCCAAGGCTGCTGCAAAATAAGCCGTCAGCCATTTCCGGTATCCGGTGTCCGGCTGTTCGCGTACACGCTGTCTGATATGGACGAACATTGCCAAAAAACCCACCGACCCAAAAAACCAAAAAAGGCAATGTCCGTCCAGAGCAGACAGCGTGTACGTGAACCGTCCGAACACAGGATATGGAAATGGCTGACGGCTTATTTTGCAGCAGCCCTCCCCCCACTAAATCATCCAAACCGGCACCATCAAATCATTACTATTAAACACAGCCACCTCCCCCCGCAAGCAAAGAACCGCCCCTCTCTCCCTCGGAAGCGACGCCTTATCCAAAATAGAAAACACACGCGTACACTTCTGCTCCGGATTCGCAGACCGTTTCACCTCCAAAGGACAAATCCACCCATCCCGTTCCAGAATCAAATCAATCTCCTTCCCCTCCTTATCCCGATAATACCAAAACCGGCACTCCCCGCCGGCCCCATAGGACTTAAGGATCTCCGCCACCGCATAATTTTCCAGAATCCCCCCGCTCAAAGCCCCATTCATCAAAATCTCCGGCGAAGCATACCGTGTCAGATAAGCCACAACCCCCGTATCCATAAAATAAAGCTTCGGCGCCTTAATCACCCGCTTCAGCTTTTCATCCTGATAAGGATAAAGACAGAAAATCAAATGGGTCCGCTCAAGAACCTTAAGCCACCTCCGCGCCGTATCATCGGAAATCCCCACCTCCTGAGCAATCTGATGCAGATTCAGCATCTGCCCGGTTCGACAGGCCGCAGCCCGGATAAAATCACTGAACTGCATCTTATCCGACAAGCTTACCAGCTCTCCCGCATCACGTTCAATATACGTCTGCAAATACGAATTATAAAAAGCAGACCATTCCTCCTTCCCCCCGCTTATCAGCTCCGGCATCGTCCCTTTCCAGATTCTTTCATACATCTCTCCCAAGTCCGCCGCCCGATGGTTCTTCTTCCTTTGGACCAGCCCATTCAAATGCACGGAAAACGGCATCTGCTTTCCACTGCCATACATTTCATGCTGCGACAAAAAAGACAGCCTGCACACAGCTACCCTCTTGGCGGAGGACTCACAGAGAGCCGTAAGCTCCGGAAAAATCTGAGAAGAGGCAAGCCAGAAGGTTCCGGGTCCCGCTCCATTGTCCACCGCAATCTTAATATACACCAAAAGCTCCGGCGCATACTGAATCTCATCAATGAAAATGGGAAGAGGATGCTTCTGCAAAAACAGCACCGGTTCCGTCTTTGCCATCCGCCGTTCCTCAAAATCCTCCAGGCTTACATAGGTTCTTTTCTCATCCATCAGCCGTTTCAGCAAAGTGGTTTTCCCGGCCTGCCTTGGTCCGATCAGCAGAACACAGGGATATTCCTCCGATAAAGCCGGTATTTGTTCCTCCAAATCACGCTTGATATAATCCATACGCCGCCTCCTTTATTGGCTAAAATTCGATATGTACCAATTATAGTCCATCTTTTCGCCTATGTCAACGCGAGATCCAATCGTATTTTAGCCAAATTTTAGTGGTAAATTTTAGTACCGAATATTAGTTGTTCCGCAAGGTCAAAATTACTATCCTGCATCCTTCTACTATTTTCCCTTGCATCATATACAGAACCGCAGCTCCGCTTCCATTTCATTTATTTTAAAAATACCCTAACCAGGCAGCTTACGATATACATCCGCGCTTACACCCCATAAACCCATTCTCTTCAAGGTTGGATACTCCTCCGCGGACAGATACTCCGGAAAATAATTCAGTACCTCTTCTTTCCGCAGCAATCTCTTATTTACCTCCGCCGCCAGACCCCAAACAAGCTTTTCTTATAATGCTTCAGCGCCTCCTGCGCCGGTTCAAAATTCCCTGCCGCCTTCAGATACTCCACACCCTTTTCAATATCCTCCCGTACCCCCAGACCTTCCGCGTACATCATCCCCAGACCATAGCTTTTGAACCGATTGTCCTCGCTTTTCTCCAGCATTTTCCGCCCTTTCTCCACATCCTGAGGACAGCCGTACCCCAGAAGATAACAGATCCCCAGCAGATCATACCGCCTGTACTCAGTCTTATCCATCTCAAAATACTGCACGGCCCGGGCATAATCCTGCGGGGTCCCCAGTCCCCGGAAATACATATACCCTGCCTGCCCGCAGGCATAGCGGTCATTTCCATAACCGGCGGTTTTTTCAAAGCACGCAAGAGCATAGGGCAGGTCGCGTTCCACAGCTTTGCCGTCCCAATAAATATCCCCCACAATATGCAAAGCCCACAGATGTCCTGCCTCCGCCGCCTTAAGCGCCCAAGGAAGGGCTTCTTCTGGTCTGCCCGCATCATACGCAAGATGGCTTGCGAAAGCGTACATCCATTCCGGATAGCCCTTTTCCGCCCCCTGCCGCATAATTTCCACTGCCTTTGCAGGCTCCGGCGGGATCAGATCCCCTCGGCCGCGTTGATAATAATGGCAGTAATTCCGCCCCGCAAGAATCATTCCGCCCGAAAACGCCTTCTCAAACCAGGGAATACTCTGTTCCATTTCCTGCCGCATCCAGGCATCCCAGGCTTCCTTATTGGCAAATTCACTTTGTTTGCGGTTTTCAATCTCTATCACATCCAGAAAATAATAAGTATTCCCAATCATATACTGGCAGAACGGACAGCCTCTTTCCGCTTTTTCAAGTATTTCCTCCCATGCCTCCCGAATACTGTCAAACGGCATAATCTCCCGCAGCTCCGGGGTCAGCATATCCATACGCAGCGCCCCCAGAACTCCTGCCGCACTGCCCAGGGAGATTGACTGATGGAGCATTGCATAAGCCGCCGCTTCGTTTTCTTCAAAGGGATGATACTCCCAGCTATAACAAGTGCCGGAAAAACAGCGGGAAAGAAAATAGCAGGCATCCCCGTCCCCATCCTTTGCCGCAGTCAATAATGCGTCCGCTGCCGCCTTTGCCTTGTCATTATCACAGCAATAATAAAGATCCTCAATGGCCTTATCCACCACATCGCTAAAATACTTTCCCATGCTTCTTTTTTTCCTTTCTCTTTTCTCTTTCCATTATGGCCGCAGAACTTTCCACCTCGGCGGTCACATCAGCCCAGCCGCTTCTATCTTCCGAAAAGCCGTGATCCAGATAATTAACCAGCCAGAACTTCACCTGTGGCGCAGTTCCTTCCCTTGCTAAAAATCTGGTATTTCCTCCTGCCTGATTGGTGCGCCAGATAACCATCAGTTCATTTTCAATACCGGGAAACAGATCAAAAGCTTCCGTTCCCCACTCCAGAACTGCTTTCTGATATTTTCCCTCATAGATACCATCTACGGCCAGTTCTACATCCCTGGCAGAGAAAAATCTGTGCTCATCCTGCCAGCTTTCACCAAAAATCACCAGGAGCTGATGCCAGCAAGACGTTACTCCCTGCCCAGCCAGAAGCTGATGCCAGAAAGCTTCCACACCTTCCTGCAAATCATCTGTTTCATCTGACCTATCCTCTGCCTCATCCTGCCGGGTATCCTCTTCGTTTTGGAAATCATCCTCTTCATCCTGGCACGTATTTGCTTTCAGGCTTTCCCACTCGGAAAAATCAGGGCTGCCTGCCAACAACTGTTTCATCCATTCTACCGCTATATCCGGCTCCATGCTTTTCTGGCAAATCCGGTATCCGCCCTTTGGCATCTCAAAAAACGCCGCCATAATAATAGTACCATAATAAATACATAAAATCTGCTTTAACAGCCCCTGTTCCCCGGCAGAGAGAGGCGACAGTATCTGAATATCGAAGCGTCCTGGCTCTTCACCTTCCACAAGAAGGTTCATCTGCTCCCGCAAACGTTCCGGTGTAACCAGGGAACTCCTGTTTCCGTGTGTATCCGTAAGAACAAACTGGTTAACCGGCGCCTGATCCGTTTTTTTATCCGGCTTAACCAAATCACGCACTCCGTCCCATATTCCCAACAAACCAAATCCCGCCATACCAAGCCCGACCAGCAGCCGGATAATTCCAATCCCTTCCCTCATTTCAGCCAAACCTATAACTGCCAGGCCAAGGCCGAGGAATGTCCCATATATCCCCAATATGAGAGGTATTATACGCAGACGTTTTTTATTTTTATAATGTTTTTCCTTCATAAGCTACTCCTGTTGATATTAAAATCCATTATTTTTATTCTTTTATCTTTTTCTTAACATTCTCACAAATTTAGGTTATAATATTAAAAACACTCAAAATCCATGAGGTAAACATATGTGTGATGTAAAAAAATACGAAAAAATCTATCAAGAACTAGAACACCTCCAACCCGAAGACACCTTACAGCTTGTTTTAGAAGCCGAAACTGAGGAACAGCGTGACTTTTATGAGTTAGTAGGAGATTTTCTTCTGCAAAAAAAACAACGACAAGTAATAGAAAGGAATCTCTTTTAGTGAAAAAATATATCTTGATAGCAGGTGTAAACGGTGCCGGCAAATCAACTCTGTATCAAGCTCTGCAGGGCCTGCAAAACATGCCAAGAGTAAATACCGATGAAATATTAAGATCTTTTGGAGACTGGACAAATCCTGTCGATGTTATGACCGCCGGTAAAATCGCAGTAAAGCAAATACAGCAATATTTTCAAGAAGGAATCACTTTTAATCAAGAAACCACATTATGTGGAAAATCCATATTAAACAACATCAAAAAAGCAAAAAAAGATGGATACCTAATTGAACTTCACTATGTGGGAGTTGAAAATGTTGCTATTGCAAAAGAACGGGTGCGAAAACGCATACAACAAGGCGGACATGGAATTCCGGAAAAAGATATTGAAAGAAGATACATCCATACGTTTCAAAATCTAAAAATCGTTTTACCATCCTGTGATTTAGCCGCATTTTATGACAACACAGCAAAATTCCACCGATTTGCCATCTACAAAAACGGCTCCCCCTTACGAATCTCTCAAAACACCCCGCAATGGTTTAAAAATTTTCAGAATCTATAAAAGCCAGCCATTCCTCCGGTATCCGAAGCACCTGCCCCGGAAGCAATAACCCTTGATGCTCCAGTCCATTAACCGCCGCCAGCTCCGGGTAACGGTTCCCATCCCCCGTATACTCCCTGGCAAGATCATAAAGGCAATCCCCCCGCCTCACACTCCGCTCACAGGGCAGCCAGGTAAAATTCTTCAAAACCTCATCCACCTCAAACAAAGAAGGCCGGTAATTATCCCCCTTATTCGTAAACAGCAGCAGCCATTCCGCTTCATACCCCGAAACTTCCGAATACCGCAGCGGCAGAGCCGTCACATTGTCAACCATACCAAACTCATCCGCCACCGCCGCATGCGCAAGCATATCGTCCCGGTAATGCACCAGCCAGGTTTGCCACCCTCCGCTCTGCTCACAGTCCACCGTTTTCACATGCACATCATCCTTATAGCTCGGCCCCGGATGAAGCCAGTGCGCCCCCTCAATTCCAAGCCACACCTCATGCCCCGTATCCTTCACAAAATTCCCATACTCATCCAGATAAGCCCCAATATCCGTAAGTCCCCCAGGCACCCGCATCATCCACACCTGCATCCCGGAATCCGAAGCCCCATCCCCACACGCCTCCATACAAAGAGCATAAGGCGACACCCGCTCAATGGAATACCCCTCCTCACTTCTAAGACAAAACTCCTCACAAAGAAAAACCTCCCCCCGCCCGGCCGTCAGCCGGGACTCCGTAACCCCAAGAGGAATAAGCGGAAGCTTCTCCTTCGCCTCCTCCAAATCAAACTCCCAATTATTCCCCTTAAGAGAAACACTCTCATGATCCGAAAGCCAAAGCTCCATCTCATCCTCCGTAAGCTCCGTCACACTCTCATGACGCATAGACCCCTTCGCCGTCCCCTTAAGGCTCACACACCCGCGAACCGTATGAATCCAAAAAAGCGTATCCCCCGCAATGGCATACGTATCCTCCACCCCATCCTCCAGTATGGAAACCATCCCCTTATTATAACAATCCTCCAGACTATTCCTCCCCATCCGGCCGCAAATCCCCCCGGCCATAGCCCGCTCATACCACTCCGGTTCCTCCGGATAGATATACCCTTTCTGATACCGGACCGAAATCTCCCCCTCATTTCCGCACTCATAAATATCAGCGCAGTCATTATAGGCACAGATCCCCCCGGCCTCCCAGGTCCCCCGGACCCTTCCATAATTCACACACCCCCGAATCTCGGGAACAATCGGTTCCTCCTCACTCTCCCCCTCCAGCACCTCACACTTACTAAGACCGGCAATTCCCCCGGCCCCATAATCTCCAAGACTATCCACCACAACCTCCGCCCGATTCACACAATCCTCAATAAATCCCCGATTAATCCCAACCAGTCCCCCCACATAACAGGCAGTCCCTTCCACCCGCCCCCTCGTCTCACAATTCTCAAACCTCCCATAATTCACCATACAAAGCATCCCAACCCCATACTCATCCATATCCCAAACAAGAGAAGGCGCCTCAAAAACCAGATCACGCACCACCCCATCCCGTTCCAGGCAGACAAACATCCCATTCCCCGCCTCCGAAACCCAGGTAAGCCGATGCCCATTCCCCTCAAACGTCCCGCTATAATTCAAAATCGCCTGCCGAATATACGGATGCCCCCGGAGCGCATACCTCTCCTCCGTCTCCATATTCACATCCGCCATCAACCGCGCATCCACCGCCACAGCCGTCTCATCCCCCGGCTTCTCCTTCGCAGCCCGATTCACATACCCCACAAACCGCAGATAATCCTTCGCACAAAAAATCTCAAACACCCCATCCACAAAACAAGGGTCCTCCTCAATCGAAGCACAAAGAGGGTCCACCTCCCCCATACGCCCCCAAAAAAGTCCCCCCATTAATCCCCCAACAATCCCAACCACCAAAACACACCCAACCACAATCCTCCGCAATCTCATAACCCCTCCATTCCGCCGCCTTCCCTCGGCAGCACAAATAATACTAAAAGCTCTGATTTCTTCATGCTGCCTCACCGCTTTCCCTCAACAGCACAAATAGACTAAAAACTCCGATTTTTTCACACCAACTTCGCCAAAGCGCCTCCGCCAACCAACAGGATTCTTGCGAAAGGGCGGCTTCGTCTTTTCCTATATCCAGTGTCCGGCTGTTCGCGCACACACGGTCTGATATTGGCGGACAAACATCAAAAAAGCAAAACAGGCGCAGCCTGCCATCACCAAAACCGTTTGTCCGACAAGAGCAGACCGTGTGTGCACGAACCGTCCGAACACAGGATATGGAAAAGGCGAAGCCGCCCTTTCGCAAGAATCCGTCCCCCCACATCACCCCACCTCCGACAACAACTCCATAACCCTCTCCCGAACCCCAACATCAAAAAACCCAAAAGCCTCATCCGGCAAATCCGTCTCCGTAATCCCCCTCTGAAGCCGATCCTTCCGATAAAACCCAATCGTATAAAGCGTATACCTATATACCGTCCTGGACTTGGCCCGCCGTTCCGTTGCGGTCTTCCTCTCCTCATTCCTCCGAATCTCCGCCACATCCGCCAGCCGTACCAGAATCGCATAAGGATAGCTCCCCTCAAGAAACGCAAAATGCGGCGTCAAAACAAACTTCCCCGGCGTCCCCTTAGACCCCGGCCCCGTAATCGTAAAACATATTTTATGCTTCTCATCCGCTTCCAGCATTTCCCGCGCAAGCTGCTCCTTCTCCGTCTCACTCAGAGATAGCCCTCTCACGCACTTATCAATCTTCTTCCCATACCGCTTAGGACTAAGCCCCGGCAAAAGAACCAAAAGAAAAATACCGCATACAATCGCACCCATCATAAAACCGCCAAAAGCCCCATACCCCAAATCCGCCATACTTCCGCCTCCGACTGCTGACAAAGCGCCAATCACAACCGCAGAGCCTGCCAAAATCAAAGGCGCCGTAACAAAAAGCGACTGCCTGCGTATCTTACTGCAATAAACACCAATCCACTCCATTTCCGCCTGCAGCCATCTCTGATACAAATCCATATTTCTCTTCCCCCTCTGTCCTATGTGAGACACCAATTTCCTATAAACATTCATACCGGCTGTCTCCGATAAAAACCCCGCGCCAATATACGAACCTCTAAAAAAACCGGGCCAAAGCCCCCCGCAAGCCGGCAAAGCGCCAAGCTTGCAGCGCAGCGAGCTGCGGGGGACTTTGACCCTCGCGTCAATATCCTATAAAGCGGGATCGTCCCCCGCCGATTGGAACTGCCGATTAATAATTCTCAGCCTTTACCTGGAAATAAGCCTGAGGATGCGCACAGACCGGACAAACCTCCGGCGCCTTCTTTCCCACACAGATATGACCGCAGTTGGAGCACTGCCAGATCACATCACCATCTCTTGAAAATACCACTTCACCCTCCACGCGCTCAAGAAGCCTGCGGTAACGCTCCTCATGCTCCTTCTCGATAGCCGCAACGCCCTCAAAAAGCGCCGCAATCTCGTCAAAGCCCTCTTCCTTCGCCTCCTTCGCAAAGCCGTCATACATATCGGTCCATTCAAAATTCTCCCCCTCTGCCGCTGCCTTGAGGTTGGAAATGGTATCCTTCACGCTGCCGCCCTCCAGAAGCTTAAACCACAGCTTTGCATGCTCCTTCTCATTGTCGGCCGTCTCCTCGAAAATCTTTGCAATCTGCACATAGCCTTCCTTCTTCGCCTTGGACGCAAAGTAGGTATATTTATTCCTTGCCTGAGATTCCCCTGCAAATGCGGTCATCAGATTTTGTTCTGTTTTGGTTCCTTTTAATTCTTTCATTTTTCTTTTCTCCTTTGATTTTAATCTATATTCTAAGCATCTCTGCTCATGAATCCTTCGCCCAGTCAAAAGCGCATCTCACAGCCTTTTTCCAGCCCTTCACCTTTTCCTTACGTTCCTCCTCTGCCATCTTCGGCTCAAAGGTCCGATCCATCTGCCAGTTCTTTTTCACATCCTCCCGGTCCTTCCAATAGCCCACGGTCAGACCGGCCAGGTAAGCGGCTCCCAGGGCCGTTGTCTCCACACAGGCCGGCCGCTTCACCGGCGCCCCTGTAATATCCGCCTGGAACTGCATGATAAAGCTGTTGGCCGAAGCGCCGCCGTCCGCCTTCAAAGCCTGCAGATCAATCCCGGAATCCGCCTCCATAGCGCCGATCACATCATTTACCTGATAAGCAAGGGATTCCAGCGTTGCCCGGATAATGTGCTCCCGGTTCACTCCCCGGGTCAGCCCCACAATGCTTCCTCTGGCATATTGATCCCAGTAAGGCGCTCCAAGCCCCGTAAAAGCCGGGACCATATAGCAGCCTGCCGTGTCGGGGACGCGAAGAGCCGCTTCCTCCGAGTCCGGCGCGCTGTCAATCAGCTTCATCTCATCCCGAAGCCATTGAATGGCCGCGCCTGCCACAAAGACCGAACCCTCCAGAGCATAAGTAACCTTACCGTCCAGGCTCCAGGCAATGGTTGTTACCAGTCCATTCTTGGAGGACACCGGCTTCTCTCCCGTATTCATCAGCAGGAAGCAGCCGGTTCCATAAGTATTCTTGGCCTCCCCGGGTTCAAAGCAGGTCTGTCCGAAAAGCGCCGCCTGCTGATCCCCGGCCGCTCCCGCAATGGGTACGGGTCCTCCGAAAAAGGCCGGGTCCGTCATTCCGTAGAGGCAGCCTGAGGGCTTTACCTCGGGAAGCATACAGGCAGGAATGGACAGCTCTTGCAGGATTTCCGCATCCCAGGTGAGGGTGTGGATGTTAAACAGCATGGTCCGGGAGGCATTGGAATAATCCGTCACGTGAACGGCGCCTTTTGTCAGCTTCCAGATCAGCCAGGTTTCCACGGTTCCAAATAAAAGCTCTCCCTTTTCCGCCCGCTCCCTGGCTCCCTCCACGTGATCCAGAATCCACTTAAGCTTGGTTCCGGAAAAATAAGCGTCTATCTCAAGGCCGGTTTTCTCCCGATACACCTCGGTAAGTCCCTTTGCCCGCAGCTCATCGCAGTAAGCCGAAGTCCGACGGCACTGCCACACAATGGCGGGGCAGACCGGCTCTCCTGTGGCCTTGTCCCAGACAATCGTAGTTTCTCTCTGATTGGTAATGCCGATAGCCGCCAGGTCTGAGGCTGACGCTCCAAGCTTGGACATCGCTTCTACCGCCACGCCTATCTGGGTGGACCAGATTTCTCCGGCGTCGTGCTCTACCCATCCGGGCCTGGGGAAGTATTGGGTAAATTCTTTCTGGGCCGCGCTGCACATTTCCCCCTTTTCATTAAAAAGGATGCAGCGGTTGCTGGTGGTTCCCGCATCCAGCGCCATAATATACTTTGCCATAACCTTCTCCTATTCCAGTTCCGTTACACATTTTTTATTCCACTGTAAATTTATATCCTGTTACGCTACGGTATTTCTCGCCTGCCTTGCATATGGGGCTTTTGAAATTCTCGTGGTGAACCGCATCCGGAAAATATTGAGATTCGAAGCATACGGCGCTCCGTTTTCCATATACGCGCCCGTTCTTTCCGCCGGTCTCATCCTCCAGGAAATTCCCGCAGTAAAGCTGCATCCCCGGCAGATCTGTGTAAACCTCCATCACAATCCCTGTTTTCAGGGATTTCAGCTTGCAGCAGAGGGCATAAGCGCCTTCGTTATTCAGAACATAATTGTGATCATATCCCCCGGCCTGCTTCAAAGGCTCATAATCCTCTTCAATCCGCTCTCCCAACGCATGAAAGGTCTTAAAGTCCATAGGCGTTCCCTCTACGCTGCGAATCTCGCCGGTGGGAATGAGGCCATCGTCCGTAGGCGTAAAGGCATCCGCATCTATCCACACATGATGCTCCAGCACGTTGTCGGATTCCTGTCCTTCCAGATTAAAATAGCTGTGATTGGTCAGATTAAAAATCGTATCCTGGTCAGCCGAAGCTTCATAACCGATCCGAAGCTCGTTGTCCTCTGTCAGTGTGTAGGAGATTTTTACGCTTGCATTTCCCGGAAAGCCCTGATCACCGTCGGGACTCTCAATAGAAAATTCCACCTTATTGTCATCGGCAATTAAGCCCTTCCACATACGGCGGTTGTAGCCGGGATTGCCTCCGTGAAGGTTATTCTCCCCGTTATTTTTCTGCAGCTCATACACCTTGCCGTTAATTGTAATCTGTGCTTTGCCTATTCGGTTGGCATTCCGGCCGATGGCAGAACCAAGTCCTGGTGTGTTCACCTCGTAGCCTGCAATGTCTTCGTAGCCCCATACCACATCATGAAGCTCTCCTTTTTTGTCCGGCACGTGAAGCTCCGTTATCACAGCCCCGTAATTCAGCAGCACGGCTTTCATGCCCTGCTTATTTGCCATGATATACTGCTTTACCTGCTGCCCGTCCGCTGTTACTCCATAGTCCCTTACCTCAATACTCATAATTTTCGCCCACCTTTCTTTTTTTATCAGAAGTTCCGCAGAATACTTCCGTATAAAGCTTCTTTTCTCTTATGTAATAGCTGTATGACCTTCAAAAAGCTCATGTCCTCTTAAGTATTTTTTAACCGGCTGTAAATCTTTTCCACGTCATATTCAGGTGCAAATTCGCCGGCTATATGGCAGAGCTTCCCAATCTCCTCCGCATCCTCGCCCAGAAAATCCGCTATGTCCTCAGCAGATCTGCCCTTTTGAAGATTGGTGCAGATAATCCGGATTCTTTCTTTTTCCTGGCCTGCCTTTTCTCCCCTTTTTTGTCCCTTTTCCTCTATCAGCCGTTCCCACTCTTCCGTCCGCATAT
Source organism: Clostridia bacterium (assembly GCA_910574835.1). GTDB lineage: Bacteria > Bacillota > Clostridia > Lachnospirales > Lachnospiraceae > Laedolimicola. Next base: position 19,095 of record CAJTDE010000018.1, on the reverse strand, counting down.
ATGCCGCCTCCATTTCATCGCTCAGCTTTATCTGAGCTATCTTGTTGTGCGCAGATGCTTCAAGCGTATATCACAATCCTCCGAAAGCTCCTCCTCTCTGCTGTTTTCCACGTAATGAAGAAAATCAACCAGCGCCCGATCTACCTCTTCATCGTTTCTGCCCTTGGTATTTAAAATGATTTTTCGACATTCATCTCCCAGGCAAAGCCCCGGAACCTCCTTGTAGCGATGCTCAAAGGTATAGCGGTACTTTCCCCTGTGGTACAAATCAAAACCGCAGATAATGACCATGTAAGAGGGAGGCAGATTATCAAAGCCCTTCTCCCCGCTTTTTAAAATGGGAGCATCTGCAAGCGCCTGATAAAAGCGGGTGCGCTTTGGAATATTCCCCTCGTTGCGCTTCTGCATTTCCACATCAATGAAGTTTCCCTCTCCGTCCTCCACACAGAAATCCATCCGAATCCCGCGCTTTCCCGGCAGGTTATGTACCACCTTCTGACCTTCCTTCCATTTAATGCTTTTTAATGTCATTCCAAGGGAAAGCTCAATAATAATCTTGCAGGCATCCAGATCCATCGTGGTTACATCAAAGAGAAAGTCATCCAGTAAATTCAGCTCCTTTAAGGGCTTATAGGCGCTTTCCTCCTCCGGCATCTGCTCATACAGTTGTTTCGTTTCTGTCATATATGATTTCCTTTCTATTATAGTTAAATTTCTTATCTTTTGCAATCACAGAACTGCTTTTGTTTCTACCTCCTTTGCATCTTTGTCCGTATTTTTGTTCTTCCGTTTGGAAAATTAGCCGAATTGGCTGTGAATCAGAATTTCCGTTCCGTATAGATGGAATGGACGATATTGATTGTAGTGGATAATTCTTAAAATGTCAACGGTAAATACAGTATGTTTATCATGTTTATAATTCTGGTTATAATTCTCAAAATACGGTATATCTATAATTCTTATTATAGCTATCAAAACTCACACTCAATAAATCCCTCAACAAATACAAGGGACCACCAAAATATAGGATAGTCCCCTGCCGCATAGCATATTAAAATAATATCTCTTTACTTACGCGCTCTTCTTTGCCCCTTTTAAATAGAGGAACCAATATGTAAGCCCCACAAGACCGCCGCCGATGATATTCCCGACGGTAACCGGAAGCAGATTGTTCACAAGCATACTGCCGACATTCACGCTGGCCTCTCCCATGCCGTATACGCCGTTGCAGAAAATACCGGCCATAATATAGTACATATTGGCAACGCTGTGCTCAAAGCCCGCAAGCACGAACACCACAATCGGCAAATACAGCGCTGCTATCTTCCCTCCGGCCGTCTTTGCCGAAAAGGACATCCATACGGCCAGACATACCATAATATTACAGAGGATCCCGCGGAAAATCGCATCTCCCACGCTGATTGCCACCTTTGCTGTCGCCGTGGACATCATGGTGTTCATAAGCGCGCCGTCTATAGCGGAAGGCGTATGTCCGTATACCAGCAGGAATGCCAGGATGGTGCTTCCCACAAAGTTGCCAAGATATACAAAGAGCCAGTTCTTCAATACGCCGGAAATGGACGCTTGTTTTTCCAGTAAGGGAATTACCAGCAGACAGTTTCCTGTAAACAGCTCACTTCCTGCAAGCAGAACAAGGGCAAGTCCTGTGGGAAACAGAAAAGCTCCCACAAATTTTCCCAGATTGCCGCCAATTGTCGCCGTAGCAATCTGAAACCCAATGGCGCCAAAGCCGATGAACATTCCTGCCAGAATACCCAGAACAAGCATCTTCACAGCCGGCAGCTCTGTCTTTTTCTTACCAATTCCCACATAATTTTGTGCAATTTCCGCTGGTGAATTCATTTCTACATTCCTCCTATCTGAATCGCTGCGCGATGGCACTAAAGGGTAAAGTCGCTTCGGCACACCTGTAATGAGAGTAACTTTTATTCGAAAGGGCACTCATAAAAGTTACTCTCGTGCGCCTTTGCGACTTTACCGTTTTGAATCGCTGCGCGATGGCACTAAAGAGTACCGTAATATCTTTTAAGTTGTTAAAACTATAACACTCTTTCCCCGGATATGCCATCATATACTGTGTAGGAAGATTTCAAAAAAAGAAGCCTGTCAGCAGGCTTCTTTTCCTATTATTTTACATGGGTATGTGTAAATAAATGATCCTGACAATATTCATAATACCCGTTGCACTTGGAGCAGACACGGAACTCCAAATTCTCGCCGTCCTTTTCTGTCCGCCCGCAAATGGCACATTTATGGGTGTTTGCGCTCTTTTCTCCCTGTTTTACGTTCTTCATATAGGTGCGCCTGCGGCGGATCTCCTTGGGCGAATAACGATGCATACTCCTCATTCCAAGGAAAAAGAGAATAAAATTCCCCAGCGACAAAAGGGCCATCAGGCTATAAGCAGGATGTACGATGATTCCAATCTTTGACAAGCCTATCAGCATATTCATTGTTAAATGTTCCGCAAAAAAACCTGCTAAAATCTCCACACCGAAATAAATTCCGTAAATAATTCCCAATATTTTAGCCTTGATAGGAAGCACAAAATACAGCATAAACTGCATATCCGGATAAGTAGCCGCATAGGCCAGAAAAAGGGAATTGTTCAGCCAATAAGTTCCAAAATACTGACTGAAATTTGCGCCAAACCCGTACTGGCACACAAAAGCTGCCACAATATGCAGAAGTACGCCGGTAAAAAAGTACAGATTGAACCGAAATGTTCCCCATTGGGCTTCCAGCCTCAATCCAATGGAATAATAAAGATATAATACAAGCATAAACCAAATCAGGCTGGCATTGGGCGGATAAATCAAAAATGTCACCATACGCCAGATCTGTCCGTGCAGAATAGCCGACGCATCCAGCGACAGGTAAGAATAATACATATCCGGCGCAAACAACAGAATCACATACCCAACCGCATACAAAATAATGATATAATGCATCAGATTCGGGATGGCGTACCGTCCAAACTTTTTCTCCAGCTTATCAATCCAGTTCATGAAATCGTATTCTTCCTTTCTTTTTCCTGATACGATACATTATAGGTGAGGCATGATCATTTGTCAATATTCCAGGATCTCCTGTATGAGGCTTCCATATGCCGCGAACTTTCACCGGCCGGCTTGTGTCCGGCCTTTGACATAAAAACACAGGACGGAGCCGGAAAATCCGGCGTCCGCCCCTGTGCCGCGGACATTCCTCAGCATTGGTACGATCCATTTGTCATTTAACTTGTCGAAAACCTTATCCGCATAAACATGCAGGCTATACTGCTGCTGAAGCGGTATAACCGCCTGCTTAAACACGGCCTCCCAGTCATCGCTTGCATAGCTGACAAAAGCATACGGCTTTTTTTGCGAACACTCTGTTATTATACTGTGCCTTTTTTACTTTTTATTATTTCCATACCTGCAAAACAATAAAAAACGAGGGCTAATCATATATATATCAAAAAGAAACGGTTTTGCAATGCATTCCTGCGGCTCTTCCCTGTTTATTCCCCGTCAGAGAGACAGCAGTCCTCCCTGGGCCGTATCCGGCAGGGAATGCAGATCTCATCACCCACCTGTAGATTGTAGATATTGACATAGGGATTTGCATTCAGGACCATCCACAAAGGTATATGATAACGGCGGCTTAAAAGATACAGCGTATCCCCCTTTTGTACAATATGAAGAACGCCCTGGCAATGATTCATAAATATTTTACCTCTATTCTTTCCTTATTCTAATAGGATATTATATGCACCTTTTCCAATTTCTGTTTCTAAAAGCTCCGGATTTTCGATTTTCCATCCACAAATCGTCATATTCGGAAAAAATTAAGAATTTATTTTATAGATTTTTTATTTGCCTTAATTTTTTAATTGTCGTATAATGTAAAATCATGTAGTTTTTCTGCTGCCGGCCGAAGCGAAGGCCGCAACGTTTTTCCTATTGCCCGGACGGTCCAAACCCAATCGTTTCTGCCCCGCCCGGGATTGGAGTATCTCGGAAATCGTATTTTCCGGAAGCGCTCCTCTATAGAAAAGGAGGCTGCAGTACATATCCTGCAGAAAAATTGGTTATGAACAATCAGACTGCATCTATGTTGGGAATCGACATCGGTTCCACTACCGTAAAAATCGCAGTATTGGACGCAAATCGGAAGCTGCTGTTTTCCGATTACGAACGTCATTTTGCTAATATTCAGGACACGCTGGCTCAGCTTCTCGGCCGTGCCGAAGCCGCGCTTGGCGATCCAATCCTCTCCCCCGCTGTTACAGGCTCCGGCGGCCTTAATCTGGCGAATCATCTGGAGCTTCCCTTTGTTCAGGAGGTAGTTGCGGTGGCCCAGGCCCTAGAGGCGGAAGCGCCCAGAACCGACGTTGCCATTGAGCTTGGCGGTGAGGATGCGAAAATCATTTACTTCCAGGGCGGCAATATCGAGCAGCGCATGAACGGCATCTGTGCCGGCGGCACAGGCTCCTTTATCGATCAGATGGCGTCCCTTTTACAGACGGACGCTTCCGGCCTGAATGAGTATGCCAAAAATTACCAATCCCTGTACACCATTGCCGCCCGCTGCGGCGTATTTGCAAAATCGGATATTCAGCCACTAATCAACGAAGGAGCGACAAAAGAAGATTTGTCCGCTTCTATTTTTCAGGCCGTAGTGAACCAGACCATCAGCGGACTGGCCTGCGGTAAGCCCATACGGGGGCATGTGGCGTTCCTGGGAGGGCCTCTCCACTTTCTGTCCGAGCTGAAGGCCGCCTTTATCCGCACTCTGAAGCTTGACGAGGAGCATATCATTGCGCCGGCGCACTCCCATCTCTTCGCGGCCATAGGCGCTGCCAGGAACAGCCGGCCGGAGACGACGGTTCGTTTAAGCGAGCTTAAAGAGCGCCTTCAGTCCCATATCCGTATGGATTTCGAGGTGGAGCGTATGGAGCCGCTCTTTACCTCCCGCTATGAATACGGAAAGTTTCAGGAACGCCACAGCCGCCATGAGGTTCTGCGGAGCGATTTCCAGGCATACGAGGGAAACTGCTTTCTCGGTATTGACGCGGGCAGCACTACCACCAAGGCGGCCCTGGTTGCTAAGGACGGCTCCCTGCTCTATTCCTTTTACAGCAGCAATAACGGAAGTCCCTTGAAGACAACCCTGCGGGCCATCCGGGAGATTTACCGTTTTCTGCCCGAGGGCGCCCATATTGCCCGTTCCTGCTCCACCGGCTACGGGGAAGCGCTGATCAAGGCCGCCCTGATGCTCGACGAGGGGGAGGTTGAGACGGTAGCCCACTACTATGCCGCCGAATTTTTTGACCCGGAGGTGGACTGTATCCTGGATATCGGCGGACAGGATATGAAATGCATCCGTATCCGCAATCACACCGTGGACAGCGTTCAGCTCAACGAAGCCTGCTCCTCCGGCTGCGGTTCCTTTATTGAAACCTTTGCCGGTTCTCTCAATTACAGCGTAGAGGATTTTTCCAGAGAGGCCTTGTTTGCGGAGCATCCCATTGACCTCGGAACCCGCTGTACCGTATTTATGAACTCCAAAGTAAAACAGGCGCAAAAGGAAGGGGCAAAGGTGGCGGATATCTCTGCGGGGCTTGCCTACTCTGTTATTAAGAACGCTCTGTTCAAGGTAATCAAGGTCTCCGACGCTTCCTCCCTGGGAAAGCACATCGTTGTTCAGGGCGGCACCTTCTACAACGACGCGGTGCTGCGAAGCTTTGAAAAAATAGCGGGCTGCGAGGTAATCCGCCCGGATATTGCAGGAATCATGGGAGCCTTCGGAGCCGCCCTCATTGCACGGGAGCGCTATACGCCGGAGCTTAAGACCACCATGCTCTCCATCGAGCAGATCAACCGCCTGGAATTTACCACTACCATGTCCAAATGCAAGGGCTGCACCAACAACTGCCGCCTGACCATCAACCGTTTTACGGGCGGCCGTCAGTACATTTCCGGCAACCGCTGTGAGCGCGGAATCGGGAAGACCCGGAATGAGGAACATATCCCCAACCTCTATGAATACAAGAATCAACGGCTGTTTGGCTACACGCCTCTTAACGCCGACGAAGCTGAGCGGGGAGAAGTGGGCATTCCCCGGGTTCTGAATTTTTATGAAAATTATCCCTTCTGGTTTACGTTTTTTACGGAACTTAAATACCGGGTGGTACTCTCCCCGGCCTCCAACCGGAAGATTTATGAACTGGGGATTGAATCCATTCCCAGTGAATCGGAATGTTATCCGGCCAAGCTGGCCCACGGCCATGTGACTTGGCTTATCCGCAAGGGGCTGAAGTTTATCTTCTATCCCTGCATTCCCTATGAGCGGAACGAGTTTCCCGATGCGGGCAACCACTACAACTGCCCCATCGTCACCTCCTATGCGGAAAATATCAAGAACAACATCGACGAGTTGCTTGACGGCTCCATTGACTTTTTCAATCCCTTCCTGTCCTTTGAAAATGAAATGATTCTGGAAAAGCGCCTGACGGAAGAGTTTGAAGGGAAGTATCACATTCCGGCCGCCGAGGTTTCTTCCGCCGTGCGCAAAGCCTGGAAGGAACTGGAAAACGCAAGAGAGGATATGATGCGCAAAGGCGAGGAAACTCTTTCTTATTTAAAGGAAACCGGGCGGCGGGGAATCGTTCTTGCCGGAAGACCTTATCACATTGACCCGGAAATCAATCATGGTATTCCGGAGCTGATTAATTCCTACGGCATTGCCGTATTTACGGAGGACTCGGTCAGTCATCTATATGGGGTGGAGAGGCCTCTTATTGTCATGGACCAGTGGATGTATCATTCCCGTCTGTACGCGGCGGCCAATTTTGTAAAATCACGGGAAGACCTGGATCTCATTCAGCTCAATTCCTTTGGCTGCGGCCTGGATGCGGTAACTACCGATCAGGTAAATGATATTTTGAGTAATTCCGGGAAGATTTATACCTGCTTAAAGATTGACGAGGTAAACAATCTGGGAGCCGCCAGAATCCGCGTCCGCTCCCTTATCTCCGCTCTGCGGGTGCGGGAACAGAAGGCTGTCTGCCGCTCCATTGTATCCTCCTCCTATGAGAGAACCGTCTTTACGGAGGAAATGCAAAAAACCCATACCATCCTCTGCCCTCAGATGTCGCCTATCCATTTTGACCTCATTGAGCCGGCATTTCGGGCTTTTGGCTTCCAATTGGAGGTTTTGCCGGATTCTGACAAGTCCGCTATTGATATGGGCTTAAAATATGTGAACAACGACGCCTGCTACCCCTCTCTGGTCATCGTGGGGCAGATTATGACCGCCATTCTCTCCGGCCGATACAATCCGGAAAAGCTGGCCGTCATCGTTACCCAGACAGGAGGCGGCTGCCGGGCCACCAACTATATCGGCTTTATCCGCCGCGCTTTGGAAAAGGCAGGCTATCCCGATATCCCCGTGATCTCTCTGAATCTGAGCGGCCTTGAGAAAAATCCCGGCTTTAAGCTGACTCCCGCTCTGGCCGTTAAGGGACTCTACGGGCTGGTGTTCGGCGATATTTTCCTGCGGGTGCTCTACCGGATGCGCCCCTACGAGAAGGTCCCCGGCGCAGCCAACCGGCTTCATGAGAAATGGAAACACATCTGTCAGGACTTTCTCTCCAAAAGCCATACGCCGCACCGCCGCTTTGTAAAAATATGCAGAGGTATTATTGAGGACTTTGATCGGCTTCCCATTTATGAAGATCTGAAAAAGCCCCGGGTAGGTGTGGTGGGCGAGATTTTGGTGAAGTTTTCACCCTCCGCCAACAATCACCTTGTGGATCTGTTAGAGGCCGAGGGCGCGGAAGCTGTGGTGCCGGATTTGATGGATTTCCTGCTTTACTGCTTTAAAAACAATGAATTTAAGGCGGATTATCTCGGGAAAAAGCGTTCCTCCGCCCGGAACGGACGGCTGGGAATCAAGGCTATGGAATGGCTGCGAAAGCCGGCGGCAAAGGCATTGGAAAAGAGCGTTCATTTTGTGCCCCCCGGCAATATTGATGAGATGGGGAAAATGGCTTCAAGATTTGTATCCCTTGGAAACCAGACCGGCGAAGGGTGGTTTCTGACCGGCGAAATGCTGGAGCTGATTCACAACGGCGTGAACAACATTGTCTGCACCCAGCCCTTCGGCTGCCTGCCCAATCATGTCGTGGGCAAGGGCGTAATCAAGGAGCTGCGGAGACAGTATCCCAAGTCCAATGTAATCGCCATTGATTACGATCCGGGAGCAAGCGAGGTAAATCAGCTGAACCGCTTAAAGCTGATGCTGGCTACGGCCAACAAAAATCTGGATGAAAAGCCATTATATTGATATTATATTGAAAAAAGGTTATTTTTACGGCCCTGCTACGCAGCAGAGCCGTATTTCTTTTCAGCGGAAAACAACAGCAGGCAAAGCGGAACCGCTGTCACGCTGTTGAAGTGAAAGAACCGATAAGTCGGCCCGCACAAAAGCAGCATGGTTCCCAAGCTGTAGGCCAGCAGAGGCAAGGCAATGCACATGGCCTTCCATCCCTTATTCTTCTTTACAAATACAAACAGAGTGCTTAGAATCAATGCCAGAAGATGCAGCCCATTGTAAGAGAAAACCAGGTCAAAGGGGCTGTCCATGACCCACTCGTCAAAATCATTCAGCGTTTCCCGCAAAACAGCCCGATTCTTAACATAGGCAAAGTTCCACTCATTTTCCCGAAGCTGAAACTCCAGATCTCCATGCCAGGGCGTAGCGCCCCGGATATCCCACACCATCCGCGTCACCTGATAGACCGCCTGCACGGACAGTCCCGGCGCATTGCCCGCGGTGCGCGCCGTAAATCTGAGAAAATCCGCCGGTTCCGTCTCGGAAATCACCGCATTGGCATTGGTTACAAACTTAAAGGAGTTGTAATTTCCCATCTCATAAACCTTCCACCGTTTTTCCGGGCCAATCTTTGCCAGGAAGTCCGCAGCCTCCGGATCAAGGCTCTCCGGCGCTGTCTCATGAATGTTGCAGAGAATGGTCATGGGCACTCCCACCGTCTCCACATAGGTCTGCTCCGGGCGGCTGGCTCCCACCAGATTGTATACCGGATACTTTATCACCAGCATCCCCGCCAGCATCAGAACAAGGGAAAGAATACTTTGTCTGCGTATCTCCCGAAAGCAAAAGGCAGTCAGCGCCAGGAACGGAATGGTAAACAAAATGCTGTTGTGCCGCACCATAGAAACGGAAATCAGCGCCAGAATCCAGATTGCAAGGTTCCTGCGCTTTTTCAGCCACTTACCATTGCTCAGCCAGGTATTCAAAAGGAATACGGTGAAGAGCAGCATAAAAAGCGTCAGCGCACTGTCCTTCCACATAAAGAGCAGGATTCGATGTGTCTGAGGATTGGCCGCCAGAAAAAATTCCGTCAGCGCCAGACCCCAGGCCGGAAATCTCCATTTTGCCATTGTGACAAGCAGATATCCGCAGAGAAGGCTGTATAAAAACAGCTGCATAAATACCGCAAAGCCGTAATGATTCACAATCCTTGAAAACAGGGCAATGATCAGAGTGTGGAACACCGGATGCCAGGTATCATACTGGCTGTTCTGAATCTGCCACCACTGATCCAGATTGTCCCAGTCAAAGGAACCCGGAAAATAGGCATAGTAGTACAGCATCAGCCAGAGAAAGGTCAGGCCAAAGCCCAGCAGAAACCAACGCCAACGCCGCCGGTTTTCTTTCTCTTGTCCGTTTTCCGCCCCTTTTCTCCTGAAAAGCCTGCTCTTTTCAAACTCCTCCCAGGTCCCTGTCCTCACAGATAAGAAAGAACACCGGTAAGCGCCCCACAAAAGCCCTGCATATACCGGAAGCAGAAAGAGTATGGACGCTGCTATTTTAACCTTCCAGTATTTCGTGTCCATAGGGACGGCTTCCATCATCTCCGGTATCAGCCAGAGGAGGATTACCATATAAAAAGCAACGGCAGCCGTCAGAAGCAGAAGCATAACCCGCGTGCTCTTTTTCTGCTCAAGAAGCCATTTCCTTACCGCCTCATATTGCTTATACATTCTCAATCTGCCAATCTACAGGCTCCAATCCGTTCCTCTCCAGGAACTCGTTGGTCTGACTGAAGGGCCTGCTGCCAAAGAACCCCCGGTAAGCGGACAGCGGGCTTGGATGAGGGGATTTTAAAATAAGATGCTTCGGGTTATGCAGCATCGCCGCCTTTTTCTGGGCCGGGCTTCCCCACAGAATAAACACGATGGGCCGATCCTGCTCATTGAGGATGCGGATGGCTGCATCCGTAAATTCCTCCCAGCCCTTTCCTCTGTGGGAATTGGCCTGATGCGCCCGCACCGTCAGCACCGTATTCAGCATCAGCACGCCCTGCTTTGCCCATTTGGTAAGGTAGCCGTTGTTGGGAATGTAGCAGCCCAGATCATCGTGAAGCTCCTGGTAAATATTCACCAGAGAAGGGGGGACGTCCACATCCGGCTTCACGGAAAAACACAGACCGTGAGCCTGTCCGTCATTGTGGTAAGGGTCCTGCCCCAGAATCACTACTTTCACCTGGCTAAGAGGCGTCAGATGAAAGGCATTGAAAATATCATCCGCCGGAGGGAATACCTTTCTTGTGGCGTATTCCTCTTTCACAAATTGAAAAAGCTCCGCATAATAGGGCTTGCGAAATTCCAGGTTTAAGGGTTCCAGCCAGTCATTTTGAATCATTGCCATATTCTTTATCTCCTATTTTAGTCGCTGCGCAACGGCGCTAAAGTGTAAAATCGCTTCGGCGCATCTGTAATCTTCTTTCCGGTTCCGCTACAGCCGCACCGGAACTCCGCGTTCTCTTAAATATTCTTTCAGCTCCCGAATCTCCAGTTCCTTATAATGAAACAGGGAAGCCGCCAATACCGCGTCTGCCTTTCCATCCGTCAGTGCTTCCCGGAAATGCTCCTTTGTTCCGGCCCCTCCGGAGGCGATCACCGGAATCGAGACATGCTCGGCAACGGTGCGGGTCAGTTCAATGTCATACCCCTCCTTCGTTCCGTCACAGTCCATACTGGTGAGCAATATCTCCCCGGCGCCCAGGCGCTCCGCCTTCACGGCCCACTCCACCGCGTCCAGGCCCATATCCACCCGGCCGCCGTTCTTGTAGATATTCCATCCGCTTCCGTCGGCTCTTCGCTTGGCGTCAATGGCCACCACCACGCACTGGCTTCCGAACTTGTCCGCCGCCTCGCTGATAAGCTCCGGCCGCATAATCGCCGCCGTATTTACGGAAATCTTATCCGCACCCTCCCGAAGCAGCGCCCGGAAGTCTTCCACGGTGCGGATGCCGCCTCCTACCGTGAAAGGGATAAATACCTTCTCGGCCACCTTGCGCACCATATCCACCACCGTATTCCGGGCGTCGGAGCTTGCCGTAATATCCAAAAACACCACCTCGTCCGCCCCGGCCTTGTCGTAGGCGGCCGCAATCTCCACCGGGTCCCCGGCATCCCGGAGATTCACAAAATTAACGCCCTTTACCACCCGTCCGGCATGTACATCCAGACAGGGAATAATTCTCTTTGTAAACATGTTCCTGCCCTCCAACCTCATACCGCAATTTTTTATCGTTGGCGTGCCGTCTGATTACCAGGCGGACAATACACCCGCATATCAATTGCAGGCAGTCAGAAAAATCTTTTTTATTATAGCTTGGAAAAGTTTTCCAGAATCCGCAGTCCGGTTCCGCTGCTCTTCTCGGGATGAAACTGGCAGGCAAATACATTGTCCTGCTCCACCGAGGCATGAATCCGGGTTCCGTACTCCGTTACCGCCTTTACAATGGCTTCGTCCTCCGCCTTCAGATAGTAGGAGTGGACAAAATACACATAAGGTTCGTCACCAAGCCTTTCAAAGAGCCGTCCCTGATTCTCTAGCTTCAGGGAGTTCCATCCGATATGAGGAATCTTAAGCCCCGCTCCTTCCGGAATCCTTAAAATCTTCCCCTTCAAAATCCCAAGCCCCGGTACGCCGGGAGCCTCCTCGCTCTCCTCAAAAAGCAGCTGGAGTCCCAGACAGATGCCAAGAAAGGGAATCCGCCTTTTTACAAGCTCCCGTATCACCGGTTCCAGACCATAGGTCCTAAGCTTTTGCATGGCATCCCCGAAATTCCCCACGCCGGGAAGTATCACCTTATCCGCATCCAAAAGCTCCTCCCTGTCTCTGGTTACAACGGTTTCCTGCCCCAGAGACAGCAAGGCTTTTTCCACGCTCTTTAAATTGCCTGCATCATAGTCAATGATTGCTATCATATTTTGCCTTCACTCCTCATATGTATCACTTTTATCCCTTTGCATCAAAAGGCGTTGGCTCCTGGCCCTCCGCTCCCTTCCGGCTGCCCGCATAGCTGTTCATGGCCTTAGCCCGCTTCATCAGCATCCGTTTCAGCTCTTCCTCCTGGGATAAAGATTCCATCTCCATATGCGATTCCTTTGCTTCCTTCGCGCCCTCCGCTCTGTCGGGCAGAGCTTCGTATTCCGGACTCCCGGCAAATTCCTCAATCATCTCAGCCATCATGGACAGCTTTGTATCCTTAAGCATGGTAAATTCCAATTTCTGCTGGAGGGAAAGCACCGGATTACTCTCCACTACGCTGATTCCCAGAAGAAGCGCGTCCTCATAATCCTCTTTGATCTGCCACACCTCTTCCTTGGAGACGCAGCGCCTTACCTTTTCCCTGTACGTATTGATTTCCTGTTCGAGTAGTTCCTGTTCCATTCGCTGCTCTCCCTTAACTCTTCCTCTTATTCCCAAAGCAAATATACGTCCGTCACTTAAAACAGAGCTGTTCCGGTTCAAAATTTCTTTACAATAATACAAGTTTATCATATTTTTTGAAAAATGACCATAGACCAAAATCAGATATCACAGGAATTTTACATTGCGGAAGTGCTTTTGGGGTGGTAAACTGAGATTAAATATATGAAATAACGCTGCCTTGTTCATTGGAGGTAACAAAAGTTTCTTTTACAGGAGGTTTGACATATGGATTTTTTTGAAGAAGAAAAGCGCCGCTTAAATCCGCTTTACGGAATCGGCTTATTTTTTATTATTATGGTTTTATTTATTTTTGTATTTGCGCCTCTGCAGTTTCGCTTTGGCATGGTGGGGCTTCTCTTGACGGAGCTGGGGCTTCTGTTTGTGACGCTGCTGGCCGTGCGTTTGACGAAACAGAGCTTTCGGGAGGTGTTTCCCATCCGCCGGCCGCGGTTTGGACAGATTGTGGGGACCATTCTTATCTGGGCCGGCTGCTTTTTGTCCGCTATGCTTGTGACGCTGATTTCGATGCTTTTGTTTCCGGAGGGATTTCTGGAGGTCAGCTCCAGTATGAGCTACATGTTCTCTTCTATCCCTGCCTTCTTTTCCTTCCTGATTGTGGCCGTATCGCCTGCTATCTGTGAAGAGGCCATGCATCGGGGCTTTATTATGCATACCTTTCGGGGGATTTCCAGGGATTGGGTTGTGGTTCTGTGTATCGGGCTGATCTTTGGGCTGTTTCACTTAGATCCATACCGTTTTCTGCCTACTGCCGTCTTAGGCATGGGCCTGGCCTATATTATGCGGAAGTCAAATAATATGCTGTTTCCGGCGCTGTTTCACTTTATCAATAACAGCCTTTCCTTTTTTGCAAGCCTGGTAAATCCAGGCGCGGCAGCAGAGGAAGCTCAGCAAGCGGCAGCGGAGCTTTTGACAGACCCTTCCATTCTCCTCGGAAGCTTGGGTTCCTATCTGATCTTAGGTTCTCTGACTCCCGTTCTTCTCTTTGCCGGCAGCTATCTTTTACGGAAATCCTCCGGCTGTCTCAAAAAATACTCGGATCTTCGTCTGGTGCTTACCATTGTGGGCGTGGTTGCCCTGAGCTTCCTTATGACGGCTGCCGGGTTTACCATTATTATCCTTACTATGGATTCCATAGCCGATATGGAAGAGCTGCAGCCCTTTCTCTGCCTGATTCGGATTCTTCATTCGTAGAGAAAAACGGATCGAAGCCGTTTCCTTTATCGCTTCGATCCGTTTATATTTTTTTGAGCTTCCTTTGACTTTCAGAAAGAAGCTGCCAATTTCTTCGCTAAAATTGCCGCTTCGGCCGCGTCTGCCGAATAGCCGTCAGCTCCAATCTCATCTGCAAATGCCTGGGTGACGGGAGCGCCGCCTACCATGATCTTGATATCACTGCGGAAATCTGCCTTGTTAAGAGCCTCCACCGTTTCCCGCAGATCCGGCATTGTAGTGGTTAAAAGCGCAGACAAGGCAATGATCTTTGTCTCCGGATTCTTCCGGTAGCAATCAATAATTTTGCTAATCGGCACATCAATGCCCAGATCCAGCACTTCAAATCCTGCACTCTCGATCATCATAGCCACCAGCTTCTTTCCAATATCGTGCAAATCGTTCTTCACCGTAGCAATGATCACCTTACCCAAAGCGCCTGTGGAACCTGCTGCCAAATGAGGCTGCAGCACCTCCACACCCTTCTTCATAGCTCTTGCCGCCATCAACATCTCAGATACAAAAATCTCATTCTTTGTAAACTGATCGCCCACCTCGGACATCGCCTCAACCATACCCTGATTGAGAATCTCCGAAGCATCGCAGCCTGCGTCCACGGCCGCCTGCACTGCTCTTCCAACCTTCTTTGCGCTTCCCTTTACCACCAAAGCCTTCACTTCTTCTATTTCCGGTCTCATAGCCGTCCTCCTATTAAAAGTCGCTACGCGGCGGCACTAAAGGGTAAAGTCGCTTCGGTACACCTGTAATGAGAGAAACTTTTATTCGAAAGGGCACTCATAAAAGTTCCTCTCGTGCACCTTTGCGACTTTACCGGCCAGCCAAAAGTATTCTCGGCTGTTTTTATTTCTCCGGCGTCCCAAACAAGCCGTCCTTATATGCCTTAATGTATTCCATACAGTAACCGTCTTCGTCCAGGCCCAGCAATGCCTCTGCCGCATAAATCACACCCAGCATTCCCTCGTCCAGCGGGTCCAGGATGCCGCTGTCCACCCCTGCCTCCAGGAGCAATGCCGCAAATGCATAGTTCATAAACTTCCGGGCCGGTAAGCCATGCGAGATATTGCTGATGGCCGAGGTAATATGAATGTCAGGATAAGCCTCCCGTATGGTACGGATCACCTTCCTATTAGTCGCAATTCCCGGCCCGTCCTCCCCATCCGGCTCCATCAGCGCCGCAGCTTCAATCATGGGATCGATGTGGATTCCGGAAGGTGCAATTCCATATGCCTTCGCTTTCTCCATAATTCCCTCAAACACCCGCAGGCGGTCCGCCGCAGATTTTGGGATTCCTGTATCGTCACAGAGCATGGCTATGACCTCCCAGCCGGGATTCTCCGCCATAATTCTAAAAATATCGTCAATCCGTTTTTTGCTCTCCATTGATACGGAGTTAAACATTCCCGGCCTCTTACAGAAGGGATATGCCCGCACAAGCACCTCCGCACTTGGACTGTCAATACAAATGGGTACATTCGTCACGCTCTGAACCAAATCAATCATCCAGTGAAGCGTTTCCGCCTCTCCTATCTCCACCGATGCACATACATCAATAAAGTCGGCGCCGGCATCCGCTTCCCTGCGTGCAATCTCCTTGATCCACTCCTCATCACGCCCGGCAATGGCCTTGGCCACGGAAGGAATGGTTCCGTTCAGCTTTTCACCGATAATTATCATGTTTTTCACTCCTGTTCCGGTCCCTTTATCAGCTTATTTTCAGAACTTCCTCCAAGGATACTTGGCGATCATTTCTCAAAATACATTGCATCTACATAGCAATCCTGAAATTCCGGTTCCCGTGCCAGCGCTGTCTCCCGGCTGACCCTGCGGATAGCTTCGATGCGCCTGTCTGCGTCAGAAACGGTCAGATACATTCTTGCTCCCAAAAGAGCCGCATTTCCTACAATCTCTACCTTATCAAGCAGCGCGCCCGGCAAAAGACCAATTCTTGCGGCTTTCTCCGGTTCCATTCCATATCCAAAGCCTCCGGCCAAAAATACGTGCCCAATCTCATCCCACTCTATTCCATACTTATGAACCAGAATCGTTATCCCTGCACAGACAGCCGCTTTTGCCAGCTGCAATTCCCGGATATCCTTCTGGGTCAGCATAATGACCTTCCCATCCTCTGTGTAAGCCAAGGGATACCCCTCTTTTGCATAACGTTTTGCAAGCCTCCCTGTTTCGTCCAGGAATCCGCGGCGCAAAAGCTCCGCGGCAGCCTCCACCAAACCTGTCCCGCAGATACCGACCGGCGGCTGCCCGTCAATCGTCTTAATCTCTGCGCTCCCGTCCGCTTCAATCTCAACATGACAGATGGCTCCCGGAATACTTCCGCATCCGCACCGAATATTTCCGCCCTCAAAGGCCGGACCTGCCGCCGTGGAAGCCGTATAGATCCGCTCCCGATTTCCCAAGGCCATCTCCCCATTCGTACCCAGATCCAAAAACAAGCTTACCTGCCCGGCGGTATCAAAGCCGCAGGCCAAAAGGCCGGCTGTAATATCCGCCCCTACAAAAGCAGATATACCGGGCAGCAGACAAACCCTTACCTCGGAATCCAGTCCGGCCTTCCGCGCCTCCCCGCCCAGAATATCCTCCGCTTTTCCGACAATCTCTTCTATATTAACGGGTGCAAAGGGAAGCCGTCCCATTGCCTCGCAGGAATATCCCATCAAAAGATGCCCCATTGTAGTATTTCCCGCAATGCAAATCATATCTGGCCGTATCCTGTCTTGTCCGCCAGGCAGCAGCCTGCGAATAAGCCGCCCCAAATCCTTCCGGATTCGATTCCGCAGTTCTTCCTTTTTCCCCGTATTGGAAGCCTGAATCCGTGAAATCACATCTGCGCCAAAGCTTCTTTGATGATTTACGGACACAGCCGTATCCAAAACATTTCCGTCAGACAGCCGCAGCAGCTGTGCCGCCAGTGTTGTTGTGCCCATATCAATTGCAATGCCGTACCCCTGCCGTTTTGCTGTTGCAGGCCCGGCGCAATTCTTTGCTCCCGCTGTCAAAACAGAGAACCCATCCTCCTCAAAAGCCGCCTCCAATTCACAGTCTGTCAAAGGATATGCCTTACAGGAAAGACGCCACCCGGACGCCAGCTCTTTCTCCGTAAAATAGTCCTTGTCCTCCAAAGAAGGCGGAACCTGCCCTTTTAGAATCTGAACGCGGCACTTTCCGCAGACTCCCCGCCTGCCGCAAACCGCACTATAGTCCGGCCATATCCTCTGCAATGTATCGAAAATCGATTCCTCTCCCTTACTCTCAATCGTCTCGATCATCCCTTTTCTATGCACCTGTAAGGCGACAGGCGAGAGCCGGCGCATATTGCAGCTTTTATTGCGGCAGGTGCGGCAATTATGCCCGATTTCAAACTGCTCTGTTTCCTTACTGAGTAAAAAAACATGGCAGATACTCTTCACCGGATAAAACATATACCCGTCTGACAGCCTGATACCCGGAAGCTCTTCCGCTCCGATTGTCTCAAAAGCAATCTTCTGAGTCTTCATAGAAAGATCCTGGGGAATCTCTAAACGTCCGGAGATTCCGCATCCTGCCTTCCGGCACTCTTCCATCAATATGTGCCCCCAGCTCTTTTCAAGCTCAAAAAGACAGGTATCTGCCAGGGCATCCGCCAACATTCCCTTTACGTAATCGCCCTCGTTAAAGTACTTCTCAATATATCCGCTGATCGCATCTCCCACCGTCGTAATGACGTACACAATTCGGGTGCCTTCCGGGTATTCCTCCGTGGCAATCTGTTTGGGAAGCTCTCCAAAGGCCATAGCTCCAAAAGGGCATAGCAACCCCTGTGCTTCCTCCTTGATCTCCAAAAGCTCCTCCAGCAATTCATCGTGAAGAGGAGAGTTCAGGGTACAATTCAATTTTTCCAGAATTAATTCATCGGATAATTCCGCTTTCAGGTTCGTAAATTTCATGCTTCCTCATACTGATTCCCTCAAAATGAATGGGATGATGTGCTAGTAGTCCGTATCGGAAATCCTTGTGCATATTTCTGAGGATATTTTTCCGAGAGTGCAGGTCAAAAAACGCAGACGTAGTGGTGCTACGGCGAGGCTTTTTGACCTGTGCTATCGGAGAAATAGACCGGAAATATGCACAAGGATTTCCGGTACGGACTACTAGTTACAGGTTCGGCCGGCGATCAACACTTCTTTTCCTTGAAATGCAAAACCGTATTTTCGTATCCGCTCTCGTGAGATACCCTTTTCTATCAAAGCCGCCTCAAACTTTTGTTCCTCAATCTGATTTAAAGCTGCCTGTACCGTTTGGAAAACATAACATGCACTTCCCGGTTGGTCAGGATCAGGCTGTAATTCCAGCTCCCCTCTTTTGGCATAATTGACAGAAAAAACTTTTCCACCATACTCATAGTCATAGTTTTTCCAAATCTTCTGGGGCGTGTAATCAGGGTCACTTCATCATCTGCATCCCACCATTTACGGATAAAATCGGTTTTATCTATATAGAAATTATTTTTCATTCTAAGCTTTTCAAAGTCCTGATGACCTATGCCCACAGTTCTCGGCATATGTTCACGCTCCTTTCTTGGCTGGATACGGTTTGATTTTAGTATAACGAATCCAGGAGAAGATTACAATTGGATTTTCTATTAAGGAATCTCATTTGTATGTAAATTGATTTGTATGTAAAAAACAGCCTTTCTATCTAAAGAAAGACTGTTCTGTAAACATATCTCATATGCCTTCAAAACTATATACTGAATTATCTCTTCCACATCTTGGTTTTCTCTTAGTCTTTTCTGTTCTTCTCTCTCCTATGACGCTTGGTCAAGCCCTCGACCGATTAGTAGCAGTCAGCTCCATACATTACTGCACTTCCACCTCTGCCCTATCTACCTTATCGTCTTTAAGGGGTCTTACTTCTTTCGAATGGGATATCTCATCTTGAGGGGGGCTTCACGCTTAGATGCCTTCAGCGTTTATCCCTTCCCGACTTGGCTACTCTGTCATGGCCTTGGTAAACCAGCAGATACACCAGCGG
>CAJTDE010000017.1 GCA_910574835.1 Clostridia bacterium | reverse complement strand
TTTATTCAGCGGCTGCCAAAGTACATGCAAAAAGCATTGGAGTGCGGTTCAGCGGCTGCCTGAGCGCTATTTTGTGAGCTAAAGTATTGATTTTTCAAGGAGCAAATCCCATTTTTAATGTGGGAAGTTTGAGTAAATAAAAATATCAATTCATTTTGTGGACTGCAAGTTTAATTGTTACACAAGCTCCACCAGAAGCAATATTTGAAAGTTCTAAACTTCCGCCGTGTTTCTGGCTAAGGACACGGCTTGTAGCCAATCCCAGGCCCATATGCTCTCCCGTTTTATCCTCAGAATAAAGAAAAGTGTTCTTTTTACGGAGCATTGCCCTTGAAAAGCCTTTGCCATCGTCTGATATGGTTATCATAAGCATATCATCTGTAAGGGAGTACCCGAAATTCACCTTGCTTTTGGCATATCGAACGGCATTGGAAAAGATATTCTCGACAATACGGTAAAAAATCTGCTCGTCTAATTTTACCTGACATTCGGATATGGCAGAATGGTATGCAATCTCCAGGCTGCGCTGTTTGGCAAAAAACGAAAAACTTTCCGTAGCTCTTCTTAAAAAGTCCGGTAACTGAACTACGGAATACTTTGTTTCCGTTTCTTCAATCGCATTCAGGTCACGGATATAATCTGTATAATGTTCAAGCCGTTTTGCCGTTACCGCAAGGTTAGACAGTGTATGCCGCAATTCTTCGTCATTCAGATTTCCATCTGCCAGACATTGCTGCATATATTCCACATATCCCTCAACAATCGCAATGGGATTTCTAAGGTCATGTGCCACTGACGCCTGCAGGATTCTGCGCTGCTCGATCATGTTCCATAGCTGACGGTTGTTATCATAGAGCGCCTGCCGCATTTCTTCAAAAGCGGTGCAGAGCCTTCCTAATTCATCATTCCTGTTATAATCAACCGTAAAATCAAGGTCTTGCTCCCGGATATGTTTTGTTGCATCGGCAAGAACCTGAATGGGCGGCGACAGTTCTTTCCTGTAAAACCACCATGCGCACAGCATGATACCTGTAATGGAATAGACAAAAGGAAACAACACCATAGAAATGCCTGCCATTCTGTATACGAACTTTTGCTTTGGGCGAAGCGCCGCAAAGCCGGACTCGATTTTCTCTATTATGAATTCCGTATTCTCCAAAGTTACATCCACTCCGGTGGGAACGAGCATACCCACCTGGGCAGGTTCGTCAAGGATAACCCTCTGCCCTCCCTCTAATACCCTCCCGTCCGCTGTGACCGTCCGGATATTCAGCCAGACTTCCTGAGAATCGGGAAGTATCACTTTTTGTATACGGTAGCATCCATAAATCGTCAGGACAGATGCCGCAAAAACAAGAAACATTGTAGCAGTTACCGCACAGATAAAAGCTCTTTTCATTGATCCGGGTTTCCTCATTTTTTCCATCTGTAACCCATCCCCCAAACTGTTTCTATGTATTCCCTGCCCGTAGCTTCCTTCAGTTTATTCCTGATCTTTCGGATATGCTCTTTTATGACTCCGCTGTCTCCTTCGGCATTCAGCCCCCACACGACTTCATAGATCCGCTCCCTGTCGAATATCTGACCCACGTTACACATCAGAAACTCCACAATGTCAAACTCACGGTTTGACAGGCTCAGCGGCTTTTCCCCATAAAAACAAGTACGTTCCGCAAGATTTACGATCAAGCCCTGGGAAGAAACGATTTTAGGCGTACACTTGCTTCGTTCATCCCTCCGCAGGTGAGCCGCCACTCTTGCAGTCAACTCTTTCAGGCTGAACGGCTTGGTTATGTAATCATCACCGCCAGCCTGCAGGCCGTTTATTTTGTCCTGTTCCGTAATCCGGGCTGTCAGAAACAAAATGGGGCAGACGACATTCTGGCGGATCATTTTACATAGCTCCAGTCCGTCTATTTCCGGCATATTGATGTCAAGCAGAATCAAATCCGGATAGACATTCAGCATGGATATTGTCTGCTGTGCATTTTCCGCTACAAAAGCCTCATATCCACACTTCCGTAAGTGACTTGACAATAACTCTGTCAGCATTTTTTCATCATCAACAATAAGTATTTTGTATGCCATAATAACCTCTCTCAGAATATGATACTGCAAATAAGTCAAAAAGTGGTCAATTTTCTGTTCATCAACTATACTGTTTTCCTTTTCGATATTCTCACTTCATCACTCTCCACTATCTGCAATAGAACAATACAACATATGAAAACCATGTTCTAAAAACTGGACTTTTGATAATCCCATTGTTTTTTTAATATATTCTTCTTTGTTTTCTGCAAGCTGAATAAGCCCGGACAACATACCCCAGAAAACAAAAATAGCAGGCATGATTTTCAGATCGTTTCACAGATCGCCTTTATCTATGCCGGATATTAAAAATTCCTTTTTTTCGGTGTACACTTTTCGGCTCTTTTTTTCTCCGTGCCACTGTCTGCCTCCTCATAATTGAACTCAAGGTTAAATTATAAAAGTCTTAAAGAATACTGTCAACTTTTAAGTATAAGTTTTTACCATACTCCGTTTTTCCCATTAAAAGACCTCATCCTCCGGCTCAAAATATTCCAACAGGGAAAGATACAATTCTTCCGGACGATCTGGCATATGATCCTCATAGCTGCAAATATCCTGCTCTGTATGGTTTGTGTATTCCACCTGCACCCGCCATGACGGATTTCTCTCCGGTTCCTTTATTGGCTGTACTTCCAATCCATTCTTCAAATCTTCCATGAAAAAATCTTCTTCCCCATCAAAAAACGGGTCATAATCCCCCTCATCAGGACGCAGGGAATAGTCTTGCTCCCACATAAAAATTTCCAATATATGTACAATATACCGCAACAGCTTCGCCATCTGACCGCCCTCCAACGTGACAGACTGCTCCTCGCCCTCTGCTTGAAATTCCGTCATTGTAAGGACACGGTTTTTCCGGTCAATGGTAAAACGGCAGTCAGCCATTTCCATATTTATCATATTTGCCCGTATAACTCTTCCTTTATTTCATTATCTCAGCTTTGCAGCTATTATCAAGTTCAACAATTTTCACTTAACGTCCCGCTGATTTTACACTATATTGCACAATCCCGGACATTTAACGCAAAAAAACAGAAGCCAAACAGAAGATATTCTCTCCATTCAGCTTCCACTATTTTTTCAAAAATATGAGTCTTGTAATTGCCGCGGTTCTTCTAAGCCAACTACACCTTCTTAAGCTTCGCCAACTCCTCAAACACCACGTCATTCACCACTTTGATATAAGTCCCCTTCATCCCCGAAGACCTGGACTCAATCACCCCGGCGCTCTCAAACTTGCGCAGCGCATTCACAATCACCGACCGCGTAATCCCCACACTGTCCGCAATCCTGCTGGCCACCAATATCCCTTCGTTCCCTTTCAGCTCCTCAAAAATATGAGTAATCGCCTCCAGCTCCGAAAAAGACAGCGTACTGATCGCCGACTTCACAATCTGAACCTTCCGCTTCTCTTCCTCGTTCTCCTCATTCACGGAACGCATCATCTCCAGCCCGACCACCGTAGTGCCGTACTCACTCAGAATAATGTCATCAATGTCATACTGCTCTTGGTACTTATACAAAAAAAGAGTACCAAGCCGCTCTCCGGCAATATCAATGGGGGTGATAATGGCCTGATAATCCTGTACATGGTCAGACACAAAGCCCAGTGTCTGAAGATTTACATTTTCCTTTGTAGACAAAATTCCAAGCAGACGCTCATTCAGCGCCTCATCGATGTGATCCCCAACCTGGCCGGAAATCAGTTCCTGAATCTCTTCCACGCCCTCGCACTGACTTACTCCCAGGACCTTGCCTTTTCTGCTGAGAACCAGAATATTCGAACTTAAAATATTCGTGAGAACCTGGCAGATGTCGTTAAATACAACCTTACTGGAATTATTATTATGAAGCAGTTTGTTGATCTTTCTGGTTTTATCTAATAACTGTACGCTCACTTGCACCCCTCCTTTTGTAAAAAATTATAGTTCTTGTTATCTGTGATACTATCATATGCTGTCAAACTTTTCAATCTCTTTTTACAAATACTTGAAAATACTTCAAAATCCGGTCAAAATCTATGGAAATTCAGCCGGGCCAAGACAAAATCCGCCGCGGCCCGGCTGAACATTTTCAACCATATATTTTAATCATGCTCCTCTTTTTCCCTGGCCTCCCGGTATCCGCATCCCTCTCCGGCACAGACCAGATTGTTCCCTTTTTCCACCATGAAGCTTTGGCAGCGGGGGCATTTCTTCCCGGAAGGCTTCTGCCAGGACATAAAGTCACATTCCGGATGATTCTCACAGCCGTAGTACTTGCGGCCCTTTTTCGTCTTGCGCAGCACCACTTCGGCGCCGCACTTCGGACAGAGAACGCCGATTTTTTCCAGATAAGGCTTAGTGTTCCGGCAGTCGGGAAATCCGGGGCAGGCAAGGAAGCGTCCGTGGGGACCGTATTTGATCACCATATTGCGGCCGCAGAGATCGCAGACCACATCCGTCACCTCATCCTCGATTTTGACCTCCTCAAGCTCTTTCTCCGCCGCCTGGACCGCAGCCTCCAGATCCGGGTAAAAGTTCTCCACAACGGTCTTCCAATTGACGGTTCCCTCCTCCACGCAGTCCAGAAGCCCTTCCATATTAGCCGTAAAATCCGATTCCACAATGCTTGGGAAGGCCGCCTTCATCATGTGGTTTACCACCTCGCCAAGCTCCGTCAGATAAAGATTCCTGTTCTCTCTGGAAACATAGCGCCGGGCAATGATGGTGGTAATGGTAGGCGCGTATGTGCTGGGACGTCCGATACCAAGCTCCTCCAGGGTCTTCACAAGGGCCGCCTCCGTATAATGGGCCGGGGGCTGGGTGAAATGCTGCCGGCTGTCAAGAGACTTAAGGTCCAGTGTCATATCCTTGGAAAGCCCTTTCAGAAGCGGTGCGTTTTCCTCTTTTTCCTCCTCCTGCACATAGACCGACATAAAGCCGTCAAAGGACAGGCGGGAAGCGGACAGGGTAAAGCGGTAATCTCCCCCGTCGATCTTGGCGGAAGAGGTTTCATATACGGCGTCGGCCATCTGGCTTGCCGCAAACCGCTTCCAGATAAGCTGATACAGGCGGAACTGATCCCGTGTAAGGGATTCTTTTAAGGCCGCCGGCGTGCGGGAAATATCCGTGGGCCGGATGGCTTCATGGGCGTCCTGAATCTTCTTGCCGCTCTTCTTTGTGGAGCTTCCCGCGGAGACATAATTCTTTCCGTACTGCTCCTCAATGTAAGCTCTGGTATTTTTCTGAGCCTCCTCGGAAATACGGGTGGAGTCGGTACGCAGATAAGTAATCACACCGACAGTTCCGTTTCCCTTTATATCAATTCCCTCATAAAGCTGCTGAGCCAGGCTCATTGTCTTCTGAGTGGAAAAATTCAGCGTCTTGGATGCCTCTTGCTGCAGCGTGCTGGTCGTAAAGGGCAGAGGCGCCTTCTTGGTCCGCTCGCCTGTCTTTACCTCCGCCACCCGGAAGGTCACATGCTCAAGCCCGGACAGAACCTGATCCATTTCCTCCTTGGAGGCAATGGTCATCTTCTGAGACTTGGTTCCGTAAAACTTGGCCTGAAGAGGCTTTTTGCTTCCTGCTGCCATAAGCTCCGCGTCCAGAGTCCAGTACTCTTCCGGAATAAAGGCATTGATTTCCTCCTCACGGTCCGCAATCAGGCGCAGGGCTACGGACTGCACGCGACCGGCGCTTAGGCCCCGTTTTACCTTGGCCCAGAGAATGGGGCTGATGCGGTAGCCCACCATGCGGTCCAGCATACGCCGGGCCTGCTGTGCGTCCACCAGGTCCATATCGATCTCCCGCGCATTTTTTAGGGATTCCTTCACAGCCGCCTTAGTAATCTCGTTGAAGGTAATACGGTACATTTTCTTCTCGTCCAGATTCAGAGCCTTGGACAGATGCCAGGAAATGGCTTCTCCCTCCCGGTCCGGGTCGGTTGCCAGATACACGCGATCCGCTTTTTTGGCTTCCTTGCGGAGCTTTGCCAAAATATCGCCCTTTCCCCGAATGGTAATGTACTTCGGCTCATAATCATGCTCCACATCGATTCCAAGCTGGCTTTTCGGCAGATCCCGCACATGTCCCTGGGATGCCAGTACTTCGTAATTACTTCCCAAAAATTTTTTGATTGTCTTTACCTTGGCCGGCGACTCGACAATAACCAGATTCTTAGCCATTGATATGTCCTCTTTCCTAGCTTCTATTGCATGATATTTTTACAATACCCGAATATAATTATTTTTATAAATTTCTTTTACATATCCCTTCAGCTCCAGACTGGTAAGGATGCGTAAGATCTCTACCGGCAGAAGCCCTGTCTCCAAAGACATTTCCTCGGGATTTTTGGCCTGTAAACCTAAACAACTATACACTATATCTTCCGCCTTTTCAAGAGCAATTTTTCCACTCTTCCTATTTTGTTCCTTGGATTTGGGGGTTATTCCCATTTCTTCCAAAATCTGTTCCGGGGAAAGTGCAATTCCGGCTCCCTGATAAATCAGATTGTTGCAGCCGGCGCTTAAAGGGTCCTGAAGCCGCCCCGGAAGGGCGTATACATCCTTTCCCTGCTCCAACGCCAGATCCGCCGTGATAAGGGAGCCGCTTTTTGCTTTTGCTTCTATTATAATTACCGCATCGGCAAGTCCGCTGATCAGCCTGTTCCGAAGGGGAAACAGGTGACGCATAGGGCGTGTTCCCGGCGGATACTCCGACAAAAGCCCGCCCTCCCTCTCAAGCCTCATATAGAGACTTCTGTGAAATTCCGGGTAGCAGATATCAACGCCGCCTCCCAGAATCCCGAAGGTTTTCCCTCCTCCCTCCAATGCTCCCTGATGCCCGAAGCCGTCGATACCGGCGGCCATTCCGCTTACAATCTGCACACCCTCCCTGGCAAGCTCTCTCCCAAACCAAAGAGCCGCGCTTTTTCCGTAGGCGCTGCAAGCCCTGGCTCCTACGATGGCCACGGAAGGGCTTATATCCTCCGGTTGTCCGCCCCTGACAAACAATCCGCCCGGTTTCTGATGGATGGCAGTGAGCCGCCTGGGGTAGAGGGGATGCTCACAGCTTATAAACGTAATTCCTTTTCGCCGGAGGCTTTCCTGCTCTCTTTCAAAGTCCCAGTCTTTCCGCCCGGCACAGAGTCCGGCTATCCCTTTGGGGCTTTTGGGAAACCGCTTATGCAGTTCTTCTTCCTTGGCATAAAATATGTTTGCGGGGGTTTTGTAGTGTTCTATCAGACGCCAGAGCAGCCCCGGTTCTCCTACCAGACTGCTGCACAGCCAATGCCAGCAGGCTTCCGCCGAATCCCTCATACGCCCCTCCCCCAGTAAGCTCCGCCCGGCAGACGGTAGCGGATGGCTTCCAAAAGATGCTGCTCCAAAATCCGCTCTTCCTGCTCCAGATCGGCAATGGTACGTGCTGTCTTGATAATCTTATAATATGCCCTTGCGCTTAAGTTTAGTTTACCAAATGCATTTTTCAGGAGCTTTTGTTCCTTTTCCCCCAGAGGACAGTAAAGCTCCGTCTGATTTCCGTTCAGATAGGCATTGAAATGAAGAGGAAGCCCTTCGTAGCGTTCCTGCTGCATCCTGTGGGCATACTCTACGCGCTTCCGTATCTGAGCGGAGGTTTCATTTTCCTGCTTTTCTGTCAGCTCTTCGTAGGAAATCCCCGTGACTTCCGTGCAGATGTCTATCCGATCCAGAAGGGGGCGGCTGATTCTTCCCAGGTAATGGCTCACCTCCTGCTCCGTGCAGCAGCAGCGCTCCCGATCCGGAAAATAACCGCAGGCACAGGGGTTCATCGGTACAACGAAATTGATACAATTCAACGATGCACCCCCTAAATGCACCCCCCTAAACCTAAAAAATGCGGGCCGGAAACTGATTATTCCGGCCCAGAAAAAAATTTTCTTTCTATATTAAATAGCGAAATTTACACATTTTTACCTATCCATCAACTTTCACTTCGTTCCCCGCCTTGAAAGTGAATCGGATGTCGTCTCTGGCATAAACCGTGGCGTAGTCAAGGAGCGCCGTCCAAAGTTCCTCATCAAACTTTCCGCAGAAGCCGTCCAGCTTTTGCAGCCCGCCGATAAACCGCATATAGGTTTTCCTCTTTCCCTGCCTGTCGGAAATCTCCCCGGATGCTTTTTCGTACCCGTCCCTTGCCGCCTCATACCGGGCGACCAGTTCATTGCGGCGTCTCTGGTATTCCTCCTGGTCCATGGCTTCAGCTTTGTTTTCCGCCACAATCCTTTTTACCATTTCCGCCACCATCTTCGTCTCAGTCAGAAACCGGCTCTGCTCCACCTCCAGCTCCGTGGTGTCGCATAATGTCCGCATCATCACCTTGGTGTTCGCTATCAGCTCATCCTTTTCCGGGATGACCGCATTGACGGCTTTCACGAAGGCATCCTTTATCTCGTCCTCTGTAAGGTGCGGCGTCCGGCATTTCTTATCGTTCTTGAACTTGCGGTTGCACTGGAAGATCACCCTGCGGTATTTGTCCTGTGAGTGCCACACCTTGGAGCCGTACCAGTTCCCGCACTCGGAACACTTGATTTTCGAGGAAAATATGCTCGTGCTGCTGTACCTTGCGCCCATGCTCTTCCTCCGCTCCATCTCTTCCTGCACCAGCTCCCATGTTTCGGGAGGGATGATTGCCTCGTGGTTCCCCTCCACATAATACTGCGGGATTTCCCCCTGGTTCCTCTTCCGCTTTTTGGTGAGGAAGTCCGCCGTGTACTGCTTCTGCAGGAGCGCATCCCCTTTATACTTCTCGTTGGTGAGGATGCTCTTGACGGAACTCTGGTGCCAGGTGTCCTTCCCCGCGGGGCTCTTGATGCCAAGCCCCGTCAGCTTCTTGCCGATGGCATACGGGCTCAGTCCCTGCAGGAAAAGCTGGTATATCAGCTTTACCGTTTCTGCCTGCTCCGGGTTCACTCTCAGGCTGCCGTCCTCGCCTTTCTCATATCCGAGGAAAGTGCTGTAGGCAAGGCTGCCTTTGCCGTCCGCAAACTGCTTCCGCTTGCCCCAAGTGGTGTTCTCTGAAATGCTCCTTGACTCCTCCTGCGCAAGGGAGCTCATGATGGTGATGAGCAGCTCCCCCTTGGTATCCAGCGTGTAGATGTTCTCTTTTTCAAAATAAACCTCGATGCCCTTCTCCTTCAACTTCCGTACTGTCGTTAAGGAATCCACCGTGTTCCTTGCGAACCGGCTGACCGATTTTGTGATGATGAGGTCAATCTTCCCCGCCAGGGCATCCTCAATCATCTGGTTAAAACCATCGCGCTTTTTTGTGTTCGTTGCAGAGATGCCTTCGTCCGTATACACCCCGGCAAATTCCCAATCCTCCCGGCCGTTTATGTACCGGGTGTAATAATCGACCTGTGCCTCATAGCTTGTCGCCTGTTCCTCGGAATCCGTGGATACCCTCGCATACCCCGCCGTCTTCCGCTTTTTCGCCACCGCAATCGGACTGGAGTCAAACCGGTTCAGCGTGGCGGGTATGGTTGTTACTTTCTTTGCCATTCGACCACCTCCCCATCCGTAAAGTGAAATTCAAACCTGTCCTCGTATGCCGTCACTCCCGCAATCTCCTTCACAAAGCGGGGTTCGTAATCCTCCCGCCCCAGGACTTCCGCCGCTGCCTTTCGGAATTCATCATCCAGCAGCCTGCGGAAGGAACACCCCCGGCACACCCAAACCTTATATTTTTCCTTCTGCCCTTTCGGACCCATCTTCCAGTAATCGCATTCCAGTTTCCTGCCGCAGCACCCGCAGGTGATTTTCTGCGAAAATGCGCTGCGGCCTCTTTGGTATGCCCGCATGACCTCTCTTGCCTTCCCGCTTTTCATGCGGAACTCAATGCGGTCTGCATTTATGACAATCTGCTCGACTTCCCTCCGGACTGCCACCCCGTCAAAGGCGGCAAGCTCCAGTGCGGCGGCCGCCGCCTGCTCCAGCTCCGTTTCATAGACCGGCCGGAGCCCGCACACATCTTTCCCTTTGCGCTCCCTGGTATTGCAGTTCCATTTCTTGCCGTATTTTGTGGTGCGCCTGCTCACCGAACGGCCGCATTCCCCGCATTTCACCAGTCCTGAAAAAGCCGTGAGCGTGGGGTTTTTATTGGCGGCGGCATCCGCCCGCTGCTCCCGTATGAGCTGCGCCTTTTCAAAATCTGCCTGCGGGATGAGCGGCTCGAACATACCCTCCACCATGTACATGGGCAGCTCGCCCTTATTCCTTTTCCTCGTATGCCCCTCGGAAATATAATTCTTCTGCAGGAGCATGGAGCCCGTATAGGACGGGTTCGTGAGGATGAACTTGATGGTGGAGTCGTCCATCGGCACGCCTTTCTGCCCCGTGATGCCCCGCTTTGAAAGCTCCTTTGCAATCCCATAGGCAGATGTGCCGGAAAGGTACTTTGCAAAAATCTCCTTTATGACCTCCCCCTGCTCCGGTATGACGCGGTACATTTCCCCGTCCCACTCATATCCGTATGGCGCTTTATGCCCGTTCGGGATGCCCTGTTCAAACCGTTTCCGGATGCCCCACTTCACATTTTCGGAAATGCTGCGCGATTCCTCCTGTGCGAAGGACGCGAGCAGGGTGAGCAGCAGCTCCCCTTCGTCAGAAATGGAATGGATGTGTTCCCTTTCAAAATAAACATCAATCCCAAGCTCCTTCAGGTGCCTCGTTGCTGTCAAAGTATCCACGGTATCCCTCGCAAAACGGCTGATGGACTTTACCAGCACCATGTCAATCTTCCCGGCATCGCAGTCCGCAAGCAGCCTGTTGAAGTCATCGCGGTGGCTTGTGTCTCTTCCGCTGATGCCCTCATCCGCATATATGCCCGCAAACTCCCAATCAGGATTTTTTTGTATCAATCCGTTGTAATGGCTGACCTGCGCGGAAAGGGAATGGAGGAGCATTTCCGTCTCCATCGACACCCTGGCATAAGCCGCCACCCTCTTCCTCTTTTTCAGTTCCGGCAGAACCTGCCCGATTACGCTGATTCTCGGCATATCATCCCTCCTTGTCAGTGTCACATGATGCCATAGAATCGGCTTTATATCCACTCATTTCGGTCTGTAAACTAACCAAAATCGGGCGGTATTTTTCCCGGAAAATTGTATCAATCTGACCGTACTCCTCTGCCGTCATTGCCCCCTGTTCCATGAGGGATTTCGCTATGTTCATGGTGGCGTGGTACATTTTTTCATTCTGGAACTGCTCCTCACTCATCTGCGCCACCTCCGAACCTGTCAGCCACATAACACGCATGGCAGCAGTATTTCCTGCCGGCATTGCCGTAGGCCGTGAACGGCTTTTTGCAGTAAGCGCACACGAATTCATAACGTGCCTTCCGTTCTATCTGGTCCGGGTGGCTGTTCCACCACTTATTGCGGCATTTATCGGAACAGAACTTCTTGGCTTTCCGTCCCGGATTCTGTTTTACCTCTGCCCCGCAGCATGGGCAGATACCCTTATCCCCATCCGCAGACGGCACTGCTGCTTTTATTTTCCCCGCACTCAGTCCCTTCCTCCGGCAGAATGATTTTACTGTGTTCTCTGAAATGCCAAGTTCCTGCGCAATCTTCATATATCCATAGCCAGCAGCCCTCATCTGCCGTATCCGGTCTTTTTGCCTGTCAGTCATAAAAACGCCTCCTCACTATACGGAGATTTGAACCGCAGTTCGGCGGGGTGTTTTCACAAAAAAAAAATAACGCCTGCAGGAATCCCAAAAGGAACTCCTGCAGGCGTAAAACCATTTATACCCTCTTTGCGTAATCCAGCAAAATCCATCCGTCTCTCTTTTCCTGGTAGGATTTCAGCAATCCCCACCTGGATGCGCCTTCGCCGTCTGCCTCCTCCACTATCGTGAAAGTGCCGGCTCCGGTATATTTCCCGGTCTTGCCGTGGTCAGTGCCAGGGCCTTTCCGGATGTTAAGGTTTGGGATGGATACCTGCACCAGATACGGCTTGAACGCTGCCGTACTGGAATACACTGCCTTCCCCGACTCATCAAACACGGAGCAGCCCGGATTCTCATCCGCACATTTCTTTGCGTTCTCCAGCGACTTGAACGCCCCTTTCTGCGAGGATGCGTCTGCCCAGGTCTTCCGGACGCGGTACCAGATTTCCGTTTCTATAGGAGCCGGGGAAGATGCCTCTCCTTCCGTTCCAAGGATGCCTTTCAGGATCGTGAGTATCTTCTCCCCATAGCCGGCGCCTGTCGCCCATCCCTTTCCGGCAGGGTTTTCCTTCTGCCCAAGCCACTCCACATATTCCGCACAGCCCCTTGTGACATATTTGAACCGCGGGTCAATGCAGGTGTTCTTGAGTGCGTCCGTGGAAGCATAGGCTTTCAAGTGCTGCACCTGCGCCCGGATGCCGAGCTGCGGCGTGTCAAAGGAATTCCCCTTTACACCGTTAGAAGTCACGCCCATGCCGCAGAAGTTGTTCTGTGAAAGCGTGACCGCAGAGCCGGAAAAGGTGAAGTTCCCGGTCTCAAGGCAGGACTGCGCAAAGGCAATGTCGCCACGGACTCCTTCTGCTTTTCCTTCCGAAAGGTACAGCGGAACCATGTCGAGGACGGACTGCGCCACGGACGGGTTCTTCGCTTTCAGATATGCTTTCATCTGCTCCGCCGTTGCCGTGGCATTCCCCATGATCTTGGTGTATCTGTCTGTG
Source organism: Clostridia bacterium (assembly GCA_910574835.1). GTDB lineage: Bacteria > Bacillota > Clostridia > Lachnospirales > Lachnospiraceae > Laedolimicola. Next base: position 75,871 of record CAJTDE010000017.1, on the reverse strand, counting down.
CCAGAAGCAGTGCCGCCCATTGCCGCTTTGACCGCCTTGCGGAATCCGTCCATCGTGTACCCCATCCCAAGCTGCGCCCACAAATGCTCCGGGTCGCCGTGGTTGCTGGCAATGCCCCTCGCACAGCCTTCCTTGTGGCTGATGATGACACCGTCCGCAAGCGGGTCAAGGCTGTACTTTTCACAGAGCATGGCGAACAGCTCCACCGCCGTCTCATAAGTCCTTTTCGCCACCGCCTTTGCCGCAGCCGTGTCGGAGCAGGTGAAATTGCTGCCCGATGTGTACTTGATACACGCCGGTTCGCACATTTCCACCCCGATATGGGTATTGTTGCCGCTGCCCTTGCTGCCGGAGCCGCAGTGCCACCCCCTGTGATTCCACGGTAATGTCTGGTAAGCCGTGCCATCGTTCCCGTCAATGAATCCGTGGACGCAGGATGTGTCATGCGCAGGGCTGTTCCATGAGTTGATGAATACGGACGCCTTCGGCTGCGGGCAGCCCACGGAATGGAGCATCAGCCCCTTTACCGTGATCTTCCTCCCTGCCGTGTAGCAGGGGTTTTTCGTCAGAATGCTTTCTACCAGTTTCATTTACTCGTCCCCCTTTTCTGCTTTGTCATGGAGCTGTGCCAGGATATCCTTCAGCTTCTCCGGGATGGGCAGCCCCAGGTGTCCGGCGTTCTCCAGGAGGCTCACGCCCTCGTTGGAGATATAGAAAAAGATGACCGCCGTCCGCAAAACGCTGCCTGTGCCGATGACCTGCACATCGAGGATGTTGGCAATCCCCACGAGCAGGAAGATCAGCACCTTCTTGGCAATGCCCCGGAACCCTACCTCGCTGGACAGCTTCTTATCCGCCGCGGCGCACATCACGCCAGTGATATAGTCCACCACGACAAAAGCGACCAGCGCATACAGCAGGCCGTCACAGCCGCCGAGGAAGTAACCGAGCCATCCCCCGACACCCGCAAAAATGAGTTGAATTGTGTTCCAGAATTCCTTCATAGTGAAACCCTCCTTAAAAAGATTTTTTGTATGATAAAAGGCCGCCCGCCAATCGGCGGACAGCCCTGTATCCATGGAAATATTAAATTTGTTTCGGCAGCCACTCCCAAATCCTCATGTCCTCCTGCCCAAGCGACCACATACACATCCCCCGCAGCTTCCAGCGGTACGCCGCCTGGTTCGCCCAATAGACGAGGGAGTCCACGTCCTGGTAATAGAGGATGGAGAAGCCGTCCGCATCCCCAAGAAACAGCCGGGAAATCCAGATATTGATATCCCTCGGAGTGACCTCAGCCGTGTAGTTGTTCCCGCAGGATATCTCCATCAAATCTGAATGGAAAAAATCATAATCCATCGAAATGTCCTCGCTGCGGGTGGCGCTCTCCTCCACATCGGCAGTCAGCGTGAACACCTGGAATTCTTCATCCCACGCCACATTGCTCCTGCTGATCCGTCCGAAGGATTTAAAACTTCCGTCCGGCATCCGCACATCGAACCGCTCGTAAGGCTCATATGTCCATGAGTCCCCAAGTCTCATCAGTTCACAGACGGTACGGTTATCGGAGCGGTATCCTGCATACCCGCCACTGAATCCGGATATGGAGGCCGTGAAACGCAGCGCATAAGATGCGCCGGAATACACCCGCACCCTGTTTCCACGGATGCGCATCTCCACCGTGTACATGGCGGGATTCCCTCTGAGGTCTGCATTCGCCGTCCGGCTGATCGTCTGGCTGTAACTGCCAAGAAGGGTGGAACCCTTGTAAAGCTCCACCCTCTGTGTGTCATAATTTAAGCAGCAGAAAACATCCCCGCAGAACACCCCCGCCTTCCCGCTGCCGCCTGCCGGGAAGGCCAGCCTTGCCCGCAGATGGATATCGGAAAAGCCGCTGTACTTCCATGCAAGCTGCCCGCTCCCCTCAAGCTGGGAGTACGGCCGGTTCTCATAGCCCTCCCGCCACACCTCCCACTTGCCGGAGAGCGTCGTCCAGTAACTCTCCGGCAGAGGGTTCTCATCCCGGAAGTCCTCGTACCAGATGAGCGCCGAGTCCGGCTTCCTGCGGAGCATCTCCAGCGTCAGCTTGAAGCCCCTGTCCGGCTGTGCCATGTTCCCGTCCACATCTTTGAATTTCCGCGGCGCAAGCGTGTAGGTGGCGGAGCCGGTGCTCGGTTCTTCCGAAAAAGCAGAGCAGACACGGAAACCGTAAAACTGCACGCCCTTCACATCCACCGAAACTGTGATTGTATGCGTACCTGCAGAGAGGGAAATCCCCTCTGCCAGCGCCGACCAGAAGGTGGTCCTCCAGTATGGCCACCACAGGCGGCTCTCCGTGAAATGCTTCCGACTTCCGTCAATGGAAATGTATATCCCATTTTTATCCCAAAAGGGAAAGCACAAGCGCACCGCCACATCATAAGTTCCTGCTGTGGATACAGAAAAACGGTAAACAGCGGAGCCGTTATCCCCCATCGTCACCATGCCCTCCGAAACAGACACGATGCCGGAATAACTGTCCGGGTTCCCGCCGTTACGGTCGACCACAATGCCGTCAAATTCCGTCTTCTGCTCTTTGCCGTAGGCGGTAAGGTAATGCCTGCGGTTGTATGTGCCGGAAAGCAGCGGGTAATCATAGGAAACCGCATCCCGCCCCTCCATGTAGTCGTACACATGGGGGAGCGCCCACGGCACCTTGTCGTAGTCATCCCAATAGGCCACGATGGGGATGAACGGCTGCGGCGGCTTGTCGTCCGTGAAATTGTATCCTCCCGTCATCCATAGCTGCGCAGCATAGTAGGTGTTGGAAGTCCCCCGGTAGGTGACTCCCATGTTCTTTGGCGTATCGTGTATCCGCCAGTTCCACCCGTAGGCAGGCATCCCCAAAAACACTTTATCCGGATTCATCACTTTTACGGCGTAATTATAGATGCCCTCCAGCCAGGAACGCGGGGAGACCGGCCCCGGTGCGCTGCCCGCCCATGCCATGCCGTAGCTCATGATGGATGCTGTATCGCAGTATGCGTTCAAGTCGCCGTAGACGCACCAGTTCTCCCCGCCGACAGAGCCGTTAATGCTGTCCATCCCCGGCAGGCAGATATTCATCAGCTTTGCGGGATTGTAGGATTTCACCGTATTGTAAATATTTCGGAACATGGCGGTTGACTTCGCCGCCGTAGAATAATCGTCCCCTTTTTCCAGGTCGATGTCCACGCCGTCACACCATGGATACTTTTCCATGATCCGCACAAGCTCCGAAAGGAACATATCCTGCGCCCCGTTTGTGTTCTCCCGCAGTGCTTTGAAGATGCTGTTCGTGCCGTCATTGGCGACCGTCAGCAGCCATTTGATGTGCGGCCACTTTCGTATATACGTCCGCATGGTGGAGCCTTCCGCAATGGAAACGCCGCTCTCATAAATTTCCCCGGTTGCCCTGACCTTGAAAGAAAACAGCCCTATCTGGCTGATGCGGTCGCCGTAATCCCGGAGCGCCTGGTACATCCTTGTATTGCCCATGAACGTCCATACCATGATCTGCTTTCCTTTGAGTGTGTCCATCAGAATGTCCCGCCCCCTTCCTGCATCTCCTGCATTGTAAATAATAATCTCGCCGTTTTGCCGCTTTCCAGCGCCACCTTATGTTTGGAATCCCATGCGGCGCTGTACTGGTAGAATCCCTCTTTCTTAAATGCTGCGCCGTTCCGTGTACACTCCCTGCTTTCAGCAAGCAGCGCAATATCATCCTCTGCTTTCATGGCATCGGGAAAAGACACCCTCTGGCCGCCCACGCCCTGGGCAAGCCGCACCGTCCCCGCCGCCATGTCCGATTTTGGGTAGATGTGGATGTCTAATGGAGCGGATGTTTTCCCCATGTTGAAAAGGACCACCGTCTCCTCCGAGCGCACCACGCCATTGAACCATACGGGAGGCTTAATCCCACCGTTCTCCCGGCATTTCTGCAGGCAGACCTCCGTGTGCGGAGCATAACCGCTTAACGCAGAGCCTTCCTGCAGTTGGAGGTCGGTAAACCAGATACGCCCGGAGCAGTCGGCAATGGTGGGGATCACCGTCACGCTCACGATGCGCATATCCTTTTTCTTATTGACTACTTCCGCAAGCCTTACAAATTCAGCCATCCAGTGTCCACCTCAGTTCCGAGGGATGCCCCACCCATCCCATTGCCACCGGCCCGCCCTGCAGGAGGAGGTCCGTGATGTAGAATTCGCCCGTGCAGTCTGTGATGCAGACGCGGACGGTGACGGATTTCAGCCTTCCGGATGAGAAGTTTTCCGGGGTAATCTTTGCAATTGTCCGTGAAAAATATGCCACACAAACCCCTCCCATCAATACAAATCGATAAACCTTGATTCCGTGCTGCCGTCCTCGTATTCCAGCACAATCTCAATACCAACCTGCGAATTCCCGCTCAGTTTCTTAAGGTTCTCGGACGCAATCTGCGCCGAGATAGTATAGCTGTCACGGTTGGCAGGGTACACCGTCTGCGACAGGCTTTTGGTCATGCCCGCCACTCCCTCCGCCTTAAAAGAAGCCGTGCCGCTTGCCCCGTTTTCCCCGTCCGCCTCAAAGCCGGAGGACACCCAATACGCAAGCCCATCATCGGCACGGGAATTGCGGAGCAGATTGAACGGCACAAGTTCTGCGATGTCCTCGCTGGACACCACGCTGACGCCCTCCAGGGAATCGGCGGCATTGTCCCACTTGCTCGTGGAGCTGCCCAGGTTCTTCAGCACCGTGGAAAGCTCCAGCACCGTGTTCCATGGCTCCTGCAGGTTGTATTCCCTCCGCACGATCCTCGTGGTGACCGAAAGCCCCAGGTCCTTATCCTCCACCCGCACATAATCCCCAAGCTCCCACGCCTCATGCTCATACCCGGTCAGGACGGATAAATCCATGGCGTTCAGCACATAGGAGACGGTCGGCCTGCAGTAATCCGCAAGGCGCATCCTCGTAAACTCCAGCATCTGGTAGGGGTTCGTGAATGCGGAACAGTCCAGGGAAGATACACGCACCTCCTTGGAATAAGTGAAATCCTCCACATAGGGCTTCCCGCCGTTGATGCTGGCAAAGGTCATTCCATCCGCACCGACGGCATACAGCCTCGTGACAAGCCCTGTGGTGTCCACCGTCCGCTCAATGTCCTTCATGTTCTTCCCGTACATGAACAGCGCGCCGCTGTCCTTCCCGTTTAAGGTAAGCAGATGCACCAGCCGGTTCGGGCAGTCAAAGACTAAATCCCCTCCATGTAAATCCGCCACGTTGCGGAGGATGGAGAGCGCATTTTTCTCCGTAGAGGTCCATGTGCGCTTGGTCGTAACCGTGACCGTGCCGACCTTCCATTCCGTGCCGGAAAGGGCATAGGCCATGGCCGCATCCGCCGTCTCCGCGTCAAAGGCTTTCTCTTCCTTCCGGACGGAATAGGCAAGGTTGTAAAACTCCGCCTCGGCGTACACCTCCGTCACAGCGTTGCCGGAGGCATCCTTGCTGTCCGTGACCGTGCGGATGATGTATATGTCATCCACAATCTGGATTTTCTTCTCGTTATCGATATACTTCCGCTTGGCGTCGGCAAAGGGGATAGAGAAGGAAAGCGTATCCTCCCCGTTGACCTCGCCCGTCACGATGATATTATAGGCGTTTTCCAGCACCGCCTCCCATGCGCCGTTTGAGTCCAGCACCACCGGGCGGGCATAGCCGATTTTCTCGTAGGGGGACTTCGGTATGTCATAAATCTGGATGTCCGTCAGTTTCGGCGTCCTTGCCGTGTCATTTGTAGTGAGAGTCACCCGGAAACGGATGTATGTGCGGGCAGGGGACGGCATCTTCCCGTCCGCGCCCACCGCCGCCCAATCGCTCCAGCTAATGAGGTCATTGCTCGTGGAGGTCTCCACAAGGGGAATGTCCGTCACGCCGGGGATGCACTCACTGGAAACGGACACCTTGCCCGCGCCAGAAATGCCATACTCTACGGCACGGGTATAAAGCACGCCGCTTTCCGGGTACGCGCCATTACTTCCTTTTCGCAGCGTCACACACCCCGGCTCTGCCAGGGCATCCACCGGCCCCGCAATATCGCCTCCGTTGGCAAAGGCCGTGGCACGGAAATAATCCGCCAAATCCTCTGCCGTAAGCTGCGAATCGCAGTCTAAAAACCAGTCGTCAAAGCCGCCCGCAAACCAGTAGGAGCCGGCGTGCATCCCCATGATGAGGTCTGCCGTGCAGGAGCGGTTCAGCTCCCCGGTAAAGGGGAGCGCCGCAGAAACCCACACCGCCCCGCTTTCCCGGTCTCCTATGACATACCACGCCTTCTTATTCCCCGGCTCTATCACGCAGGCAATGAAATACCACCCGTTGTTCACAAAGGAAAAAGGCGGCGTCACCGACTCATCCAGTATCAGGGAGCCTGCGGAATTATACAGCATGATCCTCGGCTTTCCCCGGATGAGGGAAAGGTAGAAAATCGGCTGCCCCGGCCCCTGCCTGGTGTTAAAAATCGGGCAGTAGGTATTTCCGATGGAATAGGTGGTAGGGTTCATCCAGCCGCCCACAATGATCCGTTCCCCAAGGCTCTGGAAAACGGAGCCGTCATTCGTCACTTTCAGATAGGTTTTCTCCGAAGTGGGGTTCGTGATGTTCATGCGGAAATGCCGCCCCTTCTGCCCGCCCCGGAAGCCGGCGCTCGTTCCCGACCAGCCGGAAACAAACATCTTCCTGCCTTTCCCGGAGGAATCGATAAGCTCTGTGTCCGCATCCGGGGCATTCTCATTGAAGCGCCATAGTCCGTCCTTTGCATATTCCATCGGGAACTCCCCCGTAAAATCCGTCTGTGCTTTTAAGACTGCCTGTAAGCCCATAAAAAAAATCACCTCCACCGGCTCTTTGCCTGTATTTCAAGTTCCGTAAATGCGGCGTTCGATGCCGCCACCTCCACCGTGTTCAGCCCCGCCCCAAGCGTGGGGAAGTTCAGCTCGCCGATATACGGCAGGGCGTTGCGGAGCGTGTTCCCCTCCGCGTCCTCCACCCATGCCGTCATTTTCGCCGTATCAATTACCAGCGTTTCCCCTTCCGAAAGCGTGGCGTTTGCTATTTTCAGCTCCGCCCCGTTTGTAGAAATGCTGATATGCCTTCCCGCCCCGGATGCCAGGACGCCTTTCAGCCGGTACACGGGATTGGAGTATAAGTTTCCAAGCCTCCGCCTCACCGTGTGGTTTCCTGCTTCCGTGATGGTAAAGACCTCATCCTCCGCAGCGTAGCCGAAGGGGTCAGGGCAGAAAAAAGCGAGGTCGAAGGTCGCCGCAAGCCGCACCACCCGCTCAAAGGTTACGCCCTCCTGAAGCCTTGCGTAATACACCCGCCCCGGTTCCGTGTCAAGCATAAGCGCACATACGCCTTTGTCCGGACTCAGCCAGCTTACGATTTCATCCTTGCACTCAAGCAGCTCCGCCGCCGTCCGCTTTGGAGGGATGAAGCAGGATATCTCTATCACCCGCTCGGAAAGGGACGCGCCCAGGTCAATGAGGCCGTCCCTGCCCGCCATGGAAATGGTGCGGTTTTTCAGTTCCGGCACCCGGTTCTCCGTGGCCATGCGGCTTGCAATCCCCATGCTTTTTGATGTGACGCCGTCAAAAGAAAATCCCATCCATGCATCCCTCCTTTACGAATACCCGTTTGCCCGCCGCCCCTGCTGGAGCTGCCGGTAAAGCTGCTGTGAAATTTTGCGGATGTCCTCCTCGCTCCTCACGTTCATTTCCTTCACCTCGATCAGCGGGCCGTTTATGGAGCTTCCCTGCGGGGAGCCTCCAGTTCCATCTCCGGATACAGAAATCTCCTGCACGGTTGCGGAAGGGTTCAGGATCATGTCTGCCGCCACGCCGTCCATTGCTTTTGCCACCATGCTCTTGCTGTCCTCGATGCCCTTTGCCAGCCCCTTCATGAAGTCCGGCATCCAGCTCTCGTAATCAGTCAGCGGCCCTTCGTCCGGCACGGAGAAGTGCAGGAAAGATTTTATTTTATTCGCCACGCTACTCACGGCATCGCCCACAGCGCCGATACAGCTCTTAATGCCGTTCACGATGCCCATGATCATGTCCTTGCCCCACTGCAGGGCTTTGGACGGAAGGCTCGTGATGAAGGAAATCGCCTGGTTAAAGCCGTTCTTTATCACAGACACAATATTGCCCATGGTTCCGCTGATGGAGGACTTGATGTTATTGAACACCGTGGAAACTGTATTTTTTATGCCGTTAACCACAGTGCTGACCGTGTTCTTTATCCCGTTCCAAACGGTAGAAATTACATTTTTTATAGCATTTACCACACTTGTGACCGCGGACTTGATTGCATTCCATACTGTGGTAATTACCGTCTTTATCGCATTCAGGACTGTAGTGACTGTATTTTTGATGGCGTTCCATGCCGTGGTGATAAAGGTCTGGATTGCCGTCACCACCGTGGTGACCACGGTTTTGATTCCATTCCATACGGTCGTAAATACCGTCTTTATCGCATTTAAGACCGTTGTGATGATGGTCTTGTAAATATTGAAATAGGTGGTGATGATGGTCTTTATCACTTCCACCACAGTGCTGAATATCGTTTTTATCCCTTCCCACAGCCCGGAAAAGAAATCCTTTATCCCGTTCCAAACTGCCTGCGCCGTGGACGAGATGGCCTCCCATGCTGCCGAAAAGAAGTTCTTGATTGCCTCCCATACGGCAATGGCGACCTCCTTCACATTCTCCCAGAGGTTGATCCAGAACTGCCGGAAATCCTCATTTGTGTTCCACAGATAAATAAATGCCGCCACCAGTGCCGTAATCGCTGCGATAATGAGGAATATGGGATTGGCAAGCATGGTGGTGTTTAAGGCGGCGAAAGCGGTCTTTACCGTATTGATGACTCCTGCCACCTTCGGCACTATGGTCATAATCGTGCCGACCGCAGACACCACTTTCCCGATGACAATCAGCACCGGCCCAAGAGCCGCCGCAAGGAGCGCGATGGTAGTCACCACTTTCTTCGTCCCCTCGTCCATGCCGTTCAGCCAGTCCACGAACTTCTGCACCCATCCGACAATCATTTTGATGGCGGGCAGCAGAAGCTCCCCAAAAGAAATAGCCAGCCCTTCCAAGGCTGACTTTAAAATCGTGATCTGCCCCTGCAGGTTGTCAAGCTGTGTGTCCGCCATCTGCTGCGCCGCACCGCCGCTGTCAATGATGGACTGCTGCAGGTCATCCCATGTGCTTCCCGTGTTGGCAAGCAGGGCATTCACGGAGGACAGGTCGGTCTTGTTGAAAATCTGCCCGATGATGTTGGACTTCTCCGCCGCCGTCATGCCGTCCATGCTCGTGTTCAGGTCTCCAAGGATGTCATTGAGGGAGCGCATATTCCCCTCGGAATCGTAAACATCCAGACCAAGCTGCTCCATGCAGGCGGCCGCCTTGTCGGTGGGATTCTGCAGGGAGAGGATGACGTTACGCAGATGTGTGCCGCCCTCCGCACCCTTGATGCCGTTGTTGGCGAGGATGCCAAGTGCCGTGTTCAGCTCCGCCGTGCCGCCCTTCACGGTCTTTGCAGTTGCGCCGATGGTAAGAATTCCCTCGCCGAGCTGCGCCACAGAGGTGTTGGTGGTGGAGGCGGTCTTCGCCATCTGGTCCACCATCGTCCCTGCCTCATCCACGCCCATGCCCAGGGCGGACATGGCATCCGTCACCATGTCCGATGCCGCCGCAAGGTCAATGCCGCCGGCCGCCGCAAGGTTTAAGACGGTAGGGAGCGTGTCGCACATCTGCTGCGTGTCGTACCCGGCAAGGGCAAGGTAGTTCAAAGCCTCCGCGCACTCCGAAGCGGAGAAGGCCGTCTCGCTGCCCATCTTCTTTGCCAGTGCGGAAAGCGTATCCATTGTATTGACACTCTCGCCGTTGACCGTGGACATGGCATCCTTCGTGATGCCCATGGTCGCCTGCACCTGCGACATAGACGACTCAAAATTTGCCGCCGTGCTGACTGCCGCCGTCCCCAAAGCCGTAACGCCCGCCGTGACAGGGAGCAGCTTCTGACCGGCAGAGGAAATGTTATCCCCGACAGTCTTCAGCTTTTCCCCCGTGGCGGCGATTTTCTGCAATGCCACAGCGGACTGCCCTGCCTGCCGCTCCAGGTCACGCAGATTGTTTTCCGTTTCGATGATCTCCCTCTGGAGGGCATCGTACTGGTCCTGCGTGATCTCCCCATTGGCAAGAGCCGTGTTTGCCTGCTCTGCGGCGGTCTTTAGGGTTTCCAGCTTTTCCTTCGTCCCCGCCACTGCCTCGCCTAAAAGCCTGTGCTTCTGCGCCAGCAGCTCCGTGTTGCCGGGGTCTAATTTTAAGAGTTTCTCCACATCACGGAGCTGCGACTGCGTATCCCGGATGGAGGAATTGACTCCCTTTAATGCGGTCTGTAGTTTTGTTGTATCCCCGCCGATCTCAACAGTGATACCCTTGATTCTGTTCGCCACGGCGGACACCCCTTCCTGTTAAAATGCAGAAATAAACCCAGGGGGACGCCGCCTAAAAGCGGTCGAAATCCTCCTGGGTAGCGATTTCCTTATAGCCCTTGTATTCGTCGTTCCTGCTCTCCGCGAACATATCATTGACCATGCCGATGGTTAGAAGGTCAAGGTCACGGATGGAAAGCCCAAGCTGCACACAGCGGAGCAGGAACAGCGGCGTTGTCATTTCCCGGTCAGTCGGGCGAAGTTTTTTTTAGACTGGACATCCGTCTGCACGTTCAGCCCCCAAAGCTGTATCAGCTTGGGCAGCACCTGATAGATGGAGAAGGTGTTGAATTCATCCAGCCACTCCTCCGGGCTGTCCGGGATATCCGGGTCTGCGTGTTTCGCCATTACATAGGCGATATTCTCAAACATCTCCAAAGAGAATAAATCCAGATTGGAACTCTCCTCGTCCCCGTCACCGATGGATTTCTCAAGGCTCCTTAAATCCTTATAGATGTCCCGGTGGAATTTCATCCGGTAAATGCGCGGTATGGCTGCGGATGCCCTGAAAGGCACCTGCTTCCCGTCAATCTCGATATTCTGCTTCATGCTCATAGGTTATCCCTCCCCTTCCGTATCAACAGTGCCGCCGGTATCTGTATCTGTATTCCCGCCCGCTGCCGCATCCGGCAGGTACACGCTCTTGTACCAGTTCTGGTAAACTTCATCCGTGGTGGCGTCCCCGGTCTTCGCCTTCACATAGCCGCTCGCCAGGGGCGCAGCCGTGATGGACAGCGTCTCGGTCTGCACCTCGATCTCCTCCTCGTTGGTCTGGGACTCAATGGTCGGACGCGCTGCCGAGCAGTTGTACAGCACATGGCGGATTTTCCGCACATCGCCGTCAAACTCGAACAGCAGGGCGAAGTTCTCCGTCTCCGCGTTGGCGTTCTCTAAAAGCACTTTATTCTCATCCAGCGACTCCTTCAGCACGTCGGTGCGGAAGCTCTCCGGCACCATGGCAAGCTCCAGGTCGCCCTCGTAGCCCATGTTGTTGCTGACCGTGTAATAAGCGTACCCGTCCGCATAGAAATTGCTCGGCTCGCCGTTGGGGTCCAGGGAAAGGGAAACGGCGCCGGGCATCGCAACGGGCGTGCCAAAGGACACCGCCCCGTCCGTCCCCAGCGTCAGCAGCGCGTAATGCACGTTGCAGATGTTGAATTTCACTTTATTCTTCTTCGGCATCGTAAACCACCTCCATGTCAAACTGGTAGAGGACCTCGTACAGCTTCTCGCTGGCAATCCAGACCTCCGACTTGTTGTAGAAGATGCGCCGCTTATCCAGCGCGTCCTCCAGTTTCTTTTCCACCGACGGGTCCTTGGTGTCGGTGTATAATTCTATCTTCACGCCGCTTGCCTTGAAGTACACCATGCCGTCAGCGGCGAAATTGTCGCTCTGCGGCAGGAGGTAGCAGACAAACGGCGGCTCCGGCGATTCGCCCTCCGCAAAATGGTCATAGGCGAAGGGGATGCCGGTTTCCTTTAAAAGCGCCAGTAATGTTTTCACAATTTATCCCTCCAATGCTTTCTGTATCTCTTTTTCAAGCTGCTCTATGCCGGCCTGCTCCGCCGCCGCGATATGCGGCTTTGCCGGGACGCGCCCGCCTCCCCGCTTGGCGTGGCCGTGTTCCAGAAGGTGCGAAAGCTGGTAGCGGTTCCTGGAATGCACCGTCACTTCCAGCGAATTGGATGTTTCCTTCGTGGTCTTCACCGCCCATGACTTTGCATACTTCCCGGTGTCCTTGGGTGCGTTGGTTTCAATGTCCCTGCGTACCGCTGTCCCGGCTTTCTTCACCGCCTTTTTCACATCCTCCGTGGCAAGGTCCGCATATTCCGTCAGCCCCTTCATGATCTCCTCCGCCATCCGGTCAATAGATACGCCGCTCGCCATCCTCACCGCCTCGCTTTCCTGCACTTGAATTTAATGCATTTCTTTTTATAATTCATGTGGTCGATGGCGAGGATGTCGTACAGCTCCCCGCCAAAAACCACCCGGTACCCCGTGGAATCAACCGCGGACGCTTTCCTGCACCAGCGGACAGTAAACGAAACCTCCGATTCATCCGCCACGGTTCCGGCCACATCTGTCTCACTGGTCTGCTTCCCGGCCTCACCGCTTACTGTAGCATGGCAGGAATAATAATCTGCCCATGTGTTTTTGTGGTTGCCGATGCTGTCCACCTCCACGGCATTCTTCTGAAAGGTGATGCGGACATTCAAAAGGGAAACCTCCATCAGAACGCCTCCTTCCGGCTGCCGGAAAGAAGCGCACGGAGCGTCAGCATCATGGCATGGTGGTCGGCATCCTCCCGGTGTTCATACAGATAGGCGGCCGTATACTGTACTGCTATCTCTGCATTTTCCACTGCGTAAAATTCCTGCGTGTCATCCATCCTCGCCACATCCATGCAGATTTTTTCCGATGCCCTGACCATGCTTTCAATCAGGGCATCATCATCGTCATAATCCACACGGAGGTAGTTCTTCATTTCTTCCAGCGTCACCGCCATGCCTGCAGCACCCCCTTTCATTAACCTGCGGATGCGGCCTTCTGCACCAGCACCTTCACTGCCTCCGCAAGGATCATCTTCCCGTCCACACGCTGTGAAGCGAGGAATCCCACCTGCCCGGTGGCTGCAAACAGCTCATTCAGGCGCTTGAAGCTGCGCCCCTGCCTGTCAGCAATCCAATAGTAGCTGAAATCACCGAAAGCGATGGTCTTCGCTCCCGCGGCAATGGCCGGCATATATGCAGAAGTCTTGATGGGGCGGCCTAAGATCATGTCCGGAGCCCCGGCTGTCAGGGACGGCTGCCACAGGTACTGCCCGTTATTGTCCTTCAGCTTGCGGATGGCCTTGATGGTAGAGTCGTTCAGCACCCACACGGATTTCTTGCGGTACGGGGATTTCAGCGAATAATACAGATCCATCAGCTCATCCGCCGTCACTGCCGTGGCAGATGCCGCGGTCACGCCCGTTTCCGCGCCGCCAGTGGCCGCAAGCACCCCTAACGGCTTGCCCTTGCCGTCCCCCGTGAAGAACGCCTCCTCTTCCTTCGCCCCGATGCGGCGGGCAAACTCGCGGGAGATATAGGACTGCAGGTCAAACACGCTGTCGTTTAACAGCTCCTCGGAAACCTTAATCATGGTGCCCAGCTTGTAAGCCCCGATGGAAACCTGCCCGAAGGAATCGTCGCTCTCCGGGTATGCGCCCTCCTCGTCAATCCATGACGCCGTACCCTTGGAAGCCACCACGGGAATCTTGCGGTCCCCGCTGGAGGTCTTGATGACCTTCGCCATCTGCCGGAAGATGTTCTCCTCCTCCAGTGCTTCCACCAATGTGCGCTCGTATTCATCCGGTACCAGATAGCCGCCCTCGGAGTCCGTGCCGACCTGCAGGGCATTGGTGACTGCGGGCATCGGTGCCTTGGAGCGCATGGCGTTCCAGAAGTTCTTCCGGTAATCGTCGGAGGCGCGCCCGGTCTTATCCTCCCCATCGTCCGCATCTGCCCTGCCGCCCGGCTTCCCTGTAAGGGGCCTGTTCACCGGGCGGTTCAGTTCCGCATCCAGGGCCTCCTGCCGCTCCAGCCTTGCGATCTCTTTCCCAAGGTCTGTGATCTCCTGCTCCATCTTCGTGTATGCGGCGTCATCCTCTGCGGAAAGGACTCCGTTTTCCTTCCTGTGGGAATCTAAGAATGCCTTTGCCGCCTCCCATGCTTTTGCGCGCTTCTCGCGCAGTTCAAGAATCGTCATAATGAAATCCTCCTTCTTATCGTTTCAATAAATTAAGCCGCTCCATGAGTGCGTCCACGGAACGGCCGGTTTCTGCATCCGGCGCAGGGATTTCTGCCTGCGCCTGGATATCTGCTTTCGGTTTTTCCCCGCCATATTTGGCGGCCAGTTTATTCAAAAGGGCGTTGTTTGCCGCCCTGCGGGAAAACAGCATGGAGCTTGAAGCCGGAGGGAATTTCTTTTCATCTTCCTCATCCTCTTCGGAACTGTCCCCTTCGCCCTCCTCCGGCTCCTTTTCCGGCTCCGCCTTTGCCCGCGCCATGATCTCATCCGCAAAGCCAAGCTCTACTGCCTTATTTGCATCCATCCACGTTTCCGCATCCATCAGATGCGACAGCTTCGGGCGGGAAAGCCCCGTCTTTAACACATAAGCATTGATGATGGACTCCTTCACTTCGGCAAGCATATCAATGGCCTTCTGCATCTCGGCATGGTCGCCCCAGGCGATGGTGGCGGGATTGTGAATCATAAGCATGGATACCGGGGACACCAGGACGGTGTCGCCTGCCATGGCAATGACGGATGCCGCCGAAGCAGCGATGCCATCAATCTTTACGGTTACCTTGCCTTTGTAGTTGGAGAGCATATTGTAAATCTGTGCCGCCGCCACGCAGTCGCCGCCCGGCGAATTGATCCACACGGTAATATCACCGCTCCCGGCATTCAGCTCATCCTTGAAAAGCTGCGGCGTGACGTCATCATCAAACCAGCTTTCCTCTGCGATGGTGCCGTTCAGAAACAGAGTCCTCTCCTCCGGAGCCGTCCCCGCCTCCGCCTGATTCCTCCACTTCCAGAACTTCTTCGTTTTCATTGGATTCCTCCTCTCTGTCCTTTTTGCCGAACAGACCGGCATCGGACAATTTTGTCATGTTCCCGTTTATCAAATACAAATCACCTCCCAATTCCTCCGGGATACGGTCAAGGTTCTCCAGCTCCCGGATGTCATTTGCGGACATCCACCCGTTCTGCCGCCCCACGGCGTACCCGTTCATGCGGCTCTGGTAATCCCCGCGGAGCAGGCCGTCCACATTGAACTTCATGAAATACTGCTTCTTTTCCTCTGGGGTCAGCAAAGACCGCGCCATGGACTGCTCCCATCTTGACACCCATGGGTCAAGTGTATATTTCACGAACTCAAGGCTCTGCTGCTCGATGTTGGAGAAGCTGCTCTTTTCCAGATCGCCCACCATGTGCGGAGGCACACGGAAAATCCTCGCAATCTCATTGATCTGGAATTTCCTCGTTTCCAAAAACTGCGCCTGTTCCGGGGAAATGGAAATAGGCGTATACTTCATGCCCTCCTCTAAAACTGCCACCTTGTTTGCGTTGTGGCTGCCGCCGAAGGTGGACTGCCAGCTCTCCCTTACCCTTGAAGGGTCTTTCAGCGTCCCCGGATGCTCCAGCACACCACTCGGCTGTGCGCCGTTGGCGAAGAACTTCGCCCCGTATTCCTCGCAGGCAATCGCCATGCCGATGGCGTTCTTTGCCATGGCGATGGGGGAATAGCCAACCAGACCGTCAAAGCCGAGTCCGGGGATATGCAGCACCTCCGACGGCGGCAGGATGACCGTGCTGCCCTTCACGGTCGGCGCGTCATCCATGCTCACCGTGTATTCATAATAGAGCTGCCCTTTGCTGTCACGCTCCACGCCCATCCGGTCCGGCATCAGCGGGTACAGCCCCAAGACCTCCCCCTTGCCGTTGCGGATGATCTGTGCGTAGGCATTGCCCCAAAGGAGCAGGTGCGTCATCAGCGTTTCCCGGAACACGAAGGAAGTCATCTCCGGGTTTGGCTCATCATGGAGTAAAAAATACAGCGGGTGTTCCGCCGCTTTCTCCTTCCCGCCGTTATCCGTATAGCGGTACATATGCAGCGGCAGCCCCGCCACCGCCTCGGACAGAATCCGGACGCAGGAATACACTGCCGTCATCTGCATGGAAGAACGCTCATTGACACGTTTCCCGCTCGTGCTGCCGCCCATGAAAAAGCTGTAGGCGCTGCCGGAAGTCCTGTTCTGTGGTGCGTCCCTCGCCCTGAACAATCCACTGAATAATCCCATAGGAACCACGCTCCCTTCCAAAAGACAGACAGCAGAAAGGCACCGCCAAAGCGATGCCTTTCTGCTGCCCGTGTTATGTGTTTTTTATTTATTATCTTCCCTGATCTGCTTTATCAGCCTGTCAAGGCTCACCCCGTCCCGGAATCCTGCACGGTAGTAGTATTCGTTTTCCCGCGTGGCTTCCGAATTTGCCACATCCTCGCACAGCTCCATCATTTCCCGCTGCTCCGCGCTTAACTGCTCAAACAGCAGCTCGTGTGCCTGGTCTGCTTTTTCCGCTTCCGCCGCCTGCTCCTCCGTAAGGGGATATTCCTTTTTAAAGGCGTCATGGTGCATCCCCATCCGTTCCGAAATGATAAGCTCAAGTAAATCCTTCTCATCCATCTTTCCACCTCCTTCGCCAGACAGCATAAAGGAATATGTGGAAAATAGCCATATAAGGAACCGACAAAGATAATGTGTACAGACTGGTGAAAAATCAAAAAACAAGCAGCCCCCGGCTGTCATAGACGGAAGCCCCCGCATCATTCCCGCAGCGGATGGCACGGTCAAGCCCCATGATCGTGGCCACCGCACCGTCAATCTTCTCCGTGGATTTCTCCTTGTCCGCCTTGATGTTCCCCGCAGGGTCGGTGCGGATGAAGATGTTATCCATCATCCACCGGAGTACCGGATGCCCGCCGTGGGCAATGCTCTGCTCCAGCACCAGCTTCATCAGCTCCTTGGTGGGCGGGGACATATCCTTAAAGCCCTGCCCGAACGGAACCACCGTGAAGCCCATGCCCTCAAGGTTCTGCACCATCTGTACTGCGCCCCACCGGTCAAAGGCGATCTCCCGGATGTTGAACCGCTCACCGAGCCGTTCAATGTATTTCTCGATAAAGCCGTAATGCACCACGTTCCCCTCCGTGGTCATCAGCTTCCCCTGCCGCTCCCACACATCGTAAGGTACATGGTCGCGCCGCACACGCAGCTCCAGCGTTTCCTCCGGCACCCAGAAGTACGGCAGGATACAGTATTTATCCTCCTCATCCAGCGGCGGGAACACCAGCACGAACGCCGTGATGTCCGTGGTGGAGGACAAGTCCAGCCCGCCGTAGCAGACGCGCCCCTCCAGACCATCCTCCGAAACCGGGAAGGCGCAGGCGTCCCATTTATCCATGGGCATCCACCGCACCGCCTGTTTCACCCACTGGTTTAAGCGGAGCTGCCGGAAACTGTTCTCCTCCCCCGGATTCTGCTTTGCCGACTCGCAGGCGGCCTCCACCTTGTCAATCCCCACCGTGATATTCAAAGAGGGGTTCGCTTTCTTCCACACCTTCGGGTCCGTCCAGTCGTCCGCCTCATCCGCGCCGTAGATCACCGGGTAAAATGTAGGGTCAATCTTCCGCCCCTCTAAGATATCCTTTGCCTTCTGGTGCGTTTCGTAGCAGATGGAATGGGTATCCGTCCCCGCCGTGGTGATGAGGAAATACAGCGGCTGCATCCTGGCATCCCCGGAGCCCTTGGTCATGACATCGAACAGTTTCCGGTTCGGCTGCGTGTGCAGCTCGTCAAACACCACGCCGTGGATGTTGAAGCCGTGCTTGGAATACGCCTCCGCCGAAAGCACCTGGTAGAAGGAGTTGGTGGGCGTGTAGATGATCCGTTTCTGCGATGCGAGTATCTTCACCCGCTTGGAAAGGGCAGGGCACATCCGCACCATATCCGCCGCCACATCAAAAACGATAGTGGCCTGCTGCCGGTCGGCGGCGCACCCGTACACTTCCGCGCGTTCCTCCCCGTCCCCGCAGGTCAAAAGCAGCGCCACGGCCGCCGCAAGCTCCGACTTTCCCTGTTTCTTCGGAATCTCAACGTATGCCGTGTTGAACTGGCGGTAGCCATTGGGCTTCAGCGTTCCGAAAATATCCCGGATGATCTGCTCCTGCCAGTCGATCAGTTCAAAGGGCTTCCCCGCCCACGTTCCCTTAGTGTGGCAGAGGCTCTCGATGAACATCACGGCAAAATCGGCGGCATCCTTGTCATAGCGGCTGTCCTTCGCTTTGAATTTTGTCGGCTTATATTTTTTCAGTTTCCGCATTGCCATTCCGGTCACCTCCCCAAAGACGGCATCAAAAATGGCCTGCCAGCAGCAAGCCGTAATCTATCAGTACAAGACACAGAGCCTTGCGGCTCCGCTCTTGGAATGTCCAGTTTTAATTTCAGAAAAGTGCGTCAATCTTATCGTACTCGGCCTTAAGCCTCGTGTATTCCTGCGCTATGCACTGCCTCCTGAATCCGTTTTTGCAGGCTTTCCCCTCTTTCCAAAGGCGGTCAAGCTCCGCTTTCCGTTTCGTCAGTACCTCAATTCCGTTTCCTTTCTGTGCATCTCTCAAATCCCTTTCAAATCTTGTCATGCCTTTCTCCTCCGCTTTCTGTGTTTTCCCTTTCGGTAGTACACATATTCGCTCTTTCTGCGGATAATAGCAAGCGGATTTTGAACATATACTGTGCAAATATCTGCAGGAGAAATTGTGTAGTTTTCAATGGTTAGGGATGTGTTTCCCGTCCTCTATCCAGTCAACCAGGACGATGATCTCCCCTTCGGTTTCCATCCGTTCAAGCTCCGCCACATCGTCCATGTCCCAATTGACCGGGTACACCCCGCAGAATTCCACAATGCAGTCGATCTCGCCCGTCTCAATCCAGTCCCGGTTCAGGTTCCATGCGCCGCAGACCGTATCCACATGGCCGTGGCTGACATGGTTCTTATCAAGGATGCCCTCGATTTTCTTGATGGTTTCATCCTTGTAAAGGTCGGTGTCTTTCGGGACGGTGATGTAAAACATACATTTTGTTGCAGCCTCGCCCCGTTCCCTTCTTGCGTCAATCCACTCCTGGATGACCTCTGTCCTTTTTTCCATAGCTGTACGCTCCTTTGCCTTTATAATTTTCATCCCCTGCCGTAGCACCTGTGGATGGCTTCCAGAATCTGTTCCTGCTCCTTCCCGTCCACCCCGATGCTCTCCAGAGCCTCCCTGGTGCCGCAGTCCGGGCAGAGCGGCGTTCTGCCGTCCGCCCGCGAAACTGCCGGCCTCCCGTGGTAGGTCTGCCCGCATCGTGGGCAGACCGAAATCCTCGCAATATTATCTGTTTCTTTCATCGCTGTTTCCTCCTAAGTCCATATTCTCCTGCCGTGGGGCAAGCGCCTCCACCTTGCTGCGGAACATCCGGCCTGCGGATGCGCGGTAACGGCTGCCCCTGCTGTTCTGGAGCCAGAAATATTTC
Source organism: Clostridia bacterium (assembly GCA_910574835.1). Lineage (GTDB taxonomy): Bacteria > Bacillota > Clostridia > Lachnospirales > Lachnospiraceae > Laedolimicola. The sequence goes on along the minus strand of CAJTDE010000017.1, from coordinate 56,208 downwards.
CCATCGAATCCCAGCACGGTGTAGTTGCCCGTGCAGCCGTTCTTCCGGTTGGTCACCATGAAGCAGGCGTCCCCGGTCTTCCACCCGCCCGGAAATTTCTCCCTGCTGTCGGCATACGCCCGTTCCAGAAATGCCTCGTCGAATCCGAAACTCTGGTAGCCCTGCCTGCAGGTCTCCATATAGAACCCGCTCGGAACCCCAAGCGGGCGGTCCTCATGCATGATGTAGACGAAAACCTTCCGCAGCCGCACCTTTCCGGTCTTAATCCCTTTAAGGGGCAGCTCCATCTCCTTTTTGTAGTAAAAGTGGGGGAAGCCCTCGTAGCGGTCAAGCGCCGCCTCATCCTCCTCCGTCACCGCCCATGCCGCCACGGGGACGCTTGCGCCCTCCTGTGGCTCGATGGTGAGGTAGGAGCCGGTCCTGCTGCCCTTGAACAGCAGACGGGTAGCCCTCAATCACCGAAGTGCCGATAATCCTCGCCCCGGGGCAGCGCATCCGCATCTGCCGGATGTTTAAGTTTGAGCCGTAAGCAATGTAGTATCTTTTTTCCATCTTGAAATCCATCCTTTCCGAAGGGGGCACCCTTCTACCACCTTAAGACCGCCGGAGCGGTCCACTGCCGTTTCCGCGGCAGGCAAGGTGGCAGGAGGCTACCTCCCGCGTTCCCTTCAAGCGGCCCTTCCGTTTCGGAAGGATGCGTCCCCTGCAAGCCTCCTTGTGAGGATGTCCCTTGCGGTCTTGAATTCGTCCCCGATGAAGCCGAGCCGGAGGAGCCATGTCCGCATGGCGTATTTCGGGTTCTCGCTCTGCTGCGGCTTCGGGCTTGCCGTCTTTACTTCCTTCGCCATCTGGCTGAGTGCGAGGCAGAGCTGGATGTAGCTTTTAAGCTGCCCTGCGTGGAGGCCGCCCCTGCGCCCGTCGCCCGGTTCGTCGAACTGGAAGAGCCGGAACTCGACCGTGCCTTTGGTGAAGGTTGCGTGGTAATTGAGCATATGGTAGCGGCTGTCGTTGTAGTGCTGGTCCCTGCCGTAGCTTGCGCCGTGGCTTGTGTACCAGATGTCCGCAAGGGCCGCCATCGTGGAAGGTTTCTTTCTGTTGACCTGCTCCAAAAACCGTGGGTCAACCGTGCGGCAGTAGCGGTTCATCCTCCAGCGGTCAAGGTTTAAGGCATCCGCTATCAGGCTTTCATGGCCTGCCATGATGTTGGCGAGGTTTCTGAGGCTCTGCGGCGTGTGGCCTTTCGCCCCGATGTGGATGTGTACCCCGCAGCCCCTTCCCGCGTCGCTCTTCGCTCCAGCGTGCCGTAGCTGCCGGATAAGCTCCTGCAGGGTTTCCATGTCCCCGTAGGTAAGGATGGGCGTCACCAGCTCGCACTTTTCGCTGTCAGGCCCCGCGATGCTCACGTCCTTCTGGAATTTCCACTCCCTGCCCTGCGCGTCCCATGCGGAGTAGGTTTCGTAGCCGTTCCTGCGTGCCGTGTATTCATGCCTGCCTGTTCCGAAGAAGTCCGCTGCAATTTTCGCCGCCCTGCTCCTTGCGATGCTGTTCATCTCCACCTCAACCCCGATGGTCTGCTTTTTCATTTCCTCAACCTGCCTTGCTAACTTTGCGTTCATGCTGTTTTCCTCCGTTTTCTTTGTGTGTTTTCCCTTTCGGTAGTACACATATTCGCTCTAAAAGGGGATAATAGCAAGTCAATTCGAGGCATATATTACACAATGTTTTCCGCAGTTTTTTGTGTATTTTATGGCTTTTTCAGGCCCTCCATGGAGGCTGCCGTGATCTGTGCGCCAAGCCGGAATCCGTCCTTAAAGCCTTCGCAGATGGTCTTGCACTCAAGGTCGGAGGCATCGTCCAGAAGTTTCTCCAGCAGTGCCTTCCCCTCACTGTCCAACAGCCCTTTTAGGCGTTCAATCTCCCCGTCGATGCGCTCCGCAAGCTCTGCCATCTCCGGCGTCTTGTCGTTCCGGTTCTCCCACGGCACGATCTCACCAAAATAAAGCTGTTTCAGAATGTCCTGCTCCATCTATTCATCCTCCTTTATCCTGCGCACCACATCCTCGCCGTAAATTGCATGGAGGCTGCTGCCGTTGTCCCATGCGACCATGACGCTCGCCGTGTCATCCACACCTTCGACTGTTCCCCGCGTCCCGATGGGCGGGGCCTGCACATCGTCCATCCGTACAAGCTCCACCCGTGTGCCTGCAGGGTACTCCCTGCGGACACGCTCCACAATCTCCCTATTCGGAAAGTTCACTGCTGACCGCCTCCTTCCTTTCGCCGTTTTTGAATGCCGAGCTGCCGGAGAGGTTCTTCAGCAGGATTTTCCGCTCGCCCTTGTATTCCGCCCCGATGAATCCGAGCCGGAGCAGGAAGCACCGGAATGCGTATTTTTCATTGTCCGCAGGCTTTTCCTTCGCCGTGATGCGCTTCTGGTTCCTTGCCATGTCGCAGATGGCGGCAATGAAATGGGTGTAGGCTTTCACCGATTCGCTGTCCTGCCCCTCCGCAAACCATGGGAAGGAAACCTTCTCCCCGTCCGTTTCAATCGGGAGGCTGTCAACCGCCAGCGCCTTTTTAATCAGGCTCCCTTTGGCATCCACCAGCTTCCGCAGGTTCTCCAGCGCGGCATCCGTGAAGGAATCCCTCGGCATTGCCACCGTAAGCCCCAGATCTGCCCCCTGTGCCTCCGTTTCCGGCTCCTCCGCTTTGTTTTCCGCATCCGCGCTTTCTTCTGCCGTGCCGCCTTCCTGCGCCGTTTCTGCCGGGACTGCGACAATCCCTCTTTCCGCAAGCCGCTCCAGCAGGTTCTCTATTTCCTCACTGTCCGCCCGGTCGTCAAACTCCACCGCGCCGGTCTTGTCGATGTGGAAGTAATCCACCTGGTAAGCCGCTGTCGGCATTCCGAGGTATTTCGGCTTTACCTCTAAAATCTCCCCCATTGCCTGCACCAGCGCCTTCCGCTCTGCCCCTGTCCTGTTGAATTCAAACCTCATTTTTTTGTACCTCCTTCGTTTTTCGGTACTACATTAATCACTCTGAACGGCAGGAATAGCAAGCAGTATGTGAGAAAAAATGTCACAATAAAAAGTCCGGGAACTGTGCATAGTACACGATCCCCGAAAGCACGAAATATACGTTCGGCAGTGCGACGCCGTTGCCCCACATTTTATACTCGGCACTATCCGAATGAGGGTCTTTCAGCCACTTGATGATCTGCCTATCCGTCTTGGGCTTCGTGGAAGTCCCTGCAATCTTCCGATGGGTCTCAAAGACCTCCCTCCAGAACACTAAATCTTCCTCGGTAGGTTCCTCCGTGCCAAGCCCGCCGCACCACCAGTCCGGGAAGCCCTGCAGCCTCGCACACTCGGTGGGCGTCAGCCTGCGGACAATATACTCCGGCTCCACGATATGGTAATCCCCGCTGAACGCCTCCTGGTTGCCGAGCCACTGCTTGGAGCCCATGCTTGCCGAGAGTGTGCCGAACACCTCCTTGCCGGATGCGGTCTGCACATCGTTGATGACGGGAGGGTCCTTATAATCCGTAGCCACCAGCGTGTTCGCCAGTTCCTTTTCTGCCCGTGTGAAATGAGAATTCTTGCTCGTGCAGTAGGTCGGGTATGCAACAGCGTGTCTGTCCACGGCGTCAAGCGTAAAGGACACATCCTCATTCACGCCACTCCCCTGCGGCCCGTTCTCATCCTTCCTGCCAATCATGGAGCCCTGCACCGCCACCACGGCAATGCCGCCCTGGTTGCAGCCGGGATTCCCGCCGTTCCCGTCCAGAGTCCGGGAGGTATCCGCCTCATAAAATCCGCTGTGCGGGTTATCCGATTTCATGGCATTGCTGTCCTTGGAGCAGATACCGTATGCCTGCACCACCAGCTCATTGCAGCGGCTCTCCCCGACATCAAAGGTGTTCAGCGTGTTTGCCACCTTCCCGTCCTTCCAGGTCGGCGCATCCCCTTTGTAGTGGGCGCGGTACCCCTTGCAGAAAGGCACGAACACCGTCTGGTCATTGCTGCAGGAGAGAGTTGCGGATTTGTCATCCTGTATGATCGCCCCTTTGCCGCCTCCCTCACAGCCGGAGCGGATTTTCAGCGTCTTTGGCGTTTCCACCACGAACGGTTGGTTATTGCCGCCCATGCCGTAGGTGGAGCTGACCGTAGGCGCCGTTTCCAAAGGCCCCGTATATCTCGTATCCTGTGAATGGTTCTCATAGAGCGCCACCGCAGCCGGGACCGTCCCTGCACGGAGCGTGGGCGAGGTTTCCTCCTCATACCCAATCCCACGCGCCTTTGCGGAATGCTCCGTGCAGAAACCGGCCGATTCCAATACGCACGGGGGATGGTGCGCCTCTGCCCGCAGGGTGCAGGTCACGTCATCCGTCACGTCCATCCTCTGCCCGCCCTGGTCGTTCAGGCAGATGCCGCCTGCCGCTCCAATGCAATCCGCAGCACCTCCGGCAGTTCCTTGCCACGCACGGAAGCCCTCCGCAGAATACCCAGACACGCCTTCGGACTCAAATAATACCTTTCCGGCACTCCCGCCTGCAAAATCTGCGACAAGGTAGATGCGTTTCCTTCGTTGGGGGATTCCCCAAAACTGGGAGTCAAACACCCGCCATGCGAGGGAAAAGCCGTCTGCCACGATGCTTCCGGCATTCGCCCACCTCCCCTTTGGAGGTCCAGGTACAGAAATACTTTCGTCTTTGACGGAGCAGACCGCTTCGAGGACTGCCTTAAAGTCTTCCCCTTTATTGGATGAGAAGGCTCCGGGGACGTTCTCCCACACGATAAACCTTGGATATTTTCCATCTGTTGCACACCTCATTTCCTTTACGATTCTGATTGCCTGATAGAACAGGCAGGACTGCTGCCCGCCAAGCCCCGCCCGCTTGCCGGCCACCGACATATCCGTGCAGGGCGAGCCGAAGGTGATGATGTCCACCGGGGCAATCTCTGCGCCATCCACCGCAGAAATATCGCCCAAGTGCTTCACGGAGGGCAGCCGCTTTGTGGTCACACGGATGGGGAACGGCTCAATCTCCGAAGCCCATAGAGGGGTGATGCCTGCAAGCAGCCCGCCCAAAGGAAAACCCCCGGAGCCGTCAAACAGGCTGCCGAGGGTCAGGCAGGCATCCGCAGACTGCGGATTTGGTGTGTCTCCGCCGCCAGTGCTGGACTCCCTACTATGGATATATATAGCGTCTGCATTCATTCCATCTCCACCTCCTTCACCAGCGCGGAGTATGGGATTTTTTCCCCACCGCGCACCACATACACATTTTCCGAATCCCCGGTATCCTCCACATACCTCCGCAGGATGACGGATGCGTACTTTTCATCCAGCTCCATCATATGGCAGATACGGTTTGTCTGCTCACATGCCATCATCGTGGAGCCGCTCCCTCCGAAAGTGTCCAGAACGATGGCGTTTTCCTGGGAGGAATTGCAGATTGGGTATCCGAGCAGGTCAAGCGGCTTCGATGTCGGGTGGTTCTTATTCCGCTTCGGCTTGTCGTAGTTCCAGATGGTGGTCTGCTTCCGGTCGGAATACCACGGGTGTTTTCCGTTCTTAAGGAAACCGTACAGCACAGGCTCATGCTGCCACTGGTAATCCGAGCGCCCAAGCACCAGCGAATTCTTTACCCATATGCACACCCCGGCAAGGTGGAACCCCGCATCCACAAAGGCTTTCCTGAAATTAAGCCCCTCCGTGTCCGCATGGAACACATAAGCTGCACCGCCGCTTTCCAGATGCTCCACCATGTTCTGGAAGGAATTGTACAGAAAAGTGTAAAACTCCCCGTTCTCCATGCTGTCGTTCTGGATGGAAAGCCCACTTCCGCTCTTGAATGCGACGTTATACGGCGGGTCCGTCACGATAAGGTTTGCCTTTTTCCCGTCCATGAGCGCCGCCACGTCCTCCGCACTGGTAGCGTCACCGCACATCAGCCTGTGCCTGCCCACCGTCCAGATATCTCCCTTTTCCACGAACGCCGCTTTCTCCAACGCTGCGGAAAGGTCGAAATCATCATCTTTCACATCTTTTTCACCGTCCCCGGAGAAAAGGTCTGCAATCTCATCCTCACCGAAGCCTGTCAAAGATACATCAAAATCCGCACCCTGCAAACTTTCAATCTCAATGCGGAGCAGCTCCTCATCCCATCCGGCATCCAGAGCCATGCGGTTGTCCGCAAGGATGTAGGCTTTCTTCTGCGCCTCTGTCAGATAGTCCACAAATACACACGGAACCTCTGTAATCCCTTCCTCCTTCGCCGCTGCGATCCTGCCATGCCCTGCGATGACATTGAAATCCCGGTCGATGATGACCGGGTTGATGAAGCCGAACTCCCGCAGGGATGAGCGGAGCTTCGCAAGCTGCTCCGGCGAGTGCGTCCGCGCATTATTCACATACGGCACTAATTTTGAGAGCGGCACAAGCTGCATCTCCGTTGTCGTCTTACCCATTTTTATCTACACTCCTTTCCTTGCACGGAGCAGCCGCTCCATCACATCATCCTGCGGCGTGTTCCCCTGGAACTCCACCGAGCAGTTCTCCTTCACGATCTGGTATATCTGCATCCAGCAGTAATTGGTCTGCTTCATGTAGGACTGGCTCATGGTGACATAAGGGGAGGCAATGGCGGCTCCTGTAGTCGGGTGCTTCGCCAGAAATCCAGTGGACGAAACAATCTCCTCGCACTGAATCCACCGGGACACGCTCATGGCGTACTGCTCCACCATCTGCACCGTGACCAGCTTTTCACATCCCCTTGCTTTCAGCCAGGCATACGTTTCGTTGTAGACTTCCTCCGCCACCAGCTCCCGCCCGCTTTTCTGCGGGGATTTCAGGAAGTCCTTCACGGGCGGCACATCCACGCCCTCCAGCTCGGCCGGCTCCATCATGACTTCCGCCGGCCGGCCTTCGGCAATCTTCTCCGTGAGTGCCTTGGGCTTGCGTCCCGCCCCCGGCCTTGCGCCGCCCCGCCCGCTGCCGTCTTTTGCCACTGTTTTCACCCCGTTTCTTTGATTTTCTTTGAAAAAATGCTGCGGAAATCAAACGCCGCAGCACCTTGAAAGCCTTTATTTTACGGAAATCTCCGAGGGGTTAATCCCCCGTTTGATTTCCGGTTTTTATGCGTGTGACCCCACGCCCGTTCCCCGGCACACAGGCTGTAGAGATTGATAGGGCCCTGGCGGGTCCACAGGGAACCCGCACACAATGACCTAACGCTTATTCCACCTGTCGCCGCGCTCCGCATGAATCCTTGCATGGCAGGGCTGGCACAGCGACACGAGGTTCTCCTCGTCATGCGTCCCGCCCTCTGCCAATGGCAGCTTATGGTGTACTTCCTCCACCGGCCGCAGCAGTCCTTTCTTCTGGCACTCCTCACAGAACGGATGCTTGGCTGCATAGCGGTCACGGATACGCTTCCATGCCCTCCCATACCTACGGCGTACAGCCGGGTCGCGGTCGTACTTCTCGTAGCGGCGGTTCTCCTGCCGCTCATGCTCCTCACAGAACCTCCCTTCCGTCAGCTTCGGGCATCCGGGGAAGGAACACGGCCTCTTCGGTTTCCTTGGCATCTGCCTCACCTCCTTATAGGCATAAAGAAAGCCCCCGCAGGATTCTTTTGCTCCTGCGAAGTCCCTCTTGACATTTTCTCATGCTATCAGCATACCACGTCCAAAACCAAATGTCATGCCCGCAAAGTGGACACTTTTATTTCCCGTACAGCATGACGGACAATTTTGACAGCGCCCGGTTCTTCCTGCGGTATGCCGAATTCCTCTCAATCTGGAAACGCTCGCAGACGGCGTTGACTGCCGGTCCGTTCCCGCCCATGTAGAAACATTCCAGAACGTAACGGTCATCTTCTGTAAGCTGCTCCCATGCCGGCCCAAACCATGCCATGAATTCCACCGCCTCCCGGTACCGCTCTTTCAGCACATCGATCTCCTCAATGCCCTTGACTATCCTGTCCTCCGCCGCATGGGGATTGTGCGTGTGTGGCATACCGTCAGGCCGCGGGCTGCTGATGCCTCCCATCTTCTGGTATGCCGCCTTGATCTCATCGTCCGTGTGGCTGATGATGAATTCCATCCTCCCGTAATCCCTCAGTGCATTGGCGGTCGCGCCCCTTTTGTCTAAATACTGCCATATGATTCCCATAGCTGATGCCTCCTGTTAAATATTTTTATTTCTCCCGGATTGGCATGGATTGTCATTGATTTTCATGGATTGGCTTATAAATCTAAATCTGCCTTCACCGCATCGATCAGTGCGGCCTGCGTGGTGTCCTTTTCGGAAAGAGCTTTCATGATCCGCTCGTCTATGGTGCCTTTCGTGATGATGTGCTGCACCACCACGGTTTCTGATTGCTGCCCCTGCCGCCACAGCCTCGCCACCGTCTGCTGGTATAATTCCAGTGACCAGGTAAGGCCGAACCACACCAGCGTGTTCCCTCCGCCCTGGAGGTTGAGGCCGTGTCCTGCGGATGCCGGGTGGATCAGCGCCACCGGGATTTCCCCGGCGTTCCATTTCCGGATGCTGCCGTCCGTATCCAGCCTGGAACATGGTATTTTCAGCTTGTGGAGCCGTTCCGTGATGCGTTCCAGGTCATGCCGGAACCAGTAAGCCACAAGCACCGGCTTTCCGTTCGCCGCCTCGATGATGTCCTCCAGTGCGTCCAGCTTCCGCTCATGGATGGCGACCGTCTCCCCGGCATCCGTGTAGATTGCGCCGTTCGCCATCTGCGACAGCTTCCCGGAAAGGGATGCGGCATTGGCGGCTGTGATCTCACCGTCCGGAAGCTGAAGGACGAGGTCTTTCTTCAAATCCGCATAATGCGAATCCTCCTTCTCGGAGAGATACACGGTGTATCTGGAATTTATCAGCTCCGGCATCTGCAGGTGGTCGTCAGACTTCATGGAAATGGTGATGTCGGAGATTTTGCCGTATATCTGCTTCTCCGCCCCAGGCAGCGGCTTGTAGGAAAATACCACCTGCCCGTTCTGCTTATCCGGCCGGAAGTAAGAAGTGCGGTACTGCCCGATGAACCTGCCAAGCCGCTCCCCCATGTCCAGCAGCCGGAACTCCGCCCATAAATCCATGAGGCCGTTGCTGCTCGGCGTCCCTGTCAGCCCCACGATGCGCTTTACCTTCGGCCGGACTTTCATCAGCGCCCTGAACCGCTTCGTCTGGTGGTTTTTGAAGGATGATAACTCATCAATCACCACCATGTCGAAGTCAAACGGTATTCCGCTTTCAGAAATCAGCCACTGCACGTTCTCCCGGTTGATGACGTAAATGTCCGCCTGTTTCTGGAGTGCCGACAGCCTTTCACTTTCCGTCCCGACCGCCACGCTGTATTTCAGTCCCTTCAGATGATCCCATTTTTCAATTTCCGCAGGCCATGTATGCCTTGACACCCTTAATGGGCCAATAACGATAATCTTATGGACTTCAAAGCTATCAAACAAAAGGTCGTTGAGTGCGGTCAGCGTTATCCCTGTCTTGCCCTCAGCCCAAGCCCATATCCAACAGGACAGCCGCTATCGGATGGCTTTTGATATATTCGATTGCGAAACTCTGATAGCTGTGTGGTACGAACTTCATAAGGCATCACCCCCAATCTCTGATATTATTTTTTCAATCTGCCCCTCGTCATCCAGTACATATACCCTGAACCCAAGTCCCCGCAGCAGCCTGTGGCGTGCCGCCTGGAGCGGCCTCGGTTTCTGCCCCGGCGCTTTCAGTTCCACGAATGCCATCCTGCCATGCGGCAGGAGCAGCAGTCTGTCCGGCATCCCGGCAAAGCCAGGAGACGTAAACTTGGGGCAGATGCCGCCGCTTTTCCTGGATTCCTGCACCAGCTTCTGTTCAATCTGTTTTTCCCGCATTCCGTATTCCTTTCTGGACAAAAGGATGGACAACAGCCCGATTTTTTCTATACGCGCGTATATACACATATACACACGCCCATTTCTATATTTTCTTTTATTTTTTCTCAATAGGTTTTGTCTTGTCCTCTTGTCCCAATGTTGTTATTTTCCTTGATATACCGCCGCCCCTTTACAGGACGGGCGGCAGGACACTTATTCGGACGGCTGCCGCCTGTGCCATGGTGTGTTCAGGACAGCTTCCGCTTGTACCCCCGCTGCCGTCCATAGAGCGGGTACGTTGTCCGCTCCGCTTTCTCCCACCCCTCGATCTTGCGCATGATGGCGGCAATGGCGTAGGAATCCGCAGGCTTCATGGAGGAGCCGTCCCTGCCGAAGCACTCGCACCATATCTCCATGTTGCAGGCATACATACGCTGTACCGTGCCGTCTTTCCTGCTGACGCCGAAGTCGGAATCACTGAGGTAGCTCCGCCGTTCGAACAGGGACATCTCCGCCCACTTCTCCGGGAGCAGGGTGTCCAGGTACTCCCGCACCAGCCCCTCGCGCTCATCCGTTTCCAGGGCGTCCGCCTGTTCCGCCACGGCGATCTCAGCATCCTGGCCTTCCAGGTAGAGCTTCTCCCCTTTCTGGTACAGCACGAGCGTTTCCGCCCATATCTGCGCCACATCCTCTTTCGTGAGCTGCCACGGCTTCTTCCTGGAGCTGCCGGACACGCGCACCGGCCAGAAGCGGCGGTTGCCCGTGATGTCGCGCAGGAAGCCCGTCTCCGCATTCGTGGTGCCTACAATGACGCACTGCCTCGGATGGCTCTCCACATTGACGCCATAGGACGCGCGGTACTTGTCGTCCACACGGCTGATAAAGGACTTCACAGTCTCGATGTCCGCCTTCCTCATGCCCGCCAGCTCGCCCAGCTCCAGTATCCAGTACCCCTGCAGCTTCTCCGGGCCGGATTTGTCCTTCATGTCCGTAAGCGTCAGGCTGTCGGAGAACCATTCCCCGGCGAGCTTCGCATAAAAGGTGGACTTCCCGATGCCCTGCGGGCCATTCAGGATCGGGACGCTGTCAAACTTCGTCCCTGGACGGTATACCCTTGCGATGGCCGCCGCCATCGACTTTCGGCTGACCGCCCTTGTGTAGCTGTTATCCGCGGCGCCGAAATAATCAACCAGCAGGGTGTCCACGCGGGGGATGCCGTCCCATTCCGGCAGTCCCTCCAGATAATCCCGGATGGGATGGTATGCCCGCTCCGCCGCCACCGCCACCACGGCGTCCTTCGTCTTGGTCGGGGAATAGATGCCGTAGTTCCTGGAGAGGTACACCTTGAGCGCCGCCGCATCAGAATCACTCCAGCCGCCCTTGATCTGCTCCCATGGCAGTCCCTCCCTTGCGTCGATCCCGTCCCGGTGGCAGTTAAAGGCAATGCCCTTCAGTTCCTCATCGTTCTGGATGATCAGGACAATGTTATCCAGCGTGTCTTTTATGCCGCCTTTCCGGTCAAGCTCCAGGCTTTTCCTCCAGTCCTCCCCGTCTGCGAATTCCTCTCCGGCCTGCCTGCGCCGCTCCTCCAGGGCCTCTACCTTCACGCTGTCAATCGTCAGCGCAAAATCGCACATTGCCTTGAAGGATGCTTTGTCATCAAGTTCACCGAATTTGTGGATGCGTACAAGGTCAAAGGCATTGCAGAGTTTCAGATAGGCAGGGTCTTTTGCATGGTGGCTGTAGGCGAATTTCCCGCCCTCCTTGATTTCCACGCCCGCCATGCTGCTGGACTCGGTCAGGTGGTAGCGGTCTTCCTTGTCCGTAGGCTCATATACATCCTGCAGGAAAGCGTCCATGGCAAGGCTTATAGGGAAGAACACCCTGTTGAACAATCCCACCACGCCCTCTTTTTCAAGCGGGTCCTGCACCTTCTGTATGCTGATGGAATTTGCCCGGCTCTCCCTTGAGGATGTGGGCAGCCTTGTCGGGTCCCGCCATTCCGGATGCGCCGACAGGACGTCATCCGGGTCAAGCCATGCACCGCCCACCTCTTTATAGACGAACTCACCGTTGGAAGGCGTACTCGGCCAGTACATGAGCTGGTTAGGCTGGTAGGAGCATTCGTCAAAATAATCCATGCCAAGCCCCTGCGCAAGATACCTCGCCACCGCCACATATTCTTCTGGGGACACGTCCCTTGCCAGCGGGAACACAAGGCGTACCCTCGGTTCTTCCGCCGTATGGCTGTGGGTGCTGTAAAGCACGGAGGCATACGGCACGGCCTTTTCATAACCCGCCAGGAACTCCGGGTCGATGCGGTCGCCGTCCAGCGCCACCATGGAACGGGACTCCACCGTGTCGATCTTCCGCCTGCCGCCCTTTAACACTCCTGCAACAAAGCCGCCATGGTCTTTTGCCGCATCCTTTTTCGATTTCGGGAAACGGGCATATTCCTCCGCTGATTCCGGTGTGCGGATTGTCGTTTTCAGGCGTTCTTTCAATTCCCCAAACCGTATGGTCTTGTTCGACCACTGCTTTGCGCTGCGGCTGTTCCCATATGCAATACTCAACTCACGCATAGCGCGCCCTCCTTACTTTTGGCGTTTCCCCATGTTCAAACCGCGCCTGCCTTGCAAGGCGGTATGCCCGCTCCGTTGCCCTGCGGTCTATGAAACGCCGGTTGTATTCTTCCGCCTGTCCGAACAGCTCCAGATATCCCTCACGGTTGACGCAGGGGAAAGCCGTGCAGTCCATACCGTCAACCGTGCCGGAATGGAACGCCCGCGCTCCCCACGGAAACGGCCTGCCGCTTTCCGCATCTACCCATGACCTCATCCTGTCCAGCGTTGTCCCTGGCGGGATGTCCCCCAGAACTAAAACAGGCGTATCCGATATGGCAGGCAGCCCATCCGCAAGCCCGGCTTTATAGAATGCCAGTATCTTTTCAGAATCTGCCTGCGTCATCTGCCCCTTCACTTCAACATAAAGGCTGCGTATTTCCGAAAACTCACTGCCGGAGCCATAGCCGCCAAGCTGCACCCTTTTGAGCAGGAAATCCGGCAGGTAATGAATCCCGTTCCCAAGGTCATACCCTTCCGGCTCATATTCCCAATCCACACCGCAGGCATCAAAGAACACCGCCCACCTTGCCTCCAGCCGGGACCGGAATAAATACCCCTTGTATTCTGTCTGTATAGCTTTCATTTCCCCCATCAGCCTCCAACCTCCTCGCAGTTTTCTGTGAAATAGCGGATTGGCATACCCCGCTTTTCCGCTTTCTCAATCTCCGCCGCCATCCCCGTGGATATGGTGCCGCCGAACACCCACAACTGCTCACACTTCCCCAAAAGCACCAGCCCCATGAACATCCCGATTGCCCGCTCCGCAGGCTTCCCGTCATCCAGGAACTGCGGAAACAAAAGGTGCGGGGCGAGCGGTATCACGCCGTTCTCCACCGCAAACCTGCTGTACCGCCTCGCCTTCTGCGTGTTCCCTGACCTGTCCCCGGCAAACGGGGAGCATATATAGACAAGCGGCCGGTATGCCCGCTTCGCCGCCTTTTCCTCCTTCTGGATTCCCGATAACGCCGCATGGCTCGTCGGGTCGCTGTATCCCTCGCTGTTATATCTGCTGATTCCCATCAACCATACCTCCATTCTGCCTGCGCCGGCCTTCCCGGACTGTGTCCGCAGGCTTGTAAAACGGGCAGTCCCTCCCGCCAAAGTCATTGTCCTTTAAGCAGGTGCAGACGCCGCCCCTGTTTGCGAAACAGTCGCCGTGTGTCCTGCATTCCGGCATCACATCAGTCATCTTTTATCCCTCCTGAAATCAATCTGATATTCCCCGCCATCCTTCTGCGGAGGGTTTCCGTTTTGTTGAACTGCGCCCTCCAGCGCCTCCGCTCCGGGGTATCCGCAGGAAGCGCCTCCTCTATTTCTTTGTACATTTTGCATAGTGCCGCATACCCGTCTGCCAGCTCCCACAGCTCCGAAAGCAGCTCCGCCCTCGTTTCATCAGAGCAGTATGAATTGATGAGCCTCGCGGCTTTCCTTGCCGCCGGCATCTTGCAGGGGAAGAACGCCTCAATGTTCAGCTCCATATATCCCATCCCGTATTCAATCCGCAGCCGTTCCATCATGCACCCCCTGCCTAATCCTTCTGGTAAAAATCGCATTCATAGCCATCTGCCCGGAGCAGCAGCCCTTTCGCCCAGGGCGGCGTCCTTCCCATCTGTTCACATACGGCAGAAAGAGACATCCTCCTGTCCGCTTCAATTATGATCTCATCATGCACCGTAGCCACGATTGCACAGTTCCGTAAAGTCCGCATGGCATAGCAGAGAATATCCCGGCTGACCGCCTGCACAATGTTCTCCACAAACTTGGGGCCATAGCTTTCCAGCCTCTCCCATTTCTTCGTGCCGCTCACGCCCATGTAAGTGACGGACTCCCCGCCAAACCGGTTCTCGCCAATCCTCGGCTTCACATACGCAAGCCGCCGCCCGGAAAAAAGCGTGATGAACAGCATCCCGCTCTGGTAATCAAAGCGGATGCCGTGTGTTTCCGTTGGCACTCTCTTTTTGATGCATTCCTTCACGGCACGGTCTGCTGCCCACCAGAACTCCGTAATGCTTGGGTTGGAATCCCGCCATGCTGACACAAGCGGCTGCAGCTCTTCCTCCGCAATCCCCATCTCCAATGCGCCCATGGATTTCAATGCCCCGACTGATCCGCCATAGCCGAGTGCTAATTCGGCTATTTTACCTTTCTGACGCAGATGCCCGTTCACGCCGTGCTTTTCCACCGGCACATGGAACATCTGGCTTGCCGAGGCGCAGTAAATATCACCGCCGCCTTCGAACACTTTAATCCGCCACCGCTCCCCGGCGATCCATGCGAGCACCCTCGCCTCGATTGCGGAAAAGTCCGCCACGATGAACTTCCTTCCGTCCTGCGGCACGAAAGCCGTGCGGATGAGCTGTGAGAGCGTATCCGGGATGTCCTCATAGAGCATAGCAAGGGCATCGTAATCCCCGGCTTTCACAAGTTCCCGCGCCTGTGCCAGATCCGGGATATGGTTCTGGGGCAGATTCTGCAACTGTATAATGCGGCCGCTATACCGGCCGGTCCTGTTAGCTCCGTAAAACTGGAACATCCCGTGCGCACGTCTGTCCGCGCACACCGCATTCTCCATCGCCTGGTATTTCTTCACCGAGGACTTTGCAAGCTGCTGCCGCAGGGCAAGTGCCTCCCCCAAAGGCTCCGGCGCAGTCTTTAACAGTTCCGCCACCGCCTTTTTATCAAGGGAATCCGTCTCCATCCCGTTCTCCGAAAGCCACTGCTTCATCTGCTGCACGGAATTGGGGTTCTCCAGTTCCGTCAGTTTCTGCATGGCGGCTGACAGCTCCGACTTGGAACGGCCATCCATGGCGATTGCCTGCGCGACCATCTCCATATCCACCCCGATGCCCCGGTCGTTGATCTCCTGGTCCTGCCAGTATTCCTCCCACACAAAATCCGGAACCGGGAACTTTGAAAGCCTCTGCTGTATCTGCATTTCTGCCTCCACATCGCGCAGGTTATAGGCTTTGAACCGCCCCCACTTCTCCCTGTCATGCTCCGGCAGGTTCCGTGTCCGGCCGCCGTTCGCCTTGGTCGGCTTGCAGGGGACACAGAAATACCGGATCAGGTCTTTCCCTTCCGACAGCTTCTGCTTTTCCAGCCCAAGCACCGCGCCCACATTTTCCAAAGACAGCGGAAGGCCAAGCGTGGCAGACCAGACCATGGAGCATTTCCACGATTCCGGCTCCAGCCATTCCCCAAGGTAATTTGACAGGCACACCCTCTCGAACATGGCATTAAATGCCCACTTGGTGACAGACTCATCTGAGATCGCCGCCAGGATTTCCACAGGGATGTTTTCTCCCTGGCATAAATCAACCACCCGCACTTCCCCGCCATCCACGCTATACCCAAACAGCAGAATCTCAAAATTAGGCGAGGAAGAATATCTGTAAACGCCACATTTGGACAAATCCACATCGCTGTACGTCTCAATGTCAATTTCTATAGACTTCAATCCTACCAGCTCCTTTCACCGCCTTAAGGGCGGCAGGGAAAAGGCAGACGCCCGTTCCCCGCCACCCGGCGGCTGTGCTTTTCTCTATCTGGTTATGACAGGAAATCCTCCTCGTCCTCATCCGCAAAGTCATCCTCCGCACGGGACCTGCCGCCCAGCGGCTCCCCGTCACGGATCTTCTGTAAATTGTTCAGCCCGCAGGCGATACCCTTATTCCCGTTGGAATTGAAAGCATAGAAATTGATGCTCGCCCTGCCGTACACGCCGCTGTACACCTCGGAATGGTCAAGGATCGGCTGGCGGTCCGCATCCACGATTCCCGGAGCCGTGGAGCTGTTGGCATTGACGAAATAGGAATCCGCATAAGCCTCATCATCCGGGCGCTCCACATCCCCGTCACGCAACGGGGTCTTCAGTACGGAAAGCGCAGGGACGCTCCTGCCGTTCCCCTTCAGCTTCGCCTCGCCCTCGCGATACGCCGCCTTGATCGCTTCCTCAATCTTTGCAATGGTCTTCTTATCCGACTTCGGGATGATGAGCGACACGGAGAACTTCGGCGTTCCCCCGTTAATTGCCTTCGCTTCCCATGCGTTGCAGTAGCTCCACCGGGTGTTGGGGCCGGTGATCACTTTCGTTGGATTATTGGCTGTGTTTGACATATGATTTTCCTCCTGACTAATCTTCCTTGAAATCTTCCTGCGCCGTGTTCATCTCCGGCCGCTTGTCGCTCTCCGGGACTAACGCAGGCTTGCCCTGCGGCTTCTCCACAAGGCCCTTTAAAATCTCCGCAAACTTCTTCTTGCCGAGCAGTTTCTCCATGGCTGTGATTCCGAGCAGTTTTGGCTCATACGGGTCAAAGCCCGCCTTCTTCACGGTATCCGCAACGGCATCCTCATCCGTGTACTTCCGGTTGGACCTTCCGGCCACAACCTTGAACCCGGCATACTTCACACCGCTTAACGCCTGCTGCAATGCAAACTCTTTCACATCCGCCGCCCATGCCGCCAGCTCATCCGCTTTCACAAGGATCGCCGCAATCTCGTCATCCTCCAGCGTGGCGGGCATCTCGAAGTCATACTTCGCAAGCTCCAGGTTGTATTCCGCCCGTTTCCTGCAGACCGCCTTCGCCTTGCAGAATTTGCAGTGTTCCCCCGCACAGAACTCACCCTCCCCGGCATAGGCCAGCTTTGCCTTTTCGGAAAGCTCTCCTTCCGCCCACTGGAGAAGGTCATCCTTCGCCATGGCATACACGCTGACATTCTCACGGCGCGGCTGGTAGATCGCCATGCGGACGGCGTCAATGTCATAGATGCCGTCAAACAGCTCCAATGCGCCCAGGGCATACAGCATCATCTGCGGGTTTCCTTCTGCGGAAACCTCCACGCCCTTGCCGTGCTTGTAGTCGATGATATACAGCGTCCCGTCTGCGATGATGACGCAGTCACCTGTGCCGAAGCCCTCTTCCACATACCGGGAAAAGTCCAGCCGCTGCTCGATCAGCACCACAGGGTCTTTGCAGATTTTCTTGGCCTCCTCCACCAGCGAGAGGACATACTCCGCATACCCGCAGGCGCATTCCTCCATCTCCTCATCGTAAAAGGAAAGCTCCTCTGTCGGGTCTTCGGTTTCCATCCCAAGGGACAGCTTCAGCTTGTGTTCGCACAGGCTGTGGGCATCGGTGCCCTGCTGCGCGTATTCGCTGCCCGTATCCTCATAATTTTCACAGAGCCTTGCAGACGGCGGGCAGGCAAGCCACCGGTGGCTGGAGGATGCTGACAATAAAGCGTGTCTTCCCATCACAGCACCTCCGCTTCCGCCAGCAGTGCCGCATACTCCGCCGGGTCGATCTCCGACAGCTTATCCGCGCCGTGTTTATTCAGCAGTTCCCGCACTTCCTCCGTGTGTCCGGAGCGGGACTTCTCCGCCAGCACTGCGCGGACTTCCTCCAGCGTCAGCGGCCTCTCCTCCGGCTCCTGCTTTGCCGCAGGCTTTTCCTCTTTCTTTGCCGCCTTCCCAGCCTTTCCCGCTTTTTCCGGCTCCTTTGTATCTGTCCTCCCTGCTTCCACGGCACCGTTGTCCGCCACTGCATCCGCAACAGCCTGTAAGTTGTCGGCAAGGGAACGCAGGTCCCCTATGACATCAAGCAGTAACTTCACTTTTCCCATGTACGTTTCCTCCTTCCATGACTTCACTGATTGCCAGTTCCCGGACAGAATCGCCCGGCACGATGATGGCCACCCTCCGCTTCTCCCCAAGGAGGAAGCGTAAGAAACGCTCCCTCACGGAGATATGGCGGCAGCTCACGATCCCGCCGGATGCCGGCTCCTTTGAAACACTGATCCTCAATGTGTGTTCCATTTCCATCTCCTCCATTTCCGAAGGGCGGCTGATTTCATGCCCTTCACTATACGGAGATTTTGAGGGGTGTTCGGCGGGGTGTTTTTAGAAAAACTTTTTAAATTTTTTCCGGGCCGCAGATATCGTTTCTGAGACCACGCTGTGATGCACGCCTTCCTTACGCGCAATCTCGTTGACGGACATACCGCCCGCCAGCATCAGAATCCGCCTGCGCTGCACTTCCGACAGCCCGTCCAATGCCTGGGCGATACGCTCCGTGTCCATTTCACGCTCCATCTTCGTTTCCGGCGTTTCCCCGTCAGAATACTCTGCACCTTCGAACTGAGCTGCATCCAGCGAATAACAGTGGTAATGTTCCTTGCGGGAAAGGTTGTCTTCCAGCCGCCTGTCCTCAATGATGACGGCACCGATGGATTCCTCCACCTCAACCTCTGATACAGTCCCATCCGCAAATTCATATTTAATTTTCATTCAGATTTCCTCCAGTCTTGAAATTTGGTTAAACAATTTTCAAGACCGGAGGGGGCGCACGGCCCCTGAACGGCGGCTGATGCCTGCAGCCAAAAGCGCAAAAAAAGCGCACCCGAAGAATTCCAGGTGCGCCTGTCATAAAAACATTGTATCCTTTTGTAATCTGTTGGGAAAAGAGATAGAAATGTGTCGAATAAAAAAATTCCGCAGTCCTCCTTGAGGCTGCTGTATATACAGAAAAAATATGATATCCGGCCATGGGTGCAGGGAGCCAGCTCCCTGCTCGTGCCATGCCCGCTTCCTCCGAGGCACTATCCTTCCACGCCTCATAGGACTCTTCTGTAACACTCATTGTGAATTTTTCGTTTCCTGACCTGATGCTGATGATTTTTTCAGACATAAAAGCGTTCCTTTCTTTACGCCTTCGTAAAGCCAGAAACGCTTCTATTTTTGATATGAAATTGATTTAAAATGGAAAAATGGCCGGAGTAAGCTAAGGCTCATTGTCTCTAGCTTCACTCCGGCCTTTCGTGACTCGATGTCCCATGGTCCCACTCGCTCGGTAGTAAGTTCTATTTACCTGTCTCCGTGACCTGTAGTAGCCATTCCAATTTGACTATCCTCCCGCATTCTGGGCACCTCACCTTTAAGACTACGCGCCCTCCCGCGGTGGCAATAATATCGCAGATCCGTCCTTTGCAAGCGGGACATCTGACCATACACATACCGTATACCTCCACAGCCTGTTTTGGATGACAAAGCCATGTTATGCATCCTGCATAAAATGTCCCATCGGTGGAAACTTCCAAAAATTTCCATTGCCTGTTATCAGTATTGGCCGGAAAACACTGTCTTAATCACTTCTGCATAAAAAAACAGCAGAATCACCTCCGCCGTTTTTTCCTCTCATATATGCCAGCCTCTATCCCTTCCGGGCCGAAGTGCAGCCTTACCAGTTTTCCGCAGTGCTGGCATTTGATCTCAAGGACCGTCCACTCCGTCTCTGTTCCCTCATCATCCAAAATGCGCCTCCTGCATTTGGGGTTGGGGCATCTGATCACTTCCATCTGCCGCCTCCTCCTTTACTCCACTCCGGCCAGTGACCGGCCTTATTTTCCGCCTCCCCGTACTAATATGTAACAAGGGAACCAGACAAATGACAACTACGCTCTGCTCGGTTCCCTTTTATCGTTTGTATATTGTTAATTTTCTTCGTGTGGTGCTTCCCTCTACCCACTGTACCGTATTGCCAATTTGCATCTCAGGATTTATTTTGAAGTTAATGCTATAGAAACAGGGTAAGTATAGCTGACTTGATGGATTCAAATCTCTTTCCCACAATGAGCGCAGTATTTGCCATTTGACAATCGTATTTTTCCACAATGCGGACACCTATTGCTAAATGCCCTATAGATATTGCATCCGCAACTAATCAAAAGAAAAATAAATGCTATGCAGCCTTCTGCCACAATGTCATAATTGCCATCAAATATTTTTATTCCCATGACACATATAGCAATGCAAAGAGCAATATATGATAAAACTAATCCCCAAGTCACAACCTTTTTCATTTATAGCACCTCTCCATATTTTCTTCCTATTCTCCAATCTAACAAAAACTGGAGAAAACGACACACTGCTCCTACTACGCCCCCGCATCAAAGCCGCCCTGCATTTCCACAGCCCCGGCATTTATCTCCTGCCTTGCTGCATAGTACGCATCATAGTAGGCAGCCTTCAAAGCACCGTGTACCTGCGTCTCCGCCTTCGCAGCCCACGCCTGCGGTATAGGTCAGTATCTCGTCACCATTCCCGTCATACACATGGACGGCCCCGGACTGGAACTCTGCTTCATACGGCTCCCCGAATAGGAGGCACAGCAACCGCCTGTCAGCCTCCCGTATCGTTTTCATGTCCGCCATTTCCTGACTGACCTTCTCCATCAGCGCCGCCCTGTCCGGCGCGACTTTGGCGACCTCGCTTTTGCGTAGGGCGAGGAACTTATTCCCCATATAGACGTTCTGCGCCGCATCCTGTTATCTTCTCCCGGAGGGAATCGGACAGCTTCCAGTCCTTCTTGGATGATGGCTTTGGGATGCCCGCATGATGGCTTTTTGCTATTCCTGTTATATTCATTTCAATCGCCTCTCACTTCTGCGTTTTCTTTCTGATAAGTATGGAAATCAGCATGGCTGCTATCCCCAAGGCAAGATAAACTGCCGCATACAGGATAAATGCTGTTTCCCCCATATCAAAGAATATCCATGTACCTATGAGGAACAGCACTGCCGAAATAACCGGAAGGCTCCATAAATGCCGGATGTCCTTTCCCGCAAATGCTCCGATTAGCACGGAATATAATGGATTGACTGCAAAAAACAGAAGAAAGCATACCGCCATTCCTGCATCGCCTTTTACGAAAGTAACCGCAAGCCACGGAAACGCCAGCATAACTACCGCCGAAGCCGCCATCCATAAAATAATGTTCTTTTTCATATGATACCTCTTCCAAAATCTGTTTTTAATTCCCCAATCTGTCGGAACATAGGGGATACCTGCCTTGTCGGGCTGTGACCTTATTGGAAAATATATTCCAAATCTTGTTACTCTCTCAATCTTCTGGCACTATTCCATTAGGGCACTCAATTCCTAAAATATCATAATACTCATTTGTAAATGAAATTTGCTCACAAGGGAATTTGCTTTGCAAATCTTTGATATACTCAAACGGGGTATCTATCAATGCTACATCCATCCCTTTGCGAATTGTATCCAAAACGCTTTTTACTTCGGGCCGAGCTTTATATTCCTGTTCTTCTGGACAATTAACAAAATCATCAAACATTTTCTTGTCCCACCAAATAATCTGTTGCAGAGTATTTGTACCACCAGTGGCGAGTATCAGCCCTAAGAAATCGCAAAAATTACGGGCAATGGGATAGACAAAGTAATCGCAACAAGTTTCTGGATTAACGCAGAAAACCATATCTCCAAAACCTTCAATAAAGCAGTAGTGTATGCCATTATCCCAACCAATAATTTCAGCTCCAATAGGTGTGCAAAAACACGGCATTCCTCCTCCAAGTTCTAAACCAATCCAACTACCGTCTATCTTCAAATTTTTATATTTTTCATAAAGCATATTCATTTAGGTTCCTCCAAAACAACACTTAATCTGCAAGAACGCTGGGGATAAATATACTGCCTAACTTCCCCTGCCACCCCTCCCTTCGCTGCTTTCCCATTCAGAGCCGCGCCCTCGCCTCCGGGCAGACCGTAGAGGCAAAGCATTATGCGCCTCTGCGGAATAAGGTGTATAGATTATACCTGTATATCCAACCCTTCCACCGTGCCAGATTTCCCAGATACCATTGACGTAATGCTCTCATCTGCAAAAATCTCATCCAGCACATCAGACGGAATCGGCTTGCCATGCGTCCAGCCGGGTACCTTTTCTTTCACGGCATTGGCTACTTTTCTTCCAATACTTATTTCCAACTGCCCTAAAGTCCATGCCGCAGCTACCCGGTCTTCCTTCTTTAATGTCTTATAATAATTGTTTTTTGCCTGAGCCATTTCTTCCCACTCTGCCTCATTGTCACCGGACATTCCATTGTATTTATAATACGCATCCTTCACGCTGTTAAAAACACGCTGCTTCATCTCATCAGATACCTTGATGATCTTCCTCGCATTGGGATTGTTGGTAACGCACATCCCTTCCACGCCATAAGAATTTTTCCTATGTCCGGTAAGCTGGTCTTCCAGCGTATTCCTGCCGCCCGCACTGGAACGCCTTGCCCCGGCGAAAGGCATATTCGTGTTTCCTTTGCCGCCGTTCATCCTTGATAAAAGCTGCCAGATTCCCTGACTGTTATTTCCTATACGCATGATAAAATTCCTCCTTCTATATGGTCAAATCCAACTGTGCGCCTTTGCCTTCTTCCTGCAGTTTCACAGGCTGGCTTGTTCCCGCCTTTATCTGTTCCATCAGTTTTTCCACGGATTCAGCCTTTGCCAGCTTCTTCTCCTTTAAGGCTTCTTCCTCTTTCTTCTTCGCACGTTTTTCCGCTATCTGTTTCTGTACCTTTTCCTTATAGACCGTACCGGGGTTCTCCATTGTGTCCTTGCTCCTGCCGACCATCCAGTAAGACACTTTCCCATTCTTGTCAATAAGGGCTCCTGCACTGAGTATCTCATCATTGTTCTCCCTTGCGAACTTCTCAATCCGCTCCGAATTGCCAGACATTTCTGCAAAAACTTTCTCATACTTCGCCGCCGCTGCCGGGTCTTTCGCCATCTTCTCCACAATACTGGAGGAAACCGCTATGTTGTTATAACCCCTGCTCCCAAGCATATAGGCATCTTCCTGTTTTCCGTTCTTGAAATCCGCAACCGTTATGTTCACATCCGGGTATTTCTCTTTCAGACTATTCAGATAAGCCTGCGAATCCCCATTGAGGGAGCTGTTCCCATTTGTCCTGTCTGCTGCATATGTGTTCGTGTAATCCGTTACTCCTGAAATTGCCATAATAATCATCCTCCTTCAAAAAATCTTACCTGCGGCCCCTCTGTCATTCAGGGCCGCCTATGCCCCCTTGCGGTAAGTCCGGGCATGATCTTCCTTACTTCAAAATGCCCGGAATGCTTATATTTTCTGATTTCCAACCACGCTTTTGCTGAATGTGCTTATGTTTTCCTCATAGGCAGTTGCCGCAAGTGCGCTTACTCCTGCGGTCTGGAATGCCGCCGCATCGTCACCGCTTTGCATTCCCCCTGCAAGAAATGCCTGTAACCTCTGCCTGCTTGCCATCTGACTTTTCAGGTAGTTCTCCTGTGCCGCCGCCTTCCTTGCCTGTGCTTTTTTGACCGCCTCCTTCTCCTGTTCCTCCATCAGTTCTTCCATCCTCTCATGGCGTTTTTCCCACCATGATTTTTCATTTCCGGCAAAATTAGAGCCGCTGCCTCCCACCGGTCCCGCATAACCGTAGCATTCTTCCGGGGATGCCCCGATAACATCATAACCAACATAGTTTGAACATCCGGTTATACCTTGAACCGAACATGCTGAACGTACCCGATTCAAAACATATTCCTCATACTCTGGATCAATTTTCATTCTTTCAAAAGCTTCTTCTTTAATTATAATTGCTCCCGATGAGTATGTAGAACGAGCCCACCCGCTAACGGGCATTTGGGATATTTCATTCATAACCCATTGCTTATACTCATCCAACGTCATTTCATCTTTGGATTTTCCACCAACTGAACTATTTGAAACTTTAGCTAAATTCGGCGGATAATTAATTACCATGTCCCCCGCCCATGCTGATGAGCCGGATTTTTCCGCCGCATTCTTTCCTTCCGCGGCTTTCTGCACCTCCTCCGCAAAATTCCCGGTTCCTGCCGCCTTTTGGCTTCTGTTTGTGTAGGCATAGGGGTTTACTCCTGCGCCGCTTACATTACTGATACTCATACCTGTCTCCTTTCCTGTAACATCACCGTTACACTGAACTCATTTTTCTTTACCCTGATATCCACATCCCCCATATATTTCTCCGCTTCCCTCTTTACATTGGAAAGCCCGATCCCATGCATGGAACCCTGCCTTCCGAAAGGCTCCTTTTCCTTTGTGGAGATTGGGAGGTTCGTATCCGCATCCATGATGATCTCCCCTTCAAACGGGTTTCTGACCTCGATCAGGAAGAACTTTCTCTTCTGCCTGCTGGAAATGAAAATGTACCTGTCGCCTTGCCGCATCTTCCCGCAGGCTTCCAGGGCGTTCTGCAGCAGGTTGTTTACAATGATGCCGATGTCATAGGCATCATACCTTTCCGATTCCGGGTAGGTAAATTCTGACCGGAACCGTATGCCCTGCTTTTCCGCTGCTTTCTGCCTGTCGTTCACGATCACGTCAGTAACGGCATTCCCTGTCTTTATGGAAAATTCAAAGGCATCCATGCTCTCATCCATTCTGGAAATGTACTGCCCCATGCTGCCATAGTCCCCGCTTTCAAGCAGCCCCTTGATATTGGTCAGATGGTTTTTCATCTCATGCTTCATCCGGCGGATGCCGTCATAGAACTGATCCACCTCCGCCATCCGCTCCTGTATTGCATGGACCTGCTGCTGTTCCACAAAATACCTTTCCTTTTCCTTCTGGAGTCCCACCATTTTCTGATAAGATATTATGGTCACCAGAATACCGGCATAAAACAGTGCGGCGGCCACAGGCACGATCCCTATCAGCACCGGGTACTGCTCATAAAGCTGTATGGACAGCTCCCCCGTGGTCACGATCAGAATCCGGAATAAAATATTGACAAACAGGATGCCCGTCACGGGCGTCAGCAGCAGATAGCACAATTCCCTTATGTGCAGTTCCATCCTGCATTTCCTGATCTGGCGTGCCACCATATACAGCAGTGCGGAAAAAAGCACAAGCTGCAGCAGTTCCACCAGACAGAAATTCAGGGCTGCATTCCGAAGTACCCGCTCTACTCCTTCCTCCCCTTTCACAAGATGCCTGCCCGTGTAGAAATTCACGCTTGCCACCGCCAGCGAACTCAGGTTTCTGATGCAGAAGAACACCACCCCCATGAACAGTGCGGTTTTCTTTTCCACCCCTAAATACTTTGCCGCCAGCGTCAGCAGGACTATTACGGAAGCCATGCAGACCAGCGCCCCCATACTGACTGCCATGTTAAAAAAATAGATGATGGAATAGGATGCAAACACAGCCAACATCTTTATGATGTCTGCCGGATGCCCCCTTTTCCGCCCCGCCATATACGGATAGAAAAATGCCGTCAGACAGCAGGCATACAGAATGACTTCAATCCCTACCGCTGTATTTTGGAACAGCGTAAAACTTGCCTCACTCAATGGCAGCCCTCCTATTTCATAAACCGCAGGTACGCTTTTACAAAATCTTCATACTTATATTTTGAGATCAGGAGCTTCTCCCCATTTGTCAGCGTTACCTCTGTTTTGTTGTATTCATCCACATAGGACAGGTTGACCAGGTAGCCTTTGTGGACACGGCAGAACTGCCCCTGCAGTTCTTCTTCCAGATCACTCATTTTTGCATAGTATTCCAAAATCCCGTTCTTCATATGGACGGCTATTTTATGGTTCTGGCTTTCCATGTAATAGATGTCGCTTAACGGTATTGTTTTTCCCGTATTCCCATACTGGACCATCAGCACCCTTTTCCCCTGCCCGGCCTGCTGCGCCGCCCTCCTAAAAATCTCGGCAAACCGCCCTTCGTCAATGGGTTTCAGCAGGTACTGGAACGCCCCCACGTCAAAGGCATCATACACATATTTTTCATAGCCCGTGACAAATATGATGATGGGCTGTTTGATATCTTCCATGCCCCTGATCCGTTTTGCCATTTCCATACCATCCATTGATGAATCCGGGCCTTTCAGCTCAATGTCAAGAAACAGCAGGTCATGATCAGCCCCCGCTAAAAAATAATCCTCCGCCGTGGCATATTCCGTGACCTCACACTCCACTCCCTGTTTCCGAACCAGCGAACAGATGTAGCTCCTTATATTTTTTTCATCATCACAGACCGCTATTTTGATTGCCTCCACCTCCTTCTTTCCTCACTTCGTGTATCGGAAAAATAAGAATATTTTTAACTCCGACAGCGTGAATAGACGATTTGACAGCGTAACTGGATTG
This sequence comes from Clostridia bacterium, assembly GCA_910574835.1. Taxonomy (GTDB): domain Bacteria; phylum Bacillota; class Clostridia; order Lachnospirales; family Lachnospiraceae; genus Laedolimicola. Next base: position 29,716 of record CAJTDE010000017.1, on the reverse strand, counting down.
ACGCTTTTTATCCTTAATATCCCCTCTGCCGCTCTCAATATCCCCCGCAAGGCGGCGCAAATGCAAACTACCGTGTAAGCATATTAACTCTGATTCCCCCGCTTTCCAAGCGGTTTCTGCTGTCAGACTTGCCTGCGGAAAAGGCAGACCGCCGCATATGGCGGATGATGGCCATAGTGCGGCGGTTTGTCTTTTGTAGGGTTCCTTTCTTACTATTTCTCTTTGTCATATACCCATATACTTTTAATCTGATTTTCAATCTCGCTGAATGTCCATCTCCTGCCGCTCCTTGCTACGCAGTTAGGATCGATTATCATAAATCCCTCATTATCATACCCATATACGACAATATAATGACCAGATATTGTGAAATCCCCTTTCCCCATAGCACATATGATAATTCCGCCATTATCAAGTACTGCCCTCATATTATTTGCAGTGGAGCTTACGGATAAGACTTTAATGCCATACAGCTTTGGTACATCCTCCATCAAAGCCCATGATGTACCAGTTCCCTCTACATAATATCCATTTTCCGCACTGTAGGCGGCGATACTGTCCGGGGTATGTGTTTCATCCCTGGTCAGATAGAACAATACCATAGACAAACACGTTGGACCGCAGCCTGCCAGCCCAATGCAGCTACCCCCATAGGACTCATACCCCCAGCGCCTGTCCCATTGGAGGAACAGTGGAAATTCCTGCTCTCTTTCGGATGCAGTAATTCCCCCTGTCACTCTGTTCCGGTCAGGATATCCGGAAACAAAATCCGCCATTTCCGGATTATTTGCCAACGCTGCAAGCAGCTCCCCCGGATACTGGGAATGATTTTGATAAATCCCTTCTATCAGGGAGCTTGCCTGCCCCAGCTCACCCAGCCGCTGCAGGACTTCCGCTTCCGTGCGTTCTATAGGCTTGCCAACTTCCCATGTATCAATGCTGCCAATATAATCTACATCATTCAGTTTATCTGGTGGCTGCGCATCTGCGCTGGTCTGTACCCTCCCATATTGCTGTATCTCCAGCCGCTCCAATTCCATCTGCATTTCTTCCAGACGGGCATAGATATTTCTGATACAGAACACAATCACAACCAAAACCGCCACTCTGACTAATAATGATTTCCACCTTATCTGTTGTTTTTTTCTTCTGCTCTCCATCTGCTGCCTGTTCATCCTGACATTTCTGCCACCTGCTACCATCCATGTTCCTCACAATCGTATCTAATTTTCCCCGATGTCTGTGTCGTCTGCGATTTTCCCTTTCTTTAACCGCAGGACGATATCCGCCTGCTCTGCCAGTTCCCTGCTGTGAGTAACTACAACCACACATTTTTCCTGTTCATGAGCCAGTTTCTGAAAAATAGATATAATCTCATTCGCAGTATCCTCGTCCAAATTTCCTGTCGGTTCATCCGCTAACAGGATGGGCGCCTTGCTTGCCAATGCCCTTGCAATGGCTACCCTCTGCTGTTGGCCTCCGGACAACTGCATCACATTTCTTTTCCGCTGCGCCTCATCAATGCCCATCTGCGCCAGCAATTCTTCCGCATCGGCTTTCCCACCTAACTTTACATTTTCAACCGGCGTTAAATAGTCGATCAGATTATAATTTTGAAAGACCAGTGAAACATGATCCTTTCGATGTGCATTTAATCCCCTTTGCAGAATATCCTCTCCTGCAACGCAGACAGTCCCCTCAACCGGCACATCCAGCCCCGCCAGCAAAGATAAAAGCGTTGTTTTTCCTGAACCGCTGGAACCTAAAATGGCATACATAACACCCTTCTTAAATTGGTAAGTTACATGATTCAGAATCGTCTTATCTTTCTGTGATTTATAATAATATGAAACATCCTTTAACTCTAACATACAGCCTCCTTTAGCCCATCTTGCTTAAAATTTCTTTTGGTTTCTGTATTACCACAAATATGCAGGATGATGAAACCGCAGCCAAAATCACACCCAATACAGAACAGGCAGACAGCAGGACTATTTTTCCTGTCACTTCAGTTTTAACACCCATTACCTTTGTTTCATATTCTGCCACTCCTGCACCTCCTGTCATGCCTTCTTCCGCTTCCCTCTGTTCCTCCTGTTGCTGAACTTGATAACCCACCAGATAATCTGCAACACTTTTAGATAATGAAGGTGCACATACAGTTGCCAGCGTAAAAGAAACACATCCTATCAGGATTCCTTCCAGTATCATCTGTGCTATAATGGCAGCCTTGCCTTTCCCGATTGCCAAAAATATACCTATTTCATGCACCCTGCCTTTCAGCCAGAACAGGAATACAAGAAAAATAATGACTGCGCCCGAAACGGCAACTAAGATCAGTATTATGGTACTCATTTCATCCAGATCTCCGAAATTCGCTGCCATCGTATCGCTCATCCCGGTATTGTCAAGGAAATCATAGCGTTTCCAGTCAATGTCAGCTTTCCTGATCCTCTCCTTTACCGTTTCATACTCATCTACATTCTCTACCCAGAATGTCGCATATTGATATAGCGGATCTCCCTCGCATCCCTGCGGCTTTTCCGGGAAACGCAGGTCTGTCATGATGATGTTCTCACTCCGGTAGCTGTCCCCGTACATGATGGGTGTGATTTTATGGATTGTATCATAAATCCCGACGATCTCCGCACTGTAAACCTTAGATGTTTCACACTCTTTCCGGTCATTAAATTCCAGTTTATCCCCAACCGTCAATCCATTTAATTCTGCCAGCTCCCTTGATATGACGCATACATCTTTATCCTCTGCTGTGATCATACGTCCCTCATTTACTTCTATATTCCCATTCTGCACATCGAAATCCAGCCGCATTTCCATATTTCCCCGCAATGACACACCCAGCAGGTCTGAATGCTGGTCTACATCCGGGTCTTCAATCCGTACAAAATTTACAGGATTGACCACTATGTTCGCCGTGGTGACATTATATTCCGCAATCCCTTCCTGCCCTGCAAGTGTTTCAATATCCTCCATCTGCAGGGTTTCAAAAGAGTTATCATGCCATATCATCCAATCCCCTGATTCAAGCTGCTCTATATGCGATCCATCCACGCTCCCGTTCTGCCCGCCTAATTTTTCTATTGCCTCTGCCGTCCTGTCATGCCTGTCCGCTTCATTTTCTTCCATCCTGAAAGATGCCCCAAGCGCCTGTTTACCTTCCGTCTGCGTCTGTACATTTGCGGATTTGCACGCCCACCCGGCATAGATAAAGCAGGCTGTTACAAAAACAATGCTTAAAAGAAGAATTGTCTTTGCCCGTTTCCGAACCAGACAGCGTATACTTAACTCTAAGATGTTCATGTTATCCCTCCATTTCCGACAAGGTTTCTTTCACAGGCTTTTTCATATATGGAAAAATAGCTATCCCAGTCAATATTACAACACCAGCCAGTCCGATACATAAAACTCCTGACTGCCAGCTAAATGATAATTCCAATGCTATGCTGTTCCCCTGCATGATGGCAAGACTATTGCTAATCCGTGGTAATAAGAGCTTTGTTGCAATTCCCGCTCCCACGAATGCGACAAAATACAATATCATCTCTTCCAAAATCATTTGAGATAATATATTTCCTTTTGCTATACCCAGACTGATCAGAACAGCAATCTCCGTTTTCCGGCTGCGCATCCACATGGCAAGCAAAAGTCCTGTTATCAGACTGCCGGAAGTTACCGTCAGGGCGAAAATCAAAAACGTAATTCTGCCTGTCTGTCCGATCATCATTTTTAATTTTTGGAATGTATTATCTGTTATCCCAATCGCAGCCCTGTCCTGATACATTCTTTCCAGCACTTCCTTTGTATCCGTGAGCTGCTCAGGATCATTTACATACACTGCCACATTTAAAAAGCAAGTCCTGCCGGACAGCCTGTTCACAAAATCTGCCGTTCCATAAATCTGGTTTTCAATGCGGTTCACTGTCCGCACATTTTCGGTCTGGCTCCGTTCCATCCCCGACAGGAACAATCCGGCAACGACCGCTTCCTGCTCCCTTCCATCCACCGTTTCAAACACAATTTTATCGCCTAACTGAATTCCATTATCTTCTGCCAGAAACTGATTCACTACAATATCTTCACTTCCCTGTGGATAATTCCCCTCTGTAATCCGATAAACTTTATCCGCAAATGGGCTGTCTTTCTCCAGTTCATCGTACCCGTGAACGGTAAATGTATTTTCAGAACCTTCACTGCCTGCAACCGGGATACAGGTTGTAGAACCAACCTGCATCTCCGATATCCGGTTGAGCCAGTTTACATTGGGTTCCTCTTCAATTGCCTGCATATCTGTTTCTTCAAAAGGGTGATCCGCCTCCATGCTCTCCAATATTATTTTGCTCTCTGCATTCTTCCGAAGTTCTTCTGCCAGCCCTAAAGATACTTTCCGTATTCCCAATGTGCCTAAAACCATGCTGTTAATGACCAGAAACAGCAACAGCAATAATACAGACTTCATCTTTTTTCTCCGGATATAGCAGAGCGCTCTTTCCAAACAACCCATCCTGACCTCCTACTGCCACCTTATGATAACAACCTTGTCAGCAATCCATTGTTTATCATCCTGACTGGTGCCGAATATATTCACATCCGTTTCTTTCTTGATACTGTTTTTGTCAGTGTCCTCTCTCGAAATTTCTGTCTGCGATCCCATGCTGAAATATATAACCTGAAAAATAACATCATCCGCATAAGTTATATGAATGTTCGTTTCTTCCGATTCATATCCCGGAGCTGCAATACCTCCCTCCATTGAGCCATCCTCATTTATGATCAGTGTCCGAGGTGTTATGGTGCATCCCGCATCTGAAAAATCAACAACTCGCCCGCTTAGATTTGCCCCGTCATAAAATACACCTTCTTCGTGATTATCTGCAATCTCGCCGCTGTTTTTCGCATCAGTGTTATTCATATCTTCCTGACCGCCCTCTGCCTCATTGCTGCTGTTTTTTCCATCCGCCGCAATTTCCTCGTTATAGCCGCTCTCATTTGTCATATGCACATCTGACGGCTCCGGCTGCTCATTTTCTTTTCCTGCACATCCCGCCATGCCCATACACAAAACCACGGACAAACAAAGAACTCCTGCAGCTTTCAACATCTTTTTTCTCATCTTCCATACCTCTTTTCTTTTTATTTGGCTTTTTGCCTGTTCTATGTTTCATTGAACATATTCAAAGAATAACATCCGGCCATCCTAAAAATCTCCTATTTCATCACCCAATATTAAGTATTTTTTAGAAGATTTTTAGGAATTGTTTTGCTATACTTAGTATAGGAATCTGACGGATTGGAGGCCGCTATGAAAATTCTATTATTAGAAGATGACAAATACCTGTGTGGCAATATAAAACAGCAGCTTACAAAAGAGGGATATATCGTGGATGCCTGCAATGACGGAGAGGAAGGTTTTCTACTTGCCTTAGACCAGGGAAACAGTTATGACCTGGCTGTTATTGACCGTATGCTCCCCGTTATAGACGGCCTTGCCATCATAAAAGCAATGCGGAATAAGAAAATACAGATTCCCGTTATTATCATTACCGGGATGTCCGAATTACAGGATAAAATTGAAGGGTTGGACAATGGTGCTGATGATTACCTTACAAAACCCTTTCACATCAGCGAATTATCTGCACGAATCAGGGCATTGACCCGCAGGCCGGCTATTATGGCCAGGCAAAACTGTCTTACTTACCATGATCTTTCCCTTGACATTTCAAAAAGACAGCTTGAATGCAGAAACAATCATTTGGTACTGACACCGACAGAATTCCATTTAATGGGTATCTTTCTTGAAAAGCCGGAGATCGTGCTTACGAGGGAGCAACTTATACAAAAGGTTTGGGAAACGGATGCAGACGTGGAATCAAAGAATCTGGATAACTACATCTATTTTTTACGAAAACGCCTCCGCACTGTCGGAAGTGAATGTGTCCTGGCCTCTATCTACGGCTCCGGATTTATATTGGAGGTAAAGCATGGTACAAAGCCTTAAAAGAAATCTTTATTTTTTGATGGTTGGCTCCCTCATGTTCATCTTTTCTATCGTATTCTGCCTGATGGTCCATGAAAATATAAAGGCAAAGAGGAATTCGGAACTGGCTTACTTTAACAGGATGACAACCACCCTTGTCCTACAATTAGAGCATGAATCTGATTATCAAACATGTTTAAACCTTTATGAAGAAAGGCGTGATATGTATTTTCAGCTTTCTTCTGATACCGGGCGTTCTCTTTACCAAAGTGAATATTTAGGAGACAACACTGATATTATTGATACCTTTTTAACTACATTGCTTGGTACGGAGGGCGATTTTACCTTTAGTCCATCCAGCTTGAAAGATTATTATTACAGCAGGCAGAGCGGAGCTTATACCATCGAAGCGTTAAACGGAAAAAAATATTATTGTGTAAACTGTCTGGTTGTCACAGATTATGGCAGCATATATACAGTTACCGCAATAAAAGAAAAATCCAGCTTTGCCACATTGTTAAAACCGAAATCCGGATATTATTTCTGTATATGGTGCGGCGTCCTCGTTTCTATTATCTGCCTTTCCAAAATACTGATCAGAAAGGCTGTAAAACCCACCGAAAAAGCCATGCAGAGCCAGAAAGACTTTATCGCTGCCGTTTCCCATGAATGCAAAGCCCCATTGGCAGCGATCCTTTCCTCCGCTGAAATGATTGAATCTGTACCGAATATTCCAGATACTGTTACGGATCATGTACGGGTGATTGATGCAGAGGTATCACGAATGTCCCGGCTTATCCGTGATCTGCTCCTGCTCTCATCCATTGATGCCGGAAACTGGTCTTTCCACATGGATGAGGTCAATGTTGACACGTTATTGATAAACCTATATACAAAATTTGAACGTATCTGTAGAAAAAAGGATATACAATTACAGCTTAATATACCAGATGAATGCTGTCCGCCGCTTTATTCCGATGCAGACCGGTTAGACCAGATTATCAGTATTTTTCTTGATAATGCGGTTTCATACTCACCGCCCGAATCTGAAATTTCATTAAACGCATCTGTAAGAAAAAATGAATTGATATTTACCATCATAGATCATGGAATCGGAATCAGCGAAAAAGAGAAACCATTTATCTTTGATCGTTTCTATCAAAGTGACAAATCCCGTACCCAAAGGGAGCATTTTGGACTCGGACTTAGCATCGCAAATGATTTAGTCCATAAACTGGAAGGAAAAATTAAACTGTTTGATACGCCTGGAGGAGGATGCACTTTCAAAATATTTCTTCCCTTAAAACAGCAATAGATGGCATGGAACTACTATTCTCCAAAAATAAGAAGTACAAAATGAAAAGGGAGCCAGTACTGCTCCCTTTTCATTTTTACGCTCTCGCCCTTAATGTGCCAGCTATTTAATTTTCATATATCCCTTTCAGCGTAAACTGGTCTAAGATATGCCCGTCCATTTCCCGGTGAAGTTCATTCAGCAGAAATCCCTTTTCCAACTCCAGCATCTTATCCAAGGCATACACATGAAGTTCATATACGTGCGGCTTATCGGGCGGCGTCATCCCGCCGTAATAACAGGAAAGCTCCGTGGACTGCTCTCCGCCCTGTATGCTCGTCCAGCTATTCCTTCCCTGCACAAAGTCATCCGCCGTCTGGCTCTCATTCTCTTTGATCTCAAAACGGGTAATATTTGCCGCCAGCCAGTGTATCCATGCGAATCCCCCTGTCACCGGGTATGCGTCCTTGTCCTCCAAAACAATGGCAATCGACACCGTTTCCTGCGGCGCACCTTCCACCTTAAAGGGTAAAGAATAAGTAGGGATGCCGTTTTCATTGAACTGCGTCCCATGCCCGCCATATTGGGGCTGGATTACTCCGTTTATAATGCCGCTGCTTGTAACATTCATCTTTGATATCCTCCAATTCGATTTATGATGATATTTTAAGCGGCGGTTTCCGGACAGTAAATTACCCACTTTTTCGTGGGTACTAATCCGGAACTACTCCCTTTTCCTCCAGAATATGCCCCATGCCGTTTGCTTTCAGATAATCAATCCCTATATGCTGCATGATCCTTAATGCCTCCAGTATCTCCCTTCCCATACCATCCGTTAAGGAATATTCCACATGGAGCGGGTACCCCTCATAGGACTTTTTTTCCACAAATCCGTAATCCATCAGTTCCTTTAACTGCTCCAACAACATTTTCTGTGTAATGCCGTCTATATCCCGCTCCAGCTTCGCCAGGGATGTTGCCCCTAAACGCAGCCGCCATAAGATGATCGGTTTCCATTTCCCTTTGATCATGTCATGCACCAGTTCCAAAGGGCAGGTATATTCTGTCCTCATTTTCATAGACGATGCCCCTTTCCGTTTCCTATTACTTCGACAGAAAACCGTTCCCGCTAAAGCAAAAGCATCCACTGAATTATACCATAAATATTTTCTGTTTTTCACCCAATGTCACGAAACGACTATTTTTCGGGAATGGAAAGCAAAAAAGAGCCATTGACAGTCCTTGCCCTCCTGCTAACATTTTTCAATTTTTCTGTATACTAACAGGTAAAACCCCATACTATCACGGAAACTCATATACAAACACGAAAACTCCGAGCGGTTTCCGTGTTTGTATCATATACCCCGTTTTCCGACAGCATTTTCCGTCAAACTGATACCCTTTTCCGCAAAAACCAACAATATCCTACCCCTTTTTACCTTTCCGCTTTATACTATCACGGAAACCCCTGACTTTTGCGTGATAGTATACTTTTGCCTGATAGTACGATATTTTCCCTAATCGCCATCCTATCAGCGGCATCAAAAAACACAAAAATAGGGGTCCACCACACACCGTGATGAACCCCACCAAGCCTTAAAACCCTTGATTTTAAGCCATTCTTCAATACTTTTGCCTGTTAGTACCAAAAATCCTATGGCATTATTTCTGAATAGCCGCCTGTGCCGCTGTTAAATATTTTTTATCGCTCCCAATACAAGGCTCTGCCCCACCCCATTCAAACCTTTTAACGATTCCTGCTATCGTTAAAAAGTGGTGCAAAATCAGAAAACGGAGCTGCTCCCTCGACAGAAAAAAGGCTCAAAAAGCGAAAAAACAAAACTGCAGAACCCGTGAAATGCCTTGTTTTCAGGCATTTCCGCAATTCCGCATTGTATCAATTTCGTTGTTGCGATGTTCATGGCCGCCACCAGCATACATTTTGCAGGGAAGATATAGGTTCCTGCTGTCCGGGAGATACAGACACGGCGCTCCTCCAGAGGCTGGCGCAGAATCTCCAGAGCGCTTCGTTTAAATTCGGGAAACTCGTCCAGAAACAGAACGCCGCCGGAGCTTAGGGAAATCTCCCCCGGGGAGGGAATCCGGCCGCCGCCTGCCAAAGCCTCCGCCGTTACCGTATGGTGGGGCGCGCGGAAGGGCCGGTTGAGAAGCAAAGAGGTGTGATCCGGGAGCAGGCCGGCCACACTGTAGATTTTTGTCATTTCCAGAGCTTCCTCCAGGGTAATGGAAGGCAGGATGCCGGCAATCCGCCTGGCAATCATAGTCTTTCCGGCACCGGGAGGGCCGATCATCAGAAGATTGTGCATACCGGCAGCGGCGACCTCTGCCGCTCTTTTTGCTACGGCCTGTCCGTTTACTTCTGAAAAATCAGCCTCCCGGGTGCAGGATTGTTCCTTTAAAAGACGCTCCGTGTCTACCTGCACGGGAACTGCTTCTGCCGGATAGCGCAAAATCTCCATAAGATGTGCCAGGCCGGATACGCCTATGACTTCTATTCCTTCCAGAACCGCGCCTTCCGCCGCATTTTGTTCCGGCACAATGCATCTGCGGATGCCGTTCTCTCTGGCCGCTTCCACCAAAGCCAGAATCCCCGAAACCGGAAGCGCCTGCCCGCTCAGGCTCAATTCTCCTGTGAGCATTATGTTTTTCAGGCTGTCTGCGGGGATCTTTTCTAAGGATGCCAGAATAGCTGCGGCAACAGGAAGATCAAAGCGCGAGCCGGCCTTTCGGATTGCGGCCGGAGCCAGATTTACGGTGATTCGCTTTGGGGGCAGAATGATGCCGGTATTGCGAAGGGCCGTCCGCACCCGATCGCCTGCTTCCCGGACTTCTGAGGACAGGTAGCCGACCATAAGAAGCTGAGGCATACCGTCGCTGATATCGGCCTCTACGCGGACCATATAGGCGTCCAGTCCGTTCAGGGCCGCTGAATATACTTTGCTGAACATGAAAAATAACATTCCTCCTTTTTTGCTTGATTTTCTTATCTGTTGGGAAATCGTGAATCTCGGATTGAGATTGGAAATTATCAGATGTTATTAGATTACCATATATTTACAGATGGTGCAAGTGATTTTTTATATGATTTTATCTATAATTTTGTTGTTGGGTTACTGTTCATTTCGCGGCCAGTGACGCGCTCCACAAGATCACAAAGAATCCACCAAGCAGGCTTGGTTCCCCTTATGATAACTGATGCACAGAAATCGCGAAAAGATGCGATTTCCCGCTGAAAAACTCGGGATTTCCGCACAAAATATGCGGAAACGCTTCGTGGAATAGTGGCGTGTACACAGTAACGTTGTTGGTACGGCATTGTATACCCTGCGGACACCCCACTAATGCATATCCCTTCGGGATGGGCGGACTTCGTCCGTTAAGGTATAAATAACGGTAAAACGTGTGCTTGATATCTGTGTCTGCTATGTGTCAACTGTGTGTCTGCGAAGCGGCAGCGTAGTAAGGCTACGACTTGCTTCGCAGGCGTGCAGCCGGCACAGACAGTTTACACCTTTTTCCAACAATATTTCAATATCGTCTCCAGATATAATTTATCCATAATGAGTTTGGTAAGAAGCATAGATTGATAGATTATAATTATCTCACCAAAAACACTATCCCGATTGAATAGCTATATTGATTGCTTTTATACCTTTGTTTCCTTAACCGCACACTCATAAGCTGCATAAGTCCTCGGATCAAACAGAACAAATCGCACAATATCAACCTTGCCGACATTCTCTTCACAGAACTTCCGAATTGCTCTAACTGCCACAATTGCAGCCTGCTCTACCGGATAGCCGTATACTCCCGTTGAAATAGATGGAAATGCAATTGTTCGGATACCATGAGCAACCGCAACTTGAAGAGAATTTCTATATGCGTTTTCAAGCAGCAGATCCTCTCCGTCATTTCCGCCATGCCAAACTGGTCCGACCGTATGAATGATATATTTGCATGGCAGGTTATAGGCACCAGTAATCTTTGCTTCTCCGGTCTTGCAGCCATGTAATGCCTTACATTCAGCTAAGAGCTGCGGACCTGCGGCACGATGAATAGCTCCATCCACTCCTCCGCCTCCAAGCAGACTATTGTTTGCGGCGTTTACAATTGCCTCCAGATCATCTACTTTTGTAATATCTCCTTGGACTGTTTGAATTTTATATTCCATGCTATTTTCCTCCCTCAGTTTTGGTAACCGCATCCACATTTGTCAGGTAAATCATCATCCCTGATATACCTGGCATGAAATTCCATATTGATCTGACGCAGCTCCTTCCTGCCGTCTATGTAATCTTGGTACATATCAGCCAGGCCCGCCATACAGCCGTCACAATTTGCATCAATATTGCCGAGAGAATCGGCAACAATCTTCTCACGCTCTTCTTTCGTTGTTTCTGAAATTAAATATCCCATTTTCCTGCTCACCTCAAACATTAAAATTTTTCTTACGGCAGCCGGATGCAGAAGTATTCCGGTCTGTAATTTATATGATTTTCCCGGACAGATGGTCCATCTCATGCTGTGCGATCTGCGCCGGCCGATCTTTGAGCTTCATCCTCTGCCTTTTCCAGTTAAAGTCAAAATACTCGATCTCAATTTCCCTGTAACGGTTTGTTTTACGAACGCCGTCAAGGGACAGGCATCCTTCCTCTGTTTCATAAAGTCCGCTTTTTGAAATTATCACCGGATTAAACATTACCACATCCATAATGCCTATATTTACAATGATAATATTTTTCTTTACACCGATCATATTGGCGGCCATGCCAACGCATCGTTCGCGGTGGGCTTTTAATGTATCCTGCAAGTCCCTTCCCACCTGCACATCGGCTTTAACTGCCGGTTCTGATTTTTGTCCCAGAAAAAAGGCGTCTTTTACAATTGGTTTTATCATTACTCCTTGTCCTCCTCCGTGCAATGTATGAGAAAATTTCGGAAAGGGAATCCTATTTACTGCAAAAACATTTGATTAAATACGTTGTTTACCGCTTCAATATAAATGGAATATGAATGTTTCTTTCCTCTTTCATTGATATTTTTTAATTTTAGATATTCTTTTTCAATAGAATCCCATCCCTGCCCCTTAAGAATATCCTTCATTTTATTATCTATTCCGGGATTTAACGGCCGGAAAGCAAATTCATATGTGTTTCGCTTCTTGTCATTCCTCAAATAGTAATAGCCATCATTTTTACCGCATTTTCCATAATAGATAATAGCAAAATCACAGCTATGGCATAATTTCTTTTTGTTTTTATCGACTACCTTTATTGTAATAGCTGATGTTGAATCCTTTGGAAACGTATATCGTGTTTCCTGTAATGCTGTTTTAAATGCATCCATAAAATATGTTTTTAGAATTTTAGGAAATCTTTCTAATTGTATCGTTGTAGAATACCACATTTTTCAGATTTGTCAATAGCTAATCATAGAACAAATTCACCCTCCTAACTTTGTGAAGTAAAAACTATAAGGAGGGGGCGAATTTAAAAGGAAATATCTTTTTTCGCTTGCTCCGGAGCCAAAACCTAAAATTTTAGAACATATTGCCTGTTCATTCTAATTTCTATATCCTTACAGTAAAAAGATGCATAACTCTAAAAAATCATTTTATAGCAACTAATCTAAATTCGATGTACGATATACAAAAATATACATAAAGGAGATTACACTATGAGCAATTTACAAATTCACATTAAAAACTATTTAGAATATTGTATTGCCCAAAAACGTCTGGATGAAAAGACAGTAAAAGCATATCGTATTGACTTACGGCAATTTTCTGAATGGGTTTCTACAACTGAAGCTGCTGAAATTTCCGCCAATATCATAGAGGCATACTTAACAGAACTTCATCAGCAGTACACTCCAAAGACAGTTAAACGAAAAATTGCATCTTTAAAAGCCTTTTTTCATTATCTTGAATATAAAGAAATAATTGACAAAAATCCATTTAATAAATTGCATATAAAATTTCGCGAACCAATTATACTGCCAAAAACAATCCCATTACCTACCATTGAAATATTATTTAATACAATTTATATGCAATACTGCAATGCCCCAAACAATGGAAAAAAAAGAATTTTACTTCGAGATATCGTTGTCATGGAAATGCTTTTTGCAACAGGAATTAGGATATTTGAATTATGTTCAATGCCATATCAAAATATTGATTTAAAAAATAATATTATTATAATTAAAGGAAAGGGGGCTAAAGAGCGTCTGATTCATATATGTGATGAACATATTGTCAATGTATTAAACAAATACCGTTCAGAATATAATGAGGAAATTCTTTCTTGTGGCTATTTTTTTGTAAATAATATTGGGAACCGTTTATCGGACCAGTCAGTGAGAGAAATGATTAACAAATACTGTTGCATTGCTAATATTGAACAACATATTACTCCACATATGTTCCGTCACTCTTTTGCTACTCTCTTACTAGAGGAAAATGTTGATATTCGTTATATTCAAACTATGTTGGGGCATAGTTCTATAAGTGTAACGGAAATATATACACATGTTGCTATGTCAAAGCAAAAAGAGATTCTTGAATCAAAACATCCTCGGAAAAGAATGAATATATTAACTCGGATATAATAGTAAAACAGTCTTGGAAAATTTTCTTCAAGGCTGTTTTATTCATTTGTCAGATTTTAAAATCTTCTTATTTTTAATGCTCTGCTGTATCATTTTTGTTATGTATTGTGTTTAAATATTTTTCCCTCTATTCGGAAACCGGCTCTAATGATCCTTGTAATTCGGGGCGCAAATGCTTCTCCTCTATTTGAAGTTCCTACACTACTCCTTCCAAGGATAATTAAATATTATCCATTGGAACTATCGATAAAAGTATATAAAATCTATACTATATTTAGGAGAAAATTAATGTTCGGAGATTTTAATGACATTATTATCTTATTTCAAACAATTAAATCTTTAGAAAAATTGGGTGATAATTATTGTATCGTATTTGTTTACAATTCACCTAGAACAATGAAAGACACTTTTCATGCCACAGAATGTATATTCCCTGAGGAATTACATATGATTATTTCTGCTTTTAAAAAAATAGCCGTTCATGTCTATTCTATTGATGGAGAAGAATCTTTTATAAATAGTATCAAATCTTTAAAAGCAATCCATAAATATGTTATGGTATATAGCATGGCACAAGACTTAACAGGAAATGGAAGGCGAAGTTTAATTCCATTATTATGTGAATATTATCAGCTCATCAATATAGGTGCTGATTTTATGAGTTGCACTTTAGGTCGTTCCAAGGATATTATGCATGAGCTTTTAAGTTCAAAAGGAATTCCTTTTCCGAAAACATTTTGGTACAAAAAAGCCGATTCTTTTCAAACAATACCTTCTATAATTCAAAAAGGAAAGTGGCTGTTAAAACCAAATAACGAATCATCTAGCATAGGAATGGAAGTACACAATTTTAGTGACTTTTCATTAGAGGATATCCAAGTATTATTGCAACAATATCATCAAAAATATCCCGTTTTTTGTGTGCAAGAATTTATCAATGGTGATGAAGTTGCCGTCCCCATATTGAAAATAAAAGATCTATACTACTGTCCAGGAATAAGTCAGGTAGACTTTCCAAAAGGACTCAATTACATTGATTATGACATGATAGCACTAGAAACATATGGTTATTGCGAGTATTCCGGACCTATTAAAGAGCAATTGATTCAAATTAGTGTTTCTGTTTCAAAACAACTAAATTTAACAGCTATGTCACGAATCGACTTTCGAATTCGAGATAATGTCCCTTATGTAGAAGATATCGGTGCTAATCCTACAGTTTCTGAAGCTAATGGCGTAAACCAGCTATATTGCCATTATTTATCATCAGAATCATGGTGTGTTTATGCACTTCTTACTTATGCTGCTTTAATAAATTATGGATTATTTAAACCAACGCTCCATCGTCCCCCAGATAACAGGTGAGATAAACATTTCATTTCCATACTGGTTATTATTTTTTAAACTAGTTAAATTTCTTTCTAACTCATTATATGTATAATGATTATCGAAATGCTGTTCGAGAAATTTAAGTTTATCTTCTACTAAAGGCCTATTATGTCTTAACAGATATGGCACTTGTATCTGGTGTAGTATGGTTTTAAAATTTTCAAAATCTTGATTAAAATAATATAAAATCAAAAGATTATGCAACGCAAAAAAGGTATGATAATTATCTTGATGCGCTGTAATTTGCTGGACCATTTGCTTTATCCATGCTGTTTGATTTAGAGACTCATTAACTATAAGGGCACTAATATAGTTATTTATAACAATGCAATGATCGCTGGTTATTGATGTATCAACAATATCTTTCAATTCTTTAAATCTGCTTACGGCCTTTTCAGAAGAATAATTCCCACACAGAAATCCAGCAATAATAAGGTTATTTGCGAATGCAATTTTATAATCAGAAAAATAATTTTTACTTTGAATTAAAATATCATAAGCCTTTTTAAACTGGCCTGCACCCATTAAGCTGACACTGTAGTTAAGACGAGCCTTTTCTTGCAAAATAGTATTATCTGAACTTATATCATATGCAATATGTGTAAATTCCAATGCTTTTTCCCTATCAAGGGAATATAGAAGATTTCCCAAACGATAAAATTTTATTTTGTTTTCTATATTTTTAAATTTTCTTTCTTCTACCCAATAAACTAGCTTATCTACCTTTTTTTGTACAGAATACCTTTCCATACTTGTTGAAAAAATAATTGCATCTAACACATAGTCGACAAATTTCTCCTGAGGATCAGAGAAGATGTGCAATTCTTGAAACAATTGTAGGTAACTATCAAATATGCTATATAATATTTCATATTCATTTATAATTTCATAAGCAACATCAGAGATATAATTCAGAGCGCAAAGCTTTGCTTCTGGAGTAAGAATAGCATCACTATTCATCAACTCAATTCCCTTTTTAACTTCATACAACATTTCATCTACAGAATATTCAGAAATATTACCCCTAGCTATATTTAGTTGTATAATTTCTTTTCCTAAAGGAAATTGAGATAAAAAATCTACAATAATGTCACTATAACGTATAGACTGTGTTTTTTGATGATAAAAGGCGATAATAAAATATGAAAGTTTCCGGGAGTTTTCTAAAGGCATAAATTTTGATGCTAATGCTAAATCAGCATATCTATCTGGGTATTCTTTTTCCAAATAGTTCATTATATAAACAGCATCTTCATGACTAATGCTAATGGAGGACATGTTTAAAAAATATTCTTTAAATTTTTTTTCTGTAAAAGAATATGTATGCAGCTTGGGAATCCTTAAGATTTTTGATTCTAATGAAGCTGGAAGCATGTTTTTATAGTCTGTCTCTATTTTTTTGTCTAATTCTTCTATATCAAACAACTTAAATTCGTCAAATAAATAGCTACAAATTATAAGGAAATTAGAAAGAGCTTCTGTATCGTAACCATTTTTTTCAATTAAAAGTTTAATAATATGTTTTGCTGAATTAAGTTGATGGTTTGATTTCAAAAGTTCTTGTAATGTATTAATATATTCTAAATCAAGATCTTCTATAATCCCCAAAAGGTGTATATTATTTAATTGCTCTCCGGTATATTCCCGATAATCGTCAGCAGTAAATGTTAATTCATAGTGATCTGAATTCGCAAAATCCCAACCCGAATCAAAATTTTTATCGCAAAATAGCAACAAAGCAGTTTTAGGTAAATGACCTTTTTTAATTAAAGAGCCCAAAAAGTTTAAATACTTAATATTTTCTTCGGTGAGTTCAGATAATTCTTTTACTATTATAATTTGCTTAAGCTTTTTATATTTTTGAGGTTTTCTTTTTATCCCCAAACATTTTTTTAACTCTGTAATATCTGATTTCTTTAAATAGTATCCGGCGACCTCTAGAGCCATACCTGAAAAAAAATCAACGAGAGCTACAGCAGGATTTAATTCGGTTAAAAATTGAAAAATTTTTATGAAAATGGTTTTTATAATATTGTTATTTGAGGGCTTTGAATCAGAACCCGGATTTACCATAGTTAAAAAATCTACAGTTTTATATTGTAGATCCAGATGTTGAATTTCATTAATAATATTGCTATGAAAGGTATGCGAATAACTTATACTTATAAATCTTGAATTACTATCGTTTAATGTTTGCAATATATTTTTTAATATAAGAAGTGTTGGAATAGAATTAATATTTCTCATTTTGCCTCAGTAAAAATAATTAACAGATTTTTATTTAGAATCTGATAATCTAAACTATTTTTTTCGTTTTTAACAGCCAATATTTGAGTATTTATGTACCTTTATCGATAGTTCCAATGGATAATATTTAATTATCTATCATTAATATACCATATATTCTATTAAAAATCATCAATTTCCAAACTGAAATTTTATGATTTTATGACCACACCAAACTCATAAGTAAATAAACTGAGAATATTCTATAAATACCATATTAAGTGTTTTAATGAAATAACTCCGAAACAAATAATTATAAAAATAAGAACTCCCAATTCGTTTATTTGTTGCTACTGACTATCTCTGCCCCACACAGCTTATATTTATACGGAAAATGAATATTTCACTCCCATTAAAGCCCAAAATAAAGGGCATCCCTTAACTCATTGCATATGCTCTTGTCTCGCTTGACATACGGTTATTTGTTATTACTACCGGATACCCATCATTTCCAAAATAATTACATCCTGTATATACTTCTTGTACAGGTGTCTTTCCAACTGGTCTGTTATGGAATTTACATTGTATGTAATATTTTAAGTGACTTCCCCTTTCTCCCAGTGTCGCAATAATGTCAACACCATTGTCATTTCCCTTTGTCCGCTTTGCGTCAAATTTTAATGCGGTCAGTATCCCTTGCACCCATAGTTCAAAGTCATATCCTGACATACAATTTTTTGGCATAAAGCCATCTGTTTTATCGAGCATTAGTTCGATTTCCTTAAAAAGTACTCACAGTTATCCTGTTGTACTTTTTAATATTTGAATGTATACAGGCATTAGATGGGTGTAGTAACTGGCACGTATACAACTCATTTGTAACGTATAGCCCCTTTTTGTCTCCGAACCATATTTAATTTTAATCATATTGTGTATTGGGTATAAAATATGGGCTGGAATCTCTAGATTTTGAGTACGTGATAAAGGGCATAAAAATAGACGATGGTTTTGAGCCATCGCCTATAATTACATCAATTGATTGTATACTGTTTTTCTTGGCAAGTTAATTGATACTATCGTTTTATGTGAACATTCAGCTATTAAGCAAAGCATGAAAGCAGTAAAAAATGTTTGCAATCTTTTTCACAAATTATCAAAAATCTCTTATATGCAGGATGAAAAAGAGAAGATATACGTGAACAGGGTAATAAATGTAAAATAAATATTTAAGGCTATGACCTTTTTCTCCATTGTAGAGGAGCATAAACGGGATTGCCAAACACATACACCATTGTGTATCCACAAACAGATCAAATATACTACAGACTGCTGGCGTTAACATAACAGGACAACCTGTCGTGATGAAAGAAACTGGTATTATCGTACAAACAAGTGATAATGCCGCAAATATAGCACAATTTATTAGTCTATTATTGATAAAATACCACGCAATTCCCATTAGAACAAACAGGATGGAATAATCTACATTCATAGGAGATGGGAAAAATATGGATATGATTCCCCACGCCGTACTATATCCGTATCTTGGCAAAATAATGTTGAGTGCATAAAATAAAAATGGAATAATCAATCCACATATTGCAGTACAAACAACTTTCAGATTTTTAGGATTATTTACAATATGTTCTATGCAAATGATAAACAACGCTGTATAGAAGAACATTGGTAATGTATTGCCAATTGAAGGTCCTTCTGTGGCTCCTTCTATTATTCGATTTACTATCTCAATCACAGTGCCAGCCATATACAATCGAAGAAGATACTTAGTTTTGTTTCGTGTATGACGCACACCCTCTACTACCATAAATAGAAACAGTGGTGCAGCAATTCTACCAATGATTCCCAATCCATCGTTAATTGTCCGATTTTGAGTGATTGTTTGATAGCTGCTAATGTGGTCTAAAGTCATTGTAATTAACGCAATCATTTTTATTTGGAAAGCATTAAAACTAAATGTATGTTTGAAATTCGTTTTCATATTTTCTCCCAATATTCATTCTGTTAAAATCAAGAATACTTTTTGCATTTATAAAATTCAAAGCATAACCTAAATTATACATGATTAGCTTTTCACAATAGTAATGTTATATACTTCTCCCAACTGTGCAGGATAGGATTCTAAAATATCTCCGTTATATTCAATTTCAATAATATTTCCCGTTTGCAATTCTAGCCCGTCTTTGTTTGGTATACTGAACTGATCTGATGAACTAAGTTCCGAAGAACCCTCTATCGGTTCTACTAAAATTGAATTACCTGTGACTTCAATTACTGTTGCTTGAAATGTTACCGTTTCGGTAATGCTGTCTACGGAATTGTTACATGCGCATAACATAATCGAAACAAGACTACATAAACAAATAATGTAATATAACTTCTTTTTCATGGTTATCCTCCTCAAAAAATACATTTTATATCATACATTATTTTATTGTATATTTCAACGTACATATATCAATCTTAAGAATGAATGAAAAATATATTGACAATATTCTACTGATACAACTATCGTAGACCAAATATCCTATTACTGGGAAAATGTATAAAATCATTGAAAATGTATATTTATACACGTATTTCACCAGCAACAATTAAACGAACTGGGACAATAAGAAATAACATGTTTATAAATATTCACAAAAGTGATTTGTTTACAAATCGTTCATGCATTTGCCTTTTCAGGTTTCTCATCATACAATCATCACTCTTTCAAACATATATCAAAAAACAAAAAACTTTCCAAATACCAGTAGACACTAATCATCCACTCCGACTATAATAAAATCACCCCCATTCTCCCAATGCAAGCACACGCTCCTGGAAAAACCAACAACACAATTTCATCCCAGCCAAAAGAAAACGCAAATTTTTCTTTCACGATTTATACATATCTTGAAAAAAGCGAAAGGAATAATAAAACCCATGAAAAAATCCCAAGAAAAAACAAACGTCATGCGAATCTTAGACCAAAAGAAAATCCCCTACAAAAGCCACTCCTACGCCAACACCGGCGTCATCAGCGGCCTGGAAGTTGCCGCCATCCTAAACCAAAACCCCAACCAAGTATTCAAAACCCTGGTAACCTCCGGAAGCTCAAAAACCAACTACGTATTCCTAGTCCCCGTCACCAAAGAACTAGACCTCAAAAAAGCCGCCAGCTCCGTCAACGAAAAAAGCATCACCATGCTCAAATCCAAAGATCTCCTCCCCCTAACCGGCTACATCCACGGCGGCTGCTCCCCCATCGGCATGAAAAAGCAATTCCAAACCACCATCGACACCACCGCCCTCACCTTCCAAACCATCCTATTCAGCGCCGGCAAAATAGGCTACCAGGTAGAACTCACCCTACCCGACCTAAAAAAAGCCCTAAACTTCACCCTAAACGACATCACCTACCCCCCCATTCCATATCCATCGCCCTTACGAAACACCCCATAAAGACAATTTCCCACTATTCCAAAAAGACCCACCCCCACCCCTACGCCCCCAAAGACAGGGACCGATCCGAAACCAGGCCCGGGCTTTTCCAGTATCCCAGTGTCCGGCTGTTCACGCACACACTGTCTGATATTGGCGGACCTGCGTCAAAAAAGTCCAAACAGGCGAAGCCTGTCAAACCCACCCCCGCAAGTCCGACAAGAGCAGACAGTGTGTACGTGAACCGTCCGAACACGGGATATGGAAAAGCCCGGGCCTGGTTTCGGCTCGGTCCCGTCCACCCCTCCTAAAAATACTCCTTCAACTTCCCCAAAGCATTCTTCTCAATCCTACTAATATAAGACCTGGAAATCCCAAGCTGCCCCGCAATCTCCCTCTGGGTATACTCCTTCCCATTATAAAGCCCGTACCTCATAATCAAAACCTTCTGCTCCCTGGGCGTCAGCACCTGATCCAAAAGCTCATACAGCTTCTTACTGTCCGCCTTCAAGCTAATCTGCGCAAAAGCATCCCGTTCATTACTCTCAATAATATCCAGCAGATGAATCTCATTTCCTTCCTTATCCGTACCAATCGGTTCATAATAAGAAGTCTCCCTGGCCGTCTTTTTCCTGGCCCTGAAAAACATCAAAAGCTCATTTTCCACACAGCGCGCCGCATACGTAGCGAGCCGCGGTCCCTTTCCGCTGTCAAACGTCGTAACAGCCTTAATCAGACCAATCGTACCAATGGAAATCAAATCCTCCACGTCCTCCTCGGTTCCCTGATATTTCTTCACAATATGGGCCACCAGACGCAGATTATGCTCCACCAGGATATTGCGTGCCTCAAGGTCTCCCTCCTTCAGCTTCTGCAGATAAAATTGCTCCTCTTTGGCCGGTAGTGGTTGGGGAAAAGTTTTCAAAAAGGCACCTCTTTGGCGGATTTATATTATCTTATGATAACTCCCCCAAAGAAGTGCCTTTCCACCTAATATCTCAGATAATAGGCCATGCACAGATCCTCTTTTTTTATTCCGCCCCCGGCGCTTCCTCCCGCTTCCGCAGAATATCAAAAACCTCCGCCTCACCGCTCAGCCGCACAAACAGCTTCTGCTTCGGATGGGGCGCACTCTCCATCCGGCTTCCCTCTTCATCAAGAAGCTCCTCCACCCTCACAGGCACATTGGTCCCGTCCGGCTTCATAATCTCAATCTCGTCCCCCACAGAGAACTTATTGCGCTGCTCAATCCGGCAATACCCGCGCCCGTCAAGCTTATTCACAATTCCCAGGTACGTATACCCCTTGATGTAAGTGTTATTTCCATAAATCTGACTGTTCTCATCCGGTTTCCCATAGAAAAATCCCGTGGTAAACTCCCGATAAGTACAGCCGCCAATCTGCTCCCGATACCAGTCCATATTCTGCCGATAAAGCTCCTGTGATCTAAGGCAGTCATCAATGGCCTTCCGATAAGTCCGGGCTACCGCAGCCACATAAAGGGCTGTCTTCATCCGCCCCTCTATCTTAAAGCTGTCAATCCCCGCCTCCAAAAGCTCTGGAATATGCTCAATCATACAGAGATCCTTGGAGTTAAAAATATAAGACCCTCTCTCATTTTCATAAACAGGAAAATACTCTCCCGGCCGCGTCTCCTCCACCACCGCATATTTCCAGCGGCAGGGATGTGTACATGCCCCCTGATTCGCATCTCTCCCCGTAAAATAATTACTCAAAAGGCACCGCCCGGAATAAGAAATGCACATAGCCCCATGAATAAAGGTCTCAATCTCCAAATCCTCCGGAATATTGGCCCGAAGCTCCCGAAGCTCCGAAAGTGTAAGCTCCCTTGCCGATACCACACGCTTCGCCCCCTGCTCCTTCCAGAAGCGGTAGGTCAGATAATTGGTATTGTTGGCCTGGGTACTGATATGACGCTCAATCTCCGGGCAAATCTCCTTTGCCAGCATGAATACACCGGGGTCCGCAATAATCAGGGCATCCGGACACACCTCCTTAAGCTCCTGAAAATATGTCCGAACCCCCTTAAGGTCCCGGTTATGCGCCAGAATATTAGCCGTCACATAGACCTTCACTCCGTATTTGTGGGCAAATGCAATGCCCTCCTTCATCTCCTCCAAAGAAAAATTCTTAGCCTTTGCCCGAAGACCGAAGGCTTCCCCTCCGATATAAACGGCATCCGCCCCAAAAATCACCGCCACCTTCAATACCTCTAAGCTGCTGGCGGGTATTAACAATTCCGGTTTTCTCATCCCCTGTCACCTTTATTCCAGTTCCGCAATCTCCCGTCCGGTGCCCTTCCTCTAAAAGGATTTCCCGCCACAGATGCAGGTGTCCGTAAATCCTTCCGGTACTGCCGGGAGCTTGCTGTCTTATATCATTGTGTTATATCATTGCTTCACACTCAAAGTCACTCCATCCCCCAAGGGAAGAATCGAAGTAACCAACTGCGGATTGTGCTTCAGCTCATACAAATATTCCCTCATCCTGCTGTGAATGGTCCGGTTCCGGCGCTCCACCGCAAACCGGGATTCAATCAGATCTCCGTCCTGCAGAACATTATCCGACAACAAAAGTCCCCCCTGCGCCAAAATCCGCAGCACATCGGGAAGGAAATGAATATACTGCCCCTTGGCCGCATCCATAAAAATAAAGTCAAAGGGTCCGGAAAGCTGCCGAAGATGCTCCAACGCATCCCCCTCCAAAAGCGTAATGCGCTCCTCCCGCCCGGCTCTCCGAAAATTCTCCTTCGCTATGGGAATCCGCTTCTCATACTTCTCAATCGTCGTAATGTGCGCCTCCGGGTGGGCATACTCACACATCAAAAGAGCAGAAAAGCCTACGGCCGTTCCTACCTCCAGAATGGCCCTGGGCTGTCTGACTGCCAGAAGCGTCTTTAAAAGGCTCTGCATCTCCCGGCGGATCACCGGCACAAAATCCCTTTTCGCTTCCTCTTCTATCTCATTTAAAAGCTCCGTATTGCCCATATCCAGAGAATTGATATAGGCCGTTATTCTCTCGTCAACAATCACTTACTCTTCCTCAGCCGGATCTGTCCCAGCCATGACCGCCATCATTTCCCGCGGCTTCATCGCCGTAGTCAGCGTATAGGTCCCGGCCTCCAGCCTTTTTGCATACTTGGACACCTTAACCTGAATATAGAACAGCTTCCAGTCATTGACCAGCCCCTTATCCTCCAGAAGCTTCGCAATTGCCGAAATATCCGTGCCGTCCTCAATGGTCACCGTAATGCTTCTTCCCGGCTCCGCGTCCACCGCCTCCTCCTGAAATACGGAATGGCCGTAGTCAAAAGCCATGCCGCCCAGGCGGACAATCCCCAGTATCACGACTGCAATCACCACGATTTTTAAAGCAATTGATAAGACTGTTAAAGCTGCTCGTTTAATATTCATCTTCCGTCTCCTACATGGTAAGTTCCCTACACTTCCATAATAATAGGAAGAATCATGGGATTTCGTTTTGTCCTTTTCCAGATAAAATCACTCAGGGAATCTTTGATCACATTTTTTAATTTTCCCCAATCGGAAACACCGCGATCCAGACAATCATTTACCGCATCATCCACAACCGACCTTGCTTCTCCCATCAAATCCTCGGACTCTCTCACATAGACAAAGCCCCGGGACACAATGTCCGGTCCTGCCAGAAGCTGATTGCTGTACTTCTCCAGCGTCATTACTACAATCATAATACCATCCTCGGCAAGATGCTGTCTATCCCTTAATACGATATTTCCTACATCTCCCACACCCAGGCCGTCCACCAGAATCGCGCCCGTATGCACATGATCCACAACCTTGGCGCTGTTCTCGCCAAGCTCCAGCACATCGCCGGAGGAAAGGATGAAAATGTTCTCCTTGGCAATTCCCAGGTTCTTGGCCAGATCCGCCTGAGCCTTCAGATGGCGGTACTCTCCGTGGATGGGAATGGCATACTTGGGATGCACCAGGGAATAAATCAGCTTGATTTCCTCCTGACAGGCATGGCCGGACACATGGGCATCCTGGAAAATCACATCGGCTCCCTTCATGGAAAGCTCGTTGATCACCTTGGACACGGCTTTCTCATTGCCCGGAATGGCCTTGGAGCTGAAAATCACCGTATCCCCCGGCTTAATCTGCACCTTTTTGTGAAGATTGGCCGCAATCCGGGACAGGGCCGCCATAGATTCCCCCTGGCTTCCCGTGGTGATCAGCACCACCTGGTCGTCCGGATAATTCTTCATCATCTCAATATCAATCAGCGTCTTGTCCGGAACGCTCAGATATCCAAGCTCCGACGCCGTCTTGATTACATTGACCATACTCCGCCCCTCCACTACAACCTTACGGCCGTACTTGTAGGCAGAATTGATAATCTGCTGCACCCGGTCCACATTGGAGGCAAAGGTGGCAATGATAATGCGGGAATTTTTGTGATCCGACATAATATTGTCAAACACGCTTCCCACCGTGCGCTCCGACATGGTAAAGCCCGGGCGCTCCGCATTGGTGCTGTCGCACATCAATGCCAGCACGCCTTTCTTTCCAATCTCTCCGAAACGCTGCAAATCAATGGCGTCCCCAAAGACCGGCGTATAATCCACCTTGAAGTCTCCCGTATGAACGATGATTCCCGCCGGGGAATAAATAGCCAGAGCGGAAGCATCCACAATGCTGTGATTTGTCTTAATAAACTCGATTCGAAATGCTCCCAGATTGATCGACTGCCCATGCTGAATCACCTTCCGCTTGGTCTGATTGAGCAAATTGTGCTCGCGAAGCTTGTTCTCAATAAGACCGATGGTCAGCTTGGTTGCATAGACGGGAACATTGATTTCCTTCAAAACATAGGGAAGAGCACCGATGTGATCCTCATGTCCGTGGGTGATCACAAAGCCCTTGACCTTCTCAATGTTGTCCTTTAAATATGTGATATCGGGAATCACCAAATCGATTCCCAGCATATCATCCTCCGGAAAGGACAGGCCGCAGTCCACAACAATAATACTGTCTTCAAACTGAAAGGCAGTAATATTCATTCCAATCTGCTCCAATCCGCCCAGGGGAATGATACGCAATTTTGAATTGTTAATATTTCTCAATCTTAAACCTCCTATTTTAAGTCGCTGCGCGACGGCACTAAAGGGTAAAGTCGCAAATTATATTTCTTTTTCCGAACAGTCCCTGCAAATGCCGTAAAGCTTCACCTCATGATCCGTCACCCGGAAGCCAAGCGCAGCCTCTACCCCCGTCTCCAGCGCTTCCAGCATGTCCTTCTGAAATGCGGACACACGGCCGCACCGCAGGCAAATCAAATGATGATGCCGGTGGCGCTCACACTCCTGTGTGTCTCCAATCTCATAGCGGGCAAAACCGTCATCCAGATTGATTCGGTCAATCAGCTCCAGTTCCAGCAAAAGCTGAACCGTTCTATAAACAGTAGCTAACCCGATATCCGGGTTCTCTGCCTTTACTCTCTCGTATATCTCTTCTGTGGTCAGATGTTCCTGCGGGTTTTCCGCCAGTACTTCAAGAACCACCAGGCGCTGCCTGGTTACCTTCAGTCCCTTTTCCCTCAGTAATTTTTTAAAATCCTCTCTTCCGATTGCCACAGACATCACCTGCTCTCTTCTCACCGCAGTCCGGCCTCGGCTGCTGCTTTTTTATCCCTGCTCACTCTGCGGCCGGCAACATATTTTCCCTTATTCAACGGGTGATGTCCACATCCTCCAAAAGCTGTTCAAAAATTCCCAGTACGCTTTCCAGCTCCCGCTCATCCTCTACAATCTCATAAACCGCTTCCTGGTCCCCGTCCGATGACAAATCCTTCAAAATCAGCGCCTGCGCATCCTCTTCTTCCGAATCCGCCACCAAAATATAGTCCGTTCCATTCAGCCTTGTTTCCTCCAGAACAAAAAATTCCGTCTCCTCTCCCGTATCCTCCTGGATGAATGTAATTTTTTCCATTCTCTACTCCTCATCTCCCGGTTCAGCAGTTCCCGGTGCGCAAATACGATCCAGATAACCTTGAAGAATCAGGACTGCCGCAAGGGCGTCCACGTACTTACCTCTCTCTTCTCTTCTCACGTTACCTTCCATCAGGGCACGGTTAGCTTCCACCGTGGTCAGCCGCTCGTCCCACATCACAACAGGCAGGCCCGTCCGTCTCTCAAGCATTTCCTTAAACTCCAGAGATTTCTCCGCCCGCTCTCCTAAGGTATTATTCATATTTTTGGGTAATCCAAGCACAAGCTGCGTAACCTGATATTCCCGAATCAGCTCTTCGATTCTGGCAAGGGTCTGTCTTAGCTTATTCTCCGATTTTCTTCTGACAATCTCGATGGGCTGCGCCGTAATGCCCAGGGGATCACTCACAGCTACCCCCACGGTCTTTGAACCAAAATCCAGTCCCATGATTCTCATAAAAATCCCTCGCCTATTCCTTTACCGTTGTCTTAATGTAAACCTTCAAAAGCTCCTCAACCAGCTCGTCACGCTCAACCTTCATAATCAGGCTGCGGGCATTGTTGTGGCTTGTGATATAAGTCGGATCTCCGGACATAATATACCCTACAATCTGATTTACCGGATTATAACCCTTCTCGGTCATAGCCTGGTATACCTGATGCAGAATATCTCCCACCCGATTCTCCGTCTCCGGCAACACTTTAAAATTTTGTGTGCTATCTAATCTACCCATTCTCTTTCACGCTCCTGACACCACTACCACCTATTCTACTCTATAATTTACAAAAATACAATACCTTTTCAGATAAGTTTACATAAGAGGATTCCATTTTCTAACTGCTTTTCTGCCACAGCACGGACAATCCGCCCCGTCAAGCACTGTTTCGAGTCCAAAACAGCCTTACAATATTCCCTTGTATGCCCTGTCTGATAAGGAATCCCCCCAAGCTCCACCGGCTCCTCCACCAGAATCTCCACCTGACGGCCCAGCTGTCCCTCCAGATAACGCCTTTCATTTTCCTCATTCAGCTTCAAAAGAATCCGGCTCCTCTCAGCCTTCACACCCTCCGTCAGCTGTCCCTCCATCCGATCCGCCTTCGTCCCCTTCCGCCTGGAATATTTAAAAATATGCGTCTCAAAAAACTCAATCCGCTTCAAAAACGCCTCGGTAGCCAAAAACTCCTCCTTTGTCTCCCCCGGAAAGCCCACAATCACATCCGTAGTCAAAGCCGGATGATCAAAGGCCCGGCGCAGAATGACACATCCCTTTTCATATTCTTCCGTAGTATAACGACGGTTCATCCGTCTCAGCACCGTATCACAGCCGCTCTGCAAGGACAGATGAAAATGCGGGCAGACCTTCTCCATCTGCGCCAAAGCCCCCGCAAATTCCTCCGTAACAATCCTCGGCTCCAAAGAACCAAGGCGGATACGCCGAATCCCCGGAACCCGATTCACCATTTGAATCAGAGAAAGCAAATCCTCCCCCTCAAGATCCGAACCGTAAGAGCTTAAATGAATCCCCGTCAGCACAACCTCCTGATAGCCATTCGCCGAAAGCCTCTCAACCTCCCCGAGAACCTCCTCCGCTCTTCTGCTGCGCACACGCCCTCTGGCATAGGGAATAATACAATAACTGCAAAACTGATTACATCCGTCCTGAACCTTCACATAAGCCCTTGTATGCTCCGCCGTCCCGGTCACAGACAGCTCCTCATACTCCTTTGTATGATTAATATCAATCAGCGCCTCCGCCTGCCGCCCTTCCTCATACATCTGCAAAATCGAAATCAGATCCTTCTTTTTATTATTGCCAATAACCAGGTCAATTGAATCATCCGCCTGAATTTTTTCTCCCGCAGCCTGAACATAGCAGCCTGCAGCCACCACCAAAGCCTCCGGGTTCAGCTTCTTCGCCCGATGCAGCATCTGTCTCGACTTGCGATCCGCAATATTCGTCACCGTACAAGTATTAATAATATAAATATCCGCCCCCGCATCAAAAGGAACAATCTCATAACCCGCCTGCTCCAAAAGCTGTCGCATTGCCTCCGTCTCATAAGCATTGACCTTGCACCCCAGATTATGCAGAGCAACCTTCTTCATATCCACCCATCCTTTCCAAAAAACAAATCTCATTACCAGCCTAACAACAGCCAGCCCATAGAGTAAACAAGCAACTTCACAGTTTGTATTGACTTTTATCAACCCTCGTATTAAGATTAATATAAGCTGATAATTTAGGAGGTATTTACTATGAAAACCGTAAAAATATGCCTGAACTCCATTGAAAAAGTAAAGTCCTTTGTAAACGACATTACAAGGTTCGACGTAGACTTTGATCTGGTTTCCGGACGCTATGTCATTGACGCCAAATCCATCATGGGAATCTTTAGTCTGGATCTATCCAAACCCATCGATTTAAACATTCACGCGGAAGAAGAACTCGAATCCGTACTGAACACCCTGCAGCCCTATATCGTAGAATAAGGCCAAACCGGAACACAGCATATTATTTCAAACATCGTATAGCACATCCATCAACCGGAAAAGCTATACAAACCGTACATTCACAAGAACCACAATCTGCATGAGAT
Source organism: Clostridia bacterium (assembly GCA_910574835.1). GTDB lineage: Bacteria > Bacillota > Clostridia > Lachnospirales > Lachnospiraceae > Laedolimicola. The sequence continues at coordinate 154 of CAJTDE010000017.1, read as the reverse complement.
CAAAAAATCCCATGCAGATTTTTATTATAACAAAAATTGTAACTGTTCAGGACACCCATTATCCAAAGATGAAATCTGGATTTCCTGAAATTGCATTTTTGATTGCTTCATAAGCATTGTAACCCTGTTTGTGTGCGGTACCGATATAAGACAT
>CAJTDE010000016.1 GCA_910574835.1 Clostridia bacterium | reverse complement strand
TATTTAAACTTATCCGGATAGAACAGTTCATAAAGCCTGTCGTCATCCCATTCAGAAATATCATCCCATGATTTGTCCGATTGTAAGAATAACGTCTGTACTTCAGCGACGGTATTTCTTGATACACCTAAAACTTTTGACACCTCCCTTGCGCTTAGATTTTTTCCCAGAAGTTCCAGAATACTTCTGACTTTTGTCTTCTTAAACATAAAAAGACCTCCCTATAGATTATTTGGTGATACTGCATCAGCAGTTCTCCAAGAATAACTATAAGGAGATTTATAGTGAAATCAAATATGTGTGCTGCCACAATATGTTGTGGTGGCTCTGAAGGTGGAAAATACCATTTCCGGGTGGCTCTGAAGCGGGAAACTGGTGGCTCCCAAGGGGGATAATATTCAGCAGGTCACTACATATTCGATCTTGTCAGAATACTGGTTGAACTGCAGGTGGATGTTGTCTACGGTGTAATCGTCACTGGTCAGCTGTATCCGTTCCTCCATGCCCAGGATAAAGCCGGCCCGCAGTGCTTCCTGATAGGCGGAGCTTAAATGCAGGTCTGCCATGTAGGAATCCAGGTTGGCTTCCCTCTGGGAGTGGAAGGTGTCCGCATAGATCCGGGCACTGACGTTGTTCAGTTCCATCTTGGCTGCATTCCGGATATTGATGCAGTTGATCTTGACGGAAGCGAACAGGAGCACGAAGGCCAGGAGCATGTTGATGGCCAGGATGACGAAAACAGTGAAAAAGGAAAGGTCCCCGCGCTCATCCCGGATGATTTTTTTGTGCATAAGCTCCTCCTTTACTTCCAGTAGTGCTCGCTGACACCGGCACCCTGGGCGCGTATGTTGATGGGCACAAGGTTGAAGTGCCAGAAACCGCCCAGATAGCAACGCCCTGTCACTGTGACATAGAAGGGGGATCCGATCTGGATGCGGCTGGAGCTGCCGGAGCAGGAAACCTGGTAGGTCAGTCCTTCCACTTCGCTCATCTCACCGGAGAGATAGGAGAAGAGGGAATCCGTCTCCCCACTGGTTCCGCCGTTTAACTGGATCTGCTTTACGATCTGGTCTGCCATATGGTCCATTTCCTGCTTGATGGAAATGATATGGAAGACATTGATGATGAAAGCGATCAGGATGACGGCTACAAGGATGTAGATGAAGCTGCTGATATAAGAGGAGTCTCCTCTCTCGGATAGCAGGAGCCGTTTCAGTTTTTTTCTCAAGATGTCACCTCCTGGGCAACAAAAAGCAGGCGGGATCCGGGGTGGACATCCTGCCTGCGTTCGGTTGCAGTATATGATTTTTCACAATACCTATTTTAGCATATGGGATTTACCCTGTAAATCGCAATGCTGTGCCAAGTTGGGATAGTTTTGTGCCAATATAGTGCCAGTGAGAAAATATTGTATACATGATAACAGAAATGATTTATAGAATGACTTTTAATATTAGGATTCGATATAAAATGGTATTAAACATTGCATTTTATGAATAAAATTATACAAAATAAGAAAAAATTAAAATAAAACGAAAAAAAGTATTGCATTTTTTTGAAGAGGTGGTATTATATTGATAAATAATAGAAAGGGTAGACTACCTATGAAAATACAAAGAATTGCATTAGACGGTTTCAAAAATTTAAATAATGTTAATATTGCATTTAGCAAGATTACTTCATTGGTTGCATTGAATAATTTTGGTAAGTCTAATGTGTTATCTGGCATTGATTTCGGTATTGACTTTATGAAGTGCAATGAGGAGCAGAGACAAAGTCTCATGAGCTCAGATAATGTCATGCCAATCAATAAGGCTTCTCTGGATAAGGATTTTCGATATGAAATAGAAATGACTACTATAATTGGAGTTGTTAAATATCGAATTATTTATGGGTTTACTTTTGGATGGCTACGAACCAGAGAAGATGAGGCAAATATTAAAAATGAATATCTTAAAGTGAAGATTGATGAAAAGGGGAAGAAATATAACCAACTTATCAACAGACAGGGACAGGAAGCTTTCTATAAGAGTTCAGAAACCGGAAGATGTGCTACGCCTACCCAAATAGGAAATGTGGAATTGGTTGTTAATAAGTTAAAAGCATTCGATCAGTTATACTATATAGAAATCATTAAAAAGCTGAATGATTTAAAGCTTTATATGGAAAATAATCTTGATCCGAAAGGGTTTTATATGCCGGATCCTATCATAAGTAAAGGCTCTGAGTATTTTATTGATTCACATAGTTTGCCAAGAGTGATAGCAAAATTGAAACAAATCAATCCGGGGAAATTTGACCTGCTTTTAGATGCTTATAAAAGTTTGTTTCCTGATATTGAGGACGTCATTGTTAGGGAAATTCAGGTTTCCAGTGAAGGTACTGTCGTTGTGCCTGATGATGCACCATTTATAGTTTCTGACAGCATATATTTACTGTTTGTTCGCAATAAAAATTTGTGCAGGCTCATTGACTTTAAAGCAATGTCTGATGGAGCAAAAAGGGTATTCATGATTTTGACCAAAATCATAATGGCAAGTTTAGAGGAAAGAAATATATCTTTGATTGCTATTGAAGAGCCTGAGAACTCCATTCATCCATCTTTATTCCGGACATATTTACAGATAATTTCCGATTTGTTGGACGATTGTAAAGTAATAATTACAAGCCATTCTCCATATATAATCAGTTTTATGGATTTAGACAGCATTTATGTAGGCTTACCCCGGGACGGTGGGATAGCCGAATTCCATGGATTTAAGAAGAACAAAGAGAAAATGCTTGAGGATGACGCAGATTCTCTTGACATGGGTATGGGAGATTATATTTTCTCTATGCTGGCTGATAACGAAAGCGAAATTGAAGGATATCTGGAGTGTGATACAGTTGAATAAGTGTTTGGTATTGTTTGTTGAGGGGCAAACAGAGGTGGAGTTTTATAAGGCTCTCATAAAATACATAAGAGAATGTCATGTAGATAAAAAGCTTGAACATAAAGTGATTTATAGAAGTATAGATGGAATAGGCGGATACAAAAAGGAAGTAAATCGAATTTTTTTGAAAGAGGTTAAGCCTAAAGTAGAAAGATATCAAATAACGGTTGCGCTTTGCTATGATACAGATGTTTTTGGCTATGTACAAAGGCCCAAAATTAACTGGAAGGAAGTGGAAAAGCTTCTTAAAGATGACGGGGCACATAAAGTGCTCCACATCAAGGCCGAAAAATCAATAGAGGATTGGTTTCTGATTGATAAGGAGGGTATAAGGCGTTTTTTAAAGCTAAGCTCCGATATAGAACCTCAAGGCTCCAATGGATATGAGAAATTGAAGTATCTATTTAAAAAAGCAAATAAGATATATGCCAAAAAGGGGCGCGAAGTCAACGGACTTGTCCAAGCTCTGGACATTGGTCTGATTAGCAGAGGGGTAACAAAGGGCCTGGATTTACTGTACAAAGAGCTGGGAGTGCGAGGAGGTGGTATAAGCAAAAAATGATGAAAGATTGGAAAGAGAGAATGTGGCAATTAAAATAGCTGAAGCGGCCAACTTCAGCTAGAGAATTGTTAATGACCATAGATGATGATCACTAAATGTACAAAAGTTATTTTATCATCTATTATTCTTGATTTCAATCCGAAACAGAGGTTCGACTAATTCCCAGGCAGGTCATTGTTGGTTTTTATAAATTTTGCAAATGCAGTAAAAAGGACTGCTTTATTAAGTGTAGCCAAAATCAGGAGGAAATGATGAAGTTAAAAGTATCGAAGGAATCAAAAACAGGATTAAACACGGAATTTGTGAACATTGAATCAGGAAGAAAGATAAAGCTTGAACAGGCTATTCGGCAGGTGGAAAAAGGGAATCCCGGTTACCAGAATTATGTGGCAGTCAAAAATCCCAATGGAACCACGTATCTGCGGTCAAAGCCGAACGGAAGTCTGAGAGATAATATTGAATAGGATATTTATTGTTATGGAAAAGGGGAGGAATGAAATTGAGCAATGCTGTTGCTGCAAGAAATTATGGAGATATATATCAAGCGATGGTGTTCTGGAAATATGCGGTCCAGATGCTTGGCATCTCAAACATTAAAGAAATTGGATATGAATATGGAGAGGTAAAATCATTTGATGATATTGTGATATATTATAGCAATGAACAACGTTTTCGGGATACCTACATAGATGCTGATTATTTCCAAATAAAATTTCATATGAAGCAGTCAGAGGAATTTACAATGGATAATCTATTGGATCCTGCATTTATCAATGCAAAAAAGAATTCTTTTCTACAAAACGTTGTAAATGCTTATAGGAATGAAAAAATAGATTTTTCCAGAAGCCGTTTTACAATGTATTCCGTATGGAGGATTAAGTCAGGAGATATTCTAAACAAGTTAATCAGTAATGTAGATAAAACATTCGATCTTAATAAGCTCCAGGAAGGAAAAACCTCCAATTCCGAGATGGGGGCGCTAAGGCAAAGACTGTGTGAAGAATTATCTGTGACTGAAAACGAACTGCTGAATATTTTAAGGCAAGTCCGCATAAAAGATGGGCAAGAATGTTTTAACGATTTAAAAGAGCAATTAAATCGGGATTTTTCCTACTACAAACTGCAACCATGGACAGATAGCAAAGATACACTTCCATATTGTGATTTAGTTCATGCTTGGAATAGAAACGGAATCCATATTGTAAAGAAAGATGATATAAAAAGGAGTTTGGAAAAAGAAAACCTCTTTCATACGACAAAGGATGCCGCATCTATTGCCATAAAAAGTTTTACAAGATATACGGAATGGCTGGATGGCTGGGCAAGTGATATCTTAGATTTGACAAATATTTTGGATAAAAGAGAATTGCAGCCGGGATATTCGTGGGGAAATGTTTTTCAAGCTATTGAGAAGTTTGTTTGCAACAGACTTGATAACACAATAGAATATCATGTTGCCTTGGAAACTTTGCTATCTGTTTCTTTTACGGCAGGGCGTATATTAAATCCAAAATCTGGAATAAAAGTGATTCCAGTTCAAAAGACATTAGATGGTCGTGTTGATTGGAAAAGGGATACTATCGATGAGGCGGTGTATAGCAAGTTTATAGTATCTGATAAGATGCTATGTGCCGGAGCAAGCGAAGTGGCAATATCTATTGGAGTTACGCACGATATCAACAAAGCTGTGCAAAACTTCATAGAAAATAGTCAGCTTAAAATAGGTTTGCATAAGGCCTTCTTGTTGGAGGACTTTGGAAACGATGCAGTAAAAGATGGAACACATGCATGGCAGCTTGCGAAACAGATAAGTAGAGAAATTAGCAAGCATGCAGATATTATAAAAAAAGGAAGATTGCATTTATTTATAGCAGGTCCTAACTCGTTAATGTTTTATTTGGGAATGCAATCTATGATGTACGGAAAGATTCAGCTCTATGAATTTGATCCAAAAGAAAATACATATTATTCAACAATTTTATTTCCACAGGAAGGAGAATTATAATGGCACAGACGATGGTAACTTATTTTAATGATTTTTTGAAGAATATCAGGTTAACTGAAAATCAGGTAAACGAATTGAAGACTGCACATACAACATTAAGGAACAGGCTGATGGCGTATGATGATCTTAAAGACATTATTGTAACAACTTTCTTACAGGGAAGTTATAAACGCGCCACAGCAGTAAGGCCCAAGAATGGAAAAAGATCGGATGTAGATATTGTAGTGGTAACAAGATTGGACAAAGAAGAAGTAACTCCGGAGCAAGCATTAGATGCCTTTGAACCGTTTTTAAAGGAATACTATGATGGGAAATATCGAAAACAGGGACGGTCTTGGGGAATTGAGATGACGCATGTAGATTTGGATATTGTGCCAACTTCTGCACCTTCATTGGCGGAGCAGGGGTTGTTAGAAAACATGGCCGTTTTGTCAAATGATGATGTGGAAGAGATGTATCAACAATTTACAAAGATGTCTAAATGTTCTTATAGTTTATGGGAAACTGCAGTTTCAGCATTTCTGGAAGCCGCTGCTGATGAAGACTGGAGAAAAGAACCATTATTTATTCCAGATCGGGAGGCAGACTTTTGGGATAAAACACATCCATTGGAGCAGATAAGATGGACTCATGAAAAAAATGCAAAATGCAATGGAAATTATGTTAATGTGGTAAAATGCATTAAATGGTGGAGAAAAGAGAAATTTCCCAATATAAAACACCCCAAAAGTTATCCTTTGGAGCATTTTGTTGGTGACTGCTGTCCTGATGGAATAAAATCAGTGGCTGAAGGGGTTGTATTAACGCTTGAAAAAATAGTGACTGACTATCCGAAAAAACCTGTATTAAATGACAGAGGAGTTCCTGAGCATGATGTGTTTGGACGATTATCAGAGGCGGATTATGATGCATTTTATAAATCGGTATGTGGAGCTGCTGTTATAGCAAGAGATGCATATGATGCAGAAACCGTACAGGAAAGCGCAGATCTATGGAGAGAGTTGTTTGGAAATAAGTTTCCGGAGGCACCAAAGCAGCAACAGGCGGTATTTTCAAAAAGAGAGGAGCCTAGTGTTAATTTGACTGGAGGAAGATTTGCTTGAAAAATCCATCTAAGATATTACTGGAAAGCAGGCGTTGTATAGATGAATTCAGTCAGGTGGAACTGCTAACGGATTTGACATGGGATGAAGAAGATGCTGTATGGTATTTCAGTATTCAAGTGCATCAGAATTTTGAAGGGAAAAATATTCCGATGGAGACAGTCTGGTATGTAACGGTCCAGGATATTTTTCCCGATGGCAAGGTGAAGATTTTTCCAGCTGTGAATGGCGGAATTACAGATACATTTTATCATCAATCCAACAATGGCATAATTGCAAAAAACGGTTTGTGGAGAGAGGGTGATATTTGTCTTAAAGATCCATTAGAATCAGTGGCTGATATCAATAGCGAGCCAGTTCATGCTATGGAAAGAATGCGGTGGAATATTATACGGCTTCTGGAATGGATTGACAAAGCAGAAAATGATGCCTTAGTGTCTATGCATGATAATTTTGAACTTCCAGATGTGGTCGAGTTACAAAATAAGTACATTATTTTCAATGAAGACTGTGTTTCCTTTATGCAGTGGGAGGATGCTGGAGCAAAGTTAGGAACCTTTAAAATGTATCATCAAGGAAATAATCAGTATTTTATTGACTCATTTTGGGATATGAGGGGAACTTTGTGTGTTCAGAATGAGTGGGGCGGTTATGTTGATAAAAATGATAAATATATGCAAGAGGGTATATGGATTATTCTTGATCAAATACCTGTAATTAACAGATGGCAGGCACCAAATACGATAGCAGAATTAAAAGAAGTACTGGGAATACTGTGGGATTCAGATATCGTTCGTCTTTTGGACAAAATACGGGATGGAAAACGGCATTTGTTTTTAATAGGGTTTCCCATTCCAAAACTGTTTGGAGGGGAAACAAAGAACTATCATTGGTGGTCATGGATGCTGCCTGTACTTTCGCATCATAACAAGACACAGAAAGGATTCCGACCAAATAAGATAGGGTGGTATTGGAGGGACTGTTTAAGTATCTTAAAAGATGATCAGCCAATAGACTGGTGTTTTTCTGAAAACTGGAATCAGAGACAGATTTTGAACAGAGGAATGTTTGATAGGGAGGTAACGAAAAAAAGTTATGCAATAATTGGAGCGGGTTCTCTGGGATCAGCGATTGCGGAATTATTGGTTCGATCAGGAGTTTGGAGAATTTTACTTATTGATGGGGATACTTTATCTGTAGGAAACCTTGCAAGGCATACTTTGGGTATTAAGAATCTGAATCATTATAAAGCTCACGAATTACAGAAACATTTAGAGGAGATAAACGGCCATGTACGAGCAAAAGCAGTTCCAGAGTATTTATCCGAAACTACTTTGAACCTCTTAAATCCATATGATGTGATTATCGACTGCACTGCAAAGGACTCTGTAATAAACCTGTTATCACAGATTAAATCAGAAAAAATTTTTCTTTCTGTATCTGTAGGCTATAAAGCGGAAAGAGCGTATTTTTCATATCATAAGGGAAGACATTTTAACAGTTCAATGTTTGATAGCCGTTTAGAAGATATGACAAAAAAAGACAAAGAGCAAATGAAAAAAGATGGATTGCCTTGGGACGGTGTTGGATGTTGGAATCCGGTTTTCCCTGCTCTTGCTTGCGATATGCATTTGGCAGCGACATCAGCGGTGGAAATGTTTGTTCAGCTTATAGCTAAAAAGAGGAATGAAACATTTAACTGCATTTTTCAGAAAAAATATGGGATGGATGGTTTGTTTGCTGGATATGAAAGAATTTGAAAATACAGAATTACAATCAAAGATTTTTATAGAGGATGGGGCATACCATAAACTATTATCAATTATAAAAGAAAGCCTGAGAAAGGTTGAAACAGGCGGTATCATCATTGGGCATTATGATTCTGCTTTTCAAAATGCTATTATAACAGAATTTACAGGTCCTCCAGAAGATTCTAAAGCCGGCAGGTTTCGTTTCTATAGGGGAATTAAAGGTTTAAGAAATCTTTTGCAACAATATTGGAAAGAGCGAAATGAATATTATTTAGGTGAGTGGCATCTGCATCCTGGTTCCAGCCCTAATCCCAGCCATACAGATATTGAGCAGATGAAGAAAATATCTAAAGATAAAAACTTTAACTGTAAAGAACCAATTTTATTGATTTTTGGAGAAATCGCCAAAAAGCAGGTTACATGTTTAATGATGTTTAAGGATGGAAAAATGTATTCTTATAAAGAGAAGGATTTTGAACGAAAATAAGTTTTTGAAATTTTATAAAATATATACAGAAAGAAGGAGTACATATGAGTAAATCACCACTTGAAAGAGCTATGGAAAAACAGAGAAAAGAAGAACAGAAAGCCGCTCGTGCAGCACAGTTACGTGATAGGGCATCGGCTATTGTTGCAGGAGCTGAATTTGTAAGTGGATTCCGTGTAATGGATAGGGAATCAGAAAATATGTTGCAAGCCATTTTGGGGCAGTATGATGGAAATGATAATAATTATGTAAACTTTAATATAGAAGATTTACCCCAATATTTGCAAGATTCGTTTTCATTAGAATGTGAAACACTCCAAATGTATGGAATGCTGTCTTCAGTAATGAATTATGTGACAGGTTCAATGATTACACTATCTGAAAGTGGAAAAAAATATTTCTCTGATAAAGAGAGTGCGTATAAACGTGCCGATGAGCAACAAAAGAAAAATGAAGCGGCGATGAAGAAGAAATCTGTAATACGAAAGCAGTACGATGTTTTTATCTCTCATGCAAGTAAGGATAAGAGTGAATATGTTGATCTTCTTAATATGGCGGTAAAACGATTAGGCATCAATGTATTTTATGATACGGATGTTTTGTCGTGGGGAGATAACTGGAAACAGGTTATTTTGGATGGGACGACAAATTCTGAATTTGCTATAATTGTGATTTCCAAAAACTTTTTTGATAGGGAATGGACTGAAAAGGAGCTTGGTGAATTTTTAAATCAGCAAAACGAAAGCGGTCAAAAAATTGTTTTACCATTGCTACATAATATTACTCTTGATGAACTAAAAGAACATTATCCTGAACTGGGAGATATTCAATGCATTAATTCAAATAATTGCAGTAGAGAAGAGATTGTCATACTTCTTGCAAAAGAGTTGATAAAAAGATATCGATAATGTAAAAAGTGGAACAGATTATAATCCGGATATTTACGAGGAGAATAAATAAAATGCCCAGTGTATCTAAATATGCATTGAGATTTCAGAATAGAATAAATTCATTTGAAGAAGATATTGAATTGGTAGATATTATTTGCACTGCACGAAATAAAAACAAGCTCCTTGTTGAGGAGGGGAAATTATTTAAGTTTATTGATGAAGAAAAACATCCGTTATTAGGAGCAAGGAAAGCTGTCGGAAGAAATCGAACTATTGTTGTTAATCATTTAAGAGGAACTGTATACTCAGCATACATTAAAGATATTTTTGAAGAGCTTACTGCCTATTTAAAAAGTTTGCTTTATGAAGCAGCATTATTAAGTAAAGAGAGATCGAAAGCGCAACGTTTACTGGGTGAACATAGGGTTAATTTTTCAGCAGCGGATATTCTCTTATATCAATCTATGGATGATTTAGTAATGAAAATAGCAGAAGATATTATTCAAGCATTGGAAAGCGAAAGAAGCACTAAAACTTTAATCACAAAAATATGCAATAAAATAGACCTATCTGTTAATAAGTCAAAAATTGAAGAAGCACTGCCTTATTTAGAACTTAGGCATAAATTGGTTCATACAGATGGTAAGGCAGATGATGATTTTATATCATCCTATCCAATGTTTACATATGATGAAAAAAAGTATATTACACTAAACTATTCCGTAATATTAAATGCCAAAGAAAAAATAACAGGATTAGTTTTAGAGATGGATGAGGCAGCAATACAAAAAGGAATTCTTAGTAGAAATACCCCATAACCGTTTCTTAGTGAATAAGGATTGATAAAGAAAAAAGAAGCGGATAGTATATAGGAAAACATACACTCTCCGCTTCTCCGTTTTAGATATTCTGCCTTATAATCCGCGAAATCAACCCCACCGCCACATTCCGCTCTTCATCGATCCGTGTGACCACAAAGCTGACATCATCCTTCTTACCGGGCATCCGGTTGTCGTAGCAGCTATGAGCGATAGCATTGACGCCGATCTGGAGCCGGACGAATACAGTGCCCTTATGAATGTCCGTGACTGTTCCGGCATATTTGCCCTGGATCTTGCACTTGCCGAGGTTGGCCTTGCTGGTATTGCCATTCACGCTCTTTACATCGGCACGGACAGAGATGTCCTCCAGGGAGCGGATCTTGACGCTTAAGATACGCACCAGGATCTGGTCGCCCACATGGAAGCTTTCCGTGGCGTCCCCCATCCAGTCCCAGGATAAGTCGTGGGCAAGGATGGAGCATTCCGTTCCGAAGATCTCTACCCGGACTACCTTTTCAGCAACGGCAATAACACGGGCCTGCACGATACGGTCTTCACACACACGGGAGTTTCCGGCCGCATCCGGCAAATAGAAAATCTGCCGTTTTTTGTACATAGCATCCTTCCGGCTGGCCACTACACTGCGGCTGCTGTTATCCAGTCCCTTGACGATAAAGTCAATTTCACAGCCCAACATATTACCGAGAATTTTGTTCTGACGCAGCACCAGCTCCCCATAATCATGGGATTCGTCTTCCACCAGGTTGATCATCATCTCCGCCAGAGGAATTACCACACGCATTTCTTTATAGTAGATGACAGCGATGGTACCGCCGCCTTCCATCCGCTCGATACCGCCCAGGTTCCCGGTCAGGATTTTCCTGGTCCGGTAGGCATTTTGCAGCTCATGCCAGATGATATCCTCACGGCTTTCCTGTGTCTCCACTTCCGAGTCCGTGCTCAGGGTGAGGATGGAAGAGGGGGCCTGCCTTCTGGGAGGGGCAGGGGATACCGGGCGGTTCCGGGGAGGTGCCTGCCGCTGAACGTTTTCTTCTGTCTGCTCAGGGGCAGCTGCTTTGGGAGGAGAGGCGGGTTCCTTCTTTTCAGGGGTAAAGTCCCGTCCAGCAGCAGAAGTTATGTCAGAATCCGCATTATTTTCTTCCCCAGCGCCTGCATCCGGGTTTTCCGTAGCGGGTACGCCATCCATATCATCCGTATTCTCCGGTTTTTCGGTATTTTCTTCTGTTTCCAAAGCCACTTCCTTTGACACGCTCTCCGCAGGTTCCGGTGTATCCGGCATCTGTACCTGTTCTTCCTTCGGTTCCATGTTTTCCGTTACGATTGTTTCTGTTTTTGTTTTTCTAGGCATAGTTGTTCTCCTTTTCTTTTTTGTGTCCATGTACTCATGACATGATGGATTTTTTGTCTGTCAGAATGATTCTGCAGCTTTCCTGATCAGGGGCCGGTTCCGGTACTGTTCCCGGGGTGGTCTCGACAGATGCCGGTGCAGCTGGCTTCAGAGGCGCTGAAGGAGCGGGCCTCTTTCCGGCTTTTGGCTTCCTGGGAGCGGCTTCCGGCCTGGTGAGTCCGGAGAAATCCGGTTCCTCCTCTTCCGGTTTCTGCCGCCACGCCGGTGTATGCTCACTGGCCCGGCATGGCTTCAGTCTGCTGCTTTCCGGATGGAGGGTATAATCGTATTTTTCCACCTTCAGCACCTTCTGTCCCCGCAGGATGATGAGCGCCTGATCCAGGGGGAGGCGCAGCACCTCGTCGGGAGTCAGGAGCTTCCGCTTCCCGACAGAGTGGGTTTCCCGGTATTCCGGCGTATAGTCGGAAACCCGCCAGGTATTTAACTGTTTTGCCTGACTGGAGACTGCCACGCTCACTTCCCCGGTACGGTTGCTGATAAATTCGGCAGTCATCTCATCCGTGCATCCCAGGAAAAGCTGGGTGTCGCAGTTGCCGATGATCTCCTGCCACTGGTTTAACGGATAGCGGTTCTGCATCTGGGGCAGGTTCTGGAAGATACAGCTGATGGACAGCCGCCGGGAACGTATGGTGCTGATCTTCTTTGTCAGGTCTGCAATGGTGCAGCCGCCGTTGGCCAGCTCGTCCGCCAGGATATGTACCGGGACAGGGAGCATCCCGTCCTCCCCGTATTTGTCCGCATAGCGTACCAGCTTGATAAAGACGAAGGACATGAACAGGGAGGAGAGGAAGTCGAAAGCGGAATCCTGGTCTGAGGTAATACATACCCAGTTTAGGAGGACAAGCCCGATGGCGGTGGCCACAAAGATATGGTACATGGTCTTGGCTGCGGGGAAATACCGCAGGAAGGTGCCCATGTCACATCCCAGGGCGCCCAGCACGGAGACAGAGATCAGGTCAAGACCGTTCATCACCTGCTCAGCGATCCATTCCACAATGCCGTCAAGAATTCCCATGGTTCATCCCTCCTTCCGGTCATCCGTTCCATTTGCCGTCTGCAAAGAACGGGCTGACATAGGCGAGGATGAAGCCAAGCCCGTTTAAGATAACCCAGGAGATGGCGATGCGCTTGAGCCATGCGCGGGATTCATCCACGGTCTTCCCGGATTTGGAAAAATTCATCAGGAGCAGGGCGACGGATGCGGTCACGATAGCGGCAATGGTGGAGATACCCACGATTTTCCCGTAGACATCCTTCATAATGGTATCCGCTTTGGTCCACATATCCGTGGCATAGGCATGGTTTGTGCACAGGGCGAAGAAATAGAGGAAAGCGGCGGCTCCCGTCAGGAGCTTCTGGCGGGGGATGCGGAATTTCTTTCCGGACCCCGGTTTTGCGGTGGGCTTACGATTTTCTTTGTTTTTCAATGATTTACCTCCTGTATGTTGGATTGAAAAAGCCGGCAGCCCCTTTGAAAGGCTCCCGGCTCCTGCCATGCAGTGCTGCATGGGTGAAAAGGTTTTGGGTAAAAAAAGAACACCTGCAGTTGACAGATGTTTCCCTGGGTGAAATGGATACCCGCTTTTGGGTACAGCTTTAAGCATGACCATTATAGCATGGGGAAATTTCCCTGTAAATCGCAATGCTGTGCCAGTTTTTGCGGAAATAGCGCCTTTTTTGTGCCAATTTGGTAAATGCTGGTTGAAATGCAAGGAGGGGGAAGATATAATAGAGACAAATAAAGGATAATACTAGATTATTTATATTAAAGATTTTGGTTGAATTTGGTATTTATAAGTTAAATCATAAGGAATATAACAGTGATAGAATATAAATGGGAAAGACTTACTTCACGAGAGTTTGAAATAATTGCTTGCAATTTTGCTAATGATATGTTTCCAGCATATAAATGGCAATTAACTACATCTACCAGAGATGATAACCATGATTTTTATGCCAAAGCAGGGAATTGGGATAAATGGGGAGAGGCTAAACATTCTAAAAAGCATAATAAAACAATTTCGCGCTCTCAATGGGATCCTACGTTAGTATCTGCTAAATTAATAAATTCTGTAAATGATATATTGTTAGTTACCTCTGCTTTTATTCCTTTGTCATATGTTATTAGAAGTTATCAAATGACCGCAAAACCTATTGCTAATGTTTATTGTATTAATAGACTTATCTTAAACGAATGGTATTCTAAAACTCACCGCCAATTGTCAACCTTTAATATGAATGTTGATATAGCTACAATTTTAGATAAAATCGAAAAGAGGCCTTTTGATTTTACATATAATAGCGAAATTAAGTTGTTCTTTTTTGACGATGTAACACAAAATCATTTAACCATTATAAAAAGTTTTGTGCCTAATAATGTATATAAAGTTAATATTGCTTTATTTGTTCATGAAGAAAAAGCAAAATTTCAAATAGATTTAGGAAAATCGTTTGCAATAACCAGCGATATATCTTTAAAAAATTTAAGCTATCTTAATAAAAAAAGCAAAATTTCAAATTTGACTGAAAACTCTTTTAAATGTAATGTTTATCAGGGATATTCTATTATTGAATTTCAGATCATAATAAAAGAAATTACTGATTCTCAAAGAGATTATAATATTATCTATGAATTGAATAATTTAAAGGGTGTCTTTCCAGTTATAATTGAATACCAACAAATATATAATATGGATAGCTTAATAAATATTGAAAAGAAAATAGTCGAAAATATCAGTAAGCAAAACAGAATATTAAGAACATGTTACGTTGCCCCCTATTTGTATAACAGACCAAATTTTGGATTCCTATATATTCATTTTGATGAAAGATATTATAATAACTCTACATTATTATGCAGATTACTATCTCATATGGTTACAGGTGTAGATTATTTTGAATTGGATGAAATTTTATTAAAAGATAATTTATATCTTTGCGATTATCCTGAATATTTTGAAAATATAATTTTAGGAATCTTCAACGATTCATTATCTAATGATTTTTTAAATTATGCTGCTGATAAATTTGAAAATTTATTTTTGCTATATGAAAATTCAAAAAATACAATATATATTATAGAAAACAGTAATATTTTAGAGGATGTTCAAAAAGAAATTTTAGAAAAAATACAAACAATTTTTTCTACATATAAGAATAATGATTTTATGATTTTTCAAGATAGAAAAAGGAAACTTGTCGATAACTGTCTTGATGACGAAACGGCACTTATTGGCATTATTAATACAGGAATTCAGAGCGAAAACTTTGGTTCTAATTTATTATCAATTGAAAATAAGCCTATAATAATGGATATTGATGAATCTTTATATTTTCCCAGTGTTAGTTTAAATATACAAGACATAAAATCTTATGTATTGGCAAAAAAACCTAAAGATTTAGAGATATTTTTGGAAAAAATTATTGAGATTGTATCAAAGCAAATATCTTCATCAAGAGTACTAGATTTCATTTTGCTATTGGAACATTCTATTTCAAGTAAATTATACTTTAAAACAATCCGTCAATTACGCGACATTTATTATATTCGTACGGATTTTGCCATGGCGCATCAGTATTCTAAAATTTTACACCAAGATAAAAACGTAGTTCTGGAACAATATATTGATGATAAATATAAAGAGGCAGATGAATTAAACCACTGTGGATCTATAGTTGAATCCAGGAAAATCTTTAAGGGTGTAGCTGAGAAGATTTTGACAAGAAAAGATACTATATTTTTGAATAGAGGATTAGAAGCTTTAACAGAAGTCTTTAATATAAATTTTTGGCTATTAGATGTGAATGATTTAATACAGGAAATTGATAATACAATAAATACCTATTTTTTTGACGATTTATCTACAGTCTCAGAAGAGAGAGAATTCTACCCATACTATAATTGCCTAAACAGAAAAATGGTAACTCAATATTTGTTAGGGCAATATGAAGATGCCGAAAAGACTTATAAAACTAATTTAAATATTGTTAAATTAAATAATTATAGAGCATTTGCATATATGGACAGTGCCAGAGGATTATATTATAAAGATATCAATACTGCTTACGAAAGAATAATGAAAGCTTTTGAACTTTTAGAGTGTTTATCTAAAGAAAAGAAAGAACTTAGAAGATACTATGATTGTTTAATTGAAAAATCATATATTGAATTTATATTGGCAACTCAAAACGATCGCCATCTTTGTATAAAAAAATTAGTAAATGCTGTTTTTAATGTTAGAAAATATGGATTTAAAAATATTACAAAAAAAAGCTATTTTAAACTTGCTGCATGCTTTTTGGTTTTAGGAGATGAAGAAAAATCTTTGTACTACCTTGAAAAAATAAGGAGCGATCCATATTTTTCAGAAACCCCCCGTAATCAATTTATGTATAATGAATTAATGAAAGGTTATTATCACTTAATAAATTATAATTTTCAGTTACATATTAAAAATAAAATTGATTATTGCAACATAGAAGGCTCAATAGAATTTAATTGCTATGAAAATAAAAAAAGCAACAATTATTTTATTGAAACAAGAATGTGGTAATTATATACACTTTATGCAATTGCCAGCTAAATCAATAATTAAATCATTATTATTTTTACGCATATCATACCATAATTTATTATTTTTAATAACCGTATAATTATTTGCTAAATACAGTATATTGTCTTTAAAAGTAAGCCAAAAATAAGGAATAGTCTTAAAAAATTCTATATTGGAATTTCCCGATAATTCTGTATAATTTACAGAATCATATACGTGAATCGAAAAATTATTAAATATATATTTAAAGTCTTTTATACTACTAAAATTTAGCAGGAAATATTTTCCCTTCATATTCATGTGTTCAAATTGTATGTTTAAAATTTCGGACAGATTTTCAGAAATTTTGTCTCCCCAATTGGACCAAAAATATGCTGTCTGGGGTGTTTCATCAATTTTATATTGTCCCCGTCCGCCGCCTCTGATATGGTATGCTTTCGCTTGAGGATTATAAAAACATTTTCCACCATTAGAAGTTATTTTTAATCCCAATTCCATTCCCTCCCATGCATTAAAATATTTAGTATCAAATCCACCGTATTTTTCAAATATATTTTTTCTGATGGAACATAAAGCAGTTGTAAAAGATTTGCGGTATCCCGCTTGTTTAACAATTTCATCTGTTATTGGTCTGTTTTCTAACAAATGAGTATTATAATACTGGCAAAAAACATGGCCCGTACTTTGAGTAAGCATATTTTGCGGATAAATAAGTAATGGCTGAACGGCATCAACATTCATATCAGAAAAAGCATCGATAAGATATTCTAAACAGTTTTTACATAAGATAATGTCAGAATTCATGAAAATCAGTATGTCGGAAGATGCATATTGAACTGCAATATTATTTACTATACTATAACCTTGTTTTTGTTTATTACCAATATATATGTAATTTTTTTTGAAAAATTCAGATATAATTTGCTTATAATCAATTTCATTATTGCCATCAGAGATAAAAATTATTTCATAATTTTCAATGGATTCATAGTCGCTTAAGAAATACAAAAAATTTCTGGTGAAATTTTCTCCTGAGTCAAGAGCAATGATTATCGATGCTAACATAATTTACCTCCTTTATACTATGTAAATAGACACAAACCAACCTCTGAATATCAGGTATTTATGCGGTTTTGTAATATACGGCAAATCTCTCAATTTTTTATAATTTAAGAATTTTTTTAAGGAAACAGAGACATAAATCATTCTATTTCAAAACATAGATGTTAACTGCCAAATCTTATGTTTACATCAACACATTTGTTCATCTCTTATATTTAAAATTGATAAATTATGTGTGATTATCTATCCGATCTTTATTAAGCCAACCTCAACAGATAATTTTAAATTATTTGATAATCTAGTATTATCCTTCAATGACAAAACTGAATAATTATGTTATATTATCCCTATCAATACTAATGATACGGAGGAAAGGCGAATGTCACTGGAAAAGTTACAGTCAGCTTTTAAGTGCTTGAATAGGTGCGAGGTTTGGGCGATTCAGCTGTTAAGAATAAAAACCAGTAAAACTAAGGGAACAGAGTACGCAGCTTTTTCAATCAATTTATCTCCCCAAGGAAAACTAAACCAATTTGTTGAAGAAATTTCGGATCATTATAGTAAGGTAGACAAATGTGAATTGAATTCTTCTTTAAGGGTGCAGGAGTATGATGGTACTATGGATGGGAATACCGTTTATACATTGAAAACACGAGATCCGTTAATTGCTGAAGAATACTCAGCCTTTGTTACAGCGCTAGCTAATGCTGAGCAGGAAGCAGATCCATTAAGCCAAAGATTGCAGGCATATGTTATACAAGGGAGAGTGATAATAGATACTGAGGAGATAAGTGTAAAATTGATTTCTATGCAGAACCCAGTTACTACGCTCAAACACAAATTTCTACATGAGAAGAATGCTTTTAAAGAAATTGAAACAAAGGTACTTTCATTACGTCCAGCCATTGATGTTATGATTTTAAATGATAAGATATATTTTATAACAATGTCTGGAGAAAGATTATTTAATATGGAACGGGCATATAGGACAGTCTGTAATAATAAAGTGACTATGTTGGAACAGAGTGGGATTCTCTCTGATGGTAATGTTTTTGGAAATGTTGCAAGGACAGGTCATCATCCGAGAATGTTTGTTTCCTTCAATGAAGGACGCTTTCGAAGATTAACAGATGAAAGCGCGAGAAGACAGTATTCTGAATTATTTGAAATTCCATTAAAAGATGGAGCGTTTGATACATCAATTATTGAGGCGGCTGACAAACTGGTGAGGTTATTATGTAATAGAGGAATGGTTGATCCGTTTGAGGAACAGCCAGTAGAAGTTTCAAGTGCAAGAAAGTGGAAATGAGCAGGTAGGTGTAATATATGTCAAGATTTTTTTCGATTAGCTTATATTTTGTTTCGTTTATGCCCCTATGGATTTCAGTATTATTTCTAGACATATTAAGTATATTGGAAAATACGACAAATAAAATGACAGAATATATCAGTATGTTTTGTATATTAGCTGGTATGTGTATAAGTCTTGCGGTTATATATTGCGAGATTCATAGGCAAGGAAAAGAAGGCGCTACAATATATACGCTAAAACTTGCGAAGGAGGAAAAGGCGATAACAGCTGAGTACTTGTTATCTTATATATTACCGCTGTTTGCATTTGATTTTACACTATGGCATCAAGTTGTCTTGTTTTTAGTATTCTTTGTTACACTTGGATATTTGTGTATAAGGCATAATTATTATAGTATCAATATTGCGTTAGAGATTGCAGGATATCGTATATACCAATGTGTGCTGAGCAACGATGATAATATAGTAATAGAGCAGTTAGTAATGAGCAAACAGCGGTTAAATGCACTGATAGGTATGGAAGTGCATATATCGGCACTTAACAATGATTATGGATTAGATGTCAGTAAAAGTTAAACTTTTGTTTTCATGTAATTTCTTGGATGTTTGTGTATTAAAATATCTTTTTGCTTTGTATTGGACACATGCGTATAAATTTCAGTCGTGCTGATAGAACTGTGTCCTAACATTCTCTGTATATACCGGATATCCACATCCTGCTCTAAAAGCAGAGTAGCAAAAGAATGCCGGAACATATGCGGTGTCAAATGCTGTTCAATTCCAGCAAGTTGAGCATAACGTGTAATCATATAGCGAACGGACTGATCTGACAATTTCTTCTGCAGTCTGTTCACAAAGAAATATCCACAAATATCAATATCAGACTTAAAAGTCTCATGATATAAAGAAAGAGCCGAGAGGACCTCTGGATTACCGATTTGCAGGATTCTCTCCTTGGCTCCTTTGCCATAGATTAATATATTATTGCTGACTAAATCTATATTCGATGGGCGCAGGGAGCACAGTTCAGATATACGCATACCCGTAGCAAATAAAAGTTCTATAACAGCAATATCCCGTATACAGCAACGAAGCTGGTATGTTGATGTGGCCTGTGCTTTTTGCTGATATAAGGTGGAAAGGAAGGTCTGTAAGGAGTGAAAAGGAATTGTCTTAGGCAAAAGTTTTGCTTCTCGAAAGCGGATATCCAGTTTGGTAAATGGGTTTTCCGATAAAATCTCTTTGTACTCCATATAATGAAAAAATGCCTTTAAACTTGCAATCTTACGTTTGACTGTTTTCGGCTTATACTGCTTATGTAGATGGGTAATATATTTATCAAGGTTATCCTTGAAATAAAACTCAGAGATATTTTGAAGATAATATACATACTGTTTCAGATCAATCCGATACGCTTTCAATGTTTTCCGGTCAAGGCGCTTCCTGTATTCACAATATTCAATATATTCCGCAACATAATCATTTAAAGTATTCATAAACTGGCACTCTCCTGTTTTTTAGACCATTATGAGTGCCAGTCTATGAAATGTCTATCATTTCCCTTCTGGAAAGAACTTATCCAGCATCTCCAGACAGCCTTTGGAAGTATATCCCCACAGAATAGAACTGAGCGCCTGTACCGCCTCCGGGCGTTTCCGGTAATAGGTCCTGGGGGATATATTTGCTATATGCGGGCGCAGGTTCTCAATGATCTCATCCGTATTTTGAAGCTGTTGAGGAGACAGATAGCTGTAGTAGAGGATCCAGTAATACTGTTCTCCATGCTTATGCTTACTCCGCAGGATATCCACAGCAGAGTTTAAGAGTGTGAGCATCTTATTGCTCCGCTCAATGCTCTTTGCATAGTTCTCCAGTTTGGTTCCTCCTACATCCGCCCCTGCGATATACATGGAATCCAGAAATTCCTCAATGCTGCTCCCGTACTCAATTTCAAAGGTGCTGCGTACCTGTTGGACAGCCAGTTCCAGGTTCCAGACAGCATCCCTGTAATTCTTCAGCAGTTTCCAGGTATCATGGAACAGGAGGTTCTCTTCCTGTGTTGGAATGTTTTTGTTCGGTCTTGTGTTTGCCATAGTGTCTATCTCCTCTCTGCATGGATGGTTGTTGTTTCGGGACTTTGTTCTTCAATGGGGATGGCGGTGCTGCCAGAGGGCCGGATTGGGGAAAGCGTCAGCTCAAACTGGTAAGGGATGCTTCCATCCAGACAGCATATCTTCAGCGAATACCTAAAATCAGTTTCCCTGCAGTCGGATAAGGGATATAACTTATACAGGGTTTCGGGGCATTCACAGCATGGAACCCCTTGTGCTGCAAGGATTTCTGCCGTTTTTCGGATGATCTGGCAGATGTGGGATTTTGAAACGCTACCGGACAGGGATGAAACGGTATCCGGCTCCTCCGCTGTGTAAATCTGCTCTTCTCTGACAGCAGTATTTTCCGGAATGGAAGCATTCTCCGTAATATGGACAGGAACCTGGAATGTCATGGAAACCTCCTCTTTGTCGATCATGACGTCACTGATATTAAACATGGTAGACAGGTAACTGCACAGATAGATCACACTGCCATGCCGCCCGGTAAAGGAAACCAGGGAAAGATATTCCTTTTCCTGCAGCTTATTGAGTATCCGGCTGGCAGTCGCTTTCGAGATGCCCCAGCGCAGGGAAAGGTCACTGCAGCTGGTCAGCGGATTGCCGGTGCAGTTGCGGAAATAGACCACGGGGCCGAGTTCAGAGCCCTGGACCTGGCTGTCGTTGTAGATGGCGTGTACCCAGAGATCCAGTACAATATCCATTTCCGAGCATCTGCCCATGCTGATCAGTTCATGGACAGCAGCAACCGGGAAAAAGAAAAAGCCCACATCCTTCAGACATGGGCAGTTGTAATCGAGAGCGGTATTATGCTTTTTCCATCCGGTGATGCAGAATTTGATCAGATGCCCCCTGCCGAGCCGGGTATAGGTTATGTAGTTCTGCTCTTGAAGAAAATCGAGGATGGACAGCGCCTGGTGCTGGAACCGTGTGCGGAACCATCCGGACAGCTCTGAAGTCGTGCAGATCCATTCTCCGGGACCGACCAGATAGGAAATGCCATCCAGCCTCTGATAGGAAGAACGGAAGTTTGCGTAGGAGCAGAGTGTCATGTAATAAAAAAGATAGGAGCTTCCGTTTGTACGGATGTTCCTATCCTCCATGAGTGTGCGGATGAATTCCCGGTAGATGCGGCACCGGGGATAATCCACGGTCTGTTTGATTTCTAATTGATAGTCCATAGTGGCCTCCTTAATAAAGAATGTCCCACAATATTTCGTGGGACATTCTGTTGACAGATACATAAGTATTGTGATTAAGTAATATTAGAACGATACGTTATGTGTGAAGCAGTATGCATTTTACGTTCAGGCCAGTCCGATTGTCATTGGAATTTGCTCCGTCTGGAACGCAATCAGAGTGCGGATTTTTAAGCAACTGGGAGGAGAACGGAAAGCTGAAGGATGAGGGATATCAGGATCAGCTGGTATGGGCCATACATATGGGAATTATGAGATATCTGAATCAGTAGAGTATAAAATAAAGAGCCGACTTAACGGGGCGCCCCAAAATAAAACATCCGTTATTTTGGGGCGCCCCTATGCCCAATACTTTGATTGCATCATGAATTTGGCTAAGACAGGCGGATAAATTTAAGCAAGACGAAGCTCCATACCTTCCTTTTTTCGTGTAAAAGATACGGCAAATGCTTCGGAAAGCCGCTGAATTTGGGAGAGGATCTCCTCTGCCTCTTGTCCGGCAGCCGGCTTTGGCGTTCCCTTAGAAGCGCGGTGCGCCGAGAACTGCAATGATATGGGGGATATCGTTAACTCATTTAGCTTACCATGTTTCATAGAAAAGGAAGCAATGGCGGAACGGAAGTAATCAGGGTTAGTCTCGCCTAAGATACCGCCGTTATTCACCCGATAATCATAGACATCCGCAGTACAAGCCTGCTCCTTAAATACCGCAAATTTTGAATAAAATTCAGAAGGAGCCTTCGGCAGCAATTCACATTGGTAAAAAAAATTACCCATTCCGTGAAGAACAGGACAGTCCTTATAGATTTCCACGCCCCGAAGTACATGGGGGCCATGAGCAATAAAAACGTGCGCCCCCTGATCGATGCTGAAATGTGCAAGCTCTTTCTGGAAGTCGGCGGGGATATGCGGGTCAAGTCCTTTTCGTTCGTGAGAATGAAGGCTGACAACAACAACATCTGCCTGTCTTTGGGCTTCATGAATACTGTTAGCTAAAAGCTCTAAAGAGCTATGGCAAACGCGGGTCACTTCCCCAGGCTCCCCCTGCCGGTACAGATCGGTTCCAAAACGGAATACGCGGGAACCGTTTGTCTCTATCCAGCCGTCATGCTCCCGCATCATCCTTTTATGCAGACCTTCCAAAACAGAAAGCTCTTCCCGAGAGATAAGCCGTATGCGTTCAAACTCGATACCAAAGATACCGGGTCTGCCATGCAGATCCCGGCGCTGCTCTCCTGCCATATGCCAAGACTCAAAAGAAGAGTTGCATGCAATCAAGGCCACACGCCCGCCTGCTGTTTCAAGATATGCAGGAGCACAAGCCTGTGCAAGATTTTCCCCTGCACCGGAAAAAATGACTTCGGCGCGTTTTAAATTTTCGATGGTGCGCAGCAGACCGGAATGAGACCAATCGAGACTATGGTTGTTTGGGATGCCGAATAAGTTAAAGCCAAGCCATTTCATATCCGAAAGTACTTCCGGCGGAGCCGCAACCCAGTCGCCTCCGCTGAATCTGGAGGGATAAATCTCCGGTTCATATCGATGAATTGAGGTTTCCAGATTGGTAAAGCAGACATCCGAAGAGGCAAATAAATTTCTGATTTCCTGCATCTGAGAGGAGGCCGTACAAAGTCTTTTAACAGCAAGAGAATCTCCCGTTACGGAAAAATTGATAGTTTGATGCATATAATATTCCTCCAATGACGAACTGGCGTTACTGTTCACATGCTAAGGGAGAGCGCGCAGAAATCTGGCATATCCTTGTTGACAGCAGGGCTTATAGTCTTTTGCAATGACTTTTCCGCGAAGCATAGTCAGAACAGGAAGTCCCCGTCCCTTAGTTCCGACAAAGGCGGAAATTTTCTGTAAATAATAAAGACTCTTGGCAGTTACTTCCCAAGTCTTATCCGGATCAAGGATAACAAGATCCGCATCAAAACCGGGCTTAATAGCTCCTTTGATGCCATAAAGTCCAAAGCGGCGCGCAGGTTCCGCACTCATACACCTAGTGATCAAAGAGGGAGAATTTTTTCGTATATGTACCGCCTTGTTATAAAAGGATTGAAGTACGGTTTGGATACCGCTGATTCCATTGCCTAATTCGTAGATAGGATGAAGAGAATCGTCTCTCTGTTCGGGAAGTCCCGCAGAGTGGTCAGAAGCGACGCTGGTCAGAGTCCCGTCCTCTACATAGCTCCATAATTCGTCGCTGGCTTTTTGACTGCGCAGCGGTGGTGCGCATTTAAAAAGGCAGCCCTTTTCAAGAAGATCATTTTCCGTAAACACAAGATAATGAACACAGGTTTCTCCGGTTACGTCAACGCCCTCTTTGCGTGCTTCGGAAATAGCTTTCGCCACTGCCGGATGGCTTACATGGCAGATTTGAAGCCGGCAGCCGGTAGCCCTTGCGAGCTCTATCATATTTTTGGAAGCCATTACTTCGGAATAAACGGGGCGGCTGTCCAGAAAAGCCTGCCGGGTGCAAAGCTTTTCAAGTTTCATTTTTTCTAAAAGTCCGTCATTGATACTTGTCTCTTCACAGTGGAAAGCGGCAAGCCCGTTAAACTTCTTGATTTCCTCCAGAGCTAACTTAGCTTCATACATGGTGGGATAAGTGAAATCCCCGCCGCCGCAGTGAAGAAAAGACTTAAAAGCGATAGCACCCGCATCATGAAGCCCTTTAAGCTCCTTTTGGTTGTCTTTCACAAGAGCGCCGTATAATGCGTAATCTACCATACATTCCCGCTCAAGACGCTCCGTTTTTTTATAAAAGCGTTCGGAATTTAAAATCGTAGGAACATTATTCGGCATATCGATGCAGGTGGTAAAACCGCCGACAGCAGCGGCGGCAGTGGCACATTCGGCGGATTCCACCTCGCCATAGCCCGGGTCTCCCAGATGGGAGTGAGTATCAACGAGTCCGGGAAAAACATAGTTGCTATGTGCATCAATGATTTCCTTTGCTTCATATAGAGGCTGCGTTTCATCTGTGATAGCGGCAAAGAGACCATCCTTTATATAAATGTTGCCTGAATAAATGGAGGTTTCACCAACAATCTGAGCATGGATGACGGCAATATCATACATCATATTCAAACTCCTTCCTTTTTTCAATTTGCCGATATTTTATCATATCCAATAATTAATTTCAATTGATTATTTATTACAAAAATTCAGGAAAAGATTTGTGAAAATAGCACATTGACGAGACTTTTTGCAAGAAGTATAATACAAAATATCCAAATAATAAAAATAAAGCTTTGGTTACCACTAGTGAAATGGCGATTTTTACCCTAATTAATAACATCTAGAAAGTAAATAAATAGAAAAGATGTGGTTTTAGGGAATGTACGTCTCATTCAATTCAACGAAATAGTCTGCAACAGCAGATTATATAGAAAAGGAGGATATAAAATGAAAAAAAAGATTTTGGCAACACTTATGGCAGCTGTACTTGCTTCCACCGGGCTTATGCTTACGGCATGCGGCTCAAAGGCGACGGATGCGGAGAGCAGTGCACCCGAAGAAAGCAGCGGCACAGCGGAAGAGAACGCTCCGGCGGAAGACGCGGCAGTTAAAGGAGACGGCGAGCTTTCCTTCTGTACAATTATTTCAAATAGCTCTGATTACTGTAAAGCAGAGCAGGCAGGTGCGGAAGCATTGGCAGCAGAGCTTGGCATTGAGCATATGACATTGAATGCAAACAGCAATGCCCAGACAGAAGTGGATGCCATCCAAAGCGCGATTTCTCAGGGCGTAGACGGAATGTTCATCCATGATATTGATATTACGGCCCTTGGCCCTGCAGTTCAGGCGGCTTTGGACGCGGGGATTCAGGTAAGCTGTGCGTCGACGATCAGAGAGTATTTAGATGAAGAGTATGTGAACCATGAATTGCTGTTCCCGATTTTCTGGGACGAGAAGGACATGGGCCTTCAGATTGGACAGATGCTGGTTGAAAAGATGGAAGGCAAAGGCAAGGTGCTTATCATCAGCGCACAGGCAGGAAATAATGCCTCTAACCAGAGAATTGCAGGATTTGAAGAAGCAATCGCTGATTACAGCGACATTGAGGTTGTAAATACCGTTGCATGTGATTTTGACAGAGCGCTTGCGCTTACGGCAACTGAGGATGCAATGACAGCCAATCCGGATATCACATGTATTTACAGCGTAGGGGAAGAAATGACCTGGGGTGTTGTTGAGGCGCTGGAAAATCTCGGACGCGACGATCTTTTAATTGGTACGGCAGACGGAAGCAAGACAACTATGCAGATGCTGATTGACGGAAAGATTCATGTCATTGGACAGGAAAAAGCGGCGGCAGGCGCTATGGCAGGGCTTTCCGTTCTGAATGCACGGGCAAAGGGAGAGTCCCTTGAAGACTGCACAGGCTGGTATGACTTTGATACACAGACATGCAGCGCGGCAATGTTCTACTTCGACCAGAGCAATGCGGATTTAGAGCAGTGTGACTATTAATTACAGCCAAAGAGTTTGGGGAATACGGCATGCTTCTTTGTGAGAGGCATGCCGTTCCGGAAAAGGAGATGGGTTATGCAGGATTATATCCTTGAAGTGGAAAATATCTCGAAAGCATTTTTGGGTGTAAAAGCGCTTGATCAAGTATCTTTTAAGATCAAAAAAGGAGAGGTACATGCGCTGGTAGGAGAGAATGGTGCAGGTAAATCCACTCTAATGAAAATATTAAATGGAAATTATAAGAAGGATCAGGGAACGGTAAAGATTGACGGAAAAGAGGTAGACATCCAGAATCCCAATGATGCAAAGGCGCATGGAATCAGCATTATTTTTCAGGAGTTGAACTTGGTATCCCTTCTTTCCATTGCGGAAAATATCTATATAGGCAGGCTTCCGAAAAAGAATGGTCTGGTTGATTGGAAGAAGCTGTATGAGGATACGGAGCTGGCGCTTAAAAGAATTGGCTATGATATTGACCCCGGAACAAAAATCGGTACACTCAGCGTGGCCCAGAGGCAGATGATTGAGATTGCACGTGCATTGTCTTATCCGACAACCAGAATCTTGCTTATGGATGAGCCGACGGCAACGCTTACCACAAAGGAAGTTGAGATACTTTTTGAGGTAGTGCGCAGTTTAAAAAAGCAAGGAATTTCCGTAATCTTTATCTCGCATAAGCTGGAGGAGCTTTTTGAAATCTGCGATACCCTGACAGTCATCCGCGACGGTCAGGTGATAGAGACCATGCCCATTGAAGGGCTGACGAAGGATGATGTGACATCAAAAATGATAGGGCGTGAGATTACCAATATTTATCCTAAGCGGAAAAAGACGCATACGGATGAAGTGGTACTAAAGGTGGAAAAGCTCAGTCACAAGGATGCTTACCGTGATATTTCCTTTGAATTGCACAAGGGTGAAGTCCTGGGCATGGCCGGTCTGGTAGGAGCCGGACGTACGGAAATCGCCAG
This sequence comes from Clostridia bacterium, assembly GCA_910574835.1. Taxonomy (GTDB): domain Bacteria; phylum Bacillota; class Clostridia; order Lachnospirales; family Lachnospiraceae; genus Laedolimicola. Next base: position 64,295 of record CAJTDE010000016.1, on the reverse strand, counting down.
AGGAATCTTTGGAATTGACTACAAAGACAGCGGAGATATTTACATCAATGGCAGCAAAGTAAAGATTAACAGTCCCGCAGACGCTATTAAATACGGAATCTGTTATTTGAGTGAGGACCGGAAATCCGAGGGCCTGATGGGCAGTATGAGTGTAAAGCACAATATTTCTGCGGCCAATGTGGAAAAGCTTTTGGTGAATGGCGTGCTCAGCCAGAAAAAGGAAGAGGAAATTGCAAATGAGCTGGTAGAAGCCCTGAAGGTAAAGACATCGGGACTGGAACAGACAGTCTTCAACCTAAGCGGCGGCAATATGCAGAAGGTTGTGCTTGCCAAGTGGCTGAATACCAATGTAGATATTTTTATTTTTGACGAGCCTACAAGGGGAATTGATGTGGGGGCAAAATATGAAATCTATCAGCTTATTAACAGATTGGTAGAACAGGGCAAGAGTGTCATAATGATTTCTTCTGAACTTCCGGAGGTTATGGGGATGAGTGACAGACTTCTGGTTATCCAGAGGGGCAGAATTGCGGCAGACCTAGAGGTAGAAAGTATGACACCGAACGACTTCATAAAATATGCAATTTAGGAGTGGGCGTATGCAGAAAAATAACGTAATGATAAAAAAGCGGTTTGATGTGGGCTGGTTTGCCGTAAATAATTTCGGGCTTATACTAATTGTACTGATGGTAGTTTTCGGAAGCATATTTGCCAACAATTTTCTTACCATTGATAATTTTCGAAATCTTGCAAGTCAGATTGTAATCAACGGGATTTTGACGATTGGGTTTTCTGTTGTATATATTATTGACGGTTTTGACCTTTCCCAAGGAAATGTACTCTCGGCATGCGCATGTGTTGCCCTTACCATACTGAATGGAACGCATAACATCCTTTGGGCATTTTTGGCGGCAGCTGCCATTGGAATTTTCTTTGGCTTTGCCAATGGTATGATAGGAAAGGTGATCAAGAGTGACGGAAGCGACAGCTACCTGATTACGCTGGCAATGTCGCTGGTAGCATTGGGATTTGCCTACATATGGACCAAGGGATTGAATATACAATGCGATTCGGAGATGACATCATATCGGAATATAGCCCGCGGAAATATTTTGGGAATCTCCAATACGGCAGTTATTCTTGTTGTATTTCTGGTCATTGTCCATTTTGTACTGAGAAAGACAGCCATTGGGCGAAAGCTGTATTATGTAGGGGCAAATAAGAAAGCGGCCTTTATGGGGGGAATTAATTCCCATAATTATCGGATGTACGCCTTTATGTTTTCCGGATTCTGCGCGGCATTGGCCGCTATCGTGATGACAGCCCGAACAGGCTCAGCCAATCCTATGACCGGAAATAACTATGAGACAGACGCCGCTATTGCCACAATCGTAGGCGGCAATGCGCCCGGAGACAGTAAAAGCGGTATGCTCAGAGCGCTCTTTGGAGTACTGTGTCTTGGGCTGATACGTAATATCATGAATATGATGAATGTGGACGCCAATATTCAGACAGTTGTGAAATGCATCATCCTTCTAGTGGCCTTGTATGCATTAAGTGTGAAAAAGAGCTGGGGAGGGAAAGACTGATGAAGGTGATAAGAGAGCTGTTAAAATATAAAATATGGATGTTCTGTATCTTATTTAGTGTTTATATGTACATTTTTTCGCCTGCATTTGGAACCTGGAATAATTTTTACGGGATCCTGCAGTCTATGTTTCCCTATGGAATGGTAGCGCTTGGCCTTATGTTCGGCCTTGTGACAGGCATTAACAATTTGACTATCGGTTCATTGGCCTGCCTTTCCGCAGTTGTGTTTGGCCTTGTGTCACAGTCTTATGGATGTATTGCGGGCTTTTTGGCGGGAGTTGCGGCAGCGGCTGTCATAGGCGCCGCATCGGGAGTGATGTCCACCTATTTAAAAATGGACGGATGGCTGGTGACAATTGCGCTTATGATTGGTGTTCGGGGATTTGCCTGCGCGCTTCTGGCGGGCAGTACCGTGCGGATTACAGACAGCTTTTTTCTGAAGGTTGCCAGTACAAAGTTTGGCCCGGTTCCGCTGCTGTTTTTGGTATTTCTTGTTACGGTGGTTCTTGTTGACTTTATATTAAAATATACGCATTATGGGCGCAGCATGTATGCGGTAGGGGGGAATGCGGAGGTAGCGGCTTCTTGTGGAATCAACATCAATAAAGTGCGTGTAATTGCGGTTATAGTTTCTTCTGTTCTTGCAGGTATTGGCGGAATTTTTGTGACAGCCCGTCTGGGAAGCGCCAATGGAGATCTGGGAGCGGATGCGATTATGGCGTGCCTGCCTATGGTTATTATTGGAGGAGCGGCTTTTACAGGAGGAAAAGGCGATGCAAAGGGAACGCTTTCCGGCTGCCTTGTGATGAATCTTATCACAACTTATATGAACTTATTTGAGGTTTACATTGATGCGCAGAAAGTAATACAGGGCGCAATTTTGCTTATGGTTATTATAGCGGATAAATATTTTGAGAATAAAGAAATTAAAGTTTGATTCTGAGATTATGACTTGATATTTGTGGATGCTTGGTTTATTCTGGAAACAGCAGTATAAAGAGAAGAGAGGGCTTTATAAAATTATGGCAGCCGGAAAGAGTACATCTCAATATATAAAGGAACAAAATATCAATCAAATATTTCACATTATCAGGAATGAAAAAGCGATTTCCCGCGTAGAGATTGCAAAAAAAATGGGCATGAGTCAGACTTCTGTGGGGCGTTCTGTGGCAGAATTGATGGAGGCAGGATATGTGATGGAGGGACAGAATGTCGGCAGCAGTGTGGGAAGGCAGAGGATTATGCTTCATATCGTTCCGCAAAAGATACTCATTATAGGCATCTATCTTTTAAGAGAACGGATTGACGCAGGGCTTATGGATGGAGCGGGCAATATTTTGGCACAGGAATCTTATGAAATTGAGGAGGAATCTCCGGTTTATGTGGTAGAGAGGATTAAGATAGCCATTGATTACATGCTCGGCCGGATTCCCGATGACAGGCTTGAAAATCTGGTGGGGATAGGGGTGTCCGTACCGGGGACCGTAAATTATAAGACCGGCCTTGTCATGCGCTCTCCATCCTTTCATTGGCAGGATTTGAATCTGGGGAGCTTGCTTAAGGCATGTTATCCCTATAATATCATTGTGGATAATGACGTGAAATCCTTTGCGAAAGCACAGCGTTTTTTAAATACGATAGATGATCCGGATTATTTCTTAGTGGTTCATCTGGGGAACGGAATTGCTCTGGCTGAAATGGCGAACGGAAAGTTAAGCCGCGGAGAGAATAATATAGCGGGGGAGATAGGGCATATTATTACGGATCCGAATGGGATTTTGTGCGACTGCGGCAGACGCGGCTGTCTGCAGACACGTATTAGTAAAGGAAGCATTGAAAAAGAGCTGGGAATTTCATTTCAGGAGGCCGTCCGGCTTTATCAGGAAAATGATGAAAGATGCTTTCACGTATTGAATCGCATGGCAAATGAAATTGCTATGTGGGTAGCCAATTTTGTAAATCTTTTTGACCCTAAGGAAATTATTTTAACCGGCTCTATGTTGGATGAGTGGGACGCTTTGTTTGACATGATTGTTAATGGAAGCAAACGGTTCTTGTGGGAGCAGGTATCCTCCGGCATTAAAATAAAAAAGCCGCATTTAAAGGGAATCGAGAATAATATTGTAGCGGCGGCTTCCAATGTATTCTATAAATTTGTGATTAAAAACGGAAAGAGCTATTATGATTATTCTTTGTAAGTAAAGAACGATAGCAAAAAAGGTGCAAGGTAAAATGAACAATAAAAATGCGGAATTATTTGTAAATCAAATAATTGCTAAAGTTGAGAAAAATAAAGAACTCATTCTCCAGGTAGAACAAAACATATGGAAAAATCCGGAAATAGGGTACAAGGAATGGAAAACCACAAAATATTTGCAGCGGATCTTTGAAGAATTGGGCTATGAGGTAAAGCCGGCAGGGGATATTCCTGGTTTTACTGCCGAAATCAGCACAGGAAGACCTGGCCCGACTATTGCAATCATTGCTGAATTAGATTCTTTATTGTGCCCAGAGCATCCGGAGGCTGATCGTGAGACAGGAGCAATTCATGCCTGCGGCCACCATGCGCAGTCTGCCTATTTAGTGGGATGCGCGGCAGCATTTGCTATGCCCGGAGCTTTAGATGGATTGTGCGGTTCCATTCGGTTTATGTCTGTGCCGGCAGAAGAGACGATAGATCTTGAATTTAGAAATTCTTTGATTGAAAAGGGGACAATCCATTATGTTGCCGGAAAAGTAGAATTTCTCTATCGCGGGTTGTTTGACGGGGTGGATATGGTTTTGTTTACCCATGTGCTGCCCAATAAAGAAAAGCCCTTTGCTATTGATGAAGGCAGCGACGGATGTATAACGAAGCATTTTGAATATTGCGGAAAAGCATCCCATGCGGGATTTGCGCCGCATGAGGGGATCAATTCGCTGTATGCGGCATCCCTGGGTATGCAGGCGTGCAATTCTCTGCGGGAGACATTTGAGGAGAAGGATTATATTCGTTTTCATCCAATCATTACCGACGGGGGCGTGGCGGCAAATGCGATCCCCGGGGTGACAAAGCTGGACACCTATGTGCGGGCTTCTACTTTTTCCAAGATGATAGAGGTAAACCAGAGGATAAACCGGGCGCTTGCGGCGTCGGCAGCTGCGATGGGTGCAAATCTTCTGATTCATGATATACCTGGAAACATGCCGCTGACCAATGACAAAATACTTAGCGGGCTGTTTACGGAAACGGTAAGCGAGATATTTGGAGAAGGCAATGTGGAGCATACTCCCTGGAATTGCGGGACCTCTGATTTGGGAGATATTTCATGTCTGATGCCGACAATTCATCCTTATGTTGCGGGAGCGGAAGGAACAGGGCATGGAAGCGATTACTATCTTGTGGACCCGGTGCGGGCATGTGTAAGTTCCGCGAAGGTTCTGGCCGCAATGACGGTTAAACTGCTGATGGGAGAGGGCGAGAAGGCCAAAGAGGTATTGGAGCACTATCAGCCGGTATTTAAAACGACAGAGGAGTATTTTGATGCGATTAACGCAATCAAAATGTGCAAAAAAACAGTTGTTTACAACGAGGATGGAACCGTAGTTCTTGATTTTCAAAATAAATAAACCGCAGACCTGCGTCCCGGCGAGACGCATAGATTTGAGGTGCGCAAAATATTGTGCGGAAAAGAGGAATGATATGATTACAAAAAAAGATATTATTTTAACAGAAGCAGCAAGTCCTGAAATCGGGCTTCCCGAGGCGGAGCCGGTTCTGCCAAAAGAATTATATCAGGCAAGGCTTGAAAAAGTATTGGAAGCAATGAGAAATCGAAACCTGGACTATCTGATGCAGTATGCGGACAGGGAGCATTTTAGCAATTTTGATTATCTGACAGGATTTGATCCGCGGTTTGAAGAAGGTCTTTTGGTGCTTTCTGCTCAGGGAAAAGCTTTTTGCCTTCTGGGAAATGAATGTTTCAATCTGCATGAATATAGTAAAATTCCCACAGAGGGAATTTTATATCAAGCCTTTTCACTGCCGAATCAGCCGATTGATAAATTGCAGGATTTGACAGAGATTTTCAAACAGATAGGAATCAAAGAAAATGATAAGATCGGCATGTCCGGCTGGAAGCTGATGTACCCCCGTTACGGAGAAAAGGATATGTTTGACGTTCCGGCCTATTTGGTAGAGGCGGCGAAGAAGGCGGCGGGAAAAGAGAATGTGGACAATGTGACGGATCTTTTTATTCATCCCGCATATGGAGTCCGCATTATAAATACGGCGGATGATATTGCATATTATGAGTTTGGGGCAGCTTATGCGGCACAGACCTTGATGGATGCGATGGAGTATGTAAAACCAGGCATGACCGAGCTGGAGGTTTCCTGTCAGATGCATTTTGGCGGCATCCCGCTTTCCTGCCATCCGCTCGCTATCTCGGGAAACCGCTGCGATATGGGGTTGGTTAGTCCGACGACTAAGCGGATAGAGCTGGGAGAAGCGTTTAACTGCAGCGTTGGATTACGGGGAGGACTTAGCTGCCGTACCGGATTTATGGCAGAGACGGCAGAGGACTTGCCGGAAGGGGCGAAAGACTATGTGGAAGAGGTTGCGGCGCCTTATTATGCTACGGTTGTAAATTGGTATGAAAAAATCGGATTGGGAGAGAGCTGTGGAGAATTATTTGATATGGTACGGACTACCTATCCCAAAGAGACTTATGGGTGGAAGTTAAATCCCGGGCATTATGTATCTACGGAGGAATGGTTATCCTCTCCGATTTATGAAGGTTCTGATATTCGGATAAAAAGCGGTATGTGCTTTCAGATGGATATTATACCGTATCCTCCGAAGCCCTATGCCGGAGCGAACTGTGAAGATGGTATTGCAATTGCAGATGAAGCGCTGCGGGCGGAGCTGAAGGAGAAATACCCGCAGGTATATGAGCGGATTGAAAAACGCAGAAAGTACATGACGGATGTTCTGCATATTAAAATTAAGCCGGAGATTTTACCATTATCAAATCTTGCAGCTTCTTATCGGCCGCTGTTTTTGGCGAAGAATCAAGTGCTGGCGGTAAGATAAAGATTCAAAAATCAGGCGCGGAGCACCGGCAGCGAAAAGAAAGCATTTGCTATTCCATAAAAAAATGATATAATTTAGAAAAATAAGCATGGAGGTAGCAAAAAATGATAGCACTAGGATGTGATCATGGTGGGTATGAACTGATGCAGGAAGTAATTGCCTACCTGGATGAGAAGGGGTTGGAATATAAAAATTTTGGATGTGACAATACGGACGCCGTGGATTATCCCATTTATGCAAAGAAGGTGGCAAAAGCAATACTGTCCAAGGAATGTGAAAAAGGCATTCTGATCTGCGGAACAGGAATCGGAATCTCTATTGCGGCCAATCGCTTTAAGGGAATCCGTGCGGCACTCTGCAGCGACTGTTTCAGCGCGGAGGCTACAAGACAGCACAACAACGCCAATATTCTTGCTATGGGCGGACGGGTGGTAGGTCCGGGACTGGCGGTAAAGATTGTGGATACCTTCTTAAATACGGAATTTTCCAATGCGGAGCGGCATGTAAACCGAGTAAAGGCAATTGATGAGGAATAAGAACAGGGGGACAAAAGAAGATGTCAAAGGTAGTGGTAATGACACATCCGTTGATTCAGCACAAGATCGGCGTAATCCGCCGGGTAGAGACAGGCTCCAGAGATTTTCGGGCTATGATTTGCGAGATTGCAAGCTTGATTACCTATGAGGCAACCAAGGACCTGAAGCTTATGGATGTGGAGATTGAGACGCCTATCTGTAAGACTACGGTAAAAGAACTGGCAGGAAAAAAGATGGCGGTTATTCCTATTTTGAGAGCGGGACTTGGAATGGTAGAGGGAATGCTGGCTATGATTCCGTCGGCTAAGGTTGGCCACATTGGCTTGTATCGGAATGAGGAGACCTTGGAGCCGGTTGAATATTATTGCAAGGTTCCGGCAGACTGCAGCGAGCGTGATGTCTTTGTGGTAGATCCTATGCTGGCTACGGGAGGATCCTCTGTCGCGGCTATTCAGATGTTGAAGGATCGGGGTGTGAAGAATATCCGTTTTATGTGTATTATTGCGGCTCCGGAAGGGGTAAAGCGTATGCAGGAAGCGCATCCGGATGTGGATATTTATGTGGGCGCATTAGATGAACATTTGAATGAGAAGGGGTATATTGTTCCCGGACTGGGAGATGCGGGAGATCGTATCTTCGGAACAAAATAAAGGTTATAGGAGTAACGCTATGGGAGGAAAAAGGAACGACTACATTAGCTGGGACGAGTACTTTATGGGAGTTGCGGCCCTGTCCGGCATGCGCTCCAAGGACCCCAGCACGCAGGTGGGAGCCTGTATTGTTAGTAAGAATAACAAGATTTTGTCTATGGGATACAATGGTTTTCCAAATGGCTGTGACGACGATGTGTTTCCCTGGGAGAGAACCGGGGAAGAGAACGAGACGAAATATCCCTTTGTTACGCACAGTGAGCTGAACGCTATTTTGAATTACCGCGGGGGAAGCCTGGAGGGGGCCAAGATTTATGTAACGTTATTCCCCTGTAATGAGTGTGCTAAGGCTATTATCCAGGCGGGAATTAAGACTGTGGTTTATGGAAGCGATAAGTATGCGGGGACAGCTTCGGTGCTGGCTTCCAAGCGTATGTTCCGGGCAGCGGGAGTAGAGCTTATAGAGTATCAGGCTACGGGGCGGAAGATTTCATTGGAAGTGTAGCGGGGCGCCGTAAGTATGAAGTGTTGATTAAATCTTTTGTGTTTTCTTTGGACAAAAAAGACTGCGATTTCACGGTAAAAAGAATCGCAGTCTTTTTATGCCATAAGCTTTGGACTTCTTTGTGAACAGGCAGATTTTAAAGTTTCCTCAAACATGCCCTGGGAAATCAAGACCAGTAGGGTTCTAAGGACGGTAATAATCTGCCGGCATAGATTTCCTGCAGGAGGGCGTCCAGGCGGCGCATACAAAGGCAGACTTGGGGCTGGGTGAGCAGCTTTTGCTCCAGAGCGTCGGCGATTTCGTCCAAATCTACTACGCGGATATCTCCGGAGGGGTAGAGGAGTACGTCGGCAAGAAGATCTGTGAAGATGTAGGTGTCTGTGTCCGGATCGTGCGTCCAGTCGATAATGTCGCAGTACCAACAGATTAACCGATCCTCCCGGGTGAGAAAGCGGCTGATCTTCCATCCTCTATTCAGTAGAAAACAGGAGATGCCGTGATCCAGTTCTTTCTTGGGACGGATGGTGTGCCATCGGGTGACGAGAAGATCCTTCTTGCGCAGCAGGACTTCATCCTGCTCCAGACGGATGCATTCGTTGGGAATCAGCCGTTTCCGGTATAGTATGGGTTTATCTGACATGAAAAACCTCCTTATATGTTATTGAGTACTTTGGTCTGCAGCTATTGTCGTGGGGCATATCGGCTGCAAATGATGTACTCTAAAATGTTTCTATTCAAAGTTCTTGACGAGAGTCAGGGAATCGTGTTTTACAAATTCCTGCTCTTCCGAGCGGCGGTTATAGTAGGTGCGCTTGTAGGTATCCGGATCGGGCAGCAGGAGAAATTCGCTGGGCGTGCAGCCGGTGATTTCTTTGAATACCCGGTTGAAGGTTCGGATGTTGTTAAAGCCGCAGTTTAATGCGATTTCCGTAAACTTTTGTTCCGTATTGCGAAGCTCGCAGACCGCGTGTTCTACACGGACGAGGTTCAAGTAGGTGACGAAGTTGATTCCCATAAGCTTTTTGAAGATTTTAGAGAAGTAGCCGGTGCTGAAGTTCATGCTTGCAGCGGCGTATTCCAAAGATATGTTATCTGCGTAATGGTCGTCTATGTAGGATAGAAGGGATTGAAAATCCGCAAGCATCCGTGTTCTGCGGTTATCAGGCGCGGAACTGGCTTCCGCCCTGGGGTGAAACCGCTTTAGCAGGAACCAGAATGTCTGCAGGGAAGAGATTACGACTTCCTGGTAGTAAGGTTCCTTCTTCTCAAGTTCGGATGATACGGTATCTATCAGTGAGGTCAGGTGGGCGGAAAGGCCGCAGCGCTCCAATTCTGCTTCTGTTACCAAAGGGTGCACAAAATGAGGGTTCTCAAAAAGAGAGCCTAATATGGAAGTGTCAAATATGATAAAATCCAGGGAATTGTCCATATGATGAGAATCACTGTAGTGAATCTGACCGCTCTCACAGATAACCAGATCTCCGGCATGAGCCGTGAAATTCATATCTGTAATGCTTAAGCGGCAGGAACCGGAGCGCACATAAATCAGCTCGATTTCCTTGTGCCAGTGGGCAAGAAAACCAATATTCTCATAGTTGGAGTGCCATACCATAAAATCTGAATCATAGCTGCGTACTTCGTGAAAAGCTTTCATACTCCCGTTTCCTCGACAAATTTTACAAAAAATTCTATATTCTTAGTGAAAGTATATCAATTAGTACAAAAAATGTCCAGATATGAATCGAAATTTACGTGCAATTTTATGAAAAATATTATATAATGGAAACACCTAAGAGCGGAGCGGACGAAGCTCCGGTTTTTAAAAATAATAAAACAGAAGTATGGAGGGTATGTAAAGTGGCAAAAAGCAGATTAGTAGGCGATTATCCTGTAATTGGTATCCGGCCGACGATTGATGGCAGAAGAGGCGTTCTGGATGTAAGAGGTTCCCTTGAGGAGCAGACGATGAACATGGCAAAGTCCGCAGCAAAGCTGTTTGAGGAGAATCTGCGCTATTCCAACGGCGAGCCGGTAAAGGTAGTGATTTCCGAGACTACCATCGGCCGTGCAGGAGAATCCGCAAGATGTGCCGCACAGTTTAAGAAAGAGGGCGTGGACATTACCTTGACCGTAACACCCTGCTGGTGCTATGGTTCTGAGACTATGGATATGGACCCCATGACCATCAAGGGCGTGTGGGGCTTCAACGGAACGGAGCGTCCCGGCGCCGTGTATCTGGCTTCCGTATTGGCTACCCATGCACAAAAAGGGCTGCCGGCATTCGGAATCTATGGACATGATGTACAGGAAGCAGACGACACCAGCATCCCGGCAGATGTACAGGAGAAGCTGCTCCGGTTCGGCCGCGCTGCGGTTGCGGCAGCAACGATGAGAGGCAAATCCTATCTGCAGATCGGTTCTATCTGTATGGGAATCGGCGGCTCCATCATTGACCCGGCCTTTATCGAGGAATATCTGGGCATGAGAGTGGAGTCTGTGGATGAGGTAGAGATTATCCGCCGGATGACAGAGGGTATCTACGATGAGGAAGAGTTCCAAAAGGCTCTGAAGTGGACAAGAGAGAAGTGCGTCGAAGGCTTTGATAAGAATCCGGAAGAGATTCAGAAAACCAGAGAGCAGAAGGATGCTGACTGGGAGTTCGTGGTAAAGATGATGGTTATCATCAAGGATCTGATGAGCGGAAGCGACAAGCTTGATCCGAAATTCTCCGAGGAGGCTATCGGACATAACGCTATCGCAGCAGGCTTCCAGGGACAGAGGCAGTGGACAGACTTCTATCCCAACTGTGACTTCCCGGAGGCAATGCTCAACACTTCCTTTGACTGGAACGGGGCAAGAGAGCCTTATGTTCTGGCAACTGAGAATGATACACTGAACGGCCTTGGGATGCTGTTCTTAAAGCTTCTGACCAACCGCGCGCAGATCTTTGCGGATGTCCGTACCTACTGGAGCGGTGATGCGGTTCAAAAAGCAACCGGTTATACGATTGAAGGCAAAGCAAAGGATGCGGATGGATTTATCCACCTGATTAATTCCGGCGCCGCTTGTCTGGACGCCTGCGGAGAGGCAAAGGACGAAAATGGCAATCCCTGCATGAAGGAATGGTGGAATGTAACGGAGGCGGACCAGGAAGCGATTTTGAAAGCAACTACCTGGAATGCAGCGGATAACGGATACTTCCGCGGCGGCGGATTTTCTTCCCGCTTTGTAACAAATGCAGAGATGCCGGCTACCATGATCCGTCTGAATCTGGTAAAAGGCTTAGGACCGGTTCTGCAGATTGCGGAAGGCTGGACCGTGCAGCTTCCAGAGGAAGTAACGGATAAGCTCTGGAAGAGAACCGACTACACATGGCCCTGCACATGGTTCGCTCCCAGATGTACCGGAGAAGGCGCATTCAAGACAGCTTACGATGTGATGAACAACTGGGGAGCAAATCACGGCGCAATCAGCTTTGGGCATGTAGGTGCAGATCTCATTACCCTTTGCTCTATTTTGAGAATCCCGGTTTGTATGCACAATGTACCGGAGGATAAGATCTTCCGTCCGGCGGCATGGAATGCGTTTGGCATGGATAAAGAGGGACAGGATTACAGAGCCTGCAAGGCTTATGGACCGCTTTACAAGACCATCCGCTAATAATAAATATTTGGAAAAGCATGAAGCCTGTGGAACTTTCCGCAGGCTTCATTTACGACTGTTCGTACATTGTTCCGCGGCGGATGTGTGGTTGACAAACGGGCATAGCTATAGTAGGATGAAAGCAGAAAATTTGCGACAGAAAAGAATACCGGAACAGGAAGAGGGAAAGGAAGCAAAGGCATGAAGGTTCATCAACTGGAGCAGTTTTATAAAGAAAATGTAGGCCGTTTAAAGGAACAGATGAAGAAGCAGGAAAAAGAACGGATAGAGCGGATAAAACAGCAGATTCGCGAGGAACAAAAAGCCTATTATGAAAAGAAGCTTCAGGAAGCAGAGACAGCCAGAGAAAGAGAACTGCGTCTGGTTCAGGATGAATTGACCTGTATTACGGAGCAGGCCATAAGATTGAAGGAAAAAATCGAATTGGTATTAGAAGAAAAGCAGGGATAACCACTTAAGGGGCGTCGCCGGAAAAGGTTTGCGACGCCCTTTTTATAAGGTAAAAGAGGAAAGACAAAATGGTGACAGGCAATCATGCAATGGACCGAAAAAAGTTACAGCATTTTATTTTTATCGGTCTGTTTATTTTAATAGAAATTCTTTTGATCAGACGAAGCTTTTATGGTTTTAATACGGCAGATGAGATGTATTTTATCGGAACATCGGAGCGGATCTTCCGGGGGGAAAGGATTCTTATTGACGAGTGGAATCCGACTCAGCAGCTTTGCAGCTTTTTGCTGCATCCCATTTATTGCCTTATGCGCGGGATTATAGGCTCCACAGAGGGAATTGTGATGGCCAGCCGTTTTTTGTATCTGGCTTTTGAGAGTATGCTTACCCTGTTTTTGTATCTGCGTCTGCAAAGAAAAGGCTTTGCTTCCTTTGGGCCGGTGTTTTTGTTCCTTCTGTTTGCTCCCTTTGGAATCTGCGCCATGTCCTACAACTCCATTGAATTTGGTCTGCTGACTGTGCTGCTGGCTGTGCTTTCGGCTAAGATGGAACATTCCGTACCGGAATACCTGCTGTGCGGAATATTGACAGCCATGATTGTTTTGGCCAATCCCTTTGCCCTTATTATGTACGGCGCCTATGGGCTTCTCTGCCTTTTCATAACTGTTCAAAATAGGAGGAAGGGAAGCGATACGCAGGGCGCTCTTCATATCAAGAGCTTTTTGTGGATGACTTTGGGAGCGGGAATTGTTCTCGTACTGTTTCTATTGTTTGTATTTCAGAGAGGAACTCTTTCCGAGATGTTGGAAAATGTTCCCCATATTGTGGGGGATTCCGAGCATCAGGATGGATACTGGTATAAGACAAAGCGCTATTTTTATCTCTGCTTTAAGAATTATCGCTTTATGTTTTGCGGATTGGGGCTGACCTATGCTTTGACCTTGTTTGACCGAAGGCGCTGTGAGCATGGCTTGGTCTATATGCTTTTGGCCTCGGTATCGGTGCTTCCGGCAATGATTTACTATGGCTTCGCAGCAGAACATATTCCGGTGAATTACCAGATGCTTCCCTTGGCCTTTTGGTGTCTGGAGGCGTATTTTGTTACAAAAAATAAAGAAAAGCGGCTGTTTTATGGCTGGTATCTGCCGGCCCTGCTGTTTACGATGATTGTACAGTATGCTACGAATACGGGGATTGTTACCATTAGCGTTGCTTACAGCCTCTGTTCTTGCGTGGGGCTTTTATTTGCGGCAAGGTGGTTGGAAGAGCTGAAAAGGACAGAGGGAATAAATGCGCGTTTCCGAAGAAAACTATGCGGCGTTCTTGTGTGGGGAGTAGTTATTGTGCAGTTTGCCGGGACCTTCTATCTGAGAATGAATTATGCATGGGGAGACGATTGGGTACCGAAGCTAACACAGAGGATGGAAAAAGGACCGTTAAAAGGTGTTTATACGACGCCGGAGACGGCCGTATGGTATGAGGAGGCGCTTGAAGAGCTGGACGGCTTAAGCCTCACACAAGAAGATCAGCTTATGGTAGTTGGAGTGGCGCCGTGGATTTATCTCTATGTGGATGCGGGCTGCGGGAACTATTCTACCTGGCAGGTTCATGAGAACAGTACCTACATCCATGATTACTACGCCGTTCACCCGGAAAAATTCCCGGATGTGATCTATATGGCTCACTGGGCGGAGATTTTTCTGGAATGTGAGCTTTCGGCGCCTTTTAAGGAGCGCGGCTATGAGATCGTATATGAGGGCAACGGTACGGTAATGATGGACCCGGAGAGGGCGCAGCGCTATAGGAATGGGGTATGATGGTATGGAAGAACAATTTGTGCGGACAGAGCTTTTGCTTGGCCCGGAAGCTATGGAGCGTTTAAAAGCATCGCGGGTGGCAGTTTTCGGAATCGGCGGTGTAGGAGGCCATGCGGTGGAAGCATTGGCCCGCAGCGGTATAGGGGCTTTGGAGTTGATTGACAATGACAAGGTGAGCGTATCCAATTTGAACCGGCAGATTATAGCCCTTCAAAGCACAATCGGCAGATACAAAACCGAAGTGATGCGGGAACGGATTCTGGATATCAATCCAAAGGCTGATGTGAGTATCCGCAATTGTTTTTATCTGCCGGAGGCGGCGGATGACTTTGACTTTTCCGCCTATGATTATGTAGTGGATGCCATTGATACGGTAACCGGGAAAATCAGTCTTGTATTGGAGGCAAAAAAGGCGGGAACTCCCATTATCAGCTCTATGGGAGCGGGAAATAAGCTGACCCCCGGGGCCTTTGAGGTGGCGGATATTTACGAAACCAGTGTCTGCCCTCTTGCAAGGGTTATGCGCCGGGAATTGAAGAGGAGAGGGATAGAGAGGCTTAAGGTGGTGTATTCCAAAGAAAAATCCGGAGAGCTTGTCCGCAAAGAGGAAAGGGTACCGGGGAGCACAGCCTTTGTGCCTGCTGTGGCCGGCCTGATTTTGGCGGGAGAAGTGATAAAGGATCTGACGGGAATAAGGTAAGGATGTGGAAGATGGAAAAGATGTTGGATGGAGATCGGAGAAGAGAAGAAATTATACGGATGCTGACAGAAAGCAGCCGGCCCATATCAGGTACGGAGCTGTCAGGAAGACTAAAGGTGAGCCGCCAGGTGATCGTGCAGGATATAGCGCTGCTGCGGGCTGTTAATAAAAACATTCTCTCAACAAATAAAGGATATCTTTTGTTTGAGCCGAAGCAGGGCTTAGGAGAGAGCAAAAAAACGATTTGCGTGCGGCACACCACCGAGCAGGTTCCGGATGAATTTTATACAATCGTGGATCTGGGCGGGAAAATCCTGGATGTGGTAGTGGAGCATGAGCTTTATGGGCAGATAGCGGTGGATCTGATCATAGCAAGCCGCCAGGATGCGGATGAGTTTTATGAAAAAATGAGGAATAACCGGGTGAAGCCTCTGAAAGAGCTGACAGAAGATATTCATTATCATACGATTGTGGCAAAGAATACGGCGTCTATCCGGCGGATTGAAAAGGCTTTGCTGGAAAAGGGATATTTAATGGAAACTTGACTTCTTATGGTAAATGTGATAAGCTCCTGATTAACTGACAAGACAGCTGACTTTACAGGTTGGCGCACAGAAAAGAGGAGTGATTATGAAAAAACTAAAAACAATATGCAATCACATTTTTATTGACGGATTAAGCGGTATGGCTCTGGGTTTATTTGCTACCCTGCTGACAGGTACGATCATTCAGCAGATCGGGCTTCTCATTGGCGGCAATGTGGGGGATACCGTTTATTTCTTTGGAAAAATGGCGGCGGCTGTTACAGGAGCCGGCATTGGCGTAGGTACGGCCTGCAAATTTAAGGCAAGCCCATTGGTGATATTTTCATCAGCTACGGCAGGTATGGTGGGGGCCTTTGCATCTAACATACTGGCGGGGAAGGTTTTGGTGGAAGGGGCAATTGTTTTGTCCGGACCGGGGGAGCCTTTGGGGGCATTTGTTGCGGCCCTAGTCGGGATTGAGCTGGGGAATCTGGTATCCGGTAAAACAAAGGTTGATATTCTGGTTACGCCCCTGACTGTGATTTTGTCCGGGTCTGCAGTGGGTCTGATTCTGGGACCGCCTATCAGCAGCTTTATGGGCGCATTGGGAGCTGTTATTAATTGGGGAACGGTTCAGCAGCCGTTTTTAATGGGAATCATTGTATCTGTCCTGATGGGTATGGTTCTCACCCTTCCCATCAGTTCGGCGGCCCTCGGAATTATTTTGAATTTGTCCGGAATTGCGGCGGGGGCGGCAACCATCGGCTGCTGTTGCAATATGGTAGGCTTTGCAGTGGCAAGCTGGCGTGAAAATAAGGCAGGCGGCCTTTTGGCTCAGGGGCTGGGAACCTCTATGCTTCAAGTTCCCAATATTATCCGCAAGCCGATCATTTGGGTTCCGGCGATTATCTCCAGCGCCATTTTAGGCCCGATTGGAACGATGATTATGAATATGCAGAGCAATGCCTCCGGCTCCGGTATGGGAAGCTGCGGTCTGGTGGGACAAATTATGACCTGGCAGGTGATGGCGCCCATAGAAGGCCCGGTTGTAACATTGATTAAGATTCTTGTGATGCAATTTATCCTACCGGCGGTTCTTACGCTGGCAGTTTCCGAATTTATGCGGAAAAAAGGCTGGATACGGTTTGGTGATATGAAGCTGGAATTGTAAGGATATTTTATAAAAAATTTAGAAATTTTAGAATAGTTTTTGAGCAGACTTCCTATATCCATGATATAATATAATCATTATGAAGCTTCGAACAAAGTTAATTATTACATTTCTAACACTTATACTGGTTCCGGTTTTTTTCACGGGAGCAGCCTTTTTCGGTTTTGGGAGATATCAGATTCATTCTATAAAAGAACTGTATGGGGTTGAGGTGGAATCCTTGTTTTTGGACATGACCCTGACAATTGTTCTGATTTTGGTTTTTACCAGCTTGCTTTTAACGGCTTGGATCTACAGAAACATTGTCACGCCTCTTCATCATCTGCAGGAGGCGACAAAGAAGATTACGGAGGGCAACCTGGACTTCGAGATGCCGGCCGGAGGCGATGATGAGATTGGCGAGCTTTGCACAGACTTTGAGGAGATGCGCAGGAGGTTAAAAGAGTCTGCCGAAGAGAAGGTGGAATCCGAGCGTCAGAATAAAGAGCTGATCAGCAATATTTCCCATGACTTGAAAACGCCGATAGCGGCGGTTAAGGGCTATGTGGAGGGCTTGATGGACGGAGTGGCGGATACGCCGGAAAAGCAGGAAAAATATATACGTACCATCTATAATAAAGCGAATGATATGGATCGGCTTATCAATGAGCTGAGCTTTTATGCTAAAATTGACACCAACCGTATCCCTTATACCTTTGAGAAAATCAATGTAAACGCTTATTTTTCCGACTGCATTGAAGAGCTTTCCATTGAGATGGAGGAGCAGAACATTGAACTGTCCTACTTCAATTATGTGGATGAGAACGTTGTTGTGATTGCAGATGCGGAGCAGATTAAACGAGTGATCAATAATATTGTGGGAAATTCGGTGAAATATATTGACAAGTCCAGAGGTATGGTGAATATCCGCGTGAAGGATGTGGGAGACTTTATACAGGTTGAGATTGAGGATAATGGCAAGGGCATAGGAGCCAAGGATCTGCCTCAGATTTTTGACCGCTTCTATCGGGCGGATGTGTCCCGCAATTCCTCCAAGGGCGGAAGCGGAATCGGACTCTCTATCGTGAAGAAAATTATTGAGGATCACGGAGGCCAGGTATGGGCAACCAGCAAGGAACATACGGGTACGGTGATGTACTTTGTCCTTAGAAAATATCAGGAGGTTCCAGCGACATGAGCAGAATATTGATTATAGAAGATGAAGAATCAATTGCGGATCTGGAAAAGGATTATCTGGAGTTGAGCGGATTTGAGGTAGATATTGAAGGAGAAGGCCCTGCTGGTTTGGAACGGGCATTGAACGAGGATTTTCAACTGGTGATTCTGGATTTGATGCTTCCGGGTGTGGATGGGTTTGAGATTTGCAGACAGCTTAGAGAAGCAAAGAACACGCCTATTATCATGGTTTCTGCAAAAAAGGATGATATAGATAAGATTCGGGGGCTTGGCCTTGGGGCGGACGACTATATGACAAAGCCTTTCAGCCCGAGTGAGCTGGTAGCGCGTGTGAAGGCCCATCTTACCCGCTATGAGCGCCTGGTCAGCAGCAATGTAAAGGAAAATACGGTGATAGAGATTCGCGGAATCAAGATTGACAAAACTGCCCGCAGGGTCTGGGTGGGAGGAGAGGAAAAGAACTTTACCTCCAGAGAATTTGATCTCTTAACCTTCCTGGCGGAGAATCCCAATCACGTATTTACCAAGGAAGAGCTGTTTCGAAGAATCTGGGATATGGACTCCGTGGGGGATATTGCTACGGTAACGGTTCATATTAAGAAGATTCGGGAAAAGATAGAATTTAATTCCACAAAGCCCCAGTATATTGAAACTATATGGGGAGTGGGATACCGCTTTAAGGTATAAAACCGTGTGTCCTGCAAAATGAGGAGCCTCCGCAGCCGTGTTTGGCTATGGAGGCTCTTCTTATTCGGCGCCTATGGCGCCTATGAAATAGGCTGATGCTCCCGATACTTTTTCACAAGAGCCTGTATTCGATCATACGGATCTAACAGATCGCTGATGGAGACGTCGTGATTCAGAGTATCAATCAAAAGTGCAATGTACTTGCTCATATCACAATTAATATAGTAAGGGCGGCTAAGAAGCTCCGGGGTCTGGTAAACCAGGTTTGTAGTAAGAACTCTGGTAAAGATACCGTCCTTATATGCTTGGTCAAACTGTTCAAGTCCGTTGGTAAACAAGCCAAAGGTGGAAAAGACGAAGATCTGCCCGGCTCCGCGGTTTTTAAGCTCTCTGGCGACTTCAAGCACGCTGTCCCCGGAGGAGATCATATCATCTACGATAATCATATCCTTTCCTTCGATTCCTTCTCCCAAAAATTCATGGGAAATAATGGGGTTCCTTCCTTTTACAAGCCTTGTATAATCCCGCCGTTTATAAAACATACCCATATCCAGCCCCAGAACATTGGCGAGATAGACAGCTCGGGACATACCGCCTTCGTCGGGGCTGATGACCAGCATATGCTCACTGTCCAGCTTCAGCCCTTCTACATTTTTGAGAAGTCCCTTTACCATTTGATATGCGGAAGGGATGGTTTCAAAACCATGAAGCGGAATGGCATTCTGTACGCGCGGATCATGAGCCTCAAAGGTGAGAATATTTTCCACACCCATCTCCACCAGCTCCTGTAGAGCCAAGGCGCAGTCCAGGGATTCCCGGGCGGTCCGCTTATGCTGGCGGCTTTCATAAAGATAAGGCATAATCACCGTGATCCTCCGAGCCTTTCCGCCGATAGCGGCAATCACTCGCTTCAGATCCTGGAAGTGATCATCCGGTGACATGTGATTGGTGTATCCGTATAGCTTATAGGTAAGGCTATAATTACAGACATCCACCAAAAGATAGAGATCGTGTCCCCGAACAGAGTCGGAGAGCGTTCCTTTTCCCTCTCCGGAACCAAAGCGGGGAGTCTTTGCTTCAATCAGGTAAGAGTCACGCTCATAACCGGTAAAAGCGATATTGCTTTTGTGCTCCAATTCGCTGGAATGACGCCATTTTACCAGGTAATCATTGACCTGTTGTCCTAATTGCTGACAGCTCTTTAAAGGGATAAGGCCAAGAGAGCCTACAGGGATGGTTTCTAATACACGCTGGCTGCGCTGTAATAACATAAGGTCCTCCGTTTTCTGGCGCCGTACGGCACTGGTATTTGTGCAATGATGTACTAGGCGCCGGGCTGTAGTTTTTTCCGGATGCGTATATCTTTTCCGGGAAGCTGCAAAATAGTATAGCTGCTGATGATACGTGATGATGTTCGCTCTGAGTAGATGCTCTGCAGAACATTCATATTCAGGTTGGAAGAAATCAGGGTTGACTTTCTTCGAAGAATCCGCTCATTGATGCAGAGGAAAAATTGAGATACGGTAAAAGAGTTGGGAAGCTCCGTTCCTAAATCATCTATAATGAGCAAATCACAGTCGAAGATATAGGGATATGCCTGCCGGTCCGCTTCCTCTGGCTGCTTTCCTCCAAATACGGCTTTGGAAAGGAGCTGAAACAGTTGGAAGGCAGTGAGATAAACGACAGAATGTCCGGTGTCCATCAGTTCCTTCGCAATACAATTGGAGAGAAAGGTTTTTCCGGTTCCGACGTCTCCCATCAGGAATAGATTTTGAAATTCCTTGTCAAAGGCTTCAATAAAAAGCTGTACCTCCATTACACGGCGCTTCATAATGTCCTGGTCAGCCTTATCATACCAGGAATAAGAAAAGGTATGAAAGTTCTCTCTTTTCAAAACATCATTCAGGTGCGATTGATGGTAGAGAAGATCGATTTCGGCTTGAAGAAAGCAGTGACATTTTTCTGTTCCTATGTAGCCGGTGTCGTGACAGTCCGGACAAGTGTAGGAGGCTGACAAGTCCTGTAAGGTATAACCGTGCGCTGATAAAAGCTGCTCTCTTGCATTGCAAAGCTTATCCAGCTCCTGCGTCAAATGCTCCTGCGCTGCCGTATCCCCCTCTATGGCGGCTCGAACCTTGTCTGCCCGCAGGGAGGCAAGGGAGGCTTCCAGCGAGGGCAGCTGCGGTATTAAGTTATAGATATGAGCGAGACGTTCCTCCTGCTCCTGGCGGTTTCTGGCCTGGCGTTTGGCATAGGAGCGCATGATAGCTTCATATTGGGAGTTTAATAAAGGCAAAGATGCATCCTCCTATTTTAAGTCGCTGCGCGACGGCGTTAAAGGGTAAAGCCGCTTCGGCACACCTGTAATGAGAGAAACTTTTATTCGAAAGGGCACTCATAAAAGTTCCTCTCGTGCGCCGTTGCGGCTTTACCGTACGGCAGATTAGCCGGATTATTTCCAGGTTTGTCATATTACTGATTTGTGATTTTTTTAAGCAATTCATCATAGTTATAATCCCGTTCGGAGAAATTACGGAAGTTATTGGAGGAAGCTGTCTTTTTGAGCGGAATCGTCTCTGATTTTGCTTTGGAAGCGCGGTGCTGCTTGTCAAGAGCCTCCAAATCAGAGAGACGGGTAACCTGATTTTTCTTCCAGCCTTTTAAAATGCGATCCGTATATTCAAAGCTTGGCTCATGGATGGCCGCCATAGTCCGGCCGCATGCCTCTATAATCAGCTCTTCGGAAAACTGAAGCTCTTTCATCCAGCGATCCATATAGACGATTTCCGCTTCTACCGGATTGCGCCTGGAGATTCCAAAAGCTTTTAATATGGAAAAATAAGCTTTGTTAAAGAGGTTTGTCTGCTCTTTGGCCTGGCTGACGGTAGTATAACCGCTTTTGTGCCAGCCTAAGGCGACTGATTCTATGTAACGAAGGCTTTTATGCCCCTTAGATACGCAGTACTCAATCAAATATTCAATGAGATCCGCGTGGAAACCTAAGGCATCATGGAAGTACAGGATTTTAGAAACCTCAGAAGAGCTTAACGTCTTGCCGAGGTATTGCTCACAGATGAAAAGCAGCTGCTTTGTCTGCTCCTGGGTTAAGGGCTTGTCTGAAGAGTGCGCCAAAGAAAAGCTTTCAGGCTTCGAAAGGGGCTTTTCGGCGTGTTTATCCGGTTCTTCTATGAGGCGGATACCGGAAAGCTCTTTTGACTCATTGTATTCCAGCTTTAACAGGTGCATTTTTTCCCAGTATTTCAGCGCCCGCTTCACATCGTTTTCCGTGCCTTCGAACTTGTCTGCAATCAGAGAGACGGAGAGTTCTTGTACATCAGATTTTAGACAACGCAAAAGATAGAGATATATCTTTACATATTCTCCGTTTGCGGTAGGCATATATTCATCTAAAAATAAATCGGAAACAAGGGTGTGGCCGCATCCGGAAGGGCCATGCAGCTGAAAATGGGTCATAGATGATTTGCTCCTTACTTTACCATTTGTGAATGCAGATTTTAACGGGCTTGTCCGTACATACTTTTCTCACTGCTCATTACATACGTGTATTTTATCATAACTTTTCTAAATTGCAAGAGGTCTTTTTTCTGTGGAGAAACGGGTAAAAAAATGTGGATAATGTGGATAACTTTGTGGAGAAGTATTATTTGCAACCGCAAAATCACACCGATATACCTGAAAAACAGGGGAATGGGCGATTTTATGGATAAAATTTATGTCAACAGTTTGTCCACAAAAAAATCCACATGCTTTTTGACGGAATTAGGTGCATAAGCATGTGGATAATGTGGATAATTATTGCCTCAGAAGATCCTCTCCAATATTTATCACGTTTCCTGCGCCCATAGTTATACACAGATCGCCGTGTAAACATTTTTTTAATAAAAATTTTTCTATTTCGTCAAAGGAAGGAAAATAATGCACATCCGCACCGAGCTTTTCAAGTTCTCCGGCCAAAGTTTGGGAGCTGATGCCCAGGGTATCCGTTTCCCGGGCAGCATAAATGTCGGCCAGGATAACATGATCGGCCAGGGAGAGCGCTTTTGCAAATTCGGGAAGAAAAGCCTTTGTACGGCTGTAGGTATGAGGCTGGAACACACACCATATCTCCCTGTGAGGATAACGGGCGGCTGCCTTAAGGGTAGCCTGGATTTCCGTGGGATGATGTGCGTAGTCGTCAATAATGGTAAAGCCGTTTACCTGTCCCTTATACTGGAAGCGCCGGTCCGTGCCGGTGAAGGCCAGCAGTCCCTTTTGGATGACGCCGGCAGGAATGTGCAGATAATCAGCCAGGGCAAGAGCCGCCATAGCGTTTGACACATTGTGTTCGCCCGGGACATTCAGACGGAACGAGGAAATGCTTCCGTTCATGTCTTCTACTTGAAAGGCGGCGTGAGCCAGATGATCAAAGGAAAGATCAAAGCAGCGGTAATGACTTTCGGGATTCGAGCCGAAGGTTATGACCCGGCAGGAGAGACCCTCTGTGATTTCCTCATACCGGGGGATATCCCGATTGATAATTAAAAGGCCGTCCTCAGGAATAAGCTCGGCAAAACGGCGGAAGGAATGGCGAATATCATCCAGATCCCGGAAGAAATCAAGATGGTCTTCTTCTATATTTAATATAATCCCAATCGTTGGGAGAAAATGCAGAAAGCTGTTCGTATATTCGCAAGCTTCGGTCAGAAAGGTTTGTGATTGTCCGACACGAATATTTCCGCCTATTGCGGGCAAAATGCCGCCTACGGAAATCGTAGGGTCCGCATGTGCTTCCAGCAAAACGGTAGAGATCATGGAGGTGGTTGTAGTTTTTCCATGAGTTCCGGCTACGGCAATGGCCGTGTCATAGTTGCCCATAATCTGGCCTAAAAGCTCGGCTCTGGACAGCATGGGAAGCCCGCGCTTTACAGCGGCGGCGTATTCCGGATTGTCCGGATGGATAGCGGCCGTGTAGACGACAAGATCACAGTCCTGCGGGATATTGGAGGCCTTTTGCCCGAGAAGTATCACAGCGCCCAATCCGGCCAGATGTTCCGTGAGCTTGGAGGCGCTGTTGTCAGAGCCGGAGATATGAAAGCCTTCATTTAAAAGGATCTCGGCCAGACCGCTCATGCTGATTCCGCCGATACCAATGAAGTGAATGGCAATTGGATTATGAAAATCAATATGATACATCACATACACATCCTGTCTTTTAATATTTCATTCTTATTTTACCAGTATAACCTTATTTTATGAAAAAGCAAAGATTCCGGAAGAAAAAATACAAAAAACTAAAAAATCAACAAGAATCCTCACTCAATCCAATATAATATAGAAAAAATGCTGAAATCACTGCAAAAAAACTGTCGCAAAATGTTTAAAATAATTTCATATTTTTGCAAAAAGCTGTTCACTATTTACAAGAGTTATGGTATAATTTATTTGATAGACGAACTAATATTACAACAAGAGGTGATTGCGTGATTAAAAAAGAGATGATTGCCATGCTTTTGGCAGGCGGCCAGGGAAGCCGTCTTGGTGTATTGACCGCCAAGGTAGCGAAGCCGGCCGTTTCGTTCGGCGGAAAATACAGAATTATCGATTTTCCCCTAAGTAATTGTATCAATTCAGGTGTTGACACGGTTGGAGTATTGACTCAGTATCAGCCTTTACGCCTGAATACCCACATTGGAATCGGAATGCCTTGGGATCTGGATCGCAATATCGGTGGTGTTACGGTTCTTCCTCCCTACGAGAAGAGTACCAATAGTGAGTGGTATACAGGTACGGCCAATGCCATCTACCAGAATCTGGACTACATTGATACCTACAATCCGGAGTATGTGCTGATCTTGTCCGGCGACCATATCTATAAGATGGATTATGAAGTGATGCTCGACTTCCATAAGGAGAACAATGCGGATGTAACGATTGCTGTTATGCCGGTGCCTATGGAGGAGGCAAGCCGTTTTGGTATTATGATCACGGACGGAGATAATCGCATTACGGAGTTTGAGGAGAAGCCGGAGCATCCCAGAAGCAATCTGGCGTCAATGGGAATCTACATCTTTAGCTGGAAGATTTTGCGCAATGCTTTGATTGAGATGTCAAATCAGCAAAGCTGCGACTTCGGAAAACATATTATTCCTTACTGTCATGAGAACGGCAATCGTCTATTTGCTTATGAGTTCAATGGATATTGGAAGGATGTCGGAACCCTGGGTTCCTATTGGGAGGCCAATATGGAGCTGATAGACATTATCCCTGAGTTCAATCTCTATGAGGAATTTTGGAAGATTTATACGAAGAGCGATGCGGTTCCGCCTCAGTACATTTCTTCGGAATCCAAGATCGAGCGCAGTATAATCAGCGGCGGATCTGAGATTTACGGCGATGTATATAATTCCGTTATTGGCTCCGGCGTAACCATCGGCAAGGGTACGGTGGTCCGGGATTCTATTATTATGAAGAATACGGATATTGGTGAGAATTGCACCATCGACAAGGCAATCATTGCCGAGGAGGTGGAGATTTCCGATGGGGTTGTTCTCGGAGTGGGAGAGGACATTCCCAACAAGGTGCAGCCGAAGATCTATTCCTTCGGTCTGGTTACCATCGGCGAGAGTTCCTATATACCGCCAAATGTAAAGGTTGGGAAGAATACGGCAATTTCCGGAGATACCACGCCGGATGACTACAAGGAAGGCGTTCTGGAAAGCGGCGAGACATTGATAAAGGCAGGTGACAGATAATGAGGGCAATTGGAATTGTACTGGCAGGCGGTAATAATCACAGAATGAGAGAGCTGTCCAATAAGAGAGCCGTAGCGGCGATGCCTGTGGCCGGAAGCTACCGGGGAATTGACTTTGCGCTCAGCAATATGTCCAACTCCCACATTCAGAGGGTGGCAGTACTGACACAGTATAATGCACGTTCCCTGAATGAGCATTTGAGTTCATCCAAGTGGTGGGATTTCGGAAGAAAGCAGGGAGGGCTTTATATCTTCACTCCCACAATCACCGCAGACAATAACTCCTGGTATCGGGGGACCGCGGATTCTATCTATCAGAATTTGGACTGGCTTAAGAAAAGCCATGAGCCGTATGTGGTAATTGCATCCGGTGATGCCGTGTATAAGATGGATTATAATAAGGTTTTGGAATACCACATTGATAAGAAGGCAGATATTACTGTTGTGTGTAAGGATCTTCCGGCGGGTTCCGATACCTCTCGCTTCGGTGTGTTAAAGACGGATGACGAGGGAAGGATTCTGGAGTTTGAGGAGAAGCCGATTGAGACTGAGGCGAACACCATTTCCTGTGGTATCTATGTGATCCGCAGAAGACAGTTGATAGAGCTGATAGAGAAGTGTGCACAGGAGGAGCGGTATGACTTTGTGCGTGATATCCTGATCCGTTATAAGAATTTGAAGCGCATTTATGCATATCGGACCGCAGACTATTGGAACAGCATTTCTTCCGTGGAAGCATATTATGAGACGAATATGGATTTTCTGAAGGCAGACGTGCGGAAGTATTTCTTCAAGACGTATCCGGATGTGTACTCAAAGGTGCTGGATCTTCCGCCCGCCAAGTACAATCCCGGCTCGGACGTGAAAAACTCTCTGGTTGCCAGCGGCTGTATTGTCAATGGAACCGTAGAAAATTCCGTTCTCTTTAAGAAAGTTTTTGTAGGAAATAATTGTGTGATTAAAAACTCAATTATTTTGAATGAGGTATATATCGGAGATAATACGTACATTGAAAATTGCATTGTAGAGAGCCGCGATACCATCCGGGCCAATTCCCGCTATGTAGGCGAGAACGGCATTAAGATTGTGGTGGAGAAGAATGAGCGCTACGTGCTGTAAAAACAGATGAGAACCAATCACAGAGTGAGGAGTTTTCGTAGATGAAGTAAAAAGAGCTACAAGTAGATTCATGCCTTTGGAAAAAGGAGGAAACAAAAGAGATGCAGATCACAGATGTACGCGTGCGCAAGGTGGCAAAGGAAGGAAAGATGAAGGCCGTCGTTTCAATTACCATTGAAGACGAGTTCGTAGTACATGACATCAAGGTAATTGAAGGGGAAAAGGGTTTATTTATTGCAATGCCGAGCAGAAAGGCAGCCGATGGAGAGTATCGGGACATTGCACACCCCATCAATTCCGGGACCCGTGATCAGATCCAGAAGATTATTCTGGATAAATATGAAGCAGCATTGTTGGAAACATCAGAGGAAGCCTGACAGGGATATAGTTATGTTATGAAAAGCGAGTGGCAGGGATGTCGTGTAAAAGACGGCATCCCTGCTTTATGGTTTAGCCTTGCAAAATGGAACAATCTCCTGTAGTATAAGAAAGACATGGATATTTGATAATATGGTATACTGCGCAGCTGGAATGGAGAATGGTAATGTATCTGATTGTTGGTCTTGGAAATCCTACAAAAAAATATGAGCATACCCGTCATAATATTGGATTTGATGTAATCGACTATCTGGCGGATCAATATAATATTAGTATGAATACGAAAAAATTCAAAGGGATCTGCGGAACCGGCGTTATTGAAGGGAGTAAACTTCTGCTTTTAAAGCCTCAGACCTTTATGAATCTTTCCGGAAACAGCGTGGGAGAAGCGGCCGCGTACTATAAGCTTGACCTGGCGCAGGATTTGATTGTGATTTATGATGATATTGATCTGGCTCCGGGAAGCTTGCGGATTCGGAAAAAGGGAAGCGCCGGAGGGCATAATGGAATGAAGGATATCATTGCTCATCTCGGAACGCAGGAGTTTCCCCGGATTCGGGTAGGAGTGGGCGCAAAAATAGAGGGACAGGATCTGGTAAACCATGTGTTGGGCCATTTTTCCGGGGAAGATCGGGAACTGGTGCAGGAAGCGGTTCGCAGTGCGTCGGATGCCGTGCGCCTGATGGTGCAGGGTGAGATTGACGCAGCTATGAATCAGTATAATAAAAAGGTTGTAAAAGAATGAAAGCTTTTCTGGAACCATTAAAGAAGCTAAGTGCATATGAGGAAATTCACGGGAAACTTCGGAAAAACCGAGGAGTGCTCCAACTATCAGGTTGTATTGACTCTCAGAAGGTTCACATGGCTTGTGAATTGGGAGGAGAATTTCCGTTTCGGATCATTTTAACCTACAGCGAGCAGAGAGCGAAGGAAATCTATGAGGATTGCCGGTACTTTGATCATGAGACCGTGCTTTATCAGGCGAAGGATTTCCTCTTTTTTCATGCGGATATTCAGGGGAATCTTTTGGTACGGCAGCGTATTCGGGCTTTGCAGGCTTTGCTGACCAAGGAGCGGATTACGGTAGTGACTACCTTTGACGGGTGCATGGATCGTTTGAAGCCTCTGAAGGAGGTGAGAGAGGAGCTTCTATGCATCGGGACAGAGAGCGTGGTAGAGACGAAGGCCCTGAGCGAACGGCTGGTTCGCCTGGGATATGAACGGACCGGACAGGTGGACGCTCCGGGACAGTTTGCTGTCCGGGGAGGGATTGTTGATATTTACAGTCTGACGGAGGACAATCCCTGGCGGCTGGAATTTTGGGACGACGAGATAGATTCTATTCGAAGCTTTGATGCGGAAAGCCAGCGGTCTATTGAGAATTTGAGTGAAATTGTGATTTATCCCGCAGCGGAATTGATTCCGGAAAAAGACGAAGAGGCCGTAAGCTTTCTGGAATACTTTCCTGCTGATAAAAGTGTGTTTTTTCTGGATGAGCCTGCCAGGCTGTTGGAAAACGGCGGCACGGTAGAGAAGGAGTTTCGGGAGAGCCTTGCGAATCGGGCGCAGCGCGGAGAGGCCCTTCCGGAAGAGGCCGGACTTCTATATGGTACGGAGGAGATAACGGCAAAGCTGAACGGAAGAAATTGTGTGGCCTTGTGTATGCTGGAACAAAAATTTCCGGAGTGGGATATAACAGGGAGATATCAGATCGAGGCAAGGTCAATAAATCCCTACAACAATAGCTTTGAGCTTTTGGTGAAGGATTTAAAACGGTGGAAGCGGGAAAAGTACGCGGTTGTGCTTATGTGTGCCTCCGGGACCAGAGCAAAGCGGCTGGCTTTAGATCTGCAGGCAGAAGAGCTGAACAGTTTCTATTCAAAGGACCGGGAACGGATTGTTCAGGAAACGGAAATTATGGTAGTACACGGCAGCGTTCACAGGGGTTATGAATATCCTATGGTGAAGTTTGCCGTTGTTTCCGAGACAGACATTTTCGGCAGGGAAAGGAAAAAGAGGAAGCGCCGCAAGGCTTACGAGGGGCAGAAGATCCGGAGCTTTTCGGAGCTTAGCGTCGGTGATTATGTGGTTCATGAAAATCATGGCCTTGGGATCTACCGGGGAATTGAGAAGGTAGAAGTAGACAAGATCATGAAGGATTATATTAAGATTGAGTATGCAAAGGGAGGCAATCTCTATATTTTGGCTACTCAGTTAGAAATGATCCAGAAGTATGCCGGAGCAGATGCGAAAAAGCCCAAGCTTAACCGGCTTGGGGGGAGCGAATGGGGAAAAACAAAGACCAGGGTCCGGGGAGCGGTTCAGGAGATTGCGAAGGATCTGGTGGCGCTCTATGCGGCCCGGCATGAAAAGGACGGCTATGTATATGGGCCGGACACGGTTTGGCAGAAGGAATTTGAGGAGTTGTTTCCCTTTGAGGAGACGGAGGATCAGCAGCTTGCCATTGAAGCGGTGAAGGAGGACATGGAGAGCAGTAAGATTATGGATCGGCTGATCTGCGGAGATGTAGGCTACGGCAAGACGGAAATTGCCATTCGCGCCGCATTCAAGGCAGTTCAGGAAAATAAGCAGGTGGTTTATCTGGTGCCGACCACGATCTTAGCTCAGCAGCACTACAATACATTTGTCCAGCGGATGAAGGAATTTCCGGTGCGGGTGGATATGCTGTCCCGGTTTCGTACAGCGGCGGAGCAGAAAAAAACGCTTGCGGATCTGAAAAAGGGCTTGGTTGACATTGTCATCGGAACCCATCGGGTGCTGTCGGCAGACGTGGTATTCAAGGAGCTGGGGCTGCTGATTATTGATGAGGAGCAGCGCTTTGGTGTGGCTCACAAGGAGAAGATTAAGAAGCTGAAGGAGAATATTGACGTACTCACCTTGACGGCGACTCCGATTCCCCGGACACTCCATATGAGCCTGATAGGGATTCGCGACATGAGTGTATTGGAGGAAGCGCCCCAGGACCGTATGCCGATTCAAACCTATGTAATGGAATACGACGAGGAAATGGTCCGCGCGGCCATCAGCCGGGAATTGGGGCGCGGCGGACAGGTTTATTATGTCTATAATCGGGTAAACACCATTGTAGAGGTAACGGCGGGCTTATCAAAGCTGGTTCCGGAGGCCAATATCGTATTTGCCCACGGGCAGATGAAGGAGCAGGAGCTGGAACGGATTATGTATGACTTTATTGCAGGAGATATTGACGTGCTGGTGTCCACCACCATCATTGAGACAGGGCTTGATATCTCAAATGTCAATACGATGATCATTCATGATGCGGATAATATGGGATTATCACAGCTATATCAGTTGCGCGGCAGAGTGGGGCGTTCGAACCGGACAGCCTATGCCTTTCTTATGTACAGGCGAAACAAGCTGCTTAAAGAGGTGGCGGAAAAACGCCTGGGGGCCATTCGGGAATTTACTGAGCTTGGGAGCGGCTTTAAGATTGCCATGCGGGATCTGGAGATTCGGGGAGCAGGGAACCTTTTAGGAGCGCAGCAGCATGGTCATATGCAGGCGGTGGGTTATGATTTGTACTGTAAAATGCTGAATGAGGCCGTGAAGAAACAGAAGGGGCTTTCCGTATCAGAGGAAGAATTTCAAACTCTGGTGGATATTGATTTGGACGCTTATATCCCGGATGCTTATATCCGAAACGAGAGCCAGAAGCTGGATATCTATAAGCGGATTGCAGGTATTGAGTCCACCGAGGAGTGCGAGGATATGTTGGAAGAGCTGTTGGATCGCTTTGGCGATCCGCCGAAATCCGTGTTAAATCTGCTGGCGGTGGCGGATCTGAAGGTAAAGGCTCACAGAGTTTATGTAAAGGAGATTGCGGAGCGTCCGGAAGAAATCCGCTTCTATCTATATGAAAAGGCAAGGCTTAATCCGGCGGAATTTCCGGCGTTTATCCAGGGCTTCGGCGGACGTATGCGGCTGACGACAGGGGAAAAGCCCAGCTTTTTGTACCAGAGACAGAAAAACAGCCGGGATGAAGAAAACGTAATGGAGCTTGTGAAGGATATTTTGATGCGGATGCAGACATTGCGGGAGGAAGAAAACAAATGAGATGGGGAAGGAACATTGCTTTATGGCTGGCGGCCTGTCTTTTGACAGCGGGCTTATGCGCAGGCTGCAGCAGAGCGAAAGAACCGGAAACGCCAGTGGCTGATCTGGGTACGGAGACAATTGGGCTAGAGGAAGCCGTATTCTATACAAGGATGCTGCAGGAGCAGTGGGAGATTGCTTATTATGAATCCTACGGCGAGGATATGTGGCAAAAGAAGGCGGAATTTGCAGAGGGAGAGGAAGAGGCCCGGACAATGGAGGAGGCTCTAAAACAGGAAGTGATGGATACTCTCACAGAGATACATCTGCTGTGCGCGCATGGGAAAGAGTATGGGGCGGAGCTTACGAAAGAGGAAAAGAAACAGATAGCAAAACGGGCGGCCGCTTTTATGGAGGATAATACGCCGGCTGTCCTGGAGGCGGCCGGGGCGACAAAGGAAACGGTGGAAAGATTTCTTTTATATAATGAGCAGGCGGCAAAGACGGCGGCTGCTATGATAGAGACCTATGAGCCGGAGATTGATGAGACGGAGGCAAGAGTAGGAAAGCTGACTTATTGTCTGTTTGCTACAACCGGGATCTTTGACGCACAGGGAAATCAAACGCCTTTTACAGAGGAAGAGCTGCTCAAGATTCGGGAGGACGCCGACAGCTTTGCGCTTCGGGCAAAGGAGCTAAAGGATATTACAAAGGCAGGGATGGAGATTTCCCATACGGTGATTGACGTTTACTTTAATGAGGAAACAGACGGAGGCGCTCATGAGCTGGTGGCCCAGGCGGCGCGCGGGCTGGATACGGGCGGCGTCTCGGATGTAATTGAAACGCAAGAGGGTTACTATATAGTTCAGAAGGTATCTGAATACGATGAAGAGGCATCCAGGGAGCGGGAAGAGGAGTTGAAATATTTGGCAAAAGAGGGCTACTGTGACGAGATGATAGAAGTATGGAAGAAGGAGACGCCCCTTGAGATCCGGGAAGAGGTATGGGATACGGTTCGTGTGGACAAGCTTATCACTGAGTAGAGGCGGCTTCGGCAAAAGAATCTCTTGCCTGCAAAGAAAAAAGAGATTATAATGGACAAAGAGTAAATACAGAAGCCTGTCAGGGAAAAAGAGCGGGCTTCGGGAAATGGAAAGGTAGATAAATAAAATGAAGAAGAATATAATCCGGATCTTATCTTTGGTATTTGTGCTGTGTCTTGTGCTGACTGGCTGTTCCCAAAGCCAGTTAAATGCATCCGAGACGATTGCGGTTTTTGATGAAACTACCAATGTAAGACTGGGAGAATTTAGCTTGATGCTGCGCTACCAGCAGGCTCAGATGGAGACCTATTACGGAAGTATGCTTGGCGGAGGAATCTATCAGCAGATGATGCCGGATACAGGCGAGATTTATGGAGATACGGCGAAGGTGAGCCAGGCGGATGAGTTTAAGCTCCTGTATGTTCTGGAAGCAGAGGCAGCAAATTATGGAGTGTCATTGACAGAGGAAGAAAGGGCAAAGATCACAGAGGCGGCAAAAGCATTTATGGATGGCAATACACCGCAGCTGAAAAAGGCTGTTGCAGCGGAGCAGGCGGATGTGGAGCATCTCTTGACGCTTATGACCATACAGAATAAAATGTATGATGCCCTTACGGCAGACGTGGATACGGCAGTCTCTGATGAAGAAGCGGCACAGAAGAAGATTGCCTATGCGTTTATTTCCACAACCGGTACGGAGACGGACAGCGAGGGCAATACGATCCAGCTGACAGAGGAAGAAAAAGCGGCAAAAAAGGCAGAGCTGCAAAGCGTACTGGATGCGGCAGAGGAGAGCAAAGATCTGAATACAGCCGTAGAGGGACATGAAAATATTACCGTAAATACCGCGACCTATGGAGCAGACAGCAGTTCTCCGGCAGAGGCTGTACGGGCGGCGGCAGATAAGCTTTCGGACGGAGAGCTTTCCGAGATTATAGAGGTGGAGAGCGGCTACTACTTGGCTCAGATGATCAGCACCTTTGACCGGGAGGCCACGGACAGTCAGAAGGAGACGATTGTTCAGCAGCGCAGGGACGCCCTTTATGATGAAAAATGCGGAGAGCTTCAAGAGGCCCATACCTTTACCACAGTGGATGCGGTAATGGCAAAGCTGAACTTTAGCCAGACCTTTGTATTGAAGGTACAGCAGTAGGAAGACAGTGCGGAAATAAAATCTTAAAATGTTACGGAAAAATTAAGGAAATATTAAAGATATAGGTGAGAAAATATTAGAAAAAATGGGATATTATAGAAAATATCCCATTTTTTTGTTACAAAATTTTTATGTAAACAGTTGAAAAGGGGAAAAAAGGATGTTATACTAAAGACTACCGTTGAAACAATTCACGTTTTATGGGGCGTGTAGAAAGGCAAAAGAGGAGAAGGAAAATGAAAAGAAAACGATTTTGGGCAGCCGGCCTTTCCGTGGCATTGGCGCTGTCTATGCTGAGCGGCTGTATTCGGCCGCAGGTGACGGATGATATGATTCCTACGGTAACCGATCTGGGGATGGATCAGACGCCGGTGGAAGAGGAAGCACAAGTGATGGGGCTTTCGATGAACAAGTCCTATATGGCAGAGCTTACCCGGCTGGATGGAGATAATACTCAGGTAGCTACCGTAGATGAAAAAACAATTCCGGTTGTACTGAAGGCGACATCTATGGATAAGGATCTGAAAGTAAAGATCGTAAATCAAAAGAATGACAGGGTTATTACAGGTACTGTCTTTGAAGTTACGGTAACGGATTCCAAAAAGAAGGAAGCCACCTACAAGGATGAGGATAAGGACGGTATCATCTATATTAAGAATATGACGCCGGGCAGCTGTACGATTTCTATGAAGTCATCCGGCGGATACAACGCTCCACAGAATATTAAGGCTGAGGTAAAAGCAAATCTGGAATACAAGGTTGTGGACATTGGCGATGAGATCAAGAAAGAAAGCGAGATCAATGTATCCAAGGAGGATTCCAACACGACCGGCAACAGTGACGCCGGAACTGCTACGGCAATGACGGATACGGTGGAATTTGTGGCTTCTACCAAGAATGAGATCATGGAGCAGGCTATAGATGATTTTGGTACACCGATGTATGAAAAGATCATCAGCGAGCCGGCAAGTTATCATAAAGATGACAATAAGGATGGAAAGTGTGATCGCTGCGGGGCTAAGATGGCTTGCGAGCATACATATACCGAAAGCATAAAAGATGCTACTTGTACGGAGGCAGGAACAAAGACTTTGACTTGCAGTAAATGCGGGGATACAAAGACGGAGACGATTGCGGCAAAAGGGCATAGCTATGAGAATGGGAAGTGTAAGACCTGCGGAGCGGTAGATGCGAATCATACGCATGATTATAGCGTAGTAGTGACGGAGGCTAGCTGCATAACAGAAGGAAAGAATAAGTGTTCCATCTGCGGACAGGAGAATCCGGTTCCTATTCCTAAGACAGAGCATAAGTTTGATGCGGATGGAAAGTGCACAACTGAGGGATGCGATGCTGTAAAGACGCAAAACCCGGATGGAGGAGATGGTGGGGATAATACCGATTCTACGACTAATTCGGACCCCGCTCCGACTTCTGAGGAGGCCGTATCTGTTTTAAATCATACGGTCAGATTGGTAGGCGCATCAAAGGCAGAGAAAATCGTTTATGATACAACAAGCGCTCCGGTAATGAGAGGCACCGGCAAGTTCAAATACACCGGCTGGCAGACCATTGACAATGCGACATATTTCTTTGATAAGAACGGCAATAAAGTAACAGGGACCCAGGTAATTCAAGGCATCCAATATACTTTCAGCAGTGAAGGAGTCCGTTCCGGAACCATCGGCATTGATGTATCCAAGTACCAAAAGGGCATCAACTGGCAGAAGGTAAAGAATGCAGGAATCAACTTTGTTATCATCCGCTGCGGATACCGCGGCTACGGCTCCGGCGTTCTGGTAGAAGACCCTATGTATGCATCCCATATCAGCGGAGCAAAGGCGGCCGGATTGCGTGTGGGCGTATACTTCTTCAGTCAGGCTATTAATGAGGCTGAGGCTGTGGAGGAAGCAAGTATGGCAGTGAAGCTGGCCAACCGTTACGGAATCAATATGCCCATTGCCATTGACAGCGAGTATGCGGCAGGCGGACGAGGAAGGGCAGATGGTCTGTCCAAGGCAGACAGAACACGAATTACCATTGCGTTCTGCAACACAGTAGCCAATTCCGGTCATACACCGATGGTATACGCCAGCAAGAACTGGTTCTCCGAGCACTTAAGCCCGTCCCAGTTCCCGGGCAGCTACCGTATCTGGGTGGCTCAGTATGCCAGCAAGTGTACTTATGGCGGCAGATATGACATATGGCAGAACACCTCTAAGGGAAAAGTAGACGGTATCGGCGGAAACGTGGATATGAATGTAAGCTCTATTTAATGGAATCAGGCGAATGGTTGAAAGTTAAATAGTCAAGAAGAAAAAGAAGGGTGTTTCACTTCCGGATAAGAAGTGAAACACCCTTTTTGAAACTCTTTAATTCCTCTGATAAGCAAAAGTCTTCCGCGCTACCCCTAACTCCTCATTGGCAGGAATCACATGGATGGTCACGGGAGAATCCGGAAGAGAAATGACCGCATTTTCACTGTAATCCAGATTCTTTTCCGAATCTAAGAGAATACCCATGTGCTTAAGCTGCCCGCAGACTATCCGGCGGATGGTGCAACCGTGCTCTCCGATGCCTCCGGTGAATACCAGATGGTCAAGACCGCCAAGCTCGGCGTAATAGGAACCGATATAGCGGACAATTCCATTGCAGAACACATCAATTGCCAGCTTTGCCCGTTCGCTGCCGGCGTTGGCCGCTTCCTCGATATCGCGCAGATCGTTGCTGACGCCTGAGAGGCCGAGCAGACCGCCCTTTTTGGTGAGTCCCTCCATAATTTCTTCCAGCTTCATACCTTTTTCCAACAGGAAGGGAACAATAAAGGGGTCTATGTCTCCGTTGCGGTTAGATTGAATTAAGCCAACCTGCAGTGAAAGTCCGAAGCTGGTATCCACGCTTTTTCCATCGTCAATGGCGCATAGAGATCCGCTGCCGCCCAAATGACAGGAGATGGCTTTTCCTGTAGCGCCGTACAGCTCGGCTAACGTTTCGGCCACATAGCTATGAGAAGCGCCGTGATAGCCGAGACGTTCAAATCCATATTTCTCATACCATTCATATGGGATACCGTAGAGCTTCCGTTCCAAAGGAATTGTGGTGTGGAAAGCCGTCTCAAAGGCGCCTACCAGCATCGCATCCGGCGTCAGCTTTTGGAACTGACGGATAGCCTCCAGGTAGGGAATATTGTGAGCCGGGGCTACTACCAGATATTCCTCCATGCCTTTTAATACCTCCGGGGTTAATTCATGAATCCCGTAGTGATCCTTCGAAAGCACGGTCTTAAAGCCTACACGTTCCAGCTCCTGAAGGTTGGATAGTACGCCGTATTCCGAATTGAGAAGGCAGTCCAGGAACATCTGTATACCTTCCGTGTAGGTGGGGATGGAAAGGTTTTCCTGAAAGATCTTAAACCCGTCCGGCTTTTTAAAGTGAAAGATTGCATTGTCCGTGCTTCCCACCCGCTCGACCTTGCCTTCCGCAAGGACTTCGGCCTCTGGCATGATAAATAACTTAAACTTCAAAGATGTGCTTCCTGCATTGCAAACTAATAGCTTCATATGGTCCTCCTATTCCAGTTCAGTAATATTCCAGTCCCGTTGATTCTTTTCATAAGTATAACAAAAACTGTCTGTTAGGACAACAAAATGTGTTTTTATGGTATAAAAATTTTCAGCCTACAAATACTATTTCCAGAAATGGTCAGTACAGTAAATGGAGGAATATTTTTATGAAAGCTACAGGAATTGTCAGAAGAATTGATGACCTGGGAAGGGTGGTTATCCCAAAGGAGATTAGACGGACTCTTCGCATCCGTGAAGGTGATCCACTGGAAATATTTACCGATCGGGAAGGAGAAATTATATTAAAGAAGTATTCACCTATCGGAGAGCTGGGGCTGTTTGCCAAGCAGTATGCGGAAAGCCTGGCTCAGACTACCGGCTTTATGGTTTGTATTGCAGATCGCGACGCAGTGATTGCGGCGGCCGGGGGCGCCAAAAAGGATTATATGGGCAAAGCCATCAGTCATCAGTTGGAAGATGCCATCCAGGAGCGGGAAAATATCCAGGCGTCCGCAGGGGAAAAGCGGTATGTGAAAATCGTGGACGAGGATATGGAGGATTGCTATGCCCAAACCATCAGTCCGATCCTCTGTGAGGGTGACGCCATAGGAGCCGTGGTGTTGTTCAGTAAGGACCCTAAGGCGAAGATGGGAGACGCAGAGCAGAAGCTTGCATTTTCAGCCGCAGGATTTCTGGGAAGGCAGATGGAGCAGTAGGAAGTTAAAAGAGAGCTGTTGCTTTAAAGAAGTGTACCAGATGGCGTGCACTTTAACCTTAATGCGACAGCTCTTTTACACGTATAGTTATTACGGAAAAATTGACAGCTTTACATTAGAGAATGTCATTTGCCGGACTGAAAAAGGATTTCTACTTGGTTGATTGCTTGGCGAGAATTTCCAGTTCGGCATGTGTTTTTGCAATAGCATCCTGAACCTCTATTTTTTCGTCTAAAAGCTCATAAACCCACCGACATACAATTGCATCAATATCATTTTGGGAAAGGATGGTATGATTTCCCAGATCCGGAGGCACCGTAGGTCTGGTATATTGGTAGGTAGAGTGGTATAGGGGCAGCCAGGGATACAGCTTGATTAGCTCATCATTGGTATAGGTTGAGGTGATAGCGGACTGACCGCCCAAAAGTGCAAAATAATTAGCAATCTGTTCATTGCAGATCCATTGCAGAAAAGAAAATGCCTCCTTTTTTTGGGAAGAACGGCTGCTGATTCCCAGACTCCATCCTCCAAGAAGCGGGCTGCGTCCCGGAATATGATGATATCCGATAGAGCCTATCATGCTGCTTTTGCGAAGATCCACCACATCTGTCAGGAAGGAGGGATATGTGATCAGCATGGCAGTATCGCCTTTTAGAAAGTCCTGTACAACACTCACATCCGTGGCAGTGCGGTAATCCGGTTTGGCAAGACGGACAGAGCGCAGAAGATTTATGTATGCTTTCAGAGAGGCGTCCCGGTCCAGGCAGACATGTCCCCTGCTGTCAAACAGGCTCCCTCCGAAAGCACGCAGACGCATATACAATTCCGGAGCCAGACATTCATCATAGGCAGCAGGAATTGAAATACCATAATCAATCGCCTTTGTTTGATTGGTAAAAAAGTTTGCAATGGTATTAAACTCCTTTAAAGTCAGAGGAGGACGCAGGGTTATACTGTTTTGGCGTTCATAGTCAGCCTTTAAATCAGGATTTTCAAACAAATCTTTTCGATAGTAAAAGACCTGCGGGGCATACATAAACGGAAGCCCGTAGTATCTCTGCTTAAAAATGCTGAAATATTTCAGGCAGTCAGGAAGAAAAATATCCAAATCCATGTTTTTCAACTCAAGCGTAATATCCTCCAGAATATGTTCTGAGGCGAGAGAAGAAAGCCAGGGAATATCATACATGACCACATCATATGGAATTTTGGAGGGATCCCGATGTGTCTGCCGTATGGTTTCATACAGATAATTATGGGAAAGAATCGTTACCTCCACGTTCATATGATACTGATTTTCAAAGTTGCGCAGAAGGCCCAGAAGGGCGTGGACCTGCGGAGTATCCAGCATCAAAATCCGCAGTGTTTTATCTGAGACTGCCTTGGCGGGAGCCTGAGGGCCTGACAGAAGCCTGCGCAGCGGAGTATGGCTGGCGATATAGGTATCTTTTAATATAATCTTCTCGTTTTCCTTCGTAAGCGGCGAATCCAATTGCTCCAAAAGCAAGGTGGCAGCTGTCTGTCCCAGCTTAATAGCAGGACGTACCGCGGAGCCGGAGGCAAAGGAATGAGTATAGAGATTCCAATGTTCTTCTCCCAGAGTGAGAACAGGAATATCCTCCGAGCTGTATCCAAGAATGGTGAGGGCTTCAATCACCCCCACAGCAAGGGTCTCTGACGTAGCAATAATGGCTTCCGGCGTTTTGGAATGGAGAAGCTGAATGGTCTTACGGAAAGAATCCTCTTTGCTTAAGTTTGTGCGGATTAAAAAAGAGGGATTCGGAAGAATCCCATTGCTTTCAAGGGAATCAAAAAAACCATGAATACAGTTGCTTTCACATTCAAAAACCTCCGGGCCGGAAATGAGAAAGATCTGCGTATACTTCTGCTCCAGAAGCCGTTCCGTAATTCTTTGGATCATGGAATAATTGTCAAAGGATACAAAATTTGCATCTAAGCTTCGGATATCCCGATCCAACAGGACCAGAGGCCGCTTGTCCGAAGTAAAGTGATCATAGTAAAACTTCCAGTTATCCGGCTGACAGGAAACCAGAATCAGACCGCGTATCTGCTTTTTCAAAAAATTATGGATAATATTCTGCTCAAAATCGGGAATGTCGTAGGAAAAAGACAGGTTCGTATAATAGCCGGTATTCTGAAACGTACTTTCAATGCCCTGGAAAATCTGAACATAGTAGGAATCATCAAAGTTAGGAAGGATCACGCCGATATCCGTATAAGAGTTGGACTTAAGGCTTTTGGCAGACAGATTTTGTGAATACTGTAACGTATCCACGGCCTTCTGTATCCGGGCGGAAACCTCCTTGCTTACAGGCTTTGTATGATTTAAATAGTTGGAGACGGTGGCAATGGATACACCCGCCATTTGTGCGACGTCTTTGATGGTTGACATGTAAGCTGTATTCTCCTGAATGTTTTAGTAGTTCTTACTATAGCATGGAAAAGATTACTTGTAAAGTAAAACGTTTAAATTTAATTAAATTAAAATACGGTTAAAAATATTGACTGCGTAAAAAAAACTAATTAAAATAAAGACATCTGGTAGTGAGCAATAATTAAAGGAGGATAAGAGCATGAAAAAAGTAATTGCATTATTGTTAGCGGCTGCAATGACAGCCTCCATGATTGGATGCGGAGCCAAGGAAGCACCTGCATCTGACACGCCTTCTCCGGCTGAAGAAGAGAGCGAAGCGCCTGCCGGGGATGAGGCGCCTGCCGAAGCGGAGGCTTCGGGAGAGGGAACCTCGCTTAAGATCGGCGTTTCTATTATGGAATTGACAGCCTACACCTGGTATCAGGGCGTGATTGACGGATGTAACCAGTGGCTTGCCGAAAACGGCGCATCAAATGGTGTGGACATGGAATTTGATTTTGAGGATTCCAGATCGGATGTACAGACCATGCTTACCAATGTAGAAAATATGATTTCCGCCAAATGCGACGGCATTATTCTCTTTCCGGCAGATGCATCATCCGCAATACCTACTATGAAAGAGGCCGTAGGGAACGGGATTCCGTTTATCATCGGCGATTATGCGCAGGAGGCAGCCTCTGACGCGGATAAGGTATGGTCCACTTTTGTCGGCCATGATATGAAAGCCCTGGGACAGAAAGCCGCTGAGGAAGCCCTCAAGTATCTTGACACATTGGGAAAAGACGATCCGGTCTGCCTGTTTATTTCACGGCCCACATCAGGACAGGTTTCGCAAGATCGCTTTGACGGCTTTAAAGAAACGATTATTAATAAATACCCGGATGCCAAAATTATTGAAGAGGGTGATACGGGAGCAGGAAATCGTGATTCCGCTCAGACTTTGACAGAAAATGTACTTCAAAGGGAAGCTGTCATTGATGTGGTATGCGGACACAATGATGCGGAAGTTGTAGGAGCATACAATGCGGCAGTTGCCCAGGGACGCAATGAGATCAAATTTGTAGGTATTGCAGGCGATATTGATGTTCTTGGATGGCTGGCCGAAGGGAACGAAATGTGGCTGGCTGAGGTTCTTCAGGACCCGGTTGTGCTTGGATATCAGGCAACGGATGCCATGTACAAAGTACTAGTACTCAAAGAAGAGCTTCCCGAAAAATA
The DNA here is from genome assembly GCA_910574835.1 of Clostridia bacterium. Lineage (GTDB taxonomy): Bacteria > Bacillota > Clostridia > Lachnospirales > Lachnospiraceae > Laedolimicola. The sequence goes on along the minus strand of CAJTDE010000016.1, from coordinate 23,342 downwards.
TGCGCTGCCTGATCCGGAAGCCATTACAAAAGACAACATTAGTGAATATGACTGGGAAAACTGGGGATGGCTTGGCTGATTGCAGCACTTGTTTGAACGATATAAAAAGCCGGCGTGCATAAAAACCGCCGGCTTTTCCATAAAGCAAAAGGGGGTTTTAGAACATGATTAATTTACTGCCCGAACCAAAACAAATAATAGAAATAGGCGGCTTCACCAAGCTGTTTGACAGACTTTCTCTGGGGCAAAGCGATAACAGCCAAAATCAACAGGAACTTTTAGAGCTGATGCGCCTGCGCTTTTGGAACTATGCGGAACTTCCCATTATGCAGGGGAAGGACGGCAGCGGGGAAGGCTTTACGGTAAAGCTGCTTTCTTCCCTGGAGGGGATTGCTGCGGACAAGCCGGAGTTATTTCGGGAGCAAGGCTATGATCTGGAAATCAAGGAAGAAGAGGCGCTGCTCAGGTTTGAAAACAAAGAAGGATTTATCAACGGGGTAACCTCCCTAAAGCTTTTACTGAAAGAAGATGAGAACGGGTACTTTAAACTGCCGCTCTGCCATATCACGGATTATCCGTCTCTTCCCGTAAGAGCTATTGCGCCCACCTTTTCCTGGTATGCAGGCTACGGAAGAATAGGCTTTGACAGCCAGCTCTGGGGGTACGAGGAGTGGGTGCGGTATTTGAACATCTGTCTTGATAATAAGATTAATCAGTTTAATCTGCTGATGTATGGCTATTGGCCCTTTGAACTGCCTGGCTATGAGGAAACGGTATTTCGGGATGTTCCGATTAAGATTTGGAATGCGGAAAACCGCCGCTGGCTGAAAATGCGCTATACACATCCCAACTTGGAGGAGCCGTTTTTGGATCGCTTTATCCGGCTTGCCCATAAAATGGGCGTGAAGGTATTTGCCTATGTAGGATTAAACTCCTACAACGGAGCGTATTCCATCAAGCATCCCGAGGCGAGAATGAAGCCGCCGAAGGAGAAAAAGGTTTTAAATGACTTTGATTCACTCTGCCTGAGCTATCCGGGGACCGTGGACTATATTATAGAATCCATGCGTGAGATTGCAAGACTTGGCTTTGACGGCTATACCTTGGAAGAGAGTGAGGAAGGCTTCTGGTTCTGTGAATGTGAGGAGTGTAAGAAGCGCTGGCACGCTGCCGCCAACACACCGGGAGAAGCAAAGCACAAGGCAAATATCTGGCTGTTAGGGCAGATATATCAAGCTGTGCGTGAGATCAACCCCAATGCAGTGATTGGTATTCGCGCATTCCGCCAGCCGCCTTTAGAAAAGGAACCGGCTTTTCTGAAGGAATGTGCAGATTCTATGCCCAAGGATATCGTGCTTTTCTGGGCGCCGGGCCTCTATGTGCCGGAAACGGAATTCCCGAAGTGGTGTGATGCTTTTGGGAAGCACCGAATCTGGGCAAGAGATACGGAATCCAATTCTATCACATCTACTATGGGGCGTCTTTACAGGACCTTTAAGTCAAATATGATTCGCTATGAGGATGAGGCGAATGAGCAGGTGATAGAGACGGATATCCGTCAGCATAAGGGAAGCGTTCAAATGGGAGTTCACGGCATCAACGGATTTATGTTTGAGTGGTACGGCCTGTTTATGCACCTGTTTGCACATGGAAATTATGGCTGGGGTTCTATGATGGAAGAAGAGACATTCTATCAAAGAGCGAGTGAATTGAACTTCGGTGAGCTGGGAAAAACGGTACTTGATGTGATGAAGCAGATGGTAACCATCCATGAGAGCCAGATCCCATTGTATACAACACCGTTCCCGTTCCAGAAAAATAAAATGACAGATGCGGATATTCCTGCAATTATGGCGGCTAAGGAGAATCATCCAAAGCTGATGGAAAAGATAGAAATGCTTCAGGAAAGGGCTTATAACGATCCGAAGCTGCGGCCCTGGCTGCCTCATTTTGACAAGTGGCACAATGCGGAGCGCAGGAACATGGTAATCTATGACCTGGTACTGGCAGCCCTTGATTACGAGAGGGAGCAGGACCCGGTGAAAAAGGACAGGCTTTTGGATCAGATCTTATATTACAACGAGAAAGATTTTGATATCGCTAAGGAGATGTTCTTTGATATTAATCCCGTAAATGAGACAGGTGTGAATAGCTGTATGTTCCCCTATCATGAAATGAAGCGTTTGATTCACAATATTCGTCATCCGGAAAATAAGGATGAGAATATTATATGCTCAGGCATAGAAGCGTTGGGATGGTTATGGCTGTAGAGGGAAGGAGCTGACAGAATATGAGCGGCGGAAATAAGGACGCGCTTCCTTTGATTGAGATAAAAAACTGCACAATGGAGTTTCCGGGAGTCAAAGCTCTGGATAATGTGAATTTTACTCTGATGCCCGGTGAGTGTCATGCTCTGGTAGGTGAGAACGGGGCAGGAAAGTCTACGCTATCCAAATGTATTACAGGAGAAAATCGTATGACGGAAGGCGAGCTGTATGTGAAGGGGGAACAGATCCGAATCCCCACCTACAGCGTCCGGGAATCGCAGAGCAAAGGGATTGCCATTGTCCATCAGGAATTTACACTGATGAGCGATATGAATGGAGTAGAAAATATCTTTGTAGGCCGGTATGAGAAAAAACATGGTTTTATAGACTGGAAGGCATTGGATCGCAGAGCGCAGGAACTGATGGATTTTTTACAGTGTGAAGTAAACCTCCATGTAGCGGTAAAGAATTTAAGAACAGCAGAACGTCAGATTATCCAGTTAGCAAAGGCACTGTTGGAAAACCCGGAGATCATTATTTTTGATGAATTGACAGCAGTGCTTCAGGAAAAGGATATTCAGAATATTTTCCGTATTATCGGAATCCTAAAGGAGAAAGGGATTGGCATTATTTATATTTCCCATCGTTTGGATGAAGTATTTGCCTGCTGTGATTCCTACACCGTGCTGTGTGACGGGAAATATATCAATTCGGGAAGTGTCGCTGAGATTGATAACGGCAAACTGGTGAAAATGATTATCGGGCGTGAGCTGGCCAATGTGTATCCCCCTGTCAATGAGGAATTGGGAGAGACCATTTTAGAAGTAAAAAATCTGACAGCCCCAAAAGCGTTTCGTGACGTCAATCTGTATGTGCGTGAAGGCGAGGTGATTGGACTTGCAGGACTGTTAGGTGCGGGCAAGACAGAACTGGTCCAGGCGATTTTCGGAAATCACAAGGTGGTGAGCGGTGAAATTCTGGTAAAAGGAAAGCCGGTACATACAAAAAAGCCGTACCAGGCTATCCGGCTTGGCATGGGACTGGTTCCGGACGAACGAAGAACTCTGGGGCTGAATATGAAATTTGATATCAAGGACAATACAACCCTTCCTTCTATGAAGCTGTTTCGAAAGCTTGGAATCTTTCAGAACCATGAGGGAGAGGCAAGAGCGGCTTATGATATCAATGAAAAAATGAACCTCAATTATTATTCCTTGTGGCAGAACGTGAAGAAGCTGTCAGGAGGAAATCAGCAGAAGATTGTCATTGCAAAATGGATGCTGCGCGATACGGAAATTTTCCTTTTGGATGAGCCTACCCGGGGGATTGATATCGGAGCGAAATTTGAGATCTACAATCTGATACATGAGCTTACCAAACAAAAAAAGGCAGTTATTTTAGTTTCCCCGGAAATGGAAGAGCTGATTGGTCTGTGCAACCGCATTTATATTATGTATGAGGGGGCAGTGATGGATGAGGTGGAAGGAGAACGGAAAACCCAGGAGGTCATCATTAACAGTTTGTTAGGAGTGAATACGGAATGAACGATTATAAGACAAAATCTAAAAAATACAGCGGTGGGATAAAAGCTCTGCTAAGTGACTGGATGATACTGTTTTTATTTATAGCCTTATTTGCGCTGTGCTGCCTGAACAGCAATTTCCGCACTACAACCAATATCATGAATGTTCTGCGGCAGGCATCCTTTGTGGCCATCATTGCAATGGGCGAGTTCTTTGTAATTCTAATCGGTGAAATGGATATGTCTATTTCCTCCATTATCGGAATGGTGTCTATTTTCTTTGCCGGATTTGTGGTAAAGATGGGAATGCCCATTTGGTTGGCCTTTTTATTGGTGGTTGCGATGTCCGCAGCGGTGGGAGTTGTGAATGGCTGTCTGGTCGTATATGGGAAAATGCCTTCCTTTATTGCTACGCTGGTTATTATGAATATGCTCAAGGGAATCAATTATATTTATTCCGACGGGCTTCCGATCTCCGGGCTGTCGGACAGCTTTGGAAAGATGGCTCTGGGAAAAGTGGGAATCATTCCTGTAGCAGTCATTCTGATGACAGCGGTGGCGGCAGTACTTTATATATTTACAGCCCACACCGCTACAGGAAGAAGCTTCTTTGCCGTAGGAGGCAACAAGGAGGCATCCAAGCTTTCCGGCCTGAACGTAACCTTTGTGGCGATTCTGGCATTTGTGATGAGCGGCGTGCTGTCAGCAGTGGGAGCTTTGGGACTGACCTCAAAAACACAGTCCGGCAATGTAACACTGGGAGACAATCTTTTATTTGATGTTATGACCATTTGTGTATTAGGCGGCACATCTCTGACAGGGGGCCGGGGCAGAGTTGTGGGAATCGTCATCGGGGCTTTATTTCTTCAGGTAATTTCTAATATTATGGTTCTGCTGGGGATTAATACCTATTGGCAGTGGGTAGTAAAAGGAATTATTCTCGTGGTTGTAGTTCTGATTGATTCTTATTCTAAGAAGGATTAAAAGATAATCCGGCTAAGAAATGTCAAGTGATTTTGAAAAACATTTTTAGCTGGACGGTAAAGTCGCAAAGGCGCACGAGAGGAACTTTCATGCGTGTCCTTTCGAATGAAAGCTTCTCTCAATACAGGTGTGTCGAAGCGACTTTACCCTTTAGTGCCGTCGCGCAGCGACTTAAAAAGGAGGAGAGATATGGGATACGGAAAAACAGTATGGATATTTCCTGATGCGGAGCTTCCGCCGGAGGGAGTGAACATTATTCCCGGTCATGAATCAATCATTATTACAAATACCGGAGAACAGGATGCGCATATTAACATTACGTTGTTTTACACAGATAAAATGCCGGTGAAAGGCATCGGCGTAACCGTGGGGGCGGAACGTGTCCGCTGTCTGCGGACGGCAGAACCGGCAGATTTCGGCGAATACCGGCCGGTGATTGGAGAGCAGTATGCAATTATGCTGGAAAGTGATGTGCCCGTGGTGGCACAGTATGGAAGAGCGGAAACAAGAGAGGTAGCTTTCTATACAACCCCCGGCTATTGCTGTGATAATTAATCATTAAAAAAATGGAGGAAAAGAGAGTATGGCAGAACATGGAACGATTCGGATTCCGGATCACGAGTACAAAGAGAGGGCAATGAGAGCGGCAGAGATTCTTAAGAGAGAAAAATTAGATGCTCTGATTGTAAATTCCAATGAGTCAGATTATGCAAATGCCCGTTATTTTTCAGGCTTTTGGCCGTTGTTCGAGCGCTGCGGAGTGGCGATTGCGCCTACGGGAGATGCTGCCTTGATGGTAGGCCCGGAGAGCCGGGAATTTGGCGCGGACCGTTCAAGAATTGATAAGGTTTTTGTGTTGAAGGAGTATCGAGAAGGTGCGGATCCGGCTTACCCCGAGCTTCAGGCAGATACTTATCATGATGTATTTAAGGCAATTGGAATTACAGGTAAGAAGCTGCGCATCGGTGTTGCCAGCTATCTGGATACTTCTGTAGTTATCATGGAGGGAATCAAGGCAGCATTTCCGGAAGCAGAGATTGTGCGCGCGGATCATATTATGGTAGAGCTTCGCTCTGTTAAATCAGTCAATGAGATTAACTGTCTGCGTGAGGGCTATCGGATTGCGGAACTGGCAACCCAGCAGGTGCTCAAAGAGATTAAGCCGGGAATGACCGAGCTGCAGATGGTAGGAGTGGCTCAGAGGGTAGTATACGAAAACGGTGCGGAGTATGAAGGTCTTCCCATGTACGTATTTTCCGAGGCATCTACACGCCACGCAATTTCCCGTTCCGGTTATCGGAAATTTGAAAAGGGGGACATTGTACAGCTAAATCTTTCAGCGAAGATTGACGGATACTCTGCGGCTATCGGTTATCCCATTATTCTGGGCAAGCTGGAGGGAAAGCGCCGGGATGTAGTTCTGTTTGGCCTGGAAGCGCACAGATGGACCCAGAAGCAGGTGAAGGCAGGCGTGCTTGCCTCTGACATAGCAAAGGATTTTTATAAGTATTATGTGGAAAACGGATATCAGAATCATTTTGTTTACGGTCCGCTGCATGGCACCGGAATGATTGAAGTGGAAGCGCCTTGGGTAGAGACCAGCTCAGACTATGCTTTGCAGCCCAATATGACCTTCCAGATTGATACCTTTATTTCCACAGATACCTTTGGCGTGCGCTGGGAGAAGGGGATAGCAGTGACAGAAACAGGGTGCGACATTTTGTCGCCTGAGATTGGAACCCTTTATGAGCTTGATTTTTAAGTCAAAGGAGCAGTGACAGCTATGCAGATGGTTGATATGTTTTTCCGGGAATTGGAGGATGCCAAAAGGAGAAAGGTGCCTTTTATTATTCCCATAGGCACAATAGAATACCACGCGCAGCATGCAAGCTGCGGAACAGATACAATGGTAATCACCGGAGTTATGCGCGAGCTGGAAAAAACAAAGGAGATTGTGGTATGTCCCCCGATTTGGTATGGAGCAGCCAGTTATGCGGTAGCCGGACCGGAGAGCGGTACAATCCATGTAGACGCAGATACATATGAAAATTATATTTACTGCATTTTGAAATCCATGATTTACGGCGGAGTTAAAAATATTTACTGCATTGCCCATCACCAGACAGAGGAAGCGGGATTGATGCCTATGACACTTGCCTGCCATAAGGCTGCGAAAAAGGTAATCATGGAATATATGGAGGACGCCAGAGGAAAAGGATGGTGGGGGAGCAGCGATTACGCGGATTACTACGAAAATCTCGGCACAGGGGATGATCCGTTCTCCTATATTAAGGTAATTCCTCTTCTTTCCGCTGAGGCCCAGCATAAGTGCGGCGGCTTTGATCATGCAGGCAAATATGAGTCCAGTCTTATGTACGCTCTCTATCCGGAGCATGTGGACTTGGAACGAACAAAGATGAATACGGAATGGTTTGCCCTGAATGCGGTGGAGACAAGCATGGAGCTGGGGCAGCATATGGTACGGTGCGCTCTGGAAACTTTAAATAAAATAATTGTGTAGGAAGCAGATATGACTGAAAAAGAAAAGGCGGAAGCCGGCCTGCTCTATGACGCCAAGTATGATAAGGAGGTTATGGAGGGGCTGAGAAGAAGCCAGGAGCTAAGCTATGATTACAATGCGCTGCGCCCGTCTCAGATTGAGGAACGGGCGCAGATGATCCGGGAAAATTTTAAAAGCACGGGAAAGAGGTTTGTGATCGAACAGCCATTTCGATGCGATTACTGGGAACGGGTCAGCATTGGAGAAAATTTTTATTCCAATTATAATTTTGTAATACTGGCAGGCAATATGGTTGAGATTGGAGATAATGTTATGTTTGCTCCGGACTGCGGTCTGTATGCGGCGGGACATCCCTTTGATATAAAGCTCCGCAATCAGGGCCTGGAATACGCATGGCCGATCCGCATTGGAAATAATGTGTGGATTGGAGGCGGGGTTAAAATTATGGGCGGTGTAACCATAGGCGATGGAACCGTGATTGCTGCAGGAAGCATTGTGACAAAGGATATTCCGGCTCATGTGCTTGCAGGCGGCAATCCCTGCCGTGTAATCCGAACAATCACAGAGGATGATGACAGAAAATACATAGAAGGTTTTCAGCAGTGAGTCTGGCAGGCATTACAAAGGAGGAGAGGGGTGAGAGTATGACTGAGGCTTTGATTCAAATGAAGCATATCTGCAAAAGCTTTCCGGGGGTGAAGGCGCTTAACGATGTCTCATTTGACTTGAAAGCAGGAGAAGTGCATGCGCTTGTTGGAGAGAACGGGGCAGGTAAATCTACATTGATGAAGGTTCTGACAGGAGTATATCAATGTGATTTAGGAGAGATTTTCCTAAATGGGGAGAAGCTGGAGATCCGAAATGTGCGGGATGCTCAGAGTAAGGGAATCGTAATGATCCATCAGGAATTGAATCTGATGAATCATCTGACAGCGGCAGAGAATATTTTTATCGGACGCGAATACCGAAAGGGCATGAAGCTGTTTCTGGATAAGCAGAAGCAGAACCGGAAGGCGGCGGATATCTTCAAAGAAATGAACCTGGAGATTGATCCGGATGTAAAGGTTGGAGACTTGTCGGTTGCCAAGCAGCAGATGGTGGAGATAGCAAAGGCGCTTTCGTATGAGTCAAAGGTCCTTATTATGGACGAGCCTACGGCATCGCTTACGGAGAATGAGATAGAGGATTTATTTTCTATTATCCGTATGCTTAAGGAGAAGGGACATGCAATTATATATATTTCCCACAGACTGGAGGAACTGGCAGCGATTACGGATCGGGTGACTGTTATGCGGGACGGAACCTATGTGGGTACAAGCAATACCCATGAGGTTACCACAGATGAAATTATCAAGATGATGGTTGGCCGTGAAATCTTTGTAACAAAGCAGGGGGAATTTCAGCATAAGGAGGCGCCGGTTACTCTGGAGGTGCGGCATCTCCATGCAGGAAAAATGGTGCGGGATGTTTCGTTCACCGCAAGGAAGGGAGAAATCCTTGGCTTTGCAGGGCTTGTCGGAGCCGGACGAACGGAGACTGCCAGAGCGATTTTTGGAGCCGATCCTCATGAGAGCGGAGAGATTTTTGTAAACGGAAGGGAAGTTAAGATTCACTCCCCAAGTGATGCAATTCGAAGCGGTATTGCCTATCTTTCCGAGGACAGAAAGCAATATGGCCTGGTGCTTGGACTGGATGTTGACATTAATATTGCGCTGCCCAATATGGAGAAATATCACAAAAACGGTTTTATACAATTTGCAAAATCCGAGAAAAATTCCACGGAGCAGACAGAGCTTTTGACAATCAAAACGCCCTCTATCAAGCAGAAGGTAAAGCTTTTGTCAGGCGGAAATCAACAGAAGGTAGTCCTGGCAAAATGGCTGACGAAAAATTCCGACATTCTTATCTTTGATGAGCCTACAAGGGGAATTGATGTGGGAGCGAAAAATGAGATTTACAAGCTGATGAATCAACTGGCAGAAGAGGGAAAGACCATTCTTGTAATTTCGTCAGAGCTTCCGGAAATTATACGTACCTGTCACCGAGTTATTGTGATGTATGAGGGCAGGATTACCGGAGAGGTGTCCGGTGCGGAGATTAACCAGGATGCCATTATGAATTATGCGGCAAAGAAGGCTTGACGAAGGAGGACAAACGGATTGAAAGGAATACGGAAAAATAAAGATTTATCACAAAAAATTATTATTATTGGTACATTTATCCTGTTGCTGATATTTTTCGCAATTATGAACCCGGCGTATATACGGTATGACAACATTATGACAATCCTGCTGTCTACCTGTGTGAACGGCACCCTTGCTATCGGAGTGTCCTTTGTAATTATTACAAGCGGGATTGACATTTCCGTAGGAACGGTTATGACGCTGTCCTGTGTAATGAGCGGAACAGCGTTCAGCGTATGGGGATGGCCCTTATGGATTTCTATTCTTTTTGGTTTCTGTGTAGGCGCGCTTTGCGGTGCGGTGAATGGATTTGCCGTTGCCAAAATGTATTTACCGCCCTTTATAGCGACTATGGCAATGCAGATGATTGCAAAGGGATTGTCCTTGGTGATATCCGGGATTAAGCCTGTATATTTTACAGGTGCGCCCAATTATCAGAAGATTGCCATTGGGGAGTTTTTAGGGATTAAGGGCTTTTATAACGCAATTATTATTTTTCTGATAGTAGCAGTGATTGCCCATGTTATTTTCAGCAAAACCCTGATTGGCCGTTACGATTTGGCCATTGGCTCCAATGAAGAGGCAACCAGGCTGTCAGGAATCAAGGTGGATAGCTGGAAGATCGGCATCTATTCTCTCTGCGGACTGTTCTGCGGAATCGCAGGTTTGATTATGTCATCACGTTTAAATTCGGCACAGCCCCAATTGGGAGCCGGTTATGAGCTGGATGCGATTGCGGCCGCCGTTATCGGAGGCAATTCTCTGACAGGAGGAGAAGGGAGCATTGCAGGAACGGTTATTGGAGCGCTGATTATCAGCTCTTTGACCAATGGCCTGCGCATTATGCAGGTGTCCTCTGAGATACAGTCTGCAATTGTAGGATTGGTGCTTGCACTGGCCGTATTTATCGATCAGGCAAGAAGGAGAAAAGAAGCAAAATAAAAGTTTCTCTCATTACAGGTGTGCTGAAGTGATTTTACCCTTTAGCGCTATCGCGCAGCGATTTGAAAATTAGGAGGTATTTATATGAGAAAGAAATTAATAGCAGCTTTATTGACACTCACATTGACAGCAGCATGCATTGCAGGATGCGGAAACAATCCATCGGAAGCTCCGGCTGATGCGCCGGCAGAGGATTCAACCGCGGCGCCGGAGGCAGAAGCGGATAGTGATGAACCATACATTGCAATGATTGCCCTGGGGTTCAGTCATCAGTTCTGGCAGGCAGTGAAACAGGGAGCGGAGCAGGCGGCGGCAGACTATAATGTTCGGATCTCTTTTGAGGGGCCGGAGACAGAAACAATGGTTGATAAGCAGGTAGATATGCTGAAAACTGCTCTTGGAAATAATCCCATTGCAGTCTGTATGGCAGCTATTGATACGGAATCCGTAGCAGGAATTCTTCAGGAGGCAAAGGGAAATGGTGTCAAGGTAGTTGGATTTGACGCCGGTGTAGGCGAAGCAGAGGCAGATGCAAAGTGTACAACAGACAGCATTGCGGCAGGAGCTATTGCAGCGGAACATGCCGCAGAGCTTCTTGGCGGAAAAGGTAAGGTAGCTGTTATTGGATACTCTCAGACTACGATAGACAGTGTTCAGAGAAATAAAGGATTCATTGATAAACTTAAAAGCGATTATCCCGAGATTGAGATTGTAGATGAACAGTTTGGTGACGGTGATCATCTGAAATCTGCCGAGATCGCAAAAGCAATGATACAGGCGAATCCGGATCTGAATCTTATTTTTGCAAACAATGAAGGTTCCTGTGTCGGTGCATACAATGGTCTTAAAGAGGCAAATAAATTAGAGGATGTCATGCTGATAGGCTTTGATTCTTCAGCAGCAATGAAGGAAGCAATTAGAAACGGAGAGATTGCAGGAGCTATCACACAGGACCCGATTGGTATGGGCTATAAATCCATAGAAGCGGCAGTGAAGCTGGCGAATGGTGAGGAAGTAGAAGACTTTATTGATACCGGCTGTTATTGGTATGATGCTTCTAATATGGATGATGAGAATATTGCGCCTTTGCTGTATGATTAATATTTTTGCATCCGTATAAAAACCTTCCCTTCTCTTCCATGAGCGTGTACAATAAAGAAAAGCGTATAAAATGTGTGAAGAGAAGGGAAAGGAGATCATATGAAAAATTATCGCGCAGATCTGGTAGGAGTATTCGGAGACCCGGTAGACGGCAATCCCACAGGCGTAACGATGGAGGCCGCCTTTGAGGAAAAGGGACTCAATTATCGCTATTTGACCCTGAAAGTGCTGCCGGATGATCTGGAGGATGCCATGCGTTCCCTGCATGTCCTGCATATGAAGGGAATCAATCTGACCATGCCTCACAAGATCAAGGTGATTCCGCTTCTGGACGAACTGTCAGAAGCAGCAGGCATCATTGGAGCGGTGAATACGGTGGCGCTCCGTGAGGACGGAACCCTGTTCGGCGAGAACACAGACGGCAAGGGCTTTGTACAGGCGCTGCGTAACCGGGGGATTTCTTTAGAGGGTAAAAAAGTTACCTTACTCGGAGCAGGCGGAGCGGCAAAGGCCATTGCGGTAGAATGTGCCCTGGCGGGAGCTGCATCCATTCGGGTTGTGAACCGCACTCTGGAACGGGCCGAGGAGTTGGCGGATACCTTGAAAAAGCACACCAAAGCAGAGGCATCCTGTGAAAAATGGGAGAGCTGCCACAGAATCCCGGAGGATACGGATATTCTGATTAACGGCACCTCCATAGGTCTGCACCCGGACGGGGATCAGAAGCCGGACATTGATTATAAGGGGATTACACCTCATATGGCAGCGGCAGATGTGGTATTTAATCCGGTGGATACCCTCTTTCTAAAAGAAGCGGAAAAGCAGGGAGCAACAGCAGTCAACGGCCTAGGGATGCTGGCTTGCCAGGCGGCGCTGAACTTCAAGATCTGGACAGGGGTGGAGCCGTCCCTTAAGGTGATGGAGGATACCCTGCGGAAAGAATTTGAGTAAAATCGTTTGCTCAGGTGCGCGATTCTCTCAAGGAAGGTTACTCGACCGATAGTTTTACCACTTAAATTCTGAGCGCTTTGTAGATTCATACCGGTTCTTATTGATGCTAGGGCACAGAGAATGTCATAGACGATAGTTTTTTGCAAAATATATAAAGTCTATAGCAGTCGAAAAAATTAGGGAACTATTTATCTGATACAATATGTTTACAACTTTGATAAAAATATGCTATACCAATGGTGTAGCATATTTTTATATGGTAGAAAGTATGAATTTCTACGATATACAGGATTCCCGGGGCTGCCGCAAAAAGTTATCAGCCCCCATAAAAAGGAGAGCAAAAAAGATGGAGCAGAAACGAATCCTGGTAATCGAGGACGAGAAGCCTATAGCAGACATTTTAAAATACGGATTTGAGAAGGAAGGGTTCGAGGTAGCCTGCGCCCATACGGGAGGCAGCGGCCTTGAAAAAGCGGAGGAATATGAGCCGGATATGGTGCTTTTAGACTGGATGCTCCCGGACATCGCCGGTGTGGATGTGTGCAGGATGCTCACGGAGCGGTACAACATTCCTATCATTATGCTGACCGCCCGGGGCAATGTGGAGGATAAGCTCTACGGCCTGGAATCCGGGGCGGACGACTACATCACCAAACCCTTTGATCTCAGAGAAGTGGTAGCCCGTGTACGCACCATTCTGCGCCGCTTCGACCGTGTCAGGGGCATCCGGCAGGAGGAACCGGCGGCGGAGGGCTTGACCGTATCCGAGCAGGAGCGCATGGTCTATCGAAACGGGGAAGCCGTGGAGCTAACCCCCAAGGAGTACGATTTGCTCCTCTATTTTCTGAAACATCCCAGACAGGTATTTACCCGGGTGATACTCTTGGAACAGATCTGGGGCTACGACTATGCAGGCGACACCAGAACCGTGGACATACACATTCAGCGTCTGCGCCGCAAGACGGGGCTGGGCGACAAGCTGGTCACCGTATTTGGAGTAGGATATAAATATGTACCATAAAAAATCTCGTGAAAACAGAGCAAGGATACGCTTTGGACTCCGCATGCAGATGACTGTGGGGCTTATTGCCGTGTTCCTGATCAGCGGGATTTTTTTGTATTGGATCTCGGACCGGCAGCTGCAGAAAAGCCGGGAAGATCAGATCATAAGAGAGCTCCAGACCATTCGGGAAAATACGGAGATTTACGTCCGGCAGCTTTTAATTTTAAATGACGCCAATAACGACGAGGAGAGCTTCGACAATCTTGCGGAAACCGTGGTGCAGGAAATGTACGGCTCCTCCGGGCGCTACGAGCTTGCCGCCTACTCCAAGGACGGGGAGCTACTGGCCTACAACTACCGGAAGAACCACAGCGATAACCAGGAGGGAGAAGCAGCGGAGCTTGAAGAGGCAATTAGCGGAAATACGGCTTTCACTCTGATATACTCCGAGTCAGGTACTTTGGAGGTCCGGTTTGCCATGCCGGTCATTGTTGCGGATAAAAATGTGGGAATTATCCGTTACTGCATGGATTACACGGAGCTTTGGCAGCAGGGAGAGCAGATGAAGGGCATCATCATCCGGGCTGCTGCGGCCGTATTTGCAGCAGCATTTGTGTTGATTTTTCTTTTGTTAAACCGGATTATCAAGCCCGTTCAGCGGCTGACCAAGGTATCCCGGCAGATGAGCCTGGATCTGGAGCAGGACCAGGTCAACACAGAGCTTTTGGCCGGGCTGGTTTCTTCCGCCAGGCGGGATGAGATGGGGGAGTTGTCCAGACATTACAGCGCCATGCTCGGCAAGGTGGGGCAGTATATTCAGAAAATGCAGGACGACCGGGATCAGATCCTGAAGCTCCTAAACAGCCGCCAGGAATTTTACAACAATGTGACCCATGAGCTGAAAACTCCTCTCACCACGATCCAGGGCTATGCTCAGCTTATTGAGGCAGACCAGGGGAACGACGAGGAATTGATTGAGAAGGGTGTGGGACATATTCTCCATGAGAGTACAAGACTTCACCGAATGGTGATTCAGCTGCTGGAGATGGCTGACCGGGCGGAGCGGGAGGAAAAAGCACAGATAGATATGGGAAATCTGATCCGAAGTGTTTCCGAGGCTATGGAAATCAAAGCGAATCGCTATGGGGCGTATATTCGGTTAAAGCTGGAGCAGAATCTATATGTGTGGGGCCAGGAGGAGCGGCTTCGCCAGGTATTTATTAATCTCATTGACAATGCGGTTAAGTATGGGGAGGAAGGAACCGAAATTCGGATTTTAGGAGGACGCCGAAAGGGGCATGTGCTTTTTTCTGTGTCAAATAAGGGTCAGCAGATGAGCCAGGAGGAATTGAAGCACATCTTTGAGCCGTTTTACCGGGCGGATAAAGAGGCGTCCAGAGAACAGGGAAGCGCCGGCTTGGGGCTTTCTATCTGCCAGAAGATCATGCGGGAGCATAAGGGTGTGATTTGGGCGGAAAACCGGCCGGAAGGAAGAATTGGGTTTTTCCTGCTGTTTCCGGCCTTTGAGGAACGGCGGGACGCGCAGATTAGAGAAAGGAGAGATATATGAGGAACAGAAGACATAAAAGTTTTAAAATATGTGCATTTCTTCTTATCCTGTCTCTTTTTGCGGGCTGCCGGAGGGTTCCGGAGCCAAAAACCATACTGCTCCCGGAGGAGGAGACGGAACAGGGTGTTGCCCTTGGAGGAGAGGAAGGGGATCGCTACGCAGTTAGAAAGATGTACAATGAGGATTACGAAACTCTCTGGTATGGGGGGTATACGGCTTTTCTGCCGGGAACCAAGGAGCATCAGGTGCGTCTGGCGGAGAATGGTACGGACGGTTTGCGGGTGCGGAATCTGGACTATCGCTACGGCTTTTATGATACAGGGCTTTTCCCGGTGGGAGAAATCATGGCGGCTACAGGAGTTTCAACAGCCTGGGAAAGCGGTACGGCGGATGAGCAGAATATGGTGACGGAATTTTTTTCTCCCGACGGAAAATATCTTTTGTATCTAAGAATGGATCTGTCCTTTGTGGGCGGCCATCTCTATCTGATGGATCTGGAGAGCGGAGAGGAGGAACTTCTTCTTGACGGAGACGGAGGAGATACCGGCGAGGAGTTTCCAATGGACGCCTTTATAATACTCACGGCATGGAGCAGAGATGCCTCTTTGCTATGCTATGGGTTTTATCCAAGATACTCCTCCGTATGGGACGACTACAGCGGTGATAAATTTGTGCTGTATTTTCGCGATATGAAGACAGGGGAGATTGTCAACCGTCTGAATTACTATTATGCCGGCACTAAGGGGAAACCAAAAAATCTGGAGGAAACCCGGATGTATGTGGACTGGGACGGGCAGAAGATTGTTACGGCTATTGTATCGGAACGCCAAGAGAGCGAGGAGAGCAATACAGCAAAATCACAACAGGCGATCATTGATTTTTTTCCGCAGGAGATCCCGAAGCCCGGCATGGAGACGGAAGGGGTAGTAATGCCCAATGTAACCGTATGCCCGAAGGATACGAAGCTGTATCTGGATGCGGAGGGCGGATGCTTGTACTTTACCTCGGAAGGGGAAGGAATCATAAGACTTGCATTGCCGGACAGCTCTTATATCAATACCATGCCTATCGGACCGGCGCGGGGAATCCGGGATTTCTGCGTGCTGGACGGGGGAAAAGCTTTTGTGGTAGCAGAGTATGACCGGGATCATATAGGTGATATGGGACCGCAGGATATCTGCTTATATACGTTGTCAGAGGAGCCTTCGGGTGATGACGGAGAGGAACCTGCTATGACAAGGCGTGTGCTGTATCAGAATGCAGGATATGTGATACGCCTTCAGTATGATCCGGTTTACCGAAGGATTCTGGCCGAAACCGGTGTTCCCGATATGATGGCGACGGAGAAGTATTCGCAGGCATCGTCAAGTTATTTTTCGGAATCTAGGGTACGGTGGGAATCGGGGCGGAGGGCTTTGGTTTTGGAGTTTTGAGGTGGAGACTTTGCCGGACGCAGCAGTTTTCTAAATCCTACCCAGTTCATGGAAATATAAACCGCTTATATTGATACAAAGGGAATGTTCACCTTTGGCCACTGTGTTGCTTTTGGAAGTCGGCTTAGATACGCTTGAAAAAAAGCGGTTCTTTTAGTATAATGAAGCCGTGGCAGAGGAAAGAATCTGGCGGAATATATGTTATGCATTTATGCAGAAAGGCGGTAGATGCTGTTGAAAGCAGATACGGTTACAAAGGATTATGTAAAAGATGCAGGTGTGTTTGCCGATATTTTTAATTACTATATTTACGGCGGGCGCCAGGTGATTCTGCCGGAGCAGCTTACGGAGCGCGATTCCACTAAGATTGCGCTGCCATATGGTGCAGATGGGGCTGCGGTTCCGGTCCAAAAATTCCGTGATGTACAGAAACTGTATGCGGCAATGACGGATGGGAAGATGGAATATGTTCTTTATGGAGCGGAGAACCAGACAGAAATTCATTATGCTATGGCTGTGAAGAATAATCTCTATGATGCGCTGGAGTATGCGGGGCAGGTGGAAGAAGCAGCAAAGTCACACCGGAAGGAAATGAAGCGGAAAAAAGAGCAGGGGGAAACCTCTGCTGAAGAAGACAGAAAAACGCCAAACACAGGTGAATTTTTAAGCGGTTTTTGGTCGGAAGACAGACTGATACCATCTATTACAGTGACCATATATTTCGGTCCGGAAGAGTGGAATGGGCCGTTAAGCCTGTTTGAAATGATGAATGTGTCAGACCCTGATGTGCTTGCCTGTATGGACAATTATCATGTGCGGCTGATTGCTCCGGCGCAGATGTTGGATGAGGAGATTATGAAGTTCCGGTCCAGCCTGCGAGAAGTTATGTTGTTCATCAAGTATTCAAAAGACAGGGAGAACTTAAGCAGGGTGCTGGAGGCCAATGAAGAGCGTTTTCGGGAAGTGGAGCGCAGGGCGGCAGATGTGATTGAAACAATCACAAATGCGGGAATAAAATATGATGAAAGTGAAGAGGTGGTTAATGTGTGCCAGGCAATACGGGAAATTCGGATGGAAGAGCGGAAAATCGGTGAGCAGGATGGCGAATTGAAGAAAGCCAGAGAAGCAGCCAGAAATTTTTATAACCTTGGAATTGATGTCGAAAAGATTGCTCAGGGTGTAGGGTATGCGGTAGACACCGTAAGAGAGTGGCTTGGGCTTAAATCATAATGTATACAATTTAATTTTCCAATGGGGTATAATCAAGTTATACAAAGGTAAAAGTATAGTAGAACGGCTTAAAATCAGGGGAGTTTGAGATTTGGTGGGGTTCATCACGTTGGGTGGTGTGCCCCGCTTTTTTGTGCATTAATATTAACATCAGGATACAATTTTGTTACAAGTCAGAAAATTTGTCGAAATAAGGCGATGCTAAGATTATGGTAACCAAAAGAGAACATCGTGTATGACCAGGGAGTGTGGAGCTGGGAATAGTAATATGAAGCGGCTTTACCCTTTCGTGCCATCGCGCAGCGATTTAAACAGGAGGTTATCATATGTGTGGTATTTGCGGATTTGTGGGAAAGAAAACGGGAGATTGGGATAGAGAGCAGGTATTGGAGGAGATGAAGGATGCCATCCGTCATCGCGGTCCCGATGATGGGGGAAGCTGGTTAAGCGCTGATGCAGCCCTGGGCTTTCGCCGTCTCAGCATTATAGATTTGGAAACAGGCGCGCAGCCTATGGAAAATGAAAACGGAGATAAGGTTTTGGTTTTTAACGGAGAGATCTATAATTATCAAGAGCTTCGTGAAGAGCTGTTAAAAGCCGGGCATCAATTTAAGACCCGCTCCGATACGGAGGTACTGATTCACGGCTATGAGGAATGGGGCAGTGATTTGCTTTCGCGTTTGCGGGGGATGTTTGCCTTCGTTATTTGGGATGAGGAGAAAAAAGAACTCTTTGCGGCAAGGGACTTTTTTGGTATTAAGCCTTTTTACTATACCGTAGCAGGCGAAAGTCTCATCTTCGCCTCCGAAATAAAAAGCATACTCAAATACCCGGAATACCGGAAAGCTCTTAATGAGCAGGCTCTGGAGCAGTTCCTTTCCTTTCAGTATTCCGCCCTGGAGGAAACCTTCTTCAAAGGCATCTACCGCCTGGAGCCGGGCAGCTTCCTTCGATGGAAAAGCGGCAGCATCATTCTGGAGATTCAGAAATACTTTGAACCCTCCTTACGGCCGGAAACAGGAAAAACCGAAAAAGAATGGTTAGAATCCGTAGACCGGGTCATAAAAGATTCCGTAAAAGCCCATGAAATCGCCGATGTAGAAGTGGGAACCTTCCTCTCCGGCGGCGTAGACTCCGGCCTGATAGCCTCTGAATTTGGCGGAAAGAGGGCCTACACCGTAGGCTTCGGCCAGGAAGGAAACCGCTATAACGAGATTCAATACGCCCGAAGTACGGCCGAACAGTGCGACTTGGATCACAAAGGCAGAAGAATCCGCGAACAGGAATTTTGGGAGGCCGTTCCCGAAGTCCTCTACTACATGGACGAACCCTTAGGCGACGCTTCCGCAGTAGCGCTCTACTTCCTCTCAATGGAGGCGGCAAAAGACGTCAAAGTAGTAGTCTCCGGCGAAGGAGCCGACGAGCTTTTCGGCGGCTACCGCATCTACTGCGAACCCGAAGCCCTCCGCCGCTACCAAATGCTGCCCCTAAAGCTGCGCAAATGGCTTGCCTGCATAGCCAAGCATTTCCCAAATCTGAAAGGCAAAAACTTCCTCATCCGCGGAAGCAAAACCCTGGAAGAGCGCTTCATCGGAAACGCCAACATCTTCACCCTGGAAGAACGCCGCGCCCTGCTCCGCAAAAACCCCGGAGCCAGAAGCCCCCAAAGCTTCCTGGAAGAAGACTACGACCGAACCTTAGGACTTCGCGACGCCGACCGCATGCAGGAAATCGATCTGCGCCACTGGCTCCCCGGAGACATCCTCCAAAAAGCCGACCGTATGAGCATGGCCCACTCCCTGGAAGTCCGCGTTCCATTCCTGGACAAAGAAGTCTTCGCTCTCACCCGCCGCCTCCCGGCCCACATGAAGCAAAGAGGACGCATAACAAAATACATCCTCCGCAAAGCCGCCGCCTCCAAACTGGACACCGCCACCAGCGAGCGTCCCAAGCTCGGCTTCCCCGTCCCCATCCGCCACTGGATTTGCGAAGAAGAAGGCCAAACCCGCCTCCGCAAAGCCTTCACCAGCCCAGCCGCCCACCTATACTTCCACCAGGAAAAACTAATGGAACTTCTGGAAGAACACCTAAAAAAACACAAAGACAACAGCAGAAAGCTATGGACCATCTACACCTTCTGCACCTGGTACAGCATCTACTTCAACGAATAAACCAATTACTTACATTAATTATAGTTTTTAAGTACTTACACTAATTACAACCTTTAACAGACACCACAAAAAAATCACCCCCAAAAGCCCCCCTCACATCACCCCAAAATGCCCCCAAAACGCCCCCCTTCAAAAGCCAGGGAGAGACGCAGGGAGAGGCCGCGGGCTTTTCCGATATCAAGTGTCCGGCTGTTCGCGCACACTCTGTCTGAGCTGTACGAACATTGCTTCAAAACCCAATGATTATCAAAACCATACAAAAGCAATGTACGCACAGAACAGACAGGGTGTACGCGAACCGTCCGAACACAGATATGGAAAAGTCCGCGGCCTCTCCCTGCGTCTCTCCCGTCCGTCCCCACTACCCTTCCTGATTCATCTGATCCAACAACCCCGCCTTAATCCGAAACAATTTATCCGAAAGATCCACATAAACCTCATGCGGATTCGTCAATCTCCGCGTCTCATCCCAAAGCGTATCCTGCTCCCTTGCACAATAATCCCGAATCTCCATCACACTCGGCGAACTATAAACACACTCACCCTTCAAGAACACCGGAACCAAAAGCTCCCGCATATTATAAGTGCCCCCCTTAAGCTTCGTCTTCTTCCAGGTCTCCACCGAATCAAAAATCAAAAGATCCTGCGAAACATCAAACGTCTCATCTGCAAGAGAAATCAAATCCGCCCGAATCTTCCCCGTCTCCTTATCATAAATCCGAAAAACAGTCTTATTCCCCGGATTTGTAATCTTCTCCGAATTTTCCGAAAGCTTAATCTTAGGAATAAACTCCCCTTCCTCATCCATCACTGCCGCCAGCTTATACACTCCGCCGAAAGCCGGACAATCCGCCGAAGTAATCATATTCGTACCAACGCCCCAGGAAGTAATAGCCGCATTCTGCCCTTTAAGACTTGTAATCAAATACTCATCCAGATCACTGGAAGCCGAAATCACCGCATCCGGGAACCCGGCCTCATCCAGCATTTTCCGGGCCTTCTTCGACATATAAGCCAAATCCCCGCTGTCCAGCCGAATCCCATAAAAAGTCAGAGGAATCCCCGCCTCACGCATCTCCGTAAACACCCGAATAGCATTGGGAACCCCCGATTTTAACGTATCATACGTATCCGCAAGCAAAATACACGCATCCGGATAAAGCTCCGAATACTTCTTAAAAGCCGTATACTCATCCGGAAAACTCATAATCCAGCTATGTGCATGGGTCCCCTTCACCGGAACATCAAAAAGCTGCCCGGCCAATACATTCGAAGTCCCGATGCATCCGCCGATCATCGCGGCCCTGGCCCCATAAATTCCGGCGTCAGGTCCCTGTGCCCGGCGAAGACCGAACTCCATAATGCCGTCCCCTTTCGCCGCATGAACCACACGCACGGTTTTGGTAGCAATCAGACTCTGATGATTGACAATCGTCAAAATAGCCGTTTCCACCAACTGAGCCTCCATAATCGGCGCAATCACCTTCACAAGCGGTTCCCTTGGAAAAACAACCGTCCCCTCCGGAATCGCAAAAATATCTCCCGAGAATCGGAATTTACTCAGATATTCAAGAAAATCCTCATCAAAAAGCTTAAGGCTTCTCAGATATTCGATATCCTTCTCATCAAAGGTGAGATTTTTAATATAATCAATTACCTGCTCCAAACCGGCTGCAACCGCAAATCCGTTACCGGAGGGATTCTTCCGGTAAAAAGCGTCAAATACAACCGTTTCATTGGACTGATTTTTAAAATAGCCCTGCATCATTGTCAGCTCATAAAGATCCGTAAGCAGCGTCAGTTTCATTGTACTCATAATATTTTCCACTCCTTGTTCCTGCGCAGCAAGCCTGATACACTGTCAACTCATTGCGTGAATTTGATTTCAGCAGGCAACAAACCAGGCGGACGCAAGCTGTCTTGTCACATGCCGGGCAATGTCTGTGAATAGTTTAACAATAGCACATTCATGGGAAAATAACAAGTCACTCTTCCATTTTTCAGGAAAATATATTACAATAATGGGAATGTGAAAAGAGGAAGAAAGCAATGGTTGATTTTTTGGTACATAAATTTGTAAATGATTACGAAAATACGGAAAATGCCAAAGTGCGCACCAGCTATGGTGTTATGGCAAGCATGGTAGGCATCTTCTGCAATATGCTGCTGTTTGCAGGAAAATTTACCGTAGGGCTGATTTTGCGCAGCGTATCCGTACTGGCGGATGCATTCAACAACCTTTCGGACGCGGCCTCCTCCGTAATCGGCTTTGTGGGTGTCAAGATGGCCAGTAAGCCTGCGGATCAGGATCACCCCTTTGGCCACGGAAGGATTGAATACATTGCGGCGCTGATAGTTTCATTTCTTGTAATAGAGGTGGGGCTAAGCTTTCTGAAAACTGCCGTCGGGAAGATACGGGAGCCGGAAGAGCTGGCCTTCAGCACGGTTTCCGTCATGGTCCTGCTGGCCTCCATCGGAGTAAAGCTTTGGATGGCGTATTTTAACCGGAAGCTTGGAAAACGGATTCATTCCAGTGTGATGATGGCTACGGCCACGGACGCTATGGGAGATGTGGTAACGACCTCCGCTACGGTGCTGTCGCTTTTGTTCTGCCGTTTTACGGGAATCAATATTGACGGCTTTGTGGGCGTGGCGGTGGCCCTTGTGGTTATGTGGGCCGGTGTGGGAATTGCCAGGGATACATTGGAGCCATTGATAGGTAAGGCTGTGGACCCGGAGCTTTACCGGCAGATTACGGATTTTGTGGAGAGCTATGAGGGGATTCTCGGCAGCCATGATTTGATTGTTCACAATTATGGGCCTACTAGAAGTCTGGCTTCTATTCATGCGGAGGTGCCCAATGATGTAAGTATAGAGATTTCTCATGAGATTATTGATAAAATCGAGCGGGAAGCGGCAAAAAAGCTGGGGATTTTCCTGGTGATTCATATGGACCCGGTTGAGGTAAGGGACGACCGGGTGACGAATGTGCGCATGAAAGTAACGGATGTATTAAAAGAGATTGACGACCGGCTGACCCTGCATGATTTTCGGCTGGTGGACGGTGAGCAGCAGATTAATCTGATTTTTGATGTGGTAGTTCCCTTCGCCTATCAGGGAGCGGAGCTTAAGCAGCTTAAGGAGGATATCTCGGAACGGGTGAGCCTTCTCGATACCAGGTATCAGTGTGTGATGACGATGGAGAAAGGGTATGTGGCCCAAGGCTGAAAAGAATGTTGCGATTAGTTACAAAGTGAACAGTAGCAAGATATGTAAAAGGTATAAAAAGGGCATAAAAATAGAGGGGTGAAAATGAGGCAAAAAAAATACAAAAATTTATGAAAAAGTACTTGCTTTTTATAAAACCTGTCTTTAGTATCAGACATTTAAAAATGGCGTTAGTTTATGAAAATAGTAAAAGCTGTTGCATTTCGGTGCGACAGCTTTTGGAATTATAGCTATTA
>CAJTDE010000015.1 GCA_910574835.1 Clostridia bacterium | reverse complement strand
TCTTTTTCTATTCACTTAACAGATGAAATGCAATAAACAGCTTAAATACGGTAACTATGTGGCTTTCGGCCACTTTCATGGCACAGCCGTGAATAATTCAGGATTAAAGGACAAATATACAAAAATTTAAATAATATGATATAATTACCTATATATTCCAGTGATTTCAAGAGAAATATATAATACAAAAGATAAAATCTATCCCTTTAACAGGGAAGAAAGTTGAAGAAGATTTTATGTTAAATATTGCAGTTTTGGATGATCAAGAGGAGTATGTAAAACGGATTGGCAAATTAACAGCCGAAAGTATGCAGAACCTTGGAATTTCGTATACATTTAAGAAGTATATTAAAGTAAATGAATTAATTTCTGATTTACGAGAGAAAGAATGTTTTGACATTTATTTATTGGATGTGGAGATGCCTGAGATGACAGGCATAGAGGTTGCCAAGATAATTCGGAAAGAATGTTGGGGGTCGGCTATCATATATATCACAAATCATGTTGAATATGCAGTGGAAGCCTTTGAGGTAAATGCCTATCGATATATTCCCAAAAATATGCTGGAGGAAAAGCTCCCAGAGGCATTTGCAGCATTGGTTTCTCAGATGGAGCATGAGGAGGATGTTTATATAATTAAAAAAGGCTGTCAGTTTGAAAAGATTCCTTATAAAGAAATCTTTTATCTGAAAAAAGAGGAAAAATATGTAGAAATCATTCATAAACGGGGAGAAAGCAGAGTAAGGAAAACTTTGTCTCAGGTAAGGGATGAATTGGGCAGCAGACAGTTTATTGTGATTGACAGAAGCTATATGGTTAATATTGTGCATATTATGTCATTGAAAAATCAGCAGATTGTATTGCGGGATGGGAGTATGCTGCCTGTAAGCAAGCCGCGATTATTACAGGTGAAAAAGGAAATTTTGGAATACTGGCGGTGATGTTGGATGATGCTGTTTTTCTACGCTCTTGCACAGCTTGTAGAAATGAGTTTAGGGATCTGGGTAATTCGAGAATTGTATCCAGAGAAAAGGGAGCATGCGCTATATACTAGAATTATAATTGTTTCTATAGCAATTGTATGGGGAATACTTAGTGTTTGGAATGCATCTTTGTCATTTGTCTCGAATATATTTACTGTTTTTAATAGCCTGTTTTTGTCTGTTTTGATTTTTATATATTTAAGAAGTTCGTATTATGTGGTTTTTATATGGGAAACTCTTTATAATATATCACTTGCTCTTATTAAAATGTTGTTTTTGATTTTAGAAGGAGTATTAAATCAAAAGACAGTATTTGAAGTGAATTGTGGCACTAGAAATTTTAAAGAAATAATAGGCTGTTTTTTGATATATTTGTTGATATTTATATCAATGTATCAAAAAAAAGATATGCTTCAATTGCTTAAAGCTGTATCATATAAATATAGAAAATCATTAGGTGTTATTTGCTGTATAGAATGGTCTATGTTGACTTATAGTATGTACTTGGGAAGAAGTGGGTTTTCGACAGCAAGTTTTGTTCTCCACTTTATTTTTATAGTATGTACCGTATTGGTTACAATATTTCTATTATTGAATGCTCTTTATCAAAGGATTAAAACAGATAAACATATTTTAGATGCATTTCAAAGCAATCTAGAGAAGCAAAATGAAGTATTGCAGTCTCTATATAATCAGAACAATAAGAAAATTCATGATATAAAACATATAATGTTATATATTAGTAATTGCTTGGAAAATGGCAGGATAGAGGAAGCACAAGAACAAGTTTTTAATCTAAAATTTATGGTGAATTTAGATTATCTCTTTAGAAGTTCTTATATGTCGGTATAGCCCGTATTTTCGGGCTTTCCCGGCATTTTAGATATGGGGAGAAGTTCTTATATACCCTCATAACCTCTTAGGTTTTCCCTCTCAATGGTAGTAAAAGAAGTAGTAAATCCGTCTGCGGCTATGCTGCGATCAGCCTTTCCATTTCAGCCTTTGCGGAAGCGAAAGTTGCGTGTGCGTAATAGTTCAGCGTCATGGTGATGTTGGAATGTCCCATAATATACTGTAACGCTTTCGGGTTCATGCCCGCATTGGCTAAGTTGGTGCAGAACGTATGGCGCAGGGTGTGGGGTGTCATTACTTTAGGTAAGGCTTCCTCATGGCACTTGTTATACTTCTTCGCAAGCCCCCGGAACATGGTAGCGTAGTTCACATTCGTTTTCGGGCAACCGTTCCGGTTGAGGAAAAGGAAATTGCTGTAACCGTCAACGGTAATCTGCTTCGCTCCCTTGCGGTTCTCCAACACACGCCCCAACGCTTCATACACTTTTTCACTCATTGGAATTTGTCTGATACCGCTTTGTGTTTTGGGCTTCTCTATGTAGTAGCCTGTTTCCGCGCTCCGTAAAAGCTGGTGGTCTACATTGATTACCCGGTTTTCAAAGTCAAGGTCGGTTTCAGTCAATCCGCAGAGTTCGGAAATCCTAAGCCCCGTCCCCAGCAGTATAATAACCTCGTCATAGTATTTCTGATAGACGCTATCACCTTGCATAAAGGATAAAAGGCTTTCTTCCTGCTTTGCTGTGAGGGGTACTTTCGGCTCGGTGTCGTCCTCAATCACGGTGTTTAGCTGGAAGTCAAAGGGGTTCTTCCTTATATAGTCGTCCTGTATCGCTGTGTAAAAGGCAGCTTTCAGAGAACGCTTGTCGTTGCTTATGGTCTTGTAGGATATTCCCTTTTCTTTCATGCGCAACGCCCATTCTTTCGCGTCGGACAGCTTCACACGGTCAATGGGGCAGGAACCAAGTTTATCTGCTTCTAACAGCTTCATCAGCCGTTCGCGCCCCTTTGTGGTGTTATGCCTTACGTTCCCCCGGTGGCGGTTCTGCTTTGCGTAAAGCTCGCAGACAGTCATTTTCTTTCCGATTGTGTCTATCCCGTCGTCAAGGTCTTTCTGTATCTCTTTTTCCTTTTCTCTAAGGGATATGTCGTCACGCTTCCCGGCTGGGGTCTTGTCCGTAGGCACTAACTTCCACGCATAGACAAATTGCACTTTACCAAAAGTATCGGTATATTTGTAAGCATATCTCCCGTCTTTTCTCTGGCTCTCTCCCGAACGCAAAATGCGGTTTTTATTATCACGTCTTTTCTCCGACATTGTTTTTGCTCCTTTCCGTGTCGGAAAGAGCCTTGATATGCCTACATCTATTATAGCACATTCAAGGCTCTTTTTCACTATCTTTTTCGCTAAATTGCGTCCAACGTGTCAATGACTTTTTCAAACTGTTTCCTCTTGATCTGAATACGGTTGCCGTTCAAGATTACCCAGCCCGCCGTAGGGTTTTCCTCTGCAAGTTTCCGCAGTTTGTTTTCCCCAATGCGGAAATATTTTGACGCTTCCTCAATGGTAAGCGTGTATTTTTCCCAAATAGGCACATCAGCATTGTTCATTTCTATAAATCCCCCTTTCAAAAAATGGGTAAATGGTTAATAGTGAAAAAGGCTTAAATCGGACGGTTAGCAGCATAACCTCACGGGAGTTTCACCCCTGCATGGTTCTCATGCAGCCCTACCCATTGCCTGCGACGCTTTGAACGCTCGGACTGTGGCGGTAAGGGAGTATCATTATATATTCTGCGCTGTCGTCGCCCGCAAGCTGCTAAACTTGCTCCCCGGCGCGGTGTTGGTCGCTCGGCTATTCCAGCGGGGAATAGAAAACCCCGCCGAAATAGCGTCATGGCGCACCCGCCGTATGGCTCGGCGCAAAAGGGACGTATCCGATCTGCCCTATGCTGCGCCGCCGTTATCTTGCGCCGCTTTCTTTGTCAAGGTTCAAAATTAAGAGCTTGTCGGCTCACGGAAGCATACCGCGCTGGTCGGTATGCCCCGGTGAAACGACAAGCAGCCCATAAGCGGAAGCGCGGAAAGGGGGACGCACCCGCTGGGGACAGCCTGTGTTTAGCCTACGTTAAAGGAAAGGGTGCGGGTAATCAGCCGCACTTGCAGCCTGTTCCTCATTTCCTCGTCAACGTAGGAATAAGTATTGCCCGCGTCGTCTTTCAGCGTCCGGGTGCAGAGCGTCGCTATGTAACCCTCGTAATGCTTCAAGATTGCGCACATGGCTTCCGTGTCGCCGCCCGCCGCCCGCCGCAATAACAGGGAACGGCAACAGGGCAACGTTTTTTTTATTTTTGTTCATCTGTTTTCCCCTCCATATACAGTTTGATTTTTTCAAGTGCGGTTTTCCTGTGCCGGAAAATCGTACTGCGCACAACATTCAGCAGACCGCCTATTTCCTCGTCGCTCATATCCAAAAAGTATGACAAAAGGATAATGTCACGCTTCTTTTCGGGCAGGGCTTGCAGGGCTTCGCCAAGCAGCTCATTTTTTACAAGCACATCGTAGCCGGACACTTCAAAGCGGTAGTAATCGCTCTCGTACTCGTCCAGCGTGTAAAGCTGTGAGAGTTCCGCTTCGCTCATTTCCGAAAAATTCACTTCATGGGCGGCGCGTTTGGAAAGCTCTCGGTAATAACTTCTTGCTTCGCCTTTAAGGGTTTTTTTTGCAAGCGCGTCATACTGATGTTGGATCGTTATCATTTCAGAAGAAGATAGCTCCATAGAGTTCACCTCCTTCCTTCGTGGTGTAAAAGACAAAAGGCTTGTCCTTCCGTCCCCTTTCACACCCTATCCGTATGGAAAAGGCTCTTTTGTTGCGCTTTTCAAATAGCTTTTTAAGAAAACCAAAAGGCGCAAAAAAAGCCCGCCCACAAAAAATGCGGACAGGCAAAAAGGCATTAAAAAAATCATTATGATGATTACACAGTTCATACTTATAGGCGTAATTTCCCCCGGTGGTGGACGGGCTTTTTTTGATGTGTCAATGACCGTCGGATTTTGTCGATACGGTATATGCTTCATGGCGGCTACCTCCTTTTAGCCGCCGCTTTTAACAGTGATACCGCGTCATTTCTTGAGAAGATAAAAAAGAAACGGCGGCTTTGATTTTCTCAAAGCCGCCGTATAAGAACAGGCGTGTGAAAAGACCTCTGCTGTACGACGGCTTTTTTTCTTTTGCCGTCGTGCGGCAGATACAATTAGATATAAACTTATTTTTATAAATGCTTTAGATTAACACGGTACTCCCGTAAGGCTGATTCATCAGCAGTTGCAATTAACCGTTCTAAATACTTTACCAGCTTTTCCTTGTCGGCTGGCAAATTGCCACGGACTTGAATTAGATTGGAAGCGCCATCTGTAACAATCCTTGTTTGGATTGTAAGATTTTCAATGAGTGCCTTTAATTCAGCAAGTTTTTCAAGCTCGCTTTCCTCTTTCCAGTTACCTTTTTGAATTTCTTGATACAATTCAGATGTTTCATAAATCGTCAACATAGAGGATTCAATAATCTGGGGGTGAAGCTGGTTAAAAACTTTAGCGGTTTCCTTGCCGCCATATTCACCACGCCCCGCGCCGGAAATACCTGTCAAATAAAAAAAGTTATAACTGATACCAGCTTTTTCTAATTTTTTAGCCTGTTCAATCGTATCACTTGAACGAAAACCCTTGTTCATAAATGCAAGGGCTTCATCATTGCCCGTTTCTACACCAAAAGTAATACCGTCATATCCCAAAGCCCGTAATTCTTTCAGATCGTCCACGGTCTTGTTATAGAGGTCAGTAATACGCCCGAAACAGCCAATCGTTTGATAATTCGGATAATATTTTTTAACCATTTCTGCCAGTTTTTTCAGTTTATCCGTAGTTAAAACAAAGGGATTTGCGCCTGTAAAGAAAATCCGTGGGGCGTTCTTGTAATATTTACTGGCTTCTGCCAAGTCGCTTTTTACCTCTGAAAGCGGCGACATTCTAAACTTAAATGGTAAATCTTCATAAAGGGTACAAAATTTACAAGAATGATGTGTACATCCTGCGGTTACTTGAATAAGTAAAGAGTAGGCTTCATACGGTGGTCGCCAAATTGTTCCTGTGTAGTGCATAATAAGTTCTCCTTTTTGATATAAGAAATTGTTTAATCTACAATACCTCGGATTTCCTGTAAATCCTCAATATTGTTTTCTTCCATGTACTTTTGCAATCCGTCAATGATTTCTAACATGACATATGGGTTTCTGAAATTGGCTGTTCCGACTGCAATTCCTGTTGCACCAGCCATGATAAATTCTAAAGCGTCCTCTGTTGTTGTAACTCCCCCCATTCCTATAACCGGGATATGAACGGCTTTACAAACTTGATATACCATTCGTAAAGCAATCGGTTTAATCGCTGCGCCGGATAACCCGCCTGTTTTATTTGCCACACTGAATGTCTTTTTTTTAATGTCAATTCTCATTCCTGTAATGGTGTTTATCAACGAAAGCGCGTCAGCTCCACCATATTCGGCGGCTTTGGCAATTTCTGTTATATCCGTGACATTCGGTGTCAGCTTCATAGATATGGGTAAATGAGTTGTCTTTTTTACCTCCTTTGTGATATGTTCTACCATTTTAGGCTCTTGACCAAAAGCAATCCCTCCATGCTCTACGTTAGGACAGGAAATATTGATTTCCAGCATATCTACTGCCTGTTCAGATAAGCGTTCCACAACTTTTATATAATCTGATACAGAGTTACCGCAAACATTGACAATAATTCTTGTTTCAAATTTTTTTAGGAATGGAATATCCCGTTTTATAAATATGTCCACCCCCGGATTTTGTAAGCCAATGGCATTTATCATTCCGCTGCTTGTTTCCATAATTCGCGGTGACGGATTCCCCTCCCACGGATTGATTGAAACGCCCTTTGTTACGATTGCGCCTAACCGATTTAGGTCAATAAATTCACTGTATTCTTGTCCAGAGCCAAAGGTTCCAGAAGCGGGCATAATGGGGTTATTCAAAGAGATTCCCGCTAAGTTTGTGACTGTGTTTATTTTACTCACCGCCTTTCATGTTTCATATTATAGCAAGAAGCAAAAAAATTAAAAGTACTGTCTTTTTTCGTTTATAGTGCTAATAAAGATACCGGTATCAAAAAATGTTGTACCTTGAAATATGTGCGCCGATATAGTATACTACCATTGAAAGGGGGAATATATAATGAGCAATATGAAAACGCCATTACCTCAATGCGCTCCTATGGTGCGGATTCAAAACATTTTAAGCGGTAAATGGAAGATTATGATTCTGTGGTATATCGCTGAACATGAGATACAACGGTTTGGAGAATTAAAAAGAAGATTAGGTGATATTACACAATCAACATTAACAAAGCAGCTTCGTGAGTTGGAGCAGGACGGTTTCATTTCCCGATATATTTATCAAGAAGTCCCGCCGAAAGTAGAGTATTCCTTAACTGATTTGGGAAAAACTTTTATCCCTATCTTAAACCAAATGATGTTGTGGAGTGAAGAACATCTTTCACCAGTAGATTATGTGGCACAAAACAAAAAGGAAAAAGCGGAATAAATGTAGAAAGCAGTCAGTATAGACAAACAGCATGGGAGCCAAAGAGCCTATGGCATGATACCTCTAAAAGTATTATGTTATAGGCTTTTTAGAAAGATTTTATCGGGGAACATAATACGCCCGTCTACAAAATTGTAGGCGGGCGTAAGGGAATTATATGGATTGTTATAAATTTGATGTAAAAAGTTGCAGCACAAAAGCGGCTGCAACTATCTAAACAACAACGGAAAAAGGGAACAGCAGCCTAATCGTCTGTCCCTTTGGCTTCCTGTATTCCTTTTGCAGTAGCGGTGATAATCGTTAAGTCTTTCTTATCCATGCTGTCAAGCATTGAATCAAGCTGCCGCCGCTGCGTGGACTTTTCCGCTTCGTTTTCCGAAAAAAGAAACTGGTCTACGGATATATCATAACGCAGCATAAGCTCAAAGAATATCTGAACGCTGGGGTGCTGTCCCTTGTTCTCAATATTCGCAAGGTAACGCGGGGATATATACATTTCGTCGCACACCTTTTTTCTGCTTTCCTTGCGTCCTTTACGCGCCGCTTTAATTGCTGCTCCAAAAGCCTTAAAATCATATTGTGGTACTGGTCTTTTTGCCATATTCATTCACCCTATTACATTTTACTGTTCACCTTTCTTTTTGGATATGTCTACACAGTACCTATAATTAGCTTAAATAATTCATTATATTCAAAAAAAGAACACTCACCATTTTTTATGGCGAATGTTCTTTTTGCAAAATGTATGGCTATGAAGCTGAAAATCAATCATATATTACTTTGAACATGGGGACACATCAAGCCCGTCTAAATAACTTTCTCCCCAATTACACATAGCATCTAATATAGGAATGATACTTTTTCCAAACTCACTTAAAGAATATTCAACTTTCGGTGGGACAACGGGATATACTACACGAACAATTAAATTATCCGTTTCAAGCTCCCGTAATTGTTGAGTTATCATTTTAGGGGTGGCTTTGGGAATTAACTTGCTAATTTCGTTAAAACGTAGCGTTTTGTCAATCAAATGCCACAAAATAAGTGCCTTATACTTACCGCCGATTAAATCTAAAGTTGCTTCTACGGGACAATTATAATTACTTGCACATTTCATATGCTTCTCTCCTTACACTATACTTTTAGATACTACCTACCAAAAAAGTGCGTTCTTGCTTTTAAGAAAATTGATGATAAAATTATAGCATAAGGAGTTGGGAATATCAACTAACCCTTAAAATAACAATCGAAAATGCAGAAAGGAAGTAACGCTATGAATTTTTTAGAACTTGCAAAAAAGAGGTACAGTGTCCGATCCTACACACCGCAGAAAGTTGAAAAGGAAAAACTGGATAAGATTTTACAGGCAGCCCATGTAGCCCCAACAGCCGCAAATCTGCAACCGATACATTTAATTGTAGTGCAGGAAAAGGACGGTCTTGCAAAAATTGGGAAAGCTACAAATATCTATGGTGCGCCGCTTGCAATAATTGTTTGCGCAGACCATAACAAAGCGTGGGTTCGTCCGTTTGACAAAAGGCAGAGTGCCGATATTGACGCTTCGGTTTTAACGGATCATATGATGATGGAAGCAACGGAATTAGGCTTAGGTTCCGTTTGGGTTTGCTATTTCAAACCCGATATTATCAAAAATGAATTTTGTCTGCCGGAAAATCTTGAACCGATCAACATTTTGGCGGTTGGGTATTCTAATGAAGAAGCTGCTGATCCCGAACGCCACTCACAGACCCGCATTTCCGTAGAGCAATTAGTTTCTTATGAGAAATTATAACAAACGCAACAAATAAGCTCTTTTCAAGTGGATAGTAAGTAGCGGACTTGGGCGCTTTTATTTATTGCTAATGTGATACTTCAGGTGCAGAATTTTAAGGATTTTTATACTGCTGTCCGTCAAATTGTGGGACGTAGCTTTTTTATTGGGGATTATATCAGTTTATCAGCCTTAAACTGGATTTGGCAAGATACAGTTGTTCTGGGGGTCGGCCTTCTGATATTGCTTCTCGTATCTGTTGGTAAGGAAAAAAATGTAAATATATTAAGCTGGCTTGATACCAAGATCCTTCCAATAAGATGGGGAGTCTATTATCTGTTGTTCTTTGGTGTGATTTTATTCGGGATGTATGGCTCGCAGTATGATACGGCTCAGTTTTTATATATGCAGTTTTAAGACAGTAGGTATGGCGTATAGAAGATCATAAACAATTTGTTACAGTAGAAAGGAAACAGGAGGATGGAAACTGAACAAAATGCAATAGATATAGAAAATATTCAGGCCCAGAAAGAAGTATGTGGAGGGAAAATACAGTCTCTTGACGAATGGTTGGAGACATTAAGTGCATTCAAAGCCGGTTGTGGCAGATTTGAGACAAATTGCTATATTTCCCTTCCGCAGATGGAGGAATACATCCACGAAGGACGCTTAAGATATGAAATTATATCTGATACATCTCTCTGGATTTTTGTCCTGGAACGAGACTATTATTTGGGATATTATTATGTATCAAAAGAGAAAAGCTTGTACATAGATCCCCAGGAACTGGATGTAGTCATTTATTTGATAGGCAGTGAAAAAAAGTATGCAGGAAAACGGGAGGAAGAACTGCTGAAACTTGGATGTACAAGATACCGCAGAAATCTGGAATATATACTTACCTCAGAGAAGATCCCAGAACTGGAAGAAATGTACAGGAAGTGCAGACGCTATATGGAAAAAATCAATTTCTGTTTTACGCTTTTTCACACTGAAGATTATGAAGAGGTTTATAAGCTGTGGAGGGAACGGATAGATAAGTATTCTGTAAAGGATATGCTGAAAAGCAGGATACTCCAGATAGAAGAGAAGGCTGAGTGCATCATAGTACGAGACAAAGAAGAACGTATTGCTGCAGCCTGTGTTTTTGAAGTGAATGGAACTGTCGGTTTTTCAGAGAATATTGCTACTACTGTATCCTGCAATGGCATCGGGCTTGGAGGAATTTTATTTTGCAGAAGTTTGTTGGATATATTTTCTAGAGGATGTACCAAAGACAGCACATGGGTGTGGGAGGGTAACATGGAATCAAGAAGGATGACAGAACGATTTGCAGAGCTTACAGGAAGGTTTTCTCAGCAGATACTACTGAAAAAACAGCCAAAGGTGTAGGGAATTGGATGCTTGATGTTCGGATTCTGGAAAAGCATAGAAGGAGACAGTAAAATGCAGTCAAATGTATTGGAATGGCTGGAGTTTTCAGCAAAGAGAGTACCAGAAAAGACAGCTCTACAGGATGAACAAGAACAAATTACTTTTAAGGAGTACCATGACAAAAGTATAGGAATCGCAGAAGCGATTTTGGAAGCAGGCTATGGAACAAAGAAGCCTGTAGTGGTATATATAGAAAAAGGCGTGAAGGTTCTGGTATCTTTTATGGGCATTGTATACAGTGGCAATTTCTATTCACCCATTGATACGGAAATGCCGGCGGCAAGAGTTAATAAGATACTGGAGGTTCTAAAGCCGGAGCTTGTTATTACAACAAAGGAGCTAGAAAAGGAATTTAGGGCTTTTGATTATCATGGAAAATTCCTCTTTTACGAAGAGACAAAGGAAAAGGAAGAATCTTTAATAGTGCAGAATGCAGTGAGTTCCATTATTGACACGGATCTGTTATATGTTCTGTTTACATCAGGCTCTACGGGGGTGCCGAAAGGAGTTTGCATTACTCACAGAAGCGTCATTGATTATATTGACTGGGTAACAGGAATGTTTGGAATTACAGAGCAGGATTCCTTTGGAAATCAAGCTCCTTTTTATTTTGATAATTCTATTTTGGATATTTACTCTGCAATGAAATCAGGGGCAGTACTTCACATCATTCCGCAGAAGCTGTTTTCTCAGCCGGTTCTGCTCCTGGAATACTTAAAGATGCATAAAATCAATACAATTTTCTGGGTTCCTTCGGCTCTTATTGTAGTTTCAAGGCTGAAAGCCCTCAGAAATGTAGATATGACAGGTACATTGAAAAGAGTGTTATTCTGCGGAGAAGTCATGCCAAATAAGCAGTTGAACATCTGGCGGAAATATCTCCCGGATGTTGTTTATGCAAATCTTTATGGACCGACGGAAATTACAGATGCCTGCACATACTACATTGTTGACCGGAAATTCGGGGATGATGAGCCATTGCCGATGGGATATCCCATGAGAAATACGGATATTATGGTATTGGACGAAGATGACTGCCTGGTGACAGATACGGATATTGTAGGTGAACTGTGCGTGAGAGGAACGGGACTTTCAACGGGCTATTACCGGAATCCAGAAAAAACACAGGCAGCTTTTGTGCAGAATCCGCTTAATAACATCTACGAGGAGAAAATTTATCGTACCGGAGATCTGGTGAAATACAATGAGCGCCATGAACTGGTGTATCTGTCCAGAAAGGATTTTCAGATAAAGCACATGGGTCACCGGATAGAGTTGGGGGAAATTGAGACAGCAGTGTCGTCTCTTCCAGGGGTTTCCTTGTGTTGCTGTCTTTACGATGAGAAACACAGTAGAATTGTTTTGTTCATTGATAAGAATATGAAAAAGGACGAGATAAACCAGCAGTTAAAGCGGATGATACCAGAATACATGTTGCCAGGGAAGATTATTGTGAGGGAAGAGATGCCTGTCAATGCAAACGGGAAAATTGACCGAGTGAAACTGAAAGAACAATTGTAAAATTAGTAGGAGAACTGGTGGTATGAAAAGGTTTGGAAATCCGAGAATTTGGGATTATATAGCGATAAATGCCAGAAATTCAATAGAAGCAGGAGGTTGGTACAATAGTTTTGATGGGGAAGCATATTCGCAGGCAGAAATGGATCAGTATGTAAAAAATACTTATGAAAAACTAAAAACATATTTGGGAAAGAAAAAAACGGTGATTGAGATTGGTTGTGCGTCGGGGGTTACCATGTTTCATATTGCACATTTTGTAGGAAAGTATATAGGGACGGACATGGCAAAAGCAAACCTAGAAAGGAATGCCGAGAAGATACAGCGAGAAGGTATCCGAAATATTGAACTATGTCAATGCTGTGCAGATGAAATCAACACTGTTCTATCAGGTAAAGTGGATATGGTAATCATAAACAGTGTATGTCAGTACTTTCCCGACATGAAATATTTTGAAAATGTTCTTTGGAAATCTTTGGGGCTTTTGAATGATGGCGGTGTACTCTATTTGGGAGATCTGTTAGATCTAGATTTATTGGGAAAATTTAAAGCGGAACTAACGATATACCAAGCAGAACATCAAGATAAAAAGGTGAATATTGACAGGACGGACGAGTTGTGGATCAGCAGGACATATTTTAATGAAATGTCCAGGAGTGATCGGGTTAAAGAAATTATCATATCTGATAAATTGGCAGTGATAGAAAACGAGTTAACAAAATATAGGTATGACGTTGTGATACTTGTATAATAAAAATGAATAGCATACAGGAGGATTTTATCAATGGAAGAAAAAGTATTGGAACTGCTTAAAGAAATCGATGAGGAAATATTGATATTTGAAGGAGAAAACTTGTTTGAGGCAGGACTTCTGGATTCTTTTCTGGTTATTGATCTGGTGGCAGAGTTGGAGGAAGCTTTTGATATGGAGATTGATGCAAAGTATGTGCTGGAAGAAAACTTTAAGACCAAAGAAAACATAGTGGAACTCGTAAAAAAAATAGTCAGACAGTAAAAAAGTTTTGGCGAATAATGTACCTCTGGTAAATAAAGTAATACTTGAGGGTATCTTTGGCTAAAGGAATTTTTAAGGGATGGATAAAACATATGAAAAAATAATTGTAATAGGATATGGAAAAATAGCTGGTGAAGTTATTAAATATATACACAGATACCGGAAAGAATATAACTATGTAGTGGAATATATTGAACATGAGACAGGGAATTTTGGCTCTATGACAAAAATATGTGATGCCTTGAGAATTCCAATCACACATATAGGAGATAAAAGAAAGGTTACAGATTATTTCTGTAAGGATTCAGCCAGATGTCTGATAATCAGTGCAGGTAGCAACTATTTATTTCCGGAAGAGGTAACCAAAAGTTTGAATTATACGATTATTAACTTCCATAATGCACTGTTGCCAAAGTTCCCCGGACGAAATGCGGCGAGCTGGGCCATATTTGAAAACGAACGTGAAACGGGAATTACTTGGCATTACGTTACAAAACAGGTAGATGCGGGAGATATTATTACTCAGAAGAGGTGTAGGATAACGGCAGATGAACGGGCATATGAGCTTGCTGAAAAATTAATGCAGCTTGCCTTTGAAGCATTTGCAGAAAAATTTGAGGAAATAATAGAGGATCGGATAGTTGCAAGGAAACAGAAGGTGAAAGGGAAAAGAAAGCTTTATAAGTCTTCGGATATCCCCGGAATGTGCAGATTTAAAATGGAGGATTCACCAGAGTATATTTATCGTCTGCTACGAGCAGTGGATTATGGTAAAGCTGAAATTTTTCCGCAGGTAATGACAACATATCAAGGAAAAGATATAAGGATTCTGCGGTATAAAAAGATTCCTATTGATAAGGTAGAGGAAAAGCCAGGAAGGCTGTATCTGCCGTTAGATGGGGAGGTTTCACTAAGACTGTCCTGGGCGGATTAATGCAATTTTCCGGATGGTATACATTTTTATATGTGGCGGCTATGTCAGCGGTAGGATTGTGAAAATACTTCTGGAGAATAACACAAACTGTCAATAAATTTCAATTTCCTAATATAATCAAATAAAACAAAGGAGATTATATATGGAAACAAAAGAAAACCGAATCACAGACGTTGTGCAGCAGTTCACCATCCCTAAAATATTCAAGGGAACAAAACGCAGGCTATTTAAATTTGAGTTTTTAGCTATGCAATGGCTGAAAAACGTCAAGCTAAGAGTTAAGGAATCCTCCTATGTAAAATACTATAATATAGTTAAAAATCATATTATTCCTGACTTGGGAGAACAGCAGCTGGAGTACTTGACAACGGAGGTGGTGGAGCAGTTCATACAAAAAAAGCTTCAGAATGGAAAAAGAGACGGCAGCGGCGGTTTATCGGAAAAGACAGTAAAAGATATTCTTTCTATTTTAAAAGAAATATGTCTTTATGCTGTGTGCTGGGAGATCGAAATCCCCTGCCATTTTGAACTTATAAAAATAAAGCGGAATAATCAGGAGGTACGGATTCTAGATAAAAAGAATTATTTGGAATTTGTCCAATTTTTATTAGATGATAATAGCTTTATAAAAACAGGTATTTTATTAAGCCTGTATATGGGACTTCGTTTGGGAGAGGTGTGTGCGTTAAAGAGGCAGCATATTTTATACAAAGAAAAAATACTATGTGTAAGAGGCACCATGCAAAGAATCCAAAATACAGATAGTGTAGGTAAGAAAAAAACAAAAGTTATTATAACAACTCCTAAAAGCAACAGTTCTGTTCGAGATATCCCAATCCCACAATTTTTGATGGAACGTTTAGAGAAAATGAAGAGCTTTTCAGAAGATACTTTTATTTTAACCGGAAGCACTGAACATTTTATCGAACCAAGAACAATGGAGAATATTCTAAAACGTTACTTGCAGAAATGCGAAATGGAGCAGGTAAATTATCATATCCTTCGCCATACCTTTGCAACAAGATGTATAGAAGAAGGATTTGATGTAAAATCATTGAGTGAGATTTTGGGACATTCCAATGTGAACATTACGTTAAACCGATATGTACATTCTTCTATGGAACAGAAGAGGAAGAATATGGATAAGCTTTTGCCTTGTTCCGGGAAACTTGTACTGTGAAAATTATTATTGTAAAATATATGAGGGGCAATGCCATTTCGAGAGGCGTTGCCCCTTATGCGTTTTGAGACAAGGTACTTTTTGTACAAGACTTCTTTCTTTCCCAATTGTTTTGTGGTATACTAAACCAATATATGTCAACAAAAATAAAAGTAATTGATACAATTTTATTTTTAAAAGAAATATTATGACAAGGGCGGAATATTTATGAAGATAGCAGTAGCAGGAACAGGATATGTAGGATTGGTGGCAGGCGTATGCTTTGCGGAGGTAGGGCATCAAGTAACTTGTGTAGACGTGGATGAGGCGAAGGTTGCGTTAATGAAGTCAGGTACAAGTCCCATCTATGAGCAGGATCTGGAAGAACTAATGCGGAAAAATTACACAGCAGGCCGCTTGGACTATACCATAGACTATATAACCGCGTATAAGAATGCGGACGCCATTTTCATAGGAGTAGGAACTCCGGAGCGGCCGGACGGTTCTGCCGAGTTGTCCTATATTGCAACGGTTGCCCGCCAGATAGCAGAAAATGTGGAGCACGACTGCCTGGTTGTTGTAAAGTCTACCGTTCCGGTAGGAACAAATGATAAGGTAGAGCAGTTTATCAAAGACTTCCTGGTGCATGATGTGACGGTAGAGGTGGCAAGTAATCCGGAATTTTTGGCGCAGGGAACGGCAGTTCATGATACTCTGCATGCGGCGCGAATCATCATTGGAACGGAGAGTCCCAAAGCTGAGGCAATGCTGCGGGAAATATATGAGCCGTTTCATCTCCCCATCGTATCCGTAAAGCGCAGAAGCGCGGAGATGATTAAATATGCCTGCAATGATTTTCTGGCATTGAAGATTTCTTATATGAATGATATTGCAAATTTGTGCGAACTGGTGGGTGCAGATATTGAAGATGTGGCAAGGGGCATGTCTTATGACGAGCGAATCGGCCGCCGGTTTTTAAATGCCGGAATTGGTTATGGAGGAAGTTGCTTTCCAAAAGATACAAAGGCGCTGGAATATCTTGCAAATCAAAACCATTATGAATTAAAAACCGTGAAGGCGGCAATAGAGGTTAATAAGATACAGAAAACATTGCTATATAAAAAGGCTTCCCAACGGCTTATCACGTTTCATGGATTGAAGGTAGCGGTGCTGGGGCTGACATTTAAGCCGGGAACGGACGACTTGCGGGAGGCGCCTTCCCTGGACAATATTCCTCTGCTGTTAGAGGCGGGAGCAGATATTTATGCTTATGATCCCATTGGAGCCAGCCGTTTTCGGGAGAGGTTTCCGGAAGGGATTCAATATACGGATACCCTGGAAGAGACGCTTCAGGGGGCGAATGTCTGCTTTGCTTTTACAGAGTGGGAAGAGATCCGGAACGTAACGCCTCAGCAATTCAAAGAATGGATGCGGACGGCTCTGTTATATGACGGAAGAAATATGTATGACAAGGCTGCGATGGAAAGTGCTGGCGTAGAATATTATGGAGTAGGAAGATAATTAGTACAACATTGCACAACTGACACGGATATCAAGCACATGATTCATCATGATTTATGCAACGTTATATTAGGTAGGAGTATCAAATGCTGGAGAAAAATATTGACCTTTCAGGAAAAACAATATTGGTTACAGGAGCCGCCGGGTTTATTGGAGCAAATTTATGCTTAGAGCTTTTGCGGTCAAACGAGGAGCTTTGCATCATTGGTGTGGACAACCTAAATGATTACTATGATGTTTCGCTGAAAAAATTTCGGCTGCATCAGATAGAGGAGCTTCAAAAAAATACGTCAGGAGGTTTCATTTTTATCCGCGGGGATATTTCGGACAAGGCATTGGTAGATGAATTATTCCATACGTATCAGCCGGAAATTGTGGTAAACTTAGCGGCGCAGGCAGGCGTCCGCTACAGCATCACGAATGCCGATGCTTATATTCAGGCAAATGTGATAGGCTTTTACAATATTTTGGAGGCATGCCGGCATAGTTATGACAATAGTGCGGCAGGGGTACGGCATTTGGTATATGCAAGCTCTTCCTCCGTATATGGGAATAATCAAAAGGTTCCGTACTCTACGGAGGACAAGGTGGATAATCCGGTGTCTTTGTATGCGGCTACGAAAAAATCTAACGAACTATTTGCACATGCTTATTCCAAGCTTTATGGTATTCCGGCTACAGGACTGCGTTTTTTTACGGTCTATGGCCCGGCAGGGCGTCCGGATATGGCTTATTTTAGTTTTACGAATAAGCTTTTGGCCGGAGAGAAGATCCAAATTTTTAATTATGGAAATTGTAAACGGGATTTTACCTATATTGACGACATTGTAACAGGTGTAGTGGAGGTTATGCAGCGTAAGCCGATTGCCAGTGAGGACGGCGTACCATATAAAGTTTATAATATTGGGAACCAGCAGCCGGAGAATCTTTTGGATTTTGTGGAGATATTGCAGTCAGAATTGAAAAGAGCGAAGGTTTTGCCGGAGGATTATGATTTTGAAGCACATAAGGAATTGGTAGGGATGCAGCCCGGGGATGTGGAAGTGACCTTTGCGAATGTTGCGGAGCTGGAGAGGGATATGGGATTTAAACCGGAAACTTCGCTTGTGGAGGGGATTCGGAGATTTGCTGAGTGGTATAAAAGTTATTATAATTCTTAAATTCTAAAAATTTATGAAAAACCTTGCTTTAAAAGTTAAAGTGTAATATAATGTTCACAAAAATAGAAAAGAGAAATTTTATGAACAAAATAGAAAAAGATATCTTACTTTTTTTGAAAAAGCATCCATTTTACAATCAAAGATTATTAGCAGAAGCAATTGACTGCTCTTTGGGAAAAACAAACCAGGCGCTTCATATTTTACAGGAGCAGGGATATTTGGATATGGAAATATGTTTGACAGAGAAGGCAACTCAGATGCTTGAGGCCCATCGCCCCCAAAATGCCATAATTTTAGCAGCAGGCTATGGTATGCGGATGATTCCAATTAACATGGAAACACCCAAAGGCTTGCTTCAGATAAATGGGGAACCACTGATTGAGCGTATCATCAAGCAGCTGCATGAAGTAGGAATCCGGAATATCACAGTAGTAGTAGGCTTTTTAAAAGAGTCCTATGAGTACTTAATTGACGAGTTTGGAGTAGAACTGCTTGTCAATATGGAATATTCCCGAAAAAACAATCTTCACTCCTTGCGTCTGGCAGAAGATAGGATTAAAAACACATATATCATTCCCTGCGATATCTGGTGCGGAGAGAATCCTTTTCATTGCAATGAACTGTACTCCTGGTACCTTGTGGATGAAGAGATTGATGAAGAAAGTGATGTACGGGTAAACCGAAAGAAAGAGCTTGTAAAAACGGACAGCAAGGGCAACCGTATGATAGGGATTTCTTATATTACAGGCAGCGAAGCAGAATTGCTGAAAAAGCGCATAATAGAAATGGACAAAGATTCTGATTTTCAACATTGCTTTTGGGAGGAGGCTTTGTTTACGCGCGATAAAATGATAGTTTTAGCTCACACGGTAAGCGCCTCGTCCGTTTATGAAATTAATACTTATGAAGAACTGAGAGAATTGGATCATTCCTCGCAGCAATTAAGCGCCCGTCCAATACAACTAATTGCAGAGGCTTTGCAGGTTTCCGAAGAGGAGATTGAGGATATCACTATTTTAAAAAAGGGAATGACAAATCGCTCGTTTTTATTTACCAGCAGAGAAAAGCAATATATCATGCGGATTCCAGGGGAGGGAACGGAACATTTGATCAACCGTCAGCAGGAGTACGAGGTGTATCAGGCGATGAGAGGTCTAAATGTCAGTGACGAGATCTTTTATATAAATCCCGAAAATGGCTATAAAATAACAGCTTATATGAAAAATGCCAGAGTATGCGACGCGGAAAACAGGGAAGATGTACAAAAATGTATGAAACGGCTGCGCAGCTTTCATGAGTTGGGATTACAGATAGAGCATCGTTTTGATCTCTATAAGCAAATAGAATTATATGAATCTCTTTGGGGAGGAAGTCCTTCGTGCTACCGGGATTATCAGGAAACAAAGCGGAAGATGTATGAGTTAAAGGCATATATTGATTCACAGCCAAAAGCATATGTATTAACCCATATTGATGCTGTTCCGGATAATTTTTTGTTTGTAGAAAATCAGCAGGGAGAACAGGAAATCCGCTTGATTGACTGGGAATATGCAGGGATGCAGGATCCACATGTGGATATTGCCATGTTTGCCATCTATGCTATGTATGATCGGAAAAGGACAGAAGCGCTGATAGACGCTTATTTTACAGAAGGCTGCGGCTTTTCGATACGATTGAAAATTTACTGTTATATAGCCGTATGCGGACTGCTTTGGAGTAATTGGTGTGAATATAAGCGGCTGTTGGGAGTGGAATTTGGAGAATATGCATTGAAGCAGTATCGATATGCGAAGGACTATTATCAGCTTGTGCAGGAGAAGCTTTTGGAAAAGGAGAACAAATGAATCAGGTAAAAAGGGCAATTATTATGGCGGCGGGAATCGGACGGCGTATGCGTCCGATAACGCTGGAAACTCCGAAGCCATTGGTAAGAGTAAATGGAGTGCGGATGATTGATACTGTGATACAAGGACTCAGGGCAAACGGCATTTTAGAAATTTATATCGTGGTGGGGTATAAGAAAGAAATGTTCCACATTCTGGAGAAGGAATATCCAGGTGTGGTTCTGGTCGAGAATACTGATTATAACAGATGCAATAATATTTCATCTCTGTATGCGGCTCGGAATTACATTGAAGATGCAATCATATTGGACGGGGATCAAATCATACATAATAATGCGATTTTGTGTCCGGAATTTGAATATTCCGGGTATAATTGTGCCTGGACCGAGCATAAGACGGAAGAATGGCTTTTGACGGTCAGGAATAACATCATAACACACTGCAGCCGGGATGGAGGAGACAGAGGATGGCAGCTGTTCAGTATTTCTCGCTGGAGCAGAGAGGATGGAAGAAAACTGAAACGTCATTTGGAAATTGAATTTAAGAAAAACAAAAACCGACAGATTTATTGGGATGATGTGGCGCTTTTTTGCTA
This sequence comes from Clostridia bacterium, assembly GCA_910574835.1. Lineage (GTDB taxonomy): Bacteria > Bacillota > Clostridia > Lachnospirales > Lachnospiraceae > Laedolimicola. The sequence goes on along the minus strand of CAJTDE010000015.1, from coordinate 81,137 downwards.
CCCCAAGGAATATCAATTGGGAATTTATAAAATGCAGTGGGGAGATGTGACGGAGGTTGATAATATCTATGAGCTTGCTGCATTAGACAAGTCTTATCAGATATTTATACCAAAGGACTGACTTGGGAGGAATATGGATAAATGAAAGAAAAGGTAAGGCTGCGGGAAGAGATTGACTGGGCGGCTACTGTTGCTCCCTTGGCAGGAGTAGCGTTTTTATGTGTTGTCTTTATGGTATTTCCAGGGCAGTCAGTTCTTGCATTGCAGACCATTCGCGGATTTTTGGGGAATGAATGTGGTATTTATTATGCGGTACTCGGAGTTGGGACATTTATATGTTCGTTGTTTTTGGCGTTTTCTGCTTATGGAAGGATAAGATTGGGAGATATGGAAGTACCGGAACATTCCTCGTTTCGCTGGGGAGTGATGATATTTACGTCCACAATGGCGGCAGATATCTTGTTTTACTCCTTATGTGAATGGGCCTTGTATGCCGGCGAATCTTATATTGAGGAGATTGGCGGGATTCAGCGCTGGGCCTCTACTTATCCGCTGTTTCACTGGGGTCCCATTGCGTGGAGCTTTTATATGATATTGGCAGTGGCATTCGGATTTATGCTTCATGTGCGCGGGCGGGGTAAGCAAAAATTCTCGGAGGCATGCCGCCCCCTTCTTGGTCGAAAAACAGACGGCGTTTTAGGAAGGATGATAGATTTGACTGCCATTTTTGCCTTGCTTGCAGGAACAGCCACAACCTTTTCACTTGCAACACCGCTTTTATCAGAAGCAGTAGGCAGGATACTGAGATTACCTGCCGGTGTGTGGCTGACAATCGGAATGCTGCTTTTGATTGCCGTTGTGTATACGGTAACGGTTTTATTCGGTATACAGGGAATCTCCAAACTGGCTTCTGTTTGTTCTTATTTATTCTTCGCGCTTTTGATTTATTTTTTATTTTCAGGAGGCGAGGCTGTTTATATTTTGGAGACAGGGTTTTCTGCTTTGGGCAATATGGTGCAGAATTTTATAGGAATGTCTACTTGGATGGACCCTTTGCGGGAAAATTCATTTCCCCAGAACTGGACCATTTACTACTGGGCATATTGGATGGTTTGGTGTGTGGCGACACCCTTCTTTATAGGCTCAATCAGCAGGGGCCGTACTATCCGAAATACGATTTTGGGCGGCTATGGCTGGGGACTGGCCGGGACGTTTACTTCCTTTATTATTTTGGGCAACTACGGAATGGCGCAGCAGCTTAAGCATGGAGTAGATGTTTCCGGATTTATTGCGGCAGGAGGAAGCTATTCGGAGGCAATCTTAAAAATATTTGACACGCTTCCGTTGCCGGAGTTCGGGCTGCTGCTGTTGCTGGTGACTATGATTGCATTTTATTCCACTACCTTTGATGCTTTGACACTGGTGGTAGCTTCTTATTCTTATAAAAGGCTGCCGGCGGGGAAGGAGCCGGATAAAAGGATAAGGATATTTTGGGCGGTTGTATTTATTTTATTTCCCATAGGGCTGATCTTTTCAGAAAGCTCCATGTACAGCCTTCAGTCTGTGTCGATTATAGCGGCTTTTCCAATAGGAATTGTTATTTTATTGATAGTGGGAAGCTTATGGAAAGATTTGAAGGAATATACAAGTGGCAGAGATTGAAATAGATTGAAATAGGAATATACTTTTAACACACTTACTTTACATCTTATGCAAATTGAGTTATAGTTAAAAATGGTCAGATTTTACATTTTGTTGAAAGGGCGGATTTTAGCTGTGAATAGGGATACAATAAAAATGGAACGAGTGACTTTTTATGCAATAGTATTATTTTTGTTTTGCTTTTTTGTACAGTTGTTTGGGTTTCCCAATAAATTCGCGCTTTTGGGGAGCTTTGCCATTTGTGCGGGATATTTATATAAAGAAAGAAAACTGCGGGTGGGAATCAGTGAATGTTTGCTGGGACTGGGGATGTTTTTCTATACCTTAATAGCAGGACATGGTTTGGGAGACATGATTGTTATTACCGTATTACCCGTATTGTTTATGCTTTCGGGAAAATATATTACAGTGGATATATTTTCAAGAGAAAAAAAGGAATGTGATCTTTATTATATTTTAGGAGCATTTATTATAGGGTATTTTATTCATGGTTTTTTGAATAGTATGATATATTTTCGGGAAGGTTTTGCGTCTGGCGGACGTATATGGGGAGATATATGGGGTGAACCTCTGCTTGCAACCCATCAGAATATTTATGTACTGCCGATACTCGCTCTTATGTTTCCGGCTTTTCTCTATTTAAAAAAATATAAAGTGATATGTGTCGGTGTGATATTAGGCGGCGTCTTTTTTATATATCAATCGGTTGACAGCTTATCCAGAATCCCGGTTATGATCTGGGGAATTTTGATGCTCTGGGAGCTGGCACTTTTTATATTGTTGAATAGAAAGAATAAGAACACGGTGCGGGAGAGAAGAAAAATTTTAATAGGAATTGGTATCTTTTTCGGTATTGCAATTCTGATTATAGCAATGAATTTTGATGCAATAAAGAATTTGACATTTATTCAAAGACTATTGCTTGGGGGCGGCGGACTTATTCATAATATACGTTTTCGGGCGCAGCTTAATGCTGTCCGGCAGTTGTTTGTTTATCCGTTTGGGGGATATCAGATGGATCTGTGCGGCCTGGAACGTTCCCATAATGTATGGCTTGACATAGCAAACGCAGGGGGACTCATTCCCTTTTTTATAATTGTTTTCTATACGATATTATCTGTTATTGATTTAGTGAAGTTTTTGCGGAATGGTCAGATACGGCATGAACTGAAGTATGTGATCAGCGGTCTGTATTTTTCATTAGTACTATACTATATGGTAGAACCGGCTTTGATGGCCAATAACCGGTTTTTTATTCCGTGGCCATATTTAAATGGAATTATCATCGGCTGTAATATTGCTGTCAGGAAGAATGGTTCGGAGAGTGCAATTAATCAGAAAACCATAAGAGAGACTTAAAATGAGAGAACAGTTATTGAAAATAATAAAAAAAGTGCCTGCGGTTTATAATATCTTATTGGTAATTAAATACCGAAAAGATGAAGAATTTATGGCGCAGATAATAGATTTAAGGAAAAATCCCGGATTGATTGAACTGCAGGATGCACAGACTCATTTTGAACCTGGAAGTATGGTGTGCCATGTAAATGTTCAGGAGAAAAATGCCGGTTTTTTTGCATTGGTACGCTGGGTATTGGATGCATTGTATTTTTGTGATTGTTTTTCTTTGGAGCCTTTTATTACGTTTTCTAACGATTCTTTATATTATGATGTTTCTATGCCGCAAGATAGAAATGTATTTGATTACTATTTTGAACAGCCTTGTTTTTCCGATAGCAATATTTTTAAAACAAAGAGAACCGTTGTTAAATATGCATGGCGGAATCGGTTGAAGGCAGAGGCATTAAATAAAGGAGACGCTTATCAAGTATCGGAAGAATATATTGTTCAGATGGCCCGGATTATGAAAAAATATCTGCATTTTAATAAAGAGACACAAAAGCTGATTGATGAACAATTAAAGCTAAGAGAGGTTAATCAAGAGGTTCTTGGTGTTCACATACGTGGAACGGATTATAAGCTGAATTGCAGAAATCATCCGCGCTATATTCCGCCGGAGGCATATTACGGCTATATTGATTCTGCGCTGAAGGAATATGGTTTTAAAAAAATATATATAGCAACGGATGATGAAGAGATTCTGCAGCAGTTCCTAAAGAGATATGGGGGAGAAAAGGTGATTTTTTCCCAAAACAATACTCGGAGCAGCGGAACATGCGGAGTGCATACGGCAGCAGGTCCAAAGAGAGAACATCACAAATATCTTTTGGGGATAGAGGTTATATGCGATATGTGCACGCTTGCCGCCTGCGGTGGAATTTTAAGCGGTTTATCTCAGGTCAGCCTGATGTGCAGAATTTATAAGAAAAGCAAAGATGAAGAGTTTTTGTATGATAAAAGACTGGATATGGGTATCAATCACAAAGGAAAGTTTTTTCGGGTGAGAAGCTCAGCCGGATCATGAGCAAGAGGAAAAGTTTGGTGGATAGAAAGCTTGTAGTAATAAAAAACAGTTCCGTAGGGCTGCTTAGCCAGTTAGTGACGATTGTTTTTGCATTTGTTACAAGAGATATGTTTATAAAATATATAGGCATGGAGTTGTTAGGGGTAAACAGCACGTTTACCTCCGTGTTAAATGCGTTGTCATTGAGCGAGCTTGGGTTTGAATCTGCAGTTGTATACAGTCTTTATCGTCCGATGCATGATAATGATATAGAAAAAATAAATGATATTATCAATATTCTTAAAGTGATATATCGTTGTATAGGGGCTTTTTTTATCTTGGGTTCTCTGCTTTGGCTCCCGTTTTTGCAGTATATACTGGTTGACGTTAATCTTGTAACCAGCCGTGTGTATATGTTTTTTCTTCTGCAGGCCAGTGCATCGATTTGCAGTTATTTCTTAGCATATAAACGCACATTGCTATATGTAAATCAAAAAGAGTATATTTCCAAGACCATCGATATGGTAGTTAATTGTGCGCTCAATATCGTACAGTGTATTACAATCTTTATATTTAAAAGCTACGGTATTTATTTGCTGCTGAAATTTGCACAGATTTTAATATCAAATATCATAATTCATGCTTTTTGTACACATTATTATCCTTATCTGCATAAAAGCAAATTAAATTTACAAATTTTAAAGGAAATTGTAAAGAATGTGAAAAATATATTTGTCGGCCGGCTTGCGGGACTTGTATATGTTTCAACAGACAGCCTTGTAATTTCAGCTTTTATTAATACGGTTACAGTTGCTTATTATGGAAATTATACAATAGTTGTGACAAATCTGAAAAATTTAACAAGAGGGCTGTTCGCACCTATTATGCCTATCGTCGGAAATTATCTTGTTGAAGAAGAAAGCGGCGCTCAGAGAGAAAATGTTTTTCTGTTATATACGCATTTGAGATTTTGGCTTTCATTGATGATTATTTCCCCGGCTATTATTTTGATAGATGATCTGATTGAGGTATGGCTTGGCGCAGAATATATACTTCCGTCAATCATTACGTATCTATTTGCGGCAGAATTTTACATTGACCTTGTACACAGCGCTTCTGTTGATTATATCAATGGGATGGGACTTTTCAAAATGGATAAATATATTGAATTGGCCGGAGCGGTTTCCAATATTGTTTTTTCAATTCTTTTCGTTCAATTTTTTGGTCTGGCCGGAGTAATTGCCGGGACGGTATTGAGTCAATGCTTATTCTGGGCAGGCCGCAGTACGATCGTATATTTTAAGGGAATGGGCTTAAGCGGAAAACATTTTCTGATTTACTGGATGCGTAATATCTATTATGTTTTTGTTTTTACTCTTTGCACTTGGATATGCGGCTTATTTTATTCCAGGATAGAAACAGAGGCATCTGTTGCAAAGATTCTGACAGGGGGAATTATCTGCGAACTATGTATTGCGGCTATAGGTATGGTTATGCTTTTCCGTCTAAGAGAACAAAGAAAAATATTAGATATTGCAGCAGGAATTATGAGAAAAGCATGTAAAAGGATGAAAAAGGCATGATTAAAAAAAACGAAGAGATATATATTAGCATTATTGTCCCTTTTTTTAATACAAAATGGAAGCTGCTGAAAAAGTGCATTGACAGCATTGCAGAGCAGGAACGGCAATACTGCGAAGTGATTTTGGTAAATGATTGTTCGACAGATAGAGAATTGGCGGATAAATGTTGTGCGTATGTCAAAGATTTTTCTGATTTTATTGTTTTGGAAAATCAGAAAAACAGCGGAGTGAGCTTTTCACGCAATCAGGGAATTGCACAAAGCCGGGGGAGATTTCTTTTGTTTGTTGATTCGGATGACTGGATAGAGTCCGGGATGCTGCATGACTTGCTGCAGGTAGTTCAAAAGGAAGATTGTGATACTGTCTTTTATGAGTATAATCGCTGGATAGAAGATAAAAAAGTATCGGTTTACCGTAAGCTGGACAAAAAAGATTACCAAATGTTGAACTTTAATATGATGGAGCGGATGATATTGAGCAACGATTTTAACAGTCCTTGGTGTTGCCTGTATGCAAAGGAAATTTTGGACAGGAATCAGATACGGTTTGACTGCAATACACAGTTGGGGGAGGACTTTATTTTTAATGTTCAGTATTTGAAGCAATATAAAAAGGGAAGATATTTGAATAAAGCTTATTATAATTATAGATTTAATAATGCCAGTGCTACGAACATGTTTTCAACAAAGAAGGTAGAGGATACAGGAAAGGGATACTATACCAGAAAAGAATTGTTGAAAGAATATGTGTCAGGAAGCCGGCCGTATGTGATTGTAGAAAGAGAATTTTATTCGCAGTATTACAGAGCGATCCTTATCCATATTTTGAATGGATTAAACAGTGGGTCTGATAAGGAAGAAGTGTTCAAATGCTTGGAGTACGGCTGGGTGCAGGACCTTATTTCCTATCGTGACGGCGGTTTTATTGTTCGTTGTGAAAGAGCTTTGATAAAAAAACGCTGCAGAAAATTATTTCTGTGCATCAGTAAGGTACAGAAAATAAAGAAACAGCTTTATATCGGGAGAAAATAAAATGATTAAAAATGTTATTGCAAAAGTATCGGAAAAAAATATGTGTCCTGTAATGATGTTTATTTTTTTAGTATTAATGATCATCATGTTGTCATTCAAGGTAAATTATGAGATAGATGAAACTTGCAGTTACACTTTTGCCAATAATGTAGAAAGCGGTGTTATTGATTTTGAAGACGGAATAAAGTATGATTCACCCTCCACAGTATTTCTTAATAGTATGGCGGTAGATCCGTCAAAGCGTTTTCATTATTCCAGTGTTTGGACAAATCAGGCGAATGATGTCCATCCACCGCTTTATCACGCTTTTTTGCATACTATATGTTCCCTTTTTCCAGGGACTATGTCTCGCTGGTATGCAGGGAGTATTAATATTATTTGTTCCCTGGCAGTGTTGTTTCTTGTATATAAATTAATCGGGCTTTTGACTTCCAGCCGTAGATCGACAAATTTGTTGTCATTTGTATATGTTTTTTTGTCGGGGGGGGTGCTTCCCACCGCTTTTTTGAGAATGTATATTATGGCAATGTTTTGGATTACTCTGCTTTCTTACCTGTTTGTAAAAGAGGTTGGGAATAAACGAAGCGGATGGAAATTTTATGTATCCATTTTTATGACATCTGTTGTAGGTGCGTTAACACATTATTACTGTATTGTATATACAGTTGGAATTTCTGCTGTTTATGGATGCTGCCTTTTGACAGGCAGGCGGTGGAAAGAGGTGTATAAGTTCTGTGGGACGATGTTTGTGGCAGGCGGGATTTCCTATGTTATCTTTCCGGCTATGATAAAACATATGTTTTTTGGAGGACGTGGGAGTGAGGCGATAAATAACTTGTCTAATCTGTCAGATTATGGACAGAGATTAAATGGTTTTTTCATGCGAATCAACAATTCGTTGTTTGGGGGCAGTATTGGTTATATTCTTTTTGTACTTATATTGGGGATTTTCTATCTCTTCATTTCTAAAAAATGGAGTATGGTACGGCTTTGTGAAAAATTTAAGCGAACTAAAGGAACAGATAATACGCTCGTGATACGATATATGATTCTAATTATTCCAACCGTACTGTTTTTCGGGATTGTTTCCAAAATGGCCGCTTATGAAATAGAAAGATATATGTCGCCGATTTATGCAGTTGTATATGTGTGGGGAATATGCTTGATATGGAAGGCTTTTTCTATCGTATTTGAAAGAAGAATTCTAAATCAAAAGCAGTTTTGGACAGTAATGTGTGCAATATTATTTGTGATTACGGCAGGAAGTTGGAAAAATCATGGTACGGTTTATTTTCATAGAGAGTCCTCTGATTTACTGGAAAAAGCAGCGAATTATTCGGAATTGGATTGCATCTGCTCTGCATTTATGCTCAGGCTTATGAGGTACAGCCATGCTTTTTAGAGGCTTCCAACTACAAAAGCATTACTTTTGTTAACAAAGATGCGATGGATACCATTTTCCAACAGGATGCCTTCACAGGAAAGGAGATTATTGTAATGGTGGCAGAAGAATTTGGTGAGGATAAAGAAGGTTATGTCAGGCAAATTGTAGAAAAATGTCCTTCATTAACAAGCTATGAAGAATTGGGAAGCTATGCTTATAGTACAAGTTATCATTTATATTAATCTAACAGGCGGGTGATTTCATGAAGATTGCAATGATAGGCCAGAAGAGGGTTCCTTCCAGAGAAGGAGGGATCGAGATAGTAGTGGAAGAGCTGTCGGCCCGTATGGTAGAATTGGGACATGAAGTGGTATGCTATAATCGTAAGGGACATCATGTTGCCGGAGAGAAATTTGATGCGGTTCCTTTAAAAGAGCATAGAGGCATTGCGATACGCAGCGTGTTTACAATAGATAAAAAAGGGCTGGCGGCGTTTACTTCATCCTTTGCAGCAGCGGTAATGTCTTTATTTGGAGGATTTGATGTGATACATTTCCATGCGGAGGGTCCCTGCGCAATGCTGTGGCTGCCTCATCTTTTTGGCGTGCGTACCGTGGCTACCATTCATGGTTTGGATCATAAACGTTCGAAATGGTCTGGCTTTGCTTCAAAATATTTGCTTTTGGGAGAAAAAACTGCTGTAAAATATGCGGATGAAATTATTGTTTTAAGCAGGAATGTAAAAGAATATTTTCAGAATACCTATGGACGGGAAACGAATTTTATTCCAAACGGAATCGGTCAGCCTTCTTTTAGAAGCAGCAGAGAAATAACAAATAACTGGCAATTACAAAAGGGAGAATATATTCTGTATTTAGGACGGATTGTTCCGGAAAAGGGATTAAAATACTTAATCAGGGCATTCAATGAGCTTAATACATCTAAAAAATTGGTAATTGCCGGAGGGGCAAGTGATTCGAATGATTTTATGAAAGAGCTTCAGCAGTTAGCAAAAAAGAATCCTCAGATTATATTTACCGGGTTTGTTCAGGGGAGAATGTTGGAGGAACTGTACAGCAATACTTATGTTTATGTTCTGCCAAGTGATTTGGAAGGGATGCCCATGAGCCTTCTGGAAGCAATGAGTTACCATAACTGTTGCCTTGTCAGTGACATTCAAGAGTGTGTGGAAGTGACCGGCGAGTCCGCTTTGTGCTTTGAGAAGGGAAACTACAAGGATTTGAGAGACAAGCTGCAGCTGTTATGCGACAGTCCGGACTTGGTTCAAGAATATCGAAAAAGGGCGGAGGGCAGGATAGGCGATACTTATGGATGGGATAAGGTTGTAAAAGAGACATTAAAACTTTATGGTAATGAGGAAGTGTCAGATGAAAATTTTAATGGTAAATAAGTTTCTGCACCCCAACGGGGGTTCGGAGACATATATTTTCAGACTGGGGGAGTATCTGAAAAAAAAAGGACATGAAGTTCAGTATTTTGGAATGGAGCATAGAGATCGCTGTGTGGGGAATGATGTAAATGCATATACTTCGGAGATGGATTTCCATGTGGGTTCAAAGCTGAAAAAGCTGACTTATCCGTTCAAGACAATATATTCTTTTGAGGCTCGAAAAAAAATCCGAAAGGTTCTTGAGAGCTTTCGGCCGGATGTGGTTCATTTGAACAATTTTAATTTTCAATTAACGCCGTCTATCCTTGTTGAAATTAGGAAATGGAGCAAAAAGTCAAAACATACGGTAAAAATAATATATACGGCACACGATTACCAGCTGTTATGCCCAAATCATATGATGCGGATGCCTGTTCAGAATCTGAATTGTGAAAGGTGTTCGGCTGGTCAATTTGTGAATTGTATAAAGGGAAGCTGTATTCACGGCTCAAAGGTGAAAAGTATAATCGGGGCGGCAGAGGGATTCTATTGGAACAGGAGAAATATTTATCAGGAAATTGATACTATCATATGTCCGTCGGATTTCATGCAGAGGAAATTAAATATCAATTCCATATTCAGAAACAAAACAACGGTTCTTCATAATTTTGTTATTCAAACCGAATGGAAAGATGTAGAAAAGAAGAATTACATTTTGTATTTTGGAAGATTTTCAGAAGAAAAGGGAGTTAAGACCTTATTAAAAGTATGCAGTTGTCTGCCGGAGCTTCCATTTGTTTTTGCCGGTTCCGGACCACTGGAAGGAGAGGTAGAGAAAGTTTCTAATATCAAAAATGTCGGATTTCAAAAGCAGAGAGAGCTTGAAAATCTGATTCGTGAGGCACGGTTTTGTATCTGCCCGTCTGAGTGTTATGAGAATTGTCCCTTTTCGGTTTTAGAAAGTCAATTATACGGAACTCCGGTGCTTGGAGCAGATATTGGAGGAATACCAGAATTAATACAGGTAAATATAACAGGTGAGTTATTTGAAAGCGGTAATTCTGAGCAATTGAAGAATAAGATTGAAAAAATGTGGAAGGATCATAAATTATTAGAACAATATAGTGAAAATTGTAAGAAGATTTCTTTTAACACAATTGAATTATATTATAAACGGCTGATAGACATTTATGCTAATTAAGGAGACTTCATCGAATGAAAAAATTAAATGGGACAGTGATAGTAACATATAGGTGCAATGCACGATGCAATATGTGTAATCGTTATAAAGCACCATCAAGGCCGGAGGAGGAATTGTCCTTAGAGGTAATAAGAAAGCTTCCGCCCATGTATTTTACAAATATTACAGGGGGAGAGCCGTTTGTCCGAACAGATTTAAAGGAAATTGTAAGAGAGTTGGATAAGAAAAGCGATCGAATTGTAATTTCTACAAATGGCTTTTTTACAGAACGTATCATTGATCTATGTAAGGAATTTCCGCATATTGGAATCCGTATTTCAATAGAAGGCTTAGAAGAAACAAATAATAAAATTCGCGGCCTGGAAGATGGATTTAACCGGGGGTATACAACATTAAAGAAGCTGGTTTCAATGGGAATGAAGGATGTAGGATTTGGGATGACAGTTCAGGATGCAAATGCGAAAGAGCTAGTAGACTTGTATCAGTTATCGGACGACATGAATATGGAATTTGCAACAGCTTCCCTCCACAATTCTTTTTATTTTGTGGAGGCAAAAAATATTATCCATGACAGACCTATGGTTGCTCGGGAATTTGAGAATTTGATTAACGAACTTTTACGTTCAAAAAGCCCTAAAAAATGGTTTCGTGCATATTTTAATCATGGTTTAATTAATTATATTTATGGACAAAAGCGTCTGCTGCCTTGCGATATGAGTTTTGATACATTCTTTATTGATCCTTATGGAGATGTTATGCCCTGTAATGGAACAAAAAATAAAAAGGTGATGGGTAATCTGAAATCACAGACATGGGATGAGCTATGGCACAGCCCGCAGGCAGAAACAGTGCGGAAACAGGTACGCAGTTGTGAACGTAATTGCTGGATGATAGGTTCGGTGTCTCCGGCTATGCACAAATATATCTGGAAGCCTGCTTGGTGGGTATTTCGGCATAAATTCCTGTCGTTGGGGAAAAAGAAAAAATATAGTATGTATGAAAATAAAATTGTACGGGATTATAGAGACGGAAAAGTTAAAAAAGAATATTTGGATCGCTGCAGTACCTGCGATATGAATGTTGAAGCTGAAGATGGCTTAAGTGAGACAAGTAGAGAACAGATAAAAGCCAAATGTAAAGAAAACTGTTAATAAGGAGAGGGTATGACGCAGGAAGAGCTTAGGAAAGTGCAGATGCTGCAGCTTGAAATGGCCAAAGAAGTGAAAAGAATCTGTGAGAAGCATCAAATTCAATATTTTTTGGATGCAGGCAGTATGCTGGGAGCAGTGCGGCATAAAGGGTTTATTCCGTGGGATGATGATTTGGATATAGGGTTTTTGCGGGAAGAATATGACAGATTTCTTAAGATTGCGCCGCAGGAATTAGCAGGACAGTACTATATTCAAAATAGTAATACGGATGACGACTGCGGTCTGACATTTAGCAAGATTCGCTTAAAAGGGACACGATTTGTGGAAAGTATATCTTGTCAGAAGGATTCGGCAAAAGAGATTTATATTGATTTGTTTTCATATGATAATCGAAATAATGATGAAAAGGAAGCAATTAAAGAAGCAAAAAAGTTTCGGATATTTGCACACCTTTTACTTATAAAGTGTAAAACGTATGTATGGAAAGGGCAAGGGTTAATAAAATGGCTGAAATTTCTGCCGTTTCGTTTTTGGGCGCTTTTTTATACAAAAAAAGAGCTGCATGCCCGTATACATAGACTGACAGCTCTGCATCGACAGAAAAATGACTGCAAAAATGTATTTGTCCATGAAGGGACATCGGCACACGAGTGGTATTTCCCTAAGAAAATTTTAGAGGATCTCATACAAATTCCTTTTGAGGGAGAATTATTTTCTGTTCCAAGAGGATACGATGCATTTTTGACAAAAGCTTATGGAAACTATATGGAGATTCCTTCAAAGGAAAAACGAAAGACACATCATATTATCGAATTGGATTTTGGAGTTTACAAGTAATTAAGAGGGAGCGTTACCGCGCCCCCTTTTTCATTACTACGACCCAAAGAGTCATCAATAAAATCCGGATATCCGAAGTCAGTGACCAATTATCAATATATTCCAAATCTAATTTCACAACCTCTTTAAAGTCTGTAATGTCACTTCGGCCGCTGACCTGCCACAATCCTGTCAGACCAGGTTTAATACTAAGGCGGCGACGGTAATAAAGATCGTACTGATTAAATTCATCAACAGTAGGCGGCCGGGTTCCTACCAGACTCATATTTCCAATTAGGATATTGTAAAACTGAGGCAGCTCATCCATACTGGTTTTTCGTAAAAATGCGCCAACCTTTGTAATTCTTGGATCATGTTCCACTTTGAACATAGGCCCGTCCATTTCATTTTGAGCCATCAATTCTTTTTTTCGCACTTCTGCATCTGTGTACATGGAACGAAATTTATAAAGCTTAAAGTATCGTCCGTTTTTTCCAACCCTTTTTTGAGCAAACAATACAGGTCCCTTGGAATCCAGCTTAATAGCCAGAGCAATAAAAGGCGTCAGGATAATCGTAACAGCAAGTCCAACAATAGCTCCTATAATATCCATAATACGCTTTACAAGAAGCCGCCTGTAATCAAATGTGCTGGCCTCATAGGAAAGCACTGTAAATCCGGCAAAAATTTCCGTGGTTTTATGAGCAATTACATTATTAAAATAATCAATATTTACATGAACTGTAATCCCCATGCTTTCAAAATTGATGATTAATTCCTCAATATCCTCTTTAGAATAATCAGGAAGATGGATAAAAACTTCATCTACGACCTTTGTTTTAAACTGAACAAAAAGATCATTTTTGTCAGCAATAACCGGTATACCTTGAATGGAAAAGCCTTTGCTGTCTGTATCCATTAATGCCATTCCGGTAATTTCAAAGCTCCATTCCCCTGAATTTGTAAGGTTTTTAGAAATCTTATCGGCATAAGCAGAAGTAGTAATCACAAATACTTTGCTGCTTCCGGAGCTGGTACGATAGACAGTTGTAAAATATTTTTTTATAAGTAGGTGCCCGATATAAGTGAACAGAATATTGTAACAAAAAAAGTAGCCAAACATCAAACGGGAAAAATCTTCAGCTATTTTAGTGATATAAAGAAAAAAGCTTAAAAAGAAAATCAGCACAAGATTGTACTTAAATACGGCTACCAGTTCAATATAGTAGCCTCTCTTAAAGATATTTACGTTCCAGTCAAATAAATAGTAAGAAAGCAGATGAAAGAACAGAATATAAGCAATGACAGCAATATAGCTTTTCGCAAAAGCCTGAAAGCTTACTGCCGCGCCGCGAGTCAGGACACCCAATATAAAGGACAATATAATGCACAGACATTCTACCGCAAGAATTGTATAGTTTTGAATTAGCCGCTGTTTTTGGCTCATGCTTGACATATCCTGCCACCTCTTGTTTCTGGAAACTTTATCGTTGCTTTTCACACCTGTATTATCTAAACTATATCATAAAAGAATTGGGATTGCTTGTCAAATCCTAAGTAGTTAGTATATAATAAAACGATAAGGCTAAGTAGTGGTCCGGCTAAAAAATGTTAATGTGCGGCTGACACAGATATCAAGCACATGATTCACCGTTATTTATACAATGTTGTACTAAAAGAAAGAGAGGTGTGGTATGAGCCGGGTAAAAGAATGGGATTCCTGGGTTTTAAAAAGCTATTTTGTTTTTACATTATTGTTTCCGGCATTTTACAGCCCTTATACGGATGTGTATCTAAGCGCTTATTATGGCGGCTTTTCCTGGGCATATTTGTTTTTAAGTCTATATATGGGGATTCGGATAGTAAAAAAATGGGATCAAGAAAAACCTTGGAAGAAATGGCTTCCTTATATTCTTCTTCTTGCAGCATATAATTTATTTTCTTTTTACTTCAATTATAAATATCTGCATTGGTATTGGGAGCAGATAAACAATACGGTTGCCTTTTTGCTATTTCCGGTTTTGATTTTGTTTGATGCGGGGATGGGTGAGGGAAAGCAGGATAATATAAGGTTTTTGATTCATTGTATTGTTTTATCCAATGCAGGGAGCATTTTCTACTATATTCTGGGATATACGAATTTGCTGATTTGTAATAATCAATTTATTTTTTATAAGCTTCCGCCCTATTATTATGAGACGCGTCACTATTGGATTTATAGCCATAAAAGTGAATATGCTTTGATGCTGGTAGCATTTATTGCGCTTTTTGTAGCTTACAGGAAAAAATTTAAGAGCCGATTATCTTATGGGATGAGCTTGTTGGTATTATTGGTTTGTTTGTATTTAACACATTCCTGGACCGGAATTGTTGGTGTGCTGTTAATCTTTATAGGAGATATTTTAGATCGTATGGATTGGAAAAATTTTAGGCTGCGCAGGGTACATATTTTTGCGAGCGGGATTTTTCTGATTGGCAGCGGTATTGTTGCAGCAAAGATTTTTGCTGAAAGGAGTGTTTTCACTTTAGGGCATCGTACGGAGATTTGGACAGCGGTTGCAAAAGTAATACTGAAATACCCTCAAGGATGGGGAATGCGTTTTGGAGAATCTTTGATCCAGGTAACAGAGACAAGGATTGCGAATAATGCACATAATGTTTTTATGAATGCGGCATTGCG
The DNA here is from genome assembly GCA_910574835.1 of Clostridia bacterium. Lineage (GTDB taxonomy): Bacteria > Bacillota > Clostridia > Lachnospirales > Lachnospiraceae > Laedolimicola. The sequence goes on along the minus strand of CAJTDE010000015.1, from coordinate 65,835 downwards.
CTTTTCAATTCCGGCTGGGATTTGTTTTACGGTTTTGTTTATAGGAATTGTAGTATACTCCATTCGGAAAAGCAGAAGCTTTTTATCCGCAGGAATGTGGCTGGCGCTGCTGATTCTTCTGAATATGGACTACGCCTTGATGAGCCTTCAAATGGGGCTGCTGTTTTTGATTGTATATCTTGTATGCTTTTACAAAAGAAAGGTAACATATGTGGAGTAGAGTACAAAGAGGATGTGTCTTATTATTTTCCGGAGTTTTTGGGCTTCTTTGGTGCTGGCTGATTTTTGGGGTGCTGGTATCTTTTCAGGAAAGTAAAAAAATATGTTTGTTTGCAATATTTCTTTTGAGCTTTTTCGGCCTTTTAGCAGTGCTGTTTAGAAAATTTTTCCCCAATATATGGAGAAACGAGAAAAGCTGGTTGGTATTTTCCTTTATGCTGTTATTTATAATAGCGGCAGGGCTGCTCTATGCAGGCTTATCATTGCGGGTACGGCCAAGCTGGGATTTTGGAGCAGTTTATCAAGGAGCGGCGGAGATTGCCGAAAGCGGAACTCTGTCAGAGCAAAGCAACTGGTATTTTACCACCTATCCAAATAATATGACAGTTTGTATGTTTTTAGCTGTCTGCTTTAAAATGTTCGGAGGAATATGTTCTTATATTACTTTGGGAGTATGGCTGAATGTATTTTTGATGGTTTTGGGAATGGGATTTCTTTTCCTCTTGGTACGTCGTTTATATGGAGTACGAAGCGGCTTTCTGTCGCTTATGCTTTGTGCGCTGTTTTTGCCTTTTTATATGCATGCAGCCATATTTTACACAGATACTTTTGCTCTGCCCTTTGTAACAGGAACCTTCTTATGTTATCAGCTTCGAAAAAGAGACATAAGATTTTTACTCTTGACCGCAGTAGTTCTTGGTTTGGGGTATAAGGTAAAAGGAAGCCTGGGAGTTATTCTTATAGCACTGCTGATACACATCTGGCTGCAGAGGGAAAAAACAAAAAAGCGTATTACACAGAGTATCATGCTGCTTGCTCCTTTTCTTTTCGTTATAGGATTTTTAACGATTCTCCCTGGACAGCTTTCGTTTCTGGACACTGCGGAAGTAGAGAAAAATGAGTTTCCGGTGGAGCATTGGCTGGCTATGGGATTGGCTGGTCATGGCGGATACAATGCGGATGTTTACTGGATGACAGCTTCCATAGAAGGGAAGGAAGAAAAACGGGAAGTAGATCGCGCTTTTATCCAAAAACAACTTGGGAGATATGGGATTTGGGGGATGAAAGAGCATTTGAAGGAAAAGATACTATTTACCTGGGGTGATGGTGTTTACTTTGCGCCTGAGAAGCTAAAACGAGAGCCTTTGCAGGAAAGCCCCTTGCATTCTTGGGTATTGGATAGCGGAATAGAATATAAAAAGACCTATCAGTATTGCAGCGCAGTACATTTTTTGCTGCTACTGGGGATATTTCTTTCTATATTTTGCAATGTTCTGCGGAAGGGAGATGTACAAGAGGCATTGGCGGTGCAGATAGCGGTATTCGGTCTGTTTTTGTTTTTGTTGATTTGGGAGACACGTTCCAGGTATTTGGTGAATTTTGTCCCGATGTTCATATTGCTGGGGATAGACGGCGGGCAGGAATTAGGAAGATATCTGAAAAAAGCCTTTAGAAAGCACGAAGATGGAGAAGGAGTATGGAAAAAAGTCTAGGATAATGTGGATAGAGGCTCTGAGGATTACTGCCTGTTTTGCGGTTGTTCTTTTGCATATTAATGTCAGGTGGCTTTATTCTGTTCCGATTCATACATTAGAATGGCATGTATTGAATTTTTGGAATAGCGTGACGAGATTTGCAGTTCCGGTCTTTTTTATGATCAGCGGGCTGCTGTATCTGGAACCATCAAAAAAGATATCAATTAGTGATTTATATAAGAAATACATAGGAAAATTGTTTGTAAGCTATTGGTGTTGGCGAGTAATTTATGGGGCATTTGATGTAATTGTATATTATGAAATGAGAATGGAAGCCAGTGCGCTTATAAAAGAAATCCTAAAAACAGCTATACTGTCTCCTCGCATGCATATGTGGTATTTGCCGGTATTTATAGGAATCTTGGCAATTTGTCCGCTGCTAAAATTAATAACGGACAAAAGGAACATGCAGCTTTTGGCTTATTGTGTGCTGCTGTTTCTTGTTTTTGGTGTGCTAAGAAGTACGGTACTGCTTTTTCAGTTTCCGCATAAAGACTTGGTTGCTCCTATTTTAAATGCCGTATCGCCGGAAATGCTGACAGGATGTATCGGATTTTTTCTGTTGGGTATTTTATAGATCAATATAATTGGTCAAAGAAGGCAGAAAGAGGGTTATATTTAGCGGGATGCTTAAGCGTAATTGCGGCAGCTTTTTTAAATGCTCATAGAACTTTGGTAAACGGAACCGCAATGAATTATTTTTGCAATGATAGTGTTACTGTTTTTCCGTGTGTTTTTGCAGCAGCGGTATTTTTATTTTTTAAAAAGAAAGTGCAGGTGGGGAATAAAGAGTCTTATAAAAGATTTATCCTGAAAATTTCGCACTGTACATTGGGAATCTATATCATTCATCCATTTTGGATAGACATGCTTGACAAGGGAGGAGTTTTAAAAAATCTGAGTCTGTGGCCTGTGGTACCGCTCTTGGGACTCTTAATTTTTATAGGAAGCTGGTTGGTGGTACAATTATTAAAAAAGATTCCTTATGTTGGAAATTGGATTGTATAAGAAAAAGATACCCTCAGTGAATAGAAAGCGAGCTGTTCACAGAGGGTATTATTTATTATGGGCAATTACTCCTGCAGTGCCATAAAAGGTACATCAACAGGAAGACCATAAGTTTCCGCGCAATAATTTTGTATCATCTCATTTGTTTGATCCAGATTGATAAAATAGCTATAACCTAATTCCTTGGCAATATCAATGGCGTTTACCAATTCCTCCTGATCCGAAGTAATGTGTACATCAACCGTAGGCGTATACAGAAGAAATTTAGTTAAATGATAAGTATATCCGGAATCATCCTCAGGGATATAGACAAGGCATGCGGGGGAGGGAGACATGGGGTAGGCCTCCATAATTTGCTCCAGCATTGCCCTATATTGGTTTTTCGGTTCCCGCTTCAGGATACTCAGGCTGCTTCCCATCAGATGAAAGAATAGAAGAAGAGTCAAAGCTATCACGCCTGCCTGCATGGTTTTTTGGGTATCTAGCCAATGCAGAATCCGGCTTATCACATAGACAAAGCACCATATAATAATTGTACGGTAATAGCGCTCATAGCCGGCCATAACGACTGCTTCGCCAATCGGCATGGAAAAAGCATACATGCAAAGATTGCCAATCTGATAGAGTATGTAAACACCCGCAACAATGAAAGCAGTTTTCCCCCAGGTTAGAAGATCTTGCTTCCATACGAAAGACAGAATGGCGGAAAGGAGAAGAATTATGAAAAGGCAGAGCAGGGAATGGCAGGATAAGAGTTTTCCGGCAAATGCATGGACAATCTGTGAGAGGATTTCACCGGACTTTTCCTGAATATTCGCAGCATAAGCCTGGACAGACATTGCGTGCAGGGAAGTCATACCGGATGAAAAGACATACTCCACATGCTTTTTCCAAAGAAGCAAAAAGAATAAGGGAAGCAGGCACAGCCCGGCCCATGAGAGCTTCTCGGATTTTTCGGCAGTTTTCCTGTGAAGAATCCGGTATAGCAGTACTCTCCCGGCCATCAAAGCCCAAAAAAAGATTCCGGAGTTTTTAATGAGGATTGCACAGGCGGCGAAGGGGATAACTGACCAGGTAAGTTTTTTCTCTTTCGAGAGAATTTCTTCTAAGAGGAGAAAGCCTGCCGCTCCCACAAGAGGAAGAAGCGTATCAACCAGAAGTTCGGTGGGCCAGATATTATAGCTGAGGAGAAAGATGGATGCGCCAATGACCACAAGGACATTGATTACCTTCTGTTTCCGTGCATAAGAAAAAAGCGGAAGAATCATACTTAAGTTCAGCATAGTCTGCGCAAACATCTGGCACCCTTCCGAAACAGGAGAGATAATACGGCACACATAGTAAACAAATACGGAGCTTCCCAGAGGGTAGGACTGAAAGAGAATAATGCGATCCTGAAAGGTCGGGAAGCGATTGGTTAAAAGCATCTGCTTTACTACCAGCGCCCAATGAGAAAAGTTGTCATAAGAGTTGAAAACCTGTCCTTTAAATAAGAGTAAAAAATACAGGCAGCTAATGGAAAAAAAGATATATGCCGGGCATAGAAAATCTCGAAATCCCCGGCGGTTTTTAATAAGACCATACAAACAAAGCGCTAATCCAACTGCAGTAAGCGCACCCACAGTCAAAGACAGTAGGTTCAAGATTCCTCCAACAAATAAAATACAGATCTGTCCCGTAAAGGTGACGGCTGGCAAAAACTCTATTCTAAGTCGGGTATTTTGATGTAAAAAAGTTAGGTACCCTAAAAGTGAAAAGACAAACAGCAGTACCCGGATGCCCAGAAGCAGAGTATTCATTTTATATTCCTCCTGACGTATTTGCTTGATAGGAAAAGATAAAGTGTCTCTGTATATAATAATTGAAAAGATACAGAATGGTATCTACCACAGCCTTGATTACGGCATTGGGGACCGGAAGAAAGGAGAACAGGCTTACCAGTCCTGCGGAGCTCAGCATTACAAGAATGCATAAAAAATAATATTTGAGGAGAGAGTCCTTGGTATTTCCTTTATCCTGAAAAACGATCTTCCGATTGCACCAGTAATTAAACAGGGATGAAACCATGCGGGCAATCACCGTAGCTTCCAGGATATGAAAGGAACTGTCCGGAAGCAGCCGGTCGCCAAGAATAAAAATGGTCAGATCCAACAACGCCGAAAGCACCGACGAAATAAAATACTTAAAAAAATTCCCCAAAAGAATCCCATATATCCGGAAGGAATCTGCAACAGGCCGAAAATGCGATTCCGAATTGTTATCCAGATAAATCGTTTCAATCTCCACAATCTCAAAGGGAATTTTCTTCAGGGCAATTTCCGTCAGCATATTCATCTCAAACTCAAATCGCTCTCCCTTTAATTGCGTTAAAAGCTCCAGCAGCGCATAAGGAATCCCCCGCAGTCCCGTCTGCGTATCCATAACAGATTCTTTATACAGCAGCCGAAATAAGGCCGAAGTCAGCCGGTTCCCAAAGCGGCTTCGCCAGGGGATATCTTCCTTATCAAAATTTCTGCAGCCGAGATACAGATGGGAAGTATCCGCAGGATTTGTTAGCTGCATCTGTGCATCCAGCCGGAGAATATCACGTACAAGATGCTGACCGTCGGAGTCGGCGGTAATCACACTCTTTCCATAATATTTTTCTTCGGATAATATGTAGGAGAAGGCATCCTTCAAAGCCCGCCCTTTTCCAAGGTTATTCTTATGAACCAGGACATGACATTGAGGACGCAGGGACAGCTCTTTGAAAATAAACTGCTTTTCAGGAGAACTTCCGTCGTCTACAATTAGAAGCTCGTTAGCGCCGGAGTCAATCAGTTCATCTGCATAGGAAATAAGATATTCAGGCGGATTCAGTGCAGGAATTATAACAATGCTATTCATAGCGTTACTCCATATGGTTTAATAAATGATAGAAAGATGTACAATCTTTTTCTGATACCAGTTAGCAAGATTTCGATTTCTCCAGTGGGAGGGATCTGTAGAGATATCTTCAAAGTCAAGAAGCCAAGGTCTTACGGTATAATTTGGAACCCAGACCTCATCAACGCCTTCCATACTGAGCAAGGCAATGCGATGTAAGGTCTCACGATGATAAGTTTGTGCATACCCTTTTCTTAAATCATGTATAGCAGATTTGGTTGTAAGTTCCCTTTCTCCTGTACAAAGAATAGAAAATAATAAAAAAGCACTTAAGAACAGCACAAATTGATTGCGATATTTTCCAAATAGGGATTGGAAGAGCCGGCTGACATGCTGGAATGATTCAGAAGAAAGCCCCTGAAGAGTCTGCTGCAGCCACCCAATCCAATAGAAAAGGTTTAAAAACAGTAGAAGATAATAGGCCTGCATGATAATATTCAATGTTCGTCCCCAAATAACAGCAGTCCCCAAAGCATATGTTACAGGTGCGAACATGGAAGATAAAAGGCAAAAACTGAAGAATGAAAAGAGACCAGGAAAGCGAAGCTTAACTGGTAAATGTGTGGTTGCAGACCAGACTATAGGCATTAAAAACAAAAATGCGGCAAGGATATAGATATTTGTCCATTTTCCTATATAATCCAGCCCAAATTGAAATGCATAATAGATAGCTTCTATAGCAGGTAGGTTGGAGACAATATCAGCCTCCCTTATAAGGTTTCCGGGAGCAGCCACGTTTAGAGAAAAAGCGGCAGCTCCGGTTAAGAATGTTGGTAGAAAGATAATAAGTTCCCGCTTCTTTTTTAAGAATACCAGACAACAGAGGCAAAAGGTTAATAATATTGTAGTAAATAAGGCAGTTATAAGGTTGGCGCCTCCGCAACAAACAGCAAATGGAAGTGTTAGAAATGTATACAAGAATCCTTTTTTTTCTACAAAAGAATAAAGTAGAACAGAAAAAAGAATCAGCATACAAGAGTGCATAAATTCGTAATGCACAGCTCCGCAATACCAGAAAAAGGCTTCAGAGGGAGTATCCAAAAGTTCAATACTTAGAATTAGAAGGACACATGTGGTAAGCTTACAATAAATTGCCGGAATTTTAAAACATTTAACCAATACTATATAAAGAAAAAGACTTGTTGAAAAAACCAGCATAAAAAGCATGATAAAAGGGGTAAGAGCATATAATCTTTCACTGATGACAGCAGGCTGGAGAGCCATGAAAAAGGAAGAGGCAAAAGTTCCCTGATAACCCAGCCAATCTGTTTTTGATGTTAAAAGGGCTGCTTTGAACACTTCAAACAATGAACCGGTGTTTTCCCATGCAAGATGACCATACATCCCATAATTGTAATCATCTCCTATGGGATGGGAAAAAAGGCCCATGTATAAAAGCGGCAAGATGCAGGCAATTAGGATAAAGAGTAGGATAGCATATAGTTTTTCATAAAATGACAGATTTTTTAAACGTAGAATATATTTTTTCATGATTTCATCCTTGGTATAAATTTTTATCCACAATAGCAATGAGCCGAGACGGATATATATAAAATCTTTTGAATTACTTCTATTTGAAATAACTATATCTAATCAGGCAAAGTTTGTCAAATAAATTAGTCTTATAGTTGCCCTATCTTCCATTTAATGCTATAATACCCATATCTATGAGTAAGACTGAGGATATTTTACTGTCTAAGCTATACTAAAAAGTAAATATTTTGGAGGAAAATTATCAAATGAGAACCTATCTCGTTACCGGCGGAGCCGGCTTCATCGGCTCTAACTATATTCATTACATGTTTCGCAAGTACGGCGACAGTATCCGCATTATCAATGTAGATGCTCTCACCTATGCAGGCAATTTGGAGAACCTAAAGGATGTGGAAAATCAGGACAACTACACCTTTGTTCGGGCAGATATCCGCGACAGAGAAGCAATTGAAAAGATATTTGAAGAAAATGATATCGACAGAGTAGTGCATTTTGCGGCGGAAAGCCATGTAGACCGCAGCATCCGCAACCCGGAGATCTTTGTAGAGACCAATGTACTCGGTACCCTGGTGATGCTGAATGCAGCCAAGAAAGCCTGGGAGCTGCCCGACGGGACTTACAAAGAGGACAAGCGTTTCCTGTATGTATCTACGGATGAAGTGTATGGATCACTGGAAGAAGGGGATACCTATTTCTATGAGACAACGCCGTTTGCACCTCACAGCCCCTACTCAGCCAGCAAGGCATCCGGGGATATGCTGACTAAGGCGTACTGGGATACCTACAAGTTTCCCGTCAACATTACAAGCTGCAGCAACAACTACGGCCCGTATCAGTTCCCCGAAAAGCTGATTCCCCTAATTATCAACAATGCTTTACAGGGAAAAAAGCTTCCAGTATACGGCGACGGCAAGAACGTCCGCGATTGGCTCTATGTAGACGATCATGCCAAAGCAATTGATATGGTACAGGAAAAGGGCCGCCTGGGAGAACGCTACAACATCGGCGGACACAATGAAAAGCAAAACATAGAGATTGTTAATATTATCCTGGAAACCCTTCAGGATATGCTGGCAGAGGATGATCCGAGAAAAGCCCTCGTCAGCAAAGACCTGATCACTTACGTAGAAGACCGCAAGGGCCATGATCGCCGCTATGCCATAGCACCGGATAAGATAAAGGAAGAAATAGGCTGGTATCCGGAGACCATGTTCAAAGAAGGCATCCGCCTCACCATCCAATGGTTCTTCGAACACGAGGATTGGATGAAAAACGTTACAAGCGGCGGCTATCAGAAATACTATGAAGAAATGTATCAGGTAAAATAAAAAGAACAGGGGCAGACGCTGGAAAAAGTGCCTGTCCCTCACGCGCGTTAAAAACAGCAGTTTTGTACCGGATAAGAATTTACGGAACGGAACTGGAAACAGTAAATTTTTATCCGGTGCCGGAAGGATTTGCGGACGCATGGTTTTGCGGCCGTAAATTCTTCCAGGTAAAGGGCGCCGGATAAGAATTTACGGAACTGGAATGGAGGTCTTTACAATATGAAAGGAATTATCCTGGCAGGCGGAGCCGGAACAAGGCTCTATCCTCTCACAAAAGCAATATCCAAGCAGCTCATGCCCGTCTACGACAAGCCCATGATCTACTACCCGCTGTCCACCCTGATGCTGGCCGGCATCCGCGAGGTGCTTATTATTTCCACCCCCCGGGATCTTCCCGTATTTGAAGAGCTGTTAGGCGACGGCTCTCAGCTCGGCATGGAGATGCACTACGCCATACAGGAATATCCAAGAGGACTGGCCGACGCATTTATCATAGGAGAAAAATTCATCGGAACCGATCAGGTAGCCTTAGTTTTAGGAGATAATATCTTCTACGGACAAAGCTTTTCCCAAGTTCTGAAAAATGCCGCCTCCCGCACCGAGGGCGCCACCATCTTCGGCTACTATGTAAAAGACCCCAGAGAATACGGCGTCGTAGCCTTTGACAAAGACGGCAAAGCCCTCTCCATCGAGGAAAAGCCCGTAAATCCCAAGTCCAACTACGCCGTACCGGGCCTCTACTTCTATGACAACGATGTCGTAGAAATAGCCAAAAACGTAAAACCCTCCACCCGCGGCGAGATCGAGATCACCAGCGTCAACAACGAATACCTCCGCCGGGGTACCCTCCATGTAGAAACCCTGGGCCGCGGCTTCGCCTGGCTGGACACCGGCAACCACGACGCCCTTTTAGACGCCGCTGATTTCGTAGCCGCCTTCCAGAAGCGCCAGGGCCTCTACATCTCCTGCATCGAGGAGATAGCCTACAAACGCGGCTTCATAAACAAAGACCAGCTCCTGAAGCTGGCCGCCCCCCTAATGAAAACCGCCTACGGCCAATACCTGACCGACGTAGCCAACGGCCTATAACCATTACAGGAGCCATCCCAACTAAAAACATTTTGCGGCCACACCGCACGTTTCCGAATATCAGCAGGAGAACAAAAATATTCTCCCTAAGCGCCTATGTACGGAGCGGAGCGAGTCAATCGAAGCGGCAGGGAGAATATTTTTGTTCTCCTGCGTCCGCCTATATAAAATCCTAAGGGAGAATACCACAAATGTCAAAAATAACCGTAGAAACCTGCCCCATCGCGGGCCTCAAAATCATAACCCCCTCCGTATTCGGCGACGAACGGGGCTATTTTATGGAAACCTACAACTATAATGACTTCAAAGAAGCCGGAATAGACATGGAATTTGTCCAGGACAATCAATCTGCCTCCAAAAAAGGCGTTTTGCGCGGCCTCCATTTCCAGATCAACCACCCCCAGGACAAAATCGTCCGCGTAATCAGCGGAGAAGTCTTTGATGTGGCCGTAGATCTGCGGGAAGACTCCCCAACCTACGGACAATGGTACGGGGTTATCTTATCGGCAGAAAACAAAAAGCAGTTCTTTATCCCAAAGAACTTTGCCCACGGCTTCCTGGTATTATCCGATTATGCAGAATTTGCCTACAAATGCACCGACTTCTATCACGCCAATGACGAGGGAGGTCTGGCCTGGAACGATCCGGACATCGGCGTGGCATGGCCCATACCGGAAGGAATGGAATTAACCATATCTGAGAAAGATCAGAAATGGGGCGGCATAAAAGCGTGGAAGGCTGAAAAAGAGGAAAAATAAGCATGGAAGACAGCAAACGGCTTACGGCCGAGGTATTTATAGACACAGGAAAGGATTTTCGCCCGGAGGATTCCTTGCAGGCGGAATATACCTGTACTTCCGGAGAAACCATAACCTTAGAATTTGATTTAAGCATATTTGAGCATACCTGCGGCTTTCGTTTTGATCCGCTTCTGGAGGACAGCAGTATGGTCAAGCTTTTGGAACTTACGCTCACCTATGAGGACGGAGAATCCAAGACTATAGAGCGATCCCGCATCAAAACAAACAGTGATGTAGACTTTGAACCAATCTTTGTTTATCTTCACAAGGATCCAAAGTTCTTCGTAGATGAAGCCCTCTGTCTGAAGCTTGCAAAGGCAAAGGTGTGCTTCCAGGTTCTGGAGCTTGGTCCGGGAGAAAAGGACTACTGGCAGGAGATCAAAAAGCACAGTGTATCGGAAAAGGAAAAGGAACAGCTTCTGAATAAACTGGAGCTGGCTATGAACCAGAACCGTACACTGGAGCAGGAAAACCGCAGGCTTAAGATCGAGGAGGAAGACATCTACGCCACCGGTATCTGGAAGCTTCAGCATGATGCGAGAGGACCCATGAAGGTGATTTTCGGAAAAGGAAATATTTTGACCTTCCTGGCGGCAGTCTATCTGGCACTTTGCTCTGAGCTGTTTATCTTTAATAACGCCTACTACTCAACTCCGCGCCCCAACGATCAAGTGCTGGTTTTCAGCTTCCTGCGCTTCGGCATGGTATGGCTGGGGGCCTTTGTGCTGATTGCGGTGATCAACGGAATGATTCAGAAAGGATACCGACGTGAGCTTACTTAGTGTATTTGTAAAATACCGGAATCTCATCGGCCAGCTGGTGAGCCGGGATATCAAAACCAAATACCGACGTTCCATTCTGGGCCTTTTGTGGACCGTTCTCAATCCCCTGCTGATGATGACCGTACTTTCCATCGTATTTTCCTACTTTTTTTCCCGGTATGGAAATATTGAGAACTTTCCCGTCTATCTGCTCTGCGGACAGTTGATCTTCAACTTTTTTAGCGAATCCACCAGCATTGCTATGGGTTCTATTGTTCACAGCGGCGAGTTGATTAAAAAGGTGTATGTGCCGAAATATTTATTTCCTGTGTCCAAGGTTCTTTCAAGCGGAGTGAATCTTCTCTCCTCTATGGTGGCCCTGGTGATTGTGATGATAGTGACAAGAGCGCGGGTGACGCCGACGGTTCTTTTGGCGGTGTTTCCCCTTTTGTATGTACTGCTCTTTTCCACAGGAGTCAGTCTGTTTTTATCCGCTGCGGCAGTCAGCTTTCGGGATCTGATGCATCTGTACAGCGTGATCACTACGGCCTGGATGTACTTGACGCCGGTCATCTATCCGATGGAGATATTGGAAAACGCCCCTGCCTGGGTGGTATTCATCGTAAATGCGAATCCCATGACGGGTTTTATAAAAATATTCCGCTGTGTGGTTCTTGAGGGAGTGACGGCGCCGGCTGTTCTTCACGTTCAGAGCCTGGCGTGGTGCACAATAGCCCTGCTGATAGGCTCCCTTGTGTTTAAGAAATCCCAGGATACTTTTATTTTGAAAATATAGAGCAGACGCTTGTAAATGACGGAAGAGGGATTAGGAGACAACATATGAAGATAGAAAATGCCATAGAGGTAAGGGATGTATCCATGTGCTTCAACCTCTCCAGAGAAAAGGTAGACAGCATCAAGGAGTATGTCATAAAAGCGTTGAAGCGCCAGCTTTTTTACGAAGAGTTCTGGGCTTTAAATGATGTAAGCTTTGAGATACGAAAAGGCGACTCCGTAGGGCTTGTGGGCATGAACGGATCCGGAAAGAGTACCATGCTGAAAATCATAGCCGGAGTGCTCCGCCCCACCAAGGGGAGCGTGGAAACTGCCGGTACAATCGCCCCCATGATTGAATTGGGAGCAGGCTTTGACCACGATCTGACGGCGCGGGAGAACATATTTCTCAATGGCGCTTTGATTGGCTACCCCAGGGAAATGCTGGAGGAGCGGTTTGACGATATCATAGCATTTGCCGGTCTGGAGCGCTTTGTGGATGTGCCCATCAAGAATTTTTCCTCCGGTATGCTGGCGCGGCTGGGATTCTCGATTGCTACCATTGTAGATGCGGATATTTTGATTGTGGATGAGATATTGGCCGTAGGAGATTATCAGTTCCAGAACAAGTGCAAAAAGCGCATCCGGGAAATGATGGAGCGGAATACGACCGTATTATTTGTGTCCCACAGCATTGAGCAGGTAAAAGAGATCTGCAACCGGGCTATCTGGATTGATCACGGCCATGTTCGGATGATGGGAGAGGCCGAGGAGGTCTGTGACGCCTACGAAGCTCCCGGCGAATAAATATAAGTCTCCCGGCTGTGCTTCAAAATCAAAAAATATTTCAAATGATGCAAAGTAAATAAGATAGCAGCTGTTTGGAAAGTATTTCCTTCTCATGGAAAGACGCTGAACAGCTGCCAAGAGGTAAAAGATGGATAACCAGGAATTACAGAATGACTATAAAAAGCTGTATGAGGCTGAACGGGAAAAAACTGAGGTTCTCTTAAGTAAGATCGAGGAGTCGGAGAAAGAGATTGAAGAGCTGCGCTTTAAGCTGGATCGCATTAAGAACAGCTTTGCCTGGAAGCTTTCCATCCCCCTGCGCAAAGCCCTTCATTTTTATGAGAAAACCCGGGATCGCCTTACACGCTACGGTTCCATTCCGGGCTTAATGCGCAAGGTGCGCAGCAAGCTTCAGGAGCGCAAAAACATGAAGCGCCACGGGACAGCCAGCTTCCCCACACCGGAGGAAGCGAAAAAGCAGCGGGAGACAGTTTTTGAAAATAAAGTGAAGTTCAGTATCCTGGTGCCTCTTTACAATACGCCGGAAAAGTTCCTCACAGATATGCTGGATTCCGTAAAATATCAGACCTACGAGAACTGGGAACTGTGCCTGGCGGACGGAAGCGATCATGAACATGCTTATGTAGGAGAGATCTGCAAGAAGTATGCAAAAGAGGATGAACGCATTGTTTATCATGTGCTGGATCACAACTATGGAATTTCCGGCAATACTAATGAGTGCCTGAAGCTGGCAACAGGAGATTATATCGGCCTTTTCGACCATGACGATATCCTGCATCCGGCTACGCTATTTGAATATACGAAGGCAATCAATGAGACGGGGGCAGATTACATTTACTGTGACGAGATTACCTTTGAGGGCGACAGCATCGATCATATGATTGTCCTGCACTTTAAGCCGGACTTTGCCATTGATAACCTGAGAGGAAATAATTATATCTGCCATTTTTCCGCATTTTCCAGGGAGCTTTTGGATGAGACGGGATTGTTCCGCAGTGAATATGACGGGAGCCAGGATCATGATATGATCCTCAGACTTACCACAAAGGCTGAGAAAGTATGCCATGTACCAAAGGCGTTGTATTACTGGCGGTCTCACAAAGCGTCCGTAGCCCAGGATATCAATGCAAAGACTTATGCCATTGATGCGGCTAAGCGGGCCGTTCATGATCATATTCAGGCGGTTTACGGAATGGATGCCAAGGTGGAGAGCACCCGGGCATTCCCCACGATTTTCCGGATTCGCTATCCGATTTTGGAAAAGCCGCTGATTTCCATTGTGATTCCCAACAAGGATCACATGGAGGATTTGTCACGTTGTGTGGAATCCATTGTCAATAAGTCCACCTATCCCAATTATGAGATCATTGTGGTGGAAAACAACAGCGAGACTAAGGAGATATTTGACTATTATAAGGCACTGGAGCACAATGAGCGGATCCGCATTGTGAAATACGAGGGAGACTTTAACTACTCCCGCATCAACAATTTCGGCGTATCCTTTGCCAATGGAAAGTATGTGCTTCTGCTGAATAACGATATGAAGATTATCACCCGGGAGTGGATGGAGGAGCTTCTTATGTATGCCCAGCGGCCTGATGTGGCGGCTGTGGGCGGCAAGCTTTACTATGCGGACAATTCCATCCAGCATGCGGGCATTGTCATTGGACTGGGAGCGCACCGGGCGGCCGGACATACCCATTACAAGGATGACAAGATGCATCTGGGCTATATGGGACGCCTCTGCTATGCTCAGGATGTAACGGCGGTGACGGGAGCCTGCCTGCTGGTGGAAAAGGATCAGTACGACGAGGTGGGAGGCTTGGACGAAACCTTCAGCGTGGCCTTCAATGATGTGGACTTCTGCCTGAAGCTTCGAAAGGCCGGGTATCTGAACGTATTTACTCCTTTCTGTGAGCTGTTCCACTATGAGTCCAAGACCCGAGGGATGGAGGAAGGGGAGAAACTTAAGCGGTTCCAAAATGAGGTGGCGCTGTTCCGGGAGAAGTGGAAGGCGGAGTTGGAGGCCGGTGATCCTTACTTCAATCCTAATTTTTCGCTGGATTATTCGGATTATACCATTAAATAATATGGCGTTCAAAAACAGAGACGGATAAAAACAACCCCTTGTATGTAAACAAGGCTGCGGTTAGAGACAGACAAAACACAGGATTAGGAAATCGGGGTTATGACAGGAAAGACATACGGGACAAGAGAAAAAGTGATAGCTGCGTTCACGGCATTTCTGGCTGTGACGGGTTTCAGTCTGCTTTATGAGATACGCAAAGGGGATGCTATGTTCTCCAACAGCGTATTTTGTATTGCGGCTTTTGGAGCATTTTCTCTCCTGACTCTCCATATTTTAAATCAAAACCCAGACAGAAGGATTCTTGTGTATGGGTTAACAGGGGGATTTCTGGCAGCGGTTATGACCTGTATGGGATATTCCTTAAACTATACGGATACCATTTGGCATGGCCAAGTGCTGGGGGCGGTTTTGTGTCTCACCCCATTTTTCTGCGGCTGTGTGATGTGGGCGCTTCTTGCTATGGAGGAAGGAAAAAGCGCTTCCTGGAAGGAACAAAAGCCGGGATGCCGCTGGTTTCTTATTTGCTGGCTGCTGTTATTTTTATCTTGGACGCCGGTGCTTCTCGCTTCTTGGCCGGGGATTTTTTCCTATGATTCCGGGTGGCAGCTGACGGCTTTTGTAGACGGAGAGGTGACGGGGCATCATCCCATACTTCACACCTTTTTATTGGGAATATGCAGGCAGGCGGGAAGGGCTGTTTTTGGAAGCAACAATGGAGGAGCCGCTCTTTATTCGCTTATTCAGATGATATTGATGTCGGGAATGTATACATGTGTCTGTTATTATCTGAGAAAGAAACGGGCGCCGGAATGGCTGCAGATAGGGACATTTGTGTTTCTTGGATTTCATCCGACCAATAGCCTGATGGCACTGTGCGCTACGAAGGATTCGATTTTTTCGGCATTGTTTGCAGTGCTTCTGGTACAGCTTTTTGAAATGGCAGAGAAGCGGGAGGAGTTTTTTGATTCTGTCTGGCGGCAGGCACTGTTTTGCATTACGGCATTTTTTTTCTTTGCCTTCCGAAACAACGGCATCCATACTTTTGTGCTGTGTATTCCCTTTTTCCTGTGGAGCTTTCGGGAGTACTGGAAGCGTATGGGAATTTTGCTATTGCTTTGTCTGAGCCTCTATGGACTATACGCGGGGCTGTTTTATCAGGTTCTGGGGATTGAAAAGGGAGATCCCAGGGAGATGTGCAGTGTCTTGATGCAGTCGGCGGCCAGGGTATATAATCTGGACTATCAAGGGCTGACAGAGGAGGAGAAGACGGCTTTCCTTTCTGTTATAGAGGAGGAAGGGATGCGGAGCTACATGTCAAGATTTGCAGATCCGGTAAAGGCTTATTTTAACGGAAAAAAGTTTGTTCAAAATCCGGGGCCGTTTTTAAAGGCATGGTTTTCGGCCGGCTGGCGGCATAAAAAGATTTATATAGATTCCTTCCTGGCAAATACTTTTGGCTACTGGTATCCGGGAAATTCCATTGAGGATACGGAGCATGGAAGGGATTATTTTGAGTATTACTGCAAGGAGTTTCGCGAGGATATTGATGTGGTGATGGATTCAAAGCTTCCGGCCTTGTCTGAATTTTACCGAAGCATCGGGAATGAAGCCTCGTTTCAGAAGGTGCCTGTGGTGGCGGCCAGCTTTAATTTGGGCGTTTATACATGGCTTTTGCTGTTTGCATTTTTATTGCTGCTTTATCGGCAGCAGTACGGGGAATTGATACTTGTGATTCCTTTGCTGATGTATTTTTTGACGACACTGCTGGGTCCTGTGGTGAAGATGCGGTACCATTATCCGCTGATTGCCTGTGCGCCGCTGCTTATTTTTCTCATATGGAGGAGGGATAGAGAGTGGATAAAATAGCCGTACTGGTTCCATGTTATAATGAGAGTAAAACAGTAAAGAAGGTTGTGGAGGACTTTCACCGGGAGCTTCCGGAGGCGGTCATCTATGTCTATGACAATAATTCTACGGACGGCACGGCGGAGATGGCCTTAGAAGCCGGCGCTGTGGTGCGGCGAGAGCGCCTTCAGGGAAAGGGCAATGTGATTCGCCGGATGTTTCGGGAGATAGATGCCCATGTTTATGTAATCGTAGACGGAGATGACACTTATCCTGCCGAAGCGGCTTCGGAGATGGTCCGCAGAGTTCTGGAAGAGCAGGCGGATATGGTGGTGGGAGATCGCCTTTCCTCTACCTATTATACGGAGAACAAGCGTCCCTTTCACAATTTCGGCAATTCCTTTGTGAAAAACTGCATTAACCGTTTTTTTGATACGAATATTCAGGATATTATGACGGGATACCGGGCTTTCAGCTATTCTTTTGTCAAGACCTTCCCGGTGCTTTCACGGGGATTTGAGATTGAAACAGAGATGAGTATTCATGCGGCGGACAAGCATATGCAGGTGGACAATGTGATCATTGAATACCGTGATCGGCCGGAGGGCAGCATATCCAAGCTAAATACCTATTCCGACGGCTTTAAGGTTTTGACCCGGATATTGACCTTGTATAAAAATTATAAGCCTTTTAACTTTTTTTCCATGCTGTCGCTTGTACTGGCGCTTTTAGGCATTGGATTTTTGATTCCGGTGATTGTGGAATATGTAGGGACAGGTCTGGTGCCGAAGTTTCCTACCTTGATTGTATGCGGCTTTGTGCTGATTGCGGCCTTGCAGTCTTTTTTTGCAGGGTTGGTTTTGCAGAGTATGGAGCAGAAGAATAAGCAGGATTTCGAGATGCGGCTTCTTGAGGTGCGGGAGCGGTATGAGAGGCGGCAGGAGGAATAAGTGATGAAGCAGTTTGGGAAAAAAGCCCGTGTAGGTATTGCGTTCCTGCTTTCGTTTTTGATAATGGCGCTGTATTTTGTTGTGGTGTATCAAAAGATTCCATTTATCTATGATATCAATGATGATGTGGCAATGCGAAATGTGGCGGCCGGTGTGATTACGGGGGAGCCGGATGCACATTTGATTTTTGTAAAATATATACTGGGGCTTGTGATCAGCGGCCTGTATCGTCTGCTTCCGGGATTTGATTGGTATGGGCTGGTGATGATTGGGATTATGCTGCTTTCCTTTGGGATGATTCTCTATCGGGGACTCGTGGCAGAGCAGGGGGCTTTGTGGAAGCTTGGTTATACGGTAATGGGACTTCTGCTGTTTACCTGTGTTGGTTTGCAGCATTTGTCAGCTTTTCAGTGGACAGTGACGGCGGCTATGGCCGGAGCTGCCGGAATCTATTTGTTCTATACCTCAGAAATACAAGATAGGTTTCAGAACATTTTTGAAGAGGGGATGGCAGTTTTTCTCTTACTGCTTTGTATGGCAATTCGCCAGTCTGTTTTTCTGATGATGTTTCCTGTGGCAGCGATCTGTTTTTGGTGGAGATATGGTTCTTTTGCCAGAAACGGAAAATGGCCGGTAACTCTAAAGCATTGGGCGGTTCCGGCTGCGCTTTTGGCGGGTATGCTTTTGATTCTGGGGGTAGAGAGGATTGCATATCACTCCGGAGAGTGGAAGGAGTTTTTGGCTTATAATACGGACCGTTCTACTATTATGGATTATTATGAATTAAAGAATTATGAGGAACAGTCCGCATTTTATGATTCCCTGGGATTGACGCCGGAGGAGGTGGAGAATCTTCAGCGTTATTCTTTATATTTGGCAGAGGATGTGTATGGTGAGAAAATGCACCTTTTGGCTGAAAATGCTTCGGAAACACATCGACAGCAATATTCGGTTTCCGGCCGGCTCTTTCTGGGGATTGAAAAGGTATATGAGCATTTGAACAAGGATAGTTATGCCCCTGTCCATATGCTAAGTCTTTTTATTGTAGCGGCGGTTCTGGGTCTGGCTTTTGGGAAGAATAAAAGGCAGTTTTGGCTGGGGATTGTACTCTGCAGTATCTTGGCGTTATTTTGGCTGTATCTGGGCTTCAAGGGGAGAATTGTAGATCGGGTAGGCTATTCCATGTATCTTCTGACGTTCTTATCTATGCTTGCGGTTGGATATCGAACACTGATTCTTGAGCGCAAGGAGAGGCAGAGCCGGATTTTTGTAAGCGGGCTGACAGTGGGTGTGTGCTTATTTTTAGCAATGCTGGCCTATATCAAATGGGATGAGGTGAAGGCCAATAATACCTGGAGGAGTGAGTATAACCTTCAATTTTTGGATGTGAACCGTTATATGGCAGAGCATATGGAGAATGTATACTTTATGACAACCTTTTCCATAGAGACTTATACGGATAATTTTACGGTGGGCAGGGATTTTGCTTTTAGTAATTTACTGTCTGTGGGAGGATGGCACACCTTTTCTCCTCTGGAAAATGTGAAGGCAGAGAAGCTTGGTATTTCCGAGCCTAAGCGGGATATTGTGGAGATGGAGAATGTTTATTTGATTTCTTTGGAGAATGTTAGCTTAGGGTATATGGACCGGTATTTTGAAAGCTTGTATGGAGAAAAATATCAGGGACGTGAGATGGTGGATACATTGGTATATGGAGGAGCGGTTTTTGAGGTGTATGATTTTACGAAAGAGGAGTGACAGAGTGAAACGGTTTCTTTATGAAAAAGAAATTGGACGTTGGATATTAGCAGGCTTGGGTGTGCTCTTAATCTATATACTCATTTATAAGTTTTCGACAGTGCGCTTTGCTACAAATGATGATAATACAATTATAAACTCTATTATTTATTCATCAGAACAATCAGGGCTTGGAGAGAAAAGCTTTATGTATATACATTTTTTGCTTGGAATACCTTTAAGCCTTTTGTATAAATATATACGGAATGTGCCTTGGTATGATTTATATTCGGTATTGATTGTGGCATTGTCCTTGATTATTATATGGAAAGCAGTTATAAAAGAGTGTTATAAAAAAGGGATTGGTTTAATTTCTGCAGTTTTCATATTGTCAGTCATGCAGATTATATTGTTTTCCATACCAATTCAGCAAGTACAGTTTACAACTACGGCCGGCGTGATTGGGACTGCAGCTATTGTAAATTATCTCTGTATGGAAAAGAAAAGCGGTTTTTGGCTCACTTGGCTTTTGGTTCTTTTGGGCTTTTTTCAGAGAACTATGGTGGGATATGTGATTTTGGCTTTTTTGCTGGTGCTAATTGTTGGAGATTTTATACTTATTTTAATGAAAAAGAAATGGTCAAAAGAGTCAGGTATTTATTTGTTAATATTTTTATTATTGCCTGTATCGGTACTGGCACTAGGAAGAATGGATGAAAACTATCGTAGTCAAAATGAGGGATCTGAGGAATTTCAGGAATACAGTGCTTTGAGAGTTCAGTATATGGATTATGGCGATAGAAACTATTGGGATAACTCCCAGATATATAAAGAGGCAGGATGGGACGAAAAATTATGTGTGATGGTATCTTGCTGGTATTTTATGGACGAAAGGTATAACACGGAAAATCTGGAGAAGATATTGTCACATTTTGATAAAGTGGAGGAAGAGCATATTAATATTTCTGAACAAGTTAAAAGCATTTGGTCAGAGTTATCCGAAACGACTGTGGTAAAATGTATTTTAGTGTTGACATTGATTTTGTGCTTGGTGTATAGTGAGGTCCAAAAGAGCATTTTGAATAATCGGTGGATTTTCAATCTTGTAATTCTGGGAGTATTGGCCGGGTGCGTAGTTATGATATTGTATTTATGCTTGCGGGGGAGGCTTCCTTTGAGAGTATTTATGACGATTTTTATGCCGGTGGATCTCATACTGGCGGTAATAAATATTCAAAACTGGCCGAGCGCAAAATGGAAGAATTTAAATAAAATCGTTAAAAGGGGAGGGCAGGCAGTCAGCGGAATTGTTATTGCAGTTCTTTGTTTAAGCATGGCGAAGGGGCTGTTTATTCCGGCGGTTCAGGATGAACAGCAGCAAGAGCGAAACAGATTAATAGATATGAAGCAATATGTGAATGCCCAAAAGCAAAATATTTATATCTACGGAGATGATCTGACAGGAGGAGAGCCGATTTTTTACAGAACAACAGAGAATACGGCATATAATTGTTTTTTCTGGGGCGGAACCTCAATGTTTTCTGATATGTATTATAGCTACCTTGAAAAAAATGGTTTGACAGAATTACATTCACAAGATTGGTTTCGTGATAATGTATATTATCTTGCTATGGATGATGAAAAGATTGCAATTTTAGGTCATTATTTAAATGATAGGTATGATAATGTTGTATATGATATAGTCGATAGTATTGGAAATATAAAGGTAACAAAGTTTGTACAAGAAATTGATGAATAATCATTTAAAAATTTTTACCTGTTAAAAATCAACTTAACGGGTAAAGAGCAAAATATTGAGATGTGATGCATTTATAGTGTTTGAAAAAGCAAAACAGAATGTTAGAAGTGGATGACATAGATCTAAAATGAGGCGAAGCGAATGATTAAATTTAATGTACCACCCTATACAGGTGATGAAATTACCTATATAGAAGAAGCGGTAAAAAAGAGAAAAATATGCGGTGATGGTGATTTTACAAAATTATGTAATGGATGGATTGAAAAAACAGCCGGAGCGCAAAAGGCATTATTGACAACTTCCTGTACACATGCATTGGAGATGGCAGCTATTTTGTCAGATGTCGGGCCGGGAGACGAGGTAATTATGCCTTCCTACACTTTCGTATCTACAGCAGATGCTTTTGTTGTAAGAGGAGCAAGGATTGTATTTGTTGATATCAGACCGGATACTATGAATATCAATGAAAAATTAATTGAAAAGGCAATTACCAGGAATACCCGTGTGATTGTACCTGTTCATTATGCAGGTGTCGGCTGTGAAATGGATGAGATCTGTGAAATTGCACAGGCGTATCATTTGAAGGTTGTTGAAGATGCGGCGCAGGGAATTATGTCTGCCTATAAAGGAAGAATGTTGGGAGCAATCGGAGATTTCGGCTGTTATAGTTTTCATGAGACGAAAAATTACAGCATGGGCGAGGGCGGTGCCATTCTTATAAAAGACAAAAAAGATAATGAATTGGCAGAAATCATTCGGGAAAAGGGGACAGATAGAAGTAAGTTTTTCAGAGGAGAAATAGATAAGTACACATGGGTGGAAGCAGGTTCTTCTTATCTCCCCAGCGAATTGAATGCGGCTTATTTATGGGCACAGCTTCGGATTGCCGAAAAGATTAATGATGAAAGAATCCGAAATTGGAATCAGTACTACGAAGAGTTGGAGAAGCTGGGAAAATCAGGGAAAATAGAGCTTCCGTTTATTCCGGAGCATTGTGCTCATAACGGACATATGTTTTATATAAAAGCGCAAAATATACAGGAAAGAACAGAGTTGATCCAATATCTGAAAAAGAAAGAAATTCTTACCGTGTTTCATTATATTCCGCTTCATTCCGCACCTGCGGGAAAGCGGTACGGCAGTTTTCATGGCGAGGATTGTTTTACCACAAGAGAAAGCGAGCGCTTATTAAGATTGCCTATGTATTTTGGTTTGAAAAAAGAGCAAATAACATATATTACAGATTGCATCAAAGAATTTTATGCATAGAAAAGAGGGAAATGTTATGAGCTTATATTCAGTAGTGGTACCTGTATACAATTCACAGGCAACGTTGGTGGAATTGCATCAGAGGCTGTGCAAAGTGTTTGATGAGAAGCTCTCTTTGGATTTTGAATTGGTACTGGTGGACGATTCCTCCAGGGATGGCTCTTTTTCGAAAATGCAACAGCTTCGTCAGCAGGATAAGAGAGTAAAAATTGTACAGTTGTCACGTAATTACGGACAGCATTGTGCGCTGTTGTGTGGATTCAAATATGCAAAAGGGGATTATATTATTACGATGGATGATGATCTGCAGCATCCTCCGGAGGAAATCCCCAAATTAATTCAAGTGTTAAACGGAGATCCGGAGATTGATGTAGTAATAGGAAGATATGAGAGTAAGAAACATGGCCCTATTCGGAATTTTGGGACATATCTGGCCAATAGGGTTTCTTCGGCGATCTTTAAAAAGGATCCAAAACTTCAGCTGACCAGTTTTCGAATTATGAAACGGTTTGTAGTAGAGGCTATGCTGGAGATGCATGTAGATTTCCCCAGGATCGGTCATTTATTATTAATGGTTTCCAATCGTATCTGTAATGTTGTTGTTGAGCATGACAGCAGAAAATATGGAAAAAGCGGATATACATTTAAACGTTTGGTGAAAGATTTTTTTGCAAATATATTGACCAACTCCTCATTTCCGCTTATAGTAGTCAGAGATATTGGGATTGCTAGTTTTATTATAAGCATTCTCTTGGGAATTTATTATCTTTACAGATATTTGCTATATGGTATATCTATTCAGGGGTGGATTACACTGGTGCTCTTGATTCTGTCTTACTCAGGATTGATTTTATTAGCCATAGGAATTATCGGTGATTATTTGATTCGAATTTTGAAGGAAGCGAAGAAGATACCGAATTATGCAATAAGACAATGTGAAATGGAAGATGAAGAGTGAAATGAAAGAAATAGCAAAGGCAAAATATAAAAATGCTCTGCGTGTTACTTTGAAGCTGCAGCCAATCGTGGTTTTATATAGTTTGGTATCAGTCAGTTCAAAGCTGGCATCCAAAGAGCTGCCGACAGGCAGCGAAGGTATTTGGGAACTTATCGTTGATTGTCTGCTGAATAAAAAACTGATAGCTATTTACATTTTTATGATGAGTATTTTAATGCTTTATGCGGTAATATGGCAGAAGCTTATTAAAAATGTGAATATATCAGTTATGTATGCAAACAAAAGCTCTTATATTTTCTGGACGCAGTTGGCAGCAATTGCATTATTTCACGAAAAACTGAGTTTATTTAATATTATTGGAATTGTTGTTATATTTATTGGAATTTTGGTGGTGAATAAGCATGAGTAAAATTGGGTTTACACAATTATGCGTATTATTGATGCTGGTTAATCAATTTTTCTCAGCATTCTCACAAATTTTATTAAAAAAAAGCACTTTGGTGAAGCATAAAAATCAATTGAATGAGTACTTAAATATTCGGGTTATTACAGCGTATGGAATCTTTGTGGCGGTTCTTTTTTTAAATTCCTTTGCCTATAAAGGAATCCCATACAAATATGGATCTGTATTAGGAGTGACTTCCTACATATTTCTAATGGTTCTTTCCAAGCTGATATTAAAAGAAAAGATAGAAAAGAATGTATTATTCGGAAATTTAATTATTATTGCGGGAATTATACTTTATTCTCTGTAGGGCAGGGAGTTTTGGGACCGCAGAATTAAATAAAGGGGAAAGTTATGGACAAAGTATTGGTGTTAGGGGCGATTGAGCCATTCTGTGATTTGATAAAGGAGATAAGGCAAAAGGGATTCGAGCCTGTCGTATGTGACTATTATGAAAATGCACCGGCAAAACGCATGGTAGAATATGCTTATGATGTCAGTACAATGGATATACCCGTATTAAGAAGGATTGCAAAGCAACATGAGGTTTGCGGGGTTATTTCGGCATTTTCGGATCGCAATCTGCAGCCGGGATATGAAATTGCCAGAGGCTTAGAACTGCCTACTTTTTATACTCCTGAGATTATAAAGAAGCTTACGGATAAAGTTCAAATGAAAGAACATTTTCAGGCACATAATTTCCCGATTATTCCTTATGCTGTTTTGGAAGCCGGATTTGATGATAAAGAACTGGAACGTTTTGATTTTCCAGTGATTATGAAGCCAATAGACGCTTATGGAAGCAAAGGCATTTTTGTCTGCAAAAGTGTAGAAGAGGTAAGGGATAATTATGAGAAAACAATCAGAGAATCTCTGAACTATGATGGAAAAGTATTAATAGAAGAGTTTTATCCGGTGGACGAGATTTCAATTACGGCTTGGGTGAAAGCAGGAAAAGCATATGTTACATGCATTTATGATGTGAATAGAAATTTTGGTGAGGAGATCGTGTTGTCAAGCGTGCGATTCCCTTCTAAATATACGAAGAAGCATTTTCAGAAATTGCAGGAATTGACGCAGGAATTGACAGATTCCTTTGGAATACAGGAGGGGCCTGTTACGGTTCAGTGTTATATAGGAGAAAAAGGATTGAAGATAGGGGAGTATTTATATCGTTTGGCAGGCGGCAGCCCGTATCTGTATCCAATTCTTATGGGCGGACCTAACATTGCAAATATGCTAATTGATTACCAGACTGGCAATTCTGTTGATTATGAAAACTTGCAGGAATTTGAACCAATCGGGAAAGGTTTTTTTTATGATATAAAGGTTTATGTGAAAGAAGCCGGAAAAATCTATTATAATGTTACGGCTTCAGAACTCTTGGATAAGATGGAGAATGCTGTTAAAGTAATTTTTTACCACGAAAATGGAAGTGAATTATCCCATGTTTCAAAAGCAGGAAAAGAGGTAATAAGAATTTTTTATTACCAAAAGGAAAATGATAAGAAGAGCTATAAAGAAGTTCTGGATGAGATTGCCCGAAGCATTCAGGTAACGAATGTGAGAGGTGAGAATATTACAGAGCTGCGTTATCCTCAAAGGCCCGAAAGCTTAGAGAGGCAATATGATGTTTTTTGAGACAGGAGTGAATATTTTGAAAAAGAAAATTTTAGGCGCGTCTATAGGAAATTGTGTTCATGTAGCGGGTGTTGTTCATTTTTTGAGTTTGGCAGAGCAGGAAGGGTATGATACGCTTTTTTTAGGGCCAGCGGTAACTACAGAAAAACTTTTTGAAAAAATACAGGTATATAAACCGGATATGGTAGGGATTAGTTATCGATTAACACCCCAAAATGTGCGTCCGCTGTTTGATGAAATTTTTCTTAAAGCAAAGGCTTTGGACTATTCCCCAATCTGGATCTTTGGAGGAACAAAACCGGTAGCCGATATAGCAAAAGAATATAACAGGTTTTCTTTTATTTCCGATGGATTTGATGATATCAATGATTCTATTCGATTTCTTCGGGGCGATCAGCTTGGCACTACTGCGGCGGCTTATGAGAAAACATTAAATCAAAGGATTAAAAATAGCTATCCCTATCCCATATTGCGGCATCATTTTGGTTTGCCGGATTTGGAAGAAACCATAAAAGGGATTGAGAAAATTGCAGATGCAAAGGTATTAGATGTGATTTCACTGGGACCGGATCAAAATGCCCAGCAGTTTTTGTTTCAACCGGATAAAATGGAGGAGCGGTTTGATGGAGCCGGGGGAGTTCCAATTCGCGGTGAGGAAGATTTTATTCGTTTAAAGCAGGCTTCTCAGAGAGGGAATTATCCGTTAATGAGATGCTATAGCGGAACAGAGGATGTTTTTCAATATGCGAAGATATTATTAAAGACAATCGATAATGCTTGGACGGCAATTCCCATCTACTGGTACAGTGAATTGGATGGGCGGGGCACCAGGCCAATAGAAGTGTCCATTGCTGAGGCACAGAAGCTGATTAAATGGCATGCGGAACAAGGAATACCGGTGGAGATCAACGAGCCTCATCATTGGGGGCTTAGAGATGCACATGATGTTATTCCGGTTGTGGCAGCATATTTGAGCGCTTATAATGCCAAAAAGTTAGGTGTGAAGGATTATGTTGCACAGTATATGTTTAATAATCCAAATGGACTTTCTTTCTCAATGGATTTTGCTAAAATATTGGCAATGATTGAGATGGTGGAAAGCTTAGAGGATGAAGGCTTCCGAACTTATAGAGAGACACGTGCGGGACTCCCGTTATTTTCGGCAGATCCGTATGTGGCAAAAGGTCAGCTTGCGGCGTCCACATTTATGCAGATGGCGGTAAAACCTCATATTATTCATGTGGTAGGCTTTTGCGAAGCAGATCATGCGGCATCTGCGGAGGATGTGATTGAAAGCTGTAAGATTGTAAAAGGAGTAATCCGCCATACAATGGGAGAAGAGTTTTCCATGCAGCAGGATAAAAAAATCAAGGACAGAAAAGAAGAGCTTATTTCCGAAGCAAAATTTTTGTTGAATTTTATACGGGATTATTTTTCGGATTGCGAAGATCCTTTGATGTCACCGGAGGTGCTGAGTGAATGTGTAAAAAAAGGTTTTATGGATGCGGTGCATATTGTAAAAAACGAAAAATTTAGAGGCAATTTAAATACAAAGTTTTTCAACGGCAAGTGCGTTGCTTATAATAAGGAAACAGGAGAAGTTTTGTCAGAACAGATGCGGTTGGAACAGCTGGTAAAGACGACATGAAAAAACAATATTTAATCATAGGGGGCGGACATCAGGGGCTTGCAATGGCAGCTCATCTAAGCTTGTCCGGTGAGTATGTAAACCTGTGGAACAGAAGCGAAGCAAATATTGCGGAAATTATAAAGAAAAAGCAAATCTACTGCGGAGGAGTACTGGAGGGAACGGCTGTATTGGAACACGTGTCAACAAAAATAGGGGAGGTTTATGAGAAAACTATTTTTGTGACAGTTCCGGCAAATGCTTATCGGGATATTGCAAAGATGCTGGCCTCTTATGTGGATGAAGACACAGTAATTATATTAAACCCAGGCAGAACTTTTGGTGCAATTGATTTTATGAAGCATCTGCGGGATGCAGGTTGTAAATATAGACCCAAAATAGCCGAGACTCAGACTATTGTCTATACCTGCAGGCGAGATTCAAAAAATTCTTGCAGGATATATGCCTTTAAAAAGGATGTTTTAATTGCTGCCATGAAAAAGTCGGATATGGGCGAAATTATGGAGAGAATTCCGGAATGCATGCGTCCTTATTTTAAAGAAGCAGATAATATGGCGGTAACATCTCTGGGAAATGTAGGAATGATCCTGCACTGCGCACCTGTATTGATGAATATTGGATGGATTGAAAATGAAACCGTAGATTTCAAATATTATTATGAAGGAATCTCCAAAACAATCGCAGATTATATAGAAGAAGTTGATAAGGAAAGGCAGATGCTGGCGGAGGAGCTGGGGGTATTTGTTGAAAGTACGGCGGATTGGATGCGGCGGACTTATCAGATTGAGGGTAATACTTTATATGAATGTATTCGGAATAACGATTATTATAAAGAAATAGATGCACCGGCTACAATTCATCATCGATATTTGCTGGAGGATGTGCCCTGCGGACTTGTGCCTTTGGAGTCTTTGGGAAAGTTTTTAGGAGAAGCTACACCTTATACAACATTGATTATTAATTTGGCCTGTGCAGTAATAAAGACAGACTTTCGGAGAATGGGACGACATATAACGAAAGAAGCCCTTGAAGCTTTAATAGAAGATATAAGGAGCGAAAAAAATTGCCATGAAAGGTATACTTGATTTAAAAAAAATAGCATTTTTACAACTTGCAGTAATTATTTATACACTTTCCGGAGTAGCGGCAAAACAGGCAGCATTGTATGATGCAATGACGCCGGGATTTTTGTTTTATTACGGCGTGGAAATTATAATTTTAGGAATCTATGCACTTATTTGGCAGCAGCTAATTAAAAGAATTGATTTATCGATTGCTTATGCTAACCGTTCTATGGCAATTCTCTGGTCCATGATTTGGGCAGTTATCTTTTTTGGTGAGATTATAACTATAAAAAATATGATAGGAGTTGCCATCGTACTGGCAGGTACGATGATCATTAACAGTGATGATGAATGAATTTTATATATATATGCTTATGTCAGTGGTAATTGCTGCATTTTCTCAGCTTCTGCTAAAAAAAGCGGCACAAAATCATTACAGCAGCATGGTTTGGGAATATTTAAATATATGGGTAATCAGCGGATATGTTTTGATGGTGCTCTCTACACTTCTTACGGTAGTGGCTTATAAGGGACTGGATTATAAAAACGGACCCATTATTGAGTCTCTTGGTTTCGTTTTTGTAATGATACTGAGTCGTACATTTTTTAGAGAACAGCTAACAAAGAAAAAGGTTATTGGAAATATTTTTATATTTTTGGGGATTTTTGTGTTTTACAGTTGAAATCTAATTGCTGAAGAAACGGAGACGCACATATGAAAAAATTATTCAGTCAAATCATCAAATTCGGCGCCGTAGGCTTCTTATGCTTTTTCATCGACTATGGCATTATGGTAGCTTTAGTAGAGCTGGCAGGCTTTGGAGAGCTTGTGGCGAGCGGCTGTTCCTTTGCGGTATCGGTAACTGTGAATTATATCTTAAGCATTACCGTTGTATTTGACACAGATAAGGGAGCAGATAAGACAAAGCAATTTGTGGTATTTGTCATCTTAAGCCTGATCGGTCTGGGTATTAACCAAATCATTATGCGGGCCGGTATTGCATGGCTGGGACAATATATGAACCGCGCTTATATGGTCGTAAAGATTTTTGCCACGGCAGTTGTGATGGTTTACAATTTTATTACCCGCAAAATGTTTATTGAAAAGAAGCCCTAAGACGGAATAAAATGGAAAGAGCTAGAGAGGTAAAAGGAGTGAAAAGACAGACAGCGCTTATTTTGAACTGCATATTGTTAGTAGGCTGCCTGTCATATTTCTTTTTAAAACCATTATTTATGGGACCTATTCAATATAAGGTTTTGGATGAGGAGGAAAAGACTCTTATAGAAAAAATGTATACACGAGCAGAGGAGCCGTTCTTCACGGAATTGGCGTTTTCAGGGGAAAAGCTTCCTTTTGACAAGACAACATCAACTTTTTACCTTCCCCTGAACATGAATGTAGAGGCATGGGAGACAGGAGAGCTTACATCCATGTCCAAGGAGATCCGGCTTGCTTTTGAGGATAATTTTACAAAAGAGTCTAAGCAGGAAGCGATTTGTCAAGGGACGGCATTTCGCTTCTATGCGATTCGAGGTCAGGAATATCAGGAGTGTTATTTAGTAGCAACAGGCATTCCGATACTTTCCATAGAGACGACAGAGACGGCGGATACAGGAGCTTTTGGAGGGATGGTCTATTACTGGGATTCTCAAAGTAAGCGGGACTGGACCGGGGCGAATATACTTGAAGCGCATATACGGGGAAATACAAGCCGCACATATCCGAAGAAGGGGTATAAGCTGACATTGAAAACCCAAGATAAAAGCGGTAATGTTGTTTCCGATAAAAAGTCGTTGTTTGGTCTGCGCACAGATGATGAGTGGATTTTGAATGCAATGTACAGTGATGCCTCAAAAATCAGGGATAAGCTTTCGGCGGATTTGTGGAATGGGTTCGGGGCGAAAATCCCGGAATTTCCAAATGCAAAGTTTGGAACGGATTTTGTATATGTGGAGGTTTTCTTTAATCAGGAATATTGGGGATTATATGGGCTTATGGAGCCGGTAGATTCCAAGCAGTTAGATTTGGCAAAGGAGGGCGATGGCGCTCAGGTAGAATACTCTTACAAATCGGTGATTCCGCAAGAGCTTCCTACGGAAGAATTGCTTGAAACCTCTTTATTTGGGGAGGAATTAGCAGGTTATGAATTGAAGGGAAGCTATAGCAGGATCGACAAGGCCGCTTGGGAGCCTTTACTGTCTTACTTGAAGCTTAGGGACTTGGAAAATGATGAAGAGTTTTCTAAAAATGCGCCTGATTTTGTAGATGTGGATGGCGCCTTAAACGTTTGGACTTACCTTCAGGCGGTGATTGGAATTGACAACCGGGGAAAAAACATGTATTATGTGGCAAAAAGTAACGGTAAATCATACCGGATCTATTTTGCACCCTGGGATATGGATCTGACCTGGGGGGATTGCTTAAGGGAAGGCACGGGAGAAGCTATTTGGGACGTGGAGCTGGGAACAGGGCTTTATTCGGAGCGGGTGAACTGGTCTTTTGGTGATCGTCTGATAGAACTGGATGTCGAAGATGCAAGAGAGCAGGTTGAAATAAAATGGAAGCAATTGAGGGAGGGATTGCTCTCAGATGATAATTTGACCGATGCAGTGGATAATTTGACCCATGAAGTTCAGGATTCAGGTGCGCTTTTGCGGGATAAGATGCGTTGGCCGGACAGCAATTTTGGAGCGGATTATGAGCTTTTTAAGCGAATGGCTCTTTATCGGATGAAGATTTTGGATTATTATTTTGATGGAAATCTTGAGGCGTATATGGGCCTTGGTTTTGAGTAGGATAAAACATAAGTCAGGATTCTGCTATGAGAGAGACAGAGAGGAATCAAAGAATGGAGTACAGACATGAACTAAAGTACGTAGTGACAGCGCCGCAGATTGCGGTTTTAGAAAGTCGTATTCGTGGACTGATATCGCTTGATTCACATGTGGGAGAAGAAAAAAAATATCAGATTCGCAGTCTCTACTTTGACGATTATTACAATAGCTGCTATTTAGAAAATGAAATTGGGACAGACCCCAGAGAAAAGTTTCGTATACGTATCTATAATGGAGATGCCGGACGGATTAGTCTTGAACTAAAGCGTAAAGAGCATGGGATGACTCAGAAAAAATCATGCCTGCTTCGTGAGGAACAATGCAGGGAGCTGATGGCCGGCCGGCCGCTGCCGGTGGACAATAGCTATGATCCGGTGCTTCAGAAAATGAATCTTCTTATGCGCACCAGGCTTTTAAGGCCAAAAGTAATTGTGGAGTATGAGCGCGTCCCCTATGTGGACAGCTTAGGAAATACTCGTATTACATTGGATCAAAATATTGCATCTTCTGATGTGATTGACGACTTTTTGAAGCCTTGGATTCGAAGACGGCCTATTATGCCGGCCGGACAGCATATTCTGGAAGTAAAGTATGATGAATTTCTTCCGGACTATATTTATCAAAATCTGCAGCTTACAAATTTACGGCAGACGGCATTTTCTAAATATTATTTATGCAGAAGATATATGCTGAGCAGTAAAAATTAAAGATAAGAAAAGGGGAGCGGGAAGGCTCTTTTAAAGAACAATAGGAGGGACAAACAATGGGATTTCAAGATGTATTCAAAAAATCATTTCTGGAGGGCTTTACAAGCATGGACATTTCTGCCGGGCGGATTATGGCCACCTTTGCAGTCACATGCATGTTAGCTTGTTACGTATTTTTAATATATCGCCTGATGACACGCAAATCATTTTATTCGAAGGGATTTAACGTGTCGCTTGCGGCGCTGTCCGTAATTACGGCAGCAATTATTCTGGCCATGCAGTCAAACCTGGTAATTTCCCTCGGTATGGTCGGCGCTCTTTCCATTGTACGTTTTCGGACGGCGATTAAAGACCCGATGGATCTGGTTTTTCTGTTCTGGTCCATCAGTATCGGCATCATCTGCGGCGCAGGGCTTTTTGAAGTAGCGCTTTTGACCTGCTTGGTGGTAACCGTGCTGGTCTTGATTCTGGAAAATATTCCTTCCTCAAGAGCACCTATGATGCTGGTTGTAAACCTGTCAGATGCGGACGGAGAAGCTTCGGTTCTGGATACTGTGAAGAAGTTCAGCCGTTTCCACAAGGTAAAGTCCAGAAATATTTCCGGGTCCAATATGGATATGGTTGTGGAGGTTCGGGTAAAAGAAGAAAGCGCCTTTGTAAAAGAGGTGTCCGGGCTTGCCAAGGTGCGGTCCGTATCATTGATTTCTCATGATGGGGAAGTAACCTTTTAAACTTGGGAGAGAAATTCCCTTGGGAGACATATGAATCGAATGGTAAAATTGTGCGGGCGCGGACTGCGTTATGTGAGGCAGTACGGGTCCGCAAAGCTGTATTATAAAATAAAAGAGCGGGCAGAGCGGAACCGGGCGGAGTCCGGCTATGAAGCATGGCTTTTGGAACAGCTCAAAGAAGATGACGACGCCATAAAAAAGGCTGCTGAACTGGCTGAGAAGGGTCCTCTTATTAGTATTCTTGTGCCGGCTTATGAGACGCCGCCTTTGTTCCTGCGCCAAATGATAGATTCCGTCCTGGAGCAGAGCTATGGAAATCTGGAGCTTTGCATTGCGGATGGAAGCCCTTCCGACAAGGTAGAGAAGATAGCAGAGGAATATGAGCGGCAGGATTCCAGGGTTCACTATCAGAGGCTTGCCGGGAACCTGGGAATCTCCGGAAATACAAACGCCGCTCTTTCCATGACAAAGGGGAAGTATGTAGGTCTTTTGGATCACGACGATCTGCTGCTGCCGGGAGCTGTGTATGAGGCGGCAAAGGCCCTGTCCGAGACAGCTGACGCCGACGCTGTCTACACAGACGAGGATAAGGTGGACATGGAGCTTACCCGTCACTTTCAGCCTCATTTTAAGCCGGATTTTAATGCGGAATATCTCCTCAGCAATAATTATATCTGCCATTTTTTTGTGGTAAGGCGGGAACTGGCCTTTCGGGTGGGAGGATTTCGGGAGGAATTTGACGGAGCACAGGATTATGACTTTATACTGCGCTGTACGGAACAGGCACGTAAGGTTCTGCATATCCCCAAGGTCCTCTATTCCTGGCGCTGTCATGCATCCTCCACGGCCGCCAATCCTGAGAGTAAGCTCTATGCTTATGAGGCGGGAAAACGGGCGGTTGCGGCTCACCTGGAGCGGATGAATACCCCGGGAGAGGTTCTTGGCACAGCCAATTACGGATTTCATCGTATTCGTTTTCCAGGGAAGGGTTTGGAAATCTTAATAAATTCTTTTGCAAATTTAAATGGACAAATGGGAGTAAAAGTTGTATATTATGATAAAGCATGTAATAATTCTGTAACAATTTTCCAGGATTGTGATTATATGCTTTTTACATGCGTCCGAAAAGCAAGGCTGTCCGAAGGCTTTTTGAAGGAGCTTTGTTCCTGCTGTGAGCGTCCGGGAGTCGGACTTGTGTGTGCCAGAGTATACGATAAGAGAAAAAGGCTTTCCTCCGATATCCGCATGAAGGGAGTACAGGACCCATTTGGCGGGAGCATGGAGGGACAGAAGGAAGGCTGCACCGGGTATTTTCATCGGGTGGAGCTTCATCAGGAAGTGGAAGTCCCTACCGATTGTTTTCTGGTGAAGGGAGAGCTTTTGAAAGGGCTTGCAAGCCCTTCCATAGAAGAGCTGTGTACAGCTATTACAAAACAGGGGTATCGGATGCTTTATGATCCGTGGGCAATTGTCTATGAAAGCAGGTAGCAGGGTATCAATTGTAGTGCCGAATTATAACGGAATAGCGTTTGTGAAGGCCTGCCTGGAGGCGCTTACTCAGGATGCGCCGGAGGCGGAGATTCTTTTGGTGGACAATGGCTCTACTGACGGCAGCAGGGAGCTTGTGGAAACTCAGTTTCCTCAGGTGAGGGTGATCGCTCTGGATAAGAATTATGGATTCTGCAGGGCGGCCAATGAGGGAATGCGGGCGGCAGCCTCCCCCTATGTCATTCTGCTGAACAATGATACGGAGGTGCTTCCCGGCTTTACAAAGGCCCTTGTATCGGCGCTTCAGATGGAGCCGTATGCATTTTCCGCAGGGGCAAAGATGATTCAGCTTCACTGTCAGGAAAAAATTGACGATGCTGGTAATCTTTACTGTGCTTTTGGCTGGGCTTTTGCGAGAGGAAAAGATAAGTCTGTGGAATACTATGAGAAGGCGGACGAGATCTTTGCGGCCTGCGGCGGTGCGGTAATCTATCGGAAAGCGGCGCTGGAGCGGATTGGCTATTTGGATGAATCCCATTTTGCCTATTTGGAGGACATTGATCTCGGCTGGCGGGCAAAGATTGCAGGCTGGAAGAATCTTTATGTGCCGGAGGCAAAGGTGCTTCATGTGGGAAGCGGGACCAGCGGTTCCAGATACAATGAGTTCAAAGTGCATCTAAGCTCCAGGAACAGTGTTTATTTGGCTTATAAGAACATGCCGGCTTTTCAGCTTATACTGAATTTACCCTTCTTATTTATCGGTTTTGGCATAAAATATCTGTTTTTTGTAAAAAAGGGTCTTGGAAAAATTTATCGAAAAGGCTTGAAAGAAGGGCTTTTGATGTGCCGCAGGGAGAAGAAGGTAAAGTTTTGTTGGAAAAATATCCCCTGTTATGGTAGAATCCAATTAGAGCTGTGGATAAATATGGGGAAAAGATTTAGGTGAAAGATATTGATAAAAGACAATCAGCGGCACTTTAACCGGCTGCATGTATTGATAGACGCCCTTGTTGTTATAGCATCCTGGATGCTGGCTTGGGTGATACAGTTTAAAATTCTGGGCGGGACTACAGGGCTTACCTTTTGGCAGTATATGGTTGTATTGGCTTTCCTGGTACCTGTTTTCATTACACTTTATATGGCGTCCGGCCTTTATACAACGAAGAGTGTCCGCAGAAAGCAGGTAGAGCTGGGAAAGATAGCGCAGGCAAATACTGTCGGACTGCTGATCTTTTTGGCAGCTATGTATCTTATGCGTTCCTCGTCAGAGATTACGGATAACTACTCCAGAAGAATGTTGTTTTACTTTTATGTGATCAACATTGCGACGGAAGGTCTTGTACGCAATTTTATTCGGCTGTCTCTTCAAAGACTGCGGCGCAAGGGCTTTAACCAGAAGCATATGCTGTTGGTGGGTTACAGCCGGGCGGCAGAGGAGTATGTAGATCGAATGAAGGCCAATCCGGAGTGGGGCTATGAGCTTATGGGCATTCTGGATGACAATGTTGAGTGCGGCATGCGCTACCGCGGCGTACAGGTGGTAGGAAGGACAGAGGAGATTGAAGAGCTGCTGGCCCGTACCTCGCCGGATGAGATTGCGATTACACTGGGTTTGAGCGAGTATTCAAAGCTGGAGCATATTGTCGCAGTATGTGAGAAGTCCGGCGTGCATACCAAGTTTGTACCGGATTATAATAATATTATTCCGACGCGCCCTTATACGGAGGATATAGACGGCCTTCCGGTAATCAATATCCGTCATGTACCTTTAACCAATACCTTTAATGCCGTAATAAAGCGAACGATGGACATTATAGGAGGCGTGGGGGCAATTATACTTTTTTCACCCATAATGCTGATTACCGCCATTGCAATTAAGGTCACCTCTCCGGGTCCGCTGATTTATACGCAGGAGAGAGTAGGGCTTCATAATAAAAACTTTCGTATGTACAAGTTCCGCTCTATGGATGTACAGTCGCCCAAAAAGGAGCGCGGGGCGTGGACGGTACCGGATGATCCCAGAGTTACGTCTGTGGGAAAGATTATTCGTAAGACAAGCATTGACGAACTGCCTCAGCTTTTCAATATATTGAAAGGCGATATGAGCTTGGTAGGGCCTCGGCCGGAGCGGCCGTTCTTTGTGGAAAAGTTTCGGGAGGAGATTCCCAGATACATGATTAAACACCAGGTGCGTCCGGGCATGACAGGCTGGGCACAGATCAATGGTTACCGAGGAAATACTTCTATTCGGAAGCGCATTGAATATGATTTATATTATATTGAGAACTGGACTCCTGGGTTTGATATAAAAATTTTGTTTCTGACCATTTTTAAAGGCTTTATCAATAAAAATGCCTATTGATGTTAGAAAACAGAAAGGGTTATGTTATGGCATCCAATACGAAATCAAAAAAAGCAAGAGGGAGACAAGAGCATAGACTGACTAAGAAGCAGAAGAGAATAAGACGCAGAAGAAAGCTGATTGGAATATTGGCGGCGGAGCTTGTGCTGCTTCTTGTGTTAGGAGCCGGTGTCTGGGCGATTAGCAAGCTGGATAAGATCCAGGATCTGAATGTGGCGCCAAGCGATGTAGCGATGAATGATATGGAGGATGCGACGGAGGAAGTACTGGAGGGCTATACGAATATAGCGCTTTTTGGTATTGATACCCGTGAAATGGGAGATTTGGGAGCGGGCAACCGAAGCGATACCATTATCATTGCCAGTATCAATAATGAGACAAAGGAAGTAAAGCTGGCCTCTGTTTTTCGTGATACGTATTTGAACCGCGCCGATGATACTTACGGAAAGTGCAACGCGGCATACAAGGCAGGCGGGCCGAATCAGGCTATGGCTATGCTGAATACCAACTTTGACTTGAATATCAAGTATTTTGTCAGCGTGGACTTTTTGGCGCTTATTAAGACAATTGATCTGCTGGGCGGTATCGACGTAGACGTACAAGAAAATGAGTGGGAATGGATCAACAATTATATGTACGAGACTACGGCAGTCACAGGAGAGTACGGCGCCTTTGTGGAGGGACCGGGGCTTCAGACCCTGGGCGGCCTGCAGGCTACGGCCTATTGCCGAATCCGTGCGGTAGGAAATGACTATGGCCGTACCGAGAGACAGAGAACCGTGATCTCGCTGATTGCACAGAAGGCAAAAACAGCGAGCCTTGGCACCATCAACCAGATTATTGATGAGGTATTTCCTCTGATTGCGACGAATATTCCCAAGACGGAAATGATCAAGATGGCAGCCAGCATGATGTCCTATGAGATGGGAGAGACAGGCGGATTCCCGTCATTGAGAGAGGACGTCAAGATTAATAAGGCGGATATTGTTGCCCCTGCAGATTTGGAGGCAAATGTAAGAGAGCTTCACAGGTTCCTCTTTAATGAAGAGGATTACTATCCCTCTCCTACGGTTATCCGGCTGAATGAGGAGATTTGCAACCAAACAGGCGTGTATGCGAAGGAAGAGAGCGGCACGTAGATGGGAACTAAATGGACGAGGAAGTCGGAGCCTCGTCCATTTTTTCGGAAAAACTTCAGGGAGAATACCAAATGAGGATTGATGTAATTATCCCCACCCTTCATCCGGGGAAGGAGTTCGCAAAGCTTTTAAAGCGGCTGGAATCTCAGACATTGGCTGTTCATAAAATAGTGATTATGAATACCCGGTGCGGAGCATTTCCCGAGGAGCTTGTAAAAGCTTATGATAATATAGAAGTACGGCATCTTGAAAAGGAAGAATTTGATCACGGAGGGACCCGGAATGCGGGGGCGTCTCATTCGGAGGCGGATTATATCCTGTTTATGACCCAGGACGCTGTTCCGGCAGATACCCGTTTGGTGGAGCATCTGGCGGCAGCCTTTGCAAATCCTATGGTAAAAGCGGCCTATGCAAGACAGCTTCCGAAGGAAGACTGCGGGGAATTGGAGCGGTATACCAGGAGCTTTAATTATCCCCCCAAGAGCCGTATTCAGACAAAAGAAGAACTTAAGACCCTTGGAATCAAGGCGTTTTTCTGTTCCAATGTATGTGCGATGTATGATCGGGAGACTTTTGTGAAGCTTGGGGGATTTGTAAAGCATACCATTTTTAATGAGGATATGATTTACGCCGGAGGACTTGTTAAAAAAGGTTACGGGATTGCTTATGTGGCGGAGGCAAAGGTTTGGCATTCCCACAATTACAGCGGCCGAAAACAGTTTCAGAGAAACTTCGATCTGGCCGTTTCTCAGGCGGAGCACCCGGAGGTTTTTGAAGGAATTGCGTCAGAGCAGGAGGGAATACGGCTGGTGAAGCAGTCGGCGGCCTACTGTATAAAAATAAGAAAGCCCTGGCTGATAGCAAGCCTTGTATTTTCCGGCGGATGCAAATATATTGGCTATAAAATGGGAAGAAATTACCGAAATCTTCCCAAATGGCTTGTGCTAAGATGCACAATGAATAAAGGATATTGGAAACAGATTTTATAGTCCGGCTAAGAAATGTCAAGTGTTTATAAGAAATATTTTCTGCTGGACGGTAAAGCCGCAAAGATGCACGGGAGGAACTTTTATGAGTGCTCTTTCGGATAAAAGCTTCTCTCATTACAGGTGCATCGAAGTGACTTTACCCTTTAGTACTGTCGCGCAGCGACTTAAAATAGGAGGACGAGTTTATGTGTGGAATTGTTGGTTACATTGGAAAAGAGCAGGCAGCGCCTATTTTGCTGGACGGACTGTCCAAACTGGAATACCGGGGCTATGACTCGGCAGGGGTTGCGATTTATAACGGCGAGGAGATCAAGGTCGTAAAGGCCAAGGGGCGGTTAAAAGTATTAAGCGAGATGACACACGACGGCGCATCGCTCCCAGGAACAATCGGAATCGGTCATACCCGCTGGGCCACCCACGGGGCGCCTTCAGACACCAACGCACATCCCCATTTTAATAAGGATGAGTCGATTGTAGTGGTGCATAACGGAATCATTGAAAACTATCTCAAGCTTAAGAAAAAGCTGGAGGGCCGGGGATATACCTTCCGCTCCGATACGGATACGGAGGTAGTGGCCCATCTTCTGGACTATTATTACAAAGGCGATCCCCTCGAGGCCATTGGAAAGCTGATGCACCGGGTAGAAGGCTCTTATGCCTTTGGGATTCTGTTTGCGGATCATCCGGGTGAAATCTATGCGGCCCGCAAGGACAGTCCCTTGATTGTAGGGGCAGCCGAGGGCGGAAACCTGATTGCCTCGGATGTTCCGGCCGTACTGCGGTATACAAGAAGCGTCTATTACATTCAGAATCAGGAGATTGCCAAGCTGACAGCCGACTCCATGACCTTCTATAACATTGACGAGGAGGAGATTGAAAAAGAACCGGTAACCATTGAGTGGGATATCAATGCTGCGGAAAAAGGCGGTTATGAGCATTTTATGCTAAAGGAGATTTATGAACAGCCGGGAGCAGTGCGGGATACCTTTAGTCCGCGGTTAAAGAATGGGGAAATTGTTATTGAAGAGCTTGGGATGACAGATGAGGAGCTTCGGGCAGTGAAAAAGCTTTGCATTGTGGCCTGCGGTTCCGCTTACCATACGGGTATGACCTGCAAATATGTATTTGAAGGATTGGCCAGGATTCCGGTGGAAGTAGAGCTGGCCAGTGAATTTCGCTACCGCAATCCGATTTTAGAGGAGGGAACACTGGTAGTCATTATCAGCCAGTCCGGGGAAACGGCAGATTCCTTGGCAGCTCTTCGGGAGGCGAGAGCCAGAGGACGGAAGGTTCTTGCTATTGTAAATGTAGTGGGAAGCTCCATAGCAAGAGAAGCGGATTATGTTATGTATACCTGGGCAGGTCCCGAGATTGCGGTAGCAACTACGAAGGCTTACAGTACCCAATTGATTGCTCAATATCTTTTGGCAATGAAGCTGGCTAAGGTCCGGGGAATGGTAACAGAGGAAACGCTTGCCGGGATGCTTGCGGATCTGGAGCGCCTTCCTGCTCAGATAGAGCTGCTTTTGGGCAATAAGGAGCGAATACAGAGATTTGCCAACCGATATCTGGCGGCAAGGGATGTATTTTTTATTGGGCGTGGGCTTGATTATGCAATCTCTATGGAAGGTTCTCTGAAGCTGAAGGAAATTTCTTATATTCATTCGGAGGCATATGCGGCGGGAGAACTGAAGCATGGAACCATTTCTCTGATTGAGGAGGGAACCCTGGTGGCGGCAGTGGCGACCCAGGATCAGCTTCTGGCTAAGATGAACAGTAATATTGTGGAGGTACGCACCAGGGGGGCCTTTGTGATGGCCGTGACCAATGTGGGGAATGTGGAGATTGAAAAAAATGCGGATTATGTGATCTATATTCCCAGAACAAATCCCTATTTTACCAATTCCTTAGCCATTGTTCCCCTGCAGCTTTTTGCTTATTATATTTCCATTGGGCGAGGCTGCGATGTGGATAAACCGCGGAATTTAGCAAAATCAGTAACTGTGGAGTAAGACATTTTCGATAATCTCTTGCACCCTTTCAACATTTTCGATAGAATAAACACAACAAGGAAAAAGGTTACGGATATAAAGGAGAATTACCATGATTAACAAGCTGATTGCAAAGATTCAAAAAACACAGGCGCCTATCGTAATCGGACTCGATCCCATGCTGGGCTATATTCCGGAGCATATTCAAAAAAAGGCTTTTGAGGAATACGGCGAGACCTTGGAAGGAGCTGCCGAGGCTATCTGGCAGTTTAATAAGGAGATAGTGGACAAAACCTGGGACCTGGTTCCGGCAGTAAAACCTCAGATTGCTATGTATGAGCAGTTTGGCATCCCGGGCCTTATAGCATACCAAAAAACCGTGGACTATTGCCATACAAAGGATTTGGTGGTGATTGGCGATATTAAGCGCGGGGACATTGGCTCCACCTCGGCGGCGTATGCGACGGCACACTTGGGGAAGCTTCAGGTGGGAAGCAAATGCTATACGGTATTTAACGAGGATTTTTCCACAGTGAATCCTTATCTGGGGAGTGACGGAGTTAGGCCCTTTATTGAGGTATGCCAGGAGGAAAACAAAGGCATCTTTGTGCTGGTGAAAACCTCCAATCCATCCAGCGGGGAGTTTCAGGATCGTATCATTGAGGGACGCCCTCTCTATGAACATGTGGGAGAAAAGGTTGCTCAGTGGGGAGAGGAGCACATGGGAGACGGCTATAGCTACATTGGAGCTGTTGTAGGCGCTACATATCCGGAGATGGGCAGGGTTTTGAGAAAACTGATGCCAAAGACCTTTATATTAGTTCCCGGCTACGGCGCACAGGGCGGAAAGGGAAAGGATTTGGTTCCTTTCTTTAATTCTGACGGTTTGGGAGCTATTGTAAATTCTTCACGGGGAATTATTGCGGCCTATAAGCAGGAAGCATACGCATCCTTTGGAGCGGAGAATTTTGCAGACGCATCCAGGGCGGCTGTGGAGGACATGGCAGCAGACATTCGTCAGGCGCTGGAGAACAGATAGACTCAGATGGAAAGCGACGGGAAGGAACTTTTATGAAGTATAGGGAAACGGCAGTAATTACGGAGCAAAAGAAGATAGCCACAGACATCTACGGTATGTGGCTTCAGACGAAGGAAATAGCAAGGGAGGCTGTACCCGGTCAGTTTTTGTCTGTCTACAGCAGGGACGCAAGCCGGATGCTCCCCCGGCCTATCAGCATCTGCGAGATAGATAAGGGGCAGGGAAGAATCCGCTTGGTATACCGGATAGCAGGCAGGGGAACGGCTGAATTTGCGGCCTGCCGTCCGGGAGATACTTTAGAGATTGTTGGTCCCTTGGGAAACGGCTTCCCTCTGGATAAAGGATATGAGAAGGTCTTTCTTATCGGCGGCGGAATCGGAATACCGCCTATGGTAGAGCTTTCCAGGCAGCTAACCGGAGAAAAGCTGATTGTGGCCGGTTATCGGAACAGTGAACTTTTTTTGAAGGAAGAACTGGAACAAGGCGGCAGAATGTACATTGCAACAGAGGATGGAAGCGCAGGAATAAAAGGAAATGTGCTGAATGCCATTGAAGAAAACGGCCTAAAGGCAGAGGCGGTTTTTGCCTGTGGTCCCACGCCTATGCTACGGGCATTAAAGACTTATGCTGCGGAGCAGGGAATGGACTGTTATCTTTCTCTGGAGGAACGAATGGCCTGCGGCGTGGGCGCTTGCCTGGCCTGTGTGTGCAAATCAATGGATGTAGATTCACATACGCATGTTAAGAATAAGCGGATCTGCAAAGACGGGCCTGTATTTGTGGCAGAAGAAATTGAGCTTTAAGGCGTATGGCAGACCGGCAGGATGGGCAAAAGAGCTTTGAGGACATATTGCCAAGGAGGGAAAGAAGGTATATGGAATATAGGACAAGTGTAAATCTGGCAGGAGTGGAGCTGAAAAACCCCGTGATGACAGCTTCCGGAACTTTCGGCTCCGGTGCGGAATACAGTGAATTTTATGATTTGAGCGCTCTGGGGGCCGTCGTTACGAAAGGAGTGGCGAACATTCCCTGGCCGGGAAATCCGACTCCGAGAATAGCGGAGACAGCCAGCGGTATGCTCAATGCCATTGGGCTTCAGAATCCCGGAATAGATGTGTTCATTGAACGGGACATACCCTTCCTGCGTCAGTTTGATACAAAGATCATAGTGAATGTCTGTGGAAAAACTGTCTCTGATTACTGCGAGGTAGTGGAAAAGCTTTCGGATCAGCCGGTAGATCTTTTGGAGATCAATGTATCTTGTCCGAATGTGAAAGAAGGCGGGATTGCTTTTGGACAGAAGCCGGAAGCCTTAGAGGAGGTAACACGCGAGGTAAAAAAGCATGCAAAGCAGCCGGTGATTATGAAGCTTAGTCCCAATGTGACAAGTATTGGAGAAATGGCACGGGCGGCAGAGGCAGGCGGCGCAGATGTGCTGTCTTTAATCAATACCTTGACAGGTATGAAAATTGATATCCATAAACGGGCCTTTGTTTTAGCAAATCGTACGGGAGGACTCTCCGGACCGGCAGTAAAGCCGGTGGCTGTGCGCATGGTGTATGAGGCGGCGCAGGCAGTTTCCCTTCCCATCATCGGAATGGGGGGAATCCAAAACAGCGAAGATGCATTGGAGTTCATTCTGGCGGGCGCAACGGCAGTTTCCGTGGGAACGGCGAACTTCGCCAATCCCTATGCGGCGAAGGAAACGGCAGAAGGGATCCGGGCCTATATGGAGAGGTACAAAATAGAGAAAGTCCGGGATTTGATTGGCGCCGTAGGATGTATTTGTTGAAAAGCCGGACGGGATATGGTAGAATCAGGATATTACGGAACTGGAAACAGTAATATCCCGCAAAGCGCACAAATCGATTTACAGACACATGCATTTGTGGCTGGAAATTGATTTCACGGAGGTGTGCTTTGGGGGATATTACGGAACTGGAAACAGTAATATCCCGCAAAGCGCACAAATCGATTTACAGACACATGCATTTGTGGCTGGAAATTGATTTCACGGAGGTGTGCTTTGGGGGATATTACGGAACTGGAATAGGAGAAACAATGGAACAATACAAGCAGGAATTTATTGAATTTATGATAGACTGTCAAGTACTGAAGTTTGGCGATTTTGTGACAAAGAGCGGAAGAAACACCCCTTTTTTTGTAAACACAGGCTTTTACCGCACGGGTTCTCAGCTTCGCAGATTGGGGCAGTATTACGCCAGAGCCATAAAGGATGCCTTTGGATTGGACTTTGACGTGCTTTTCGGACCGGCCTACAAAGGGATTCCCTTGACTGTGGCCGCTTCTATGGCGCTCAGCGAGCTTTATGATACGGATATTCGTTACTGCTCCAACCGCAAGGAGGTCAAGGATCACGGAGACAAAGGGATTCTGCTTGGCAGCCCGATTCAGGACGGGGATCGCGTCGTGATTATTGAGGATGTGACCACAGCGGGAACCTCCATTGAAGAAACCCTGCCGATTATCCGGGCACAGGGAGAGGTAAACCCGTTAGGTCTGGTGGTATCCGTAGATCGCATGGAGCGGGGGCAGGGAGAAAAGAGCGCCCTTCAGGAGATCCAAGAGAAATACGGACTTAAAACTACGGCTATCGTGACAATGGCAGAGGTAGTGGAGCACCTCTATAACCGTCCGTATAAAGGAAAGATTATCATTGATGATACATTAAAAAATGCAATTGATGCATACTACTTAAAGTATGG
Source organism: Clostridia bacterium (assembly GCA_910574835.1). GTDB lineage: Bacteria > Bacillota > Clostridia > Lachnospirales > Lachnospiraceae > Laedolimicola. The sequence goes on along the minus strand of CAJTDE010000015.1, from coordinate 21,677 downwards.
AGTAAATTAGTAAAAACAGCAGATCTTACACAATGTGTATGATATGAGGACTGCAAAACGGAAACTCTTCTTTATAAGGTGCACCGTATAGGTCCCGCAAAACTGGAATAGGAGTAGTGAAAATGAACGAAAAGGCATATAAAACCATGTCTGTAATAGGTGCAGGCAATTTGGCAATTGGAATCATTCTCCTGGTGGTAGGCTTAACAACCGGGATTCTGACTATTATAAACGGCGGCAGACTTTTAAGAGCAAAGTCTGATCTGATGTTTTAGAATAGGACAGATTGAATGAAAAAAGAATGGATTGAAAAGCTGCGGTGGGGCGGGCGGATATTGTTGGGTATTTATCTTGCGTGCCTGATTTATTTTATGTTTTTTTCGGAGAGTTATGGCCGGACGGAGCTTCACCGGGATTATCAATATAATTTGATACTGTTTCAGGAAATCCGTCGTTTTATAAAATACCGCCATATTTTGGGAACGGCAGCGGTTGTTATCAATGTGGCGGGAAATGTGGCAGTATTTGTTCCTCTGGGATTTGCGCTGCCGGTACTGTTTGAACGTATCAAAAGCTTTTTACAGGTGATGATTTTGTCCTTTTCCATAAGCCTGCTGGCAGAGACAATGCAGCTGGTTCTTAAGGTAGGCTGCTTTGATGTGGATGATTTACTTTTAAATACCATAGGGGGCTGTGTGGGATATTTCATTTATTTTGCATTTCGCCGCTGTTTTGGGAAAAGAGGAAGAGATGGCAAAGCGAAGCTATAAATTTACAGATAAAAAGCATACAAGGCAGGGAGTCGCCTCATCTCTCTTGGGGTTCACAGCGCTGGTTCTGCTGGGTGCCGGCCTTTGGATGGCCTACCGTATGGTTGGAGGGGCGGGTCCCGTGATTGGCCTTATGGGCCTTCTGTCCCTGATATTTTCCGTGATTGGCTTTATCCTTGGGATACGGGGGTTTCAGGAGGATGAAGTATATTATTTATTCTCTAAGATTGGCGTGGGGCTTAACGGAATGTTGTTTATTCTTTGGATGCTGATTTTTGTTGCAGGCATGTAGGACGGAGGCGATAGAAATGAACAAAAAAATGTGGGAACAGAAAAATGATGAAATTCAGGAGCGGTATGAATTGAGTATGGAGCGGGTACGGGCGATGAAGTCAGAAACGTCTGTGGCTGCTCCCTTTTACGATTATTTCAGAAAAACGGCGGAATTTATCGAGAAGATCGGGCGTGTTGCAAAGCAGGCAGGAGAGGACGCGTTTGCCCATGCTGATTTAGACCGGTTAAAGAGACTGAACCAAGAGCTTTACTGTGATGTGGCGGGAAATGCTTATGCAGAAAGCTATGCCTGCCCGGAGACGGCCGCAGAGAGACTTGGAGAGGGCTATGGACAGCTCTTAAGCTTTTTGTATACGGAGATCCGGGGGATGATTGTCTGGGCTTATGAGCAGCGATATACGGATTTGACCGTAGTGACGGAGCTGTTTATAGAGATCTACAATGCCTTTGAGGAGGGAACGCCGGAGCTTTCAAGTCTAAAGGAAATGGTTTACTGGTATGTCAGTGATTATTGTGATATATGGATACCTTATCGTGTCCGGGAACAATTGGACCCCGGCATGTCGTTCGCAAGGGATATTATTTGCGGGGCGGATTTAGACGATGTACGTTATTTGTATCGATTTGGAGAATATATCACAGAAAATGAGCTTGAGATGAGTCGTTTCCTGGCCGGGCTTCCCCAAAAAGAGATTGATTCTATGGCTTTTACCTTTACGGAGGGCTATCGGATGGGGTTTGTGAACGCAGGCATTGATCTGAGTAAGAAAAAGACAGTGAATATCCGATATTCTCTGGGTTTTGAGCGGATTGTCCGGGCCGCTGTTGCGCAGTTTGCCGAAAGGGGCCTTGAAAGCATTATTTATCGGGAGGCAAGACACAGCGTCAATCGAAGGCCCCAGGGAAATGCCGGCTATCAAAGTACGGCTTTTTCCAAGCAGTATTTGTTTGATCACAGAGAGGACAGCGCCTTATATTTGGACAGCAGGCTGGTTGAGCGCAGACTTTCTTTGCTGAAGGCGGCGTATGAAGAGTGCAAAGAGCTGGCGGCTGTTCATGCCGGACCCGCCGTGATGGAAATTTTCGGGGAACAGCCGTTTTTACCGAAGAACTCGAAAGCAGCCTTAAAACTCAGCAGGAAGCAGCAGGAGTTAAATGTGCGTTATAACAGCGGAAGCGGCCAGATTGTCAATACGTATATTCCGGGAGATGAACGGAGCTTTACAATTATTGCTTACCCCATCCCGGAGATTGGTGAGAAGTTCCCCGAGATTTTTGCGGAGACAGTAAAGCTCAATACGCTGGATTATCATTTATATCAAAAGCTTCAGCAGAAGCTGATTGATGCATTGGATCAGGGGGAATCCGTGTCGATCAGGGGGAAGAACGGCAATCGGACAGACCTAACCGTATGTCTTGGAACACTTTCGAATCCGGAAAAGGAAACTTTGTTTGAGAATTGTGTGGCAGATGTGAATATTCCCGTAGGAGAGGTATTTACATCTCCCAGGCTTACGGGGACTAACGGGATTCTTCATGTATCGGAGGTTTATTTGAATGAATTAAAATATCTGGATCTGGAGCTGAGGTTTGAAAATGGCAGGGTGACAGATTACTCTTGTAAAAATTTTGACTCGGAGGAGGAAAACCGAAGCTATATCAAATCCAATATATTATTCAACCATGAGACGCTTCCCTTGGGAGAATTTGCAATCGGAACGAATACGACAGCATATATGATGGCAAAGAAATACCGGATCGGCGCCAAGCTTCCCATTCTTATTGCGGAAAAAATGGGGCCGCATTTTGCCGTGGGAGACACCTGCTATTCCTGGTCGGAGGAGACATCCACCTATAATTCGGACGGGAAGAGAATTACGGCCAAGGACAATGAGTGCTCCATACTTCGAAAAGAGGACGTATCAAAGGCGTATTTTAACTGCCATACAGATATAACCATCCCTTATGATGAGCTGGGGTATATCCGCGTAAACCGCAGGGACAGCAGCTCATGCTCTATCATAGAAAACGGCCGTTTTGTTTTGCCGGGGACAGAAGAACTGAACCGCCCTTTTGATGAGTGAAGTTAAAGGGACATACCGGCCTGATAAAAGCAGACAATAACTTTTGATTGACAAGGGATCTGGGAACAGTTAAACTTTCTTATAGCACAGGAAAATATTAGAAAAGACTTTATGAAAAAGGGGAGGACTTTGGAATGGCAAAGGTAGGAATTGTAATGGGCAGCGATTCGGATATGCCTGTTATGAGCAAAGCGGCGGATATTTTGGAGCAGTTAGGCGTGGATTATGAGATGACAATCATCTCGGCTCATCGGGAACCGGACGTATTCTTTGAGTATGCAAAGACGGCGGAGAGCAGGGGCTTTAAGGTAATCATTGCAGGCGCAGGTATGGCGGCACATCTGCCGGGCATGTGCGCGGCAATTTTTCCCATGCCGGTCATCGGTATTCCCATGCATACAACATCTTTAGGCGGAAGAGATTCCCTGTATTCTATTGTCCAGATGCCTTCCGGCATACCGGTGGCAACGGTAGCTATCAACGGCGGAGCCAATGCAGGGCTTTTGGCAGCCAAGATTTTAGCCACCTCAGACGAAGCCCTTCTCGGCCGCCTGAAGGCATATTCGGAAGAGCTGGGAAAGCAGGTGGAAAAGAAAGCGGAGCGCCTCAAAGAAGTAGGGTATAAAAACTATTAGGAACTGCAGAAGGTAAAGACGCAAAGGCTTTACCCTTTAGTGCTGTCGCGCAGCACTACAAACTGGTAAAGTCGCAAAGATGCACGAGAGGAACTTTTATGAGTGCCCTTTCGAATAAAAGTTTCTCTCATTACAGGTGCATCGAAGTGACTTTACCCTTTAGTGCCGTCGCGCAGCGGCTACAAATAGGAGGGTTATAAAGATGGATTATAAGAATGCGGGAGTAGATATTGAAGCCGGATATAAGTCCGTGGAGCTGATGAAGAAGCACATTGCACAGACTATGCGTCCGGAGGTACTTACAGGAATCGGAGGCTTTTCAGGAGCTTTTTCTATGGAAGCCTTCAAAAATATGGAGAAGCCCACGCTTGTATCCGGTACGGACGGCGTAGGAACAAAGCTGAAGGTGGCGTTTCTTATGGACAAGCATGATACGGTCGGCATTGACTGTGTAGCCATGTGTGTAAACGATATTGCCTGTGCCGGAGGCGAGCCGCTGTTTTTCTTAGACTATATTGCCTGCGGCAAGAATATTCCGGAAAAGATTGCAACCATTGTAAGCGGTGTGGCGGAGGGCTGCCGTCAGTCCGGCGCGGCTTTGATTGGCGGAGAAACGGCGGAAATGCCGGGCTTTTATCCCGTTGACGAGTATGATTTGGCCGGCTTTGCCGTAGGTGTTGTGGATCAGAAGGATCTTATCACAGGAGCAGATATTAAGGCAGGCGATGTTCTGATAGGCATGGCTTCCTCCGGTGTACACAGCAATGGTTTTTCGTTGGTTCGCAAGGTATTTACCATGAAGGAAGAATATTTGAACAGTTATTTTGAGAGTCTTGGCAGGACGCTTGGGCAGGCGCTTATTGAGCCGACCAAGATCTATGTGAAGGCTCTGCGGAGCGTAAAAAATGCAGGAGTAACCATTAAGGGATGCAGCCATATTACAGGCGGCGGTTTTTACGAAAACATTCCGCGGATGCTTCCCGAGGGTACGAAGGCTCTTGTGAAGAAGGACAGCTATCCGATTCCGATGATTTTTAAGATGCTGGCCGAGGATGGAAGAATTGAAGAGCAGATGATGTACAATACCTTTAATATGGGAATTGGAATGGTGATGGCTGTAGATCCTTCTGAGGCTGATACATGCATTGCGGTGATCCGGGAAGCAGGGGAGACGCCTTATCTGCTGGGTGAAGTCGGTGCCGGTGAAAAAGGAGTGACCTTATGCTGAAAGTAGCCGTATTGGTATCCGGAGGAGGAACAAATCTTCAAGCCATTTTAGATGCCATTGATAGAGGGGAGCTTCAAAATGTGGAGATTTCCGCAGTTATCAGCAACAATCCCAATTCCTACGCTTTGGAACGGGCCAGACGTAAAGGGCTTAAAGCTCTGAGTATTTCGCCCAAGGAGTATGAGACGAGGGAAGCCTTTCATGAGGCTCTTCTTCAGGCATTAAAGGAGAGTATGGCAGATCTGGTAGTGCTGGCAGGCTGTCTGGTGGTGATTCCGGAGAGCATCATTCGGGAGTATAAGGGACGGATGATCAATATTCACCCCTCTTTGATTCCTTCCTTCTGCGGGACAGGTTATTATGGATTGAAGGTTCATGAGGAAGCCTTAAAGCGTGGAGTAAAGGTAACGGGAGCTACCGTTCATTTTGTGGACGAGGGTACGGATACAGGCCCCATTCTCTTACAGAAAGCGGTGGAGGTAAAGGAAGGAGACACGCCGGAGGTTCTTCAGAGAAGGGTAATGGAGGAAGCGGAATGGATATTGCTTCCGAAAGCCATAGATATCATTGCAAATGAAAGAAAAGGCGCATGCTAGATGCGGAAGCATTGAGGGAATGTTGCGGAACTGGAATGGAGGGACATGAATTGAAAATTTTGATTGTAGGCTCCGGCGGGCGGGAACATGCCATTGCGTGGAAGATAGCTCAGAGTCCGAAAGCAGAGAAGCTTTACTGCGCACCGGGAAACGCAGGTATAGAAGAATATGCGGAATGTGTGCCCATTGGAGCGATGGAATTTGAAAAGCTTGCGGCCTTTGCAGAGGAAAAAGAGATTGATTTGACCGTGGTTGGTATGGATGATCCGCTGGTAGGCGGCATTGTAGACGTGTTTGAGGAAAAGGGGCTTCGGATCTTCGGACCCCGCAGGAATGCGGCAATACTGGAAGGCTCCAAAGCATTTTCAAAGGATCTGATGAAAAAATATGGGATTCCTACCGCTGCCTATGAGAATTTTGATGATCCGGAAAAAGCGCTTGCATATTTAGAGGAGAAGGCAGAGTTCCCCATTGTGCTGAAAGCCGACGGCCTGGCTCTGGGCAAGGGGGTTCTTATCTGCAATACCTTTGAAGAGGCCAGAGAGGGTGTGAAAACCATTATGGAGGACAAGCAGTTTGGCGCCGCCGGAAACCGCATGGTGATTGAGGAATTTATGACAGGCCGGGAGGTATCCGTTTTAAGCTTTGTGGATGGTAAGACAATTAAGTGCATGACGTCGGCGCAGGATCACAAGCGTGCGTTAGACGGAGATCAAGGCTTGAACACCGGAGGCATGGGGACCTTTTCTCCCAGTCCCTTCTATACGGAGGAAGTGGATGCATTTTGCAAGGAGCATATTTACCAAGCAACGGTGGACGCTATGGCGGCAGAGGGACGAGAATTTAAAGGGGTTATTTTCTTTGGACTGATGCTGACAAAGAAAGGGCCTAAGGTGTTGGAATATAATGCCAGGTTCGGGGATCCGGAGGCCCAGGTAGTGCTTCCCAGAATGAAAAATGATATTGTAGAAGTCTTTGAGGCTTGTGTGGACGGAAGCCTGGATCAGATTGATCTGCAGTTTGAAGAGAATGCAGCGGTTTGTGTGGTTCTGGCGTCCGGAGGATATCCGGTGGCTTATGAGAAGGGATATCCCGTGGAAGGGCTTGAGCGCTTTGAGAATAAGGATGGATACTACGTGTTCCATGCAGGGACGAAAAAGGTAGACGGACAGTTTGTGACCAATGGAGGAAGAGTGCTTGGGGTGACAGCCACAGGTGCGGATCTGAAAGAGGCACGGGCGAATGCTTATGAGGCGGTGAAGCTGGTGGGATTTGAGAAGGCTTATTGCAGGAAGGACATTGGGAAGGCTATTGATGAGGTAAGTGAGTGACGGACGCAACTGCCGTAAGATAAGACAGCAGGCGTTTTCCTATCTGTGTTTGCATAGTTTATGTACACAGGATACGGGAAGCACCTGCTGTCTTGCTCTGCGGCAGTTTCCGACTTTGCGGAGCAGAGGTTATCCGAAAAACAGGGCGGAAGCTTGAGCTGTCAGAAAGCAGAGAGTTAATCCGAAGGCTGTTGGCAGGAGGAAGGCCAGCAGGGTCCATTTTCGGCTGCCGGTTTCTTTGTATATGGTAAGCAGGGTAGTGGCGCAGGGCCAGTGAAGGAGGGTAAACAGGATGGTGCAGGCAGCGGTTACTCCGGTCCAGCCTTGGGAGATCAGAAGGGCTTTTAGTGTGAGGAGACTGCCGGGTTCCGTGAGGGAGCCTTGGTTTAAATAGGTCATGAGGATGATAGGCAGTACAATTTCGTTGGCGGGTATACCCAGGAGAAATGCCATAAGTATGACTCCGTCCAGGCCGAAAAGGGAGGCAAAGGGATCGAGGGCGGAGGCGCAGAGGGTTAGCAGGGTGCTTTCATGAAGCGAGATATTGGCCATAACCCAGATGAGAATACCGGCGGGGGCGGCGGCAGTGACAGCTCGGCCAAGGACAAAGAGGGTGCGATCCAGGAGAGAGCGGATGAGGACACGGCCGAATTGAGGGCGGCGGTAAGGCGGCAGTTCCAGAGTGAAAGAGGAGGGGAGACCTTTCAGCACGGTTCGTGACAGAAGCCAGGAGGCCAGGAAGGTCATGGCTATGCCAAGAACAACAACGCAGGTCAGTAAAAAAGCAGACAGTGCGTTTGAGGAAAAGCCGCTGGCAGTACCGGCGAAAAACATGGTGATTAAGGCAATGATGGCCGGAAAACGTCCGTTGCAGGGAACAAAGCTGTTGGTTAGAATGGCAATCAGCCGTTCTCTGGGGGAATCGATGATGCGACAGCCTGTCACGCCGGCGGCGTTGCAACCGAAGCCCATACAGAGGGTTAGTCCCTGCTTTCCGCAGGAACGGCAGCGCTGGAAGGCGTGATCGAGATTATAGGCGATACGGGGCAAGAAGCCGGCATCCTCCAAAAGCGTAAAGAGAGGAAAGAAGATTGCCATAGGAGGCAGCATAACGGAGACAACCCAGGCTGCGACCCGATAAGACCCGGAAACCAGAAGGCTTTGAAGCCATAGGGGAGTGCGGAGCCATACCAGGAGGTTGTTTATCTGCTCCTCCAGAGAGAGGAATAGGCCGGAGAGCAGACGGGACGGATAGTTGGCGCCGATGAGGGTCAGCCAGAAGACGAAAGCCAGTAAAAGGAGCATAACGGGGTAGGCGGTATTTCTGCTTGTAAGGAAAGCATCAACCTTCTCTCTGTTAAGGCGATGATTTGTGTTCTTTTTGGAAACTACGGCTTGACATATAGCTTCCGCGTGCTGAAACAGGGCGGTTATAATCAGATCCGATAAGCTGTCTTTGTAAATCCCGGCCGCATTTAGTATCTGCTCGGACTCTTCCAGGGCTTTGCGGACAGAAGGATTGGAGAAAAGATTATCCGGAATGACGGCAGGGATAGGAAGCTTGGGAGACATTTTGTGTTCTAGCAGGCGCAGGGAGAGCCAGCGCGGGGGGAATGTGCTTCCGGATTGTCCGTGGACCGCAGGCTCCAAGATTGTCAAAGCCGCTTCCAGCAAGGCGGGATAAGGAATAGGGTTAGCCGGCGGCATATCGGCGCTTTCTGTCAGGGAATCCAGAGCGTCTAAAAGCGCATCTAAGCTTTTGCGGTTTCTGGCCGTGGTGCCGATGACAGGGACGCCCAAGGCTTGGGACAGAGCGGGCAGATCAATTTGAATATGGCGCTTGGCCGCCTCGTCCATGAGATTGACACAGACAATCACTTTTGGAAACAACTCTATGGTTTGAAGCGCCAGATTCAAATTGCGCTCCAGACAGGAGGCGTCGCAGACGACAACGGCGGCATCGGCTTTTCCGGAACAAAGAAAGTCGCGGGCAGCTTCTTCTTCGGGAGAATGAGCCATCAAGGAATAAGTTCCGGGAAGATCGGCAAGTATGTAGGTATGGCGTTTGCTCCTGCATGTACCAAGGGCGTGCTCCACGGTTTTCCCGGGCCAGTTTCCGGTATGCTGCTTCATTCCGGTAAGGCCGTTAAACAGGGTGCTTTTTCCTACATTGGGATTTCCGGCGAAGGCAATGAGCTTTTGATAGGATCTGGGTTCGGTGATTTGAATCTGTGCGCCTTCAAAGGCGCGGATGGCAATGACTGCGCCGCGGATAAGAAAGGCGGACGGATCTCCGGAAGGGCTTTTTCCGACACAGCGGACAGGGGTATTTTCCACCAGCCCCAGATCCAGAAGCCGCCTGCGGGCGGAGCCATCGGATATAAGCGCTTGGATTTGAGCGGTTTGTCCCGGTTTCATGTCATTCAGGCAGTAATATTCGGACATGGATGTGATCTCCTTATTGTATAATTCCTGATGTATTATTCTATTCAGACAGCCAGTACGCAGTTCGATGGATCGCGGGCTGTTTCCGGAATGTTATCTTGGAGGATGGTTACATAATCTGCTATTTGACAAGGAATCTATTTGCGCTTATAATAGCCCTATAATGCGTGTAAAATTGGCAGGCGGATGATACAAACAGCCAAAAAGATACCTGATATGGAGGATAAAAGGAATGAAGAAACAGCCCCAGAAGCGTAGATACCATAGAGCTTCCGGATGGATAGCGGCGTGTGCGGCGTGCATGATGCTGATATTATGCGGAATAACCGGTCAGGCAGCCCGGAAAGGAACTGTCAATGTTGACAATGTCAATGTGCGTACGGAAGCCAGTGCGGAGTCAGAAAGAGTGTGTAAGGTTCCGAAAAATACGGAGCTTGCCATTGCGGAAGAGACGACGGGAAGCGATGGCAGTACCTGGTACAGTGTAACTTTTACGCTTGAGGGTTCTGAAAAATCCGGATGGATTCGCTCCGATATGGTAACAGTTACCGAGACAGAGGATACGGAGGAGACGGAAGGGGGAACCGAGAGCGGAGAAAGTCCCGCGCCGGCAGGCGGTTATGTTATACAAGAGCCTGTAGAAGAATACCCGGCTTCAGATGTATTGTCCGGAACAAGTGTGCAGGTGGGCGAAGAGAGCTTTACCGCATGGGTAGTAGATGCAGGAGTGACGGGAGGACGGGAATTATATCTGGTCTGGGCTTCTGACGGAAGCGGAAATCAGGGATGGTTCTATTATGATCCCCAGGACAGAACTTTTCAAAGAGAGATGGGACAGTTCTCCGGCGGCTCCGGAGAACCGGGAGGTATGATACAGTCTCTTCAAAATGAGCTTGAGAAGCTTAAGGACGACAGCGCCAAGAGTTTGAGCCAGCGGTTATATGCGATAATCGGACTGGGCGCTTTAAGTGCGATTCTTTTGATTCTTGTGATAGTGCTGGCCGTAAAGCTTCGCGGAACAGAGTACGAATACTATGATGATGAAGATGACGACGAAGAAGAGGATGATGACGATTATTACGAAGAAGAGCCTAGAAAAAAGAGAGGCGGCCTTTTCCGCAGGAGAAGTCACGAGGATGAAGAGGACGACGAAGAAGAGGAAAAGAGCGATTTTGATGACCTTTTAGTGGCAGTGAGGAAGAAATGGGCGGAGGATGAAGAACAGGAAGCCTATGGCGGCAAAGCAAAGGATATGTATGAAGACGAAGAGGAGATAAGCGACGAAGAAGAGCTTTTGCCGGACGAGGAGCTTCCGGAGATTGATATGAGTGCGGTTACGGAGATCGAGGAAGCGGCGGTTCGTGCTTCTGCGGAAGATGAGATTGAAGATTTTGATATTGAAATTTTGGATTTGGATGATCTGGATCTATAAAGACAAAAGAAAGAGACGGATGCGGGCGGGGTGCATACCTCGCCCGTTGCAGCAGGAGGTTTTTGATTGATGTTTGAGACATTTACAGACAAAGCTAGGAATGTATTAAAAGAGGCGGAAAAGGTTTCAAAGCACTTGAATCAGAAATATATAGGTACGGAGCACATACTAATAGGGCTGCTACGTGAGAAGAGCTGTGCGGCTTCTCAGCTCTTATCGGAGCGAAAGGCGGAGGAAGAGACGATTCTTCGATTGATTCGGGAATTGATTTCTCCGTCTGAAGTCGTTCTTACAAAAGAGAGGCCCGGATTCACACCAAGGGCGCAGAGAGTTTTGGAAGAAGCAGGGAAAGAAGCCGATAGATTCAGAGAAGAAAAGACGGGTACGGAGCATATCTTGATTGCCATGTTAAAGGACGGGGAATGTGCCGGCAGCAGGCTTCTGAATACGATGGATATTAATGTAAAGGGACTTTATACGGCATTGCTGGATTCTATGGGGCGAACCGGCCGGGAGTATCGGGAGGAATTAGCCAGAACCGGCAAGAATCAAGGAAAGGGACAGCAGATACTGGAGCAGTACAGCCGTGATCTGACGAAGCTTGCAAGAGAGAGGCGGTTGGAGCCTTGCATTGGCAGAGAGGATGAGATACGCCGTCTGATACAGACCCTAAGCCGCAGAACAAAGAATAATCCCTGCCTGATCGGGGAGCCGGGAGTGGGGAAGACGGCGATTGTAGAAGGGCTTGCACAGAGGATAGCCGAGGACATTGTTCCCGATTCTGTGAAGGGACGCCGGCTTCTGATGTTAGATTTGTCCGGAATGGTGGCTGGAACGAAATACCGGGGAGAATTTGAGGAACGTATTAAAAAGGTGATGGAGGAGGTAAGTCAGGCAGGTAATATTTTGCTGTTTGTTGATGAGCTTCATACCATGATAGGCGCAGGAGGAGCCGAAGGAGCTATGGATGCCTCCAATATTTTAAAGCCTGCCCTCTCCAGAGGAGAGCTTCAGATGATTGGAGCGACAACTCTGGAAGAGTATCGAAAGTATATTGAGAAAGATGCGGCGCTGGAACGAAGATTTCAGCCTATTACAGTGGAGGAGCCGGACGAGGAACAGACGGTCGCTATTTTAAAGGGAATCCGCAGAGGATATGAGGAGCATCATCAGGTAGCAATTACAGACGATGCATTGGAGGCTGCCGTTAAGCTTTCCAGGCGTTATATTAATGATCGCTTTTTGCCGGATAAGGCGATTGATTTAATGGACGAGGCGGCAGCAAAGGTGCGGCTGGGCAGTTATAAAAAGGCAGGAGCTATTGCAGAGCTGGATCATCAAAGTACCGAGCTTTTGGCAGAGATAGAGGCTGCCGTTAAGGCACAGGACTTTGGCAGGGCGGCCGAGCTTCGCAAGGGCCGCGCACAGGTGCTTTCTCTTTTGGAAAAGGAGCGGAAAAAAGCAGACCGCAGTTCGTCTCGAAAGGCGTTAAGCGTCGGGGAAAATGAAGTAGCCCAGGTAGTGTCTGACTGGACGAAGATTCCGGTGAGTAAATTGGCGGAGTCCGAGTCTTTGCGGCTTCAAAAGCTGGAAGCTATTTTGCACAAGCGTGTCATCGCCCAGGAGGAAGCGGTGACAGCTGTTGCCAGGGCTGTGCGAAGAGGGCGGGTAGGTCTGCAGGACCCCGGCCGTCCGATAGGCTCTTTTCTGTTTTTGGGACCAACGGGGGTAGGAAAGACGGAGCTTTCCAAGGCTTTGGCAGAGGTGCTTTTTGGCCGGGAAGAATCCATGATTCGGGTAGATATGTCCGAGTATATGGAAAAGCACAGCGTATCTAAGCTTATAGGAGCGCCTCCCGGATATGTAGGACATGACGACGGCGGGCAGCTCTCAGAGAAGGTACGTCGGAATCCTTATGCGGTAATTTTATTTGATGAGATAGAGAAGGCACATCCCGATGTGTTTAATATCTTGCTGCAGGTATTGGACGACGGGCGTATTACCGACTCACAGGGAAGAACGGTGGACTTTAAAAATACGGTGATTATCATGACCTCCAATGCGGGGGCAAGCTCTATCGTATCTCCCAAGCGCTTGGGCTTTGCCTCGGTGGATGACGAAAAGCAGAATTATAAGGCTATGAAAAGCAGTGTTATGGAAGAGGTCAAGCGGATGTTTAAGCCGGAGTTCTTAAACAGAATTGATGAGATCATTGTATTCCATGCTTTGAATAAAGAACAGATGAAGAAGATTGTCTCGATTCTGTTTAAGGAGCTTTCCGGGCGCTGTGAGCGGCAGTTGGGGATTCATTTAAAGGTTCGTGATAGTGTTAAGATGCATATTGTAGAGACCTCTTATGATGTGAAATACGGAGCGCGTCCTCTGAAGCGGGCTATCCAGACCAAGATTGAGGATGTGTTAGCAGATGAAATATTGGCCGGAAGAGTGAAACGTGACAGCGAGGTAGTAGTTACGATGCGAAAAGGGAAGATAATCTTTTCATAAAAAACTGGAAATGAGCTGCGGGATCGTTTATAATTAAGGTATCAGAAATGAATTCCAATTGGAGGACAAAAGAAATGGCAGCAGTAAAAGAATTGATACGTGTGGAAGCGGGAGGAAGCATCAGCTTTGGAGATTATGAGCTGGCAGTGAAGACCAAGCTTAAGGACTTCAATCATCAGGGTGATTTGTATAAAGTAAAGACTTTTAAGGAAATCACGAAACTGGAGCGAAATGATCTGTTTGTCTATGAGTCAGTACCGGGAACGGCTGTGGAGAATTTTCAGGTATCGGCGGACGGCGTGGAATTTCAGGTAAGCGGACCGGAGGATGCACAGATTACCTTGGGTATGGAAGAAGACATGGAGTATGTGACGCAGGTAGATGGGCATGAGTCCGGCCGGATCAAGACAGGGCTGGGCGGAAAACTAGTGCTGAGCGTGGAGCTTGAGGGCAAAGAAAGCGTAAAAGTAAAGGTTGTAAAAGCGTAGGACAAAGGAATGGCAAAGGGAAAAACCACCGTATTTTTCTGTCAGAGCTGCGGGCACGAATCGGCCAAATGGATGGGTCAGTGTCCGGGGTGCAGACAGTGGAATACCTTTGTAGAGGAAACCATTGAAAAGACAAGTGTCCGAAAGATACAAAAGGAGAGGGCAGCCGCAGGTCCGGTCTGCCTTTCTTCTATTGATACGGACAAAGAGGAGCGGATGACTACCCATATGGAGGAGTTGAACCGTGTGCTGGGAGGCGGCATTGTGCCAGGCTCCTTGGTTCTTGTGGGGGGCGATCCGGGAATCGGAAAGTCTACGCTGCTTTTGCAGGTATGTCAGAAGCTTTCTGCGGACGACAGAGATGTGCTGTATATTTCCGGGGAAGAGTCATTAAAGCAGATTAAGCTTCGGGCGGCCCGAATCGGCAGCTTTTCCAATCGTCTGCGTCTGCTCTGTGAGACAAATCTGGATTTGATCCGGGAAACCATTCGGGAAGAAAAGCCGAAGGTCGTGATTATTGATTCCATTCAAACTATGTACAATGAGGATATCAGTTCAGCGCCGGGAAGCGTGTCACAGGTTCGGGAGGCGACTGCCATATTGATGCAGCTGGCAAAGGTACTGGGGGTAACGGTATTTATCGTGGGTCATGTGACCAAGGAGGGAACTGTGGCCGGTCCGAGAGTGCTGGAGCATATGGTGGACACGGTGCTGTATTTTGAGGGGGACCGTCATGCGTCCTACCGGATTCTTCGGGGAGTGAAGAACCGCTTTGGCTCCACCAATGAGATAGGCGTGTTTGAGATGCGTGAGACAGGGCTTGCTGAGGTGGAGAATCCTTCGGAGTACATGCTGGACGGCAGGCCGGAGGATGCCTCCGGTTCCGTAGTGTCCTGTTCGATGGAAGGAACCCGGCCGATTTTACTGGAGATACAAGCTCTGGTTTGTCACAGTACTCTGGCGGTGCCCAGACGGACGGCGGCAGGCATGGATTATAACCGGGTGAATCTTCTGCTGGCGGTTTTGGAAAAACGGCTGAATCTGCGGCTGTCGGGCAGTGATGTGTACGTGAATATCGCAGGGGGAATCCGAATTAGTGAGCCGGCTGTTGACTTGGGTGTGGTTCTGGCCGTCATATCAAGCTATAAGGATCGGGCCATCGACGAGAAGGTTCTGGCCTTTGGCGAGGTGGGTTTAAGCGGGGAAGTTCGTGCGGTCAGTCAAGCCGGACAGCGGGTGCAGGAGGCAAAGAAGCTGGGCTTTACCACTATCATTTTACCGGAGGTCTGCCGGGAGCAGATCGGCGCGGTGGATGGCGTGCGTCTCTGCGGAGTGCGGACAGTGGCGGATGCGGTGAGGTTGGTGCAGTAACCGGTAGACAAAATCACTGACAAAATTCTTGCAAAATCATTTGTGAGAAAGTTGATTTGGGGATTGACAGAAGGCAGAACATTGTGGTATAAATAATAAGTACGTTTGAGCTAGGGGATTGGTCAAATGGCATGACAGGGGTCTCCAAAACCCTTAGTGGGAGTTCGATTCTCTCATCCCCTGTAAGAAAAGCGCAGGAAGCCTTCAATATGGTGAGTTCCGGCGCTTTTTTTGAAAACCAGAAAACAAAGGATGGAGAAAAATTATGGCATTACTGAAACAGTGGCGCGATATGGCCTATGACCAGGAAGCAAACAAGGGAGACATTCAGAGATTTTGGGCAAAATATTTTGACATAGAGAAGGGCATCTACGAGCAGCTTTTGGCGGACCCGGATACGGAGGTTAAGGGCACAGTAAAGGAGCTGGCGGAGAAGTACGGCCAGGATATTATGACCATGACCGGTTTCCTGGACGGTATCAACGACAGTCTGGTGGAGCCGAATCCTATTGACGATATGGAGGAGGATACGGTTGTATCTCTGAAATTCGACAAGGAAATGCTGTACAAGAACATGGTGGCGGCAAAGGCGGACTGGCTCTATGAGCTTCCTCAGTGGGAGCCGATTTTCTCGGAGGAGAAGCGGAAGGAGCTCTACATGGAGCAGAAAAAGTCCGGCACCATTGTAAAGGGACCCAAGATTGGGAGAAATGATCCCTGCCCCTGCGGAAGCGGCAAGAAGTATAAAAAATGTTGCGGAAGATAGAGCGGATGGGAATGGCATTCCTGTTACTTGGGGCTTTGTGCGTACTCTATTATATAGGAATTGTGCTGTATGCGGGCATACGGGCCTCCTTTTCCTGGTTCTGGCTGTTTCTGGGAGGAGCCTTGTTCCTGGCCGGCGCTATTTGCCGGGTTCCGGTTTTGGGGGCGGCATTTGGGCGGATACCCTCGGCGGTAAAAATATTGGGCGGTATATTCCTGGCTGTGGGTTTGGCAGGCTTTCTGTTTGTGGAAGGCTGTATTATCAGCGGAATGACCGGAAGCGCTAAGGAGCCGGTAGAATATCTGATCGTCCTTGGCGCTCAGGTAAAAGGGACGAGGGTAAGCAAAGCTCTCAGCCAGCGCCTTTCCCGTGCGGCCGAATATCTGCGGAAGCATGAGGATACCATAGTCATTGTGTCCGGAGGTCAGGGACCGGGTGAAGATATTTCCGAGGCAGCGGCGATGAAGGCATGGCTGATGAATCAGGGAATTGAAGAAGAGCGGATACTGGAAGAGGACAAGTCTGTCAATACCAGCCAGAATATTCGCTTCAGCAAGAAGCTGATGGAGAACCCGGAAGCCCCGGTGGGAATTGTATCCAATGATTTTCATGTATTCCGGGCAGCGCACATTGCCAAGGCCCAGGGACTTAGGGCCATACCGATTCCGGCGCCCTCGTCACTTGGCATGTACCCTCATTATATGGTGAGGGAGGCGTTTGCCATTGTGAAGGACTTGGCAGTGGGGAATATGGTGTTTTAAGCTCAAAAAGTTAAGTAAAAAGTATGAAAGGAACTGTTTACGGGAAGCTGTAAGCAGTTCTTTTTTGGTACGGTACAGAAGAAAAGCAGACTTTTGTGATGCATAAATGATGCTCTTATATGCTAACCTGTATAAAACAAGGGCCTTTGATGTAACGGCTCACACGCCGCTGTTCCGCGAGGCGTTTCCGTATATTTAAGGAATTCTTAAATGAAAACACTAATCCCCCAGCTATGCTGGGGAGAATAGAGTAAGCCGTAGCAAAGAGGATACCTTAAAAAAGCCTCCTATGCTAATATGAGAAAGGTGTCGCAAGCCAATCTCAAGAATAGGAGGCGGTCCAAATGGACAGTAAAAGTTTATCACATACAAGATGGAAATGCCAGTACCATATTGTATTTATACCTAAATACCGAAAAAAGAAATTATTCGGACAGTTGAAGCTCGATGTACGGGAAATAATAAGTACATTATGCAGGTACAAAGGAGTAGAAATAATAGAAGGAGCAGTGTGTGCCGACCATGTACACATATGCGTAAGTATTCCGCCAAAGCTAAGTGTTTCAAATTTTATGGGATACTTAAAGGGAAAAAGTACGCTAATGATATATGACAGGCATCCGGAACAGCAAAGCAAATGGAATAAAGCATTTTGGGCAAGAGGGTATTATGTAGCAACGGTAGGAAATGTAACAGAGGATGCTATAAAAAAATATATTCGGGACCAGTCAGAAGAGTCTCGGAAAGAAGAAAGTGAGGGAGCCGCTTTTTAGCGGCAGCAAGTAATATAAGCTTGCGATACCCGCCTTTCAGGCGAGCAGTAACAGAGCCCTTGGGGGCGTTTTTCAAACCCCCACTTGAAGTGGGGGTTGGTGATTAGCATCCAGAGCATCTTGGTAAGCACCAGCCCGGCACTGGAACCACTGTCCATTATCCGGCTTTACAGCTACCGCTTTCGGATCGAGTGTACGTTCCGGGAACTGAAGCAACAGATTGGCGCATCCTGCTACCACTTCTGGTCAAAGTATATGCCGAAGCTAAGCTATTACCAGAAGAAGGGAGAGCCGACACCCCTGGAGCGGGTGGAAGGCGAAATGCCACGCAAAAAAGTGCTGGAAGCGGTCCGTGCCATTGAAATGCATATGGCACTATCCTGTATCGCAATGGGAATTCTGCAGAGCATTTCCATCCGTTTTATGGGGAAGGTTAGTTCTGACCGGATCCGTTACCAGAGGACACCCTCCAGGGGAAGGGTGTCCGAGGCAACCCTTATGCACTATTTCCGGAAACATTTTTTTCGTCTTTTAGGACAAAAGCCCGAATTATGCATAACGCAGATAATTCAGGGATTGCAGGAAGAGCCAGAAGAACAGTGGGATTCCCTGGCTTCTTAGTGTTACAAACTTTCAACTCTTAAGTTAAAGAGTTGATGCCAGTAAAACCCCTATGCCGTCCGATTACCGGGCGGACAGTAAGGCGGCAGATTCCGGGCGTCAGCTCAAATCCGCAACAGAAAAGCTTTCCGATTTTAAATCACAGTAATGACGTCCCTTAATCGCTGTGAATTTCAGTACACAGTAATCGGGATCTGTCACGCCCTGTTTGTAGAACATATTGTCCCCAGTACGCCAGATTTCCTTCTTGATTTCTTCATCCAGCAAAACTTCCATGCTGCCTGTCAGCATAATCCCTTCATATCGAAAGCGTCCCCGGTTGTAAAAATAAATGCTTGCTCTGGGATTTTTCAGAAATTGCTGTGCACGCATGGAGGAGGTATTGGTGGTAAAATAAAAACAATTCCCCTCAATTTTACGCGGCGCAAACATAGCCTTCATATTGGGAAAGCCATCTTCATCTACGGAGGCAATAAAGGCAGTCTTTTGCTTCCGAATAAATTCAAGTATCTGTTCTTTTGTTCTCATTGAAATCCTCCAAGTGGTCAGCATACCCGTATAAGCCGGATTTTCAGACACAAGTACATATGCTGTAAATCTATGCGAGTATTTTATGGGAATATGCTGTTAAAATTGTTTGTCATTTGTCTGAGAATAACATAGAAGCCGGGGAAGCGCAAGAAAAAAGGGATTTCAAATTCGGGCTTATTTATGTTATAGTTAAAAAAGTTAGAAAAGAAAATTGACAAACATACCGATGGTATGTTAATATACATACTAACGGTATGTTTGACAGACAACCGCTCGAAAGACATTGTTTTGTCAAAAGCAGACGGGGGAGGTACATGTATCATGGCGCGCAACAAAAACCCGGAAGAAACCGTAAATCGGATTCTGGATACGGCATATCGTTTATTTCTGGAGAAGGGCTATGAGCAGACCTCCATTCAGGATATAATCAATCATCTGGGAGGCTTAAGCAAGGGAGCCATATACCATCACTTTAAGTCCAAGGAGGATATCCTGGAAGCGGTCACGAACCGGATAACAGAGCAATCCAACCGGATGCTTGCCGGGATTCGGGATCGAAGGGACTTAAACGGAAGGGAAAAGTTAAGGGCGATCTTTCAGGAATCCATTAACCGGCCGGTGCAGGATGAGATTTTTGCGATGGCTCCCAATTTTCAGAACAATGCCAAGCTTATGTTCAGTATGGTGAATGATACCGTGAAGCAGGTAGCGCCTGACTATATTCTCCCGATTATAGAGGAGGGAATTGCTGACGGAACCATTGTCACCGATTACCCGGCACAGCTTGCGGAGCTGATTATTTTTGTGGCGAATATCTGGATGAATCCGATGAATTTTGGAGACACCAAGGAGGAATCCTTCGGCAAATTTATGGTATTTCAGCAGATGCTTCGGGGCTTTGGGCTGGATATTGTGGATGAGCAGATGCTTGAGCGGCTGCAGGAGCTTACGGACATCTATCTGAAGAAAAAGTAGGAAATGAGTTATCCGTAGAGCTTGGAATGCTGTAATTATGCTTGCCGTTGGAAGAATGGCGGCACTTAGCAGAGCGTAAGCCATCAAAGGATAGTGATTGAAAGGCTGTTTTATAGCAGCTCTTTCTTTTAATCTTATACGTACCAACGTCCGGTATGTATAGAAGCAATACGCAGGCGTGTAATGGTAAAATTTGGAAAGTATAAGGAAAATGAAACCAGGAGGGCAACGCATGAAGGCAATGAAAAGAGTTACGGAAGTCTTAGACTGCGCCTGTTTTGACATTTGGTCAGCCGTCATAGGATCAGAGGTGATAGGCAAGGATGACAATCAATAATTACTGTTCTCCCCAATATTTGTTGGGAGTTATAGGAACTATGTGTACGCTGTTTGCCGCCGGCGTTCTGATATACTGCCTGCCTGCAAATAGTATCGAAAATATGGAGGTTTAAAACATGAAACAGAGATTATTTTCCAGAGACTTTATCCTGGTAGTCATCGGACAGATTATTTCCCTCTTTGGAAATGCAACCATCCGCTTTGCGCTGCCCCTCTATCTTCTCAATCAGACCGGCTCCTCGGCCCTCTACGGAACCGTGATGGCCTGCGCCTTTATTCCGACGATTCTGCTGTCTCCCATTGGCGGCATCGTGGCGGATCGGGTTAATAAGCGAAATATTATGGTGATTCTCGACTTTTTCACGGCGGCCGTAATCCTTGGCTTTTCCCTTTTGATGGGAAATGTGAATCTGGTAGTGCTTTTAACCGTGACGATGATGCTGCTCTACGGAATTGCCGGCGCCTATCAGCCTTCCGTTCAGGCCAGTATTCCGGCCCTGGTAGATCCGGAGCATTTCATGGAGGCCAATTCCATCATCAACACCATCAGCTCCTTTGCCAATCTCATCGGACCGGTGCTCGGAGGTATGCTTTACAGCGCCTATGGTCTGAAAATGGTGCTGATGCTCTGCATGACGTGCTTTTTCCTGTCGGCGGTGATGGAGATTTTTATTCGGATTCCATTTGTCAGGCAGTCTTTTGGAGGCGGGATTTTGAAAATGGTAAAGGAAGATTTTCGCGAGAGCTTTCATTTTATCCGAAAGGAAAAGCCTCAGATTGGGAGAGTGACGCTAGTGGTCTGTGAGATCAATCTGTTTTTATCAGCCATGATCATTGTAGCGGTACCGTATCTGGTTACGGAGGTGCTGGAACTCGGCACGGAAAATACGGCCAATACCCTCTACAGCTTTTCGCAGGGAGCATTGGCGGCAGGCGGTCTGACAGGCGGTATTCTGGCCGGCGTTCTGGGGAAAAAGCTGTCCATACATAAGGCAGGGAGCTTGATTGCGTTGGCGGCCGCAGCAGTATTTCCTATGGGAATCGCGTTGGCTCTGAATCTCTTTGCTATGGGGAGCTATCTGGTGCTTACCGGCTGCTGCTTTGTGATTATGGTGCTTTCCACCATGTTTTCCGTGCAGATGGTATCCTTTGTCCAGGCAGAGACGCCGGGGCACCTTATCGGAAAAGTCATTGCGGTGATTCTCACCATCGCTATGTGCGCCCAGCCGCTGGGAAATGCCTTGTATGGAGTGTTATTTGAGCTTTGCCAGGGCTTTGAATTTGCGGTGATTCTGTTTGCCGGGGGAATTTCTCTGGTGATTGCACTCGCAGCAGGGCGGCGGTTCCGGGAATTGGTTTGAGGATTTGCGAGAGCGAAAATAATATTGATGTATGGAGAAGGAGCGGAATGTAAAAAATAATTTTGCAGGCATTGTTTTTCTGTGGTAAAATTTGCTCAGCGGCATATAACACAATCTGCTTGGGCAAAGGAGAGGGGCGGAAAAATGGATTTGAATACATTTCAGTCTATACTTACAATCGGAGAAACCGTATCGGTAGAATTTAAACGCTGCAAGGATGGAATCGGGCCGGATGTATATGAAAGCGTATGCTCCTTTTTGAATCGTTTTGGAGCTTCCTGTATAATTCAAATATAAGGAATTCCAAGAAGGGTGGTTGATAAAAAGATACCTCAGAGTAAAATAAGATTACTGACTTTTGGACGGTTAGT
>CAJTDE010000014.1 GCA_910574835.1 Clostridia bacterium | reverse complement strand
GGGAAAGACTTACCTTGCATGTGCCCTTGGCGTGGAAGCATGCAGACAGACTTACAGGGTTTTGTATATCAGGATGCCTGACCTGATGCGTAACTTTGAGAACCAGAACGACAATCTCAGGGAACTTACAAAATACAGGAAAAGGATCGGTAACTATCAGATCCTCATCCTTGATGAATGGCTGAATTATAAACTTACTGAAAAGGATGCCAAGAACCTCTATGAGCTGTTTGAACAACGCAGTGGTAATAACTCAACAATCTTTGTCGGACAGTATCCTGTGGATGAATGGCATAACAGGCTCGGCGGAGGGACGCAGGCGGATTCCATCATGGACAGGATTATCCATAATGCCTATGAAATTCCTACAAATGAAACAAACCTGAGAAAGCTGTATGATTCAAAGAAGCTCAAAAGGCTTGTTGACGAGATAGAAGCATAATCATCTGAACATCATTAGACCTAATATTGCCTCTGTTGTATTTTCAAGCGACAGGGGCAGTATTACTATATCTTGTGTCTGAGGTGGCTCTCAAGGAAGAAATTTCCGGGTGGCTCTGAAGCGGGAAACTGGTGGCTCCCAAGGGGGATAATATTCAGTAGATCATAAGAAAACTCCTTTGAAAAGTATTTGATACTGTTTAGAGCCACAGGTACTCTTTGCGATTGTAACCTCGTTCTAAATAAACCGTCATGCGGTATCTAACTGATTAACAAATATACAAAGAGACTGTGGTTGTAGCCTTACAAAAACCATCAAAGTGGTAGGAGGTAGCAAACAATCCACAGTATCTAAGATAGTATAGCCTAATCTGTAGAAAAGATAAAGAATGGCTATGATTATATAATACGAGGAGGTATCCATGGAACCCATACCCAGACCATTATCACAGAAGCTTGCCCTGACGATCCTTGTCGGGGCAGGCTGCTTTCTTACCGGCCTTGTCTTCTGGTTTTCCCAAAAAGACACGGCTTTTTTTCTCCTAAGCAGTGTCATCTTCCTGTGTTCCTGCATCCGGACGGCATCCCTCTTCCGGAAAATCAGGGGGAAATCCTATCTTGTACTGGAGGGCATCTGCACCGGTTACTGCCCGAAACTGTTCGTGAAATACCGCGAGATCTATCTGCTGGATGCGGAAGGTGTCCCCCATACCCTGTTCATCGGCAAAGATCATAAGATCCGGACAGGCTGTTCCTACCGCTTTTATTTCCTCTCCCCGCCAGATTCCCTCAAGGAGGACAGCCCCTGGCTGGAAAAGGCAATGCTGGCAGACAGCCTGCTGGGGATGGAGCTTCTGGAAAATGTACCCGTTTCCGGAACCGCATCACCTTCCAATATGGACCTGTAAAATCTTTGAATTATTCTGTAAATCCATTAAAACGGATTAAATAGAATAAAAAGCAATAAAAAGGTTTAAATCGGTTAAAAATGTGGTATAATGGATAAAACGGATAAGGAGGTACATATATGGAACTCAGAGCTGAAGATGTCTTCCGCCCCGGAGCATTTCCCGAATACACCTATATATCACGAAAATCTGCCGTTTCCGACCTGCCCTATGAATTCCGGCTGATGCAGGCCATCAAGGTATCCGGATTCCTGACCTCTCTGGTGGGCCCCTCCAAAATGGGGAAGACCATTTTATGCGAAAAGGTCATCGGCTTTGAACATATCGTGGAAATTTCCGGAGCCGACTTTGATGACGATACGGATTTCTGGAAGCTGGTTTCTGCCAAAGCAGGGCTTGCATACGAAGGCCAGTTTGCAACTGAAAAGCAGATTCCCAGCACCAGTGATAAATATACCAAAAAAGAAACCTTTTCCCTGACCAAGGATAAGATCATAGGATATTACAGGGAACATGATCTGGTACTGGTCATAGACGACTTTCACTATGCCCCGGAGGGAAAACGGATGCAGATTGCCCAGCAGCTCAAGGATGCCATCCGCAGGGGATTTAAAGCCATTGTAGTGTCCCTCCCCCACCGCGCTGACGAAGCAATCCGTCAGAACGCAGACCTTTCCGGACGCCTAAGCCTCATCAACATGGAGCCATGGGAAGTGGATGATCTAAAAGAGATCGCAAAGCTGGGGTTTGGAAAACTGGGCATTTCCATTGAGGACTCCATTGCGGCACAGATTGCGGTAGAAAGCCTTTCCTCTCCCCAGCTGATGCAGTATATCTGTCTGAACATCTGCACCATGCTGGAAATGTCCGGGGGCGAAAGCCATCAAATCCGGCAGGAAATTTTGGAGACCGCTTATCACTATACCACCGCAAACTTTGAATATGGGGATGTGGTCTCCCTGATGCAGAAAGGTCCGAACACCCGCGGCAAGAGCCGGAACACCTTCCAGACCGCCGATGGGCAGGAGCATGACATTTATGAGTTGATTGTGAAATCCATTGCAGAAAATCCTCCCATTATGAAGCTGGAATTTGAAGATGTAAAGGAACGCATTTACCATCTGCTTGCAGATAACTGTAAAAAACCTTCCCCACAGATGATCCGGGAAAGCCTGGCAAAACTGAAGGAGCTTCTGTATGGACGGGAAGATATCTTCAAGGTACTTGACTGGAAGGAAGGGAGTCTCTATATTTTAGATCCTCTGTTCCTGTTTTATCTGCGATGGGGAGGCGCTCACTGATATCTATGTTTACTGGTATAAATAGTATAACTGTAATGAGTATACAGGATGCCGTTGCGCGGCTAAAAAATGTAAAAGACGGCCAGGAATTTTCCTCTTTGTTGGCTGGATTAAGAAGTTTTCTTAAAACACTGGATACCACTCCTCAGTGCCTGATGGAATTGGAGCAGCGGGCATATTATGTTGTAAATGAGTATTCAGATAAAGAAACCAGGAACAATCTTGATGCCGCAGCAAAACGGGTTATCGAATATCTGGAAGAGATTATGACCGGTTCTCCTGCAGACGACCAGCTGCTCACCGTCCTTGATAACTATTATCTTTTTCTGGAAAGCCTTCTGGAACGGCCGCCTCACAAACGCGGTAGCATCCAGAAAGAACAGCTGTTAGAACTGAAGATCCAGAATGAGTATGATGTCCAGCATCTGCTCTATGCTTATCTGCAACCACTCTATCCACTGGCAAGAGCTGAAGTCAGTGAGGATACCGGTTATGGTACGGTGCGAACCGATATCTTTCTGGATTCTGAACATGTCATTGAAGTAAAATGCACCAGAAACAGTATGAAGCTTAAGAAACTGACAGAAGAAATTGAAGCGGATATGGTGCATTACAATGCGGAGCATATTTACTTCTTTATCTATGATAAGGAAAAGATCATTGAGAATCCCCGGTTGTTCCGAAACACCTATGAGAATAAAATAAAAGGGAAGAAAATACATATCGTGATCCATCAGCCTAAGATACTGTAAGAATCATTTTAAAATTATACACTACAAACCATATTTTGCAATATTATCCTTACTGCAAAATCAATATATTGTATTTTAAAAATTGACAAACTCTATATATTGTGCTATTATTTCTTTGTAATTGATTTTTGTGCTTCCCATACGGGATATGCGTACCGCATAGATGCACACGTTGTTTAAGATTGAAGGAAGTGTCAGAAGAGCCATGCGATAAAGTGGCAGACTTTTGGCACTTTTTTTGATACCAAAAAATTTAATCCAGAAAGGAGAAATGAATCATGTTTACAGCTATCTCATTAACAGGAAGGGTTACAGCAGACCTTGAACCACAGAACAGCCAGAACGGAACCCCCTATGTGCAGTTCTACGTGGCAGTCAACAAAGGCTATGGGGAGCACCAGCATCCCAATTTCTACCAGTGCGTCCTGTTCGGCAAAGCAGTTGAGCGTGCCGTCAACGCAGGGGTACAGAAAGGAAGCCTGCTTTTCATTACCGGAGATCTGGACCTGGTGGAATACACCCGGAAATCAGACGGTCACAAAGGAACCATACCCAAGATCACGGTATATGAATGGAATTACATTCACCGGAACCTGCGGTTTACGAAAAGCCGGCAGACATATCGGGTATGTCCTGCCCCTCCCCGTTCCCCATAACAGGTCTCGCATAAAAATCAATTACGGATTTATCTTAGCACAATATCTTGTATCATGTCAACTTGATAATACCATATCTATTACTTTTTATCTTTTTCAAAATATTTTCAAGTATTTTCCTGCCAGACGGGTATTTCTGTATATAACCTTCTCCGGGCATCCGGATGAGGTTTTCCGCTCCTTGAAAACTGAAGAGCATACGCCATCATGTATATGGGTTCTGATGGCCGGGTTCCTGCACAGGGTATGCCCGGCCCGGATGAAATCGCACACAGTGCAGCCAGTCAACGCGGCCGGGGAGGGCGCAGGAAACGGTGATGGAAGGTATGTGTAAATGAAGAATAGGACAACTTTATCCCAACATAGACTATAGAGAATATACAAGAGGAGGAAATATGGACATCCAACAAGAGGATTTACAAACTATTGATATTCACCAACTGGCAGATATCAGAGATATCCAAATAGATATTACGAAAGACAAGGACACGCGGATTCGGGAATTCATCCAGGCAGTTAAAAATCCTTACTGCTTCCGCTGTGGTAATACCGTTATAAAGGTTTCCTTCAGCAAAGAAGGGGAATCATTCCAGAATATCCTTCAGGAATATTTCAGTTCCCCAATAAATCGTGAATAACCTGAAAGTCTTGATTTTACGCACTTTTTCCGATATGATTGACTTGTGAAGCAACTATGCATTTATATTTTCAGATTATTCCGACTGTTCAGAAAGGACGAATTACTGTGAATATAAATGACGATTTTAAAAAATGGATGGCGGTGGATTATGTCCGCCTTTCAAAAGAGGATGGTGATAAAGAAGAAAGCGACAGCATCAACAATCAAAAGGCTCTGATTCAAAATTACGTCAAAGAACATCCAGATTTGTATCTGCTTGAGCACTACTCCGATGATGGGTATACTGGGGTAAATTTTCATCGACCTGGTTTTAAGAAGATGATGGAAGACATTAGCAATGGGCGGATTAACTGCATCATAGTGAAAGACCTTTCGCGTTTCGGCCGCAATTACATTGAGGTTGGGCGTTATATTGAAAGAATCTTTCCAGCTTTAGGGATTCGATTCATTGCAATCAATGATGGTTATGACAGTCTCCACAACAACTCATCAGCAGATCAGCTTTTACTGCCCTTCAAAAACCTGATAAATGATGCGTACAGCCGTGATATTTCCATAAAAGTCCGCTCTCATCTCGACATAAAGCGTAAGAAAGGCGAATTTGTAAGTCCGGCTGTTCCTTATGGCTACAAACGTGCAGAAACAGATAAACATCTGCTTATTGTGGACGATCCGGCTGCCCGTATTGTTAAACTGATTTTTTCAAAAAAATTAGATGGATTTAGTAACCAGCAAATCGCAGAATTTTTAAATAAAATGAACGTATCAACACCGCTGGTTTACAAACAAGAGCAAGGTCTGTGGACAAAGAATGCTTTTCAGATATACTGCAATCCTAAATGGTATGGCACCACTGTAAGACGTATCCTCGAAAACGAGGTATACACAGGCACTTTGCTCCAAGGAAAAACTCATCGTCCCAACTACAAAATCCGGATTCCTGTAGACAGGTCGAAAGATGAATGGTTCCGGACAGAAAACTCCCATGAAGCAATCGTCAGCAGAAATGATTTTAATCTGGTTCAGAATATTCTGGATTCAGATACATATCATCATGCTGGGCGAAATACTGTTTATCCGTTATCAGGACTCATCTATTGTGGGAACTGCCAACAAACCTGCAGGAGAAGACAAAGCTCTGGGAAAAAAGGAACTTATCATTATTATGGATGCTATCTTAAAAACCACAGAGCCTGCTGTAAAGGCTACACAATCAGCGAAGCTACATTGATACAGTCTTTAAAGGATGTTCTTCATCAGTATGTAGATGACCTGTCTAATCTCCAACAGGTATTTGACTTTTTGGAAAATCTTCCTGCCAGACAAAATGGTTCGGAAGAATTGTCACAGGAACTCATGCACATGGAAGAGAAACTGAAAAAGTATCGCAGACTTATAGTTTCCCTCTATGAAGATTATCATGATGGGCTACTAGACAAAGATGAATACCTTGACTTAAAAGCTGCATACGGAGAACAAATAGAAGAGCTTACCAACGCAATGGAAACCATAACAGAACGGAGAAATGAGTTGATTTCCTCTTTTGTGGAAGCCTCCACACAGGTAGAACAATTTCGTGATTATCTGGAGTCTCCTTCCCTTGACCGCCGGATGCTGGTATCCATGGTGAGAAAAGTTTACATTTATCCCAAAAACCGTATTCATGTTGTTTTCCGCTTTTCAGATGAATTTGAAAGATTTTTGAGCATATTGCCAAACAACTCTCCTCTTGCAGATTATTCTAAAAATCTGGTCGGAAAGGAGGTAGTTGGTTAATGCCACACAAAAAACGATCTGATAACTTAAATGCTTTTCAAAGTGCCTCTTCCTTGATTTATCCAACCGGGCTGTATGTCCGCCTATCTCACGAGGAGGCAGAAGATGGCTGGGCACTAAGTAATCAGAAAGAATTCTTGCTGCGCTTTGTAGAAGAACAAAATGATTTAAAAGTAGTAGACACATATTCTGACAACGGAGAAACTGGGACAAACTTTGAACGACCAGAGTGGAACCGCCTTATGGAAGATGTAAGACAAAAGCGGATCACTTGTATCGTTGTAAAAGACCTTTCAAGATTCGGCAGAAATTATATTGAGACCGGAAATTATCTTGAGACTGTTTTCCCTTCTCTAGGAGTTCGTTTTATTGCTGTTACAGATCGCTATGACACCAATAATTTTGATGCAAATGATTTGCCAGCATTAAGTACAATCATTAAAGGAATTGTAAATGAGGCCTATGCTAAAGACATTTCCCGTAAAATATTTACCACCAAAGAGCTCCAAAGAAAAAATGGACAATATTATGGGAATATTCCACCTTATGGATACTTAAAAGATCCAAAGGATCCCCATCATCTGCTCATTAACCCTGAAACAGCTCCCATCGTCCAACAGATTTTTCAGTGGAAGCAGGACTGCTTATCTCATTCAGAAATTGCCAGACGCCTGAATGAAAGTTCTGTTCCGGCCCCTATGCGCTACCAGTTCCTGGCCGGCACCGTGAAAGCGAAACGTTTTGAGCATAGTATCTGGCAAAGAGTCACTATCAAAGTAATATTAGAGAACCGCACATATACCGGAGATTTGGCGATGGGGAAAAAACGCAAAAATCTCTCCATGAATATCACGAAGGTTCATCCGATTCCTTATGAAGACTGGACGATAACAGACAATACACATGAAGCAATCATCAGTCGGGAAACCTTTTTTGAAGTGCAACGCATCTGTGCAAAAGAGCTGGAAGCAAACCGAGACCGCAGATATCGCCATTCGGAAATTGAAAATCCAGAGGATATTTTTGACGGACTTATCTATAGTAAAGCTACCGGTCTTAAAATGTACAGAACCCGCAACCTTTATGAAAAATATGGCGTAAAATACCGCTATACTACAATATCACAACGGGATTTTGCGTATACTGCCTGTTCCATTGTCAGTATCAAAGAAGAACAAATCGAAGAATCTTTGAGATGTTTCCTGCAAAAGCAGGTGGAACTAATCTTAGAATTAAGAGAATTTCTGGCTGAAATTAAAAGCCGGGAAATAATCTCAAACCGAAAGGAGGAACTGAAAATACAAATACAGGAGCAGGCTGCATGTCAGACAGAAATACTCAACCACCAAAAGTCATTGCACCAGGATTACACTGAAAGACTATTGAACCGGAATGAGTATATCGTTCTTAAAAACCAGTGTAACGAAAAAAAATTACTCTGTGAGCATCAACTGAATGAATTACAGTCTGCCCTTAATGAATTGGAACTATTAGAGATATCAAAAAATATGTATATGCAGTCTATACTCGAATTTCACAGAACTGGGTTGCTGACAAAAGAACTCATACAAAAGCTGGTGGGAAAAATTTATGTTCACGATTCCAGAACAATAGAAATAATTCTAAGGTATAAAGACGAATTGAAACCTGTGATTCAGTTTCGGGAAAGTGGGGTGCTTGAATGACAAGTCGAAACATCCTTGCATGCTATCTGCGGATATCGGATGAAGA
Source organism: Clostridia bacterium (assembly GCA_910574835.1). GTDB lineage: Bacteria > Bacillota > Clostridia > Lachnospirales > Lachnospiraceae > Laedolimicola. Next base: position 106,416 of record CAJTDE010000014.1, on the reverse strand, counting down.
TCTGGATTTAAAACAGAATCTTCTAAAAGATGAAAGCTCCAGTATCAGCGCCCAACGCAAGCTAATTCACGATTATATTCAATCCCATGACGATTTGTGTCGATTGGAAATTCATGAATTTTTAGATGATGGATATTCTGGTACAAATTTTGACCGCCCTTCTATCCAAAAAATATTTGAACTTATGACACAGGGACGGATTGCATGTATTATAGTAAAAGATGATTGTGTTATTTTAGAACTAAACTCAGAAAGCCCTGAAAACACGGGACTTTGTGATGTTAGTTCTGTTTTTTGACCCAAAACAGAGGATAACAAAAGCGCAGGGCGGCGCAAGGAGGGTAGGACGCCCACTGGTACAATAAAACAAGGCTTCATAGAGCGGGTATCGCTGTCGGAGAAATCCGGCGGTCGGTATCCGCTCTTTTTTTGTGTCCGCAGACTGGTACATAGGCGTGTATCCTGCCCCGCTGGGGGGCTGGGGTACACGCCTTTTTTCTTTTTCCCATAAACCCACATTGAGAAAGCGAGGTGAACACAAATGCCAAGAGCAAAGAAAAAAGAGGCGGAGGCACCGGCTGAGGCCGTGACGGAGACCGTCCAGCGGATGCCCCTCTCCCAACTGCACCCCTTTGAAGGGCATCCCTTCAAGGTGCTGGATGACGATGCTATGACGGAGACCGTAGAGAGCATCCGGCAGATGGGCGTTGCCAATCCCCTCATCGTGCGCCCGGACCAGGACGGCGGGTATGAGATCATCTCCGGCCACCGCCGCCACCACGCCGCAGAACTGGCAGGGCTGGACACCATCCCCGTCATTGTCCGGGAACTGGACGATGACGCCGCCGTCATCATGATGGTGGACTCCAACCTCCAGCGGGAGAACATCCTGCCCAGCGAGAGGGCAAAAGCCTACAAGATGAAGCTGGAGGCTTTGAAGCATCAGGGGAGCCGGACCGACCTAACTTGTGAGCAAGACGCGCACAAGTTGGACGGGAAAAAATCCAGGGACATCATCGCGGAACAAGCCGGTACGAGCAAGGACTCTGTGCGCCGCTTTATCCGCCTGACAGAACTGATCCCCGAAATCCTGGATATGGTGGACGAGAAGAAAATCTCCATGACGCCCGCCGTGGAGCTGTCCTACCTGAAGCCGGAGGAACAGCGGAACTTCCTGGAGGCGATGGACTACGCCCAGGCCGCACCCTCTGTGTCGCAGGCCCAGCGCATGAAGAAAAAGAGCCAGGAGAGCGGCTGCACCCTGGACGATATGTGCAGCATCATGGACGAGGTGAAGAAGGACGACCTGGGGCAGATCGCTTTCAGGACCAGCGACCTCCAGAAGTTCTTCCCCAAGTCCTACACGCCCAGGCAGATGAGCGATACCATCCTCCGCCTGCTGGAGCAGTGGCAGAGGCGGCGGCAGCGGGACCAGCAGCGGTGACACGCTCCCTTTTGCGGGGCGCATTTTTTATGAAAAAAAGGAGTTTTACGCTTATGAACAGTATCCACTTTCACTTCAACGGTGATGTGAACATCAACCTGTCCCTGCCCGACAGCGCGGACAGGCCCGGCTACAAAAAGCTGGTGGACTCCCTGGAGGACTATCTGCACGACGCGGCGGAGGAGGCCGCCGTCACGGAGGCCGAGGCGGACTCCATCGTGATGGTGATGCGCCCGGACAAGACCCCGGAGGTCATGCAGGAGACCCAGTGCTGGGACGAGATCGAGAGCAAAGGCAAGTACGACTGCCTGGAGGTCGTGTCGGACGACGCCCTGGATGTGGCGGGGCTGGCGATCGTCTTTGACGGGCGGCGCGTCCTGAACCTGGGCAGGGAACGGTATCTGCTCGGCCCCGTGATCGTCTACAAGACCGATGAGGACGGGGACGGCGTTTCCCTCTCTGCGGAGGATGTGATCGCCGCCGTGGTCTACTTTGCCGACCATACCGTGACCCTCTACGCCGATGGGAAGGACTTCCCGGCGTTCCACATCTGAAACCAACGGCATCATACCTCCGGCGCCGTTTCCGAAGAAAGGGGGAATGAGATTTGCAGGAGGAAGTTGAAAACAGGACAGTGAACCTGATGATAAGCACCAGCAAGCTGACCGGGCGGACGCTGGTGGCGGCATTCCGCAAGTACGCCCAGCACCGGGCGCGGGTGAAGGCCGGCAGGGCGGCGGAGGGCGACCACGGTAAGATGACCGTGGAGAAGCTGATCCGCAAGGACCAGGGGGCGCAGCAGATCGACATCGCCAGGAGCGGCATCAAGGACTTTGAGCGGGTGCTGAACAAGTACGGCGTGGACTATGCCATCCGAAAGGATGTTTCCCAGGAGCCGCCCCGCTTCATGGTGTTCTTCAAGGCAAAGGACGCCGATGTGCTGACCGCCGCCTTCAAGGAGTATTCCGTGAAGCTGTCCCAGAAAGAGAAGCGGCCCAGCGTCCTGAAAGCCCTGGCGCACCTGAAAGAGCTTGCCAAGTCCATCCCCTCCAAGGTGCGGGAGAAGAACCAGGAGCGTGAGCGATGAACCAGAAAACAAAGAAACTCATCATCCTGAACCTCCCCTATGCCATCATCGGGCTGTTCTGCTCCAATATCGGCGAGGCGTGGCGCATCGCAGAGGGTACGGACATCTCCACAAAACTGCTGGGCTTCTTCACCTCGATGGGGACAGCATGGGGGAACCCCATGCCCAGCTTCCATCCCTTCGACCTGTGCATCGGGCTTGCCATCGGCGCGGCGTTCCGGCTGGTGGTGTATGTGCGGAGCAAGAACGCCAAGAAATACCGCCACGGGGAGGAATACGGGAGCGCCAGATGGGGCGGCCCAAAGGACATCGAGCCGTTCGCGGACCCCGTGTTTGAGAACAATGTCATCCTGACACGGACGGAGAGCCTCACCATGAACAGCCGCCCCAAGGACCCCAAGACCGCCCGGAACAAGAACGTGCTGATCGTCGGCGGCTCCGGCAGCGGCAAGACCAGGTTCTGGCTCAAGCCCAACCTTTTACAGTGCCATAGTTCGTATGTCATCACTGATCCAAAAGGGGGGATCGTCGAGGAGTGCGGGGCCGTCTTGGTGCGGAACAAGTACCGCATCAAGATTTTTAACACGATCAACTTCAAGAAGTCGATGCACTACAACCCCTTCGCCTATATCCACTCGGAGAAGGACATCCTGAAGCTGGTGACAACGCTGATGGTGAACACGCAGGGCGAGGGCAAGGGCGGGGACCAGTTCTGGGAGAAAGCCGAGAAGCTCCTTTACACGGCGCTCATCGCCTATATCCACTATATCGCGCCCGTGGAGGAGCAGAACTTCGGGACGCTCATCACCTTCCTGAACGCTATGGAAGTCCGGGAGGACGATGAGACGTTCCAGAACCCTATCGACCAGATGTTTGAGGCGCTGGAAAAGAAAGAGCCAAACCACTTCGCTGTCCGCCAATACCGGCTCTATAAGCTGGCGGCCGGCAAGACGGCAAAGAGCATCCTCATCTCCTGCGGCGCTCGGCTTGCCCCCTTTGACATCGCCGAACTGCGGGAGATCACCCGGTATGACGAGCTGGAGCTGGACACCCTGGGGGACCGCAAGACCGCCCTGTTCCTCATCATGAGCGATACGGACAGCACCTTCAACTTCCTCATCAGCATGATATACAGCCAGCTTTTCAATCTGCTGTGCGAGAAAGCCGATGATGTGTACCACGGGCGGCTCCCGGTCCATGTGCGCTGCCTGATTGACGAGTGCGCCAACATCGGGCAGATACCGAACCTGGAGAAGCTGGTGGCGACCATCCGAAGCCGGGAAATATCGGCCTGCCTGGTCTTGCAGGCGCAGAGCCAGCTAAAGGCGATCTACAAGGACAACGCCGACACCATCATCGGCAACATGGACACCCGCATCTTCCTCGGCGGCAGTGAGCCGACCACCTTGAAGGAGCTTTCCGCCGCCCTGGGCAAGGAGACCATAGATATGTTCAACACCGGGGTGAGCAAGGGCAGCCAGGAGTCCCACAGCGTGAACTACCAGCGGACGGGCCATGAGCTGGCCAGCGTGGACGAGCTGGCGGTGCTGGACGGCGGCAAGTGCATCCTCCAGCTCCGGGGCGTGAGGCCGTTTTTGTCGGACAAGTACGACCTGACAAAGCACCCCAATTTCCAGTACACGGCGGACTGTGACGAGAAGAACCGCTTCGACATCGAGAAGTTCCTGGATCACCGGCTGAAGCTGCGGGCGAAGGACGAGTTTGATGTGATCGACGCGGACGGATGAGCGCCACGCCGTAAAGCCCCCTCTGCGGGGCTTTTTCCATGTCCGGGCGTTCCCTCCCTGCGTGGGACAACGCCCGCCTGTAATGAAGCTGCCCCCACTTACCTTACGGCAGGCATCCAACAGGCGGGCTGACTATGCGGGGCGGCGGGCGCCCTTTTGTACCATCAAAACCATTCCACGAACCGGGCGGGGCAAAGGCTCTGCCCCCTGTCTTTAAGGAGGACAAATTTATGGCATTTTTCAACAGTGCGATCGGTGTTTTGCAGACCCTCGTTGTGGCGCTGGGCGCCGGCCTCGGCGTGTGGGGCGCGATCAACCTTCTGGAGGGCTACGGCAACGACAACCCCGGAGCCAAGAGCCAGGGCATGAAGCAGCTGATGGCCGGCGGAGGCGTCGCCCTCATCGGCATCACCCTGGTCCCCCTGCTGTCCGGGCTGTTCACCGCCTGATGCGGGCATCCCGCCCGTAAGGGCGCAGGTTCTCCCCCGGCCTGCCGGAGATGGAGCTGTCCCCACTTTGACAATGGCAGGCATCCATCCGGCGGGCCGGAACGGGAAAAGCCGCATAAAACCGGGGAAATCCCCGGTTTCAGTAAACCAAACAACCACTTTCCGGGCGGGTCCATCTCCCGCCCACCGACTTTAAGGAGGACAAAAATATGGCATTTTTCAACAGTGCGATCGGCGTTTTGCAGACCCTCGTTGTGGCGCTGGGCGCCGGCCTCGGCGTGTGGGGTGCGATCAACCTTCTGGAGGGCTACGGCAACGACAACCCCGGAGCCAAGAGCCAGGGCATGAAGCAGCTGATGGCCGGCGGAGGCGTCGCCCTCATCGGTATCACCCTGGTCCCCCTGCTCTCCGGGCTGTTCACCGCCTGACACGGAGGCAGGACAAGGCCCGCTGTAACCAGGGCGGGGCGGCGCCCTGCCGCCCTGCCCCACCAGATGAAAGGACAAGGTATTTGATTTGGGCAGTATTCTTGACGCAATCGCGGAATGGCTCAAAGAGCTGCTTATCAGCGGGATCATGGGCAACCTCACAGGTGTTTTCGATTCGGTCAACTCCCGCGTGGGGGAGATCGCCACGGATGTGGGCATGACCCCGGCGAGCTTCTCCCCCGGCATCTTCTCCATGATACGCAGCGTATCGGAGACCGTCATCATCCCCATAGCGGGGCTGATCCTCACCTTCATTGCCTGTTACGAGCTGATCCAGCTCATCATTGAGCATAACAACCTCTCGAACTTCGAGACATGGATCATCTTCAAGTGGATATTCAAGACCTTCGTGGCTGTCACGCTCATCTCCAACTGCTTCAACATCGTGATGGCGGTCTTTGATGTCTGCCAGAGCGTGATCTCCCAGAGCGGGGGCATCATCGGCGCGTCCACATCGGTCAGCGATGAGGCCATCGCCGCGATGGAGGCCACGCTGGAGACCTACGGCGTGGGTACGCTCCTGGGCATCTACCTGATGAGCTTCGTCATCCAGCTCACCCTCTGGATACTCTCCATCGTGATCTTCGTCATCGTCTACGGGCGCATGATCGAGATATACCTGATGACGAGCCTCGCGCCCATCCCGCTGTCCACCTTCGGCAGCCGGGAGCAGAGCCAGACCGGGCAGAACTACCTCCGCTCCCTGTTCGCCCTGGGCTTCCAGGGCTTCCTCATCATCATCTGTGTCGGCATCTACGCTGTGCTGATACAGTCCATCTCGTTCACTTCGGATATAGTTGGCTCCCTCTGGGGCGTGGTGGGGTACACCGTCCTTCTGGTGTTCACCCTGTTCAAGACCGGGGGCCTTGCCCGGAGTGTACTGAACGCCCACTGACCGGGAAAGGAGGTCATCATGGCAGCGTATATTTCCATCCCCCGCGACCTGACGCGGGTAAAGACCAAGGTGTTCTTTGGGCTGACGAAGCGGCAGCTCGTCTGCTTCGGCGCGGCGGCGCTCATCGGCGTCCCTGCGTTCTTCCTGATGAAACGCTCCGGCAACACCAGCCTCGCCGTCATGGGGATGATCTGCCTCTGTCTCCCGCTGTTCTTCCTCGCCATGTACGAGAAGGACGGCCAGCCGCTGGAGGCGGTGGCGCGGCATTTCATCCAGGCGAAGTTCATCCGCCCGAAAGTCCGTCCCTATGCGACCAACAACTATTACTCTGCCCTCATGCGGCAGGACCAAGTGGAAAAGGAGGTACAGGCCATTGTTCAAAACGCGGAAAAACGGGCGCGGGAAAGCGGAGCCAGCCGCTCTCCCCGCAAGCCTGACAAAAGCGGAAAAGCAGCAGATCAGGGCCATCATCGAGAAGGCCCGCAGGGATGACGGCACTCCCCGCACCGCCCAGCAGTCCATCCCGTTCCAGCGGATGTTCCCGGACGGCATCTGCCGTGTCACCGACAACTACTACACCAAGACCGTCCAGTTCAACGACATCAACTACCAGCTCGCCCAGCAGGAGGACAAGACGGCTATCTTTGAGGAGTGGTGCAGCTTCCTCAACTTCTTCGACAGCTCCATCCGTTTCGAGCTGTCCTTCATGAACATGGCGACCGACGCGGAGAGCTTCGAGAAGTCCGTCCGCATCCCGCCCGCTGGGGACGCCTTTGACAGCGTCCGGGCGGAGTACAGCCAGATGCTGAAAAGCCAGCTTGCCAGGGGCAACAACGGCCTGACAAAGGCGAAGTACCTGACCTTCGGCATCGAGGCGGCCTCCATGCGGCAGGCGAAGCCCCGGCTGGACCATGTGGAGACGGACCTGCTGAACAACTTCAAGCGCATCGGCGTGGCCGCCTCCGTACTGAACGGGAAGGAGCGCCTGCGCCTGATGCACTCCATGTTCCACATGGGGGAGCGTGAGCCCTTCGCCTTTGAGTGGAAGTGGCTGGTGGAGTCCGGGCTTTCCGTGAAGGACTTCATCGCCCCCGCCGCCTTTGCTTTCAACGGCCGGCGCACCTTCCAGGTGGGCGGTATGTACGGCGCCCTGTCGTTCCTGTCCATCACGGCCTCGGACATCAGCGACCGTATGCTGGCGGACATCCTGGACATCGACTCCAGCCAGATCGTCACCATGCACATCCAGTCCATCGACCAGAACAAGGCCATCAAGACGGTGAAGCACACCATCACGGAGCTGGACCGGAGCAAGATCGAGGAACAGAAGAAGGCCGTCCGCGCCGGGTACGACATCGACATCATCCCCTCCGACCTCGCCACCTACGGCAGGGACGCCAAGGCGCTCCTGAAGGAATTGCAGAGCCAGAACGAGCGGATGTTCATGGTGACGTTCCTGGTGATGAACACCGGGCGCACCGAACAGGAGCTGGAGACCAATGTGTTCCAGTCCCAGAGCATCGCCCAGAAGCACAACTGCGTCCTGCGGCGGCTGGACTTCCAGCAGGAGCAGGGGCTGATGTCCTCCCTGCCGCTGGCGCAGAACCTCATCGAGATACAACGGGGCCTTACCACCAGCTCCACCGCCATCTTCATCCCGTTCACCACGCAGGAGCTGTTCCAGGACCGGAAGGAGTCCCTCTACTACGGCCTGAACGCCCTTTCCAACAACCTCATTATGGTGGACAGGAAGGCTCTTAAAAACCCCAACGGGCTGATCCTTGGCACTCCCGGCTCCGGCAAGTCCTTCGCCGCCAAGCGGGAGATCGCCAACGCCTTCCTTGTGTCGGACGATGATGTCATCATCTGCGACCCGGAGGCGGAGTATGCGCCGCTGGTGGAGCGGTTCGGCGGGCAGATCATCAGGATCAGCCCGTCCAGCAGCCAGTATGTCAACCCGATGGACATCAACCTGAACTACTCCGAGGAGGACAACCCCGTGGCCCTGAAAGCCGACTTCATCCTCTCCCTGTGCGAGCTGGTGGTAGGCGGCAAGGAGGGCCTCCAGCCGGTGGAGAAAACGGTCATCGACCGCTGCGTCCACCAGATATACCAGAAGTATTTCGAGGACCCCAGGCCGGAGAATATGCCCCTCTTGCAGGACCTCTACGAGGCGCTCTTAAAGCAGGAGGAGAAGGAGGCCCGCCATGTGGCGACCGCCCTTGAAATTTATGTCACCGGCTCCCTGAACATCTTCAACCACCGCACTAATGTGGACATCACCAACCGCATCGTCTGCTTTGACATCAAGGACCTGGGCAAGCAGATGAAGAAGATCGGGATGCTGGTGGTGCAGGATCAGGTGTGGGGGCGCGTGACCCAGAACCGCAGCGCGGGCAAGGCCACCCGGTATTTCATGGACGAGTTCCATCTGCTTTTGAAAGAGGAACAGACCGCCGCCTACTCCGTGGAGATATGGAAGCGGTTCAGGAAGTGGGGCGGCATACCCACCGGCATCACCCAGAACGTGAAGGACCTGCTCTCCAGCCGGGAAGTGGAGAACATCTTTGAGAACAGCGACTTCATCATCATGCTCAACCAGGCGGCGGGGGACCGCGCCATCCTGGCGAAGCAGCTCAACATTTCGCCCCACCAGCTCTCCTATGTGACCCACTCCGGCGAGGGTGAGGGGCTGCTGTTTTTCGGCAATGTCATCCTGCCCTTCGTGGACCGTTTCCCCACCGACCTGGAACTCTACAAGATCATGACGACCAAGCTGACGGAGGTCAGGAAGCGGGAGGTGGACAATGGCTGATAAGGCGCGCCGCCTCCATTTTACGGAGGATGAGCTTTCTGACCGGGACATCCGCAGGGCGGCGAAAAAGGCGGACAAGGCCGCCGATAAAGCGGACCGGGCGAATGAGAAGCTCCCGACAAAGAGGCGTGTGCGTATCACCCGTGACAGCGGCAGGGCCGAGGCCACCGCGGAGCGGCTCTCGGATAAGCTGCGCCCGGAACGGCAGTCCACGAAAGCCGCAAGGGGCAAGCTCCGCATCGAGGTGTCGGAAGTCACCACCCAGAAGCCGGGAGCGGGTGGCCGGGCGGCGGTGAACGCCCCCGCCGCTGCCCTCCATGCGGCGAGGAACACCGTCCGGGACGCTGTGGGCCGTTCGGACAATGACAGCGAGGGCAACTCCGGCGCGGACGCCCTGCAAAGCGGGGAGTCCACGGTGCGGAACACCGGGAACATCGTGAACAACCGCCATTACAGCCACAAGCTGAAACAGTACGACAAGGCGGCGAGGCTGGAGCGGAAGTCGGACAGCGCCAATGTGGAGGCCCTGTACCAGCGGGAGCGCCACAATGACCCCAGCCCCTCCTCCAACCCCATCTCCAAGTGGCGGCAGAAGCAGGAACTGAAAAAGCGGTATATGGAAGCCAAGGCCAGCGGCAAAGCCGGGGCTTCCGGGGCGGCGAAGGGCGGAAAAAGGGCCGCCGAGGGAACGAAGTCACTGGTGGATAAAGGGATCGAGTTTGTAAAGGAACATCCCAAAGCTATCCTTATCGCTGGTGTCCTGGGGCTTCTGGTGATGCTCATCGCCGGGATGTTCTCATCCTGCACCGCCATGTTCGCCGGGAGCGGGAACGCGGTGCTGGGGACCTCCTACACGGCGGAGGACGCTGACATCCTGGGGGCCGACGCGGACTACTCCGCGTTGGAGACTGCCCTGGACAACCAGATAAGCAATATCGAAAGCACCCACCCCGGCTATGACGAGTACCGCTACGACCTGGCGGAGATCGGCCACAACCCCTATGAGCTGGCCTCCTACCTGACCGTCCTGTTCGAGGACTACACCAGGGCGGAGGTCCAAAGCACCCTGCAAAGCCTGTTCGCCCAGCAGTACACCCTCACCCTCACGCCGGAGGTGGAGGTCCGCTACCGCACAGAGACCCGGACGGACAGCGAGGGCAACGACTACGATGTGGAAGTGCCGTACAACTATTATATCCTCAATGTGAAGCTGACCAACAAGGGGCTGGGGGCGGTGATCCGGGACTCCGGGCTGACAACGGAGCAGGCCGACCGCTACGATGTGCTGATGACCACCAGCGGCAATCGTTCGGAGCTGTTCGGGGAGGATGTGTATGGCGTGGCCGGGGGCGAGTACACGGACTATGACATCCCCGGCGAGGCGCTGACCGATGAGAAATTCCGCAGGATGATAACCGAGGCGGAGAAGTATCTGGGCTACCCCTATGTGTGGGGTGGTTCCAACCCGTCCACTTCCTTTGACTGTTCCGGCTTCGTGTCGTGGGTCATCAACCACAGCGGCAACGGCTGGAGCGTGGGGAGGCTGGGGGCCAAGGGACTGAAAGGGATATGCGACATCATCCCGCCCGACCAGGCGAAACCGGGAGACCTGATCTTCTTCCACCACACCTACGACGCCCCGGACCCCAGCGACGCCACCCATGTGGGCATCTATGTGGGCGATGGGATGATGATCCACTGCGGAAATCCCATCTCCTACGCCAGCACCGAGAGTAACTATTGGCAGAACCACTTCCTATGCTTCGGGCGCATCAGGTGAAAGGAGCAAAAATGAGCGAGAAACTGGACAGGATCGGGGCCGACCGGGACCGCGCAAAGGAGAAGCGCGACCAGTGGGACGCCCGCTACAAGGAACTTTGCCAGAAGTATATCCAGCAGGAGAACACGGAGATCCATGAGATGGTGCGGGCGCAGAACCTGACCCCGGACCAGCTTGCGGAGGTCCTGAAAGCCCTGCAAGGCGGGCTGTTCCCCGCCCCGGCTGCCATGCCGGGTGCGGGCGCGCCGGGGATGCAGGCTGGCCGTGACAACAACACTTCTGAGATCAAGGAGGATGAACAGGATGAAATTTAAGAGCATGATCGCCGGCCTTCTGGCTGGCGTTCTGATGATGGGGAACCTCTCCGCCGTCTGCTTTGCGGCGGAGGGCGCCCCGGCCCCCACCAGCGGGGCCACAGAGACGGAGGCCGTGGAGACTGCCCCCGCTGAAACGGATGAGACTGCCGGGGCCGCTTCGGAGGACGGCAGCCCCGCCCTGCCTGACGGCGTTACCCTTGGCACAAAGGTCGTCCTGCCGGAGGGCGTGAGCATCGGTGAGGATGGGAAGATCACCTTTTCCGCCCAGGGCATGGAGCAGATCATGGCCGCCCTGATGGGCGGCGAGGCCGGTGGGGACACCGATACCGCCCCCGATACCGAGGAGACTGAGCCGGAGGCCGTCACCGTTGGCACAGTTAATGTCCGCAGCGACACCTACCTGAACCTCCGCTCCGGCTCCGGCCTGGAGCATTCCGTGATCGGGCATCTGCTCCGGGGGACCGAGGTGGAAGTCGTTGGCGAGGACGGCGACTGGTATCAGGTCGTGATCCCGGAGGCCACCGGGTATGTCTACAAGGACTATCTGGATGTGACGGAACAGGAGGCCCCCGCCGCCCCGTCTGAGGAGGACGGGCAGGATGCGCCTGACCCCGGCAGCGGCATTGACGAGGACACCCTGATGATGATGCTCCTGCTGATGATGAGCATGGGCAATACCGACACGGCAGAGCCTCCCTCCACCGCCCTCACCCCGGACGGCAACCTGACACTGGTGGACGATTATGACGAGGCCCATGCGGACGGCTCCGGCAAGCAGTTCATCACGCTGGTGACAAAGGCCGGGAATACCTTCTACCTCATCATCGACCGGGATGACGAGGGGGAGCAGACCGTCCACTTCCTGAACCTGGTGGACGAGGCGGACCTGCTGGCCCTGATGGACGAGGAGGAAGCGGCAAAGTACACCAAGCCTGAGCCGGAGGTCCAGCCGCCCGCCGAGACCCAGGAGCCGGAGGATGGGGAGGACAAGCCGGACGAGGAAAAGCCCGCGCCCAAAGCGAACCCCCTGCCCGCCCTGCTCCTTGTGCTGGCACTGCTGGGCGGAGGCGGCTTCTTCGCCTACACGAAGTTCTTCAAGGGCGGCGGGAAGAAGGAACAGGCCAAGCCGGACCCGGACGCCGACTATTCGGAGGATGACGAGGACTACGGCCTCCCGGAGGACATTGGGCTTGACGATGAGGACGAGGATGGCTTTGACGGGTCGGACGATGAGCCGGTCTAAGCGGAGCCATCTGTATCTGATGGAACAGTCTGCGGCTGGCGGCTGAGACCAGCCGCAAACCCTTTTGTAGAACAGGAGGTGCGGCTATGCGTATTGATCCCCGAAGGTTTCTTGAATTTGTGATCTTCCTGATAATCTGCCTATGGCTGATGGTCATTTATCTGGCCGGCTTCCCAAATGCCTATGGCGGATATGCCGCATCCATGTTACAATGGGTGCAGTAATGTCCGGGAGGTGATGGCGTGGGCGCAAGTGACTGGAAGGACCTGAAAGCAAAACAAAAACAGAAATTATCCGAGGTCATGTTCGGCGTGGTCTGCGCCCATTACAAGGAGCATGGGCAGATGCCCGCCGGTGCGGAACTGGAGAAGCTGGCAAAGGCGGCCTTTACCAAGATACAAGGCCGTGGGCTGGGGCTGTCCTATGAGACCGTCCATGATGTTTTCCTGAAAAAACAGGCCAGATTTGCGGAGCGGATCGAGAAGAACGGCCTCCCAGAGCCGCCGAAGCCCAGGGTGAAGAAAACCGAGGCGGAGAAGCTGGCGATCAAGCGGGCCGCCCGGAAACGGAAAAAGGCGAGGCTGGCGGCGCAGGAGCAGCAGAGCTTGCCGGAGCAGGACGGCCGCTTCTTTTATATCGCCGGGTACACCTCCGGGGGCGCCCCCTATGGCGTCACTTGGGAGGAGATGGGACTGGAACCCTGGGAAGAACTGGAGTAGGAGGTGCGGATATGGGCCGCTACACGGAGCAGGAATTAAGGGACATCTTTTTTGACGCCCTGGACTTCTTCAACGACGCCCTTGACTCCGGCATCACAAGGGATAACACAGTCCTTGCTTTCTTTACCCCGGAAAACGGGCTGGATGTCTATGAGCAGTTCTGCCGGGAGCATTTTCCGAAGAACCTGGACGAGGACTACAAGGCGGAGGGCTATTTCCAGACCTTTGCGGCACAGGCTTTTTGGGGCAAGGGGCAGTACGGCGTGATGGTACGCGCAGACATCGACTTCCCCCTGCCGGAGCTGCGCCGTGTTTTCCTCCATGAAATATCACACCTGTTCTGCTGTGAGAACGAGATCGAGGGCGGCGGCTTCTTTGACCGCTACTGCATGGGCAGCGGGGCGGAGGACGGCATGATGAACGCCGGGTATGCGGTGTGGCGGGAGGCTGTGGCTGACATCATGGCCGATTCCATCCTGAGCGAGTACACGTCCCTGACGCTGGCGGATGTCCGGGAGGAGGTCGGGCGGCTCTACCGTATGCTGTCCCCGGCAGACCCGGACTCGAAGAAATGTATGTCGCTGATCCTCGTGTATGTCATGGCTACAAGGGAGGTCGGCGGCGTGACGGAGTGGGCCGATGCGGAGGCGGGGCTGAAACAGCGTCTTGGGCTGGAGGACCCGGCATTGTACGCCGTCCTCAAGATGGCCTTTGACAATCTGCACCACTCCCCGTTCTGGTCCATCACCCCGGACTTCATCATGGAGCTGGGCGAAGCCTATCTCTCCCTCCTGTCGCACAAATTCCTCCGGGAGAACCTTTCCTGAGACAGGCGGCGGGCAAAACTTTATAAAAACCGTAAAGCGGACAAGGATCACACATCTTTGTCCGCTTTTTTCATGCCCAAAATCGGGCGAAAACAGTTGATTTTTTCAGAAAGGAGCGACTGCCTATGAGCAAGTTAGTGATCTGCGAGAAGCCCTCGGTGGCGCAGAGCATCGGCAAGGTGCTGGGCGCCTCGAAACGGTGCGACGGCTACCTGGAGGGCGGCGGGTATATCGTGAGCTGGTGCGTGGGCCATCTGGTGGAGCTGGCCCAGCCGGAGGCTTACGGTGAGACCTACGCCAAGTGGCGGCTGGAGGACCTGCCCATCCTGCCGGAGAAGTGGCGGTACCAGGTGTCCCCGTCCACCAAGAAGCAGTTCCAGATTTTGAGGGGGCTGATGGGCAGGGAGGATGTCGCCTCCATCGTGGAGGCCACCGACGCCGGACGGGAGGGCGAGCTGATCTTTCGGCTGGTCTACCACCAGTGCAAGTGCAAAAAGCCCTTTGAGCGGCTCTGGATCTCCTCTATGGAGGACGCTGCCATCCGGGAGGGCTTCGCCCGCCTGAGACCGGGAACGGAATACGACGCCTTGTATGAGGCTGCCCTGTGCCGGGAGCGCGCCGACTGGATCGTCGGCATCAACGCCACCCGGCTTTTCTCATGCAAGTACGGCCCCACCCTCAATGTGGGCCGGGTGATGACGCCCACGCTGGCGATGGTCTGCGGACGGGAGGCGGCGATCAGCGGCTTTCAGTCCGAGCCGTTCTACACGGTCCAGCTTGTGCCGGAGGGCTTTGCGGCGAACGGAGAGCGTATGAAGGAAAAGACCGAGGCGGAGAAGGTGGCGGAGGAGTGCCGCAGGGCTGGTACAGCCACCGTGGTAAAGTCGGAGCGTAAGGACCGGACGGAGAAGCCCCCGGTGCTTTATGACCTGACCTCCCTTCAGCGGGACGCCAACCGCCAGTTGGGATATACGGCGCAGCAGACCCTGGACTACACCCAGAGCCTCTATGAGAAGAAACTCGTCACCTACCCCCGGACGGACAGCCGCTACCTCACGGAGGACATGGCGGGGATGCTGCCGGGGCTGGTGGAGATGGTGCAGAAAAAGCGTAATATCTCCCCGGACGCCCCCGCCGCCGTGAACGCCGCCCAGGTCATCAACGGGAAGAAGGTCAGCGACCACCACGCCATCATCCCCACGAAAACGCTGGAGTCCGCCGACCTCGCCGCCCTGCCCTCCGGGGAGCTGGCGGTGCTGGACCTGATCGCCCTGCGCCTCGTCTGCGCCGTGGGCGACCCCTGCCGCTATTCGGAGACCACCGTCACACTGGAGTGCGCCGGACATCAGTTCACTTCCAAGGGAAAGACGGTCACTGACCCCGGCTGGCGGGCATATGTTACTGCCGCTGATGAGGAGAAATCCGGGGACGATGCCCAGCCCATCCCCACCCTCTCGGAGGATGCAAAGCTGCCCCTTGTCAAGGTGGAACTGAAAGAGGGCAAAACGACCCCGCCCAAGCGGTTCACGGAGGACACGCTCCTGCAAAGTATGGAGTCTGCCGGGGCCGAGGAGATGCCCGAAGATGTGGAACGGAAAGGGATCGGCACTCCCGCCACCCGCGCCGCCATCATCGAGAAGCTGGTGCAGAAGGGCTTTGTGGAGCGCAGGGGTGATAAAAAGGCCAAGGCGCTGGTTCCTACGGACAAGGGCCGCGCCCTGGCCGCCGTAGTGCCGGAACAGATACAGTCCCCCTCCATGACGGCGGAGTGGGAGGAGAAGCTGCTGGGCATCGAGAAGGGCGGCTATGCCCCGGACGATTTCATGCGGGAGATCGCCGGGATGGTGACTGACCTTGTAAAGAACTATGAGACGGTGAAAGGAGTACAGATGGATATGCCGGGTAAGGGTATGGTGATCGGGAGCTGCCCCCACTGCGGGGCGGATGTGGCGGAGCGTGACAAGGGCTGGTTCTGCGCCAGCCGGGAGTGCCGCTTCGTCCTCTGGAAGGACAACGCCTACTTCAAGAAGATCGGCAAGCACCTGACCGCTGGCATGGCCGAGAAGCTGGTGAAGGAGGGGCGCATCAAGCTGAAGGACTGCAAGAGCCAGCGGACAGGTAGGACCTATAACGCCGATGTCCTGCTCACCACCGAGGAGGACGGCCGGGCGAAGTTCCAGATGGAGTTCGATAACAGTGGGAAGAACAGCGGAGGGAAAAAGAATTGAATAGAGAGCAGCTTACGCTCGGTTCCCTGTTTGACGGCATAGGAGGTTTCCCCTATGCCGCCTCTTTTTATGGGATCAGGCCCCTGTGGGCCAGCGAGATCGTCCCGGAGTGCGTCTCCGTGACGAAGAAGCACTTCCCGGACATGGAACACGTTGGCGACATCACAAAGCTCCACGGCGGCACCCTGCCGCCCGTGGACATCATCACCTTCGGCTCCCCCTGCCAGGACTTGTCCGTAGCATCGGGCAAGCGCCTGGGCCTTGCCGGGGAGCGGAGCGGCCTCTTTCTGGAGGCCATCAGGATCATCAGAGAAATGCAGGAGGCGACCAATGGAGAATACCCGAAATTCGCGCTCTGGGAAAACGTCCCCGGAGCCTTGTCAAGTTCTTCCCGGCGTGACTTTAAGGCTGTGCTGGAAGCGTTCACAGACGCCGAAGTTCCAATGCCTGGTTCTGGACGGTGGGCAAACGCCGGGATGGTACGAGGCCGAGGCGTTGACCTCGCTTGGTGCGTGTACGACGCCCAATACTTCGGAACAGCACAGCGGCGCCGGCGCATCTTTCTTATCGCAGATTTTAGAGGCGAACGCGCCGGCGAGATACTCTTTGTCCCCAAAAGCCTGTCAGGGTATTTTGCGGCGGGCGGAACGCCGTGGCAAGGACTTGCCGCCTATGCTCAAAACGGCGCTGGAACAGCAGGCGCGGGGATAGACGGCTACAATGCCCAGATGACCGGCCATGTGGCGGCCACGCTGGGGACGAACTGCGGGATGTCCACCGGGCGCAACGGCGTGATCGAGATGCCGGACGGCGTGGGGGCGGCGGTCCCCGCCATCTCCATGCGTATCCGCTGCGGCTGTGAGGGCGGGGGCAAGGGGCCTCTGCTCCAGGTGGAAAAGAGCGGCACACTGGCGACCGGGAACGACCAGTACCTCTTTGCCCCGAAGGTCGAGATACTGAACGACCAGGGCGGCGACTCCCTCAATGTGGAGAAGGGCGGCGTATCGCCCACCCTCCGCAGCCAGACCCACGGCAACCTGCCCATCACCTCATACGCCATCCAGGGCTCCATGATCGGCAGGGCGGACGGGAACGGGCCGCAGGGGCGCGGGTCGCCAGTGGCGACCTCTGAGTGCCAAAGGCACTCAGAAGCGCCGACCGAGCCGACAGGCGAGACCGGCATCAACGAGAACGTCTCCTTCACCCTCAACACCATCGACCGCCACGCCGTCTGCATGGGGACCGGGCAGGCCAACGCCGGCATCTTGGAGGAGCAGTCCCCCACCCTGACCGCCGCCCATGAGCAGCCCATCGTCACCCACCCGCAGATCGCCGGGACGCTCTGTGCCTCCGGCGCCGGGCTTTCCCGCCCTGCCGGACAGGGGAACGAGCTGGACTTCTGCGTGGTGAGCGCGGGCTTCAAGCACAAGGCCGGCAGCCAGTCCGGGAGCATCGGTTTCCAGGAGGAGACCGCCCCCACCCTCCTGGCGGGCCAGCAGAGCGCCGTGATGAAAGCCTATGTGATCGGCGCCTACCATTCCGGCGGGATGCTGTCGGACAACCCAAAGAGCGGCTTCTATGAGGCGGACACCTCCCGGACGCTGGACCTGAACGGCGGGAACCCCTGCTGCAATCAGGGCGGCGTGGCTGTGGTGGAGGGCGCAGATGGTGCGGAGACCGCCGCCGTGGACTGCCGCAACCTCCGGGAGACGGATGAGGTCAGCGGCACACTGCTGGCAAAGGCGGCCTCCGGCGGCTACTCGCTGAACTACCAGAACCCTGTCCGCACCGGGCTTTGCGTGAGGAGGCTCACCCCCACCGAGGCGGAGCGTTTGCAGGGCTACCCGGACGGCTGGACGGAGGCCGGCGCGGACGGCAGGGCCATCAGCGACACGAAGCGTTACCAGATGCTCGGCAACAGCGTGGCCGTACCCTGTGTGGCGTATATCATGCAGGGCATCCGTGACGCCGTGGGCGGTGAGTGATATGCTGTCGCTGGTCCCCGTCTCCCTGCGGGAGGCGAACGAGTTCGTGTGCCAGCACCACCGCCACCATAAGCCCACGGTGGGACACAAGTTCTCTATCGGTGTCCGGGAGGACGGGCGGCTCGCCGGTGTTGCCATCTGCGGCCGCCCGGTGAGCCGCTTCTTGGATGACGGCTATACACTGGAGGTCAACCGCCTTTGCACCGATGGGGCGCGGAACGCTTGCAGTATGCTCTATGGGGCGGCGGTCCGGGCGGCGAGGGCGATGGGCTACAAGAAAGTCATCACCTATATCCTGGACAGCGAGTGCGGCGTATCTCTGAAAGCCTCCGGCTTCGTATGCGAGGGGCCAGCCGGGGGCGTGGAGTGGACGGGCAGCCGCAAGCCGAAGGACAGCGGGCAGTATCCCCGCCAGATGAAAACAAGATGGGTCAAAATTTTGAGACAGGAGGACTGATAGAATGGCTGATACGGAACTGAGCAGCAAACTGTATGAGAAAGCGTCGGCGGAGCAGGACAAGTTCCGGGCATGGCTGGTGGACCAGCCGCCCGCCGATATCTTGAACCACGCTGTCGAGTATGCGGTGCGGGAGGACATCCTGATGGAGATCGGGGCGCTGGAACTGCCTGACGATCAGGCGAGGGCGCTGCTGGCCTCCCCGGACACGATGGCGGACATCTACAAGACCTTCTCCAAGATGGTCGATACCGGGCATATGGATGTAGTCCGGGAGAGCATCGAGGACCGGGCGGCCACTTTAAGTATGGAACAGGCTGTGCAGGAGGCTGTCCAGATGGAAATGGAGTCGCAGGGAAAACAGGAAGGCGTGTACCTTGTTGACCGTTCCTCCCTGCTCCACCTGAAAGAGGTCCAGGGCGGGGACTTTGAGTACACTGTGTTCGACAAGCAGACCAAAGAAAAGACCGCCGAGGGCAAGATCAGCCTGGACGATGTGCTGGACGGTATCGACCCCACCCACGACCATCTTGCGGCGGCGCGGGCAGCCGCTATCGGAGAGGCGGGGCTGCAAAGCGGGCCGCTGGGTGGCAGCGATGTGGCGCAGGTGGGCCTGACCTCCCTGAAAGACTTCCGCGATTCGGACATCCGCCGCCGCTCCATCTGGGAGCCGGAGACGCTGCCGAAGGATGACATCCGCTTCATCAACAGCGGCTATGACGAGCAGTTCCGCATCCCGGACGGCGGTACGATCCAGGTGGAGTACCCGGACAGGACCTTCTCCGCCAAGTGCGAGTATATCGACGACTACCACACCTATGTCGGGAGCGAGGTCTACCATATCTGCCAGTTCGCCGAGGTGCTGGAGCGTGGCGGGGGCGTCTGCCGCCCGGAGCCGGTGCTGGATGCGGAGCAGGCGGCGTGGAAGATCGGCTGGAACGCCTATCTCGCCGTGGAGTGCGGCGCGGGGCATTGGGACTACCACCTGTATGACGAGAAGTTCAACGAGACCAAGGGCGGCGAACTGGAGGTTGTGGGCTGTTCCATCAACGAAGTCCGGGATATGGTCCTTGCGGAGAACAAGCTGGGGAGCCGCTCCATGACGCCCACCGATTACGGGATGCTCATGGACAAGGCGGCTATGCAGGAACAGGAGGCGCAGGACGAGAAGCGGGAGTCCGTCCTGGGCCAGCTTTCCGCCCTGAAGTCCAGCGCAAAGGAACACCCCGCCCCCGCCCCGGCGAAGAAGCGGGACGAGGCCAGCTTATGAGCCGCCAGAAGCTGACCCTTGCGGAGCAGGAGACCATCATCCTGTGGGACAATGAGCTGGACACGGCGGAGGTCTACACCCATGACGCAAGGCTCATCAATAAGCTCCGGGAGCTTTCCCAGCGATTCCCGGAGGACTATGTTCTGGAGCGTTCCGGGCCGGGGCGGTCCGTGACCTATCAGGTCCCCAAGCGGTGCGTGGGCATCCGCCCACCGTACAGCGAGGAACGCAGACAGCGGCAGAGGCAGGACGCAAAGGAGAACGGCCTGCCTTTTTTGAGGAAGGAGGAACAGAATGTCTGACATCAGGAAATGGGACGAGGTGAACGGCGTGGACGAGGCCCCCGGCCACCTGGCGGCGTTTCTGGAGAGCGCCACCGACTCCTACGCCATCCTGCAGCTCCGGCACACGGACGACACCCTCTATGAGCGGTTCGAGTCCTATTCCAGCTTGCAGCGGCAGGGCAAGGAGCCGGACATCGACCACTACGAGGTGGTCTACCACGGGGACCTGCCGAAGGCGCCCGACACGCCGGAGGCGGTGATGGCGCAGTTGGAGGCCCTCTATGTCCAGTTCAACACCGCCCACCCGGAGGATTTCCGGGGACACAGCCTGTCGGTCAGCGACATCGTGGCGCTCAAAGTGGGCGGCGTGGTATCCTGCCATTATGTGGATTCCATCGGCTTCAAGGAGCTGGAGAACTTCGCCCTGCGGGAGAACTACCTGAAAAACGCGGAGATGGCGATGGAGGACGACTACAACTCCATTGATGGGATCATCAATAACGGGAGAAAGGATGAGCCTGAAACGGAGCGGCACTCCGTCCTGGACGCGCTGAAAGCCCTTTCCGGCGCGGAGCAGCCGGAGCGAAAGCCGCCCCAGAAGCAGACTGGACGGGATGAGAGATGAAGGACTTTACACGGGACGAGCGTATTATGATGATGCTCTACAACCCCGGCACGCGGGCGGGGCTGGTGGCGGAGCTGGAAGCCATGCGCCTCCAGCTCACGCCCTCGGAGCGGCGGCTGGGCCGTCTCTCCAAAAGTGTCCTGGAAAAGCTGGAGGGCATGACGGACACGGAATTTGACAGCCTGGACCTGTACCCGGATGTCTGATCCCCGCACACGCAAATCTAAAGGAAATGGAGGCAACCTATGGCATTGAATGAACCCTTACAAGCGGACGGGGCGGCGGTGATACCGTTCCCCTCGAAAGCCGCCTATTACACCCAGATGGCGGAAGAAGCCGCCAGACAAGTGACCGGGAGCCGGGAGCAGTGGACAGCCTTCCTTACCACTGCGGCCCGGCTCTACAAATACCCCTACAATGAGCAGCTCATGATCTACAAGCAGCGCCCGGACGCCACGGCCTGCGCCGAGTATGACCTCTGGAACAAGACCATGCGCCGCTATGTGCGCCGCGGCTCCAAGGGCATCGCCCTGGTGGACAACACGGGCAGCCGCCCGAAGCTGCGCTATGTGTTCGATGTGTCGGACACCGGGGAGAGGGAGAACTCCCGCCCGGTCAACCTCTGGTCCATGCGTGAGGAATATGTCCCCGCTGTGCAGGATGTGCTGGAACGGGCCTACGGCGTGGAGGCCGGCGCGGGGCTGGAGGAGCAGATCGAAAAAATCTCATCCCAACTCGCTTCGGAATATTGGGATGACAATAAAGAGGTCATCCTCGGCATCGTTGACGATTCCTTCCTTTACGGGTATGATGAGTTCAACGTAGAGGTATCCTTTCGGAGGGCGGCGGAAACGAGCATCCGATATATGCTCTATTCCCGCTGTGTGGAGGACCCGGAGAGCTGCTTTGAGCCGGAGGACTTCATGGATGTGTTCGACTTCAATACCCAGGCGGCATCCAATGTGCTGGGTACGGCGGTCAGCGAGGTATCTTCCCAGGTGTTCCGTGAGGTCGAGCGGGCCATCCGCACCTACGAAAGGGCAAAACAGGTCGAACAGGCCGAGGAAAGGAGACAGGACAATGGCAGAGCTGACTTACAGACAGGCAGGGGATTACCTGATCCCGGACATCCAGTTGGAGGAAATGGAGGACCGTCCGCTGGGCAAGTACGGCAGGATGCGGAGGGCGTACCTGGAGGAGAACAACAAGCTCCTCTACAACCACCTGACCCTGATTGGGAAACTGTTCCCGCACCTGTGGGAGGTGCAGGAGACGGCCACCGCCCGGATGAAGCAGTTGATGGAGGAACTGCTGGCGGCGGACCCGGCGCCGGACAAAAAGACCCGGCAGATGGACTGGGTGCGGCACATGAACGCGCTGAAAGCACAGGCGGAGGAGATCGTGACGGCGGAGCTTATCAACAACTGACGCTGGAGGGGCTGTTCCCCTCCGAGATGGAACAGATCACAATGATAGACCGGCAGGCGGAGAGCGAGAAGCCCTCCGCCTTTGCTATGCCCCAAGAGGAGCAGCCCCCGGCAGAGCCGCCCGCCCCCGCCTTGGCTATCTCCGATGAGGAGATCGAGCGCATCCTGCGTAACGGCTCCGGCCATCATGACAGCAAGCTGCGTATCGCCGCCCTCTATGCCGGTGACAGCACCCCCGCAGACCGTACCGAGTACCTGAAAAACGAGTATGGGACAGACGGCGGACGCGGCTGGCAGTTTTTTGACGGGACCCACGGCAATATCCAGTACCGCCCCCAGGGGCTGGTGATCCGCAACGCCGACCAGGGAACGGAAGTCCGCCTGCGCTGGTCTGAGGTGGAGCAGAGGATCGGAGGATGGATCGAGGGCGGCCACTACCTGAGAGCATCGGAAAAGGCGCGTTATGCTGATATGGAGCGGGACTATTCCGCTTTTGGCGGCATCCCCCTCCCTGCACCCGGACACAGCTTCCCGTCTACCCCGGAGGAGGTCTATGAGCGGTATCTTCCTGTCATCGCGGATGCCCTCCTGGACGATACGGCGTTTCGGAACGCCTACCGCAACAATGACCGGGAGACCGCCACGATGGAGGGGCTCCGGGCCATCGACCGGGCGGCGCTCACCGTCCAGGACCCCGCCTTTATGCGCCTGTACTTCGACGCCCCGGAATACCATGACCGTTTCCGCCAAAACCTGCTTGACAGGATCTATGAAATGCTGGAGTCCACGCCGGAAATGACTGCCGGGGCATCACATGAGCATGAGATGCTGACACAGGCGGCGCGGATGGCGGACGGCAGCAACTATGCCGCCCCGGAGCGGTTCTTCCTGATCGAGACCGAGGGCGGCTATGCCGTCTGGGATGACATCCGGGATGAGATATATGTTGACCCGGAGGGCGTCTCCGAGGAGTTCACCAGCGAGTGGCAGGCCGAGGACTATCTGCTCCAGGTCAAGGAGGATGTCGCAAGGCGGGAGGCCGCCGACTGGCTCAAAACGGAGGAGGCAAAGCTGCCGCCCCTGAAATATGGCATCGGGGACCCGTTCACCATCTATTCCGAGGACGGTACAAAGGAGATCGTCCTGACGAGCATCACGGATGGGGATGTGTTCTATGTCTACCCTGACGAGCCGGGGCGGGACCAGGTGTTCATGGACCGGGAGATGTTCGAGCATAGCCTGCGGACTGGACACATCCGGGACGCCCAGCCGAAAGAAGCAGTGCAGACTGCCGCCAGCTACCGCAGCGGCGATGAGGCTATCGTCATCCAGCAGTACCCCAACGGGCAGTTCTACAACCACTACGGCTACGATGAACAGCGCCGTTTTGCTATAGCTACGGCTGGCGGTTTCGCTACCTTTGAGGAGGCGGAGACGGCGCTCCGCTCACACCGCCCCAAGGCCGAGAGGGTCATGGAGGAGCTTGTTCCCGGCACAGAAGCGGGGCAAACGCCGGAGGGCATGGCCCATGAAGGAGCCGGGGAGGATATTACCCCTGCCGCACCTGGGACCGATGCAAAAAGCACTGCCGCACCGCAGGAGCCGACCTATCAGGTGGGCGATACCGTCTATCTGGAGGACACGGCTTATATCGTGGAGGAGATCGGCCTGTTCGATGTCCAGCTCCGTGACCCGACGCTGGCCTATCCCGTCCTCCGCGCTGAGAGCAAGGAGAGGCTGGAGCGGATGCTCTGGGCGGATGTCAGGGACAACGCATTCCTGCCCGGTGCGAAGATTGAGGTCACGACCCCCAATTACCGGGTGAAGGTCACGGCGGCGGAGGCCCCCGTCCTGGAGGAGCAGATGGGCAAGGCCGGCATCTCCACGGCGCGGTTCGTCCATGAGAACGGCGATGTCACATTCAGCTTTGCGGAGGCCGACCGGGATGCGGTCGAGCATATCCTTTCCGCACAGAGGGAAGAAGATCCTTTTGCGGATGTTGAAAAATGGGCGGCGGACTACCAGCGTCAGACGCAAACGGCCATTGCCGCATTGGAGCCTGGACAGCGGCGTATCGTGGATGCCATGCAGACGGCAGGATTTTTCTATGACCCGCTTTCCAATACCGCCCTGGACCCCCTTATCTTCCGCGCTGGAGACCTGACAGGCGGGTATCCTACCTCCTTCAAGACATGGGACGAGGCGTATGCGTTCATTGACGGGGCCGAACTGAAAGATACCCCCGGACTGCGGGAACAGGTTCAATCAGTTCTCCACCCAGACCCAACTTGGGCGCAAAACGCGCACAAGTTAGATGTAAGGCCAGCTTCAGACCAGGTTGGCCCGAAGCCGGAAGTCACCGCTACCGCCGAGACCATCTATCCCGGCGATAAGAACGGCCTGCCCTTTGATGTGGTCGTTGAACGGCTGCATTTCGGGGAGCCGGAACACGGACAGCCGGAGCAGACCCAACAGCCCGCCGCCCGCAATTTCCGCATCACGGACGACCATCTGGGCGAGGGCGGCCCCAAGGCGAAGTTCCGGGCCAACATGGACGCCATCAACCTCCTGCATGAGCTGGAGTTCGACGGCAGGGACGCCACCCCGGAGGAGCAGGAGGTCCTTTCCCGCTATGTGGGCTGGGGCGGTCTGGCGGATGCCTTTGACGAGAAAAAGGATAGCTGGGCAAGCGAGTTCAGGGAACTGTACGCTGCCCTCTCCCCGGAGGAATACGCCGCCGCCAGAGCGTCCACCCTCAACGCCCACTACACCAGCCCCACCGTGATCCGGGCAATCTATGACGCGGTGGAGCAGATGGGATTCCAGAAGGGCAATATCCTTGAACCCAGCATGGGCGTGGGCAACTTCTTCGGACTGCTCCCGGAGTCCATGCAGGGCAGCCGCCTCTACGGTGTGGAGCTGGACTCCATCACCGGGCGCATCGCCCAGAAGCTGTACCCGGAGGCGGACATCAAGGTGGCCGGTTTCCAGACCACCGACAGGCGGGACTTCTTCGACCTCTGTGTCGGGAATGTCCCCTTTGGCGACTACAAGGTGAACGACAAGCCCTACAACAGGCTGGGCTTCTCCATCCACAACTATTTCTTTGCCAAGGCCATCGACCAGGTGCGTCCGGGCGGCGTGGTGGCCCTTGTCACCAGCCGCTACACGATGGATGCCAAAAGCCCGGATGCCCGGAAGTATATCGCGCAGCGGGCGGAGCTGCTGGGGGCGGTCCGCCTGCCCAACAACGCTTTCAAAGCCAACGCCGGGACGGAGGTAGTCTCGGACATCCTGTTCCTGCAAAAGCGGGACCGTCCCATCGACATCGAGCCGGATTGGGTACACCTGGGGCAGACCCCGGAGGGCCTTACCCTCAACAGCTATTTTGTAGACCATCCTGAGATGGTGCTGGGCGAGCTGACCACCGAAAGCACACAGTACGGGCGGGAGGAATGCACCGTTGCCCCCACTCCCGGCGCCGACCTTGCGGAACAGCTCCGGGAGGCCGTTTCCCATATCCACGGCAGCTATCAGGCGGTGGAGCGGGACGAGGCGGACATCGCGGACGAGGCCGCCGAACGGGGCGCCATCCCCGCCGACCCGGATGTAAAGAACTTCTCCTATGCCCTGGTGGACGGGGAGGTCTACTTCCGGGAGAACAGCGTCATGAAGCCCGTGGAGCTGAGCGACACGGCAAAGGGGCGCGTGGCCGGGATGATCGGCCTGCGGCAGCTCGTGAACGACCTGATCCAGTACCAGCTTGAGGACTACCCGGACGGGGACATCCAGGCGAAGCAGGCGGAGCTGAACGCCGCCTATGACGCCTTTTACGCAAAGTTCGGGACCATCAATTCCAGCGCCAACGCGAGGGTCTTTGACGAGGACTCCTCCTACTATCTGCTCTGCTCCCTGGAGAACATCGACGAGGACGGGCGGCTGGAGAGCAAGGCGGATATGTTCACAAAAAGGACCATCCGCCCGGAACGCCATATCACCAGCGTGGACACGCCCAGCGAGGCGCTGGCGGTCTCCATCGGGGAGCGGGGCAGGGTCGATCTGCGGTTCATGTCCGAGCTGCTGGGGACGCCCGGAGAGTACGGGCGCATCGCCGAGGAGCTGCGGGGCGTGATCTTCCGTGACCCCCGTGAGGCTGTGGCGGACGACCCCCTCCGGGGCTGGCATACCGCAGACGATTACCTCTCCGGTAATGTCCGGGACAAGCTGATGGTGGCGAGGATGGCGGCGGCCACCGACCCCGCATATGCCGTCAATGTGGCGGCTTTGGAACAGGCACAGCCCAAAGACCTGGACGCCTCTGAGATCGATGTGCGCCTGGGGGCGACCTGGATCGACAAGGACTATATCCAGCAGTTCATGGAGGAGACCTTTGACACCCCGTGGCGGCTTCGGAGCGCGGTCCAGGTGAAGTATTCCCCCTCCACCGCCGAGTGGCAGGTCACGGGCAAGAACGCCACGGGGCGGCACGATGT
Source organism: Clostridia bacterium (assembly GCA_910574835.1). Taxonomy (GTDB): domain Bacteria; phylum Bacillota; class Clostridia; order Lachnospirales; family Lachnospiraceae; genus Laedolimicola. The sequence continues at coordinate 79,835 of CAJTDE010000014.1, read as the reverse complement.
CATGGCCTATATGACCTACGGCACAGACCGGGCCAGCGCCTACCGCATTTTGGAGGACACCCTGAACCTCCGGGACATCCGCATCTATGACACCATCGAGGACGCGGACGGCAAACAGAAACGGGTGCTGAACAAGAAGGAGACCACCCTGGCCCAGCAGAAGCAGCAGGCCATCAAGGACGCCTTCCGGGACTGGGTGTGGCGTGACCCCAGGCGGCGGGAAGATTTAGTCAGGACCTACAACGAGCTGTTTAATAGCACCCGCCCCCGTGAGTATGACGGCAGCCACATCGTCCTGGGCGGCATGAACCCGGACATCACCCTGCGGGAACACCAGCGGGGGGCCATCGCCCATGTGCTTTACGGCGGGAACACCCTGCTTGCCCACGAAGTGGGCGCGGGCAAGACCTTTGAGATGGCGGCGTCCGCTATGGAGGCGAAGCGGCTGGGGCTGTGCCAGAAGTCCCTCTTTGTCGTGCCGAACCACCTGACCCTCCAGTGGGCCAGCGAGTTCCTGCGGCTCTACCCCAGCGCGAAGATACTGGTCGCCACGAAAAAAGACTTTGAGACGGCCAACCGCAAGAAATTCTGTGCGAGGATAGCGACCGGGGACTACGATGCTGTTATCATCGGCCACAGCCAATTCGAGAAGATACCCATATCCGCCGAGCGGCAGGAGCGCATCTTGCAGGAGCAGATAGACGAGATCACCGACGCCATTTCCGAGATGAAGGCCATGCGGGGCGAGAGCTTCACCATCAAGCAGTTGGAAAAGACCCGGAAATCTTTAGAGGCCCGGATGGAGAAACTGCAAGCAACAGAGCGCAAGGACGATGTGATAACCTTTGAGCAGCTTGGTGTGGACCGGCTCTTTGTGGACGAGGCCCATGCGTTCAAAAATTTGTTCCTCTACACGAAAATGCGGAATGTGGCGGGGCTTTCCACCTCCGAGGCGCAGAAGTCCTCGGATATGTTCATGAAGTGCCAGTATATGGATGAACTGACTGGCGGGAAGGGTACGGTCTTTGCCACGGGGACACCGGTGTCGAACAGTATGACAGAGCTTTACACCATGATGCGCTACCTGCAGCATGGTACGCTCCGGCAGAAGGGGCTGACCCATTTCGACCAGTGGGCCTCCACCTTCGGCGAGACCACCACGGCCATCGAGCTTGCCCCGGAGGGGACGGGCTACCGGGCGCGGACGAGGTTTGCCAAGTTCTTCAACCTCCCGGAGCTGATGAGTATGTTCAAGGAGGTCGCCGACATCAAGACCGCCGACCAGCTCCACCTCCCTGTGCCGGAGGCGAAGTTTGAGACCGTGGTGGTGCAGCCCTCGGAGATACAGAAGGAGATGGTGGCCGACCTGTCCGAACGGGCCGCCGCCGTCCACGGGGGCAGCGTGGACCCCTCGGTCGATAATATGCTCAAGATCACCTCGGACGGGCGCAAGATCGGCCTCGACCAGCGGCTGATGAACCCGCTCCTGCCCGATGACCCGAACAGCAAGCTGAACGCCTGCGTCCAGAATGTCCTCCGTATCTGGGAGGAGGGCCAGGCGGACCGGCTGACCCAGTTATTGTTCTGCGACCTCTCCACGCCCAAGGGGGACGGCACGTTCAATGTCTATGAGGACATCCGGGACAAACTGGTAGCGGCTGGCGTCCCCCGTGAGGAGATCGCCTTTATCCATGACGCCGACACCGAGGCGAAGAAGAAGGAGCTGTTCGGCAAGGTGCGGACCGGGGAGGTGCGCGTCCTGCTCGGCTCCACCCAGAAGATGGGCGCCGGGACCAATGTGCAGGACCGTCTTGTGGCGGTCCACCACCTGGATGTGGGCTGGCGTCCCGCTGACATGACCCAGCGCAACGGGCGCATTATCCGGCAGGGCAACCGCAACAAACAGGTGCAGATTTTCCAGTATGTGACGGAGGGGACCTTTGACGCCTACCTCTACCAGACTTTGGAGAACAAGCAGAAATTCATCAGCCAGATCATGACGAGCAAGTCCCCCGTCCGAAGCTGTGACGATGTGGACGAGCAGGCGCTCTCCTATGCGGAGATCAAGGCCCTGTGCGCCGGCAATCCGCTGATCCGTGAGAAGATGGACCTTGATGTGGATGTGGCGAAGCTGAAAGTCCTCCGGGCCGACTACCAGAGCAAGCACTTCCGGCTGGAGGACCAGCTCCTGAAATACTTCCCCGCCGAGATCGAGGCCCAGCAGAGCCGCAACCGGGGCTTTGAGGCGGATATGAAAACGGTGGAGGCCCACCCGCTCCCGGAGGAGGGCTTTGTGGGGATAGAGCTGGCCGGAAAGCACTATGCGGAAAAGGCGGACGCTGGCGAGGCGCTCCTCGCCCTCTGCAAGGAGATCAAAAGCACCGAGGGCATCCCCATCGGCAGCTACCGGGGATTTCAGATGGAGCTTTCCTACAACACCTTTGAGAAGCAGTTCCAGATCACGATGAAGGGCGAAATGAGCCACCACGTCAGCCTGGGGACGGACGCCAGGGGCAATCTGACCCGTCTGGACAATGCCCTTGCCGGCATCCCCGGACGGCTGGAGCGGGGGCGGGAGCAGTTGGAGAACCTTCGGAACCAGCAGGCCGCCGCACAGGTGGAATTGACAAAGCCTTTCCCCCAGGAGGCGGAGCTTGCCGAAAAGAGCGCCAGACTTGCGGAACTGGACGCCGCCCTCAGTATGGAGGACAGCATCGACCGTGACGGCGGGGAGGTCAGTGAGGAAGTCGGTGACGGTGAGCGCCCCTCTGTTCTGGAGGACCTGAAAAAAAGGGCGGCGGAGATACCCCCGGACAAGAAACCTGGAAAGGAGCCGGAGCGAGGATGAAACGGGAAAAACAGTTGTTGATCCGAATTTCCGATGAGGACAAAGAACGGATACAGGCCAAGATGGAGGAGGCCGGCATCCTGAACATGAGCGCCTATGTCCGAAAGATGGCGCTGGACGGTATCTGTGTGAGGCTGGACCTGACGGATGTGCGCCAGCTCATCGTCCTGCTCCAGCGGTGCAGCACCAACCTGAACCAGTACGCGAAAAGGGCGAACGAGACCGGGAGCGTCTACGCCGCCGACATTGAGGACCTGCAATCCCGGCTGGACGAGATATGGGAGCTGTCCAGACAGTCCCTTGCTCGCCTTGCCAATATCCGATAGCGGCTTGGGCTTCAATAGTTTTGCAAAAGGGCGCGGAGCAGTCCGCGCCCGCTTACATAGGCGGCATCCTTGCCAGACAGCGGACCGACGCGGTAAACTGTACCCAGAAAACAGGAAAGGACGGGACACGATATGAGGCTTCTGAAACTCCCTTTGAAACTGCTGGCGCTCCCCCTGATGCTGGCACTCTACACGTTCCACATCATCGGCAAACTGGCATCTAACCTCTCCGCCTATGTTGTCGGGCTGTTCATGCTGGTGATCCTGGCCTGCGGCATCTATCAGGTGTGCGTCCGGGACTGGCTGAATGTGGCGATTCTGTTCGGCGTGGAGGCGGTCTGCGTGGCGCTCCAGTTCTCCGCCATGCTCCTGGTGGAGCTGGCCGGCGAGTGGGCCGGCAGCCTTGGGGCTTTCCTCCACTCATAAATCTTTGAAAGGATGTGCGAAGATGGATTTTCCGAAAGACGAGGCGCAGGCCCTGCTTGACTGGATGCGGGAGCAGATGTACGGCGATACCGTGACCGAGTGGACCTATGGGAACGAGCATGACCGCATGAGCGGAGCGGCGGATTTTCTGGGCAGTCTGCTTTCACGGGAGGGCGGCGATACAGAACTCTGCGGATAAAGACAGTTCCATAACCAGCGCATAGGAGGGAACGGCGACTGCCGCTCCTTCCTTTTTTTGCCCCTTTTACATACCGGGAAAGGGGGCATGACAATGAATTTATTTGAAGCGGTCAAGGACGCCGTACCAACAAGGACGGCAGCGGAGCATTACGGGATCGAGGTCAAGCGCAACGGCATGGCCTGCTGTCCGTTCCATGATGACCGAACGCCCAGCATGAAGGTGGATAAGCGGTTTCACTGCTTCGGCTGTCAGGAGGACGGGGATGTGATCGACTTTGTGGGCAAGCTGTTCGACCTCTCCCCCAAGAGAGCCGCCGAGAAGCTGGCGGAGGATTTCGGAGTGCGGTATGAGGGCCTGCAAACATGGCAGCCCCAGAAAAGGCCGTCCGTCATTTCCAAACTGGCGGCGGCACAGGAGTACCGCAAAAAGGAGAACCGCTGTTACCGTGTACTGTGCGAGTACCTCCATCTGCTCCGTGACTGGAAGGAGCAGTATGCGCCGCAACCAGAGGACGAGGACTGGCATCCCCTGTTCTGCGAAGCCTTGCAGAAAATGGACTATGTGGAGTATCTGCTGGACGAGCTGATCTCCGGCACTCTGGAGGAACGCACCGCCATCGTCAAGGAAAAGGAGAAAGACCTGGCCGGTCTTGAAAAGAAGATCGCCGCTTTCGACCGCAGGGGGACAGCCGACCCACAGAGGGACAGCTTCCCCGGAAAGGTGCGGAGTACACGGTTCCCGGAGGAACTGGCAATGTAAGTTTTTGAACGATGGAGGTGGACTATGGCGGCGACACGGCTGATCGCGCTGCACATCAACAAGGGCAAGACTATCGCCCAGACGCTGGCGGACAGGACGGATTATTCCAAGAATGAGGAAAAGACCGAGGGCGGAAAATATATCTCCAGCTATGAGTGCGACGCCCGGACAGCGGATGAGCAGTTCCTTCTGTCAAAGCGGCAGTATGAACACATGACAGGCCGCCGCCAGAAGCATGATGTCATCGCCTACCAGATACGCCAGTCCTTCAAACCGGGCGAGGTCACGCCGGAGGAGGCCAACCGTATCGGCTATGAGCTGGGGATGCGCTTCACGAAAGGTAAACACGCATTTATCGTTGCCACCCATACCGACCGGGCGCATATCCATAATCACATCATCTTCAATTCCACCTCCCTGGACTGCACCCGGAAGTTCAGGGATTTCCATTTATCCGGGCTGGCCCTGCAACGGGTCAGTGACCGGCTGTGTCTGGAGCATGGGCTTTCTGTCATAGTGCCGCGCCCCTATCGGGAACGGAAAAAGCGCACCGAGTACCCCAAGAGGACTTCCAACCGTGACGATCTGAGGGCAGCCATTGACGCGGCTATGCAGAGAAAGCCGAAGGACTTCGAGGAACTGATCTCGTTCCTGAAGGAGGCCGGATGCGAGTACAAACCGGGCAAGCGGCCTTCAGTTCGATGCAGAGGGCAGGAGCGTTTTGCCCGGTTCAGTTCGCTGGGCGAAGGTTACACGGTGGACGATCTGAAAGACGCTATTGCCGGGAAACGCCGGGAGCGGTCTGCGGGGAAAAGCCAGCAAGTCCACGACAAGAAGTTTTCCCTTCTCATTGATATTCAGGCGAAGCTGAACGAGGGGAAAGGCGCCGGATACCAGCGGTGGGCGACCCTCTTTAACCTGAAACAGATGGCACAGGTCATGTGCTTTTTACAGGAGAACGAGATCGACAGCTTTGACGAACTGGCGGCGAGGGCGGATGCGGCAGTCACCCAGTTCAACGGTCTGGGGGATTCCATCAAGGCGGCGGAGCAGCGGATGCAGGAGATCGCCGCTCTGAAAAAGCACATCATCAACTACTCCAAGACCAGGGAGGTATATGTGGCCTACCGCAAGGCAGGGTACAGCAAAAAATTCCTTGAGGGGCATCGGGAGGCCATCACGCTGCACAAGGCGGCAAAGGAGGCTTTTGAACAACTCGGCTTGAAAAAACTCCCCCGTGTCAAGGAGTTGAACGCCGAGTATGCCCAGCTTCTGGAACAGAAACGGGCGGCTTATCCAGCGTACCGAAAGGCAAGGACGGAGATGCAGGAGTACCTTGTGGCGCAGAAAGTGGCGGCTGTCCTTCTGGAAAAGGAGAAGGAACAGGCGGCTATGGAGGAGCGGCGCAAGGAGGAACAGCGGACAGATCAGCACAGATGATCTTGGCGGGGCTGGCTTACAGGGATGTAGGCCAGCCCCGTCTTTTTCTTTTTCCCGGAAACACCGAGGCGGTCGTTTCCGTCTCCACGCGGGGCGCAAGCCCCGCCTGTCCCTGGGTCGCAGGGACAACAGCGTTCGGGAACCGAACGCGCAGCCAGCCCCGGCCACGGGGCTGTTCAAGGGGTTTGGGGTGCTACCCCAACAAGCAGAGAAACAGACATCCGGCGGCAACGCTGGATGTCTGTTTCGTGCATTTGTATATACAAATGCCCTGCTTGCCAAGTAGCGCACCCCGTAAAATCCCCCACCGTTACATCTTTGCCCCCAGCCTTGTGAGCGGCGGTATGTTGAGCGAAACGAGGAATTGGTTCACAGCTTCAATCTTGCAGGAGTACATCTCGCACAGGACCATGCAGTATGTATTGTGGCGCAAGGTGTTCTTCATCGTAAGCCCCGCTTTCCGCAACAGCTCCATACTGATAATCGGCGGGAGTGTCAGACCGATCGATAGCGCCACGATGTGTTCCCTGGTCACGCCGTAGTCCGGGTCATTACTCAAACGGATGATAGTGCGGGTCGAGATCAGCGAGGTTTCCTCCAGATGCTCCACCGTCATCTTCTGGTCCTTCATCAGGTAGTGGAGCGCGTCTGGAAACTCCATCGGGGCGATGGCTCTGTTTGTGGCGGTTGCCCATTCTATCATTGCCGGGAAAGCCGCAGTATTATCTTGAAGGCTGGTATCTGAACATGTATTTGAAAAAACTGTCATGCCAGTGTTCTCCGTATTCTGGACGGCATCTGCCCGATGCGCTTGTCCTGCTCCTTTATCTGAAAAAACTATAACGGACAGTTCTTCAGATTTTTTCGAGGACAGTCCGGGAACACTCCAAGAAAAATCCTGTTTTTTGCCGAGAGAAAAGCCCCGACCGCAATATGCGTCCGGGGCTTCAAAGAAGTTCGATATTCGGATTGAATTTGTACCCAATGCTGTGAACGCTCCTGATGTAGTCCGGCGTCTCTGGTGTGACCTTGAGTTTATGCCGGAGATTGCTGACATGGTTGTTGATTGCTCTGTGGGAGTAGTAGTCAAGATTTTCGTGCCACACAAGGTCTATTATCATGTCATAGGTGAGTACCCGGCGAGGATTCATGATGAGCAGGGCGAAGATGTCGAACTCTTTCACTGTCAGCATGATCTCAGTCTCGCAGATATATACCAATCGGTTTTCTAAGCAGAAGTACAAATTCTCCGCTTGGATTTCTGTTAATTTGACAATAGAAGTAGTCGGGATGACCTGCGAAGAAATACTGCGCAGAGATGTATCAGGATTGCCGCCTTGCTTCTGTGCGAGAACATACTGCATCAGTTCCTGTTGCTGGCTAATATCTAACAGAGCGAACAATTTCTCTCCAATTTGTCTGCCAGATTCCGATATGTCAAGAACAGCTAATTTCCCATGTCATCACCTCCTACTGCTTTGGCAAAACGGTAGACTTCGACTGTGCAAAATGAATCTGGTGACACACAAAATTATAGTGCCATATTTAGCAATCTTTTGATAGACCTGCCGCACGAAAGTTTTTTACAATCGTGCGGCAGGAGTCATCGGAACTTATTTTTTCAGAGAATGTTACGGCAGTTCGGGGCGTTCCTCCGTATGGTCGAAATGGACTTGCTCTGCACTTATGGTAATCACAATGTTGTCGGTGCTATATTCAGCAGCCAAAGAATTAAGGCGGGAGATCATGTTGCTTTTCGTCATGGTGAGCAGATCGTCAAGCGTTGTGTCATTCCAAAACTTCTCTACGGCGGTAATCATGCCGCCAATACAACAATCTCGCTCTCCAACCGTCAGCGTTTCTTCATTTGCTATGTGGTACGAGAAGCGATAGCCAAAGTCACACCACATAGGGGCCTTTTCGTTGGACTTATCCGCTTTTTGCGGCAAGCTCTCTTGATATACGGGGTCTGCCACAGGGTCGCTTGTGTAACTGCTTTGCACAAACTCGCCGTTTTCAGTTCCCGAAAGGAACACCGTCAGCCGAATAAACGCAAGTTCTTCTTCGCTCAAACTTACTTGAAAATCATTGAACAGCATATCAGCGTCAATGCGTTCCATTCGGCTAAAATCCTCGTCAGCCCATGCCAGCAGCTTTGCGTTAAAATCTGCAACGCTCATGCTGGCATAGTCTGGCGTTTTCAAAGCCAGCAGGGATTGATAGTCCTCTTTTGTACCATGCTCGGCTCGCCGGGTTTCCTGATTGCCGTTCCCGTTTGCTCCTGAAACTTGCGGTTTCTCTCCAGCCGCGGGCAGAGGGAAATACGCAAATTCAATGGCGGCACTGAGTTCCGCTGTCTGATTGATATTCTGAAGCAGATGGTCTATCTGGAATTGAACATCCGCCCTGATAGCGGCCTCGTCTCGGAGTTCGTCTTTTGTTTTGTTCCGAAGCGTATCCTGCATAACGCCCATGATGCCCAGACGAGTATCATTGTAATCCTTAATCCAAAGCGCGTCAGGGTTCAGGATTGTCAGGGTGAAAGAATATTCCAGCCGCGCTTTATCCCCTGTATAAGAGGATGTTACTTCTCCGTTGTAACTTCGTGTTTTCCAATCGTCGCCAGCCAGCGGCAGGATATAAAACAGAAACTCGGCATCTTCATCGGTGTCTTTCAACTCCTGCAAGGCGGTGTCTTTGGGAAGCTGCTCAAACAAATCAGTGTATTCTTTTGTGTCTGTCACAGCCCCGACCTTGTCCCGAAACTCGGCTACGGTCATTTCCTCGTAACCTTCAAATCGGAGGGCCAGCAACTTTTCGTATTCCTCGCTGGTAAATGAACCGTCAGCCGGGAGCGTTGCCTGTGTGCGAATGGGTGTGCTGGAATTGTCTGGGGCAGGGGTGTTTCCCTGTTCTCCACAGCCTGCCAACACACCCATGATTAGCAGAGCGGCGAGAACGAGTGATAGGTATTTTTTCATTGTCAAATGCTCCTTTCTGTTACCCTTTCCGGGTACAGCTTTATCATACCTGCCCAGCTTGAATTGAGTTTGTATTGAATATGTTTTTTATGTGGAGATAGAGAAAGGACGGCAAGCCTTTCGCTCACCGCCCTTTGGAATCGGATATTTCTAAAATTGTACCGACACCATCACACCCTGCGCTGTGTTTTCGATTTTGATTGCCGCCCCATGCAAATCAAGAATTGTTTTGACGATGTATAAGCCCAAGCCTGTGCCGCCCGTCTGCCGATTTCTTGACTGATCGACTCGATAAAACGCCTCAAACAATTTTGGAATGTCCTCGTCAGGGATATGTACCCCTGTATTCTCAATCGTCAAATGCGCTTTTTCATCGGCCCGCCATACTTTAACCGTTATTCGTTCCCCCGCTGGAGAGTATGCGGCGGCGTTCCCCAAAAGGTTGTCCACCACCTTTTGAAGAAGCTGCAAATCGCCTGAAATGCTGACCTCCGAGGATATGTCTTTTTCAACCGTCAATTCATGTTGCATAAACAAATCTTCATTTGCTGCCAGACGGTCTTTGATCAGTTTGTCAAAGTGAATGTGCGAGGGATTGAACGCATACCCCGGCGTGTCCAACCGTGATATTGTCAAAAGCTCCTGCACCATTTTCTCTAAGTTATCCGTAACTTCCAGAGATTGTGCAAGATAGGTTTCCCTGTCCTTATAGCGTCCCACCTGATAGAGCATACCTTGTAGCTGGCCTTTGATAATAGTAATAGGTGTTTTTAGTTCGTGGGAAGCCGCCGAAAAAAACTCTACCCGCTGGCGTTCAAGCTGTCGCTCCATATCAATATCAGCTTGCAGCTTCTGATTTGCACTCTGTAGCTCCGACAAGGCGGACGATAGTTTTCTCGACAGGTCATTTAAGCTGTCAGCGAGAACACCTATTTCGTCTGTGCGCCGGACAGTACATAGGCCGTTGAAATCCAATACTGCCATTTGTTTTGATATTCTACTGATTTTTTTAATGGGTGTTGTCATGTAAATGGTATAGAAAAAAGCTGCGATGATGGAAACAACAATAATCACAACGCTCAAAACAGGAATTGCTTTTTGAAGTGCCTCCACCACCTGACTTTCTTTTTCTGTGTTTTTAGAAAAGAATACTACGTACTCATCTATGCTGTCCGAAAAAGTTAGTCGACACCATTGTGATGTATCATTTTTGCTAAACTGCTTGAGTTCTTCGCTGTTGCTTTGAAAAAGGTGGAAAACAAATTCATCATCATTTTTTTCAACAATCTGATTACAATAATCCTCTATGACAAATAATGCTTCCTCTTTTGTAAAATGGGAAATGTCCTCAATGAAATAAGGCAGTTCCTCATCTATCGTAGAAAAATCATGCGTATATATGTATGGAGCAAATTGGGTTATGCAGAAATATGTTATAGAACAGCAGGCTGCCATTAGGACGGCAGTCATCAAAAAAACTTTTGCAGACAGGCTATTTCTAATCTTCCTTATCAACTCTATATCCCACCCCTCTGATTGTTTCTATGTAGTCAGCAGTGCCGAGCTTTTTCCGCAGATTTTTGATGTGTGTGTCAATAATCCGTTCTTCTCCGAAAAATTCATATTTCCAAAGAGTTTGTAAGAGATTTTGCCGCGTTAAAATCCGGCCTTGGTGCATGATTAGCTCCCGCAATATCTCAAACTCGCGGGGCGTGAGGTCGATATTTTCTTGCTTTGTATATACCCTGTACCCCTCTAAATCCAAAGTGAGGTCTTTGTATGTGATTGTGTGCGGTTCGTCTGACTGTTTTGCAGATCGGCGCAGGACGGCGGCAATTTTCCGCAGCAAGACGGGCATGGAAAAAGGCTTTGTGATATAATCGTCCGCCTGCATATCCAACCCCTTAATCTGATTTTCCTCTCCGTCCAATGCGGTAAGCATGATGATAGGCACATCTGACTTTTGCCGGATAACCTCGCATACACCATAACCGTCAATTTTGGGCAGCATAATGTCAAGCAGTATCAGATCGAAAGGCTGCTCGGAATACTTTGCAAGTGCTTCAACACCGTCAGACGCTAATACAACGCTGTGGCCTGCTTCCTCAATGAAGTCGTGTAGCAATGCCTGTATGGATAAATCGTCCTCCACAATTAAGATTTTGCTCATGGCGCACCTCCTCGTCTATAGATTATAACAGGGAAATGTGAATCTATTGTGTAGATTTATTTTTTTCCCACTTTTTTATGTTCTTTAAGGTCATCCATATTATTGCCACATCTGCAATACTGGTGATACATTCAGGTTCACAAGATGTAATGCCCGATTCCTTACGAGGTCATATAGGCTATATCGCTCCCTTGCAAAATACATTATATTTCCATTACTCAAATATGGCAAGGATATAGTGTCCACCTTACATCTTGGACATTTCTTGGATTATCGCCAGTATAGGAGCAGGACATATCCTGAATATCATCGGGTACAATACAACATGAAGCGGCCAGTCGCTTGGCCGCTTCATGTTGTATTATTCAGCTTTTTCATGATGCCGAGGATGTATTCCAACGATTGGGAGTCCAGCTTTTTGGCCTCCGCTATAAATGCCTGGAGCGCCTCCGGGTGGGCGTTCCCGTCATCAAAAAACTCCTGGGGCGTCACATCAAGGTACTCGCAGATATAGAAGAATGCCTGCATGGAGGGCAGGGACTTCTTGTTTTCGATGTTGTTGATATAGTTGTTTGCCTGTCCCAGCGACAGGGACATATCACGGGCTGATACGCCTTTTTGTATCCTTAGCTTTGCCAGCCGTTCCGGGAGAAAATCTTCATACATCATCCTCACCTCCGCCTTGTATTAGATTGTACCTCATGAAATGACTGTATCCGCAAATTGAAAAAGGGCATTAACATTGACTTACTAAATTACATCTACTATTATTGACAGTGATAAAAGGTTATACCTATTCATGCGTGTTGCCTTGCGACATCCTTGACCGTTGGAGCTGTGGCCGGGTATGTTGAAACAGAGCCACTCCAAACAGCAGTAGCCGGTCAGCCCATCAATATCAAACGGAGGAAAGACAGATGCAGAAAAAGACTTGTTGTGTCACAGGACATAGGGATTTGCCCCAAAAGGAGATCAACCGCGTAAAGGCGGCTCTACGGAAGGAGATTGAGAAGGCGGTCGCTGACGGCTTTACTCGCTTTATGAGCGGTTTTACCGAGGGAGTAGACCAGTATTTTGCCGAAATCGTGCTGGAAATGCGGAAGTCAAATCCGGCGCTGGAGCTTGTGGCCGTGATCCCCTACCAGAAACGGCTTGACAATCTGCGCCAAAAGAAGCGGACCTATGAGATGCTGGAGGCTTGTGTAGATGTTGTTGTCATCCGGGAGGAGTATCAGCCCAGCGTTTACTCTCATCGCAACCGCTACATGGTGGAACACTCCGACCGGGTGATCGCTGTCTACGATGGTCGGGAAAAGGGCGGTACTGCGGGAACCATCCGATTTACCCATACACTGAAAAAAGAACTGCGGGAAATCCCTGTTGGAGAGATCATCGTGCCGGATCACCTGAAAAGATAAAACCGAATATGCTGCTTCGCCTGATGCGCTCACCATGTGGTGGGCGCTTTTTTTGAGCGGTTAAGGACACTCTGCCAGAAATTTTTTCAGGATAGAAAGTGCCATGATATGTCACCGTCTCGTGTCCATAATTCCGCCTGATGATCTGTCTGAGCGTCCGCCGGAAGCCTGGATACAGAGTATGAAAGCCGGGATAACGGCGATTTCCCTAAACTTATGCGCCGCCAAAAGTGCCATAGTCTGGCCTGTCCTTTCAGAAGACCACCCGATAGAATAGACACATAAGGACAGGTTTCACAATCTATCCACAAAAATATCGTGCCTGATATGCATTAGGGCAAAGGTATCTCATATGGCAGTCCATCAACGCCGGATAAGGGCGGATAGGTGGGCCAGCCATAGGAAGTGCCATGCTCTCCTGTGCTGTCAGGCAATTACGGGGCTATGTGCATTTCCGCACATGGCCCCGCCTTTTTCGTACATAAGGGGCTGTCGGAGTTCCCTTTGCCAAAGTGCTGTCCCAGGCCGGCGAACACGGCAGGGAAACAGCCTGAACCATGCAAAAGTCCTTCCCCGCTGTGTCCGGGAAAGGACTTTTTATGAGCTATGACACTTTGGAAACTGGCAGACGCATCCAGAAGCTCCGCAGGGAAAAGGGGCTGACACAGGAACAGTTGGCGGAACGGCTGAATGTCAGCACCGTCCATCTGGCAAAGATCGAGACCGGCAAGCGCGGCTGTTCGCTGGATATTCTGATCGACTTTGCCGCTTTTTTCAATGCCAGCCTCGACTATCTGGTGCTGGGGAAGGTCTCGGACGGAGAGGTGAGGGCGCAGCTGGATGCTGTTATCCAAACATTGGTGGCTCTGCGGGAGGATATGTGACTGGTCGTAACAAGACCAGCGGCTGGTACTCCTGCGCCATAAGAATACCGCCCGATTTCCACTAAACTTAAACCATCAGCCGGGGCGACCCGCTGGTGTGGACTTTGAAAACTGAATACGCAGTCATCAGGAAGTCCTGGAAACAGGACCACGTTACTGTCTGGAATAGCCTGTGCAGCGGAGCGCCACGATCCCCGGTTTTGGGAGGAGCGATCCATCCGACTGAAAATGCCAAGTTGCTCTTGGCTCGGCGATGACAACAGACAGCGATAATGATACTTCCGTAACTCGCGGCCCGGCCGTAAAGAAGGCGGGGAGGTTAGATGCCTATGAGAGCAGCTTCGCAAGCTGACGAGCCTGATGATTCCCGTGATTCCGGGGTGTCGGGGACAAATAGGGATTAAAAAACACGCTTTATGAAATTTGAGGGGCGGTCTGGAGACGGCATTTGCCGCGCTGGGCCGTTCCTTTACATACCAGAAGAAGGAGGTATCCATATGGAACGTAATTTTCACGATTTCCACCGCGGCGAAGTCTATTATGCAGACCTGGACCCGGTGATCGGCCATGAGCAGGGCGGCATCCGCCCGGTGCTGATTATCCAGAACGACACGGGCAACTACCACTCCCCGACCATCATTGTGATCGCCGTGACCAGAAGGACCTTTAAGAAACCCAAGCAGCCGACCCATGTGGTGCTGGATGATGCCCAGGGGCTTGCGCCGTCCCTCTTTATGTCGGAGGTCATCCGCACCATCGACAAGCGGCGGGTTCAGAGCTATGTGGGCAGGCTCACCAGAGAACAGATGAAGCGGGTCAACGCCGCCCTATTGGTAAGTGTCGGGCTTGATAAGGACTATGCTCCCATTGCGGAAACGGAGGTGTCCTGATGGACAGGCTCATCATCGACCCGGAGTTCCGGGACAAGATACCGCCACTGACGGAGGACGAGTTCACCCTTTTGGAGGAGAACATCCTGTCTGACGGGGCGGTCTTTTCGCCGCTCATCGTCTGGGACGGCACGATCCTGGACGGCCACAACCGCTATGAGATTATCCAGAAGCACCCGGAGCTGACCTATGCGGTCCACAAGCTGTCTTTTGACAACCGCTATGAAGCTCTTTCGTGGATATGCAAACACCAGCTTGGCAGGCGGAACCTGACGCCCCAGCAAAAGAAATACCTGATTGGGCAGAGGTATGAAGCGGAGAAGATGGCGCATGGCGGTGAACGGGTAGCAACGGTTCAAAATGAACCGTTGCCCTCCTCCCACAAAACCCGCGCTCAGATAGCGAATGATACCAGCACCAGCGAGAGTTATGTCATGCGTGCTGGCTGGTATGCCCAGGGTGTGGATGCCGCCGAAGAAGCCCTTCCCGGCATCAAGCAGGAGATACTCACGGGAGCGATCAAGCCCACGGAGACAGCAGTGGCCGCAGTTGCAAAAGCCGCCCCGGAGGAACGCTCCAGACTGGCCGCTGACTTGAAGAAATCCAAGGATGACAGGGACAAGAAGCCCCGCCCCGCTTACCACAAAGCCCCGCCAGCCGCTTCAAGAAAAGCCGAGATGCAGAAGATCGCGGAAATATCGGCTGAGATGGAGCGGGACAAAGCCCCCAGCACCGAGGAGAATGTACTCTGTTCCCTGGATGGCGAGATCGTATCGTTCATGGAGCTTTTTGACCGCATCTTTCAGGAGTATCCCCGGCTTTTGTCGGACAGCCATTACAGGCCGAAACTCATCCAGATCATGCAGAAAATGAAGCAGTATATCGCAGACATCGAAGGAGGACGCACAGAATGAACAGCAAGGACCTTTTTTGCCGGGAGCTTCCCATCAACAGCGCAGAGCTGAAGATACCCCGCACTACTTATCAGCGTGAACTGAACGAGGACCGGGTCCGCAGGATCGCCGCCGAGTTCGATGAGCGCATCGCCAACGAGCCGAAGGTGAGCTGCCGGGACGGCCGCTACTATGTGTTCGATGGCCAGCACACCATCGCCGCCCGGAAACTGCTCAATGGTGGGCGGGACCTGTCCATCCGCTGCAAGGTGTTCTACGGCCTGACCGAGAGCGATGAGGCGCTGCTGTTCGCCCAGCAGACGGGGGCCTCCGCCAGCCTGACCGCCGGGGCGAAGTTCCGGGCGCTGGTCTACGGCGGCGATGAGGACGCGATGGCGTTCCTGAAAGCAACAGAAGCTGTGGGCCTCTATGTGGACTACAAGCAGACCAGGGGTGCGAAGCGGCTGGCCTGCATCAGCACCGCTTTCGGCCTGTTCCAGAAGGTCGGGTGCGGGGTGTACCGGGAGGCGATGCAAGCCATCGTGGACGCCTGGAAGGGCGACCCAGACTCCCTCCGGGCTGAGACGGTGCAGGGCGTGGTGGAGTTCGTAGACCTCTATCACGGGGAGTACAGCCGCAAACGGCTTGTGACGCGGCTGCGCCAGGTAGACCCGGTGGTGATCTTCCGGGAGGGCCGGGCCATGACGAGCCTGCCCGGATACAAGCGGTATCTGCACCAGGTGTACCGCATCTACAACGGCTCCAGCGCAAAGACCGCCCTGCCGATGAAGTTCTGAGAAATCTGGGGAAAGCGTCTGCCTTTTGAGGTGGGCGCTTTTCTCTGTTCTATAAAAGTTTGTCCCTCCCATAAGATGTTGGGAGAGGCCAAAGGACGCAGTACCCAAAGGCTGAAAAGCCCTTTTGGGGGATCGGAGGTGTTGCCATGACAGAGGCGATGAAGGACATCGACCTCCGCAAGGTGGATAAAGCGGCGCTCCGTGACCGCAGTACGGTCCATATCGACCCGGAGGCTCCCACCGAGGAGCGCATCCGGGCGTGGATCGAGCAGCTCGGCAATCCCTATGTCTACCTGGACGGCGGGGTGGTGGTGAAGCTGAGCTTCGCGGACAGGGGCGAGACCATTGAGGAGCGTATCAACTCCCTCTACCTTGCCGGGGCCTGACATCCTTAACAAACAGGCGGTCCGGCGCTACAATGTGCTTGGGTCAAAAAAGGGACAGCATCACAAGGCCAGCGGCTTTGTATTCCGTTCCCATACGGGACAGGGCCTTCGGTTTTCTGGCAGACAGACGACAAGGAGGTTCAAAATGTCCAACAAAATCTATAAGACCGGCATCTATGCCCGGTTATCCAGAGAGGATGCTGACCGGCTGGAGTCCAACAGCATCCAAAGCCAGCGGGCCATCTGTCTGGCTTACATAGAGGGCCACGACGACCTTGAGCTGGTGGACACCTACATCGACGATGGGGAGACCGGCAGCAACACGGACCGTCCCGGCTTTCAGAGGATGATCCAGGATATGCGTTCCGGGCGTATCGACTGCGCCGTCAGCAAGGACCTGAGCAGGTTCTCACGGAACTATATCGACGCCGGGAACTACCTGGAGAAGATATTCCCGGCGATGGGCATCCGCTATATCGCCATCAACGACAACTACGACAGCATGGCGCCCGGTAGCAGCACCGATGTCATCACCCTCCCCTTCAAGAACCTGGTAAATGACATCTACTGCCGGGACATATCCATCAAGATACGCACCAGCCTGGAGGTCAAGCGCAAGAAGGGCGAGTATGTGGGCAGCTTCGTCCCCTTCGGGTATCGGAAAGCCCCGCAGGACAAGAACCGCCTGCTGGTGGACGATGACGCCGCTGAAGTTGTTTCTATGATCTTCGGGATGTATAAGGACGGTTTCCCTATCCTGAAAATTGCCCGGAGGCTCAACACCAGCGGCATCCCCACGCCGATGGAGTACAAACGGATGCAGGGCGTCCGCTTCGAGACGGCCTTCCATACGAAGGAGCGGCCGGAGTGGGAGTATGTGACCGTCAAGCGGATACTCTCCAACATCGTCTATACCGGGGTACTCGTCCAGGGGCGGCGGGGGACGCCGAACCACAAGGTCCGGGTGACGCGCCCCAGGGACGAGGCGGACTGGATACGGATAGAGAACGCCCATGAGCCGATCATCTCCTGCACCGACTTCGAGGCGGTGGCGGAGCTGATGCGCCGGGATATGCGCTGTGCTGGGGACAGCGACAAACATGACCTGTTCTCCGGCTACCTGTTCTGCGGGGACTGCGAGGGGGCCATGATCCGCAAGACGCAGAAGGTGAAGGGCAAGGCGTATGTCTACTACAACTGCGGCAATAACAAGCGCACCCACCAGTGCAGCCCCCACTCCTTCAGCGAGGCGAAGCTGAAGGACATCGTGTTCCACGCCATCCACGACCAGATCGAGGTGGTGCTTCACCTGGATAAGGTGCTGTGCTTCATAGACAGCCTCCCCCAGCGGGACCGCAGGGTGTTCAGCTATGAGGCGCAGATGGCCCGGTTAGAGGAAGAAATCCAGCGGTACAAAAAGCTGGAACTGGGCCTCTATGAGAACTTCGTGGAGGGCATCATCAACAAGGCGGAGTACACCGACTTCCGGGAGAACTACCGGGGGCTGATCGAGGAGAAGCAGGAGGCTTTGAAGCGGCTGAAACGGGAACAGCAGGACGCCGCCGCTATGGGCAGCCAGAACCGGGCATGGGTACAGGTCTTTGCACAGTATGAGAATGTGCAGGAGCTTGACCGCCGCATCCTGCTGGCTCTGGTGGATAAGATACTCATCTATGAGGACAAAAAGGTGGAGATCGTCTTTCGGTATCGGGATGAGTTCGCCAGGGCGATGGAGACGGCGAAAAACTACAAGGGCTGTCCGCTTCCGGCAGTGGGCTGAGAGGGAGAGAGAAAATGGCACGAAAGAGCAGAAAAGCACAGGCACAGACTGTGGCAGAAGTGAAAAAGGAAATAACGGCGCTCCCCACCGCCATCTATGCCCGCCTCTCGGTGGAGAACAGCGGCAAGGACGATGACGGGAACTCCCTGCAAAACCAGATCGCCGTCTGTGAGGACTATCTGGACGGATGCCCGCACCTCCGGCTCACGGAGGTCTACTCGGACAACGGCAAAACCGGGACTGTGTTCGACCGTCCGGCGTGGAACCGCCTGATGGACGATGTGCGGACGGGGAAGATACAGTGCATCGTGGTCCGTGATCTCAGCAGGTTCGGGCGCGACTATGTGGAGACTGGCAACTATCTGGAGAAGATTTTCCCAGCTCTGGGGACACGGTTCATCTCCGTGAAAGAGAATTTCGACAACTTCACCTGCGGCAACGCAATGGAGTCCCTGTCGGTGAGCCTGCAAAACCTGGTGAACGCCATGTATTCACGGGACATCTCCAAGAAGGTCTCCACGGCACTCCGGGCGCAGATGGAGACGGGGATCTTTCGGAACCGCAACCTCCCCTATGGCTATCTCTGGAACGAGGATAAGACCGCCTATGTGATGGATGAAGAAGCCGCCGCTGTTGTCCGGCAGATATTTGAGTGGAAACGGCAGGAGGTATCGGTCTACACCATCGTTGAGCGGTTGAAGGCCGGGGGGATAGAAAGCCCGGAGCGGCACAAGCGCAGGGCCGGCACCCGGAACGGCGACAACATCCAGGGCGAGGGCTGGTGTCCATCCACCATCCGGGGCATCCTGCAAAACCGGGCGTACATCGGGGAGATGATCTGCGGGAAATCCGAGACGGCGCTCTACAAGGGACTGAAAAAGCACGTCACCGAAACGGACAAGTGGATCGTAGTCCCTGACGCACACCCGCCTATCGTCTCCGTTTCGGATTTTGAAGCGGTGGAGCGGCAGATGCGGGAGGACAGCGCCCACCGGGAGACCGCTATGGAGTGGTCGGCGGACATCCGGGCGGGCATGATCGACCTCTTTGCCGGGAAGATATTCTGCGCCGACTGCGGAAAGCGGATGTACTACAAGCGGCAGCGTATCCAGTGCAAGGGCGTTGTGTTCCGTGGGGTCTATGATTGCAGCACCCACATGAGGCGGGGGCATGGGACCTGCTTCAAACACGCCATGCGGCAGGACGCCCTCAACGAGAAGGTGTTCAATGCCATCCGGGACCAGCTTCAGGTGGCGCTGGACTATGAGAAGCTCCTGCTTGCCATGCGGGGCGGCGACCGCGAGGCCAGCGTCCGGGAGAAGCACAAGGCGGCGGTGGCGAGCGTCAAGCTCCGGCTGAACGCCCTGAAAAAGAAACGGGCGGGGCTGTATGAGAGCTATGCCGAGGGCATCCTGAACGAGGAGGAATACGCCTTTGCCAAGCAGACCTATGAGGAGCAGTATGAAGCCCTGAACCGCCTCTTGGACGAGGCCGTGGAGCGACGGGAGCGGTTCCTGGCGTCCATCTCCCCGGACAACAAATGGCTCACCATGATGCGGGGCGTTGCCGGGATGACAGGATTGACGCAGGAGCTTGTAGACGCGATAATCGAGAAGGTGCTTGTCTACGGCGGGGGCCGTATCGAGGTCGTGCTGAACTATAACGATGTATTTTACACCATGCTGGAGTGCGTGGAGCAGATAAAGGAGGCGGGCGGCGATGACTGATTACCGGGTGGGCATTTATATCCGCCTTTCCCTGGCGGACGGGGACGGGAAGGCCGAGAGCGACAGCATCGGCAACCAGCGGGAGCTGATCCATCAGTTTTTGGACCGCCACCCCCAACTGAAAACAGCGCCCCGGACGGAGTTCGTGGACGATGGGTACACTGGGACCAACACGGACCGCCCGCAGTTCCAGGCGTTGATGAAGGAGCTTCGCACCGGGGCCATCAATGTGATGGTGACGAAGGATTTTTCCAGATGCCACCGGGACTACACCCAGATGGGCAACTATCTGGAGTGCGTCTTTCCCTTCCTCGGCGTCCGCTATCTCTCCGTCAATGACGGCTACGACAGCGATGATTACAAGGGCATGACCTCCGGCATGGATGTGGTCCTGCGGAACATCATCTATGAGGCGTACAGCAAGGACCTGTCCGTCAAGACCACCACGGCAAAAATCATCATGATGAAGCAGGGCAAATACATAGGCAGCTTCGCTCCCTATGGCTTCCAGTTCCATCCCACGGTCCGGAACAAACTGGTGATAGATGAGGACTCGGCGGCGGTGGTGCGGCGTATCTTCGATATGACCTTGCAGGGTATGGGCAGCACCGCCATCGCCCGCAGGCTGAACAGCGAGGGTGTCCTGACCCCCGGCGCCTACTTCCGACAGAAAAATCCGGGGAGCGGACGGTTCCGCAAAGCCTCCGAAAAGAACGGCTGGACAGCGGCCACGGTGCTGAACATCCTCCACCAGTATGAGTACACCGGGGCGCTGGTGGGGCGCAAGCGGTACAAGGCCGGCCTCCATGAAAAGCGGACCGTCCCGCAGGATAAGTCCGACTGGATCATCTATGAGGGGGCGCATGACGCCATCATCAGCAGGGCGGACTTTGACCGGGCGCAGGAGATCATCCGGCAGAGGCCCAGACGGGCAAAGGGGACATCACAGGAATATCCGCTGAAAGGGCTTCTCAAATGCGGCAACTGCCATAGGACACTGAGCCGTATCCACAGTTCTGCCGGATACTACTACCGCTGCACCAAGAGCAGGACGGATGAGAACAGCGACTGCCCGAAGGGAAAGCTGTTCTCCGAGAAGGAGATCGAGGGCATCATCTTCCGGGCGGTCACGCAGATGCTGGCTATCTGCCAGGAGCAGAAAAAGCAGAAGTCCTCCCTGATGCTGACCCGCAAGGAGCGCATCGCCGCCTGTGTTGCGGAGCTTCAAAAGCTGGAACAGCAGCAGGAACGGTACAGGCAGGAGAAGTTCAGGGCCTACGAGGATTACAGCGGCGGGACGCTGGCAAAGGACGCCTACCTGAGACAGCGGGCGGACATTGACAGTAAACTCGCCGCCGCCAAAGCCGAACAGGAGGCGCAGGAACAGCTTTTATCTGAATTGGAGCATCTGGACTTTCAGGACAAGGCGCAGGAGGATGATATGTTCACTTCCTTTGCCGGGGCTACGGAACTGACGGCGGAACTGGCGGGGACGTTCATCAAGGAAGTGCTGGTGTCCTCTCCCACCGAGATCGAGATCGTCTGGAAGTTCCGGGATGTGTTCGATATGCAGAGACATGACAACAGATAAAGGTTTCTACCTCACGATAAAGCGGATGCCGGGGGCGGTCTGGAAAAGACCTGTTAGCCGCCTCTGGCATCCGTAAAAAATTTGGTGTTTAGTTGACACAAAGAGACATGTCACGGTTTGGACGGAATTATATCGAAACAGGTGGCTATATAGAACAGATTTTCCCAAAGCTGGGGGTCCGTTTTATTGCTGTCAATGACGCTTATGACAGTATGGAATGTTCTGGAAACACACCAGGGATTGACATGGCTTTTAAAAATGTAATTTATGATTATTATAGTAAGGATCTGTCAACCAAAGTAAAAAGCATTAAAAAAATACAACAGCAGCGCGGGGACTTTTTAGCCGCAAAACCACCTTATGGTTATATTATTTCTCCATTGGATCGTCACCGACTGGAAATTGATCCGGATGCTGCTCAAACTGTTAAACTGATTTTTGAACTAACACTTGCAGGCCAAAAACCTTCAGAGATTGCCCGACAGTTGAATGATTTAAAGGTTCCAACCCCTGCACAGCGATTACATACACTCTATGGTTTTCGCTTTGGCGGAATGACTTCGGACGAGCTGAAAGCGCAATTCTGGAAACCATTTCAGATTACCTCGATACTAAAAAATGAAACATTGACTGGTGCTACTGTCAACAATCGTGTTCAGGTAAAAGGTATTGGCAGTAGGAAGTTCGAACGTCAAAAGATGGAAGATCTTGTTATTGTCAAAAACACACATGAGGCTATTATTGACATGAAAACATTCCAGAAAGTTGCGAAAATCATCCATGAACGCACAGTTGTTAAAACAGAAGGGAGGAAAAAGAACGAAAATTTATTTTTTAAAAAGATTTATTGTGGGCATTGCGGATGCCGCCTAAAACATGACGTACATACACGTCACGGTCATATTGATGCTGTGTACTACTGTCCTCATGCAAGACCTGCAGGCGGTGAATCCTGTGAACTCAAATCTATCAAGGATGACGTTTTGAAAATGTACGTCTTAAAACCACTACAGGCACAGGCACAGCTTATACTGGACCAGAAGACAAATCTACCAGAACCGGAAAAAGAAAAACTGTCTGGACATTTACGGCTTGTTCTTCGCCAGCTTGACCAAAACAAAGAAATCGTACCTCGTTTATATGCAGAATACAAGTCTGGCGTAATTACCCGGCAGCAATTCATACTTCAAAAAGAAGATGCCGCTGCAAAAGCACAGCTTCTTGCTTCTGAACGGGAAAGTCTGGAACATCGACTGGCACAGATTGATTCTTTGCAAAAAAAATCAGAGTCAAAATTTCTTCTGGAAATAACCAGATTAGAAACTCTGACTCAGCATGCTGTAGACATATTTATAGATAAGGTCATTATCAATTCTACCCAATCTATTGAAATCATTTGGAAAGGGAAAGATTTATACGAAGGATTTGCCACAAATGATTAAGTAATGCAAGTTACAAAAGGTAGGAACTTATGTTTTTGCTCCGTTTGAAACATAATACTCCACAATCACCACCGGAGCCTGGGTCTTCTTCAGCAGATAATACGTATCATTTGCCTTGGCCTGCCGGTGATTTTCCGGGTCCACAAAGCGAATCAATTCTGCCTGAATCAGCTCCGCCAGGCTCTGGCTCTCCTTGGAGGTTCCATAATAAAAGACCTGCGCACCGTGGATGGATTCCTCATGGTAACTATTCTGATGAATACTTACTACACAGGCCGGCTGCTCTGTGTTAATCAGCTCACAGCGCCGCTTCATATCCTGTGCTTTTTTATTGGAGGCATTTTCATCGTATAACCCCTGATCCTCCTCCCGCGTCATGACTACCTCGATATCCTGCTGCTCCAAAAGCTCTTTTAGCTTCTTTGCAATTTCCAGATTCAAATCCTTTTCCTGCGTCCCGTCAACACTGATTTTACCCGGATCATTTCCTCCATGCCCGGCGTCCAGGATAACAAGCCGGCTGTCTGTCTTTTGTCCCTCTCCCCCTGCCTGCTCCCAAAAGCTCCCTCTCGCAAAATAACAAGCGCTTGCCAGAACCAGAGCCGCCATTCCCAATCCTATAATACGGCTTCTTCTTTTCAGCCTTCCTTTTATTTTTCGTAAAATTTCCATAGAAAACCGCCATATATTTCTTTGTAAAATATATGGCGGTTTCTTTTATTCCATGTCTCAATTCACACAGGCTGCCGTCAATTTACATATCGCAGTATAACATCCCAAACATCCTGACGCTCCATACCCAGCTTCCAGGCTGCAATGCCTGCCAGATTGTATTCCCGAATCAGAGCTGCCTTTAGTTCAATTGACTCCTCATCCTCCATCCATATCCTGTAGGTATTGCCGTCCTCTTCATATTCCGCATAATACTGTCCGCATTCGTCGTTCCAGACCTTCTCCGCTCCCTTCTCCGAAACTATCCGGTCCGCCGCATCCATACCGTATGCCTTGCTGGACACTACGTAGGGTATATATTCCTCATTTTCCGATTCCTCTGCCAGCTCTTCATCCGTTTTGGGACGTTCCTCCCACAGTCTGGCATAGAAGGGGACCGCATTGATTACTTTTTCAGCCGGAACTTCTTCCAGTGTGTTCTCGATTCCTTCACGAACCCAGCCAATGCTGGCTACGGAGCCGGCCTCCGGAGAGGTCGCGTAATGTTCGTCATACCCCATAATGATTACATAATCGGCTACAATTCCCTGTTCCTTCCTGTTATAGAACATATTGTGGTCCGCCGGCACATAATTGTCTATGGAAAGGACAATTCCATTCAGCCGGCACATAATGGACAGCTCCCGGATAAATTGAAGATACGCCTTTGACGACTCCTGGCTTATAAACTCAAAATCAATATTCAGGCCGTCCAGATCAAACTCAATTGCCTTTGCTATCAGGTTATTTGCCAAACGCTGGCGGGAGGATGTCCTGGAAAGGATCTCATAATCTATAATCGTGTCCTTGTACTCGATATCATTTACAAGCGCCCATACCTCAATGCCGTTCTGATGACAGTAATTCACGTAGGTCTGACTTGCCAATGACTCGATATTGCCTTCGTTGTCATTCAGGAAGAACCATGTGGGTGAAATTGTAGTCAGGCCCTTTGTCTTTGCAATGGCTTCCAGCACCGTATTGTTGGCATCCGCATTTGTCACCTGGTGCCACGCGAGATTGATGGTATGGTCCTTTGTGAGACTGGAGTATTCCGGCTCCTCATAGTTGGGCGTCCTTGTCTCCTGTCCTGTGCTTCCCAGATACTTGTCACGGATAAAACCTATAAACCCATTCTTTGTGCGGACTCTGGTCCACCCCTCTATCCCTTCCTCCTTGGGCAGGACATAAAGCACATCCTCCTTTGCCACATCTGTCAAAATAGGGCTTTTAATATCAGGCTCAAAGCGCACATGGGCATTCTTTTTCACTGTTATGGTATCGGCGTCCACAAATTCCTTTAAGATATGCACCCGATTCACTTCGTCGGTCATTACCTCAAATTCCATAGCCGTATACTTCTGAATATATTTCAGCGCCACATAAGCCGTATCGCCGTCCACCTTCACCGGAGCATAGCTCTCCGTATATTTTGTCTTTGCAACCGAATATTCATTGCTGCCCACCTGGGCAGTGATAAGCTCCGTAGGCGTCGTATACAAAAGCAGATTCTCCTTTGCGTCCCAATAAAAACGCGGATTCAAATAATCGTACAAAACATCCGTGCTTACATAAGCTTCCCCGTCAATGATTCTGGCTCTAATCTCAGTAAGCTCATCCTCCATAATAACCGCGGCCTCATCCCCCGGCTCCAAATTAAAATAAGTATATAAATCCATCCGCTCATCTGACGGGCTGTATTTCTTCACCAGAAAATTAATTCCCATGATAAGCAGAATAATAATAATCAAAAATATCGCTATCAGAACCGGTATCAGCTGTCTTCTGTCCACAGAGCTTCTGGTTCTGCTTCTTCTTCTCTTTCTTCTCTTTTTGGCTGCCATGTCAAACTCCTCCTATTCTCTATCATAATAGCAGAATTTTTTCGACACGTCATCACTATTTTTCGACATTCTGAAAAATTAATAAAAATCTAAGTTTTAAAGCCGCCACGCCATGAATCCATTTTCGCTATGTATCCGCATCAGAGGGGTCCGGTCCGCATACATGGGGATTCACAGCGCCGCCGCTTTCTCCAAAAGGAGTTCGTGATAGATATTGTTAAGAGATCTGTCTGCTTTTTTATTCTTGCTTTACAATCGTGGAATGTTTCACCGAAACGGTGAGTCTGAACCTAAGCCTGGCTTACCTTTGTGCTGCCCGGCACGAGCAGAAATGACTTTCGTACCGGCTCCTATGTAATGCCTGATATTATCTGCCTCCTTTCCGCAGGCAGTTCTCCTATGTATATTATATTCTAATTTTTTCCAAAAATGCATGGCAGCTAAAAAATTTAGAAATTTTTAAGAAAAAAATTGGTATTTTTAGCATCTTGACTTATCATTAAATATTGTATATACTTTCAAAAATGTATATAATAGTTATAAGTAATTCGATTACAGATTTGGATGTGGTGATTATGAGAATAGAAAAATTAAATGACAACCAGATACGCTGCACTTTGACAAAGGATGATCTGGCCACCCGCCAGATCAAGCTCAGTGAGCTGGCCTATGGCACGGAAAAGACAAAAGAATTATTCCGCGATATGATGCAGCAGGCATCGGTTGATTTTGGATTTGAAGCAGACAATATTCCGTTGATGATTGAGGCGATTCCTCTTCCCAATGAGTGTATTGTACTGATTATCACAAAGGTAGAGGACCCTGAAGAGCTGGATACTCGTTTTTCTAAATTTGCTCCGGGGGGAGAGAACCGTTTTGAAGAGTTTTCCGATCTGGGAAGCTCGCTGCCCGAAGGCGCCGACAATGTGCTGGACATCTTCCGCAAGCTGATTGAACGCCATCTCAAAGAAGGGTCCAAGGAAGAAAAAGAAGAAAAGGCTATTGCCTTAGCGCAGGAGCTTGATTTGACCCGCCTGTATTTCTTCCCCAGCCTGGAAGCCGTGATTTCTGTTTCCCATGTGCTTGAGGGCTGCTACGGCGGCCACAATTCACTGTTCCGTCTGAAAAAAGACGGAAGCTACTGCCTTGTGGTACGCAAAAGCAACCATACGCCGGAGGAGTTTAACAAGATCTCCAATATCCTCTCCGAGTATGGAACTAATGAGAAGTATGCGCTTGCAAGCGAAGCTTATTTGGAAGAGCATGAAGAGCTTATGATACGAGATGAAGCACTTCAAAAGCTTACCCTTTTATAACATGTGAAAAAATCGGGCTGATTCCTCTTCTCCAATCAGAGAAGCAAGGTCTTAGCCCGATTCCATTTCATGAATGTTATAGTTTATTCTGCTTCTAAAAATGCATTCAGCCGTGCTGTCAATACATCCGGGTCCATTCCATGAACCATAGCAGCCTCCTCCAGAGATTCAAACTGATGAGACGGACAACCCACGCAGTGCATTCCCTCCCGCATCAGGATCCCGGCCATATTCTCATCCACCTGAAGGATCTGGCCCATCAGCATGTCCTTGGTAATCTTTGCCATCTGAAGCTTCCTCCTTTTAACTGTATTCCCAGTATCATATATTGTTGCCAAAAGCAGTACTGTTTAACTGCAAAATTTATTATAGTGTAATTCCTACTATTTTGCAAGGATTTTTTACTGCCGTTATAACATTTCCCTTTTTTAGATTTTTCCACTTGTATAATTCCGCACTTTATATTAAAATACACGTAGGGTCCCGGACGGACCAAAACGAGAGAATATAAGGAGGATCGGTATTATGGCATATGTAATCAACGACGATTGCGCAAATTGTGGTTCCTGTGCGGCAGTTTGTCCCGCAGAGGCTATCAGTGAGGGCGACGGCAAGTATGTAATCGATGCTGACGCATGTCTGGATTGCGGTACCTGCGAAGCTGAATGTCCCACCGGCGCAATTAGCGCTGAATAATTCGGTAGTTAAAAGGACAGACCTACACGGTCTGTCCTTTTCTTTGTCCGAAAAGGCTCCACCTCCTCTTCTCTTCCTTTTTCAGCAGCGCCCGCTCCTTCCTTGCCTTTTGAGAACTGCGGATGGACTCATCCAGGCGTTTGAAGCGCTCATCCTCACGTTCCTCCTTCATACGAAGAAGATAGTCCATCTCCTTAATCACAAGGCCGCTCACCTGCGTGCTGATCTCTTTCCCCATTTTCTCCGTGTGGTCCTCTAAAGCCTCCGAAATCAATCGGCTCATAATGCACTGGAACTGCTGCATCTTTTCCTCATGCATGGCTGCAGGACCCTCTACCGGTGTCGGAAGCTTGTCCACCCGGGCCAGCAGATGAGTAATCTCCGCCTCCCCCTTTTCCAAATCCGGAATCAGCATCTTGACGGCCTTTAATTGTACTCCCTGCTCCTTTAGCTCTCGAATCCGCCGAAACAGCTGAATATTTTCTTCCGTATAATAACGGTGTCCCATTTCATTGCGGCCAATGGGAAGCTCCAGCTCTTCCTCCCAATAACGGAGTACGTGCGCCTCCACGTCTACCAGCTTGGCCGCATCGGAAATCATATACCGCACCTCGCCCATATTATCCCTCCAATTTTATGTAAATTTTTTCCATATTCTACATTATAACAGCTTTGAAGCAAATTGCAAGAAAAATTTACATAAAATGGAAATAGCTATACAATGGGTCTTGGATTATAATTTTTAAATGCCGTGTACTCCGGCATCCACAATAAGTTAATTGTCCCAATAGGGCCGTTCCTCTGCTTTGCCACAATCACTTCAGCAAGATTCTTCATCTCGGAATCCTTATTATAATAATTATCCCGATACAGGAACATCACCATATCTGCGTCCTGCTCAATCGCTCCCGAGTCACGAAGGTCTGAAAGAATCGGCCTGTGATCCGGCCGCTGCTCTACGGCACGGCTCAACTGTGAAAGCGCAACCACCGGTACATTAAGCTCTCTTGCCAAGCCCTTCAATCCTCTGGAGATATCGGAAATCTCCTGCTGCCTGGAATCAGACGAACGCCCTTTGCCCGTCATCAGCTGCAGGTAGTCGATCATTACGATTCCCAGGTTATGCTCCAGCTTATATTTCCTGCATTTACTGCGAAGCTCTGCCAGAGTAATACCCGGTGTATCATCAATAATCAAATTAGAGCGGGCCACGCCCTCCGCTCCTTCTACAAGGCGTTCCCAGTCATTGTCTGTCAGATTTCCGTTCCGCAGCTTCTGGGCATCTACGCCGGACTCCATTGACAGGAGACGATTCACCAGCTGCTCCTTGGACATCTCCAGACTAAAGATTGCTACTGTCACATCATGGCGGAAGGCCATATACTGTGCAATATTCAGTACAAAAGCCGTCTTTCCCATAGAAGGACGGGCTGCGATCAAAATCAGATCCGAGGGCTGGAAGCCTGATGTCTGATAGTCCAGATCCTTAAAGCCTGTGGCAACTCCCGTTACATTTCCCTTTGTCCGGGAGGCTATCTCTATCTTCTGAATGGCATTCAGCACCACCTGTTTAATCGGTACAAATTCTCCGCTGTTTCTCCGCTGTACCAAATCAAAGATCTTTTTCTCTGTCTGTTCCAAAACCTCATCTAAGGACTCCACGCCGCCATAGCAGAGATTGCTAACCTCGTCATTGGCCCGTATCAGCTTGCGCAGGATAGATTTCTCCGCCACAATATTTGCATATTTCTTAATATTGGTAGAGCGAAAGTCCGAATCCAGGATATCCCGCATAAATTCCATGCTGCTGATCTCCTCCGGAACCTCCTTGGCCCGCAGATGATTCTGCAATGTAACCAGGTCCACCGGCTCGTTTTGATTAAACAGCTCTACCATAGCTTCAAAGATTACGCCGTACTGTCTCTGATAAAAGTCCTCTCCTGTAATAATCTCCGAGGCAACGAGAATAGCTTCCCGATCCATAATCATAGAGCCAATGATGGAGCGTTCCGCCTCCTGGCTATGGGGCATCGTTCGTTTGATAATCGCTTCTTCCATCTTATACTTCTCTTACATTCACCTTAAGCCGGGCGGTTACCTTTGGGTGCAGCTTAATGGGAACCATCTGTGTTCCAATGGTTTTAATGGGGCTGGGCAGCTGCATTTTTTTCTTATCAAGCTCAATTCCAAGCTGTTCCTGGGCTGCCTGCGCGATCTCTTTTGAGGATACGGAGCCGAATATCTTTCCTCCCTCGCCGGCTTTAATGCTTACATTGACCTCCAGCTTGGAAATCTGCTCCGCAAAGGCTACGGCCTCCTCATAAATCTCCTTGGCCACCTTTTCCTCATTAGCTTTTTTCAGCTTCAGATCATTCATATTCTTGGGGGTAGCTTCCACTCCCAGCTTTTTGGCTAAAATAAAATTGCGGGCATAGCCGTCGTTTACCTCTACAAGCTGTCCTTTTTTTCCCAGGGATTTTACATCCTCTATTAAAATTACTTTCATTCAAATTCTCCTTCCTCTTGCATCTTTTCAATCGTATGCTTTACAATTTCCATCGCTTCTTCTACTTCACAGACTAATTGAGCGCCCGCCATATTCATATGACCGCCTCCGCCCATACGCTCCATCAAAATCTGTACATTTACCTCATCAATGGAACGAGCGCTGACAAAGGTTTTTTGCTGATAATAGGTCAGCACAATAGATGCTCTTACGCCTACGATATTCAACAGCTCATCCGCTGCCTGGGCGCCTACAATCGTAGGACTCTCAATATTCTCCGTGGGGCATATGGATATGGCAAATCCATGATACACTTCCGCATGACGAACTGCTTCCGCCCTTGCCTTATATTCCACCATCTCATTGCGGAACATTTTGCGGACACGCGTTACGTCCGCACCGCAGCGTCTTAAGAACGCTGCCGCTTCAAAGGTCCTGACTCCCGTTCTTCTCATAAAGTTATCCGTATCCAGGACAATTCCCGCATAGAGGCAATCTGCCTCTGCTGTCTTGATCTTCAGTCCTTCGTCAAAATACTGAAGAATCTCTGCCACCATCTCACAGGCCGAGGATGCATACGGTTCGATGTAAGACAGAACTGCATTTTCAATCTGTTCATTAGTCTGCCGATGATGATCCAGCACCACTATGGTGGATGCTCGGCTCAGTAAGCCGCTGCACTCCGTATAATTCGGCCGGTTGGTATCTACCACTACCAGGACCGTATTTCGATCGATCATCTCCAACGCCTGTTCCCCTGTCAAAAACATATCTGTTTCATACGTTGGATTATCATTAAAGCTTTCTCTTAAAGGCCGGACGGAATTTGTTATATCATTAATAACAATATATGCCCGCTTTCCCAGCACCTTAGCCGCTCTGTAAATGCCGATGGATGCCCCGAAGGAATCCATATCACCCATCTTGTGCCCCATTACCATAACTCTGTCGCGGCTCTCGATAAACTCCCGCAAAGCGTGAGCCTTCACGCGAGCCTTCACACGGGTAGCCTTTTCTACCTGCTGCGTCTTGCCGCCGAAGTAAGTAATGCTTTCCCCTTCCTTTGTAACAACTTGATCTCCCCCTCTGGCCAGCGCTAAATCAATGGCAATCCGGGCATAGTCATAATTTTCCGCAAAGCTGCCTCCGCTCAATCCCAAGCCTATACTCAAGGTTACCGCCATCTCATTCCCAATATTCACAGTCTTTACATCCTGCAGCAGTTCAAACTTATTTTCCCGCATAATGGGAAGATGCTTTTCCTGAATTGCGATGAAGTACTTATCCTTCTCCATCTTCTTCACAATGCCGCCAAAGGCGCCGATATATTTGTTGATCTTCCGATCCACCAAGGCTACCAGAAGCGAACGTCGCACTTCTTCCACCGTATCCAAAGCCTCTTCATAGTTGTCCAGATAAATGAGTCCGGCTACAAGACGCTCTTCCTTGTTCATGCGAATATATTTATTGATTTCTGTTTCATCGAACATATAGATTGCAATCAGACAGCCCGCATCATCTCCCATATCCATAAGGGCATTGTTCTCCATCACATGTTCCATGTATACACGGCGGATGTCTACCCGAAAGTCCCGTTCCTCAAAAGAAAAACGGACGCTCTTCTCATCTTTGTCGTTCTCTTGCAAAAACTGTTCCTTCGTAAATTCCGGGAAAAACCAGGAAATAGATTTGTGAAGCGCCTTCTTTGTCTTTTTACTGGCTTCAAAAAAGGCTGTATTCCCCCACAGCACTCTCCCCTCTTCATCCAAAAGTGCATATGGCAGCGCCAGTTCCTTCAAAAGCTTTCTCTGGACCTGCCCATATTGCGTGGCAAATTCAATCAATTCATTATAGATCTGCGTCCTGCTGCGCAGATATAGCGTCATAACAATAAATACGTAAACTACCAAAAAGCCGGACACCAAAAGCCCCGCCTTCACGGAAATTGGATACATGCAGATGTTCATTGCCAGCAGAAGCATACTCAACAGCAGCGGCCATTGTGCATACCCTCTCAGCCGGCCTTTCAAACGAACCTTTTCTTTCATTCTCTTGTCTCCGTCATTTAATACTGCTTATGCGCTTGTCGGTGCGCTAACGTTACCATTATAACACACATTTTTCACATTTTCCATATAAAATCCTTTGTGCCGTATGTATAAAAGGCATATAAAAAGCCGCCGGTTTTCGCCGGCGACTTTAAGTGTTAGTCCATTACATAGGGCATAAGAGAAATATGACGCGCTCTCTTGATAGCTACCGTAAGCGCTCTCTGATGCTTTGCACAGTTTCCTGTGATTCTTCTGGGAAGGATCTTTCCTCTCTCAGATACGTATCTCTTTAATTTATTCACATCTTTATAGTTGATCTCATTATTCTCTTTTCCGCAGAATACACAGACTTTCTTTCTTCTGCGACCCATGCCCCTTCTTCTCATGGGAGCATCGCCTTTGTCGGATTTTGTGTAAGCCATGCCGTTACCTCCTTATATAATCTCTCTTTTCATTCCACGATTGTTAGTTGAAGGGCAACTCCTCGTCAATGCCGTCCGGGATATTCATAAAGCCGTCTCCCGCCGCTGCGGACGGTTCCGGCATACTCTGCTGGAAGGAACCCTGCTGCTGATAGCCGCCGGGATGCTCGCCTGCCGCCGCCTTGCTCTCCGCAAACTCCTGTTCCTCCACTACAACATCCGTCGTATATACCTTCTGTCCGTCGCGGTTGGTATAGCTTCCTGTCTGAATCCGCCCGGTAATGGCAATCTTGGTTCCCTGGCGCAGATACTTCTCCGCAAACTCCGCCTGCCTTCCAAAGGCCACGCAGCCGATAAAATCTGCGGTCTGATCGCCGTCTCTTCTAAATCTGCGATCTACGGCCAGTGTATATCTTGCTACCGCCGTGGCATTCTCACCCTGCGAGTAGCGCACATCCGGATCACGCGTCAAACGTCCCATTAAAATCACTTTATTCATACTAACAATCCTCTACTTTCCGGTTAAACCTTGGTCTATGCGTCTTTGCGAACACACAGATAGCGGACAACATTCTCCATGATGCGAACATGTCTCTCCACTTCAGCCGGGCAGGTTGTATCTGCTTCAAACTGAATAAAGTAGTAGTATGCTTCTCTCATGTGCTGAATCTCGTAAGCAAGTCTCTTCTTGCCCCAATCCTCAACCTCGGTCACAGTTCCGCCGTAACGGGCAATGTATTCTTTTGCCTTCTCTACGGTAGCTGTTCTTACGTCATCTTCTACCTTTGCATTCACAACCAATGCTAATTCATACTTGTTCATGCTTTACCTCCTTTTGGTCTCTGGCTTCCTCTCTGCGGAGGAAACAAGGAAATGAATAATCTATCACGAAATCAAACTATATCACATTTTTTCGGGAAATTCAAGTGCTTTTCCTAAAAATACGCATACAAAAAAGGACAGGAAATTACCGACAGTGAGGAATCATTCAGACTGTCCGAGATGCCCTGGAATCATTCACGGTTCCGGTTGACGGAGGCCCTTTGTGTTCTTTTCCACCAGCTTTCTTGCTATCATAATCTGGTGCCCGCACCCCAAGCACTTCAGGCGGAAATCGGCTCCTACACGGAGAATCTCCCACTCTGAGCTTCCGCAGGGATGCTGCTTTTTCAGCTTTACGATGTCTCCTACTTTATATTCCACTTAGCACCTCTCCTATATTGGCCTGTATAAGCAGATCCGCATGGCTGTCTTTTGGGGTCGCCGCACGGTTAATCACTACCAGATGCTTTCCTGTAAAATAGTCAATCAGACCCGCGGCAGGATATACTGCCAGGGAGGTTCCCCCGATGATGAGAAGATCTGCATGGGCAATTGCCTCTACCGCTCCTCGGATCGTTTGATTGTCAAGGCCCTCCTCATAGAGAACGACATCAGGCTTAATGAGCCCGCCGCACTCGCAGCGGGGTACGCCCTCTGCCTTCAGCATATATGCGGCATCATAAAATTTTCCGCATTTCTGACAGTAATTTCGATGTACGGAACCGTGAAGCTCATATACCTTCTTACTTCCGGCAAGCTGATGCAGTCCGTCAATATTCTGGGTTACAACTGCCGTCAGCTTTCCCACCTCCTCAAGCTCGGCCAGCTTTTTGTGGGCGGCATTGGGCTTTGCGTCCAGGCACAGCATCTTTTTCTTGTAAAACCGATAAAATTCCTCCGTATTGCTTACAAAAAAGCTGTGGCTTAAGATGGTCTCCGGCGGATACTTCCATTCCTGATGATATAAGCCGTCCGTGCTGCGAAAATCCGGGATGCCGCTCTCCGTAGAGACTCCGGCTCCCCCGAAAAATACAATTCGGCTGCTTTCCTCCACATACTCCTTTAAGCGTCCGATTCGTTCCTCTGCTGTCATGCTATCCCTTCTCTCTAATAAATTCTCTTTGCATGTACTACAAAACGATTCTCACTTCTCTTTGTACAGGTGGACAAAGTGATCACTCTGTCGTTTTTAGACACCTCTATTCCCGTATCATAGGCAGAGCTGTTCTTGAGCGTATGTACGAACTGCTCATACCGCCCGTCGGGCTGCGATGCAAAGCCTATGGTGTAGGTATTGCTGTTTGCGGAAGTCTCATAGCAGGAAAAAATCTCATACGCATGGGTTCCGTCCTCCAGATCTATGTAAACCATCGGATGCTCTACCAGGTAGGATGCATTGCGGTATTCTTTGAGACTGCCGAACATGGAACCATTCTTCATATTATGTCCATAGATAATCGTATGTCTCTCCGAAAAGTCCGGTTTATTCAATGCCTCTATGAAAATGCTGCCTGCGCTGTTCTTATTTCCGCTGAAGGTATGCTTCAAATAATACTGATCATCCTCCCCATGCATCAGCGGGTAGCTGATCTCCGTGTCCGGAATCTCTATCCAGCCGATGACATCTTCATTCAATGCTTTCAGCTCTTCAAAAGCGATTCGCTGTTCCCGGACCTCCTCAGCTTCCTCCTCCGAGGCTTCTTCTCCGTATGCGTCTTCCGGAAGCTCCTTCTCTACATATTTTTTTAGTTCATCGTACTCGTCTGTCCCTTCCTTATACTCCAGAAAAATGCCTGCCAGCTGGCTTCCGCAATACCCCACCATACCCAGACACACAATCAGTGCTACAATCAATGCAACCGGTATACGTCTTCTTTTCTTTCGACTCATTTTCTTTCACCCCTTGTTCAATCTATACGGCAGCTCAGACATCCGGATTTTTACATCCGCCCGGCAATTAAAATTCCTCCGCAGAGGGCCAGATGCCTGTCTTCAATACTTTTATTACGGTCTTTGCCATACATACAAGTATCTGCCTAAACTGCTATTATTCTATCAAATTAACTACGAAAAAGCCAGATCCAAATGCTGAAAAGCTTAAGCGCCTCAAAGTTCCGCAAAGATCGGTTCTTCCGCAAGCATGTAGTCTTCCGAACAAACCGCAAGGCTAAACGGCATATTTTCCAAATGGTAAGACATATAAAAATAATTTTTATCATTTAGGTTCTGACACACTCTGCCTGCTCCTTTATGAATTTCTTCCATATAAAAAGAATCCAGAGGGATTCCAAGCCCTGTTCCCTCCGCCTTCATAAAACTTTCTTTCATTACCCATAGATCGTAAAATAATCTTTCCCGATTTTCTTCTTCCGTATCCTTGTAAAGTCTCTGTTCCAACGGATGGAATTTTTTTATTATAAGCTCCGGCCTTTTTCTGCTTCTTTGACATTCTATATCAACCCCCACCGGGCCTTCCCCTATGGCGCAGGCCACATACCTTCCGCTGTGGGAAAGATTCATATGAACCCCCGGATATTCCGGAAGAAATGGTTTTCCCTTTGCATCCCGTTCCAATAAAACAGGAATTTTTATAGAAGGATACTGTCTTTGGATAACTGTTTCAAAAAGCCTGTAAGCCCATTTGGACTGATTCTTTGGGCTGCTCTCCTGCTCCGGTATCTCCGTCCAATATACACGCACCATATTTTACCGCTTTTTCTGTCTGTCCAGCAGCTCTATCAGGGCTTCCTCACTGTCTGAGATCCAGACATCCTCCTCTTCTTCATTAAGGCCCAAATATTCCCGCAGCGTGCATGCGTCATCGCTGTTTCCCCAGGCTTCTATATAGGTATCAATCTCTTCAAACGGAATTTCACCTGCCAGATACTTTTCCTTGAACTTCATAAACGCCTCCTCAGCTTTTACTTCCTCTATACTATAGCCCATTTATAAGGCTTTCGCAAGCACCTAAAATGTCCAATCACCGCTGAACCTGCCGCGAAGTATTTGACCTTTACGGCAGGCGATAAATGGACATAGCAGTATGTTTGCTTCAATCTTTATCTGCAAAAATAACAGCCTCAGCTTATGCCAAGACTGTTATAATCATGTTCCGTCTTATTCTATCTTAATATCCAAGGGCTTATCCAGCTCTTCCGAAACATATTTCCCGTTCTTCTTCCTCTGGCGTACACATTCGGAGAGAAGATATTCAATCTGCCCATTGACCGAGCGGAAATCGTCCTCTGCCCAGGCGGCAATTTCACCGTACAGCTTTGCAGAAAGGCGAAGGGGAATCTGTTTTTTCTGTGCGTCCGCCATCGTTAGTACAGGCTGCCGGAATTGACAACCGGCTGTGCATCATGATTGCCGCACAAAACAACCAGGAGATTGGATACCATTGCCGCCTTTCGTTCCTCATCCAACTCCACCGTATGCTTCTCGTTCAAACGCTCCAGCGCCAGTTCCACCATGCCTACCGCCCCGTCTACAATCATCTTACGTGCGTCTACAATGGCAGATGCCTGCTGTCTCTGCAGCATAACGGCCGCAATCTCCGGCGCGTAGGCCAGATAAGTTATCCGCGCTTCCAAAATCTCCAAGCCGGCGTCCGCTACCTTCTGCTGAATCTCATTGCGGATACGGGAAGCCACCACCTCGCTGGAGCCTCTTAAGCTGCCCTCATCTGCAAGGCCGTCCCCGGTGGTATCCACATTGGGCGCTACGTCGTAAGGATATATCCGCACAATGTCACGGAGCGCACTGTCACACTGAAGTGAAAGGTATTCTTTATAATTATCTACATTGAACACGGCCTTTGCCGTATCCACTACCCGCCACATTACGGCAATTCCAATCTCTACCGGATTGCCCAGGCAGTCGTTGATCTTCTGGCGGCTGTTGTTCAGGGTCATAATCTTAAGAGAAATCTTTCTGTTGGCGCCGTCGCCGCTGATAGATGCCTGCCCGTAGGAGATCATCAGAGGTTTGCCGGTGCCTCCGTCCACGTCGCCGCTCTGGTTCAGCCTTGTCTTGGCTGCCGGATTCACGCTGCTGCAAAAAGGATTCACATAGTAGAAGCCTTCCTCCTTCAAGGTACCTATATAGTTACCGAATAGAGTGAGGACAAGCGCTTCCTGAGGCTTCAAAACCTTCAGTCCCATGAGGGGAACCCAGCCTATGGCTATCCAGATACAGCCTACTACGAGCAGAAGGACTGCAAGAGCGCCGCCGCCATTATCTGACATATTGGCGCCCAGAATGACGCACCCAATTCCTGCCGCGTACAGCAGAATAATCAGAAATAACATGGCGAAACCATTTTTCTTATGATTTAATATTTTTTCCTTCATAGAAATATCCTCCGTTCTTTTTGATATCAAAATCATATTACTAAGATATTTATTTGTCAAGAGGAATAAAAAAATTTATAATTAGGAAGCCCTTTTTCGGTAAAATTATTACCATACAAAGGCTTTTTGATATGCTTTATGAAAGGAGTTGCTTAA
Source organism: Clostridia bacterium (assembly GCA_910574835.1). Taxonomy (GTDB): domain Bacteria; phylum Bacillota; class Clostridia; order Lachnospirales; family Lachnospiraceae; genus Laedolimicola. The sequence goes on along the minus strand of CAJTDE010000014.1, from coordinate 41,999 downwards.
TCTATGAAAAAACAAAAGGCCACTCTGTCACAGGCGCAGCTCCCGCTGATGCCCTCGTCCGCCGCATGGTTTTGAGGAAGCTGAAACTTATACGGAAAGCATTTGCATATTTGATGAGAAATTAACAAATCGGCGGGAGGTATCCTAATTGAATCGCCTTGGTTACAGCTTCGACAGAGGAGGAAACATCAAGCTTTTCAAATATATGCTGTAAATGATTGGAGAGGGTACGCTCGCTGATATAAAGTGTGCCTGCAATCTCTTTCCGCTTTCTGCCGTTAGCTATAAGCTGCAAAATCTGTTTTTCACAGTCAGTTAATTCTTCTAAAAACGGAATTGAACCGTTGAAGATAAATTTTCCCTGCATGATTTGTGAAAGAAAAGTGATCAGCATTTCCGGTTCCGTATTTTTGTTGATAAATCCTTTTGCCCCGATTTTTTTGGCTTCGTTGCGGTATACCGGAAGATCGTATCCGGACAGGATAACAATTTTTTGCTCCGGATAATTGGATAATATCTGCCTTGCTAATTCCAAACCGTCTTCGGACGATATATTTTTTAAATTGATATCCATGAGCAGGATATCCGGGGCATCTTCTTCAATGAATTTATCCAATAGGGAAATATCATTGATACTTTTAAAGTTTTTTATTTCCGGGTAGTCTGATAATGCAATTTCCAGACTTTTGGAAAATAGAACGTGGTCATCGACTAATAAAATATTGACAAGAAGCATCTCCTTTCATTGGCAAGTTAATACGGACACAGATTCCATGTGGGAAGTTTGGGGTTATACTTACAGTGCCGTCCATACTATGCACACGATCAGTGCTTAATGCAAGACCTCTGTGTTTTGATGAGTCTGCACAGGTGAGGCTGTCGGTATCAGCACTCCCATTATCTTTTACGCATAATACTATTATTCCTTTATCCTGTGTAAGCGTTATCCATGCTTTTTCTCCCGTAGAGTGTTTATAAACATTCGTGACGAGTTCTTTCAAAAGCCGATATATGAAGATATCATATGGCGGAACTAAAAATAAAGAGTCTGAACAGTCAAAAACAATGCTGACGTGGCGATCAGGAAATGATTGCGCAATATATGCAAGCAAATTTTGATAATTCTCTTTTATAGTAAGTTTTGACAGCAATACAGGATGGTAATTCTGCATCTGCTCACGGATATAGCTGTTCATACTATCAAGGGTTTCCGTGATTATTTTCTGTATCTCAGGTCTTGTTGATTTATGCATCATATTTTTTATGGAAAGCAGGTCTTGAAGTATATTATCATGAAGAAAGTTTGAAAATTCAAGATTTATCTGCTCTTCCTGCTGTAACTGTGCCAATGCAGCATTGTATTTGCTTTCCATAACCATGTTGCCTGATCCCTGCCGCAAATTAAAATCCAGTATGATATTGCAGACATAGATAAATGCAAACATAGCGTCCAACATAAGAAGGTAAGATAACCAGCCGATACCCAGAGTCATTGTAATCAGACCACAAATGATAACGCCGAAAAGCAGAAGCAACATCAACTGGAATCTGCTAAATATGGCTGATAATGGAAAACTGCAATGCTCTTTTAGTATAATACCGTGAATACTCATGGAGAAAAGCAGGACAGGGATATACACTCCAAAATTTGAAAGATTTCCTTTTATGCCCATTGTGGTAAGACAGTATGCAATGAATAAGATGATTATTACCACAAGAGAGAACAGAATGGACTTCCATTCTGCTTTCAGAACAAAAGCAGCTCTTTTTCTATGGTAAGCAACAACAAAAATGAAACAAAGCCAGCTTGCCAAAAACTGGATGCCATACAACAATGCAAACATATTATCTGATATTAAAATGCCGATAAGGGAGCAGATACAGGTTCCAGTCAGGCAGAGGTTTGCTGCTTTTTTGAATTTATAACCGCTCCCCTGAAATAAAAACATAAGTATGAAATTTATGAAAATGCACCATATAACTGGACTTAAGGCATAAAAAGCAATATTTGTTATAGCGTTGTCCGAAACTGAAAGGGATATATACCAACTGTCTAATGCCAGCAGACCGCAAAACAAAGAAATAGCTTTATTATCTCTGATATTGCAGGAGCTCACATAAGCAGCGTCTATCAGCATCAGCGATGACAGGAATACTGATACGGTTTTGCTCATGCCGCAAGGCATCTGAATATTTATTTCCAGCCCCATATATATTATAAGCAGGATGGAATTTATAAAAAGCAAAAGCTTAAAGATCATACGCTTCATATTTTTGCCCCCTTATCCATGCCTAAATTATATCATTTACCTGTGTGTATACAACTAAAATTCTCTCAAAACCATTTTACAGCAGGTATGGACAGTCATACAGTAATAAATCAGATAAATGATCAGTGTCAGCGCAATGGCTAATATCGCAGGGACGTATAAAGCAATACTGTTCGCCAAAAGGTTCTGCATAAGTGCTGTTTTGTATACTAATGTAGCAAAGATACAGTCTGCCAATCCGAACAGAAACGGAATGCTAAAAAATGTGATTGCCTGTTTCCTGATGATTTTTTTAACCTTCCTGTTCGTATATCCCATTTTTACAAGGATATCGTAATCGGATTTTGAGTCGGCTATCGCCGAAATGTTATTAAAATACAGAATGCTGCCTGTTGCTATAAAGAATAATACTACAAGAAAGCCTATCAGCAGGAAAGTAGAGCTGTTCAGGGAAACTACTTCATGTATCCTGTGGGAATTGCCCTGCAGGTAAGGACTTTTATCCAAATATGCAGATAGAGACTGAAACAGCTCCTCGTTACCTGTTATGGAACTTCCATTTATACTTAAGACTGTCGTTTCGGGGGCGGCATTTTCAGATATCATTTTGTATAAATTGTCACTTACAATCAAAGTGCCAACACTGTTCGCAAAAGAAATAGGATTATTTAATGTGGTCATAGTCACAGTGACAGGCATTTCTGTATTGTTTATGAGCAACGGATAAGTGCTGCCTGTTTCATCTTTGCCGGAAGCCGGCTGGTATCTTACAAAAATACACTCATTGTTGTTTAGTGCTGCAAATTGTTCCAAAGCCTTTTGCCGCCCCTGTGCTTTCAGAATGGCGGTATAGTCAGAATATGAGATACATTCAAAACCTGCATTCCGAAGGATTTTCTCGTTGTCAGCATCTCCCTTGGAAGTTCCGACACTGTATTCCATAGGAAGCTGCCTGGCAGCAGAAGTAACTTTATAAATATCGGTCTGCAGGAATGTAATATCATCTCCGGATGAATAGTTGTTCACTATCTCCATGATTGCAGACAGATCGCTCTCTTTTTCAATACGGCACTCAATTTCTGACGGAGCAATGCGGGATACTGCTGCAATCGGATAATACAGGGAGAGTGCCATAACACTGGAAACAGTCAAAGTTGCGGCGGACAGTAATGTGAGCATGATCAGCGTTTTTGAATTGGAGCGCATCCGGTATATAAACCCCGGTGAAGTAATGATTCTTGTTTCCGTATAAAATTTCTTCTTATTTTTTTTGCCGGTCTGTACCGCATAAGGGAGAAAAGATGCAATAAAAAGCACTGTCCCAAAAAGAATGAGTATAAATGTAAACATTCCAACAGCATAAAAACCGACCGAAAACCAAACAGATTTTTCGCCCCGCAGGATGTCAAGGGCAATACCATATCCCAAAATGACAGATGCAAACCCGATGATGGAAGGAGCGGCATGGAACTTTGTCTGCTTTTCCGCACTTTTTTCAAACCGTACTAAATCCATAAGGGAAGATTTAAAAAGAAATCTGCTATTGGACAGCGATAATATGATAATAATGGCAAAAACAAAACATGCTGTCTTTACCATAGCATTCAGGTTAAAAAACGGTATTTCTGAATTATTGACTGTCAAATCCAGTAATTTCGTAATGCCAAACACAATGCCTTTGTGGAACAGACCGCCCAAAAGGATTCCGATTACGAAAGCCCCCAAACAGGAGAGCAGGTTTTCTGCTGTAAGCAGGGACAGTATCGTGGACTTCCGATATCCTAATAATGCATAAATCCCCAATTCCTTTGTGCGCCGGCGCAGGAAGAAACGGTTTGAATATGACATATAAAAAATTACAAATGCCATAAGGAACATAGAAATCGTGTTGCACATGGTTTCCACCCGCCCGTCGCCTGATATTTTCTCAAGCATAACTTTATTCATGGAAAATGAAGTAAATGCAAAAAAAATAGTAATCACAAAGGAAATGGACAATAAATAGAGGGCATAAAAGGAAAAATTATTTTTTAGGTTCTTAAGTGCCGTAGATAAATGGTTCATGGGTACTTCCCTACCTTTCTGTGTCTAATTTTGCGGTTGTCTGTGCAATGGATTCATAGAATGCACGCCTGTCAGCATTTTGTTTCAATAATTCCTGAATGATGCAGCCGTCTTTAAAAATCAGGATGCGGTCAGCAAAACTTGCAGCATAAGCATCATGTGTGACCATTAGTATCGTAGTATGGAGACTTTCGTTTGATTCCTTTAAAGTGTTCAGCAAATCTGTTGCGGAACTTGAATCCAATGCCCCGGTCGGTTCGTCTGCAAATAAAATGCTTGGATGTTTCACAATAGCCCTTAGAGCGGAAGCACGCTGCCTTTGCCCGCCAGAAAGCTCACTTGGATATTTTTCTAACTGTGCGTCAATACCAAAGCTTTTCGCCAGGCTCCGTATCATGTTTTCTATTTTTTTTGGTGGGAGTTTCCGTAAAGTCAGTGGAACAGCGATATTCTCAAAAATAGTAAGGCTGTCTAACAGCAGATATTCCTGGAAAATAAACCCCAGATTATCCCTGCGGAAATCCGCTGCTTTGGAATCGGTCAGATTTTTAAGATTAACACCGTTTATTGTAATGCTGCCGCTTGTGGGTGTATCAATAGTAGAAAGAACATTAAGCAATGTTGTCTTTCCTGATCCGGAAGCACCCATAATAGCAATAAATTCGCCGTCCGTTACGCTGAACGATACTTTGTTAAGGCTTGGGCGCTGTGATTTCGCATAAATTTTTGTTACATTTTTCGCTTCCAATAATGTAGCCACTTCTTTTATTCTCCTTTGCTGCTTTTTTGATAACAGTATTATAATTTTGGGGGTGTAAAAAAGAATGAGTAAATTACGCAGATTTTTTGCGTAATTTACTCATTCTTTTAAAAAAGCAGGATGGAAAAGATAAATGCCAGCGCCACAGAATAAATCAGCAAAATTTTTTTGAGCCATTGACAAACTCTCTGATTTGCAATATTATATAACAGTGATATATAACGATGTTATATAGAAGAGGGTGAGAAAATGAGCGAAGAAGAACAGACAACACTACATTTAATCCTTTCAGCCGCTATGCAGGAATTTCTTGAAAAAGGTTATAAGTCCGCTTCCTTGCGGAACATTGTCAAAACGGCGGGCGTGACAACGGGTGCATTTTATGGTTACTATGACAGCAAGGAAGATTTATTTGAAGCACTGGTAGGCGAACACTACAATTTCTTATTGAAACTCTTTTGCAAGGCGCAGAAAGAATTTGCAGAAATCCCGCCGGAGGAACAGCCCGACAATCTCACTTCTACTTCCGGCGTGTATATGTACGAAATGCTCTTGTATGCCTATGAACACTTGAATGAATTTAAGCTCATACTTTGCTGTTCGGAGGGAACACGTTTTTCAAAACTGATTGATGAAATGGTGGAAATCGAAACAAAGGGAACCCATGATTATTTAGCGGTTCTTGAAAAGTTAGGCAGACCTGCGCCGCCCATTGATGAACGGTTGGAACATATCTTGATTACAGGAATGTTTAACACCTTTTTTGAGCTGATTATACATGAAATGCCGCTTGAAGAAGCAAAGCATTATCTGAAAGAAATGAGAGCATTCTATACTGCCGGGTGGATGAAAATTATGGGGCAATAAAAACGAATAAACTCGTTAGGGCAATCTGCCCTATAATTTTTGCACATTGGTTAGTTATTGCTAACCGCATGAAGATGTTACTAACCAAAATACGGATTGCAGAATAAAAATCACCAATTCCAGGCCATATGAAATAGCAAAGCAAACAATTCCAACTACTTTATGAAGCACATTTTCTCCAATAGCCGTTTTATCTGTTTCAATCAGAAAATATTCTGCAAACCTCACGGACAAACAAAGCATGAATATTGCAATGCACAAATGATCCGGTTTGCATTTTATGTTTCTTCCCATACAGTTACCTTTTTTCATTCCTCTTCCTTTTTCTTAGCAGCACAGCAATTATCAGTCAGCCTTATGGAAACATACCGTCTGCTCTTTCATGGATATTTTCCCGACCTGATAACCATAGTCCGCCAATTCTTTTTTGTATTTCAGGAAAGAGTGGTCAATCGGCGCCCCCGCAATCTTCTGAATCTCCTCAAAGGTCAACTGAAAAGATTCTTTTCCGCTTTTCTGCACATATTCCCACAAAGCGTTGTATTTACTCATTGCCATTCTCCTCTCGAATGATTACAAAAATTAAGAACTTTCTGAATCTATGTCCCACTTTAAGAGTTTCAACTTTCCAAACCTGATAACACACTCCTTCATTCCTTTTTCAGTTATCTTCTGTAATCCATTTGCCGCAGGATACCTTCCGGATGCTGTGAAAGGATCAGCAGCACATGGAGGACGAATTTATTCTCCTGTGTCTCGATACTCATGGCGCCGCCATATTTTTCAGCCACCTTCTTTACATTCGACAGACCTGTCCCTTTTTTGAATGCACCTTTCCCATGAAAGCTGTTTTCTACTTCCATCATAAGGAAATCTCCCTGGATACGCCCGGACACCTGAATATATTTTTCCATACCGGCATCCAGCCTTTTTACTGCCTGAATCGCATTGTCCAGTGCATTTGACAGGATAATACAGATATCAATATCCCGCAGACTGCAGGGATATGGCAGAAGGAGGGAACAGTCCACATCGATCCCCATGCTTTTGGCTATCCCCAGCTTGTTTCCCACCAAAATATCCACTACCGGATTATTGGTACTGCAGGGGAATGACATTTTTTCCGCCATATCATCCATATCTTCCATATAGCTTACCGCTTCTTCCAGTTTCCCGCTCTGCAGAAGATTTTTCACCACTGCGATGTGATTCCTGATGTCATGGCGGAACGACTTTGTTTCATCGTAGCGGGTTTTCGCCTCTTCCACATACCGGTTCAGGGAGTGTTCTTCCTGTTCCAGCAGTGAAATTTCAGTGCTGAGGCGGAAATTCTGCTGCAGTTTCTTATAAGAGAACAAGATACAAAACAGGCTTAAAAGTCCCAAAAGATGCATTGCAAGCAGCTGCCAGTGACTGAGCAGATACTCGAAAGATCCGTCCTCCTCTAAGACCACATACCGGTAATCAAATGAAAGCGTATTAATATACTCACTCATAATAAAGATCATCAGGATCGGAATGAAAACCAGAAACATTTGCTGCATTTCCGATGCGGTATAGTCGGAAAAATAGCGATACACTATATAATAACAAGCCCCCGTCAGCAAAAGGGATGCGGCCTCGCTGACCAGCATGGCCGCAATACCGGCCGTATCATAGAAAAAAAATGGCAGCCATGTGTATAACAGGCCTATCAGAGATTTCACAATCCCATAGCAGAGCAGCATGATTTCAGTTGTCAAGGCTGCATACAGAAGGGAAGACTTAAAATCCGCATGGCAGACTAAGATCCCACATACCGTAAGAAGAAATACCATCACCACGAAGCCAGTCACCGTGCCAACTGAAAGAAAGCGAGTGGCAATCACCGCACATACTCCAAACAAAAAATAGAATGGATACAAAAGTTTCTTTTTCAGGGTTTTTGCCAGGAAATAAAACTGAAAGACCCCCTCAATGAAGCCTATAATATATATATTGAAAAAATCTAAATATTCGACCATGTTACCTGCCCCCGCATGTAAAAACTCTGCATATCTGTTCAGTTCCTTCACAGATATTCCGCAATCCCACAAAAATTTCCTTCGGCAATAGAGATTGCTCCTGCAGTCTGTACGCTTTCGCACAAATTGCTCAGTAAATGCGCAATTCTGATTGAAACAACTACAGATCTCAGATGTTCTTCATATACTGCAGGACAACGCCGGAGAACTCCTTGCTCCGCAGCCGTGATACGGGAATGTCTTTGCCATTATCCATACAGGCAGTCCCATTTTTATAGCCTTTTAAATGTTTCAGGTTGATAAGATAGCTCCTGTGGCACCGGTAAAAACGGTTGTCCAGCTTTGTTTCCAGATTTTCAATCCGCTCATAATAATCAACAACCTCGCCGGAAGCCAGGTTCAAATATATTTTCCTGTCTATGATCTCACAGAAGACAATCTCATCCTTTGGGATGATGCGCCCCTCATATCCCTTTTGCACCAGCAGGCTGTCTTCGCTGGCGTTTTGCATGGAAGCGTAAAGGCGCTCCATTGTCTTTTCAAACTGTTTTTTATCCACCGGCTTGACCAGATAATCGTAGGCCTGTACCTCAAAAGACTGGAATACCATCTCTTTCAAAACCGTAATGAAGATTAAAACTCCACGGAACCGACCAGCCCTCAGCTTCCTTGCCGTTTCCATACCGTCCATGTCCTTCATCTGGATATCCAGAAACAGGAGGTCGATCTGCCCATTGTAGCTCAGCAGCTCTTCGCCGCCGGAAAACATACGGAGGCTGATCTCCCGGTTCTTTTTACGAAAGAAATCAGAAACAAAGGACCTTATATGCTCAGACATATGTTTTTCATCATCGCAGATTGCAATACGGATCAATGCATCACCTCCTCGTCCTGATCTCGTCAGCGGCAAAAGATACTCTTTTAATACCGGCATAGATTAATATTTTATTATATCCTGTTAAAAACGCCAAAACAATCAGATTGCTGTGAAATGTTTATCTGCTGCTGTAAAATACTGAATAAAAATCTATCAATCACTCCATTGCCCTGATCCGCTCCACAAGGGAAAGCCTTCCGATATATCGAACCGCACAGACCGAGAATACCGCCTGCACCAGAAACAGCGCAGCTGCAAACACCAGAACCTGGAACACTGGGAAATGGTACGTGAGTTTCCCAAACATGCCAATCTGATCAAATACCCTGCACAAGGCCAGGCTGCACGCGGTTCCCAGTGTCAGGGTCACAAGCAGCGTGATCCCCACATAATACAGGCACTCAAAGGACAGCATCCGGGACAGCTGACGGCCGCTCATGCCAACGGACTGGAACACGCCAAATTCCTGCTGGCGGGTAAGAAGATTGGTAATCAGCGTGTTGGCAAGATTGATCAGGGCAAACACAAAGATAAAGACCAGAATACCGTAGAGCCGGGTCAGTTCCCCGCGCATGCCGGTCTTAAGCTCAGCCGTCAGGTCATAAAGGCTGGAGACTCCCACCCGTTCATCGGACACAGCGCCGAATACTGCCCGCCGCAGCTGTTCACTGTCCTGTTCTGTGTGGAGATTTACACAGCCTGTAAAATCCGATATTTCCGGATAAAGGACGGACAGTTCTTCCTCCGGCAGAATAAAGAAATGAGCTGTGTTGCAGATTGGAACGTTCTCGACAATCCCCATCACGGTATAAGTCTTTCTCTGTCCGTTGTAACAGGAAACGGTGACGGTATCCCCGACCTGATAGTCTGTCCTGTAAATCTCTTTCAGCGATCCGCCTGACGGGCAGACCAGAATGCCGTTTCCATCCACAAGCTGCCGGTAATCTGCAGTTCCCTCAAGAACTGCTCTGTCAGCATACATCTTCGCCATATCCTCCCGGTCAATTCCCCTGACAATAAAAGGCTCATGCTCACGGTTGCCCGGGATTTCGCTGATGGCAGGGATTTCCACACAAGCCATACCATATGCCGTGACGTAATCCACATTCAAAATAGAGGCGAGTTCTTTTTGCTGATCCTGTCCCAAAGGATTATCTTTCTGCATCTCATAAAATTCCCGGCCTGCGTAATCTTCATATTGTAAAAGGTACTGGCTCCTGTCTCCAAACTGGGACCTGGCCATTTCTTCTACATCCACCGAATTTGCATAGGCGGAAATACACAGAAGCAAAACCCCTGTCAGGCTTAAGGACAGAGCCGTCACAAAAGCTTTTTTGCGGTTCCGGGAGAAGTTCATCAGGGCCAGTCTGGTTATGGTCAGGCGGCGGTGCTGCTGTCCGGAAATACTGCGTCCCTGATACCCGGAATAGGCAGTGGTCCGGATAGCTTCAATAGCAGATACTTTTCCTATCATAGATAAGGGCTTTCCGGTGGCAGCCAGAACCATTCCATAAGTCAGAAATAGAATAACTATTGCGGACCGGATATTGTCACGCCAGGACCAGTAACCGGGTACTGCAATCCGTGCGATCACTGCGGCAAGGATCAGTCCGAGGGGAACTGCCAGGGCAGTCAGAAATCGCCTCTCCCGCTTTACCACCCGCTTTAACTGCTGCGGCGTTGTTCCAAGCACTTTTAAGCGCCCGTATTCCCGCATTTTTCCCATCACGGAGATGTAAAAAATATTGTAAATCACGATAGCACAGATGACAGCAATCAGTACCGACAGGACATAAATCTCCATTCCGCTTCCCAGATAAATATCCACCATTCCAAAATAGCTGGAGCTGTAAAAGGTCCGATCCGCCGGTATTCCCATTTCTGCGAAAAACCGTTCGATGTCTGCACGAAGTCTTTCCGGCTCCATTACCTGGCCCCCTTCAAAACGGAAGCGCAGCTCATAAGAAGCCGGGTGAATGCCTGTATCCACCGCAATCTCCGGAATCCAGACCATGAAAATCCGGTTGCTATTCTCCGATTCCAGAATGCCTGTGATGGTATAGAGTTTCTCGCCGCCGTCAAGGTTCAGGGTAACCTTCCGGCCGATTTCTGCCGGAAGGTTAAAATAGCCGAAAAAAGAGCGCTCTACACAAAGCTCGTTTTCTGCCTGGGGATAAGTCCCGGTAATTTTGCCGTATCCCATCAGATCAATCATCTCAGGACTGACAAAACTGACGTTCAATACGCTGTCCTCATGGCGGACAGAACCGGCATCTACTGTATACCCCCATTTTTCAAACCTGCCCGTATCCACAAGCCGGGTGACCTCTTCTCTTGTCAGTCCGTCGCAGCCGGCCTGATACTGTCCCAGGATATTGTCCAGTGTCTTCTTCTGCTGTGCCGAGTAGATAAAACACAGGGTTCCCATCAGACAGACGGCAAGGGCAATCGTAAGAATGATAAAAACGCTTCTGCGCCTGTCAGCTTTCATACTGCGGCCTGCCAGTTTCTTTTCCACTCTGCTGGTGTCATTTTCAAAAGGCCATATCATGATCTTCCGCCTCCTGTTCCAGTTCCGTACCGGTGCTGTATCCCATGATCCTGCCGTCCTCGATCCTTACGATCCGGTCGGCAAGCTGGGCAATCTCGTTATTGTGGGTAATCATAACAATGGTCTGGTTAAACTCCATGCTGGTACGTTTTAAAAGCCCCAGTACATCAGCGCTGGTTTTGGAATCCAGGTTGCCCGTGGGTTCGTCAGCCAGGATGATAGCGGGTTTCGTGATCAGGGCGCGGGCTATGGCGACACGCTGCTGCTGTCCGCCGGAAAGGTTGTTTGGCATATGCTCAAGCTTATCTTCTAATGCCAGCATCTCCACAATCTCGTCCATGAACTTCTCGTCCGCCGTGTCACCGTCAAGTTCCACAGGCAGGACAATATTTTCATAGACATTCAGGATTGGGACAAGATTATAGTTCTGGAATATAAAACCGATGTTGCGGCGGCGGAAGATGGTCAGCTCCTCATCATTCTTTTTTGCCAGTTCATCCCCACGGACAATGACGCTGCCGGACGTGGGCGTATCCAGTCCGCCCATCATGTTAAGCAAGGTGGATTTACCGCTGCCGGATGTTCCGACTATCGCTACAAATTCACCCTGTTCCACAGAGAGGTTGACGCCATCTAGGGCGCGGGTAATGTTTGGCTCGGCGCCATAATACTTTTTCAGCTCGATTGCTTGTAATACATTCATAATCAAATGCTCCTTTCCCTGTTTTCAGGACGTACAAGTATACCCCTGGGGTGTTCCAGGGCTTTTTGCCTGTTGATAAGGGCATTATAAAATCCAAATGTCACAGAAATGTCCGAAGCGGCATAAAAAATGCGGCTGAAATGTTACAAGACTCGGACATTTCAGCCGGGAACCTGCCACCGGCAGCTTTATCGGCACACTGCTGCGAAAAAATTTACGACGGACAACAGGGAATGTCTGTCTGCCATGTGTTATCTTATAGGGAGCATAATGGAAAATTCCGAACCCTTGCCCGGCTCTGAAACTACTTTGATATAGCCGCCCTGCCGTGTTACGATCTCGCGGGTCAGATACAGGCCAATACCCACGCCCTGCTGTTCATGTACTTCTTCCTCACGATAGAAGCGCCGGAAAATTGCGGCCTGATTGCTCTCGGAAATACCCTTGCCAGTATCAGACACACTAAGTTTTACATACATTTCCCATTGCTCTACCGAAATTCGGATTGCTCCTCCCACCGGGGTATACTTCACCGCATTGTCCAGCAGATTAAACACGGCTTCCGCCGTCCATTTGCTGTCGTGGGAAAGGAGGAGCCCCTCCGGACAGTCCACTGTAACGGAAATATTCTTTTTCTCCGCCGCATATACGATGCCGCTGCAGGCCATCGCCAGCGTATCGATCAGCGGGGCCTCTTTCTTTTCCAACCGGATTGCCCCGGTTTCCAACCGGGAGGTTTTCACAAGGGCCTGAAAAAGAAATTCCAGCTTGTCCGTCTGGTTCCGGATGCCCTGCAGGAACTCCCGCTGTTCTTCTTCTGTGACAGACTTTGATAGCAGTGTATCCGTCACCATTTTCAGATTGCTTACCGGTGTTTTCACCTGATGGGAGACATCCGATACCAGCATCTGCAGCTCCTGCCGTTCCTCATCCACCTTCCGCCGGTTCTCCTGCATGATATCGTACAGCCGGGACAGACGGTAGCCGATACGGGCAAAAAGTGTTTCTCTGTCCGCGGCACGCATCAGTTCTTCGCTTCCGCTTATCATCCGATCCATTGCCCGGCACAGCTCCCTGGTAAATACGGAAAGCCGTTTACTGAAAACAACTGTCAAAAGGAACATCCAGGCAAGAGCACAGAGCATCAGCAGCCCGCCGCCAATCAGCACCCAACTCTCGCCTGTCATCCATAAGAGAACGGCACAAATGGCCAGCATAGAAATCGCCATACCACCCCAGGTCAGCAGGAATATCTTTTTTACAGAGATCCGCCCCAGACTCATTTTCTCTCGCCTCCCATCCACTGATACCCAATTCCGTAAATCGTTTTGATATAAGTATCGCCATCGGCCTCAATCTTGCCCCGTATCCGGCTGATGGAGGTAGTCAGGGTGTGTTCGTCCACATAGTTTTCATCCGTATCCCACAGCCGTTCCAAAAGGCGCTGCCTGGTAAGGATCTGTTTGGGATTTTTGCAGAACAGGTACAGCATCTTATACTCCATAGGGGAAAGGGTAAGGGATTTACCATTCAACGAGGCAGACTGTTCCGAAAAGTCCAAAAACAGTCTGCCATCATCATAGAAGTCCTTTGCCAGCCCCCGGTGTTCCAGCATAGCGAACATTGCCCGTATTTTCCGCAGCAGCGCCCCAATGGAAAAGGGCTTGGTGATATAATCCACCGCCCCGGCTTCATATCCCCGGATCTGGTCGCTCTCCTGGTCATTGGCCGTCAGGAAAATCACCAGCGTGTCAGGATTCTCCGGCTTTATGAGCCTGCACAGGTCATAGCCGCTGCCGTCCGGCAGGTTAATGTCCAGAAGTACCAGATCATATTCCGTCTGCGTCAGTAACTCTGCAGCTGTGCCTGCGTTCAGGGCTGATACGGTATCGTAACCCTCCGAAATCAGGTTATAAGTCAGCGTTTTATTTAAAAGGTCGTCATCCTCTACCAGCAAGATCTTTTTCATATCCACACTCCTTCATATTTTTATAGTAAATGGCCAATTTTTTGTCATTCACTATAGTTTAGCAGGCAAATGTCCGCGAAATGTTACAACTGGCAATTTTATGTTCAAGAGCTTCATGAATGCTCACCATATTCTGTAAGTCATTTGTCGGCTGTTCAATCTGTTTTTTGCTCTTCAAGAGAAAACTGTTCCGTCAAGTCCGTCCTGCCCCTATCTCATAAATCGCCTTGTAGATTTTCAGCGGATAATTTGCAATAAACCTGTCCACTACTGATTTTGTAAGGGCATGCTCTCTGGCATAACCAGTAAGAATCCGTCCGCAGACCTCCGGTTCCTCCTCTGCACATTTCTCCAAATCCTTCAGGCAGTCCGGGAACTGCGCTGGTGCAAAGTTGCTGGTGATTTCCTCCGTAAGCCGCTTTAAGTGATACCGGAGGTTTTCTTCCGATAATCCGGGAATGGAAATATCCCCGGAAAAAATTGGTTACCCCAGTTCGTAATTCCCTTTCAGATATTCATACAGCATGACGTTTACCTACTTTCAATTTATAAATCAGTTATTTACTTATCGTTAGCATATCCAAAAATCAAAATTTAGTCAACAGAAAGAAGCGAGATACGAATCGGGCAGGGTTCCCCAGCATCTTAAAAAAATTCCGTAAGAATGTAAAAATCACTTTCTTTCAGCCCGTCATAAATTTGACTGACCTGATATTCTGCCAAAGGCCCCTCCTTCCTTACAGTTTTTTCACAAACAGACAACGGATTGCATTCAGCACTGCAAGAATCATAACGCCCACATCTGCGAAAATCGCCAGATACATATTTGCTATTCCCACAGCCCCTAATGCAAGGCAGGCGAATTTCACAACAAGTGCCATTGTAATATTCTGATAAACAATCCGCAGACACTTTCTCGAAATCTTGATTGCTTTTGCAATCTTAATCGGATCATCATCCATCAATACAATATCCGCCGCTTCGATTGCCGCATCGGAACCCATTGCCCCCATAGCGATGCCAATATCCGCTCTGGAAAGCACCGGTGCGTCATTGATACCATCACCCACAAAGGCCAGCTTTGCCTTGCCCAGCTTCACCCGCAAAAGTTCCTCCACCTTATCCACCTTATCTGCCGGCAGAAGTTCGCTGTAAACCTCGTCAATCCCAAGAGAGGAAGCAACCTGATTTGCCACTTTCTTTGCATCGCCCGTCAGCATGACGCATTTTTCTACGCCTGCTTTCTTTAATTCCGCAATCGCTGCTTTTGAATGAGGTTTGATAATATCGGAAATCACGATATGACCAGCATATTTCCCACCCACTGCCATGTGTATAATTGTTCCGGTCTGATGGCAGTCCTGATAAGGAATATTCAGATGTTTCATCAGTTTATCATTCCCGGCTGCAACCTCTATACCATCTACTTTAGCAGTCACGCCGTTTCCGCTGATCTCCTGTATATCCGATACACGGGTTCGGTCAATCTCTTTCCCATATGCCCGCTGCAAGCTCTTGCTGATCGGATGGGAAGATGCGCTCTCTGCAAGAGCCGCATACTCTAACAGTTTTTCGTTCCCTATGGTAGAATGGTGAATCCCGTTTACTTCAAAGACACCTTTTGTCATGGTTCCGGTTTTGTCAAAAACAACATACTTGGTCTGGGAGAGGATTTCCAGATAGTTGGAACCTTTCACCAACACCCCCTCCTTGCTTGCGCCTCCAATTCCCGCAAAGAAACTCAATGGAATACTGATTACAAGCGCACAAGGGCAGCTGATAACTAGGAATGTCAACGCCCGGTAAATCCAGACTCCCCAATCAGCAGACAATCCCATAAAAAGCATACGGACAACAGGGGGAAGGAACGCCAGCGCCAATGCTGCATAGCAGACAGCCGGAGTATAGATTTTTGCAAACTTCGAGATAAAATCCTCTGATTTTGATTTGCGGGAGCTTGCATTTTCCACTAAATCCAAAATCTTGGAAACCGTGGATTCCCCAAACTCCTTGGTGGTCTGGATCTTCAATACGCCGGTCATGCTGATACATCCGCTGATTACTTCGTCTCCAACCTTTGCCTCTCTGGGCAGGCTTTCCCCGGTCAGCGCACTGGTATTCAGGCTGGAACTTCCCTCAACGATCATACCGTCAATCGGCACTTTCTCCCCCGGCTGGACAACGATCACGCTGCCAATCCCTACTTCATCCGGGTCTACCTGCTCTAACTTCCCATTCCTCTCTACATTCGCATAATCGGGACGGATATCCATCAAGTTGCTGATATTGCGGCGGCTCTTTCCAACCGCATATCCCTGGAACCACTCGCCAATCTGGTAAAACAGCATGACGGCAATGGCTTCCAGATATTCTCCATTCTCATAAATAGCCAGGGCCATTGCCCCAATCGTAGCCACTGCCATCAGAAAACTCTCGTCAAATACCTGGCGGTTTTTAATGCCCTTTGCAGCTTTCCTCAGAATGTCATATCCGATGATCAGATAGTCAACCAGATAGCACCCAAAACGAAGCCATCTTCCTGCGGACGGGAATAAATACACATCAACCGTATCAAACATCTCTGCGGAAATAAACTGGAGTGCCAGTAAGATTCCGGCACTGATTAAAATCCGAATCATCATAACCCGTTGCTTTCTTGTCATGCCATCTTTGCGGCTGCCGACAAAAAGAAGAAGCGCCGCAGCCATTATGATAACCACAGTAAGCAGTATGCTTATCACTAATTCCTGCATAGTAAAACTCCTTTCAAAATATGCTTAATCATTTAATTTTTATTGATAAAAATGACACCCCTAAACTGCAGCGGTGCATTTTAAGGGTGTCATTCCATCACTGGCAACTACCGCTTAAAGGAAAATCTCGCAGTCCGGCTCCACTTTCTTGCAGGCATCCAGCACATTCTTCATAACATCCTTCGGCTCCTGCCCCTCGTCAAATTCCACGATCATCTTCTGTGTCATAAAATTGACGGTTGCGCTCTGTACACCGGCGGTCTTGCGGGCCGCATCCTCCATCAGATTTGCACAGTTGGCGCAGTCTACCTCGATCTTGTAAGTCTTCTTCATCGAAAAAGTCCTCCTTGCTATTTTCTATTTTTAAATTTAATGATTAAGTACTTGTTTAATCATTGTGGTTGCAGTATAATACACAAAAAGGCACTCGTCAATACCTCTCAGGCATTCCCTCCCAAACGGGCGAAAAGTATTTCCATTTGGGCGAAATGCAAGCGAAAAAGAAAGGAAAATAATATGGAACACGCAAAATTGCCACACCGGCACGGAGAAGGGCAGCAAACAGAATTGATACAGGAACAGCTAAATCATGTAGATTATTTTCAAACGGTAGCCGAGGTTTTCAAGCAGCTTGGGGATACCACCAGAATCCGCATTTTTTGGCTTCTCTGCCACTGTGAAGAATGTGTCCTCAACATTTCTGCTATGTTAGATATGTCAAGCCCGGCTGTATCCCACCACCTCCGTCCATTGAAGAACAGCGGCCTGATTGTCTGCCGCCGTGAGGGAAAAGAAGTTTACTACCGCGCCGCAGATACGGAACAAGGACGCCTGCTGCATCAGATGATTGAGCAGGTCATGGAAATCACCTGCCCCAAATTATGAGGTCCGCCCTATGAATGATGAATTGATAAAAATACGAAAAGATGTAGAAAAGCTCCACCAAAAAGACACAAATGAAGTCATTCCCCTTTATCCCGGTATAGAGCTATGTTATCTGACACTTTCGTCTGATTCGCTTTCTGTAAAGCATAAAGCCATATCACACATCATTCAGATTAACTATTGTAAAGCCGGGCAGATTGTATGGGAAATGAAAAACGGAAATCGTATTTATCTGAATCCGGGTGATTTTTCCCTTCATACCATGAAAGCCTGTACGGATTCCGTGCTTCGCTTTCCAAGCGGTATCTACCAGGGGCTTACTATCTGCATAGATTTACAGAAAACCGTCAAAAATCCTCCGGAACTGTTGAGAGACAGCCGTATTTTTGAAACCATATTGCCGGAAAAATTCTGTCAGAATGACAGTCCGATTTTTCTTGCGGGAAATGAGCAGACGGAACCTATTTTTTCCGCATTTTATAACCAGCCGGAAGAATGGAAGCTGTTCTATCAGAAAATAAAGACCCTGGAATTGCTTCTTTATCTTGGTAAAGCAAAACTCATGCCAAAGCAGCGATTATCCGAATATCAATCTGAACAGATAAACATTGTCCGGAAAATCCATGAACAGCTGACACAGCATATAGAGCAGCGAATCACAATAGATGAACTTTCCAGACAATATTTAATCAATCCAACTACTTTGAAAGCCTCCTTTAAAGCCATTTATGGAACTTCCATCGCCGCCCACATCAAAGAGCACCGCATGGAAGAAGCCGCCAGAATGCTGCGGAAATCAGGAATGAGCATAGCCGAAATCGCAAAAGCTGTCGGTTATGACAGCCAGAGCAAATTCACCTCAGCGTTTAAGGCATTTTTTCAATGTCTCCCAACCGAATACCGAAAGCGGCATCTTTGACCGGAACTCCTTATGTTTCATCAAAAATGCCCTTCAGCTTTGAGAGCAGAAGCTCTCCCACTGTCACCGCATCCTCAATGGTCAGATAATGATCTGCGCTTTTGCTTAACAGAAACTTTCCGGATGCCTCAAACTCATCATCCGCAAACCAGATCTTCAGCCAGATGGGATAGCGGGGAAGAAAAGGAATTACAGCGCACAAATCTGCCCGTTCTTCTACAAGCTGCGCTCCAAGCCCTTCGCATACCCTGCAAAGCTGCTCCTGGGTCATTCCAGCCAGAAAGCCCCCAAGCGCCCTTTCCATATCATGGTCAAATTTCGTTCCCCGGATAAGCCCATCCTTTAATGCTCCAAAGGAAACCATTTCCGGGGAGACTTCCGTTCCATCCGCCAGGTCCAAATAATGCAGGATCACCAGCTGCTGCCATTCATCAATCCACGGTTGGAATTTACACTCCGGAAAGGTAATCTGAATCCTCTGAGCTAAGCTCTGCAATTCAAAAAAAGACTTGTCCTTATGAAATACCGCACCGCTTTTTTGCGCAATCTCCTCCGGTGCATGAACGCATATGCGTTCTTTTGCAGATAGCAGCATCTGTTGAAATGCCCGGTTATCCTGCATGAGCCGGCGCCTCCTTTCCCCTGCCGCATTTTTCCAGAAAATCAGCCAGACGGATTATTGCCGGATAGCCGTTTGAAAGTTCTGTTCCCTGCAATCCCGCAGATGCAATACTCTTTTCTGCAGGTATCTCACATAGAATCTTCACACGTTCACATACATTCTTCTTCATCCATTCCCGGTTTTCCTCATCCACTTTATTGAACACCAGATAGACAGGTTTCCCGATGCTTGTGCCCAGTTCAGAAACTTTCCCTGTCAATGCCAGAGATTCATAGGAAGGCTCTACCACCATAAGGATCAAATCCACACCGTTATCAATTCCCCGGCCAAAATGTTCAATCCCGGCCTCCATATCGATCAGCGCATATTCCCCTTTGGAAAGTACTAAATGTTCTATGAACTGGGTGAGTACATTCCCCATCGTACAGGCGCATCCCTCATTGGCTGTATGGATCTTCCCGCTGGACATCAGCTTTACACCGTCCTTTTCAGAATAATATCCTTCTGGTATGTCCTGAATCTCCCATGTTTCATGAAAAAACCGGTGCGTAAAATTGGACAGCATCATATCCTGCATCGCTTTTTGTTTCCCGCCAAAATAAGCGGTAAAATCCAAAGGCAGGTCCACGCCCAGCTGCCTGCTCAATCCATAATTGGATTCATCTGAATCAATGACAAGAACCTTTCTGCCCCTCCCTGCTAATTCTTTTGCCAGCAAAGTTGTAACTGTACTTTTCCCACTTCCACCTTTTCCACATACTGCTACTTTCATCTTCATTCCTCCTATAAAAGCCGCTGCGCGACAGCACTAAAGGGTAAAGCTGCTTCGACACACCGGTAATGAGAGAAACTTTTATTCGAAAAAGCACTCATAAAAGTTCCTCTTGTGCGCCTTTGCAGCTTTACCGTCCAGCAGAAATTTTTTCTAATAAATACTTAACATTTCTTATCTGGACTGGTTATAATTGTTTTTCGATTGCACGAAATGTATTGATACAGATTTCTCCTATCTCTGCCAAATCATAGGCCCCAAATGCAGCCGGAAAATTACTGGAAAACAAAATTTGCGAAGATGCCGGGAATTCTTCGTCGCCTTCCCAGAAAATAAACCGCAGATACAATTCCTCAAACAATTCCAGTTCGTATCCAATATCCCCCAGGTGTACCGGGACCGCACCTGTACATTCCATAATTTCTTTAAATTTTTTCAGTCTGCTCCCAAACTTACGGTTCATTCTTGAAATACATCTGCCTTGAAACTGCCGGGCATATAAATCTCCGGACGGAAGCTCTTTGTAAGAGCGAAATTCTCCATTATGAGGAAATACGCTGGCATTTAAAAGGTATCTTAAAACAAGTATTTTGGCATAGATATCTTCTTCCAACGGATAATAGGTACTCGTCTCTGTCTCCAGATTTCCATGTCTGACCTCAAAGTCCGGATAATGGATATAATAAAGGTTCCCCATGAACATGAACACAAATTCCTGCTCTGCAAGGTTATACACAATCCCTAATCTTGTACTAATGCTGACAGGATCAGACATCTTAAATTTCTCCATGTAATATTCATAGGGCATCCGCTCCATGTTATCTTTCGCATATGCTATTTTCTTTCCATGTCCCCCAGGCACAGTTTGCACATCATCTGCCATATTTACATCTCCATCCGTTTTATAATTTCTTTTACTTCCTGTATCAGTTCTCTGCTGCAATCGTATGGAGACAAACCCATACGGTCTGCACGGAGGATATCCGGATTGTAATGAATAAAGCCCAGAAAATCTTCCTCCGGTATTTTTTCCCGGATGAAAAATTCATCCTGTTCATCCCTTACCTTACTGGCAACCACCCTCACCTGCTGCACGCCCAGGCCAAGGGCAAGACGCTTTACATTGCGGTAAGTCTGAATACTCCGGGCGCCAGGCTCAATTACAACAATAAACTGCTCCATGCCGGATGTTGTCCCGCGGGCCAGATGTTCCAGTCCTGCTTCCATGTCAAGAATCACCACGTCCTTCCGGTGCAGCACCAGATTGCTGATAATCCGTTTTAATATCACATTTTCAGGACACACACAGCCACCACCGGCTGTGTCCACCGTGCCAAGAAGAAGCAGCCGGACACCGTTATACAGCTTTCCGTACTTATCCGGAATGTCACTGACTTTGGGATTCAGAACATAAAATGTATTATCTTTATCTGCACCTGTCCGTTCTTCAATCATTTTTCTCATTTTGGAAATCGGAATAATAGAATCAACGACCTCTTCCGGAAAGCCAAGAGCCTGCCCCAGATTTGCGTCCGGATCTGCGTCGGCAGCCAGTACATTTCTTCCCTCTTCCGCAAAAATCCTTGCCAGTGTTGCTACAAAAGAAGTTTTCCCAACACCGCCTTTTCCTGTTACTGCTATTTTCATCTCGAACTCCTTTTATTCTTCCAGAAACTGTCCCAGATTCACACCCTCCGGTATAACATATCCGCATGCGGTGCAGGTGCTTTCTCCTACTGTTATGCCGTCCTTTAAGAACACTTCCAGTCCGTCCTCTTCCTTACATTCCGGACAGTCGATTTCTATAATTGTTTTTTTATTTCTTTCGTCCTGACAGTCTGCAAATACACTCATTTTATTTACTCCTTTTCTACTCTTCTTCCAGTTGTCTGCACAGATAGGCGCCTGCAACACGGGAAAAATTACGGATATCCCTGATATAGGCGAAATCCTTTCCAAATATTCTCTTCTCTGCAGCGGTATCTTCATAGTTCTCTGCAAAAATACCAAGAACAGAGATGCCAAGCGTCCTTGCCCTTCGTATTTCAAATGCCGTATCTTTCACCGCCTTTTCTCCTGTGTAATCCGCAGGCCGCCGGATGCTGATGTCACAGGGTTTTCCGTTGTCAAGCAGGATCAGAATCTTGTGGTTCTCCGGTCGGTCCAAAAGGGTATCATACGCAGCTTTTACTGCCAGTCCGTCCCGATTATCTCCCGATGCACGGAATTCAAAAATTCTCTCATTTTTTTCTTTTCCGTCATCATAATCCCGAAAGCGGTGCATAACGGTATAATTCCAGAAAGTACAGTAGCTCACTACCCGGTGGGGGATTTCCACAAAGCTTAACGCTTCGCTAAGGATATACCCCTGTACCGCCACCTGCGACTGCCTTATCGCTTGGGAACCGCTGGAATCCAGCAGAATATCAACTACAAATTCCGATGAACCGGCTGTTGCTGTAATAATACATCCTGTTTTTTTCAAACTGAAGCTGGTTGAAGCGGTACTGGTTATTTACAATTACCGGGTCCTGCAGGATCCCCTTTGTATCATGCAGCAGACAGTTGGCGTGTATCCCGGTACGGAGCCGGTTCCGCCTCTTTTCCTGTTCCAACGGAAACAAATAATTTTTCCCGTAGTTTAACGCCACATATTCCTGCACTTTCTGCTGCGAAGCTTCATCTTCGATTTCGGAATCTTCCTCTTCCTGCCTTACGGATTCGGCCGGATGCGTTCGCTTTTTCGGCTGTTTATCCCTGATCTGCAGGCTCATCATATCCTTGCCCAGTCCGGTCAGATACTTTTTAAGGATTTCCTCCATCTGTTCATCTGTCAGACATTCCTGCCATGCCGCACTTGCCAGAGCATTTGGCGGAACACGAAGTACCGTTTCCAGATTTCCATGCTGCTCTTCAAATTCCCTGTCAACGACCGTATTATAGATTTTTTCAATCTTGTTTATGATACCCGTCGTATCTTTGGCATGTTCCAGAACTGCAATCTCCTTTGCCGTCTGTCTGACCGCATCCGGTATCGGACCCGATTGCCTTCCCAGATAATCTTTCATGATAAAAACCTTGACCTGGCCAAAAAAAGTCTTGCATAAAACAGGTTCTTCCTGCCTCAACAGATCTTCAAAAGCACTTTTTCGAATGTCCGCTGTCCCCGGACGCTCTTTTGCAGTCCTTGGATAAACTGCGGCGTCCACACAGAGCTGGGCCAGTTCCATAAGAGGTCTCTCCTGTGCCGACAGATATGTCTTTTTCATCATATACAGCGCCAGTTCTTCGGAGTTAAAATACCGGGCAAACGCTCCCTGCTTCATGGCATCGTAAAGCACTGCCGATCCGGATCTCACAAACGCCTTCACATCCGGTTTTACATCCAGCGTATAATCTCCGCTGATGGTCCGGAACAGATTTCGGATTCTGTTCTCAATCTCCAGACGGTGCTCCTCTGCCTCTTTCTCCGAAAACCGGTAAGATCGTTCTCTCATACCGTCACCCCTCAAAGATCTCCGCCCTGGTCCAGGAGGACGGAATCTGGGTCGCAATCACATCTTCCAGCATTTCTTTTTCAAATACGTCAAAGCTCTTATTCACGATTCCCATACGGATTGCCGAAAGGGGCGGCATATCCACTACCATAAACCGGGATACCAGAGCCTCATTCAGCTCTTTCGTTCCGGCATATCCGGAATATAGACCCGTTCCCGCACTTCCTCCGCTGTTTCGTATTTCTCTCTGAATTCCACTACGTCATGAATCAGACTGTCATCCATTTTCTGTTGCTCCAGATAGGAAATCAGCAAACTTTTATCCTCTCTCATCTACAATCCCATCCCTTTCAGAATCTTGTACAAAGCCTTTTTGACCGGTGTCTCTTCCGGCAGTTCTACAAGCGGTTTTCCATCGCAGTCATAACGGTAGACCATTTCATCCTGAGGAATCACTCCCAGCAGCGTCAGCCCCTGCTTCTCAATCTCTTCCTTTGTGCCCTCATCCAGCCTGCCCTCCGGAGCACGGTTGATGATTACTCCTGTTTTTTCCGGCTTCATCCCCAGTTCTTTCATCAATTCTGCAATCCTTCCCGCTGCCTGTACGCCTCTTCTGGAGCAGTCGCTGACCAGAAGCGCTGTCTTCATAGAAGGGAGCAGGCCTCTGCTGACATGCTCCATGCCTGCCTCATTGTCCACCACCACGTAAGGGTAATGGCTCTGGAGCTTCTGAATCTGTGTCTGCACCAGGCCGTTGACAAAGCAGTAGCATCCCTGTCCCTGGGTGCGCCCCATAACCATAAAGTCAAAATCATCTTCTTCGACAATGGCGTCTGCCATCCGAATCTCCAGCCATGCCTGTTTTGTCATCCCGGACGGAATCTGATAGCGGTCATCCATTCCCGCCCGCTCAATTTCTTCCCGCAGCTCTCCAAGAGTAGTGCCGACTTCCACGCCAAGCACTTCATTCAGATTGGAATTGGCGTCCGCATCCACGGCCAACACCGGCTTTTTCCCATGCTCACACAGATACTGAATCATCAGTCCGCACAAAGTCGTCTTCCCCACGCCGCCTTTTCCGGCCACTGCAATGATATGTCCCATATTGTTACCTCCAATATTTTTTGAACAACGTGTTGATTATTTTTATACGATACAGTATAATGGCTCTTATCAAAAAGACAAGAAACAATATGGAAAATCTGTATGGTTACTGAACAAATCCGAGAAATTGTTGAATGACAGAGGGAAGATCATGGCTGAAAAAACCAAAAAAGAAGACCGGCGTATTCGATATACGAAGCAGGTCATAAAAGATACTTTATTAAAACTGCTGGGAAAAAATCATTTTGCAAAAATTACGGTTACCGAACTGTGCCGCAAGGCTGAGATCAACCGGGGTACTTTTTATCTGCACTATTATGATATGAATGATGTTCTGGATGATATACTGGATGACATGCTCTCTGACACTTCCAGCGTCATGGAGCATGTCTTATCTCAGAAATGCGATTCTCCAAACTGTTCTTATCCGTTCTGTGATAAAATTCACAGCAATAACATGTTCCGTTATTTGCTCCTGGATGATACCATCTTTACGAGGATCATTGACAAAATGGCGGATCATAAGGAACACTATATTACCTGGCTCATGTCTCACAGTATCCTTACGTTTGAAGAGGCGGAAGCCGTCTTCTACTTTCAGATGAACGGCTGCCTGGCAATTAATAAACTCATGTCCCGCAATCACTGCAGCGGCTGGAAGAAAATACAGAAAACGATTGACGCCTTTATCAAAGCAGGACTGGAGAGCTTTCTGATTCATGATCAGAGAAAATAAAAACCTTTTTCAGCAAACCGCATCTAAAGTTTCTCCGCCCACTGTAACCCCTCATTCTCCTTCAGAAGCCCCATATGGTACAATGCCTGCAGGCAGGGTTCCCAGAAACGCTTCCCACTCCTGCACGGCAATTTCTTCATTTGCGCCTTGAACTTTGCTACTGCCTTGGGCTTATCAACCTTGCTCTTTTCGGCGTTTACTTTTAATCCGAGCCTTATATGCGGTTCCTATCCGTCAGGTCAGAGGTTTACCAGCTTCTTTCAGATTCCGGCTCACGGCGGACACCCTTGCTGTTCGGCTATGTGCTTCGTCGATGCCTACGCACACTATCCTATATCAGTCAATTAATATCCCGTTTCCGATATACCTTTACCGCAATCCGGTACGAGATAAAAAACCAGATAGCAGAAATGATAAGCACAATATTGAAAGCCAGAAGGATATTCTCCTTTACAGAAAAAACCAAATTGATAAGAAGCACAAGTCCCGTAATAATCCCTGTTGACGCCATAAATGACATCATAAAGACAATCTGCGATTTTTCCGGGTCAAACAGATACGCACACGGCAGACTGATACCGCCTGCAAGCAGGGTAGCGCTTATCCCAATAGAACCGTACAGCAATAGCGAGTGAAGCGTTATATCCGTATCAAAGCACGCAAGGACAACACAGGGAATCAGCGCAGTAAACAATCCCAATACGGCAAGCAGGATATAAAACAAAAACTTCTCGCCAATGATCTGGTTCCTTGATACCGGCATGGTAATGACATTCTTATTCCATTTGGAAGCCGCATCACTGGTAATACTGATAAAGACTGCTGTTGTGGCGGCAACCGGGGCCAAAACCAGAAGTGCGCTGGTTTCCAGCAAAAAGGATAAGCCAAAGCCCAAAACAACCAGGCTGACGATGGTTACGAGGATATTGCTCCTGGCAATATAGAGATCTTTCACCAAAACACCTTTCACCACTTTTCCCCCTTTACATAGAGCAGCATAATTTCATCAATCGTTGCTGGGATAACCACGGCCTTCGGATACTTTTTCTGCATTCTATCTCGATCTGAAACCAGAATCTGCCATTCATAGTCCATTTTGCGGTATGCGATGATATCGGATTTATCCAGTGCATCAAACTGCGCCGCACCGCACTTGATAATGCCGTACCGCTCGGTCAGTTCATCTTTGGGCTTTTCAAAAACGACTTTTCCTTCATGGATAAATACGATATAATCGGCTATCTTCTCCAGGTCACTGGTAATGTGGGAGGATACCAGTATGGAATGCCCCTTGTCCTGGACGAAGCCAAGCAGCATATCCAGAATATCATCCCGGACAACCGGGTCTAAGCCGCTGGTGGCTTCGTCCAGGATCAACAGCCTGGAATGATGGGAAAATGCCGCAGAGATAGCCAGCTCCATCTTCATTCCTTTTGAAAACTGTTTGATCTGCTTATCGGACGGCAGGGAAAACTGTTTCAGCAGTCCAAAATATACCTGTTCGTCCCACGTCCTGTAAATGTTTTTCATAACCAGGTTCAATTTCCGGGGAGAAAGGATTTCCGGATAATTGCTGCCATCGAACACGACACCAATCTGTTCTTTGATATCCCCATCCAATTCCTCCCTGTCTAAAATGGAAACAACGCCGTCCTCCTTTTGAATCAGTCCTAAAGCCGCATTGATGGTTGTGCTCTTTCCTGCACCGTTTTCTCCAATCAGTCCGACAATGGCGCCGCTGGGAACGGTGAATGAAACATGATCCAAAACAAAATCCTGATAAGTTTTGGTAAGACCTGATACCATGAAAGCATTTGCCATCGCTGATCCTCCTAGTACAATAATGTTAATAAGATGATTAATTTATCGAGCGGTATTCCGCTCATACAGAGGACGACTTGCCTTATTACTTACAACAATCTCCAAATTGTCACCGTCTGTCTGTATTATACTGTATTGCATAAACAAATGCGGTATAAGATATCAAAAGACAGTTGTCAAGATATATGTTTTCTATTGTCCGGAAGAAAGCAATCCGGAACGACAGGAATCCCATTGCCAAAGCACTCATAAATATCAGTATAAATTTCTTTTTTCATAATCTTCCTCCCATATTCTAATAGAACCTTATTTCTGTAGCATGAAACTCATCATTTACAAAACCGCCTTTCATTTCAACAAACATATGTTTATTCAAATCTTGAAATCCGGCTTCTTTGTATTCATGGCTCTCTTCATCTTCATCAATGTTTCTCATATAAAAACCGGTATTCTCTTCAAACATTACATGAATCAGCTGGGAATCCGGAATATCAGCATCAGAGCTTGGAGAACTGTATATTAAGGAACCATCTCCTGAAATTTTTACTTTCCTTTCCACAATAAAAAATGAATCCTCTTCTATCTTCCAAACTTTTCCCAGAAAATCCGCATCTACAGCAGCGGCGGTATCCGGATCTAAAACCTGCCATTTCCCAGCTGTATTTTCCTGTGACTCATCCATGTCTTTGCCATCATCTTTTATTAGCGCGTCAGTTTCTTCTTCCGGCAATATTTCACCTGACAGGGCTTCTTCTGTTTTAACAGTAGGTTCTGTAGCGGCTCCGCAGCCTACGGCCATTGTATTCAATATACAGGCAATGCCGAACAATATCATTCGTTTTTTCAGTTTCATAAGTACCTCCTGTTTATCATCATAGAAATAACAGTCATTATAATCTGCCTGAATCATTCAAGCAACCTGTTTTGTTGTGAAATGCTATCCGGACGCCGCGAATGTCTGTGAACTGTTTCCATTGGCTGAGCCAAACCGCATTTTAATGCGCATCTGTTTTCTTTGTCCGCTTTACCCCCTCATTCTCGTTCAGATCCCTCATGCGGAACAATACCTGAACGCTGCTCCAACCCATATAAGTAATCATCCACCTCTTGACATGCTCCGCCCAACCGCCTTCCGTATCACAGTCCCAGGTAAACATCTTCATGGGCGTCCCCACATCTCTGCAGATTTCCGCAAGCTTCCGGCTGCCTATCCGGATATTCTGTATCTCTCAGGGGATACGCTCCTCCTTTCAGTTTTTCCGATAGATATCGCAGTACCTGTATTTTTCATTGTAATCGCCCCTCCGGACCAGCTTTAATAGCTTGTCCATGTCACGAAGCATCCAAAATTTAAGAATTAAGAAAAAATGTGAGTAAAATTGACCGGAGGCAATGGTCTAAAAGCGTCAAGCTATAAATTTGCACAAAGTAAAAACCTCGAAAAATGTAAATTTTTCGAGGTTTCCGAGAGGCGACAACCAGATTTGAACTGGTGATCA
This sequence comes from Clostridia bacterium, assembly GCA_910574835.1. GTDB lineage: Bacteria > Bacillota > Clostridia > Lachnospirales > Lachnospiraceae > Laedolimicola. Next base: position 13,327 of record CAJTDE010000014.1, on the reverse strand, counting down.
GGGTGTTGCAGACCCACGCCTTACCACTTGGCTATGTCGCCATACACTTATTATATTCTAACAAAATCTTTTTGATACGTCAATATCAAAAATGACTCCTACGGGAATCGAACCCGTGTTACCGCCGTGAAAGGGCGATGTCTTAACCGCTTGACCAAGGAGCCTTGTTCCTTCCGGCCCTTGGGCCTTACGCTGGATGGAGTATCAGAAAATACTTTTTACTTCCAACGTCATTCCAACGACAAGTGATATACTATCACATTTTTCTGCTTTTTGCAAGCACTTTTTTAGCTTTTTCCTAAGTAATCAAGGCAGGCATCTCAGAGAATCTTGAAAGCCAGATTCCCTTACAATGTCTGCCTTGAAAATTCATGTTTACAATATAAGAGTTAATAAGCTACTTTTCTAATATTGTTACAAACATTCCCCATTCGTAGCAATTACCCGCTTATACCATTCGAAAGAATCTTTCTTACTTCTTTTTAATGTTCCCTCTCCATCATTATCTTTATCTACATAGATAAAGCCATACCTCTTTTTCATTTCACCAGTGCTGGCGCTTATCAAATCAATACATCCCCATACCGTATAACCCAGAAGCTCAACTCCATCTATATTGACCGCATCTTTCATGGCTTTAATATGTTCACGCAGATATTCAATCCGATAATTATCATGAATATTACCCTCTGTGTCTGGCGTATCCACCGCACCAAGGCCATTTTCTACAATAAACAATGGCTTTTGGTAACGATCATAAAGAGCGTTCATAGTTATCCGAAGTCCCAGCGGATCAATCTGCCATCCCCATTCACTAACCTCAAGGTGGGGATTCCGCAAAGAAGACATAACATTTCCGGTAGTTCTGACACGATTAACCTCCGGATCAGCGCTTGTCAGCCTTGAAGAATAATAGGAAAAAGAAATAAAGTCTACCGTATTCTCCCTGAGGATTTTTTCATCCCCCTCTTTCATCTCAATATGAATCTGCTCTCGTTCCAGCATTTTTTTTGCATAAGCAGGATATTCTCCACGAGACTGCACATCTACAAAGAAATAATTCCCCCTATCCCGCTCCATAGCCGCCCACACATCCTTTGGATTACAGGTATAAGGATAAAAACTTCCGGCAGCCAGCATACACCCCACCGTAGCCTCCGGCATCATCTCATGCGCCAGTTTTGTAGCTAAGGCACTGGCAACAAGCTCATGGTGAGCCGCCTGGTATTGAGTCTGTTTTATATTTTCATCTGATTCAAAAGATAGTCCTGCTCCCATAAAAGGCAAATACATCAACATATTTATCTCATTGAACGTCAGCCAATACTTTACCTTTTTTCCATAACGTCGGAAAAGAGCTTTACAATAATTTACATAGAAATCCACCAGCTTTCTACTGCGCCATGAGCCATACTCTGTTACAAGATGCATAGGCACATCAAAATGACAGATTGTTATCAACGGTTCGATCCCATATTTAAGGCACTCGTCAATCAACTCATCATAAAACTGAAATCCCTCTTCATTTGGTTCTTTTTCATCGCCCTTAGGAAAAAGCCTGGACCACGCCACGGAAAACCGATAGCACTTAAATCCCATCTCAGCTAAAAGCCGTACATCTTCTTTTACATGATGATACATATCAATAGCTTCATGGGATGGGTAATAATGGGCATCATCACAGGCAAACATTGGTAGTTTTCCTTCCATTACAGCCCGTCTCTCTTCCCCTGCTGGAATTACATCCACATTAGCAATACCCCGGCCATTTTCATGGAAGCCGCCTTCACATTGGTTGGCCGCCGTTGCTCCTCCCCACAAAAAATTTTCTGGCATTCTGCTCATTATTTCTTTCCCCTTCCATTACATAACTACAATCAGTTCATCTCCCGGATTTACCTTTCCAGTTGCGCTTGGCACTACATCTGTGAACTGATCCGTGTTGGAGATCAATACCGGACTTATTACTGAATAGCCTTCCTGTTTAATCAGGGCAATATCAAATTCAATCAAAAGATCTCCTGTCTTTACACAATCTCCTTCTTTAACCTTTTTTGTAAAGCCCTTTCCTTCCAGTTTTACCGTATCCATTCCAATATGGATCAGCACCTCCACTCCATTGTCACCCATAATTCCTACGGCGTGGCCTGTCGGGAAAATTGCACTAATCGTTCCGTCACACGGGCTGAACACCTTTCCTTCCTCAGGGTTAATGGCAAGCCCCTGCCCCATCATCCCTCCTGAGAACACTTCATCCTCTACTTTGCTCAATGGAAGTGCCTCTCCTCGTAAAGGAGATACAATAACTTTCGGGCCATCCAAAGCCGGCGATGTCTTTTTCTCAGTTTTTACCTTTATGTTTTCATCATTGTAGGTTGCCATCGTCATAACAAATGCAAGCACCATAGCCACCGCTACACCAATCACAGCCCAAAGTAGATTAGATAAAGGCTCCCCTTCTTTTACAAAAGACATAAAACCAAAGAATCCAAGCGCACCAGACTGATATCTTAAAACTCCAGCACTTCCGATAATTGCGCCGCCAATAGCAGCCGCAATACATGAAATAACAAAAGGTTTCTTCTTAGGCAGGGTAATACCATAAATACAAGGTTCCGTTACTCCAAGAAGTCCAGAAATCATTGCCGGAAGCGCCATCGCTTTCATGTTTTTATCTTTCGTCTTCACATAAATAGCCGCTACAACCATAGATTGAGCAAAAGAAGCTGCAAAATAGGGAGACATAGCCATATCATAACCAAAGGTTGCCATATTTGCGATTCCGATTGGAATAATCGCCCAATGAAGTCCAAAAATAACAAGTACCTGCCACAACGCACCAACCAGAATTCCTGAAAGAATCCCCCCTACTACTGGAATTAAATATACGGAACTAAATACCATATTCAGTAAATTTGTAAGGATGCCTGCTAAAGGTCCTATCACGATAAATGTTAAAGGAACAATAATCGATATCGTCAAAAATGGAACAAAAAATAATTTCAAGGTATCCGGTACAACTTTTTTAAAGAACTTTTCCAATTGTGCTCCGATTCCTGTTGCAATCAAAATAGGAACGACAGATGAAGTATAACCAGACTGCGGATATACAATAGGGATTCCAAGAAATGTTGTTTTATAATCCAAAGCCAGTACACTGCCCTCAAACAGTGTACCTACTGTCTCCAGCCCTACCATAGTCGGATACAAAAGAGCCGCCGCAATTGCGATTCCCAAATACTGGCTACACTTGAATTTTTTCGCACAGGCAACACCAATAATCATGGGAAGAAAATAATAAAAACCATCTCCTACTGCATACATAATCTGATAAAATCCCGTTTCCTTTACAGATGCGCCTAGCACAAACGTAAGTATAGCAAGAAGACCTTTCATAATTCCCGCCGCTGCCAGATAACCTAATATAGGCTGAAAAGTTCCAGATAAAAGATCCAGAAGTCTTGCTCCCAGCCCCATCTGTTTTGTGTCTTCACTCTCTGCCTCTGCCCCAGACAAATGTGCTTTATCACATACCGCATCAAACACCTCGCCCACCTGATTGCCAATTACCACCTGATATTGTCCACCAGACTGAATCACAGTCACAACACCGTCCGTAGATTTAAGCACTTCCGTATTTGCTTTTGCCTCATCCCGAAGTTGAAAACGCAACCGGGTAATACAATGCGTAAGGCTTACAATATTCTCCTTTCCTCCTACGTTCTGGATAATAATTCTTGCCAATCCGTCATACTTACTGGCCATACCTATAACATCCTCCTTTTGTTTATTAGAAACAGTTTTACAATACATAATTAACTTGCTAAACCATTCCATTTATTTTTCATTTTCTCCCTCTGGCTTTCAAAAACAGATGCAAAGAAAACTGAAAAATTCTTTTCATAAACTCCGATAATTCTGCCTAACAGCAAAGCCGATACAATCGTACCAATCCCTATGCCATAAATGGGTTGTTTCAAAAATAGACAAACCAAAATTGTCAATAAAAGCATAGAAAAATCAAAGCAGTTTTTTACTAAAGAAAACCTCAAATTCCATTTGTCCGCAATTGTTTGAACCATACCTTCCACTGGCGTCATTAATAAGCGACAATTCGTATATAAATAAACCCCTATAGAAGTGAGTACAATAGCAATGGCTAATAGCAACAGTTTTCCAACAGAAGAAAACTCCCCCTCTGGAATTATATAGTCATAAAAATCAGTCACCATTCCAAACACAACAGAAAATGGTATCTGAAGTAAAACCGAAATATCAAGCCGCCGAAGTAAAAGAAACTGAAATAGAATCAATACAAAATATACAATAATAGAAGAATTTCCCAAAAATATACCTGTTATCTTTGATAAGGCATAAAAAAAGCTAGTAAATGCCGCTACGCCCAAGTCACTCCTTGTATTCAAAATTATTCCAATAGCCGGCAGGTTTATCCCTGTCAAAAATAGCAGAAACCGCCTTATTGTTTTTTGCATTTACGCATCTCCTCTGATACAGCACTTAATGCCATCCTTGATTTTCAGAATATCATTTTTTATGTTTGCTTTCCAATGAATAAAAGTTGTGTTATAATCACTTTAAGTTATGAACGATTTTCTTGCTACTCTTAAAGGAAATGGAGATTAAAACATGAAAATCCGACAAATTGAATACTTCCTTGAAGTCGAAAAAATCTTAAATATTACAAAAGCTGCTCAAAATATGTATGTATCCCAAACAGCCATTACTAAGCAGCTTCAGCTTTTGGAGGATGAGCTTGGATTTAAGCTTTTTTCTCGGGAAAATAAACGAATGCAACTGACAGAGGGAGGAGCCTTTTTCAAAGAAGAAGCTCTTCGATTAATGCATCAGTACCGCTTAACCAAACAAAATGTATCCGCATATCACTATGGTGAAGCCGGATGTATTAATATTGGCTTCATGAAAAATTTGGATGAGAAAATACTTATCTCATATCTGTCTGCATTTAAAACTCAATACCCTGAAATTGAAGTAAATCTTTATAGTTACTCCAATCAAGCCCTTCATCAGCGCATTCAAAATGCTTCCCTAGATATCGGATTTGGTTTTACTATGAACAATAGCCGGTTTCATTATAAGGCTCTAAAGTCATACCCTCTTGTTCTAATTACTTCGCAAAAAAGTGAGTTGGCCAAAAAAAATGAAATTTCGGAGCAAGAACTTCAAAATATACTCTTTGATGTCAGAAATTATCCTGAAAACTGTTCTTTAGATTTTGAAGGTCTGCTTGTAAAAATTGCCTGTGGCTATGGAAATGCTATTGTTCATCAGTTTGCAGAATGGAATCGTTTCCAAAACTATTTAGTATCTATACCTTTGACACCTTTCCAAGAAAAAGAAATCTGCTTGATTTATGACGACCATTACTGCCATACCAGAGATCTATTTATTGGCATTGGTTCTTAGAACGGATCATCTCCGCCTAAAGGCGGGGTGTTACAAACCATATTACTGGCTGCCGCTAAAAAGCGGCTCGCGGGGTATCTTCTTTCCGGGATTCTTCTGATTGTTCCTGAATATATTTCTTGATTGCAGCCTCTGTGATATTGCCCACTGTTGCAATATAATATCCTCTCGCTCAGAAGGATTTATTGAATTTACTGCCTAATTCCGGATGTTTATCGTATATCATCAGGGTACTTTTCCCTTTTAGGTATCCCATGAACTGCGATACCCTTAATTTGGGAGGGATGCATACGCATAAATGTACATGATCCATGCACACAGCTGTTTCTTCCTATATTTCGGAATAAAAACCATATGGTACTGGCATTTCCATCTAGTATGTGATAAACTTTTACTGCCCATTTGGACCGCCTCCTATTCTTTGAGATTGGTTCGCAACACCTTTCCCATTGTAATTTGTAACATAGGAGGCTTTTATAATATCCGTTTCACTACTGCTTATTCTATTCTCCCAGCATATCTGAAGGATTAGGTCTTTCATTAACCGCCGGACGGTATGAAAATCTTCTTTTTATGCGTAGTGATACTTTTCCCTGTTCTGACGAAGAAAAACCAATGCTACAATCATAGTAATTAGTTCTGCCATCGGTACTGCAAGCCATACCCCCGTTACGCCCAAAACATTTGGCAATGTAAGCAACAGCACTGTAATCAGTCCAAAAGTCCGCAGGAATGACAAAATTGCTGACAGCTTCCCGTTTGATAATGCTGTAAATGTGGCAGAGGTAAAAATATTCAGCCCGCAAAACAGAAAACTAAAGGGAAAAATCAAAAATCCGTTTCGCGCAATTTCATAAACAGGTGTTCCCTTTTCTGCAAAAATACCAACCAATGGCAAACCAAAAATAAAAGCTACTGCAAAAACAGTGACCGAAACAAAGGCAATGAACCGCATACAAATAGAAAATACATTCTTTAGCTGTTTGACCTCCTGCTTCCCATAGTTATAGCTGATAACCGGGGCTGCTCCCATAGAAAAGCCTATGTAAAGGGCACTCAATAAAAACTGTGTATAGATAATGATTGTGATTGCCGCAACTCCGTTTTCTCCATGCAATTTCATCATAATACGGTTAAAAAGGAATGTTGTAACCGCTGTTGCCGCCTGACTTACCATTTCCGAAAAACCATTGGTACAGCTTTCAGCCAATACGGAAAAATCCATGACTGGTTTCCTAAAATGCAGACTGCCTCTCTTTGCGGAAAAGAACCACAATCCAATCACCGCCGGTATCATATAGCCAATGCCCGTACCAAATGCCGCCCCCTTAATGCCCATGTGAAGCGGCACCATAAAAATATAGTCCAGTAAAATATTAGCGATTCCCGCGCTTATGCCAAGCACCATACCCATTCCGGGGCGTCCTGCCGTTACGATAAGATTTTGAAAAAGCACTTGCAGGATACTTGCGGGCGTGAATAAAAGCAGGATAAAAAGGTATTCTTTACAATACGGAAATAGAATACTGCCCGCCCCAAGCCCCCGGACAATTCTGTCAATAAAAACCGTCCCCAAGACTGCAATCAATACACCAAACAAAATACCTGCTGAGATAATCAGCGTAAAATCCTGTTCCGCTCTTTTTTGTTCTCCTGCTCCCATTTTGCGGGCTACAATCGCACTTCCTCCTGTTGCAGGCATGGTTCCAAGACCGACAATCAGATTGATAACAGGGCAGACAATATTCAATGCCGAAAGCGCATTTGTATCTACAAATCGTGCTACGAAAATTGTGTCAACGACTGTATACAGCCCCATGAATATCATCATCAAAATTGTCGGAAATGCAAATTTCAGCAACGATTTTATTGTAAAGTTCTGTGATAGTGGATTTAGGTCATTCATTGTCTTCGCCCTCCGATTTTTCTCTGTGAAGTATAAACCGCTGCGTCGGATATCCAAATTCAATTAACAGTTCCGCTTCGGCAAAGCCAAGACTTCCCCATACCTCCCGATAGCCTGTGTCTGCCTTGTCGCCCTCCCGAAAAGTCGTCACGCTAATCTGGGCGGAACGTGCAAGTTCATACAATGCCTTTTCACAAAATGCTTTCGCTATCCCTCTTTTCCGATACTGTGGGTGTACCCCAAAGAAATCAATGCTCCCCGTCACCTCGTTAAACGCCATAATCCCGATTGCCGTATCAGCGTCTTTCAAAATCAATGCACGCTTATTTTTGATATACTCCTGCAACTGTGCAAGATATTGTTTTTCGTCCAAGCGCGGAAAACCGTCAATGACAAGGTGAACCAGTTCTATCCATTTGGGTATATCTTTCTGTGTTGCAAAGACGATTTTATCCTGCCATTCTTTTTCTTCTAAATTTGTAGGATTTTCATTCAAGACATATCTTAGCTGCAATGGATAAAATTCTTCTTCCTCCCTGTACCTGTTAGGAGATTTTTTATACATGGCTTTGAAAATATCCGTAAAAGACTGCTGGCTCTCATATCCGGCAGAAAGCGCAATTTCAAGAATTGGTCGGTCGGAAAGAACAAGCAGTTTTGCGGCTTCGGTCAACTGGCGGCGTTGTACATAATCGTGAATTGTCAACCCAACCGTATCTGTGAACATTCGGTGCAAATAATATTTTGAATAATGTACAGCCCCCGCAACTGTTTCCAAGTCCAGTTTTTCGTGCAGATGGCTTTCGATATAGTCGATTGCCGCCATTACATTTTTGATATTCCCCGGCATTGCAGCTTCCTCCTTTCTTTCTGCATTATAACAGGATATTTCGTCCAGTTTTTCATATATCTTGCGGTTTTAAGGACAAGTATTTACCAGTATACAGCAGTCCGCTCTGATAGAAAAGATTTTTAGCAATTTTCTTTTGAAGCATTGGCATTTCCCAAACTTCCCCGTATTAAGAAGCAAAGAAAACTTTTTGAAGTATTTCTCTCAAAACTCCTTCAAAAACGCTCTGTGTGGTATTGTAGGTAGTGAGAGGGTTTTTAAGAGAGTTTAAGATTCTTCCCAACAAGCGAAATCCGTCCGGCAAGCCATAGCGCGGACGGGCAGATTTACGGAAATGGGTATCCGTTTCCTATGATTGATTCTTAATGTAATCACTACGGTTGCGTTAGCCTATACCATATATTTCGTGCTCAATTTTTCAGAGGAAAAGTAAAATACATAAAAACCTGTAAACATTACGTCTACAGGTTTTTATCAAACTATTTACTTAGCTCCCCGAGTTGGGCTCGAACCAACAACCCCGCGGTTAACAGCCGCGTGCTCTACCATAGGGTGCGTTCGCACACCGAAGAACTATCACAAGCTAAAATACTCCCATCTTTAATTTTCATGGAAAGTAAATAGAATATCTAATACTACGTCTAAAAAACTATTATTTAATTCCTTTAACAGTTCTCGTCCATCTTCATCTAAAGAATAGAGATTATGTACAATCAAACATCTCACTGCATACAAATTATTACCAACATTATTTTCTTTATAACGTTTTTCATTATCCTGTAACATTTTTTCACAGAGATTATTCAGAATTTCTTTTTTTTGTAAATCGATATTAGAAAAATTGTTAAAAAGCCATATAACTCTATTCTTTTCCGTTGTAATATCACTAAGTTGCTCTCTTTTTTCAAATAAGTCATCCGGAGAATCTTCGATCTCATTAATAAAACTTTTTATTTTATAGTTAAACACTACACCAATCAATATTTCAACAATCTGATAGATTAAATGGAATTTTGAGTAACTTGATTCCCTGAGAGGTATTAATTCCATAAATAAAACATTGATATATGAAATATCTCTTATTGGTTCGGGCAATTGCTTAACTCTAATATTTTTATCAAATATATCAAGCTTTGTAAAAACATTTCCCTCACCACAAAAAGAATATCCTTTTGAAAATAAATCTACTGCATAATTTGATATATCAAAACGTTCTATTTTACTTGCATTTCCTTTATCATACACCAGTATTTGAATATCATCCGAATAATAATCCAAAATACTGAAATCTGAGTATTCTCTGTCTCCAAACTCTGTCATTTGTAACAACTTATACATGACTATATATGCATATTTTAAATAAAACTCATCCTGCACATAATCATGTTCCTTAGATTCCAAAGACTGTATAGGAAATATCCATCCAATTCGAATCCCATCAGCATATAATTTAAAAATGCTATTTTCTGAAACTCCACCATTATTATATAAAAAACACATTTCAAAATCATATGGTACAAATGATTTATCTAATGATAGTAAAGGTTTATATAGAAATTCATTTCCTGTTTTTATATCTTTTACTTCAAATACTCCATTATGGTATTTTGTTATATTATTTTCATTGGCTTCGTATTTCATTACCCATTTACCTGACTATCATATTTCCTATATCCATTTTCTACCGCTTGTAATAAATCAGCATATGAATCACTTTCTTCATTAAACAATTCCCGATAAAAATATTCCAAATACATTCTTTGGGCATTTCCTATCTTCTTCGCCTTAACTTTTATCATATCCATCCGCTTTAAAAATTCCATAAACCACTCGCCTTCTTTGTCATCTATATAATTATCTTCTATATCTTTTACAATCTTCTCCAATGAACCAAAATCTTCAATAATTCTTTTATCTTTCATGATCCCCATTGCAGCTCCATAGCCAGTTAGTGCCTGTGATGTTGAAAAAGCCTTACTTGCTTTTCTTGCAAAAGGCGAACTTTTAATTTCATATTCATGAAGCTTATCCTGATCTACATAACAATTCTTTGCCTTTTCACATAAAACGTCGAACACTTTAATATATCCTTCTAAAAAAGACTTAAAAATATCTACAGATATATTTTCTTTAGACATTTTTTCCAACATTTTTATATTTTCAAGCATTTCTTCCCGATCCATTGGTAAAGCATTTCGGCTCATATACGAATTAAAACCATCAATTGTATTTTTAAATATAAACTCTTTTTTATCTGCATTCGCCGTCCCTTCAACTTCTCTAATCAGCTTCACGCCGTTTACTTCTGTATCCAACATGTCACTATACAACATCTCTAACTGATGACGAGGAGACATGGGGGTTTGTCCTGTATTTAAAGTCAACATCCTATACAATACACCAAATTTATTTATATTTACATAAACCTCCAATCGTAGCTTATAATCATAAAAATCTTCTTTTTTTTGTTCAAGTGCATCCATCTCTGCTGCTATCAGAGTATGTGTTCTCTGTAAACCATCAAGAATTAAAACCTTTTCTCTATGTGTTTTAATGTAGTCCTGTAGTTCATCACTTTCCATATTTTTTAATGTATTATCATCACTCATGATAGCTAATACTAATGGAGGTATTACACAACCATTTAGCAAATCCTCTTTTAACAATGAATATACTGTTTGGGAAGTTTTCACACGCTTTCTTTGAAGGTCATTATTTTTAATCAAATCTTTCGCATACTGTAAATATTCTCCAAATGTTGTTTCAACATATAAATTTGTACTCTTAATCCTATTATCATATATATTTGACATTATTCTCATTTTCTCTTTCCTCTTTTCCCCTATTGTATGTGTTACATACCAATTTTATCCTAATATCCTCTTTTTCTATAAATTGTCTATTTTCGTTCATTATTCGGCTCATTATTCGGCTCATTATTCGGCTCATTTTCGTTCATAATATGAACTCCTGCCAGCACCCTTCTGCTCCAAAAATCCCACTTCGCATAATCTGTTGAGATAACGTTTCGTCGTTGCTACTGATTTTCCTAATAAATCACGACCTATCGCGTTAGTGATTATAGAATTATCATCCAGATACTTCAATATCGGAGCCATGCGAACTTGTTCTTCTTGTGACAATTTTTCAAATTGCACATTAGAAAAAGTTTCTTTTCTATATTTTTCTTTTAATAATTTATTATACTGCTCACAAGGCTTACACAATACCATAACTCCCCTGAAGTTGGCATCAATATCAGGATAGGGAGCCTTTTCCTTTTCACATACCTCCATAATCTTATCAAATCCTCTTCCCCAGGATTCAATCTCTCCAGCTTTGTAGAAAACATCTGCTATTTTAGGATTATATGGTATTGAAGAATGCTTCTCATATATTTTATCTACTGGCAAATTATCCGGCCATTTTCCATCATTCCAAACATATATTTTGTCTTCATAAATGCTAATCTGAATAGGAATTCCAGTACTATAATCTTTGTGATTAATGGCATTCAGCAATATCTCACGAAATCCCTCCATCGGAAACATATACGTTTCCGTTCTCTGCAAACCTTTATAATCGATTAACGCCTTCATATACTTTGTGTAAATCAACTCTACCACTTTATCCGCTTGTAAAATTAATGGCCCGTGAACTTCATCTTGATACCTTAAATCAGAATCAGAATCTCCGAAATATCCGATTTTTATATATGCGCCCGTTACCCATTTTTCCGGATCGGGATGGAACATTAAAATTGCTGCTCGTATCAGATTTTCTCCTTCAAATAATTTTAAATTCTCTAACAATAACTTGTCATTGACCTCTGCCGCAATTTTACTTAGCCGCTTTTTATAAACAGATTTTTTTCTGAATTCCTGCAACGCTTCCTTACTTAGGGTATCTACTGTTTCTCCTGGTATTGGCACATTATCCCACATTTTCCCTTGCCTTTCGTAAAGAAATTTTAATAATTCTATTCCCTTTATTTCCTGCATGGTACTACCACTGCGATAATAATATTTTCCTCTATAATTAACGGGAAACGGATAGCTATCAACAATAATTTCTATATATTCTAATCCATTTTCTTCTATAAGATTTACATCGGCAATAATATTCATCGTAGAAACAATTTTATTTGGAATATCTTCTAATAGCTTTTTAGAATTACCAATCCCTGTTACACCACCATTATCATCTTTTCCAATAATAAGCGTTCCACCCTGTGCATTGGCATATCCACATATCCATTTCAAATATTCATCTTTCCAAATTTCCTTCCACTCAACGCCCTGATGCTCCGACATTTTTTCTTCCTGCTTTCACTCATTTAATTATTTCTATAATTATAATCTATTTTCTACTTATCTTCAATTGATTAATACAAAAAAGAAACCCTGTATAAATTCAATACAAGGTTTCACTACATGGAAAGCCACAGCTTTACTTTCACTTTCGTGCATCCCATATATATTTTTTCTTTTATAAATATTCCATGTTACTATTTCCTGTTTTATATAGGCTAGAGTGAAAATCTGCCACTTTTAACAAAAAACACTCAGTTACTAACAAGTGTAACCATTCCATTGAGCTATTGGAGCATATCTCTTTCGGTTAACAGCATATTGCCTGTCAAAATTTCTTCTCTCTTATCCTCGGATATACAAAGCCCATAAACACTGATGTCTACGGGCTTTTTTAAGCTCCCCGAGTTGGGCTCGAACCAACAACCCCGCGGTTAACAGCCGCGTGCTCTACCATTGAGCTATCGAGGATTACTTCTTCTTTTTTCTCTTCAGATATATTCTATGCTTTCCTTCGCTTTCATATACCTTCAAAACTATATACTGAATTATCTCTTCCACATCTTGGTTTTCTCTTAGTCTTTTCTGTTCTTCTCTCTCCTATGACGCTTGGTCAAGCCCTCGACCGATTAGTAGCAGTCAGCTCCATACATTACTGCACTTCCACCTCTGCCCTATCTACCTTATCGTCTTTAAGGGGTCTTACTTCTTTCAAATGGGATATCTCATCTTGAGGGGGGCTTCACGCTTAGATGCCTTCAGCGTTTATCCCTTCCCGACTTGGCTACTCTGTCATGGCCTTGGTAAACCAGCAGA